>NZ_JBBHZG010000004.1:83723-114592 GCF_037482305.1 Pseudokineococcus sp. 5B2Z-1
GGGGAGGCGCGGCGGGGCGCGTCCACGCGACCCGCCGGGGGCGGAGCCGGGCGGGGGACGACGCCGCGGCGGGCGGAGGAGCCGTCGCACCCGCCGCTCAAGGTCCTCACCGCGCGTGCCGATGCACCGGCGGGGCCCTCCCGGGCCCCGCGCGGGGACCGGCCCCGCGGCGAGGGGGTGGCGCACATGGCTCGTCCGGCGGGGTGGCGCGAGGCGTCGGTCGACGTCGACGTCGACCGGCGCGACGACGCGCTGCGGACCGCGGGAGCCCTCGTCGTCTACGGCGCGCTCGCGGGCGCCGCGCGGGCCCACCCGGCGCTGCTCGAGCTGGCGTGGCCGGCCGGCGGCGTCGCGGCGCTGTGGCTCCTGGGCTCCTGGGGGCGCCCGTCCCGCCTCGTCCGCGACGCCGGGCTGCTCGTCGGCACGACCGTCCTCGCCTACGCCGCGGTGGGCGCGACGTCGGCGCGCGGCCTCGCCGTCGGGGCCATGGTGCTGCTCGCCTCGCTCGTCACGGTCCTCGTCCTGCGCCGGCTGACGCCGCCGACCGCCGCCGGGCGGGCCCCCCGCCTGGAGCGCCCCGCCGACCTCGGGGCCGTGCTGGCCGCGTCGGCGGCGAGCGGGCTCGTCCAGGCGCTCGTCAGCCCCAGCGTCATCAGCGCCGCCGACGGCGAGCACCTGCCCCTCGTCCTGTGGCCCTGGGGCCTGCGCGGCGCCGTCAGCACCTTCGTCGTCCTCGCCGTCGGCCTGCGGCTGGTCGCCGCCGCGGACGCCGCCCTGCTCCGCTCCCGGGCCCGGGGGCCGCGGCGCGCCGCCGCGGCCGGGGCCACCGGGCGCGCGGGCAGGGGCGCCGCCCTCGAGGCCGCGGCCGTCGTCACGGTCCTGGCCGCCGTCCACGCCGCCGGCGCCCTCACCGAGGACGTCGTCCTGCTCGGCCTCACCGTGCTCCCGCTCGCCGTCTGGGCCGGGCTGCGCCTGCCGACGACGTGGACGGCGGCGATCGTCCTCGCCGACGCGACCGCCGTCGTCCTCCTCAGCGCGCACGGGCTCGGCCCCGCGCAGCCGCTGCCGACGGGGCTGCAGGCGACGACGACGCAGGTTCTCGTGGGCGTCGTCACCTTCGTCACGCTCGTCCTGGCCCTGCACCGCGACGACCTCCTCCGCGCCGGCGCCCGCGAGCGCCGCGCCCGCGAGCGGGCGCAGGAGCAGGCCGACCTCCTCGGCGGCGTGCTCGCCAGCGCCCAGGAGGGCGTCGTCGTCGTCGACGCCGCGGGGCGCGTGCTCCTCGACAACGAGGCGGCGCGCGACCTGCTGGGCGTGCCCGCCGACGCCTCGCGGCGGGCGCAGGACGACGCCTTCGCCCTGCTCCACGTCGACGGGACGCCGGTCCCCGAGGACGAGATGCCGCTCGTGCGGGCCCTGCGCGGCGCCCGGACCACGGGCGCCGAGCTGCTCCTGCGCCGCAGCGACGGGACGGCGCGTCGCGTCGTTGTCACCGCGCACCCCCTGCCGGGCCCGGCGGGCGCCCACGGCGCCGTCGCGACCCTCCACGACGTCACCCGCGAGCGCGAGGCCGCCCAGGCCCTCGCCGAGAGCGAGCGGCTGTGCCGCCGGGCCCTCGACGCCTCGCCCCTCGGCATGCTCGTCCTGCCGCTCGACGAGCGGCCCCGCTGCGTGCTGCGCACCAACCCCGCCCTCGAGCGGCTGCTCGCGCGCACCGACCTGCCCGGCGAGGACGTCGCCGACGTCGTCGACCCGACCGACCTGCCCCTGCTCACCGCCGAGCTCGACGCGCTCGCCGACGGCGCCCCGCCCCGGCGCGTGGACGTCCGCCTCCTCGGCCCCGGCGGCCGGCGCCTGCGCGCCTCGTGCACCGCCTCGGTCGTGCGGCAGGGCGACGGGCGCCGCGAGGCCGTCCTGCTGCTCGAGGACCTCACGGCCCGCCACGAGGCGGAGCGGGCGCTCGCCCACGCCGCCCGGCACGACCCCCTCACCGGGGCGCCGAACCGCCGGGTCCTCACCGAGCGCCTGGACGCCCTCGTCGGCGGCGGCGCCCGCGACGGGGCCCGTGTCGGCGTCGTCTACCTCGACCTCGACGGCTTCAAGGACGTCAACGACGCCGAGGGCCACGCCGTCGGCGACGCCGTCCTGCGCGAGGCCGCGCGGCGCCTCGACGCCGTCGTCCGACCCGGCGACACGGTGGCGCGACTCGGCGGCGACGAGTTCGTCGTCGTGTGCCCCGACCTCTCCGCGGAGGCCGACCTCGCCGCCGTGGCCCAGCGCGTCGTCGACGCCCTGGGCGCCCCCTACGCGCCGCCGGCGCGCCGCCACCGCGTGACGGCCAGCGCCGGCACCGCGCTCGCCGCCCCCGGCGAGGACGCCGCGGCGCTGCTCGCCCGCGCCGACGCCGCCATGTACGCCGCCAAGCGCGCGGGCGGCGACCGGTGGTCCGACGGCGCCGCGCCGTCCGACGAGGCCCTCCCCGCCGGGACAGCTGTGCTCGCCCCCGCGCAGCCGGCCGGCTGAGAGGAGGCCCGGGTCAGCCGCCCGTCGACCAGCGCGGCTCGGCGTCGCCCCGCATGCTCGCGTGGAAGGGCGAGGACGCGTCCACCTCGCCGCGGGCCACGGTGGCGCCCGTGGCGGCCGAGGCGTAGAGCGCGGCCGCCAGCTCGAGCGTGCTGCGCGCGTCCGCCGTCGTCACGGGCGGCGGACGGCCCTCGAGCAGGGCGCGGCGCACCTCGCGGTACTGGGCGGCGTGGCCCGACGGGCCGCCGCCCGCCGTGGCCGCCCACGCCGGGGCCAGCTCCTGCGCCAGCCCGGGGGCCGGCGTGAGGGTCCAGTCGTCGTCGTCGTAGCCGTAGAGGTGCTCCAGCTCGACCGTGCCGCGCTCGCAGTCCAGGCGCACCCGGCTCGTCTCGCGCGCGCAGAGCACCGAGCTGACGACGACCGCGAGCCCGCCGTCCTCCAGCTCCACCGTCGCCGTGGACACGTCCTCGGTCTCCGTCGGGCGCGCCCGGCGGGCCGCCCGCGCCGTCACCGAGCGCCACGGGCCCGCGAGGGACAGGAGCAGGTCCACCTGGTGGATGCCGTGGCCCGTCGTCGGCCCCCCGCCCTCGGAGTCCCACCGGCCGCGCCAGGGGACGGCGAAGTAGGCGTCGGGCCGGTACCAGAGGGTCTCGCACAGGGCGACGTCCACGCGGCCGAGGTCGCCGCGGCGGAGCATCTCGCGCACGCCTACGGCCCGGCCGCCGAAGCGGTGCTGCGCCACGGTCGCGCACCACCCGCGGCTGGCCGCCTCCGCGGCGGCGACCTCGTCGAGCTGGGCCAGGGAGAGGGCCACCGGCTTCTCGACCAGCGCCGTCACGTCCCGCTCCAGGCACGCCACCGCCTGCTCGGCGTGGAGCCACGGCGGCGAGCACAGGGCGACGACGTCGACGCCGCCCGCCTCCTGCAGCCGGTCGAGCATCTCCGCGAGCGACGCCGCGGCCACCGGCGCCCCCCAGCGCCCCGCGAAGTCGGCCACGCGGCCAGCGTCGGGGTCGGCGCAGCCGACGAGCACCAGGTCGTCCGCGGCGGCGACGGCCTCGGCGTGCAGCCCCGACACGCCCCCGGTGCCGACGACGGCGACGCGCGTCGGCGCAGCCCCCTCGGTCCGCCGGCCGTCGGCCCGCTGCTCACCGCTCCGGGGCTCGGGGGCGTCCGCCCCCGCCGTCCCCGCCGTCGTCGTCGCCATCGCCGGACCTCCGCGTCCTCGTCGCCGTCACGTCCGCCGACACGGCGGAAAGCGCTTGCTCACCGTAGCGCCGGACGCGGGGTCGTCGGGGGCGGCGTCGTCAGGAGCGCAGGGCGCCGCGGGTCAGCCGTCGCCGTCGCGGGCCAGGACGAGGAGGGTGAGGTCGTCCGACCCCGCGCCCCCCGTGTGCCGCTCGACGGCGGCGAGGACGGCGTCCGCCGTGCGCCCCGCCGTCCCCGGGCCGCGGCGGGCGGCGGGCGGGAGGGCGTCGAGCGCGGCGAGGAGGCCCTCCTCGCCGAGCATGCGACGGGAGCCGTCCATCGCCTCGGTGACCCCGTCGGTGTAGAGGACGAGCTGGTCGCCGTGGCGCAGCGCCACCCGCTCCTCGTGGACGACGACCTCGGGCAGCAGCCCCAGCAGCGAGCCGTGGCGCCCGACGAGACGCGGCGGCCCCTCCGCGGGCAGCAGCACGGGCCGCGGGTGGCCGGCGAGCGCGACGACGACCTCGTCGGCCGGGCCCCGGCCGTCGGTGGTGGGGCCGTCCGTCGTCGAGCCGTCCGTGGTCGGGCCGTCCGCCGCGGGCAGGGCGAGGAGCGCCAGCGTGGCGAAGCGGCCGTCCATCGCGTCGCGGACGACGCCGCCGACCTCGCGCAGGAGCGGCCCCGGGCGCCGCTCGCCCGCCGCCGCCCCGCGCAGGGCCCAGCGCAGGACCCCGGTCGTCGCCGCGGCCCGGGGACCGCGGCCGGAGACGTCGCCGATGAAGGCGTACCAGCCGCCGTCCGGACGGGGCAGGACGTCGTAGACGTCGCCGCTGACCTCGCCGCGCGACCCGTCCGGCCGGGTCGCCGGGGAGTAGCGCACCGCCGTCCGGTACCCGGCCAGCTGCGGCAGCGTCGCGGGCACGAGGGTGCGCTGGAGCTGGTCGGCGATCTCGGCCTGCTCCGCGCGCAGCACGTCGCGGGCGCGCTCGGCCACGACCTGCGCCGTGACGTCGCGCTGCACGGCGACGTAGTGGGTGACCCGCCCCTCGGCGTCGCGCAGCGGGGACAGCGACAGCTCGTTGGAGAAGACCGCGCCGTCCGCCCGCCGGTTCGGCAGGGTGACGACGCCGGACGCCCCGGCCTCGAGCAGGGCGCGGATGCGGGCGGGCGCGTCCCCGACGTCCAGACCGTCCTGGAGGAAGCGGCAGTTGCGCCCGAGCGCCTCGGCCGCCGGGTAGCCGGTCGTGCGCGTGAAGGCGGGGTTGACGTACACGAGCGGCTCGTCGGGCGCCGTGACGTCGGCGACGCACACCGCCTGGTCGACGGCCTCGAGCGCCGCGACGAGGAGACCCTGGCCGCTCGCGGGGCCCACGGTCGCGCCGACGCCGGCGGGCGCGCCGAGGCTCGGGCTGCGCGGCACGGAGGGCTCCTTCGGGCAGCGGGCGGGGGGCGGTCGCGGGGGCGGCGAGGCCGTCGACGCTACCTGCGCGGCGGGCGGAGCGGCGGGCGAGGGCCGGTGGGGCGGGGCACCTGCGGCACCCCCATCGGGACGGCAGCAGCCCCGGACCACCGGTCCGGGGCTGCTGGCTCGCGGTGCGCGAGGGGGGAGTCGAACCCCCACGCCCTCTCGGGCACACGGACCTGAACCGTGCGCGTCTGCCTGTTCCGCCACTCGCGCGAGCGGGGTGAACGCTAGCACGCGGGCGCCCTCGCCCCCGCCGCCGCGGAGGGGGCGCCCCGCGGCGCGGGAGGGGGCGGCCACGTCGAGCGGCCAGGGTCGGGCGGGCGGTCCTCCTGGGGACGACGGTCGGCGCGCCGACGGCGGTGCAAGCGCTTTCCATCGGCCGCCCTCCGGTGTGACCATGGGCGCGTGACCTCCCGCGCACCGCTGCCCGACCTCGACGGGGAGCGTCCGCTGCGCTCGGCCCTGCGGCTCCTGCGGCCCCACCGGCGGGGCGTCGCCGCGGCCGTCGCCTGCATGGCCGTCAAGGAGACGCCCGTGTGGCTCATGCCCGTCGTCACCGGGCGGGTCGTCGACGTGCTCGTGGCCGGCGGGCCCCTGCGCGAGCTGTGGCTGTGGACCGCCGTGGCGCTCGCGGCCCTCGCCGTCAACTACCCCGGCATGGTGCAGTTCACCCAGCGGTACATGGGCGCGGTCCGCACGGTGGGCGCCGACCTCCGCAACGCCCTCACCGAGCGTCTGCAGACCCTGTCCATCGGCTTCCACACGCGCGTCAGCGCCGCCGTCGTCCAGACGAAGGACGTGCGACGACGTCGAGAACGTCGAGCTCATGCTCGCCCAGGTCGCCCACCCGCTGCTGTCGGCGGCGCTCGTCGTCGTCGGCGCGGTGGTGATGACGGCGGTCGCCGTGCCGCAGTTCCTGCCGGTGTACGCCCTCACCATCCCGCTGGCCGTGGGGCTGCGGTACGTGCTCGGCCGCCGCTCGCGGCGGCGCAACCAGGACCTGCGCCAGGAGGTCGAGCGCTTCTCCGCGCGCGTGGGCGAGATGGCCGTCCTCATGCCCATCACGCGCGCCCACGGGCTGGAGCGCACCGCGGCCGACCGCGTCGCGACGGGCGCGCTCGACGTGCGCGAGGCGGGGTTCCGCCTCGACATGCTCAACGGCCGCTTCGCGTCCGCGTCGTGGGTGTCCCTTCAGCTGCTCGGCGTCGTCTGCCTCGTGGCCGCGGCGTCGACGTCGCTCACGGGGCTGCTCGCCATCACCCCCGGCGAGGTCGTGCAGCTCTCCTCCTACTTCGCACTCCTCACCGGCGCGATGACGAGCCTGCTCATGCTCCTGCCCGTGGGCGCCCGGGGCCTGGAGTCGGTCCGGTCCATCGCCGAGGTGCTCGCCGAGCCCGACCTCGAGGTCAACGAGGGCCGGCGGGCCGTCGACGCCGTCGAGGGCCGGCTCGTGCTCGAGGGCGTCTCCTACCGCTACCCCGGCGCCGAGGAGGACGCGCTCTGCGCGGTCGACCTCGAGGTCCGGCCCGGGGAGGTCGTCGCCTTCGTCGGGCCGTCGGGCTCGGGCAAGTCGACGGTCCTCAACCTCGTGCTGGGCTTCGTGCGCCCGACGGCGGGCCGCCTGCTCGTCGACGGCGCCGACGCCGCCGGGCTCGACCTGCGCACCGTGCGCCGCCACGTCTCCGTCGTCCCGCAGGAGCCCGTGCTCTTCGAGGGGTCGGTGCGCGAGAACGTCACCTACGGCCTCGTCGACGTGCCCGACGAGCGGGTGCGGCGGGCGCTCGCCGACGCAGGCGCCGACGGCTTCGTCGACGCGCTCCCGCAAGGGTGGGACACGGTCGTCGGCCAGCGCGGCGCCCGCCTGTCCGGCGGCCAGCGCCAGCGCCTCGCCATCGCCCGGGCGCTCGTGCGCGACCCGCGCCTCCTCCTGCTCGACGAGGCCACGTCCGCGCTCGACCCGGAGGCCGAGGGCGTCGTCCAGGAGGCCCTGGGCCGCCTCATGCGGGGTCGCACGACCCTCGTCGTGGCCCACCGGCTCACCACCGTGCGGGCCGCCGACCGCATCGTCGTCCTCGAGGGCGGCCGGGTCCGCGAGGTCGGCCCCCGCGCGGAGCTGCTCGGCGCGGACGGCCGCTACGCCGCCCTCGAGCGCGCGCAGGGGCTCTGACCGCGGACCCGCCGCCGTCCGGACCCGCCGCCGCCCGGGGCCGCCCCGCGTGGCCGCCCGGTGCCGTCGGACGTCGTCGCTAGGGTGGCGCGCCAGGCGATCGCCGCCGAGCAGGTGCGGCGGCGGACGGGCAGGAGGGAGGCCGGCGTGGGAGTCCTCGACCGCTTCGAGAAGCGCATCGAGCGCGCCGTCAACGGCGTCTTCGCCCGTGCCTTCAAGAGCGAGGTGCAGCCGGTCGAGCTCGCGAGCGCCCTGCGCCGGGAGACCGACACCTCAGCCCAGGTCCTCAGCCGCGAGCGCACGCTCGTCCCCAACGCCTTCACCGTGGCCCTGGGGCCCTCCGACCACGAGCGCATCGCCACGTGGGACGAGGCCCTCGGCGAGGAGCTGGCCGACGCCGTCACCGAGCACGCCCGCACCCAGCACTACTCCTTCCTCGGCCCCGTCTCGGTGGCGTTCGAGCGCGACGAGGACCTCGAGACCGGCGTCTTCACGGTCCGCAGCGCACGGGTCAAGGGGTCCATCGCCCCCGCCACGGCGGCGACGGCGACGCCCGAGCACCCCGTCGTCGACGTCGACGGCACGCGCTACCAGCTCACGGGGCGCTCCACCGTCATCGGGCGGGGCAGCGAGTCCGACGTCGTCGTCGACGACCCGGGCGTCTCCCGGCGCCACGTCGAGATCCGCCTCGACGGCGGCCGGGCGAGCGTGCGCGACCTCGGCTCGACCAACGGCACCTACGTCGACGGCCGCCGGGTCGACGCCGGCCCCCTCGTCGACGGCGCCGTGGTGAGCATCGGGCGCACCCGCATCACCTTCTCCAGCCGCGACCGCACCCGCCGCCGGGACGACGACGGCACCGGGACGATCGGGGCCGCCCGGTGAGCGAGCTCACCTACACCGTCCTGCGCCTCGGGCTGCTCGTGCTCCTGTGGGTGCTCGTGCTCGCCGTCGTCGGCGTCCTGCGGCGCGACGTCTTCGGCACCCGCGTCGTCCCGCGCCCGTCGGAGGGGCGGCCCGCCGCCCCGGGGCGCCCGCCGCGGGCGGCGCGCGAGGACCGACCGGCCCCGCCGCCGGAGGACCGCACCGTGCCGCGGCAGGTCGTCGTCGTCGAGGGCCCGCTGCGGGGGACGGGCCTCGCGCTCGGCTCCGCGCCCGTCCTCGTGGGCCGCTCCCCGGACTGCTCGCTCGTCCTCGAGGACGACTACGCCTCGGGGCGCCACCTGCGCCTCTTCCCGCGCGACGGGCGCTGGTGGGTCGAGGACCTGGGCTCGACGAACGGCACGCTGCTCGGCCGGGAGCCGCTGGGCGCGCCCGCGCCGGTCGAGGCGGGCGCCCAGCTGCGCATCGGCCGCACCGTCCTCGAGCTGCGGCGGTAGCGGCGTGGCCACCGCCCTGCGCTACGCCGCGCGCTCCGACGTCGGCCTCGTCCGGTCCTCGAACCAGGACTCGGCCTACGTGGGCCCGCACCTGCTCGTCGTCGCCGACGGCATGGGCGGGCACGCCGGCGGAGACGTCGCCTCCTCCATCGCGGTGGCCGAGCTGAGCCGGCTCGAGGGCGAGTCCCACGGCGCCGACGCCCTGGGCCACCTCGAGGAGGCCGTGCGGCGGGCCTCCGCCCGCCTGTCCGAGCGGGTGCGGGAGGAGCCGGCCCTCGCCGGCATGGGCACGACCGTCACGGCGCTGCTGCGCAGCGGGGACCGCCTGGCGCTGGCCCACATCGGCGACAGCCGCGCGTACGTGCTCCGCGACGGCGAGCTCGCCCAGGTCACCCACGACCACACGTTCGTCCAGCACCTCGTCGACGAGGGCCGCATCACCGCCGAGGAGGCCGAGCACCACCCGCAGCGGTCGGTGCTCCTGCGGGTGCTCGGCGACATCGACTCCAGCCAGGAGCTCGACACCTCGGTCCGCGAGGCGCGCACCGGCGACCGGTGGCTCCTGTGCTCGGACGGCCTGTCCGGGATGGTCGGGCACGCGACGCTGCGCGAGGCGCTCGCGGGCGTGCCCGACGTCGGCGAGTGCGCCGACCTCCTCGTCCAGCTCGCGCTGCGCGGCGGCGGCTCCGACAACGTCACCGTCGTCGTGGCCGACGTCGTCGACGTGGCCACGGCGCCGCCCGACCACACGGCCGTCGTCGGCGCCGCCGCCGCCGAGCACGCCCGCCCGACCGGCGACGCCACCTCGCCCGCCGCCCGCGGGGCCGCCCTCGGCCGCCCGGCGCCCGCGGGGGACGACGGCCCCGGCGGGGCGGCCGGCGCCACGGGCGCGGCCGGGGGCGGGCGCCGTCGCGGCCCGTGGCCCCGCGTGCTCGCCGGCGCCGTCCTCGTCGCCGGCGTCCTCGCCGCGTGGCGCTGGAGCCAGGACCAGTACTTCGTGGGCGCCGACGCCGACGGCCGCGTCGCCGTCTTCCGCGGCCTGCCGCAGGACGTGGGCCCGCTCCGCCTGTCCTCCGTCGTCGAGGAGGCCGGGCTCGAGCTCGCCGACCTGCGCCCCGTCTCCCGCGGCGCCGTCAGCGAGGGCATCACCGTCGACGACCTCGCCGCGGCCCGCCGGGTCGTCGCGACGCTGCTCGGCCAGGCGTGCCCCGCGCCGTCCCCGGAGCCCGCGCCGTCCCCGGAGCCGGAGCCGACGCCGTCCCCGACGACCGCACCCACCGCAGCGCCGACGACCGGAGCACCCACCGCCGCACCGGCCCCCGGGGCGACCGCCGCCCCGACGCCGACAGCGGCGGACGGGGACGCCTCCGCCTCCGGGGACGGCGGGGCCGAGGACGTGCCCGCGGGCTGCGCCGCCCTGGACGGGGAGGGCTGAGCCGTGGCCGTCGTCACCCAGCACGCCGCGCGCAGCCGCCGCGGCACCGAGCTGCTGCTCCTCGTCCTCGCCGTCGGCGTGGCCGTGCTCGCCTACGGCGTGGTCGGCCTCGGGGTCGACGGGGAGTGGAGCGCGGGCCTGCCCCAGTACGGCGGGGGCCTCGCCGCGCTGGCGCTCGTCGTCCACGGCGTCCTGCGGTGGCGCGCGCCCTACGCCGACCCGGTGCTCCTGCCCGTGGCGGTCGCGCTCAACGGCCTCGGGCTGGCCGTCATCCACCGGCTCGACCTCGCCGAGGGCTCCGCGCAGGCGCCGCGGCAGCTGCTGTGGTCGGCCATCGGCGTCGTCGCGGCGACCGCGGTGGTCGTGGCGCTGCGCGACCACCGGCTCCTGCGCCGCTACACCTTCGTCGCCATGGCGGCGAGCCTCGTCCTGCTGCTCCTGCCGCTGCTGCCCGTGCTCGGCCGCACGATCAACGGGGCGCGGATCTGGATCGGCGTCGGCCCGCTCTCCTTCCAGCCCGGCGAGATCGCCAAGATCACCCTGGCCGTCTTCTTCGCCGGCTACCTCGTCACGGCCCGCGACACGCTCTCCCTCGCCGGGCGCCGCGTCCTCGGGCTGCGGCTGCCCCGGGGCCGCGACCTCGGGCCGATCCTCGTCGCCTGGGCCGGCAGCGTCGGCGTCCTCGTCCTCCAGCGCGACCTCGGCACGTCGCTGCTCTTCTTCGGGCTCTTCGTCGCCGTGCTCTACCTGGCGACGGAGCGGGTCAGCTGGATCGCCATCGGCCTGGTGCTCTTCGCGGGCGGCGCCTACGTCGCCTACCAGCTCTTCGGCCACGTCCAGCAGCGCGTCTCGGGCTGGCTCGACCCCTTCGACCCCGAGGTCTACGACCGCGCCGCCGGCGGCAGCTACCAGCTCGTCCAAGGCCTGTTCGGCCTCGCCAACGGCGGCCTCACGGGCACGGGTCTCGGACGCGGCCGGCCCGACATCGTCCCCTTCGCCAACAGCGACTTCGTGCTCGCGAGCCTCGGGGAGGAGCTGGGCCTCGCCGGGCTCTTCGCCGTGCTGGCGCTCTACCTCGTCCTCGTCGAGCGCGGTCTGCGGACGGCCATCGGCGTGCGCGACGGCTTCGGCAAGCTCCTCGCCGGCGGCCTCGCCTTCACCGTCGCGCTGCAGTGCTTCGTCGTCGCCGGGGGCGTCCTGCGGGTCATCCCCCTCACCGGCCTCACCATGCCGTTCCTCGCCGCCGGCGGCTCCTCCCTGCTGACGAACTGGATCATCATCGGCCTCCTGCTCCGCATCTCCGACGCCGCGCGCCGCCCCGCGCCGACGCCGTCGCCGGCCCCCGCCGGGCCCGCGACGAGCGAGACGCAGATCGTGAGGACGGTGTGAACACCCCGCTGCGCCGCCTCTCCCTCGTCGTCGCCCTCCTCTTCGCCCTGCTGCTCGGCAGCGCCACCTGGGTGCAGTTCGTCGACGCGGGGGACCTGCGCGACGACCCGCGCAACTCCCGGACGCTGCTCGCCGAGCTCGGCCGCGACCGCGGGCCCATCACCGCCGCGACGGGGGAGGTCCTCGCCGAGTCCGTGCCGGCCGAGGGCCCCATCGCCTACCGCCGCACGTACCCCGGCGACCCGTCCGCCGCCACGTGGGCGCACGTCACGGGCTTCTACTCCGTCGTCTACGGCGCCACGGGGGTCGAGGACGCCCTCGGGTCCCTGCTGGCGGGAACGGCGGACGAGCTCTTCTACCGCCGCCTGTCCGACCTCGTCACCGGCCGCGAGCCCTCCGGCGCCTCCGTCGAGCTGACGCTGCAGCCCGAGGTGCAGGAGGCCGCGGCGGAGGCCCTCGGCGACCAGCGCGGCGCCGTCGTCGCGCTCGAGCCGAGCACGGGCCGGGTGCTGGCGATGGTCTCCTCGCCGTCCTACGACCCGGGCGAGCTGGCCTCCCTCGACACCGAGGAGGTGCGCCAGGCGTACGCGCGGCTGCTCGAGGACGACGCCGACCCGCTGGTCAACCGGGCCGTCGCCGGCGACCTGTACCCGCCGGGGTCGGTGTTCAAGCTCGTGACGGCCGCGGCCGCCCTCGAGACGGGCGACTACACGCCCCAGTCGGTGCTGCCGGGCCCCGCCGAGCTGCCCCTGCCCCTGACGACGATCTCGCTGCCGAACGTCAGCGGCGAGGCCTGCGGACCCGGTGACGAGGTGTCCCTCGCCGACGCGCTGCGCATCTCGTGCAACACCGCCTTCGGCTCCCTCGGCCTGTCGCTGCCCGACGGCGCCGTCGCCGACGAGGCGGCCGAGCTCGGCTTCGGCCGGGCCCTGCAGGTGCCGCTGCGCGTGACGCCGAGCACCTACCCCGAGGACCTCGACGAGCCGCAGCGCGCCCTCGCGGCGATCGGCCAGGAGAGCGTGCGCGTGACGCCGCTGCAGGTCGCCATGGTGAGCGCGGCGATCGCCAACGACGGCGTGCTCATGGCGCCGCAGATGGTCGCCTCGGTCAACGCCGAGGACCTGTCCGTCGTCGACGCGCCGGAGCCCCGCGAGCTGGGGCGCGCCATGTCGGAGGACACGGCCGCCGCCCTCACGCAGATGATGGAGCTCGTCGTCCAGGACGGGACGGGCACCGCGGCGCAGATCAGCGGGGTCGACGTCGCCGGCAAGTCGGGGACGGCGGAGGTCGGCGACACGGACGGCGACGGCTCCCCGGAGGACCCGCACGCGTGGTTCACGGCCTTCGCCCCGGCGCAGGACCCGCAGGTCGCGGTCGCGGTGGTCGTGGAGAACGGTGGTGACGCCGGCAGCGAGGCCTCCGGCGGCCGGACGGCGGCGCCGATCGCGCGCCAGGTGGTGGAAGCGGTGATCGGACGATGAGGCCCTCCGCGGGTGACGTGCTGGGGCGCTACGAGCTGGTCGACCGCGTCGCGGTCGGCGGCATGGGCGAGGTGTGGGCCGCGCGCGACGAGGTCCTCGGCCGCGAGGTCGCGGTGAAGATCCTCAAGGAGGAGTTCACCGGCGACCCGGGCTTCCTCGAGCGCTTCCGCGCCGAGGCCCGGCACTCGGCGGGGCTGTCGCACCCCAACATCGCGGGCGTCTACGACTACGGCGAGGTCGAGGGCTCGGCCTACCTCGTCATGGAGCTCGTCCCCGGCGCGCCCCTGTCCGACCTCATCGCCCGCGAGGGGCCGATGGACCCGCTGCGCGCCGTGCGCGTCATGGCCCAGGCCGCCTCGGGCCTGGGCGCGGCGCACGCCGCCGGCGTCGTCCACCGCGACGTCAAGCCGGGCAACCTCCTCATCACCCCGGACGGCGACGTCAAGGTCACCGACTTCGGCATCGCCCGGGCGGGCGACCAGGCGCCGCTGACGCGCACCGGCCAGGTCATGGGCACCGCCCAGTACCTCGCGCCGGAGCAGGCGATGGGGCGGCCCGCGCTGCCCGCCAGCGACGTGTACGCCCTCGGGGTGGTGGCCCACGAGATGCTCACGGGCGAGCGGCCCTTCACGGGCGACTCGCAGGTGGCCGTGGCGATGGCGCAGGTCAACGACGCGCCGCCGCCGCTGCCCGACCACGTGCCGGACGGCGTCCGCGAGCTCGTCGAGGTCTGTCTGCGCAAGGACCCGACGCGCCGTCCCAGCGACGGCAGCCAGCTGGCCGCCGTGGCGGCGGCCCTCGGCCGCGGCGACGAGGCCGGGGCGCACCGGGCGCTCGTCGCGGCCGGCCTGCTCGGGGGCGCGACGGCCGCGGCGACCACCACGGCGATGCCCGCGCAGGCCCCGACGGCGGCCACCCGCGTCCAGGGCCCCGTGACCCCGCCGGTGCCCGCGGCCCCCGTGCCCGGCCCGCGGCCCGGGCAGCAGGAGCCCACCTCCGGGGGCGGGCGCTCGCGCACGCCGCTCGTCGTGCTGCTCGTCCTGCTGCTCGTCGGGGCCCTCGCCGGCCTCGTGTACGTGCTCGCGCAGGGCGACGGCGCGGAGCCCGACCCGGTGCCCTCCACGTCGCCGTCGCCCAGCGCCTCGACGCCGAGCCCCTCGCCCACGGAGACCGAGGAGACCGTCGAGGTCGACGCGGACGACTACGTCGGACGCCCCCTCGACGACGTGCTGAGCGAGCTGCAGGACCTCGGCTTCCGCGTCACCTCGCGGGCGCAGGCCACGAGCGAGGAGGACCCGCTCACGGTGCTCGACGTCAGCCCCGAGGGCGACCTGTCGACCGACCAGCAGCTCGTCGTCACCTACGCGGAGGCCCCGGAGACGACGCAGGCGCCGGAGCCCGAGCCCGAGCCCGAGGAGACGACCCCGGAGCCGCAGCCCACCGCGGAGGAGACGACGCCGGCGCCGGAGCCCGCGGAGACCACGCCCGCGGACGACGGCACGGCGACGGACGCCGGGGCTGCGCCTCCCGGCGGCCAGGTCGGCGGCACCGACGAGGGTGGTGGCCAGGACGCCGACGAGGGCAGCGGCACCGGGCAGGGGAACGACCCGGGCAACGGGCAGGGGAACGGCCAGGGCACCGGGCAGGGCAACGGGCAGGGCAACGGCCAGGGCAACGGGCAGGGGACCGCCGACGGCGCCGGGGTCGAACGGGTCTCCTCCGGTCCCGGCGCCGCGGGCCAGGAGGTGGCCGCGCAGGCGCGCGAGGGGGCGCAGGGCGCCGGCGAGGAGCGGGCGCCCGGCGGTGCGGAGCCTGCGGCGCCGGGCGCCGGGCGCGGCGCCCCGGTGCGCGCCGGGGCCGGCGTCGGCGGCCCGTGACGAGCAGCGGCGAGGGCGGCCAGGACCGGCGCCCGCCGGGGACGGGCCCTGGTGCAGGTCCGGGCACAGGTCCGGTCGAGGGCGAGCACGAGGGGCCGCCGACCGCGGCGCTGCCCGTGACGCCGTCCCCCGGGGCCGCAGCGGACGGGACGGCCGGGTCACTGGACGCGGAGCCGACCGGGACGCCCCGCGTCCTCGGTGGGCGCTACGAGCTGGGGCGCGTCCTGGGCCGCGGCGGGATGGCGGTCGTCCACGAGGCGCACGACCGCCTCCTCGGGCGCCAGGTCGCCGTCAAGCTGCTGCGCAGCGACCTCGCGGAGGACGGCGAGGTGCTGGCGCGCTTCCGCCGCGAGGCGCGGTCCGTGGCCGCGCTCAACCACCCCGCCGTGGTCGGCGTCCACGACGTCGGCGAGGAGCCGGGGCGCGACGGCGGCACGAGCACGCCCTTCCTCGTCATGGAGCTCGTCCGCGGCGCCACCGTCCGCGACCTGCTCGACCAGCACCGCCCTCCCGAGCAGCACCGCCCTCTCGAGCAGCACCGCCCTCACGACCGGCACCGCCCTCCTGCGGGCGCGAGCGCCGGCGAGCGCCCCTCGGCCGGCGACGGGCGGGGCGACGACGACGGGTGGGCGGACGACCGCGACGAGCAGGGCGCCCGCCCCGGGCAGCCCGGCGTGGACCTCGAGACGGCCGTCGCCGTCACCGCCGGCGTCCTCGGCGCCCTCGCCTACAGCCACCGCGCCGGCATCGTGCACCGCGACATCAAGCCCGCCAACGTCATGCTGACGCCCGAGGGCCAGGTCAAGGTCATGGACTTCGGCATCGCACGGGCGCTCGCGGACGCCGGCGCGACGGCCACGCACACCTCCGTCGTGCTCGGCACGGCCCAGTACCTCTCGCCCGAGCAGGCGCGCGGCCGGCCGGTGGACGCCCGCACCGACCTCTACTCGACCGGCTGCCTGCTCTACGAGCTGCTCACGGGCCGGCCCCCCTTCCAGGGCGACTCCGCGGTCTCCCTGGCCTACCAGCACGTCGGCGAGGCGCCCGACCCGCCGTCGGCCCACCGCACCGGGCTGCCCCCGGCCCTGGACGGCGTCGTGCTGCGGGCGCTCGCCAAGGAGCCGGCGGACCGCTACCCCGACGCCGAGACCTTCCGGCGCGACCTCGAGGACGCCGCGCGCGGGCTCGACGTCGCCGGCCCGGCCGCCGTGGCGGCGGCCAGCACGACCGTCGTCCCGCCGGTGGCGCCCCCTCCGCCGTCCCCCGGTCCCGTGCCGCTGGGCCCCGTGCCGCTGGGGGACGGCGAGGAGCCGACGGAGGGGGGCGGCCGCGGCCGCCGCGCCGTCGTCGTGCTCGCCGCCCTCGTGGCCCTGGCCCTCGTCGCGCTCGCGGCGGTGCTCGTGCCCCGCCTCACCGGCGAGGACCCGGCGCCCACGTCCACCGTCCCCGACGTCGTCGGCAGCACGGCCGAGGCCGCGCGGGCGGCGGTCGAGCGGGCGGGGCTCGCCTACGCGGAGGAGTCGGCGCCGTCGGAGGAGGTGTCCGAGGGGCGCGTCGCCGAGCAGGACCCGGCCGCCGGCGGGACGGCCCCCCGCGGCAGCACCGTCACCGTCGTCGTCTCCACCGGCCCCACCGCCGTCGCCGTCCCCGACCTCGCCGGGCGCACGGAGGGGCAGGCGGCCTCCGACCTCGCGGCGGTGGGCCTGCGCCTCGGCGACGTCGAGCGCCGCCCCGACCCGAGCGCCCCCGAGGGCGTCGTGCTCACGAGCGACCCGTCGTCCGGGGCGAGCGCCGCGCCGGGGTCCGCGGTCGACCTCGTCGTCTCCGACGGCACCGTGGAGATCGACGACTACCGGGGGCTGCCGCAGACGGAGGCGCAGCGGGCCCTCAGCGCATTGCAGCTGCAGTCCGACGTCCAGTTCACCGAGAGCGACGCGGCCGAGGGCACGGTCGTGCGGCAGGACCCCGGGGCCGGGCCCGTGCCGCAGGGCTCCACGGTCGTGCTCGTCGTGGCGACGCCCCCGCCGCCCACGCCGACGACGCCTCCCGCGCCGACGCCGACCGAGGCCCCCACGACGCCCGAGCCCACCGAGCCGGAGCCGACGACCCCCGAGCCCACCACGCCGGAGCCGACGACGCCCGAGCCCACCACGCCGGAGCCGACGACGCCCGAGCCGACGACCACGCAGACCCCGCCGGGAGGCTGAGCCCTACCGGCGCACGAGCGGCCCTCCGCCCTACCGGCGCACGAGCGGCCCTCCGCCCTACCGGCGCACGAGCGGCGCCATGCCCTCCGAGCGGGCGGGCGCCCCCTCGTCGCCGCACACCGCGAGCCAGTTGGCGAGCAGGCGGTGGCCCCCCTGCGTCAGCACCGACTCGGGGTGGAACTGGACGCCGTAGAGGGGGGCGTCCCGGTGCTCCAGCGCCATGACGACGCCGCCCGGGGTGCGGGCGGTGACGACGAGCTCGTCGGGGACCGTCGCGTCGACGACGGCCAGGGAGTGGTAGCGCGTGGCCGTGAAGGGGGCCGGCAGGCCGTCGAGGACGCCCCGGCCGCCGTGGTGGACCTCGCTCGTGCGCCCGTGCATGAGCTCCTCGGCGTGGGTGACCACGGCGCCGTGCACCTCCGCGAGCACCTGGTGGCCGAGGCAGACCCCGAGCATGGGGGTCGACGTCGCCGCGCAGGCCCGCACGAGCTCCGGGCTCGAGCCCGCGTCGGCGGGCGCGCCGGGCCCGGGCGACACGAGGACGCCGTCGACCTCGTCGACCGCGGACGCGCCGACCTCGTCGTTGCGGACGACCTCGCACTCGGCGCCCAGCTGCTGCAGGTACCCGACGATGGTCCACACGAAGCTGTCGTAGTTGTCGACGACGAGGATCCTGCGCGAGGAGGGGCTCATGCGGGGCGCTCCGGGGTCCGGTGTCGGGTCGTCCCGGCCGGCCCGCGCGCGGGGCGAGGACGGCTAGGACGAGGGCTGTGCTGCTGGTGAAGGCGCTGCTGGTGAAGGCGCTGCGGGTGAAGGCGCTGCCGGTGGTGCGGGCGCGGTCCTCGGTGCAGCGACCTCGACCGTCCCGCTGTTCCAGGGTACGGAGGGCGCGACCGCGGGGAACACCCACCGGAAGCAGACGGCGACGACGGCGAGCGCCAGCGCCAGCGCCAGGAGGGCGCGGACGGCGGCGGGCCCTGGCAGGCGGCGCCACAGGGCGCCGTAGACGCTCACGCGGCCCCGCCGGCGAGCTCGGCCGGCGCGCCGGCGCCGCGGGGCACGAAGCGGTCGAGGGCGGCGTGCTGCACGTAGCGCTCCCGGGCCGACCCGATCGGGTGGCAGGCGGTCATGGTGAGGAGCCTCTCGACGGGGACGGCCGACGGGTCGCCGGGCACGGGCGCGACGACCTCGACCCGCGAGGGCGGCACGACCTCGGCCGTCGTGGCGCGGTAGACGAACCAGCCCTCCGCCGTCTCGAGCACCACGGGGTCGCCGGGGCGCAGCTCGGCGATCTCGTGGAAGGGCCGGCCGTAGGTGTTGCGGTGCCCGGCCAGCGCCACGTTGCCGACCTCGCCGGGCAGCGCCGTCCCCGGGTAGTGGCCGACGCCCGCCTGGAGGTCGTCGACGGACGTGCCCTCCACGACCGGGCGGGGGTCCCAGTCCGGGCCGAAGCGGGGCACGTGGACGAGGGCGAAGGGGGCGCCCGGGGCGGGGTCGGCGAGCGCGGGCGGGACGGCGGACGCCGCGGCGACGGGGCGCCCGTCGGCGAGGCTGCGCCAGTCGTCGACGAGCGCCGCCGTCGTGACCGCCTGCTCGCGGTCGGCGACGACGTCGGTCCACCACAGCTGCCAGGCGGTGAAGAGCAGGACGAGGACGCCGGCGGTGACGAGCAGCTCGCCGAGGAGCGAGGCGACGACGGCCGGGGCCGACGGCCGCTCCCGCTGCGCCGCCCCCACCACGACCACCGCTGCCGCCACGCGCACCCTCCTCGCCGTCCGTGGTCGGACGGGAGCCCGTGCGGGGCGCCGTCCTCACCGGGGCATCGGCACGCCGGGTCGCCCGCTGGAGCAGGCCCGACGACGCGACGGCGGGTCAGGCGCTGGGCGGCACGCTCGCGTAGGACATGCGCAGCGAGCCGCCGTAGGCCGGCAGCTCGAGGTCGTCCTCGGAGACGTCGTAGACGAGGCCGAGGTCGCGCGCGGCCGCCCGGTACAGCTGGACCTGCGCGGAGGACTCCAGGGCGGCGCGCAGCTCCTCGGGGTCGCCGACGGCCTCGATGCGGTACGGCGGCGGGTAGTAGCGGCCCTGGACGCGCAGGGTGCTGCCGACGCAGCGCACCGCCGTCGTGGCGATGACGCGCTGGTCCATGACGCCCATGGCCTCGGCGCCGCCCTGCCACAGGGCGTTGACCACGGCCTGCACGTCCTGGGAGTGGACGACGGTGTCCTGCAGGGCGTAGCCGGGGGCCAGGGAGGTCTCGCGGGGCGCGTCGGCGAGGACGACGACGAGGCCCTCCCCGGCCGCCGGGGCCGTCTGGCTCGCGACGGCGAGGGCGTCCGCCGCGGCGGACCCGGCCCCCGGCGCCTCGTCGCCCGAGAGCTCCTCCACGCCGGCGCGCAGCGCCGAGACCCGCTCCTCGAGCACGGCGACCCGGTGGGACTCGTCGGCGACGACGGCGCGCAGGTCCTCGTCCTCCTGGCGCAGGTCGGTGCCGTCGGCGGTGTCGGCGCTCGTCGCGAACAGCAGGCCCGCGAGGCACAGCACCGCCGTCACGGCCGCGGTGCCCGCGTGCGAGCGCGCACGAGAGCCCCAGCGCCGTCCCTCCCGTGCCCTCTCCCCCACGGCCACTAGGCTACGCACCGCTCCGCCGCCCGCGCCGGGCGCCGCGGGAGGCGACCTCCGCCACCGGGCGCGGACGCGGGGGGCGAGCACGCCACCGCACCCGACCGCAGGAGCCCCCGATGCCGGAGTCCCGAGGCCGACGACGTCGAAAGAGCGCCCCCCGGAGCCCCGAGGGCGCGGCCGCGCGCACCCCGGACGGCCCCGTGGGGGGCACGCGGACGGCGCGCCCCGCCGCCCCCAACCCGCGCTGGTACGTGCCGGTGATGCTCGGCCTCATGGTCCTGGGCCTCGCCTGGATCGTCGTCTGGTACGTCACCGAGAACCGTTTCCCCGTGCCCGGCATCGGCAGCTGGAACCTCGTGGCCGGCTTCGCAATCGTCCTCGTCGGCTTCCTCATGACGACCCGCTGGCGCTGAGCCGCTCGGTGGACAGCGGGGCCCCGGCCCGCTCCGCACGGCCGCGGCCCTGGTGCGACCCAGACCGCTGAGCAGCGGAACCACACGCGTGTGCTTCGTCCCCAGGAGTTCTCCACAGTGTGGAGAACTGCCCGGTCGTCCACAGGTGGCCGTGCACAGGTCCGCTCCCGAGGCTCCGGTCGACGGGTCACGGGAGGTCGGCGGCACCCTCGACGCCGGCGGGGCCGCGGTCCTCGGCGAGGCGGCGAGGGCGGGCAGGTCGGGGCACACCAGCCGCCCGCCGCGCCGACGCAGGCGACGCGCCTCCTCGGCGAGGCACCGGCGCACGGCGGGGTCGACGCGGTCGCAGCCGGCGAGGTCCAGCCGCACGCACGGACCGCCGACGTCGGCGGCCCGTCGCAGCAGCGACCGCAGCTCGTCGGCCGCGCCGTCGGGCAGGACCCCGTCGACGCGGAGGGCGGGCGAGCCGGTGGAGGGCTCGAGGACCACCGTGATGCGGGCTGCGCCGGCCACGGGCACCTCCGTCGTGGAGGGGGTCGGGCCCGGCGTCTGGACCGTCGGGCGGAGCCTCGCGCCGCGCTCTTCCGGGCGTCACGGCTGCCGGCGCCGTCGTGACCGAGCCGACACCGGCGACGAGCCGTCCCCAGGGTGGGGACGACGCCTGTGGACGGGGTGCGTCCGGGAGCCCGGAGGCCCTGTCAGCCGCGCAGGAGGGTCGCGACGACGGCGAGGGCCACCCACAGGACCGCCAGGCCGACCAGGCCGGCGGCCTGGGCGGCGGGCCGGCGCGGGGCGCGCACGAGCAGGGCGGCGGCCGCGGCACCGGTCGCCAGGCCCCCGAGGTGGGCCTCCCAGGCGATGCCGGGGATGACGAAGGACAGCACGAGGTTGATGCCGAGGACCACGCCGATCTGCCCGACCGGCACGCGCATGCGGCGCTGCACGACGAGCAGCGCGCCGAAGAGGCCGAAGACGGCCCCCGAGGCGCCGACGGCGTAGTTCGTCGGCGTGTCGAAGACGGCCCACACGAGCTGGAACGCCACCGACCCGCCGAGGGCGCTCAGCAGGTACAGCCCGAGGAAGCGGGCGCGGCCGAGCAGCTGCTCGAGCGGGGGACCGACGACGTAGAGCACGTACATGTTGAGCAGCAGGTGCAGCGGCAGCAGGCCGCCCTGGGAGTGGAGGAACGCCGAGGTGAGGTAGCGCCAGGGCTCGGCGCCCGCGACCGGCGGGAAGAAGGCCAGGTAGTTCGTGACGACGCCACGGCTGGCGACCTGCAGGACGTACATCGCCACGCACGCGCCGATGAGCGTGAGCGTGACGACGGGGCGGCCGCCGCGGGCCCGCCCCCCGAGGGCGGTGCGCACGGTGGGGGCCTCGCGCCGGGCCTGCGCGACGCAGTCGACGCACTGGACGCCGACCGGGGCCTCGCGCTGGCATTCCGGGCAGGTCGGGCGCCCGCAGCGCTGGCAGCGGACGTAGGACTCGCGGTCGGGGTGGCGGGGGCAGACGGGTACCCCGGCGTCACCGCCGGGGCCGTGCCGGTCGCCCGCGCCGGGCCGGTCCGGCTCGCCGGGCGCACCCGGCGAGCCGGGACCGGCGGTGCTCACGCGGAGCGCTCGACCTCGACGCTGCGCAGGACGACGTCCTCGCGCGGGCGGTCGCCGGCGCCGGTGGGCACGGCGCCCAGGGCGTCCACGACGGCGCGGGACTCGTCGTCGGCGACGGCGCCGAAGATCGTGTGCTTGCCCTGCAGCCACGTCGTGGGCGCCAGGGTGATGAAGAACTGCGAGCCGTTGGTGCCCTTGCCGCCGCGGGTGCCCGCGTTGGCCATGGCGAGGACGTACGGCTGGGTGAAGTCGAGGCCCGGGTGGATCTCGTCGTCGAAGGTGTAGCCGGGGCCGCCGGTGCCGGTGCCCAGCGGGTCGCCGCCCTGGATCATGAAGCCGCTGATGATGCGGTGGAAGACGACGTCGGAGTACAGGGGCTCGGAGGACGGCTTCCCCGTGCGGGGGTCGCTCCACTCCTGCTCCCCGGTGGCCAGGCCCACGAAGTTCTTGACGGTCTTCGGGGCGCGGTCCTCGTAGAGCTCGACGCGGATGTCGCCGACGGACGTGTGCAGGGTCGCGAACATGCGGCGATCCTCCCACGGGGGCTGGCGCGCGACGATCGCCGTCCCCGAGCGGCGCGCGGGCCGCGAGGAGGGCAGGATGATCCACCGACACGTCCGCCGTCCGCGGCGGCGGCCGGACAGGACCGACTCGAGCACCAGCGGCCGGCGCCCGCACGGCCCGCGCACCACCGCAGCCACCTGCCCCCGCCGGCCCACGGCGGAGGCCCTGACCCGCAAGGAGGACCGCGTGCACTTCGGGACGAAGACCCGCAGCGAGAAGGCGGCCAAGCAGCTGCGCGACCAGACGGCCGCGCTCAAGGACCGCGTCGGCCCGGCGGCCGACTCCGCGCGCAAGAGCGCCACGCAGTACGCGGGCGCGGCCCGCGACTGGGCGACGCCCCACTACGAGCGCGCCCGCGACCGGAGCCTCGAGGTGACGGCGCCGCGCGTGGCCGCGGCGGCCGGCGGGCTCGTGCCGGCGGTCGACGCCGCGCACGACAAGCTCGTCGACGACCTGCTGCCCCGCATCGTCGAGTCCCTCAACGCCGCCGCCGGCGCGGCGTCGGACAAGGTCGACGAGGCCTACAAGCCCGTCAAGGGCTCGCTGAAGAAGCAGCAGAAGTCGCTGAAGAAGGTCGAGAAGAAGGCCAAGCGGAACCAGCGCAGCGGCGGGGTCGGCAAGGTCCTCCTCGTCCTCGGCGTCCTGGGCGCGGCCGGCGGCGCGGCCTACGCCGCGTGGCGCTCCTCGCAGCCCTCGCAGGACCCGTGGGCCGCGAGCACCGGCGGCTCGGCCTACTCCGGCGCACCGGGCGGCGCGACGACCACCACGTCGACGAGCGGCTCGACGTCCCCGGCCGACGCCGGTGACACGGCCCGCTCCGCGACGGCGTCCGCCACCGCCTCGGTGAAGGAGGCGGCCGACAAGGCCGCCGACCAGGCCAAGAGCGCGGCGGACAAGAGCGCGAACTCCGTGAAGGAGGGCGCCGACAAGGCGTCCGGCATGGCGCAGCAGAACATCGACAAGGGCCAGGCGAAGGCCGAGGAGAAGCAGGGCGGCAGCTCGTCCTGACCCTCGGCTCCGGCCCGACCGACGGCCCGCTCCCGACCGGGGGCGGGCCGTCGTGCGTCCGCCCCCGGGCGACGTGCGGCCCCGTCGCTCCACCCCGCCGACCCTGACGGCGACGTGTGGCCATGTCGCCCCTCCGACCACGCGGGCAGGGCGACGTGTGGCCATGTCGCCCTCCGAGGGCGCCTTCCGGGGGCGACATGGCCACACGTCGCCGTCGGGGGGGAACGGTCGGCGGACGCGGAGACGGACGCGGGCCGGCACGGTGGGGAGGCGGGGGCGGGACGACGAGAGCCCCGGACCGCGGGGGTCCGGGGCTCTCGTCGGGCAGCCCTCGAGGGCTCGGGGTGGAGGCGAGGGGACTCGAACCCCTAACCCCCTGCTTGCAAAGCAGGTGCGCTACCAGTTGCGCCACGCCCCCGGGGGCGACCGGCGCAGGGGCGCCAGCGGTGGGCCTAAGAGGACTTGAACCTCTGGCCTCTTCCTTATCAGGGAAGCGCTCTAACCGACTGAGCTATAGGCCCGGGACGCCGCGGCGCCACCACCCGGAGGCGGTCGCGCCGTGCAGCGGGGAGGTTACCCCAGCACCAGGGGCAGGCGCGAACGGCGGGCGCCCCACCCCGGTCGGTCGGCGTCAGTCGTCGGTCAGCGTGACGCGCAGGCCGCCGACGAGCGCGGAGGCCACGTTGTAGACGACCGCGCCCAGGGTGGCGAGCGCCGTGAGGAGCACGACGTCGACGACGGCCAGCACGGTGGCGGCCGAGACGACCTGCGAGAAGCCCACGTACGTCGTGACGTCGACGCTGCCCGTCCCCGTGAAGTCACCGATGACGTTGTTGACGCTGTCGTAGACCCCGACCGCGTCGAGCACCGTCCACAGGGCCGCCGCGGCCACGACGACGGCGATGCCGATGACCACCGACAGGAGGAAGGAGAGCTTGAGCACCGACCACGGGTCGATGCGGGAGACGCTCAGCCGCACGCGCCGCTGGGTGCTGCCCGCGGGGGCGCCGGCGCGACGCCCCTCCGCCGTGGTGGCGCCCGCGGCACCCGCGGGGCGCTGCTGGCCCGGCCGGGCCTCGCCCGGCCGGCGCTGCTCGCCGGCGTCGGCGCTGCGCTCCGCGGACGCCGCGCGAGCACCCCCGGCGGTCGACTGCTGGGTCCGCGCCTCGCTCGCGCTCACGCGCCACTCCCTCGGTCGTCGTCCGCCCCGTCGTCCCCGGCGCCACCGTCGACGTCGCGCGCGGCGTCGTCGTCGGTCCCGCCGCCAGGGCCTGCCTCGACGGCGGACGCTACGCCATCGCCACCGGCCGCACCGGCGTCCCCGCGCGCGGCGCCCCCGGTGTCGCCGACCTGTGACCCTCCCGTGGACGCGCCGTCGGACGGCGCCACGCCCTCGGCGTCGGCCGCCGCGACCTCGTCCTCGATGACCCGCTCGGCGTTGCGGGCGACGGCGATGATCGCGTCACCGTCGTCCGGCGTCGCGAAGCGGACGCCCGTCGTGTCGCGCCCGGTCGGGCGCACCTCGTCGACCCGGCTGCGCACGATGCGCCCCCGGCCCATGACGACGAGGACCTCGTCGCCGTCCTCGACGAGCAGCGCCCCCACGAGGTCGCCACCGCGCTCGGCCAGCCGGGCCACCTTGATGCCGTACCCGCCGCGGCCCTGGACCCGGTAGGCGTCCACGGGCGTCCGCTTGGCCGTGCCGTTCTCGACGACGACGAAGACCTCGCGCCGGCTGCCCTCGGGGACGACGCCGAGCGCCAGCAGGTCGTCGTCCTCCCGGAAGCGCATGCCCGTGACGCCGGACGTCGCCCGGCCCATCGGCCGCAGCGCCTCGTCGGTCGCCGTGAAGCGCAGCGACTGCCCCTTGCGGGAGACGAGGAGCAGGTCGTCGGTCGCCTCGACCAGGACGGCCGAGACGAGCTCGTCCCCGCCGACCGCGACCGCCGCCGCCGGCTCGCCGTCGGCCTCGGGGTCGCCGTCGGCCGCGACGTCCAGCTCCGCCGTCTGCGCCCCGCGGAGGTTGATCGCGATGAGGCCGCCGGCGCGCGGGGAGTCGTAGTCGGACAGGCGGCTCTTCTTGACGAGCCCCCGCCGCGTGGCGAGCACGAGGTAGGGGGCCTGCTCGTAGTCGCGGATGTCGAGCACCTGCGCGATCTGCTCGCCGGGCGCGAAGGCGAGCAGGTTGGCCACGTGCTGGCCCCGCCCGTCGCGCGAGCCCTCGGGCAGCTCGTGCGCCTTGGCGCGGTACACGCGGCCGAGGTTGGTGAAGAACAGCAGCCAGTGGTGCGTCGTCGTCGTGAAGAAGTGCTCGACGACGTCGTCGCCCCGCAGCGCCGTCCCGCGCACGCCCTTGCCGCCGCGCCGCTGCGAGCGGTAGGCGTCGGTGCGCGTGCGCTTGGCGTACCCGCCGCGCGTGATCGTGACGACGACCTCCTCCTCGGGGATGAGGTCCTCGGCCGACATGTCCCCGTCGAAGGGGATGATCTCGGTGCGCCGGTCGTCGCCGTACTTGTCGATGATCTCGGCGAGCTCCGCGGAGACGATGTCGCGCTGGCGCTGCGGGCTCTCGAGGATCGCCCGGAACTCGGCGATCTGGAGCTCGAGCGCCGCGAGGTCGTCGACGATCCGCTGCCGCTCCAGGGCCGCGAGGCGCCGCAGCTGCATGTCGAGGATGGCGCGGGCCTGCAGCTCGTCGATGTCGAGCAGCTCGATGAGCCCGTCGCGCGCGACCTCCACCGTCGCCGCCGCCCGGATGAGGGCGATCACCTCGTCGAGCGCGTCGAGCGCCTTGACGAGCCCGCGCAGGATGTGGGCCCGCTCCTCGGCCTGCCGCAGCCGGTAGCGGGTGCGCCGGACGATGACCTCGATCTGGTGGTCCACCCAGTGCCGCACGAAGCCGTCGAGCGAGAGCGTGCGCGGCACCCCGTCGACGAGCGCCAGCATGTTGGCGCCGAAGCTCTGCTGCAGCGCCGTGTGCTTGTAGAGGTTGTTGAGGACGACCTTGGCGACGGCGTCGCGCTTGAGCACGATGACGAGCCGCTGGCCGGTGCGGCCCGACGTCTCGTCGCGGATGTCGGCGATGCCGGCCATCCGCCCGTCCCGGACGAGCTCGGCGATCTTCTGCGCCAGGTCGTCGGGGTTGACCTGGTAGGGGAGCGCCTTGACGACGAGGCACGTGCGCCCGGCGATCTCCTCGACCTCGACGACCGCCCGCATCGTGATGGACCCGCGCCCGGTGCGGTAGGCGTCCTCGATGCCCCGGCGCCCCGTGATGAGCGCGCCCGTCGGGAAGTCGGGGCCCTTGATGCGCTCGACGAGCGCCTCGAGCAGCTCCTCGCGGCTCGCCGTGGGGTTCTCGAGGAACCACTGCACGCCCGCCCCGACCTCGCGGAGGTTGTGCGGCGGGATGTTCGTCGCCATGCCGACGGCGATGCCGGCGCTGCCGTTGACGAGCAGGTTGGGGAACCGGCTCGGCAGGATCACCGGCTCCTCGGTGCGCCCGTCGTAGTTCGGGCCCATGTCGACCGTGTCCTGGTCGATGTCGCGGACCATCTCCATGGCCAGCGGCGCCAGGCGGCACTCCGTGTACCGCATCGCCGCGGCCGGGTCGTTGCCGGGCGACCCGAAGTTCCCCTGCCCCTGCACGAGCGGGTACCGCAGCGTCCAGTCCTGCGCGAGCCGCACGAGGGTGTCGTAGATCGAGCTGTCGCCGTGGGGGTGGTACTGCCCCATGACGTCGCCGACCACGCGGCTGCACTTGTTGAACCCGCGGTCGGGCCGGTACCCGCCGTCGTACATGGCGTAGAGCACCCGCCGGTGCACGGGCTTCAGCCCGTCCCGCACCTCGGGCAGCGCGCGCCCGACGATCACGCTCATCGCGTAGTCGAGGTAGCTGCGCTGCATCTCGAGCTGCAGGTCGACCGGCTCGATGCGGTCGGTCTCCGGGCCCGGGGGCGTCGTCTCGCTCACGTCAGTCCTTCGTCGAGGAGGCGGTGCACGTGCTGGGGCACCGTCGTGGTCTGTGCTGCTGCTGAGGTCGCCGTCGTCGTGGCCGGGTGCGTCGTGGCCGGCTGCGGGGTGCGCACCGCCGTCGTGGCCGGGGGCGCGAGGCGGCTGCCTCGCGGGAGGCACTGGCTACGCACTCGGTCTGGGCTGCCGCCCAGCCCGCGTGCTCGCCTGACGTGCCTCCCCCGAGGCACCCCCCTCGCGCGCGGGGAGGTCACCACCCCCGTGGTCGCGTCGCGACCGCTCTCGGCGAGCCGGCCGCTCCGGCTCCCGCCCGCCGCCGACGTTCGCGCCCGGACACCCGACCGCGGCGCCGGAGCCACGAGGAAGGTCACCTGCGGCCGGGTGACATGCGCGAGCGCTGGGGGCCGGACCCGTCGGGGGCACGTCAGGCGAGCATCCGTGCTGGGCAGCAGCCCAGCGCGGGTGCGTAGCCAGTGCCCCTGACGGGTCCGGCCCCCAGCGCCCCCAGCCGCGAAGAACCCGACCGCGCAGCGACGTTCCACGTGGATCACCGACGCCACGATCAGATGTCCAGGAAGCGGACGTCCTTGGCGTTGCGCTGGATGAAGGAGCGGCGCGACTCGACGTCCTCCCCCATGAGGACGGAGAAGATCTCGTCCGCGCCCGCGGCCTCGCCGATGGTGACCTGGCGGAGGGTGCGGGTGTCGGGGTCCATCGTCGTGTCCCAGAGCTCGGAGTAGTCCATCTCGCCGAGGCCCTTGTAGCGCTGGACGCCGTTGTCCTTGGGGAGGCGGCGGCCGGCGGCGGTGCCCTCCTTCATCATGGCGTCGCGCTCGCGGTCGGAGTAGACGTACTGGTGCTCGCCCTGGGTCCACTTGAGGCGGTAGAGCGGGGGCTGGGCGAGGTAGACGTGGCCGCCCTCGATGAGGGGCCGCATGTAGCGGAAGAGGAGGGTCAGCAGGAGGGTCGCGATGTGCTGGCCGTCGACGTCGGCGTCGGCCATGAGGACGACCTTGTGGTAGCGGAGCTTGGCGATGTCGAAGTCCTCGCCGATGCCGGTGCCGAAGGCCGTGATGAGGGCCTGGACCTCCTTGTTGCCGAGCGCGCGGTCGAGGCGGGCCTTCTCGACGTTGAGGATCTTGCCGCGGATGGGGAGGATCGCCTGGGTCTCGGGGTTGCGACCGCGGACGGCGGAGCCGCCGGCGGAGTCGCCCTCGACGACGAAGATCTCCGAGCGGGCCGGGTCCTTGCTCTGGCAGTCGCGGAGCTTGCCGGGCATGCCCCCGGACTCCAGCAGGCCCTTGCGGCGGGTGGCCTCGCGGGCCTTGCGGGCGGCCATGCGGGCGGCGGAGGCCTGGATGGACTTGCGGATGACCTCGCGGGCGGCGGAGGGGTTGCGCTCGAGCCAGTCGCCGAGCTCGGTGTTGACCACCTGCTGGACGAAGGTGCGGGCGATGGTGTTGCCGAGCTTCGTCTTCGTCTGGCCCTCGAACTGGGGCTCGCCGAGCTTGACGGAGATGACGGCGGTGAGGCCCTCGCGGATGTCGTCGCCGGTGAGGTTGTCGTCCTTCTCGCGCAGCAGGTTCTTCGTGCGCGCGTAGCGGTTGACGAGCGAGGTCAGCGCGGAGCGGAAGCCCTCCTCGTGGGTGCCGCCCTCGTGGGTGTTGATGGTGTTGGCGTAGGTGTGGACGCTCTCGGAGTAGGCGCCCGTCCACTGCATGGCGATCTCGACGTCGATCTGGCGATCGGCGTCCTCGCTCTCGAAGGAGATGACCTCGTCGTGGACGACGTCGACCTTCTTCGAGGCGTTGAGGTGGGTGACGTAGTCGACGAGGCCGCCGTCGTAGCGGTAGGTGACGCCGCGGCGGGCGCCGTCGTCGGCGACGTCGGCGCCCTCGGCGCCGCTGGGCGCGTCGGGGCCGGTCTCGCCGGCCTCCTCGCCCTCGGCGGCGCCCCCGCCGTCGCGCTCGTCGGCGAGGCTGATGGTCAGGCCCTTGTTGAGGAAGGCCATCTGCTGGAAGCGGCCGCGCAGCGTCTCGTAGTCGAAGACGGTGGTCTCGAAGACCTCGTCGCTCGGCCAGAAGACGACGGTCGTGCCGGTCTCGTCGGTCTCCTCGCCGCGCTCGAGGGGCGCCTGCGGGACGCCGAGGCGGTAGCTCTGGCGCCACACGTGCCCCTGGCGGCGGACGGCGACGTCGAGGCGCTCGGAGAGGGCGTTGACGACGGAGACGCCGACGCCGTGCAGGCCGCCGGAGACGGCGTACCCGCCGCCGCCGAACTTGCCGCCGGCGTGGAGCACGGTGAGGACGACCTCGACGGCCGAGCGACCCTCGGTGGCGTGGACGTCGACGGGGATGCCGCGGCCGTCGTCGGTGACCGAGACGCCGCCGTCGGCGCGCAGGGCGACCTCGATGTGGGAGCAGTAGCCGGCGAGCGCCTCGTCGACGGCATTGTCGACGACCTCGTAGACGAGGTGGTGCAGGCCGCGCTCGCCGGTGGAGCCGATGTACATGCCGGGGCGCTTGCGGACGGCCTCGAGGCCCTCGAGGACGGTGATGGCGTCGGCGCCGTAGCTGCCCTCCTTCACCTGCGAGGCGAGGGAGGCGGCCTCCTCGGGGCGGGTGGAGGGGTCGAGGCCCTCGCCGTCCTGGCTGACGGGGGCGACGTGCTCGGCGTCGGCGACGTCGTCGCGCTCGAGCCGCTCGCGGTCCTGGACGCCCGCGTCCGGGCCGGTGGCGGCGCCCTCGTGGGCGGGGTGGCCGTGCGGGGCGGGGGCGCCCGGGGCCGACGGCGCGGCCGTGGGGTCGGTCTCCCAGGTGGGGTCGGGCGCGCCCTCAGGTCCGGTGCTCGTCACGAGGCGGGGGTCCCTCCGCGGAGTGCTGCGCAGGCGTCGGCGCGCGCGTGCGCGAGAGCCCTGCTGATCATGGCCAGTCTACCCCGCGGGACGCCGCCGTCCGGGACGCCGGACCGCCGGACGGGCCCTCAGCGCGGCGCTGAGCGGGTCGAGGGCCGGTCTGGACGGGGGGTACGGGGCCGGGCGGTGCGCCCGCCGGAGCGCCGGAGCGCGGGGACCGGCCCCGGTGGTCGTCGGTCGGGGGCGGGGCGACGGGCTCAGCCGTAGGTGTCGCGTGGTCCTCGGCCGCCGGGCGCGCGGCGGGGCCCGCGCCGCCACGAGGGGGCGCCGGGGCCGCGCACCTGGAGCTTGACGACGACGCCGGCGCCGAGCTCCTCGTCGAGGCGGCGGGCGATGACCGGCTCGAGCAGCCGCAGCTGCGTCGCCCACGCCGTCGAGTCGGCGCGGACGACGAGGACGCCGTCCGCGAAGCGCTCGGGCGTCGCGTGGGCCGCCACCTCGGGGCCGACGACCTGCTCCCACCGGCCGACGACGCCGCCGACGGCGACGGGCGCCGACCAGCCCAGCTCGCCGACGAGCCGGTCGACGCTGCGGCCCACCGTCTGGGGGTCGCGGTCGTCGGGCCCGGCGCCCGACATCGTCGTGCCGCGGCGGCGGCGCTCCTCTCGGCGCCGCTGGTCCGAGCTCTTCCCGCCGCTGCCGGGGGCCCCCG
>NZ_JBBHZG010000004.1:114740-119563 GCF_037482305.1 Pseudokineococcus sp. 5B2Z-1
GGGGGCCCCCGGCAGGACGCCGCGGGCGCGGGCCGCCGCCCGCGCGCGGCCCAGCGCCGCGCGGACGGCGTCCGCGGACGGGTCCGCGGAGAGCCCGGCGTCGCCGTCGGCCGGGGGATCGGGAGGGCCGCCGGGTCCGCCAGGGCCGCCGGGGGCCTCAGGGGGCTCGGGCTCGCCGGGACGCTCAGCCACGGCCGTCCCTCCCACCGGGGGAGCCCTCCACGGCGGAGCCCTCGTCGGTGGAGCCCTCCTGAGCGGCCTCCTCGGGCGCGGACCCCTCGTCGGTCTGACCGCCGTCGGCGACGGCGTCCTCGGCCGGTCCGCCGTCGGGCGGCAGCTGCAGGGCGCCGGCGCGCACGTGCACGCGGCGCCCGGTGAGCTGCGGGGGCACGTCCTCGGGCACGGCCGCGGTGAGGAGGACCTGCTCGGCGCCCGCCACCAGCTCGGCCAGCCGGGAGCGCCGGCGCGCGTCGAGCTCGGCGAAGACGTCGTCGAGGACGAGCACGGGCTCGCGCTCGGACGGCGTGCCCGGCCCCTCGCTGCGCAGCAGCTCGTAGGCGCCCAGCCGGAGCGCGAGCGCGTAGGACCACGACTCCCCGTGGCTCGCGTAGCCCCGCGCGGGCAGCCCCCGCAGGGAGAGCAGGACGTCGTCGCGGTGCGGGCCCACGAGCGTCAGCCCCCGCTCGACCTCGCGGCGGCGCAGCTGCTCCATCGCCTCGACGAGCTGGGCGGCCAGGACGTCCCGCGGTGCGGCGCCCGCCTCCCGGGCCGCCTCGGAGGACAGGTCCTCCTCGCCCTCGCCGCGGTGCTCGGCGAGGGAGCCGCGGTAGGCCAGCCGGACGACGTCCGCGAGGCCGCCCTCCGCCGCGGCGCCCGCGCCCGTCCCGCCGGGCGCCGTCTCGGCGACGGCGTCGTAGGCGCGGGCGACGTACGGCGCGAGCCGCGCGAGGAGGTAGCGCCGCGCGGACAGCAGGTCGGCGCCCAGGGCCGCCAGCTGGTGGTCCCACACCTCGATGCCCGGCAGCGGGCCCGCGCCGCGGCGCGCGGCGCTCGTCGCGCCCGCCGAGCGCAGGAGGGCGTTGCGCTGCTTCAGCGCCCGGTCGTACTCGGCGCGCACGCCGGCCAGGCGCGGGGCGAGGAGCACGAGGAGGTCGTCGGCGAAGCGGCGCCGGCCCTCGGGGTCGCCCTTGACGAGGGCGAGGTCCTCCGGCGCGAAGAGCACGGTGCGCAGCGTGCCGACGAGCTCGCGCGCCCGCGGCAGCGCCGCGCGCCCGAGCCGCGCCCGGTTCGCGCGCCCGGGGTTGATCTCGACCTCCGCGAGCAGCGGGCGGCCGTCGCGGACCACGCTCGCGCGCACGACCGCCCGCTCGGCGCCCGCCCGCACGAGCGGGGCGTCGTTCGCGACGCGGTGGCTCGACAGGGAGGCGACGTAGCCGAGCGCCTCGACGAGGTTGGTCTTCCCCTGCCCGTTGGGGCCGACGAGCGCCGTCACCCCGGGCTCGAGCGGGAGCTCGGCGCGCTCGTAGTTGCGGAAGTCGGCGAGCGACAGGTGCGCCACGTGCACCGCGCCGACCTCCGTCCTCCCGCTCTCGTCCCCCCGCCCCGCGCACCGCCCCCGCGCGCCCCGGGGGAGGACGGCGCGGCGGGGCCCCGGGCTAGGCGGAGTGGTCCACGTCCGAGCTGCCCGACGTCGGGCCGGCGTGGGCCGGACCGGTCTCCTCGCTCGAGGCCGGCTGGTCGCTCTCGGGGGTGTCCCCGCCGCCCGAGCTCGGGCCGGCGGCGTGGACGGCGTGGCCGCCGAACTGGTTGCGCAGCGCCGCCACGGCCTTCATGGCGGGGGAGTCGGCCTGGCGCGAGGTGAAGCGGGCGAAGAGCGCCGCCGACATCACCGGCGCGGGGACGGCGTTCTCGACCGCCTCCTGCACCGTCCAGCGACCCTCGCCCGAGTCGTCGACGTAGCCCTGCAGCCTCTCCAGCGCCGGGTCCTCCTCGAGGGCCCGCACCAGGAGGTCGAGCAGCCACGAGCGGACGACGGTGCCGCGCGTCCAGGCCTTGAAGCACCCGGTCTCGTCCGTGACGATCCCCTTGGCGAGCAGCAGCTCGAAGCCCTCGGCGTAGGCCTGCATGAGGCCGTACTCGATGCCGTTGTGGACCATCTTCGCGTAGTGGCCCGCGCCGACGAGGCCGGCGTGGACGAAGCCCTCCTCGCGGGGGCCCTCGGGGCGCAGGGCGTCGAAGACGGGCATCATCCGCGCCACGTCGTCCTCGGCGCCGCCGCACATGAGGCCGTACCCGGCCTCGAGGCCCCACACGCCCCCGGAGACGCCGCAGTCGACGAACCGGACGCCCCGCTCGGCCAGCTGCCGGGCGTGCTCCTCGTCGGCCGTCCACTTGGAGTTGCCGCCGTCGACGACGAGGTCGCCCTCCTCGAGGAGGCCGGCGAGCTCGGTGATCACGGAGTGCGTGACGTCCCCGGCCGGGACCATCACCCAGACCGCGCGCGGGGTCGGCAGCGCCTCGACGAGCGCCGCCAGGCTGTCGACGTCCGTGGCGTCCGGGTCCCGGTCGTAGCCGGTGACCTCGAGGCCCGCCTCGCGGAGGCGGTCCCGCATGCCGCCGCCCATGCGGCCCAGCCCCACCATGCCGAGGTGCTGCACGGGGGCCGAGGTCCCCTCCGTGGTGCCCGTCTGCGTGTCCGTGCTCATGCCGCTCCTCCCCACCGCTCCCGCGGTGCTGCCTGGTCGTCCCGGGCGGCGGCCGCCCGCGTGCGCCCGCCGCGCACGGCCCCCAGCGTGGTGCCGAGGCGCCTCTCGCGCCGCTCGGGCCCCTCGCCGGGGCGAGGCTCAGCCGGCCATCCGGACGGGCATGAGCAGGTACCGGTAGCCCGGGTCGTCGTCGCCCTCCGGCTCCTGCTGGCCCGTGAGGACCGCCGGCTTCGTCGGCTGGGTGAAGGACAGGCGCACGTGCGGCGTCGGCAGCGCCCCCAGCCCGTCGAGGAGGAACGCCGGGTTGAAGGCGATCTCCAGCGGCTCGCCGTCGAGCGTCGCCGGCAGGGCCTCGCTCGCCTGCGCGTCGTCCCCGGCGCCGGCCTCGAGGACCACCTGGCCCTCGGTGAAGGACAGCCGCACCGGGGTGTTGCGCTCCGCCACGAGCGACACGCGCCGCACCGCGTCGACGAGCTCCTCGCGCCCGACGACGGCGCGCACGGCCGACTCGGCCGGGAACAGCGAGCGCACCTTCGGGTACTCGCCGTCGACGAGCAGCGACGTCGTGCGCCGGCCCCCCGCCTCGAAGCCGATCATCGCCGTGCCCGTGCCGCTCGTGCCGTCCGACAGCGCGACGACGACGTCCCCGCCGCCCGAGCCGAGCGAGCGCGCCACCTCCGAGAGCGTGCGGGCGCGGACGAGCGCCGTCGTGGAGGCCCCCGGCGTCGCGGGGGACCACGCCAGCTCGCGCATCGCGAGCCGGTAGCGGTCCGTGGCCAGCAGCGTCAGCCGGTCGCCCTCGATCTCCATGCGGACGCCGGTGAGGATCGGCAGCGTCTCGTCGCGGCTCGCGGCGACGACGACCTGGCCCACCGCCTGCGTCAGCACGTCGCCCGCCACCACGCCGCTGGACGCGGGCATCTCCGGCAGCGCCGGGTACTCCTCGACGGGCATCGTCAGCAGCTGGAAGCGGCTGGCGCCGCACGTCAGCGTCACCTTCGAGCCCTCGCTCACGACCTCCACGGGCCGGCTCGGCAGGCTCCGCGCGATGTCGGCCAGCAGGCGCCCCGACACGAGCGCCCGGCCCGCGTCCTCGACCTCCGCGGCCACCTCGACGCGCCCCGAGACCTCGTAGTCGAAGCCCGCGAGCGACAGCGTCCCGCTCGCGTCGGCATCGAGCACCAGACCGGCGAGCACCGGCACCGGCGGACGGGTGGGGAGGGAGCGCGCGGTCCACGTGACCGCCTCCGCGAGCACGTCGCGCTCGACCCTGAACCTCACGGCGACCGACCCCTCCCGGCGCCCCCGCGCTGCTCGCTGCAGGGGTGCGTCCGCTGGTGCGGCCCGGCGGACGCGCGGGCGCGGTCGCCGACCCTACGGCAGACGCGGCCCGCGGCGAGGGCCCGCACCACGGTCCTCTCCTGGGTCGCACCAGCGGCGGCTCTCCTCCTCGCCCGGTTCGTCGGCCTCTCGGCGTCCGCGACCTCCGGCCTCGGGGCGCTCGTCCCCAGCCCGGCCCTCCACCAGCTGTGCGCGGACCTCCTCTTCACCGGGGAGGCTCGTCCTCGTCATCGGTGCTGTGGACGGTGTGGAGGACGGGGCGGCGCCGCAGGTCACGTCGCGTGTCGCCCTCGGGACGCCGTGGGGGCACCCGTCCGCCGGGTCGACCCAGGGGTGTGCACGCCGGTGCGGCCCCGGCCCTCCGTCCACGGGGGTGTGGACGCGCACGGGGGGATCTCCACAGATGTCCACAGGGTTGTGCACACCTGTGGGGAGGCGCTTGCCGGGGCGGTGGCGCGTCGTGCCCGCCGCACGGATCGCTCCGTCGGGCGTCGCTCGTGGCTCGTGGCTCGAGGAGTTCCGGTCGTGGCCGGGCGGGGGTCCGTCGGGGCGGGTGGTGGGGCGGGCGCCGTCCGGGGCACTGGCTACGCCCCCGCGCTGGGGCCGGCGCCCAGCACGGGCGCTCGCCTGACGTGCCCCGCACGCCACCCGCCCCCACCTGCGTGGACGTCATCACTCGTGGCGGGCGTGGTCCTGGCTCGCCGGTGCGGGGTCTGGTCGTGGCCGGGTGGCTCGTGGCCGGGTGGGTGGGCGCGGGTGGCGGGGGGGGGGGGGGGG
>NZ_JBBHZG010000004.1:119692-398742 GCF_037482305.1 Pseudokineococcus sp. 5B2Z-1
CCCGCGCTGGGGCTGGCGCCCAGCACGGGCGCTCGCCTGACGTGCCCCGCACGTCACCCGCCCCCACCTGCGCGGACGTCACCACCGCGCGCGGCGCCCTCAGTCCTGCGCGGCGCCCTCGCACGCGCAGCCCCGTCCGGGCAGACGTGCCCCCGCCGCCGCGCGCCGTGGGCTGCTGCCTCCGGTGGGCGGTCAGGAGCGGTGCTGCTGCTTGATGCGGTTGGTGAGCTCGGTGACCTGGTTGAAGGTCGAGCGGCGCTCGGCCATCTGCTCGCGGATCTTGCGGTTGGCGTGCATGACCGTGGTGTGGTCGCGACCGCCGAAGGCCTGGCCGATCTTCGGCAGGGAGAGGTCGGTGAGCTCGCGGCACAGGTACATGGCCGTCTGGCGGGCCGTCACGAGGGTGCGCGAGCGCGAGGCGCCGGCGAGGTCCTCCATCGTGACGCCGAAGTAGTCGGAGGCCTGCGCCATGATCGTCGCGACGGTGACGACGCCGGTGCCCGTGTCGGTCAGCAGGTCCTTGAGCACCACCTCGGCGAGCGGCAGGTCCACGCCCTGGCGGTTGAGGTTGGCGAAGGCCGTCACGCGGATGAGGGCGCCCTCGAGCTCGCGGATGTTCGTCGAGATTTTGCTCGCGATGAACTCGAGGACGTCGTCGGGCGCCTGCAGCTCGTCGCCTGCGGCCTTCTTGCGCAGGATGGCGATGCGGGTCTCGAGGTCGGGCGGCTGGACGTCGGTGATGAGGCCCCACTCGAAGCGCGAGCGCATGCGCTCCTCGAACCCCGACAGCTGCTTGGGCGGCAGGTCGCTCGTGACGACGACCTGCTTGTCCGCGTTGTGCAGCGTGTTGAAGGTGTGGAAGAACTCCTCCTGCGTCTGCACCTTGTTCGACAGGAACTGGATGTCGTCGATGAGCAGGACGTCGACGTCGCGGTACCGGCGCTGGAAGGCCGACGCCTTGTCGTCGCGGATGGAGTTGATGAAGTCGTTGGTGAACTCCTCGGAGTTCACGTAGCGCACGCGCACGCCCTGGTAGAGCTTGGCGGCGTAGTCGCCGATGGCGTGCAGCAGGTGGGTCTTGCCGAGTCCGGACTCCCCGTAGACGAACAGCGGGTTGTACGCCTTGGCCGGCGCCTCGGCCACCGCCACCGCCGCCGCGTGGGCGAAGCGGTTGGACGCCCCGATGACGAAGCTGTCGAAGGTGTACTTGGGGTTGAGCCGCGTGGGCTCGCTCGGACGACCCGGGTCGCGCGGGCGCACCCCCACGGGCGGCGGCAGGTCGTCGACCGTCCGCTCGAGGCCCCCCGTCGCGGCGGGGCCCTCGTCGTCGTCCGTGGGCGGGGCCCCGTCGACCCCGGCGCCGGCGCCGTCGTCGGCCGGGCCGTCGAGGGCGTCGACGTCGAGCGAGGGGTCGACCGTGATGGCCAGCCGGACCGGGCGGCCCAGCTCCTCGCCGAGGACGCCGACGACGACGTCGCGGACCCGCTGCTCGAGGACGCTCTTCGTCAGGTCGTCGCGCACGACGAGCAGCAGCGTCCCGTCGAGCAGGCCGAGCGGGCGGGTGTGGCGCAGGAACCCCAGGTTGGAGGCGGTGATGCGCTCGTCCTCGCGGAAGCGCTGCATGGCCCGCGACCAGGCCAGGGGCAGGTCGGGCTGCTCACCGCCGTCGGTGCTCACGCGCGCCCTCCCCGTCCGGCGCCCGCGCCGCTCGTGCGTCCCGCCCCGCTCGGGGCGGCGGCCAGCGCCCCCGGTCGGGGGCCGTGCAGCCCCGGCACGAGGGCGCGCCCGAGCCCGGCGGCGCGGTCCACAGAGTTGTCCACACCTGTGGGTAGCACACCGGGACCCGGTCGGGGCCACGCACCCCCGGGTCGGCCCCCGCCTCCGGCCCCGGTGCGACCGTCGGTCGCCAGGGTGGTCCCGGCACGACCGACCGGGCCCTCGACGGACCGGCGGCGTGTCGGTCCGCGGACACTACCCCCACGAGGGGGACCATCGGGAGCCTGCTCGCGCAGGAGGTCGAGAGGACTCCGAGCAGCCGTGGAGGCGCGCGGCGCCCGGCGGCCGTGGACGCCCCGTGGTGCACCGGTGGTTTGACCGGGGGCTCGGCGCGCCCGTACCGTGCTGCGGTCTGAGCCCGGCCCACCACTGACGCCGTCGCCCCTCCGGGGAGGCGTGCGGGAGCGCCGGAGCGCTGACCAGAGACCTCCGTGCGCTGGCCGGCAGCGCGCCAGACCCCGTGGAGCAGACGTGAGCAAGCGCACCTTCCAGCCGAACACCCGCCGTCGGTCCAAGACCCACGGCTTCCGCCTGCGCATGCGCACCCGCGCCGGTCGCGCCATCCTCGCCGCCCGCCGCCGCAAGGGCCGCGGCGAGCTCTCCGCCTGAGCCGGCCGTGCTGCCGGCCGGTCGTCGTGTGCGCACCGCGGACGCCTTCGGGCGCGCGGTGCGCGGCGGCGCCCGGGCCGGCCGCCCGACCCTCGTCGTCCACGTCCTGACGCCCTCCGGGGCGGCGGCGGACGGCGCCACCCCGCCCCCGCGGCCCGCGGCGGCGGGGTTCGTCGTCTCCCGGGCGGTCGGCGGCGCCGTCGTCCGCAACCGCGTGCGCCGTCGCCTGCGGCACCTCGTGGCCGACCGCCTCGAGGACCTGCCCGCCGGGACCGAGCTGGTCGTGAGGGCGCTGCCGCCCTCGGCGGAGGCCACCTCCGCCGACCTGGCGCTCGACCTCGACGCCGCCCTGCGCCGCGCGCGCCGCGGCGGACGGTCCTCTGCGGGTCGTCCGGGTGGCGCTCGGTCGGGCGCTGACCGGTCGGCTCCGCGGCCCGTGGGCGTGGGCGCGTGAGCGCCCCCGTGGACGAGGGCGCCCGGGCCGGGACCGACGGCTCCTCCGCCCCCCGTGGCGGCGCTGCGCGCGGCGTTGCCGACCCGCGCACGTGGCCGCGCCGCCTGCTCGTGCTGCTGGTGCGGGTGTGGCAGCTGGTCGTGTCGCCCTGGTACCCGCCGGTCTGCCGCTTCTACCCGTCCTGCTCGGCGTACGCCGTCCAGGCGCTGGACCGCCACGGCGCAGCGCGCGGGGGGTGGCTCGCCGCTCGGCGCCTCCTGCGGTGCCACCCCTGGAACCCCGGCGGGGTCGACCACGTCCCACCGGTGGGCGGCCGCGCCGAGGCCCCGCCCCACGGGGCGCGCCCCGCCTGAGAGACCCGCCGGCGCTCCCCGCCGGAGCGCACGACGGACCGGCACCACCCACGCCCACCACGGCAGGAGCCCATGCTCGAGATCCTCCGCCCCATCGAGTACGTCGTCGCCTGGATCATGGTGACGGCGCACGACCTGCTCACCTCGGCCGGCATGGACGCCACGTCCGGCTGGACGTGGGCGCTCTCGATCGTGGCCCTCGTCGTCGTCATCCGCGTGGTCCTGATCCCGCTGTTCGTCAAGCAGATCAAGGCCTCGCGCGGCATGCAGATCGTGGCGCCCGAGGTGCGCAAGATCCAGCAGAAGTACAAGGGGAAGACCGACCCCGCCTCCCGGCAGAAGATGACCGAGGAGACGATGGCGGCCTACAAGAAGGCTGGCACCAACCCCTTCGCGTCCTGCCTGCCGATCCTGCTGCAGATGCCGATCTTCTTCGCGCTGTTCCAGGTGCTCAACGGCCTCAGCGCCATCGCCGCGGGCGACCGCGACCCCATCGGCCGCATGACGCAGGACGTGGCGGCGCAGGCCGAGGCCTCCAGCCTGCTGGGCGCGCCGCTGTCATCGACCTTCCTCGGGAGCGACGACCTCGTCACCAAGCTCGTGACGGTGCTGCTCATCGTGCTGATGTCGGTGACGACGTTCACGACCCAGCGCCAGCTGATGACGAAGAACATGCCGGCGTCCATGGCCGACAACCCCATGGCGCAGCAGCAGAAGATCATCATGTACGTCCTGCCGCTGGTCTTCGCCGTCACGGGCGTCAACTTCCCCATCGGCGTGCTCCTGTACTGGCTCACGACGAACGTGTGGTCGATGGCCCAGCAGTTCTACGTCATCCGCAACATGCCCGCCCCGGGCTCGGCCGCCGAGGCGAAGCTCCTCGAGCGGAGGGCGCGGAAGCAGGGCACCACCGTCGAGGACCTGACGAAGGGCACCGCCACGGGCCCGGCCGCCGCCGGCGACGCGCCCCGCGGGCAGCGTGTGCAGCCCCGGCGCAAGGACCGCCAGCGGCGTCCCGGCGAGCCGGCCGCGGGTGAGAGGACCGCCGGTGGCCCGGGCGCTGGCGAGAAGAGCGGTGGCCGGAAGAGCCGTGACCAGCGCAGCGGTGAGCACGAGAGCGGTGACCGGAGGAGCGGTGACGGGGAGGGCGGGGCCGACGGCGACGCCGCGGGCCCGGACGTCACCGGCTCGGCGCGCCGGGACGGAGCCGCGGGCGCAGCCCCGGGAGGCGCGAACGGCACCAGCGCGGCGCACGCGCCGGGGCGCCGTCGCCCGACGGGCAGCACCAGCCGGGGCGGCCAGCGGGGCCGGCAGGGCTCGCGGCCGGCGGCGAAGCGGCCCACGCGCGGGAGCTGACGCGCTCGTCCGGCCCCGCCGCGACCGCCCCGAGACGGCCACGACCGCCGGGCGGACCGTGCACCGCGGGGCGGAGACCGGGGCGCCGAGGCACGACCAACCGGGACAGGACCCACGACGGTCCCCCGACGACTGCGGCGACCGCCGCGCGGTGGAGGAGGCAGCATGACGACTGAGGGCTCGACGGACGACGCCGCGGTGGACGCGCCGGCAGCGGAGGCGGGCGACGGCACCCCCGCCGGCACCGGCGAGGAGGCGCCCACGCGCCGCGCGCGCCTGGAGGAGGAGGGCGACGTCGCTGCCGACTACCTCGAGGAGCTGCTCGACATCGCCGACCTCGACGGGGACCTCGACATCGACGTCGAGGACGGCCGCGCGTCGGTCTCGGTGCTCGAGGACGACGCCGCCCCGGGCTCCCTGCGCCGCCTCGTCGGGGACGAGGGCCGCGTGCTCGAGGCGCTGCAGGAGCTGACGCGCCTGGCCGTCCAGGCCCGCACGGGCGAGCGGAGCCGCCTCGTGCTCGACGTCGCCGGCTACCGCGCCCGGCGCCGCACGGTCCTCACCGGTCTGGCGACCGAGGCGGTCGAGCGGGCCCGCGCCGGCGGGGAGGCCGTCCACCTGGAGCCGATGAACCCGTACGAGCGCAAGATCGTCCACGACGTCGTCGCGGAGGCGGGCCTGCGCTCGGAGTCCGAGGGCGTGGCCGCCGACCGGCACGTCGTCGTCACGGCGGCGTCCTGACCGCCCCGCCGCCGGAGGACGCGGCGCCCGAGCGCCCCGTCGACGGCCCCCCCTCGGGCGCCGGCGACCTCCCCGACGAGCCGGAGGTCGCGGCGCGCGTGCTGGGCCCGGGTCTCGAGGGGGCCCGGGCGCTCGTCCGCGAGCTGGCCGGCGAGGGCGTCGTGCGCGGCGTCATCGGCCCACGGGAGGTGCCGCGGCTCTGGAGCCGCCACGTCCTCAACTGCGCCGTGGTGGCCGAGCTGGTGCCCGAGGACGCGGTGGTGCTGGACGTCGGCAGCGGCGCCGGCCTGCCGGGGCTCGTGCTCGCCCTGGCGCGACCGGACCTCGAGCTGGTGCTCGTCGACTCCGCCCTCCGCCGGGTCCGCTGGCTGGAGCACGCCGTCGAGGTGGTCGACGCCGCGGTCCCGGGTCCGGACCTGCGCGTGCGGGTGGTGCGGGCGCGGGCCGAGGAGCTGGCGGGCCACGAGGAGGCGGACGTCGTGACCTCCCGCGCGGTGGCCCCGCTCGACCGCCTGGCGCGCTGGTGCGCCCCCCTGGTGGCGCCGGGCGGGCAGCTGCTGGCGGTCAAGGGCGGCACGGCGGCGGACGAGGTCGCGGAGCACGGCGGCGCCCTGCGGCGCGCCGGTCTCCTCGACCCCGAGGTGCTCACCTGCGGCGACGGCCTGCTGGACGAGGTCACCACCGTCGTCCGGGCTAGGGTCGGGGCCCGCAGCGCGCGGGCGCGCCGCCGCAGCTGACCCTCGGACGTCGGCGCGGAGGTGCTGCCGGCGGTCGACGAGAGAGGGAGGCGGGCGCGGGTGCGCACCACGACGGCACCGGGCTGGCCCGGCCGGCAGGTCGAGCGGGTCGGTGGAGCCCTCGGGTGGCCGGCCGTTCCACGTGGAACCGACATCGCGACCGTGCCGACGCCGCCGCAGGGCCGCGAGGTGCCGGATCCGGGCGCCGGACCGGCGTCGGACGCGGAGGTCCCACGTGGCCTCGAAGCGGCGGTCACGGGCGAGGCGGGCCCGGGTGACGGCGTCCCGACGGAGGACGTGGGCGACGGACCCGTCGTCGAGCCGAGGCCGGAGCCAGAGCCGGAGATCGAGGCGTCGGCGGTGGCGGGCGCGGCGGGCGGACCGGCCGTCGAGGCGGCGCAGGGCCCGCCCTCGCCGGCACCGGCCGCAGCCGCCCCGACGCCCGTGGAGGACGACGTCGACACGCCCGCGGTCCGTGAGGACCACGCCCCGGTGGAGCCGGTGGCGCCCGTGCGGCGCACCGGCGACGCGACCGACGCCCCCCGCGACGCGCCGAGCCCCGGCGGTTCCGCGGGGAGCCGTGCCGAGCCCCACCACGTCGCCGACGCCGCCGGCGGGTCCGGCGACCTCGACGACGACCCCGACGTGCCCGCAGCGCCGGAGGACGTGGACGGCCCGGGCCCGTCCCCGTCCGCTTGCCGGGCCGCGGTCTCGGCTCCGGTGTCGGCCCCCTCCGACGGCGCCGTGGCGGTGGTCGCCGGTGGGGACGACGCGCAGCGGGCCGAGGTCGCCGGGTCGCTGCCCGAGGTGGACGACTCGACCCCGCTCGCGCGGGAGGTGGCCGACGACGCCCGCCGGAGGATCGCCCTGGCCGGGCGCCCGCTCGCGCCGCCGCCGAGGACGCGGGTCCTCACCGTGGCGAACCAGAAGGGCGGCGTCGGGAAGACGACGACGACGGTGAACCTCGCGGCCGCGCTCGCGCAGGCCGGGCTGCGCGTCGTCGTCCTCGACAGCGACCCGCAGGGCAACGCCTCGACGGCCCTGGGGGTCGAGCACCACGCCGAGGTGCCGGGCCTCTACGACGTCCTCGTCGAGGAGGTCCCTCTCGAGGACGTCCTGCAGCCCTGCCCCGACGTCCCCGGGCTGCTGTGCGCCCCCGCGACGATCGACCTCGCCGGCGCGGAGATCGAGCTCGTCTCGATGGTCGCCCGGGAGACCCGGCTGCGGGTCGCCGTGCGCGGCTACCTCGAGCGCTGCGAGGCGCGCGGCGAGCCCCGTCCCGACTACGTCTTCGTCGACTGCCCGCCGAGCCTCGGCCTGCTCACCCTCAACGCCTTCGTGTGCGCCGAGGAGGTGCTCATCCCGATCCAGTGCGAGTACTACGCGCTGGAGGGGCTGAGCCAGCTCCTCAAGAACATCGACATGATCACGCGGCACCTCAATCCCGGGCTGCACGTCTCGTCCATCCTCCTGACGATGTACGACGCGCGCACGCGGCTGGCCGCGCAGGTGGCCGAGGAGGTGCGGGAGCACTTCCCCCGCTCGGTGCTGCGGACGACGGTCCCGCGCTCCGTCCGCGTGTCGGAGGCGCCGTCCTACGGCCAGACCGTGATGACCTACGACCCGGGGTCCAGCGGGGCCCTGTCGTACCTCGCCGCGGCGCAGGAGTTGGCCGAGCGACCGACCACGGCGCCCGCCGCGGGCGGCACCGCCGCGGGCGGGCGCTGAGCCGCCGCGGCAGCGCAGCGGCCGAGCTCGGTCGTCGTTCCGGCGGCGACGCGCCCGGGCCGCAGCACCAGGACGACGTAGGCAGCGACGAGCAGGACGGGCAGCAGCATGACGGAACGACGACGCGGTCTGGGGCGCGGCCTCGGCGCGCTCATCCCCTCCGGGCCGGAGGGCGAGCGTCCCCGGGACGTGTTCTGGCCCGCCGCCGAGCGCGGCGAGGTGGCGGTGGCCCCGGAGGGCGCCGACGGGAGCACTCCCGCAGGTGCGGAGCCGACCGCCGAGGCGACCGGCGACGACACGCGTTCCACGTGGAACGGGAGCGGTGACGCGTCGCGCGCCGACGAGGCGCTCGTCGAGGTGCCGGGGATCCGGCTCGCCGAGGTGCCCGTCGCGGCGGTGCGGCCGAACCCGCGGCAGCCGCGGCAGGTCTTCGACGAGGACGAGCTGGCCGAGCTCGAGCAGTCCATCCGCGAGGTCGGGGTGCTGCAGCCCGTCGTCGTCCGGCCCGTGCCGGCCGGCGAGACGGCTGACGAGGGCGTCCTCTACGAGCTCGTCATGGGCGAGCGCCGGTGGCGGGCGAGCCGTCGCGCCGGGCTCGACGTCGTGCCGGCCATCGTGCGCGGCACCGAGGACGACGTGCTGCTGCGCGACGCCCTGCTCGAGAACCTCCACCGCAGCCAGCTGAACCCGCTCGAGGAGGCGGCCGCCTACGGCCAGCTGCTCGAGGACTTCGGCTGCACGCACGAGGAGCTGGCGCGCCGCATCGGCCGCTCCCGGCCGCAGATCTCCAACACGCTCCGGCTGCTCAAGCTGCCGCCGCTCGTCCAGCGCCGCGTCGCCGCGGGCGTCCTCTCGGCCGGCCACGCCCGCGCCCTGCTCGGCCTCCCGGACGCGGCCGCCATGGAGCGCCTGGCCCAGCGCGTCGTCGCCGAAGGGCTCTCCGTCCGTTCGACGGAGGAGGCGGTGGCGGCGGGCGACGCCGTCCCCGCGCCCCGGCGCTCCGCCGCCCCGGCCGCACGCGACGAGCGGGCCGACGCCGTCGCGACGGCCCTGTCCGAGCGGCTGGAGACGCGGGTGACGGTGAACGTCGGACGCCGCAAGGGCCGCCTCACCGTCGAGTTCGCCGGTCGCGAGGACCTCGAGCGCATCCTCGGCGTCCTCGCGCTCGAGGGCGTCCCCTCCGCGGACGGCGGCGGCGCGGCGTGACCCGGGCGGCGGGGGGCGTGCGCGGTGCGGCGCGACGGGTCCCCGTGTCGGGCGAGCGCGCGCGTCGCCGTCGCACGACGGCCGCAGCGGTCGGCCTCGGCCTCTCGCTCGGCGCCTCCGCGGCCTTCCTCGGCGCCCTGCTGCAGCCGCGGCGTCGCGGTGCGGGCTACGACCCGCGGCGACCACGCTGACGTGGGCGCGGTGAGAGCGGCGCCGCGCGCGTTCCACGTGGAACGCGGCGTGCGGCGTCCGGGGGTGGTCGGGCCGTGAGCCGGTCGATCAGCGCGCTGTCGCTCGAGCACGTTGCCGCGCTCCCCGACCCGTGCCGTGCCTGCGTGCGCTGGGAGCTGGACGCCCCAGCGGCGGACGCCGCGCGGCGGTCGGGCGACCCGGCCTTCGAGAAGGAGGCGTGGTTGTCGAGGACGCTCCTCGAGTGGGGGTCGTGCGGGCGCGTCGTCCACGTGGACCGCGAGCTCGCGGCGTTCGTGACGTACGCCCCGCCGCACCTCGTGCCGCGCTCGCTCCAGTACCCCACGTCGCCCGTCAGCGCCGACGCGGTGCTCCTCATGACGGCGGGCGTGCTGCCCGGCCACCGCGGGGGCGGCCTCGGGCGGATGCTCGTGCAGGCCGCGGCGAAGGACCTGACCCGTCGCGGCGTGCGGGCCGTCGAGGCCTTCGCGGAGGCCGGCGGTGGGGAGGGGGCCTCCGCCGACGCCCTGCCACCGAGCTCCCCCCGGGGGAGCCTCGACGTCCCGGCCGCCCGGCTCGGCGGCGGGTGCCACGTGCCGGCGGGCTTCCTCCTCGAGGTCGGCTTCGAGGTGGTGCGCGACCACCCGCGGTGGCCCCGGCTGCGCCTGGAGCTGCGGACGGCGCTCGCCTGGCGCGAGGACGTCGAGCGGGCGCTCGACCGCATCCTCGGCGACCTGCGCGTGCCCGCCCTGGGCTGAGCCCGGGCCACCGCGCCGGCGCCCCCCGCGGGCGCGGGTGCCCCTGACCGCCTCGGGCGGTCACCCCCGCTCGCGTCGGCGCCGGCGAGGGCGGGGCCCACGGAGGGGCGCGCGACGCCGGTGGGAGCGGGACCAGCAGGGCGCGCCCGCGTCAGCGCGGGGCGACCCGACGCCGGAGCGGTCTCAGGCGCCGGCACCGACGACGGGCAGGAGGCCGGTCGGCACGTCGTCCTCCTCCTCCAGGAAGAAGCGGTGCAGGGCCACGGCGAGGGCCTCGGCGCACCGGTCCCGGAAGGCGGGGTCGCGGACGAGCGCGGCGTCGTCGGGCGAGGTGAGGTAGCCGACCTCGACGCGGACGGCGGGCATCCGGGTGAGCCGGAGCAGGTCGGTGTTCCACGTGTGCGTCCGGCAGTCGACCAGACCGGTGCGCGCGAGGAGCTCGCGGTGCACGAGCCCGGCGAGGCGCGCACCCTCCGTCGAGCGCGCGGTGGCCGAGCCCCACGAGAAGGTCGCGAGGCCGGAGGCGGCGGCCGGCGGGAGAGCCTGCCCGGCGTCCAGGCCGGCGGGGACGAGCGCGTCGCAGTGGAGCGACAGGACGACGTCCGCCGCCACCGACTCGGCGAGCTCGGCGCGCTCCTCCGCGGAGGGCCGCTGGTCGGCACCCCGGGACAGGACGGCGGTGGTGCCGGAGGCGGCCAGGCGGCCCTCGAGGCGCTGGGCGAGGTCGAGGACGACCTCCGCCTCCTCCAGGCCGTGCCCGACCGAGCCGCGGTCCGCGCCGCCGTGGGCGGGGTCGAGGAGCACCACGCGGCCGCTGGCCCGCCGTCGGGCCTGGGCGGTGCGCTCGAGGTCGCGCAGGCCGCTCGCGTCGCCACCGCCGACCGACCGGTTCAGGCGGCGCAGGGCGGCCAGCGTCTCGGGTCCCAGGACGCCGTCCACGGCGGTGCCGCTGCTGCGCTGCAGCTCGCGCACCCCCGCCTCGGTGCGCGGCCCGTAGCGCCCGTCCCGGCGGTCGTCGAGCAGGCCGAGCTGGAGCAGGCGGTCCTGGAGGGCCGTGACGTCGTCGCCGTGCAGCAGGTGGCCGGGGACGAAGCGGAGGACGCGGTCCCCGAGCCGCCAGCGGGCGCCGTCGAGGGCGCGGGAGGTCTGCGGCCCGACGACGCCGTCGGCCCGCAGTCCCCGCTCCTGCTGGAAGGCCCGGACGACCCGCTCGAGCGCGTCGTCGAAGACGTCCTCCTGACGGTCCGTCCCGGCGGGGGCGCCGGCGCGGGCCAGCTCCTCGCGGAGGCCGACCACGCGGGGTCCGGTGTCGCCGCGACGCAGGAGGTGCGGGGGGACGGGCACGGGTCCTCCAGTGGGGGTGTCGAGCCGGGTGTCGGGCTCGGGACGTCGGTCGAGGGGCGCCGGGGCCGGTCCGTCGTCCGGTGGCCGTCCCGGAGGGTGTCGTACCACGCACGGGGGACCGGTAGCTCCCGGCGGACGACGACGGCCCCCGGCGGGGGGCCGGGGGCCGTCGGTGGTGCGGGTGCGCTCAGGCGAGGAAGTCGGACAGCTCCCGCACCAGGGCCGGCTTCGGCTTGGCGCCGACGACGGACTTCACGAGCTCGCCGCCCGAGTACACGTTGAGCGTGGGGATCGAGGTGATGCCGTAGCTCGCCGCGATGCGCGGGTTCTCGTCGGTGTTGACCTTCACCACGTCGATCTTGTCGGCGTACTCCGTCGCCAGCTCCTCGAGGATCGGGGAGACCTGGCGGCACGGGCCGCACCAGGGGGCCCAGAAGTCGACCAGGACCGGCTTGCCGGCCTGGAGGACCTCGGCGTCGAACGTGGCGTCGGTGACGGTCTTCGTGCTCACGGGTGCTCCTGCTCTCCTGCGGTGGGGTGCTGCGGTGGGTCGGCCTAATGGCCGGGCCGGGACGTCGACGGGCGCGGCCGGCGGCCGCAGCCGGGTCAGGGGCGGTTGCCCGCCGTGCCGGCCATCTCCGGCTTCTCCTCGGTGAGGGCGGCGTCGGGGGTCGGGCCGCCCGCGTCGCCGAGCTCGGCGAGGTAGCGCTCGGCGTCGAGGGCCGCGGCGCACCCGCTGCCCGCGGCGGTGATGGCCTGCATGTACTCGTGGTCGATGACGTCGCCGCAGGCGAAGACGCCCGGCAGGTTGGTGCGCGACGAGCGGCCGTCCACGTCGATGAAGCCGTGGTCGTTGATGCGCACCTGGTCGCGGACCAGCTCGACGCGCGGGTCGTGGCCGATGGCGACGAAGAGCCCCGTCACGTCCATGTCGCGCTCGGAGCCGTCGGTGGTGCTGCGCACCCGCAGGCCCGTGACCTTGTCCTGGCCGAGCACGTCCACGACCTCGGTGTCCCACGCGAAGCGCATCTTCTCGTTGGCGAAGACGCGGTCCTGCATGACCTTGGAGGCGCGCAGCTCGTCGCGGCGGTGGACGAGGGTGACCGACCGCGCGAAGCGCGTGAGGAAGGTGGCCTCCTCGACGGCCGAGTCGCCGCCGCCGACGACCGCGATGTCCTGGTCCTTGAAGAAGAAGCCGTCGCAGGTGGCGCACCAGCTGACGCCGCGGCCCGAGAGCCGCTTCTCGTTCTCCAGGCCGATCTCGCGGTAGGCCGACCCGAGCGCGAGGACGACGGTGCGCGCGCGGTGCACCTCGCCGCCGCCCAGCACGACGGTCTTGACGTCGCCCTCGAGCTGCATCTCCGTGACGTCGTCGAAGACGACCTGCGCGCCGAAGCGCTCGGCCTGCGCCTGCATCTTCTCCATGAGGTCGGGACCCATGAGGCCCTCGGGGAAGCCCGGGAAGTTCTCGACCTCCGTGGTGTTCATGAGCGCCCCGCCGGCGGTCACGGAGCCCGCCACGACGAGCGGCTGCAGGTTGGCGCGGGCCGCGTAGATGGCGGCCGTGTAGCCGGCCGGGCCGCTGCCCACGATGATCACGTTGCGGACGTCGTCGGTCACGCTGGCTGCGCTCCTCGCTGCTGGTGTGCTCGCTGGTCGGACGGGTGCGGGCGCTCATGCTCCCAGCACCTCGGCTCCGTCGGGGCCGTCCGAGTCCCTGCTCGGTCGACGGGCCCAACGCCGGGCGGTGCCGCGGCTGTTCCCGCGCCGCGGCGCCGCCGCCCGTCCGGCCGCACCGCTCCCCGGAGGCGCCCACGGCCCTCCCCGGACCTGGGGAGGGCCGGGCGGTCAGCGCGGGACGACCTCGTAGTGCAGCAGCGTCCCGTCGCCCCCGCGGCACCCGGTGCGGACCACCCAGACGGCCAGCGGCGCGGCCGCGGGGTCCTCGGCGCCCGGCTCACCGGTCGCCGGTCCGTCGAGCACGAGGACGTCGGCGGGGCGTCCCTCCCACCGCGCCGTGTCGACCGCGAGGACCCGCGCGTCCGGCCGCCCCAGCGCCGCCAGGCACGGCTCGAGCTCGTCGGCCCGCGCCAGGCCGCTGGGCCGCGTCGGCGCCGGGGCGACCTCCTCGCTCTGCGCCGCGGCGGCGCCGTCCGCCGGGGCGCTGCCGGGCCGCCCGGCGGCCGCCCGGTCGCCGGAGGCGCCACCACCGGCCTCCCCGTCGTCGCCGAGCGACGGCGTCGGGCGGTCGGGGGCGGCTCCGGAGGAGGCGGAGGGCTCGGCCAGGACGGCGCGGACCTGGGCGCCCAGGGACCCCAGGCCGTAGTCGGTGCCCGAGGCCATCACCAGCGGCTCGTCGGCGGCGGGGGCGGCGACGACGCCCCCCCGGGGCGCCGCCTCCTGCACCTGGAGGGGGCGCACCTGGAGGGCGACGGCCGTGCCGAGGCCGCCGACGACCACCGCCGAGGCGGCGAGGGCCAGGCCGGCGCGGCGGCGTCGGGAGCGTGCGGCGCGGCGCTCGCGGGCGGCGTCGTCGGCCACGGCGCGGGCGATGCGGTCCGCGAGGTCGTCGGGCGGGGGAGGTGCACCGGCCCCCTGGCGACGCAGGAGGCCGCGCACGGCCCGCATGTCGGCGAGGACGCCCTGGCAGCGGGGGCAGCCGAGGACGTGCGCCGCCGTGAGCGCCTCGGGCGGAGGCGTGCCGTCCGCCCGCTCGCGCCGCTCGTGCACCGCGACGAGGTCGGCGTCGAGGAGCGCGTCGACCTCCTCCTCGGTGGGGTGGGCGGCCGGACGGCCCTCCGGCGCCGTGCCGGGGCTCTCGCGGGGCCGCCCCTGCGCCGGCTCGCCGGAGCCGCGGACGTCCGCGGCGCGCTCGTCGCCGTCCGTCGGGGCACCGGGCACGTCGCCCCGGACGTCGGGGGGGACGCCGTCGGGGCGCTCGTCGTCGTCCGACGGGTCCGCGGGGAGGGGCCGGTCGCTCACGGCACCTCCTCGGGGTCGCGGGGGTCTCGGTCGTGCGGATGGGGGTCGTGCGGGCGGGGGTCGTGCGGGTCGACGTGGTGCGGGGCGGGGTCGTGCGGGGCGGGGTCGGGGGCCACCCGGTCGCGGACGCCCGTCACTGCGGGCCGCTCCCCACGGGAGCCCGCCCCGTCCTCTCGGACGTCGCGCCGGCCGGTGCGGTTCCCCCCGGGACCGGCCGGTCGCGCGGGGGCGCGGGGGTCGAGGCCGCGCTCGCGCAGGAGCGCGGCGAGGGCGGCGCGTCCGCGGGCGCACCGCGACTTCACCGTGCCGACGGCGACGCCGAGGACGGCGGCGGCCTCCGCCACGGGCAGGTCCTGGAGGTCGACGAGCACCAGGGCCGCGCGCTGGTGGTCGGGCAGGCGGTCCAGGGCGGCGCGGACGTCGACCTCGAGGTCCACGTCCGCCGCCGCGTCACCGCGGGCGGGCAGGCGCTCGAGGGCGTCGCGCGGCGCGTCCGCGCCGGTCGTCGGGGCGTCCAGGGGCACGGTCCGCCGCACCCGCGCCCGCCGCAGCCGGTCGAGGCTGGCGTTGACGACGATCCGGTGCAGCCACGTCGTGACAGCCGCCTCGCCCCGGAAGCGGTCGGCGCCCCGCAGCGCCGAGACGAAGGCGTCCTGCACGGCGTCGGCCGCCTCCTCCCGGTCCCCGAGCACGCCCAGGGCGACGGCCCACAGCCGCGGCCCGTGGCGGCGCACGAGCTCGGCGAAGGCGTCGGGGTCCCCCCGCACGTGGGCGCGCAGGAGGGCGGCGTCGTCCTGGTCCCCGACGTCCTGGTCCCCGACGTCCTTGTCACTGTCCTCCCGGTCCGCCGCGCCGGTCGCAGCCGGCTCGGGCCCCGCGCCGCGCGGGACGGGGCCGCCGCCGGGCCGGTCGAAGCCGGCTCGGGCCCCGTGCCGCGTGGGACGGGGCCGCCGCCGGGCCGGTCGGCGCCGCTGCGCCCCTGCGCGCCCGCTCCGCCCTCGTCGCGCGGCCCCGGAGGGCCGGGCGCGCCGGGGCGCACCGCGCTCACCGCACCTGGACGGAGGACATCTCCACGCGGAAGCCGTCCCCGACGTCGGGCAGGCGCGTGAACCACAGCAACAGGTAGGGCGTCTCGACGGGCTGCGGCAGCGCGACGTCGGTCGTCCCGCCCGAGAGGTCCACGGTGGCGACGACCTGGGAGTCCTCGAGCTCGGGGCCCGGGGCGGTGCGGACCTCGACGGTGCCGCCGGAGCCCGCGGTCGTCAGGGCCACGCCGCTCACCGTGGAGCCCTCGCCGAGCTGCAGGGCGTAGCCGAAGCCCTCCTTGAGGTTGCCGAGCTCCGCCGTCGTGTACGTCGAGGAGGTCCAGGCCGTGGCCGGGTCCCCGTCCAGCGCGGCGCCGACCGAGTCGTCGCCCTCCTCGCCGTCGCCCAGCGGGTCGATCGACTCCGCGCCGACGACCTGCGGGGGCGCCGGCGCGGGGGCCGGCTCCGGCGACGGCTCCTGGCCCTCCGCCGGTGCGGAGGCGCTGGGCGCCGGCGACGACGTCGCCGCGGGCGCGGGTGCGGCGTCCCCGCCGCCGCCGAGGTCGCGCAGGACGCCGAGCGCGAGCCAGGCCGCCACCACCACGGCGGCGAGGACGAGCACGAGGACGACGGCGGTCTGGGCCCGCGCCGGCCGCTCGGGGGGCTCGGCCGCGACGGCGTCGCCCCCGCGGGGCCCGCCGCCCGCCCCGTCCCCGCCGGAGCGCTCGCCGCCGGCCGCGACGGAGCCCGCCCCCGGGCGGGCCGGTCGGCCCGAGCGGCCCGGTCGGGCCGACCGGGGCCCGGGCAGCGCGGAGGCGCCCGGCGCGGCGGCCGAGGCCGTCATCGCCCCGGTCGCGACGCCGCCCGCGCCCACCGCGGGCGCGACCGTGCTGGAGCCGGCCAGCGCGGCCGCCGGCTCGCGCACGGCGGCCACCTCGCGGGTGCGCTCCTCGTCCGTCCGCACGCCCTCGACCTCCTCCTCGCTCGCCCCCACGTCACCGCCGCCGGCCCGGGGGGCGACGCCGTCGGGCCGCGGACCGGACGCCGGCTCGTCGGGCCGCCGGGCACCCGGCACGGCCCCCGCGACGAGCCGCCCGAGGCCGTCGCGGCGCGAGCCGCCGGCGGGCCTGCCGTCGCCGTAGGGGGAGACCCAGGGGGCCAGCTGCTCGGCGAGCTCGCCGGGCGTGCGCGGGCCGTCCTCGTGGGGGCCGAGGGTGACGGCGCAGAGGACGTCGAGGTCGGCGGGGACGCCGTCGACGAGGTCCCCGGGCGCCACCGGGCCGTCGCCCGCGCGGGGCGCCAGGGGGAGCGGCGGGGCGTCGGCGTCCTCGAGGGCGTCACCGGCACCGGCGGGCTCCTCGGCGCGCAGGGGACCGGGCCAGCGCCCCGTCAGCGCGGCGTGCAGCAGCGCCACGAGGCCCACGGCGTCGGCCCGCGCGGCCACGGCGGGGTCGACGTCGCCGTCCCGGCCGTCGTCCCGGGCGTCGTCCCGGCCGTCGTCCCGGGCGCCCGTCCCGGGCGACACGTCCTCGACGACTGCCGCGTGCACCTCGACGCCGGCGACGACGACGCCGCCGTCGGCCGCGCGCAGCAGCGAGGAGGGCGTGAGGCGGCGGTGGTGCAGGCCCAGCGCGCGGGCGCGCTCGAGGGCCTGCGCGGCCTCGCCGACGAGGGTGCGCGCGAGCGCCGGCGGCAGGGGCCCGCGGCGGTGCACGAGCGCGGCGAGGGTCTCGCCCGGGACCACGGCGGTGACCACGTAGGCCCAGCCGGCGTCCTCGCCGACGTCGAGGACCCGCAGCACCCGGGCGTCGTCCACGAGGGCCGCGCGGCGCGCGGCGTCGACGACGAGCTCGGCGCCCCCGGCGACGAGCAGGAGGTCGACGGGGCGGTCGAGGACGACGTCGTGGCACCGCCACGTGCGGGCCCCCCGGTGCCCGGTCGGACGGCCGTCCTCGGCGTCCCGGCCGCCTCCCACGGGCCGCACCAGCCGGTACCGCCCTCCGAGCACGCCGCCCTCGACGAGCGGGCTGCCTGCCTCCACGTCCTGCCACCTCCGTCGTCCGCGCGGCTCGCGCCCGCGCCCGGGCCGCCGACGGCCCCTCGCCCCCGCTGCTCCCCGCGGCCGCCAGGGTAGGCGGCGCGGGGCGCGCGGTCCGTGAGGCCGGTCCGTGAGGCCGGTCCGTGAGGCCGGTCCGTGAGGCCGGTCCCTGAGGCCGGTCCGCGGGGCGGCTCCGGCGACCCAGGCGCCTCAGCGCCGGCGGACCTGCGCGAGGACGTCGTCGAGCTCGCGCACCCGCGTGGCCCGGAGCATGAGGACGTAGACGCCCACGACGACGGCGCCCGCGACGAGGACGACGGCGAGCGCGGTGGGCCGGCTCGTGATGCCGGCCAGGAGCGCCTGGACGCCGCTGCTGGCGCCCCAGCCCGCGAGCCCGGCGACGACGGCCGACAGGAGCACGCGCACGTGCAGGCGCAGGACGCGGGCGCCGTCGAAGGAGCCGGTCCGGCGGTGCAGCAGCACGAGGGCGGTGGCGAGGCCCGCCACGTTGCCGACGCTCTGGGAGACGCCGAGGCCCACCACCACGAGCTCCGCCGGCACCGCGAGGGCCACGACGACGTTGAGGACGACCGAGACGGCCCCGGCCACGACGACGCCGATGAAGGGCCGCTTGCCGTCCTCGCGGGCGTAGAAGCCGCGCTGGACGAGGTAGAGGGCGCTGTAGAAGGGCAGCCCCAGCGCCATGGCGCCCGCCGTCGCGCCGATGACGTCGCCGCCGCCGGGGCCGAAGAGCAGGACGCCGACGGGCGCGCCGAGCACCACCAGCCCCGTCGCGGACAGGACCGAGACGACGCCGAGGAGCCGCAGGCCGAGGGACATGTCGGCCCGGGCGCCGGTGACGTCGCCGGCGCTGATGCGCCCGGAGAGGCGGGTGAAGAGGGCCGTCACGACGGACACGGCGACGAGCGAGTGCGGCAGGACGTAGAGCAGGTAGGCGTACCCGAGCACGGCCGGGCCCGGCAGCACGACGCCCTCGGGCACGGGCTCGCCGGCGCCCTGGGAGCCGTAGACGGCCACCTGCACCGTGACGAGGTACCCCGCCTGGGAGACGAGGATGCCGGCGAAGGTCCACAGCGCCACGGTCCCGGCGCTGCGCAGGCCCACGCCGCGGACGCCGAAGCGGGGGGTCCACGTGAAACCGAGCCGACGCAGGGGCACGAGGAGGACCAGCGCCTGGGTGACGACGCCGAGCGTCGCCGTCCCCGCCAGCACGGCGACCTGCGTGGGGTCGAGGGTGTCGAGCCCCGTCGTCTCGTCCGCGCGCCCGAAGAGGCCGATGAAGACCGCGAGCCCCGCGATGGAGACGACGTTGTTGACGACGGGCGCCCACATGTAGGGGCCGAAGCTGCCGCGGGCGTTGAGGACCTGGCCGAGCACCGTGTAGAGGCCGTAGAAGAAGAGCTGCGGCAGGACCCACAGGGCGATGGCCGTGGCGAGGCGCAGCTCGTCGGGGCCCCACGACGAGGCGTAGGCGCGCACGAGGAGCGGCGCGGCCACCATGCACAGCGCCGTGACCGCGGCGAGCCCCGTGACGATGAGGGTGACGAGCCGGTCGACGAAGGCCGCGCCCCCGTCGGGGTCCCGGGAGGCGCGCACGATCTGCGGCACGAGGACGGCGTTGAGGACGCCGCCGGCGATGAGCAGGTAGACGATGTTCGGCAGCCGGTTGGCGACGTCGAAGGCGTCCGCGCTCGTGCCGACGGCGCCGATGGCGACGACGAGCACGACCGACCGGACGAGGCCGAGCGCGCGGCTGACGGCGGTGCCCGCCGCCATGACGGTGCTCGAGCGCAGGAGCGAGCGGACGCCGGCGGGACCCCGCCCGCCACCGGTGGTGTCGCCGGCGCCGCTCGTGCTGGCGGCGGCGTCGGGCCCGGCGTCGGGCGGGGGCGCGGCGCCCCCGGCGGGGCTCGTGCTGGGCGTGCTCATGGGGACTCCTCGACGGGGGCGCCCGTGCGGGCGGCTCCGCCCGTCCGGCGGGCGGGCGGGGCGCCGGGTCGGCGGGGGCGGGTCTGCGGGTCGTCGGCCGGCTGGGCCGCGGGGGCGCCGGGCTCCGGCGGCGGGCGGCCCGGTGGCGAGGTCCGGGCCGGCGGGGTCGCGGCGGTCGGGGCCCCGGCGGTCGGGGCGCGGGCGGGCGAGCCGGGCGGCGGCCCCGCGCCGGCCGCGACCGCCGGCTCTGGCGAGCGCGGCCCCTCGCCGGGCGGACGCCGTCGCACGCGCCGGACGCTGCGCACGAGGCCGGCGAGCAGGACGAGGCCGCCGAGGGCGGCGACGCCCGCGGTGCCCCACTCGGCCCACTCCAGCCGCACGCGCACGGGCACGACCACCTGCGGTCCGAGCGCGCCGCCCTCGGGCGAGCGCAGCTGCAGCAGCAGGCGCGCGTCGCCGCCGCCCACCGCCTCGACGGGCACGAGCACCTGCGTGCGGGACGCCGCCGCGACGGTCGTCGTCACGTCCTGGCGCACCCGCACGCGGGGGGAGGAGGAGGCGGCGGCGACGACGACGCGCACGTCCTGCCCGAGGTCGTTGGAGACCGTCACGGGGACGGAGGCCTGCGAGCCGACGACGGTGACGGCGCCTCCCTGCAGGAGCCGCACGCCGTCGGAGAGGGCGGCGACGTCGCGGAGGACGGCTCCCGCCGCGGCGGCCCAGCCGTCGTCGCCCCGGTGCGCCAGCGCCGCGGCCGCGACGAGCGACCGCCGCGCCGCGGTGAGCGGTGCGCCGTCCGTGAGGGTGCCGTCGAGGGCGTCGGTCGCAGCGAGGGCGCTCGCGGCGGCGTCCAGGACGTCGCGGTCCAGCGGCGGGGGCGGCGCGCCGTCCGCGCGCTCGGGCAGGGCCTCCTCACGCCCCGACCCCGCGGCGGCGGCCGTGCCACCGGGTCCGCCGGGCAGGTCGGTCGCGGGCGTCGCCCGGGTCCAGGGCGCCTCGAGGAGGGCGGTGAGCGCCCGGGCCCCGGCGGAGGGGTCGACGTCCCAGCCGCGCGGGGCCACGACGAGGGCCCCCGCCGGGCCGCCCGAGCGGTCGGGCGAGCCGCCGCGGGCGAGCACGGCCGTCTCGGCCAGGAGGCGGGCGGCGGCCCGCGGGTCGCCCTCGCCCCGGGTGGCGGCGCGCTCGAGGAGGGTCGCGAGGTCCTCGTCGCCGACGAGCCCCGTGAGCGCCGCCCCCTCGTCGTCGCCGGCCGCGCCGGCGCCCGGGTCGAGGGGCACCGCGGCCGCGCCGTCGGGCGTCCCGCCGGCGGTGGGGGCGAGGAGGGCGGCGACCGCGCCCTGGTCCGCCGCCAGCGCGGCCGCGCGCTCGCCCAGCTCGCCGCGGGCCGACCAGACGACGTCGGTGCGGACGCCCGCGCCGGCGCCGCCGGTCGTCGGTGGGGCGTCCGCCGGCGGGTCGTCCGCCTGCTGGTCGTCCGCCTGCTGGGGGGGCTCCACGAGCCCGGCGCGCACCAGCGAGGCCCGACCCTGCCGGACGCCGGCGGCCCACAGCGACGGCTGCTCGGCGGCGGCCACGGAGAGCAGGTCGACGTCGCCGCGGGGCAGCGCCAGGACCTGGTGGTCGGGAGCGGCGGCGAGGAGGTCCGAGCGCCAGGCGGCCACGCCCTCGGTCGGCTCCGCCGCGGTGACGGCGCGGGGGGCGCCCGTGGTCGGCGCGGTGGCGCCGGCGGGGGGAGCCGTGGTCGGGACCCCGCCGTCCGCCCCGTCCCCGGCCTCGCCGGCCCCGTCCTGCTGCCCCGGCTCGACGCGATCGTCGGCGTCCGGCGACGCCTCGCCCGCGGACGGCTCGCCCGTCCCGGGGTCGGAGGAGTCGAGCAGGAGCGGGTCGAGGGCCCAGGTCGTGCCGGGGACCGCGGCCAGCTCGAGCAGCCGCCCCAGGGGGCCCTCGCGCGAGCCCGCCGACCCCCCGTCGACGAGGTCGGCCATCTCCGCGTCGGGGACGAGCGCCGTCCGCACGTCGGGCGCCGCGCCCGTGAGGGGCACGACGACGCCGACGCGGGCCGGGTCGTCCACGCCGGGCGCCGCGGCGCCGTCCGCCACCGGGTACCAGACGACGAGGCCCCGGTCGGCGGACAGCCGCGAGCCCCGGGCGTCGACGACGTCCACCGCCACGCCGCGGGGACCCCAGGAGGCGTCGTCCTCCGGGAGCCCGAGCCCGTCCGCGGGCAGGCGCAGGACGAGGTCGCGCACGCGGCCGGGGGCCAGCGGCTGCAGGAGCGGCTCGCCCAGGACCACCTCGCCGGCCGCCGCGTCGTCGGGCGCCCCGCTCCAGGCGCCCAGCGCGTCGCGCGTGCGCAGCAGGTCGGGCTGGAGCCGCAGCTCGGCCGTCAGGCCCTCGACGGGCTCGTCGGTGCCGTTGGTCACCCGCACCCCGACGGCGAGGACGTCGTCGGGCCGCAGCGGCGCGCTCGTCAGCGCCGTGATGTCCACCTCGACCGCCTCCGGGGCGTCCTCGGCGGCGGGGGCGTCGGCCGGCCGCTGGGCGCTGGGGTCCTGCGCCTGGGGGTCCTCGGCGCCGGGGCCCTGGGCGTCGGGGCCCTGGGCGTCGGAGGGGCCCGGCTGCTGCGTCGGCGGCGGGGTCGGGAGGGCGCCGGCGCGCGCGGCGGGCGCCCACCCCAGCGCTCCCGCCGCCCCGGCGACGAGGGCGACGAGGGCCACGGCGGCGCGACCGCGCCGCGCCTCAGCCACCGTCGCCGAGGAGGTCCCCGGCCGCCCGGGCGATGCGGCGCTCGTTCGGGAAGGCCAGGCGGCGCTCCAGCTCGGGCGCCGGCACCCACGCCGCCTCGACGGCCTCCGCGTCCGGGTCGCCCTCCACGCCGAGCCGGCCCCCGGTGGCGCGCAGGAGGAAGTGGTGCACGGTCTTGTGGATGCGGCGGCCCTCGGCGGTGAACCAGTAGTCGATGGTGCCGAGGGGCCGCACCGGGTCGCCGACGATGCCGGTCTCCTCGGCGATCTCCCGGACGGCGGCCTCGACGGGCGTCTCCTCGCCCTCGAGGTGGCCCTTGGGCAGGCACCACTCGAGCCGGCCGGCGCGGTTGACGCGCGCGATGAGGGCCACCTGCGCGACGCCGTCGGCCTCGCGGACGACGAGCCCGCCGGCCGACGTCTCCTCGACCGTGGCGCCGCGCGCGCGAGGCCCCCGGGAGCGGGGCGCCCGCCCGTGCTCGCGCGGACCGCCGCGGCCCGGCAGCGGCCGCTCGTGCGCCGACCCGGCGGCGCGGCTCCCGACGGGGGCCTCGTCCCGTGCCCCCCCGGGGACCCCCCACGCGGGCTGCTCGGCGCCCGCGGAGGCGCTCCCGCCGGCCTCCTCGCGGGGAGCCCGCAGGCCGTCGTCCTCCCGCGGCGCACGCGCCCGCGGCAGCGGACGGCCAGGCGGGACGGGCATGCCAGCACTGTAACGACGGCCCCTGCGCCGCACCGGGGCGCGACGGCGGTGCCGGACCAGTCGTGACCGCTTCGGAACACACGGCCCGGCCGCGACGGCGGCCGCCGTCCGCCCCGTGCGCCCGGGCGGGCGGGAGGCCGGCGGGAGGTCGGGCGGGGCCGTGCAGGCCCGCGGGGTCTGGCACCCTCGGCGCGTGCCCGACGCCCCCGACGACGCCCGCCCCGGGGCCCGCCCGCAGGCCCCGTCCGAGGCTCCCCCGGAGCCGTCCTCCGAGAGCCGGGAGCCGGCGGCGCCGGCCGGGTCCTCCGGGCAGGACGCGGACGGCCGGGGCGCCGGCGGCCTGGCCGCCGCCGTCGCGGGCGCGCGCGACGAGGCCGTGGCCGCCCTCCTGGCCTTCGCCCCGGACGCCGTCGAGCTGGGGCGCCGCTTCGCCGCCGAGGGCCACGAGCTCGCGCTCGTCGGCGGACCCGTCCGCGACGCGCTGCTCGGGCGCCTCACCGGTCCGGCCGACGTCGACCTCGACCTCGCCACGAGCGCCCGCCCCGAGGCCACGGCGAGGCTGCTCGCGGCGTGGGGGGACGCCACCTGGGACGTCGGCGCGGCCTTCGGCACCGTCGGCGCGCGCCGGGGCGACGTCGTCGTCGAGGTGACGACGTACCGCAGCGACCTCTACGACCGGCAGAGCCGCAAGCCCGTCGTCGAGTTCGGCGACTCCCTCGAGGACGACCTCGTGCGTCGCGACTTCACGGTCAACGCCATGGCCGTGCGCCTGCCCGACGGCGCCTTCGTCGACCCGTGCGACGGGCTGCGCGACCTCGCGCACCGGGCGCTGCACACGCCGCGCTCGCCGGAGGACTCCTTCGCCGACGACCCGCTGCGGATGATGCGCGCGGCCCGCTTCGCCTCCGTCCTCGGGCTGCGGGTGGCTCCCGCCGTCGTCGAGGCGATGACCGAGCGGGCCGGCACCGTCGCCATGGTCTCGGCCGAGCGCGTGCGGGTGGAGCTGGAGAAGCTGCTCCTCGGCGCCTCGCCCCGCGAGGGGCTCGAGCTGCTCGTCGGGACCGGCCTGGCCGAGCACGTCCTGCCCGAGCTGCCCGCCCTGCAGCTGGAGATCGACGAGCACCACCGCCACAAGGACGTCTACGAGCACACGCTGACGGTGCTCGAGCAGGCGATCGCCCTCGAGGACCCGCCCGGCGCGGACGGCGAGGGCGCCGTCCCGGGCCCCGACCTCGTCCTGCGGCTCGCGGCGCTGCTGCACGACGTCGGCAAGCCCGCGACGCGGCGCTTCGAGCCCGGCGGCGGCGTGAGCTTCCACCACCACGAGGTCGTCGGCGCGAAGATGACGGCGCGGCGCCTGAAGGCCCTGCGGTTCGACTCGGCGACGACGAAGCAGGTGGCGCGCCTCGTCGAGCTGCACCTGCGCTTCCACGGGTACGCCGGCGGGGAGTGGACCGACTCGGCCGTGCGCCGCTACGTCACCGACGCCGGGCCCCTGCTGGGCCGCCTGCACCGGCTGACCCGCTCGGACTCGACCACCCGCAACCGCCGCAAGGCGGCCCGGCTGGCGGCGGCCTACGACTCCCTCGAGCACCGCATCGTCGAGCTGCAGGAGGCCGAGGAGCTCGCCGCCGTGCGCCCCGACCTCGACGGCGGCCAGATCATGGCGGCGCTCGGCGTCCCGCCCGGGCCCGTCGTCGGGCGGGCGTACCGGCACCTGCTCGAGCTGCGCCTCGACCGCGGCCCGCTGGGCGAGGAGGCGGCCCGCGAGGCGCTGCTCGCGTGGTGGGCCGAGCAGCCGGAGGCGGCCGGGGGCTGACCCGGCGGGCGCGGTGCCGTCGCGCCGGCCGGGGGCCGTCAGCCGTGCGCGTCGCCGGGAGCGGCGTCCGCCGGCGCGCGGTGCCGTCGTCCGCCCATGAGCGCGGACGCGGCCACGAGGAGCGCCGCCAGCGGCAGCAGCAGGCCCGTCACCGCGGCGTCGGAGGGGCCGAGCGGCAGGACGAGCGCCGCCACGAGCGCGCCGAGGACGAAGCACCCGTTGAAGACGGCGTCGTGGACGGCGACGACACGGCCGCGGTGCTCCTCGTCGACGGCCCGGAGCACGACGGCGTCGACGCAGATCTTGAGCCCCTGCCCGCCGAGGCCGAGCAGGCCGGCGCCCCCGACGAGAGCCGGCACGGCGACGGCGCCGACCGGCAGGGCTGCGGCGAGCGCCGCCGCGGCCAGCGCCCCGAGCGCGAGGCAGGCCCCGCCCCAGGGGCGCGGGCCCCAGCGCGCGGCGGCGCTCGGCGTCACCGCGACGGCGACCGCGACGCCGGCCGACACCCCGCCGAGGACGAGGCCGGTGAGGGCGAGGGCGGCGTCCGCGTCGTCCACCGGGGCCAGCCGCGTGCGGGCGAGGACGACGACGAGCACGAGCAGCACGCCGTAGGCCGCCCGGGAGGCCCCCAGCGCGCCGACGGCGCGGGCGGCGGCAGGCCGGGCGGCGAGGTGGCGCAGGCCGTCGCGCAGCTCCCGCAGGGCGCCGGCCGGCCCTCCCGCGGTGCGGGGGCCGCTCGACGGGGCCCCGCCCCCGCCGAGCTCGTCGGGGCGCAGGCGCGCGGCGGCCAGGGCGGACGCGGCGACGAGGGAGGCGGCCAGCACGAGCACGAGCCCGTCGGCGTCCGCGCCGCCGGCCCCGAGCCGCAGCGCCGTGCCGGTACCGGCGCCCAGGGCGAGGGCGAGGGTGCCGACGGTGGGGACCACGGCGCTGGCCAGGACGAGGTCGCGGCCGGCGACGACGGCGGGCAGCCCCGCGCCGAGGGCGGCGAGGACGAGCCGGTTGACGGACAGGACGACGAGGACGGCCGGGACGAGGAGCGCGTCGGAGGCCGCCGGGCCGGCGAGGACCACCCCCGCCGTCGCGAAGACGGCGAGCGCCCGCAGCGCGCCCGCGCCGACGAGCACGGTGCGGCGCCGCCAGCGGTCCAGCAGCGTGCCGACGAGCGGACCGACGAGCGTGTACGGCAGGAGGACGAGGGCGAGCAGCCCCGCGACCGCGAGCGGCGTCGGCGCGCGCTCGGGCGAGAAGAGCAGGAGCCCTGCCAGGCCGAGCTGGAAGGCCCCGTCCCCCGACTGGGACAGGAGGCGGACGACGAGCAGCCGGCGCAGGCCGCGCCCGCGCAGCAGCCGCGGCAGCGCGGCGAGCCCGGCCGTGGTCCGCCCCCGCCCCTGCCCCCTCGTCGCGGCCGGCGGCTCGCCCCGGGGCGGGGCCGGCGTCGCGTCCACGACGCCATGGTCCCCCGGGCCCGGCGGCGACGTGCGGCCGCGTCGCCCTCGGGGGCCGCTGGTGGGCGACGTCCGGCTGTGCCGCCCCTCGGACGGCCGCCGCGGGATGACGGCGCGGCCGGCCGGCGTTGTCGACGGCGCCCGGAGGCACGGGCCACGGGTCTCCCGGGGCTCGCCGTCAGCGTCCGCCCAGGCTGGGTGCGCATACTCTCGGGCGCCGGCGGGTCGCGACGAGCGCCGCCGGGGGGCCGGGACACCGTGCTCGAGCGCGGTGAGGGCACGGCGCTCAAGCCCCCGGGCGCCGGTGCCGATCACCCTGACGGGTGACGGCCCCGCACGACGGGACCGGCGTCGACCGGTCCGGCACGACGAGGGCGCCCCGCCACGGGGTCGTCCACGAGGACGGCGCCGCCGTCCCCCGCCGGCCCCGGCCAGGGCCGACCAGGCACGCGACCGGTGCCGACGACGGACGACCGAGGGACGACCACCTGTGGCAGCAGCCCCCCGACCCACCTCCCGCCCCGCCCGACGCCCCGCGCCGCGGCGGCGCCGCTCGACCGGCCGCCGCGTCCTGCTCGTGCTCCTCGCCCTCCTGCTGGGGGGCGCGGTGCTCGGCGGGGCGGCGTTCGCCTACGGCTACGCGACGACGGACGTCCCGGAGCCGACCGAGCTGGGGCAGAAGGCGACGACGACCGTCTACTACTCGGACGGGACGACCACGCTCGGCACCTTCGCCGACGTCAACCGCACGCCGGTGACGACGGACGCGATCCCGCAGGACATGAGGAACGCGATCATCGCGGCGGAGGACCGCAGCTTCTACGAGAACCGCGGCGTCTCGCCCACGGGCATCGCCCGCGCCTTCGTCTCGAACCTGCGGGGCAACGCCACGCAGGGCGGCTCGACGATCACCCAGCAGTACGTGAAGAACTACTACACGGGCGACGACACGCAGTCGCTGCAGCGCAAGGTCCGCGAGGCGTTCATCGCCCTCAAGGTCGACAACGAGCTCGACAAGGACCAGATCCTGACCGACTACCTCAACACCATCTACTTCGGCCGGGGCGCCTACGGCGTGCAGGAGGCGGCGCAGGCCTACTTCGGCGTCGACGTCGGCCGGCTGACCACGTCGCAGGCCGCGCTCCTCGCGGGCGTCGTCCCGGCGCCGTCGGCCTACGACCCCGCGGTCGACGCGGACGCGGCCGAGCGCCGCTGGGAGTACGTCGTCGACGGCATGGTCGAGACGGGCGCCATCACGCAGGCCGAGCGCGACGGCCTCGAGCTCCCCGAGACGGTCCAGCAGCAGGACGAGCAGACCTACGCCGGCCCCACGGGCTACCTCCTCCAGGCCGTGCGCGACGAGCTGACGACGCGCGGCGGCTTCACCGAGGACGAGCTCGACGGCGGGGGCCTGTCCATCACGACGACCTTCGACGCCCGCATGCAGGCGGCCGCGGTCGCGGCGATGCAGGACGAGGACGCCTTCCCGTCGGAGGACCGGCCGGAGGACGTCGCCGCCGCCCTGGTGTCGATCGACCCGGCCGACGGCGCCGTCCGCGCGATGTACGGGGGGCCCGACTACCTCGAGCGGCCCCTCAACCTGGCGATGCAGGAGAACGTGCAGGCGGGTTCCATCTTCAAGCCCCTCACGCTCGTCGCGGCCCTGGAGGACGGGGTCTCCCTCCGGACCCGCTACAACGGGAACAGCGGGCTCTACTTCTCGGAGTACACGAGGGACGGCGTGACGCCGCAGCGCGTCCCCAACTTCGGGGACCGGGACCGCGGGCGGCAGAACCTCGTCCAGGCCACGGTCGACTCGACGAACACCGTCTACGTGGCCCTCAACATCGACGTCGGGCCGGAGAGGACGCGCGAGGTCGCCGTCCGCGCCGGCCTGCCCGAGCAGACCTCCGGCCTGGAGGACAACCCGGCGAACGTGCTCGGCGTGGCCTCCCCGCGCGTCATCGACATGGCCCACGCCTACGCCACCTTCGCCGCGCAGGGCGTCCGCACGACGCCGCACGTGGTCACCGAGGTCAGCCAGGACGGCGAGGTGGTCTACCGCGGCCAGACGGGCGGCGAGCGGGTCTTCGCCGAGGACGTCATGGCCGACACGACCTACGCCCTCTCCCAGGTCGTGGAGGACGGGTCCATCAGCAGCACGATCGACCTCGACCGGCCGGCGGCGGGGAAGACGGGCACGACGGACGAGGCGAGGTCGGCGTGGTTCGCCGGCTACACGCCGCAGCTCGCCACCGTGGTCTCCGTCTTCTCCACGGACGGCCAGGGCATGCGGCGCTGGGACAGCGCCGGGCGCGGCAGCGCCGTCACGGGCTCCTCCTACCCCGTGCGGATCTGGCAGGACTACATGGCGACGGCCACGGACGGGATGCCGGTCGTCGACTTCCCCGAGCGGGCCGACATCGGCTCGACGAGCACCTCGCGGTCGCGCAGCAGCTCCTCCGAGCGCGAGCGCGACAGCTCGTCGGGGTCGTCCTCCCGCCCGGCGCCGGCGCCCGAGCCGGAGCCGGAGCCGGAGACCGAGCCGGAGCCGTCCGCCGCGCCGACGACCGCGGCCCCGGAGCCCACGCAGGCGCCCGAGCCGACGGCGACGGCGCCCGCGGAGCCGGAGCCGGCTCCCGAGCCCACGCAGCAGCCGGAGGCCCCGCGCCCCACGGCGACGCGGCCGCCCGCGCCGCAGGAGCCGTCGACCCCGCCGGTGGAGCCCCCCACGGGGGAGGCCGGTGCCGCGGGCGAGGTGGCCCGGCCGGGCGACGGGCCGCAGACCCCGCCGGCCCCGGGCCCGGGCGCCGACGGGGACGCCTCTCGAGCGGACGGCTGACCCGCGGGCACCCGCGCCTGCGAGGATCACAAGCGTGAGCCCGCAGGACGACGTCGTCGCGCGCCGGGCCCCGCACCGGGGCGACCCGCTCGAGCCGTCGGAGGGGCCAGGGCTCGAGGAGGAGCGCGAGCCGGGCGACGACGGCGCCGCGGTGGTGCTGCCCACCCACGACGACGCCCTGGCGTCCGCCGCCTCGGCCGTCCTCGGGGGGCCGGCGGGTCGTCGCGTCCGCACGGGCCGGCGCCCGCTGCGGGGAGCCCTCGCGGCGGGCAGCGCCCTCGGCCTCGTCGTCCTGGCGGCGGCCGTGCTGCTGCGCGAGCACTGCCGGGAGACGCTGTGGGCCTCGCCCGGCGTCTACACGCACGCCTGCTACAGCGACGTGCCGGCCCTCTTCGCCGCCGCGTCCCTGGACCAGGTGGTGCCCTACCTCGAGCGCTTCTCCGACGACGACCCGCTGACGGCGCCCTTCGGCGTGGGCTGGCTCCTGTGGGGCCTGGGGCGCCTCGTCGGCGCGGAGGGGACGGACGGGCCGCGCGACGTCTTCGACGCCTCCGTCGTCCTCGGCGCGGTGGCGCTCGTCGTCCTCGCGGCGGGGGTGGCGCACCTGTCGGGGCGCCGCCCGTACGACGCCGTCCTGGTGTCGGGCTCACCCGTGGTCCTGGCGTGCGCCCTCGTCGGCGTCCAGCTGCTGCCCGCCGCCCTGGCGGTGGCCGCGCTGTGGGCCTCGTCGCGGGGGCGGGCGCTCGCGGCGGGGATGCTGCTGGGGCTGGCCGCGCTCGTCGCGCCGCCCGTCGGGCTGGCGGTCGGCGGGGCCCTGCTGCTCGTCCGCTGGCGACGCCGGCGCGACGACGCGGCGGCCCGCGCCGAGCGGCCGGAAGCGGGCGCGGCCGCCGGCCCGGGCGACGACATCGACGGCGACGAGGACGACGAGGTGCGCCAGCCGCTCGTCGTCCCGGAGCTGCGCACGGCGCTCGTCGCCCTGCTCGTGTGGGTCCTGGGCGGGCTGCCGGTCCTCCTGCGGAGCCCCGAGGTGTGGTCGGGGGCAGTGACGGCGCGCGTGACCGCCGGACCCGGCTACGGCTCGGCCTGGCTGCTCGGCGACCTCGCGGGCGCCCCGCCCGCCGACGTCACCACCACGGCGGGCTCGGTCCTGCTCACGGCCGCGGGGGTCGCCGGCACCGCCGTCCTCGCGCTGCGGGCGCCCCGCGCCCCCCGCGTGCCCGTCCTCGCCCTCCTGCTGCTGCTCGCCGTCCTCGCGCCCGCCCCGGCGCTCCCGCCCCAGGCGGCCGTGCTCGTCCTGCCCCTCGCCGTCCTCGCGCTGCCGCGCTGGCGGCTCCTGCTCGTCTGGGGCGCGGTCGAGGCGGCGGCGGCCACGGGCACCTGGCTCTACCTCTACGGCCTCTCGGTGCCCGACCGCGGGCTGCCGCCGTGGGCGTACGCCGTGCTCGTCGTCGCCCGGCTCGGGATGCTGGTCGTGCTGGCCCGCGGCGCCGTCCGCGCGTCGCTCGCGCCGGAGCAGGACGTCGTCCGGGCGCCCCGCGCGGCGCCGCACCTGGGCGCCGACGACCCGGCGCGCCCGCCCGAGCACGCCCCCGCCGGCGCAGGGGTGGGCGAGCCGGCCTGAGGCGGCGGCCGGAGCCCCTCCGCCGGGCCGCTACCCTGGTGCCCGACCGGCCCCGCGGCACCCGTGCGCCCTGAGCGCGGGAGGCCCGGGTCCGCGACGCAGACACCCTCCTGCCACGGAGAGACCGTGGCCGCGAAGACCACAGGAGGTGGGGTACTCGCATGCGTCACTACGAGATGATGATCATCCTGGACGCCGAGCTCGAGGAGCGCACCGTCGCCCCGTCGCTCGACAAGTTCCTCGACGTCGTCCGCCGCGGCGGCGGCTCGATCGACAAGGTCGACATCTGGGGCAAGCGCCGGCTGGCCTACGAGATCGGCAAGAAGGCCGAGGGCATCTACGCGGTCGTCGACATGAAGGCCGAGCCCGACGTGGCCAAGGAGCTGGACCGCCAGCTCAACCTCAACGAGTCGGTCCTGCGGACCAAGCTCGTCCGCCCCGAGCTCCACTGACCCCTCGCCGCCCGGCCGGGCGGGGGTGTGCACGGCGCCTGCGCGTCGTCACCCCTCCCGCCTAGCGTCCGGGCGACCGAGCGGCCCGCCCCCCGGCGGTCCGCGCCCACCCGGGCACCGTCCACCCCGCGAGGAGGAGCCATGGCAGGCGAGACCCAGATCACCCTGGTCGGGAACCTGACCGCCGACCCCGAGCTGCGCTTCACCCCCTCGGGGGCGGCCGTGGCCAACTTCACCGTCGCCTCCACGCCCCGGCAGTTCGACCGCCAGAGCAACGAGTGGAAGGACGGCGAGACGCTGTTCATGCGCTGCTCGATCTGGCGCGAGGCGGCGGAGAACGTCGCCGAGTCGCTCGGCAAGGGCCAGCGCGTCATCGTCACCGGCCGCCTCGTCTCCCGGTCCTTCCAGACCAAGGAGGGCGAGAACCGCACCGTCAACGAGCTGCAGGCCGACGAGGTCGGCCCGTCGCTGCGCTACGCCACGGCCAAGGCCCAGCGCACGCAGCGCGGCGGCGGTGGCGGTGGCGGCTTCGGCGGCGGCGGTGGCGGCGGCCAGCAGGGCGGCGGCTACGGCGGCGGCCAGCAGCAGGGCGGCGGCTACGGCGGCGGCGGCCAGCAGTCCGGCGGCGGCTACGGCCAGGACGACCCCTGGGCCACCGGCCCGTCCTCCGGCGGCGGGCAGCAGCCCTCCGGCGGCGGCTGGGGCGGCGGCCAGAGCGACGAGCCGCCCTTCTAGCCCGACGTCCGCGACCGACGACCTCGGTCGCGCGCGGCACCGGTCCGCCGGTGCCGCTCCCCGCGGCGGCGCGCACGCGCCGCCGCCGGCCCTCGGGACCACCCGGTCCCGTCGGCCCTCCCCACCCCCATCCCGGGCCCTCGGCAGGACCCGGGCTCCAGACGAGGAGCTCCACGATGGCCAAGCCGGCTCTCCGCAAGCCGAAGAAGAAGTCGAACCCGCTCAAGGCGGCGAAGATCAGCTACGTCGACTACAAGGACACCGCGCTGCTGCGGAAGTTCATCTCCGACCGGGGCAAGATCCGCGCCCGCCGGGTGACGGGCGTCTCCGTCCAGCAGCAGCGCCAGGTGGCCAAGGCGATCAAGAACGCCCGCGAGATGGCGCTGCTGCCCTACAGCAGCTCCGCGCGCTGAGGAAGGGGCACGAGATGAAGCTCATCCTGACGCAGGAGGTCTCCGGCCTCGGCGAGCCCGGCGAGGTCGTCGAGGTGAAGGACGGCTACGGGCGCAACTACCTGCTCCCGCGCAGCCTCGCGACGCCCTGGACCAAGGGCGGCCAGAAGCAGGTCGACGACATCCGCCGGGCGCGCCGCGCCCGCGAGATCGCGTCGGTCGAGGAGGCGCAGAGCGTGCGCGCCACCCTGCAGGAGCAGCCCGTGCGCCTGTCCGCCAACGCGGGCCAGGGCGGCCGCCTCTTCGGCGCCATCACCCCGGCCGACGTGGCCGAGGCCGTCCGCGCCGCCACCGGCAAGGACGTCGACCGCCGCAAGGTCGAGATCGGCCAGCCGATCAAGTCGCTCGGCAGCTACACGGTCACCGTCCGGCTCCACCCGGACGTGCAGGCCAGCGTCGACGTCGAGGTCGTCCCCTCGGCCTGACGCGCCGCACCAGCACCACCGACGACGGCCCCCTCGCCCCCGCTGCGAGGGGGCCGTCGTCGTCCGCCGGCCCTCTCACCTCGTCGCCAGAGCGCCGGCCCGCGGTCAACCCCGGCACTTCGTCGTCACCGTGCCGGGGCGGCGGGCGCTGACCGGGCACTTCGTCGTCACTCTGCCCGCCTGGAGCCTTCCTCCCGACACTTCGTCGTCAGAGTGCGCGGGCGGTGGGGCTTCTCCGGGGGCACTCCGTCGTCAGAGCACCCGGCCGCGAGCCGTCAGCGGACGGCGCCCGTCACGGCCCAGGCGTCGCCGCGGGCGCGGCGCCAGAGCGTCAGAGCGCGGACGGCCATGAAGCCGCCGGCGAAGGCCACCCAGAGCCAGACGAGCCCCGCCGCGCCGTCCGGCGCCCACGTGACGACGGCGACGACGAGGGGCGCGTAGGCGAGCAGCCCCACGAGCCCGGCGAGCGCGAGGTAGCGCCCGTCGCCGGCGCCGATGAGGACGCCGTCGAGGACGAAGACGTACGCCGCCAGCGGCTGGGCCAGGGCGACGACGACGAGCGCGGCGGCGATCGCCGTCCGCACGCCGTCGTCCGGCGAGAAGAGCGGGGCCACGAGGTCGCGCCCGGCGAGGACGACGACGCCGCTGAGGACGCCGAGGACCGCGCCCCAGCCGACGAGGCGGCGCAGGACGTCGCGCGTCGCGCCCACGTCCCCCGCCCCGAGCGTGCGCCCGGTGATCGCCTGCCCGGCGATGGCGAGGGCGTCGAGGCCCAGCGCCAGGGCCGACCAGATCGTCACGACGACCTGGTGGGCCGCCAGCGCCGTGTCGCCGGAGCGGGCGGCCGCCGCGGTCGTCAGCAGGAGGGTGGCGCGCAGCGTGAGGGTCCGGGCGAGCAGGGGGACGCCGTCGCGCGCCGAGCGCAGCACGCCCGCACCCCCGGGAGCGAGGGGGACGCCGTGGCGCCGCGCGCCCCGGACGACGACGACCACGAGCGCCGCGGCCATGCCGAGCTGGGCCACCGCCGTCCCCAGGCCGCTGCCGGCGATGCCGAGGGCGGGGAGGGGCCCGGGGCCGAGGACGAGGACCACGTTGAGCGGCACGTTGACGAGCGCCCCGCTGACGGCGACCACGAACGGCGTCCGCGTGTCCTGCAGCCCCCGCAGCACCCCGGTGGCGGCCAGGACGACGAGCATGGCCGGCAGGCCCGGCAGCGAGGCGCGCAGGTACGTCGCGGCGGCGTCGGCGACCTCGGGGCTCGTCCCCAGCGCGAGGGCGAGGTCCCGGGCCAGCGGCCACGCCGCGGCGGCGGTGACGAGGCCGAGCACGAGGGCCAGCCACATGCCGTCCACGCCCTGGCGCAGGGCGGCGGGGAGGTCGTCCGCCCCGAGGCGGCGGGCCACCGCGGCCGTCGTGGCGTAGGCGAGGAAGACGAACACGCCGACGGCCGTCGTCAGGACCGTCCCGGCGGCACCCAGGCCGGCGAGCGGGACGACGCCGAGCGAGCCGACGACCGCGGAGTCCGCCAGGAGCAAGAGCGGCTCCGCGACGAGCGCCGCGAAGGCCGGGACGGCGAGGCGCGCGACCTCCCGGTCGAGCGCTCGCGGCCGGAGGGCGGAGGGCAGTCGCGGCACGGGCGCGATGCTCGCACCGGCCGGACCGGCGGGGCGCCATGCGGTCACGAGCCGGTCACGAGCGCGCCAGGACCGCGCCGCCCGGACCGGACGGACACCGCGCGTCCGAGGCGTGGACACCTGCTCGTCACGACGGCGTCCACACCCGGTGCACGACGTCGGTGCTGGTCACGGGCCGTGCGCGGACGTGGCGGGCGGCGACCGTCCACACCTCTGTCCACGGCCTGTGGACGCCGCGCCGGGTCTGTCCACAGGTGTTCACAGCGCTGTGCACAGGGGGTGTGCGTGCGCGGTTCGACGGCTGTCGGTGGCCGCCCCTAGCGTCCGGCGGGCGGACCTCCCCGGAGGCCCGCGCAGCCCGGTGCCGGAGACGGTCGGCACGGGGCGCCGAGGTGGGAGAGGGCGGATGGGCGCATGAGCCTGGCGGAGGTCGACAGGTTCGAGGCGTCCGGTCCGCCGTCGGAGGACCTGGGGCGCACGCCGCCGCAGGACGTCGCCGCGGAGCAGAGCGTCCTCGGCGGCATGATGCTCAGCAAGGACGCCATCGCCGACGTCGTCGAGGTGCTCCGCAGCACCGACTTCTACCGGCCGAACCACGAGAGCGTCTTCGAGGCGATCACCGACCTCTACGGGCGGGGCGAGCCCGCCGACGCCGTCACCGTGGCCGCCGAGCTCAACCGCCGGGGCGACCTCGGCCGGGTCGGCGGCGCGGCCTACCTGCACACGCTCATCGCGTCGGTCCCCACGGCGGCCAACGCCGGCTACTACGCCGAGATCGTGCGCGAGCGCGCCGTGCTGCGGCGCCTCGTGGAGGCCGGCACCCGCATCGTGCAGATGGGCTACGCCGCGGGCGGGGGCGACGTCGACGGCATCGTCGACTCCGCGCAGGCCGAGGTCTACAAGGTCACCGAGCGGCGCAGCAGCGAGGACTACCTGCCCATCGCCGACATCATCGAGGGCACGATCGACGAGATCGAGGCCTCGAGCCACCGCGGCGAGGGCATGGTCGGCGTGCCGACGGGCTTCGCGGACCTCGACCAGCTCACGAACGGGCTGCACTCCGGCCAGATGATCGTCATCGCCGCGAGGCCGGCGATCGGCAAGGCGCTCGCCCTCGACACGCCGCTGCCCACGCCGACCGGCTGGACGACGATGGGCGAGGTCGCGGTCGGGGACGAGCTGGTCGCCGCCGACGGCACCCCGACGCGGGTCGTGGCCGCCACGGAGGTGATGACGGGGCGACCCTGCTACGAGGTCGTCTTCGACGACGGCACCAGGGTGGTGGCCGACGCCCTCCACCAGTGGGTGACCGAGACCCGCGCCTCCCGCCGCACGGGCGGAGCCGCCGCCGTCCGCACGACCGAGGAGATGGCCGCCACCGTGCGGTGCGCGACCGCCGACCGGCGCGTCAACCACTCCGTCGCCACGGCCGCTCCCCTCGCGCTGCCCGAGGCCGACCTGCCGCTGCCCCCCTACGCGCTCGGCGTCTGGCTCGGGGACGGGCACGCAGCGGGCGCCCGGTACACGTCGGCCGACCCGGAGATCGCCATGTACCTCGAGGCCGAGGGCCTCGTGGTGCAGGAGCAGACGGGGATGACCTGGTCGATGCGGTGGCCCGTCGCGAGGCCGGCCCCGCGCGACTGCGTCGTGTGCGGGGTCTCCTTCACCCCGCGGACGTCGCAGGTCCGGACCTGCGGCCGCTCCTGCGGGGGGCGTGGGAAGGCCGTGTCGGCGCCGGTCCCGGCGCCCACGTGCCCCGACTGCGGACGGCCGTCGTCCGGCCTGGTCCTGTGCCAGGCGTGCCGGGACGACCATGGCACCGTGACGGCCCTGCTCCGCGGTCTGGGCGTGCTCGGCGCCAAGCGCATCCCGCGGGCGTACCTCCGCGCGTCGGAGAGGCAGCGCCGCGCGCTCCTCGCCGGTCTGCTCGACACCGACGGCACGGTCAACCCGACCGGCAGCGTGCAGATCGCCCTCACCGACCGATCGCTCGTCGAGGACGTCCGTGAGCTCGTGATCAGCCTGGGGTACCGCTGCGGCACGTCGGCCCGACCGGTCAGGGGACGCACCGAGGCCTCCTCGACCTGCTGGACCATCACCTTCACCACGCACGACGACGTCTTCCGTCTCGAGCGCAAGCGCCTCGTGCACAAGGAGCGGACGAAGGACCGGGTCGAGCAGCGCACCCGCCGTCGCTACGTCACGGAGGTCCGGCCGGTGGCCTCCGTGCCGGTGCGGTGCGTCCAGATCGAGCACCCCGACCACCTGTACCTGGCGACCCGCTCGATGGTGCCCACGCACAACTCCACGGTGGGCCTCGACATCGCGCGGTCGGCGGCCATCAAGAACGGCCTCCCGTCGGTCGTCTTCTCGCTCGAGATGAGCCGCAACGAGATCACCATGCGCCTGCTGTCGGCCGAGGCGACGGTCTCGCTGCAGCACATGCGCAAGGGGACGATGCGCGAGGAGGACTGGACGCGCCTCGCCCGCACCATGGGCAAGGTCAGCGAGGCGCCGTTGTTCATCGACGACTCTCCCAACATGTCGCTCATGGAGATCCGGTCGAAGTGCCGCCGGCTCAAGCAGCGGCACGGGCTCAAGCTCGTCGTCATCGACTACCTGCAGCTCATGAGCTCCGGCAAGCGCGTGGAGAGCCGCCAGCAGGAGGTCTCCGAGTTCTCCCGTGCGCTCAAGCTGCTCGCCAAGGAGCTCGAGGTGCCCGTCATCGCCATCTCGCAGCTCAACCGCGGACCCGAGCAGCGCACCGACAAGCGGCCCGCGATGTCCGATCTGCGGGAATCGGGGAGCATTGAGCAAGATGCCGACATGGTGATCCTCCTGCACCGCGAGGACGCCTACGAGCGCGAGTCCCCCCGCGCCGGCGAGGCCGACCTCATCGTCGCCAAGCACCGCAACGGGCCCACCGACACCATCACGGTCGCCTTCCAGGGCCATTACTCGCGCTTCGTCGACATGGCCCAGGGCGGCTGAGAGCCGGAGGGCGCGGACCTCTCGGGGCGAGGGTCGCCGTCGGCGCCCCCCTCGGTGAAGCAGGGGGCGGGGCCCGCGCGCGGCGAGCACGACCCACCCCGCGCCGGTGCACGAGCGGGCGGGGCACGTGCGCGGGGAGCACCCCAGGCCCGGACGGATGCACGAGCGGTCGGGGCCGTGCGCGCGGAGAGCACCCCAGGCCTGGACGGATGCACGTCCACGACGCCGCCCGCGCGGGGAGCACCCCAGGCCTGGACGGATGCACGAGCGGTCGGGGCCGTGCGCGCGGAGAGCACGTCAGGCCGGCGCCCTGACCCCAGCGCTTCCCGACCGCAGAGCGCCGAGCCAGTGCCGGAGCGCGCGCGACCCCGCCCGCGGACCCGCCCGGACGCGCGGACCCGCCCGGACGCGCGGACCCGCCCGGACGCGCGGTGGGCTCAGCCCCGCACGGGCAGCCGCCGCCGGACGGCGACGAGCGCCCCCGTCACCGCCCGCACCGGGGCGGTGCCGAGCCAGCGGCGGTAGTCCGCGATCGCCGCGTTCCACGGCCCGTCGCCGTACGTGGGGTAGGGGTGGGTGCGGGCGACGAGGACGCTGGTCGTCGTCCCGTCGACGACGGCGGCGGTGAGCTCGGCGAGCACCTCGCCGGCGCGGGGGCCGACGACGGTGGCGCCGCGCACCCGCCCGCGGCGGTCGACGACGACGCGCGTGAAGCCCTCGGTCCGGCCCTCGGCGACGGCGCGGTCGACGTGGTCGTGCGCCTGGTGCAGCACGCGCCGTCCCGGTCGTGCGCCCGTCGTGGGCTCGCCGACGGCGGCGAGCTCGGGGTCGGTGAAGGTGACGCGGGGGACCACGCGGCTGGGGCGCCGGGGCAGGCCGAGCACCGCGGCGACGGCGGCGTCCGACCCGCGCACGCCCGCCGTGTGGGTGTAGGTGTCCTCGCCCGTGACGTCGCCGGCGGCCCAGACGCGCGGGCTGGTGGTCCGCAGCCCGTCGAGGACGAGCCGTCCGTCGTCGCCCACCTCGACGCCGGCCGCGCGCAGCCCGAGGCCCTCGAGCCGGGGGCGGCGCGGGCCGGCGAGGAGCAGGCGGTCGTAGGGGATCTCGGTGCCGTCGGCCAGGACGAGCGACCCCGCGCCGCCGGCGCCGGGCTGGACCGAGGAGGCCCGGGCGCCGGTGCGCACGTCGACGCCGTCGGCGCGCAGGGCGTCCGCGACGACGGCCGCGGCGTCGGCGTCCTCGCCGGGCAGGAGGCGGGGGCCGGCCTCGACGAGGACGACGCGCGACCCGAGCCGGGCGAAGGCCTGGGCCATCTCGGCGCCCGTGGTGCCCCCGCCGACGACGGCGAGGCGGTCGGGGAGCTCGTCGAGGTCCCACACGTCGTCGGGCACGAGGGGTGCGGCGCCGTCGGTGCCGGGCAGCGTGAGGACGGCGGGCTGCGAGCCGGTGGCCAGGAGGGCGCGCGCGAAGCGCACCTCCCGGCCGTCCACCGCGGCGGTGGTCGGGCCGGTGAGGCGCACCGTGCCCCGGACGGCGCGGACCCCGGCGGCCTCGAGCGCCTCCGGGGCGTCGACCGGCCGGATCTCCTCGACCGCCGCGCGCACGTGCGCCATGACGGCGGGGAAGTCGACGCAGACCTCGGCCCGCACGCCCAGCCGGTGCGCGCGGCGTGCGTCCGCGGCCGCGGCGGCGGCCGCGAGCAGCGCCTTGGACGGCACGCAGCCGGACCACAGGCACTCCCCGCCCGTGCGGTCGCGCTCGACGAGCAGCACCCGGGCTCCCAGGGCCGCGGCCGTCTGCGCGCCCACGAGCCCCGCCGTCCCGCCGCCGACGACGAGGAGGTCCCACGCGGTCGCCGCGTCGGCGTCGTCGAGCCGCGAGCCCGCCGGCCAGGTCCGCGCGGCGGGGTCGGGGTCGTCCCGGGGCACGTCGAGCGGATGGTCCTCGAAGCGCTGGGACGGTGGCGTCACGCTCGCTCTCCCTCCGGGCGCCGCGGCGCCGTCGTCGCTCCCGCCGACGGGAGGTCGAGGGACGTCCACGAGTCGGGACGTCAGTCTCGCGGACGACCTCCCGGAGCGCTCGTCGTGACGGCGCGGGCGCCGGGCGGCAGGCTGGGGCCCGCCGCGCGCCCCCCTCACCCACGGCGTCGGAGGCACCGGCCGCGCGAGCGGCACCCGACCCGAGGAGGCGCTCGTGGCCGCACCGGACGCAGGGCGCGCGCGCTACGCCCTCCTCGGCCGCTGGTACGACCTCGTCTCCGCCGAGCCGCTGTACGCCCCCGGCCGCGAGGTCGCGGTGGAGATGATCCACGTGGAACCGGGCGCGAGGGTGCTCGTCGTCGGCTGCGGCACCGGCCCGGACCTGCCGGCCCTCCTCGCCGCCGCCGGGCCCCGCGGCGTGGTGCTCGGGCTCGACGCGAGTGCGAGCATGCTCGGCGCCGCGCGCCGACGCGCCGCCCGTCTCGGCCCCGACCGGGTCCGCCTCCTGCGGGCCGACGCGCAGCGGGTGCCGGCCGCGCGCCTGCGGGACGCCCTCGGCGGGCCCGCCGACGCGGTGCTGGCTCCGTACAGCCTCTCGCTCATGCCGGACTGGCGGCGGGCGTGGGCCACGGCCCTCGAGGCGGCCCGGTCCGGGGCCCGCGCGGCCGTCGTCGACACCACGGTGGCGCGCGGGGCGCTGCCGCTGCGCCTGGCGTCGCGGGCCGCCTGCGCGCTCGGGGGCGTGGACGTCGCCGCGCGCCCCTGGCGGGCCGTCGAGGAGGAGCTCGACGACGTCCGCTCGGCCAGCCTCGCCCGCGGGCACGTCGAGGTCAGGGCCGGCGTCCTCCCGCGGCGGACCTAGCGCGGCGGCCTCCGCAGCGCCCGCGGTCGGGCAGGATGACGGGCGGCCGACGAGCGAGGAGGGCCGATGACGACGCCGACGTCGCCTGCGGGCTCCCCGGGGGCCGAGGGCCCCACCCCGCGCGAGCGGCTCGCCGGGCTGGCCCGCCGCGTGCTCGCGGCCGACGGCGTGCGGCTGCACGCCGACCCCGCCGACCTGCGCGCGGACGCGCTGCTCGCAGCCGCCGTCGACGGCCCCCTCGTCGTCCCCGACGCCGTCCTCGACCCCCGGACCGCCGCCGCGCCCGAGGTCCTGGCGGGTGACGTGGGCGCGCTGCTCGCGGTGCCGCTCCTGGCCGCCGGCCGACCGGTCGGGGCCCTCGCCGTCCACAGCACGGCACCGCGCCCCTGGACCGAGGACGAGGTCGCGGTGCTCGTCGAGCTGGCGGCCGCCGTCGTCACCGAGGGCGAGCGCGGGGACCTCGCCAGCGAGCTCGAGAGCAGCCGGCTGCGGTGGGGCCTCGCCATCGAGGCCGCCGGCGTCGGCGGCTTCGACCTCGACGTGGCGACGTCGCACCTGGAGTGGGACGACCGCCTCATCGCCATCTTCGGCTACGACCCGGCCACCTTCGGCCGCTCCCTCGCCGACTTCGAGGCGCGCCTGCACCCGGAGGACCGGGAGCGCGTCATGGCGGACGTCACGGCCGCCGTCGAGGCGGTCGGCGACTTCGCCTCCGAGTACCGCATCGTCCTCCCCGGCGGGGTGGTGCGGTGGATCTCCGCGCGCGGCCGGGCGCTGCACGGCGGCGACGGGCGGCTGCGCCTGCTGGGCGCCGCCTACGACGTCACCGACGTCCAGTCGGCCGAGGCGGGCGTGCGGCGCGTCCTCGAGTCGATGTCGGCGGCGTTCTTCTCCCTCGACCGCGAGTGGCGCTTCACCTACGTCAACGCCGAGGCCGAGCGGCTGCTGGGGCTCCGGCGCGACGAGCTCCTCGGCGGCGTCGTGTGGGAGCTCTTCCCGGCCGCGCCGGGCAGCCCCTTCGACGTCGAGTACCGCGGCGCCGTCGCCGAGGGGCGCCCGCGGGTCTTCGAGGCGCACTACCCCGCGCCGCTCGACCGCTGGTACGAGGTCCGCGCCTTCCCCGTCGACGACGGGCTCTCGGTCTACTTCACCGACGTCACCGAGCGCCGGGCCCTGCAGGAGCGCGAGGTGCAGGAGGCGGCGCGGCGCGAGGTGCTCTCCCGCGTCAGCGCCGAGCTCGCCGCGACGCTGGACCCCGAGGCGGCGGTGGCGCGCCTCGCCCAGCTCGTCGTGCCCCTCCTCGCGGACTGGTCCGTCGTCACCCTCGTGCGCGACGACGGGCGCCTGCAGGACGTCGGGTGGTGGCACGCCGAGGAGGAGCTGCGCCCGCTCGTCGAGGTCTACGCCCGGCACCGGCTGGAGGCGCTCGAGGACGCGAGCTACCTCGACCGCGCGCTCGCCGAGGGGCGCCTGGTGGAGGTGCCCGAGCCCGCCCACGCGTCCATCGCCCGCATCCTGCGCCCGGGTCGCGCGGCCGAGGTCCTGGCGACCCTCGCCCCGCGCTGGGCGGCGATCGTGCCGCTCGTGGCCCGCGGGCGGACGCTCGGCGTCCTCACCGTCTTCCGCGGCGAGGGGCGCGGCGGTCCGGGCGAGGAGGACATGGCGGTGGCCCGCCAGCTCGCTGAGCGCGCGGGCGTCGGCCTCGACAACGCGCGCCTGTACCGGGCCCAGCTGTCGCTGGCGGAGGAGCTGCAGCGCAGCCTCCTGACGGCGCCGCCGGCGCCCGACCACACCGAGATCGCCGTGCGCTACGTGCCGGCGGCGGAGGCCGCGCGCGTGGGCGGCGACTGGTACGACGCCTTCCTCCAGCGCGACGGCGACACGGTCGTCGTCATCGGCGACGTCGTCGGCCACGACACGGCCGCGGCCGCGGCGATGGGCCAGCTCCGCGGGCTGCTGCGCGGCATCGCCTTCCACCACGGCGCCGGCCCGGCGGAGACCCTGGCCGGCCTCGACGCGGCGATGGAGGGCCTCCTGCTGGAGACGACGGCGACCGCCGTCGTCGTGCGCGTGGAGCAGACGCCGGACATGCGCGCCGAGGGCCTGACCCGCCTGCGGTGGTCCAACGCGGGGCACCCGCCGCCCATGCTCGCGACGCCCGACGGCGAGGTGCACCAGCTGCTGGCGGCCCGCACCGACCTCCTGCTCGGGATCCTGCCCGACACCCGGCGCCACGAGGGCACCGCCGTCGTCGACCGCGGCAGCACGCTGCTGCTCTACACCGACGGGCTCGTCGAGCGCCGCGACCAGGGCCTGCAGCAGGGCCTGGCGCGCCTGCGGCGCGAGCTGTCCGACGTCGCGCACCTGCCGCTCGAGGAGGTGCTCGACGAGCTCCTCGAGCGGCTGCGCCCGGAGGCGAGCCACGACGACGTCGCGCTCCTCGCCGTCCGGCTCCACCCGCAGGACGGCCCCCGCCCGCCGGAGGCGGGTCCGGAGGTCGTGCCGCCCGAGGTGCCCCCGGAACCGACGGCCTGACCGCAGCCTCGATGTCGCAGTGCCGCACCGCGTCCGGCGTGCCTAGCCTGGCCCGCGGCCCGGCGCGCACGCGCCGGCCGGGAGGAGAGCGGACCATGTGCGGCATCACCGGCTGGGTGTCCTTCGAGCGGGACCTGGGGGAGCCGGGGCACCGCGCCGACGCGGAGGCCATGACGGCGACCATGGCATGCCGGGGACCGGACGCCGAGGGCCTGCACGTCGAGCGCCACGCGGCGCTCGGGCACCGCCGGCTGGCCGTCATCGACGTCGAGGGCGGCGCCCAGCCGATGTCGGTGCGCACCGACGACGGCGAGGTCGTGCTCCTGCACAGCGGTGAGGTGTACGGCTTCGAGGACCTGCGGGCCGAGCTCGTCCGCCGCGGGCACCGCTTCCGCACGCGCAGCGACACCGAGGTGGTCCTCCACGGGTACCTGGAGTGGGGCGAGGCCGTCGCCGAGCACCTCGACGGCATGTTCGCCTCGGCGATCTGGGACGGCCGGGTCGAGCGCCTCGTGCTCGTCCGTGACCGGCTCGGCATCAAGCCCCTCTACTACGCCGAGACGCCGGACGGCGTCCTCTTCGGCTCGGAGTCCAAGGCGCTGCTCGCCAACCCCCTGGGGGACCGCACGGTCGACCTGGACGGGATGCGGTCGATGCTCAGCCTCGCCGTGCCGCCGGGCGCGTCGCTGTGGCGGGGCATGCGCGAGGTGCTCCCCGGGGGGCTCGTCGTCGTCGACCGCGACGGCCTGCGCGAGCACCGCTACTGGACGCTCGCGACCCGGCCCCACACCGACGACCTGCCGACCACGCTCGAGACCGTCCGCGGGCTGCTCGAGGACGTCGTCGCGCACCAGACCGTCTCCGACGTCCCCCGCTGCACCCTGCTGTCGGGCGGGCTCGACTCCAGCGTGCTGACGGCGCTGGCCGCGAAGGCGCTCGCCGCACGGGGCGAGCAGGTGCGCAGCTTCGCCGTCGACTTCGTCGGTGAGGGGGACGGGGAGGGCGCCACGCCGGACAGCCCCTTCGCCACGGAGGTGGCCGAGCACGTCGGCACGCGCCACGAGCGCATCGTCCTCGACCACCTGGCCATGGCCGACCCGTCGGTCCGCCGCGCGGTCATCGCGTCCCGCGACAGCCCCGTCACGTGGGGCGACATCGACTCCTCGATGTACCTGCTCTTCAGGGCCATCCGCGAGCACTCCACGGTGGCGCTGTCCGGGGAGGGCGCCGACGAGCTCTTCGGCGGCTACGAGTGGTTCACCCACCCCGAGCGGCGGGCGCACGACAGCTTCCCGTGGATGGAGGTGCTCGTCCGGCGCTCGCAGGCGCAGCTGTCCTCGCGGCTCAGCGGCGACCTGCGGGCGGCGCTGGACCTGCCGGCCTTCGTCGACGCCCAGTACGCCTCCGCCGTCGCCGAGGTGGGGCACCTCGACGGGGAGGGCGAGCAGGAGCGGCGCTACCGGGTGATGTCCTACCTCGCGGTCACCCGCATCGAGCGCTCGCTGCTGGAGCGCAAGGACCGCCTGAGCATGGCCGTGGGCCTGGAGGTGCGCGTCCCCTTCTGCGACCACCGGCTCGTCGAGTACGTCTACAACGTCCCGTGGGCGCTGAAGAGCTACGACGGCCACGAGAAGAGCCTCCTGCGCGGTGCGGCGGGCGACCTCCTGCCGGCCTCGGTGCGCGAGCGGCGCAAGCTGCCGTACCCGGCCAACCCCGACCACGACTACACCCGCGCGCTGCTGCAGCAGGGCGCCGACCTGCTCGCCGAGGGCCACCCCGTCCTCGAGCTCGTCGACGACGGGTGGCTGCGCGACGTCGTGCGGCAGGACCCGGCCGAGACCCCCCTCGGCGTGCGCGCCGGCGTGGAGCGGGTCCTCGGCCTCGGCGTCTGGCTGGACCTGTACCAGCCGCGGCTCGTGCTCGGCTGAGGCCGAGGGCGGCACCGACCGGCGGTGGCGCGACGGCCGCGCGTCGGGGCTGCCCCGGCCCGGCCCCGGTGCCAGGGTGGCGGGCGTGAGTGACACGAGCACCGCACCGCCCCTCGACCTCGACGGCCTGCGCGCGCAGGTGCCCGCCCTGGGCGAGGGCATCGCCTTCTTCGACGGCCCCGGCGGCACGCAGGTGCCGGCGCCGGTGGCGGACGCCGTCGGCGCGATGCTCGGCTCCGCCGTCTCCAACCGGCACGGGCCGCACCACGCCAGCCGCCGGGCCGAGGAGGCCGTGGCGGCGGCCCGCCACGCGGTGGCCGACCTCGTCGGCGGCGTCCCCGAGGGCGTCGTCCTCGGCCCGTCGATGACGCACCTGACGTACGTCATGGCGGGCGCGCTCGCCAAGGGCTGGGGCGAGGGCGACGAGGTCGTCCTCACGCGGCTCGACCACGACGCGAACGTGCGCCCCTGGGTGCAGGCGGCGGCGCGGGCCGGTGCGTCGGTGCGCTGGGTGGACGTCGACCCCGCGACGGGCGAGCTGGTCGAGCCGCTCGCGGCGGTCACGGACCGCACCCGGCTCGTCGCTGTCACCGGCGCGAGCAACGCCCTCGGCACCCGCCCGGACGTCGCCGCGATCACCGCCGCGGCGGACGCCGTGGGAGCCACCTCCTACGTCGACGGCGTGCACCTGACGCCCCACGCGCCCGTCGACGTCGCCGAGCTGGGCGCCGACCTCTACGCGCTGTCGCTGTACAAGCTCATGGGCCCGCACATGGCGGCCGTCGTGGCGGACCCCGTCCTCCTCGAGGGGCTCCAGCCGGACAAGCTCGTGCCCGCCTCGGACGAGGTGCCGCTGCGCTTCGAGCACGGCACCCCGCCCTTCGAGCTCATGCCGGGCGCGACCGCGGCGGTCGACCTCCTCGCCGGCCTGGTGCCCGGCGGCCCCGACGACGACCGCCGCACCCGCGTGGTCCGCTCCGCGGCCGCCCTCGAGGCGAGCGAGGAGCGGGTGTTCGCCCGCCTCCTCGACGGGCTGACGGGCACGGACGCCGTCACGGTCGTCGGCGCGCCCGCCCGCCGCACGCCCACGGTCTCCTTCCGCGTCGCCGGCGCGAGCCCCCGGGAGACCTCGCGCTGGCTGGGCTCGCGCGGGGTGGCCGTGAGCGACGGCGACTACTACGCGCGCGAGCTCGTCGAGGTGCTCGCGCTCCGCGCGTCCGGCGGGATGGTGCGCGCCGGCGTGGCGCCGTACACGAGCCACGACGACGTCGACCGCCTGCTGGCCGCCGTCGCCGAGGTCGCCGACGGCGCCCGGGTCTGAGGGGGCGCTGTGACGGACGGCGGTGTGACGGGCAGGGGAGTGACGGACGGCGGCGTGGCGGACGGGACGGCGCGGCTGCGGACGGCCGCCCTCGACGACGTGCCCGCGGTCGTGGCGCTCGTCGAGCGCGCCTACCGCGGCGAGGCCAGCCGGGGCGGGTGGACGACCGAGGCCGACCTCCTCGAGGGCCAGCGGACCGACGCGGCGTCGGTCGGCGAGCTCGTGGGGGCGCCGGGCTCGGAGGTGCTGCTGCTCGAGGAGGACGGCGCCCTCCTCGCCTGCTGCCACGTGCGCCTCCTGCCGGCCGCGGGCGGGCCCCGACGGGCCTACGTCGGCATGGTCGCCGTCGACCCCGCGCGCCAGGGGAGCGGGACGGGGCGCGCGGTCCTCGACGCGGCCGTCGAGCACGCCCGCAGGCTCGGCGCGCAGGTGCTCGAGATGACCGTCATCACCCAGCGCACCGAGCTGGTGGCCTGGTACGAGCGGCGGGGGTGGCGGCGCACGGGCGAGCAGCGGCCCTTCCCCTACGGCGACGAGCGCTTCGGTCGCCCGCGGCGCGGCGACCTGGCCTTCGACGTCCTCGAGCGGTCCCTCGCCGGGCCGTCGGCGGGCGTCTGACGGCCCACGGGCGCGCGGCGGCCCCGCTCACGCCGCGGGCGCGCGGCGGCCCCGCTCACGCGTCGACGACGTCTCCCTGGCTGTCGAAGCAGCGCTCGAGGACGGCGGTGAGCGCCTGGGAGCGCGCCGTCGAGGAGAGCGAGCCGGCGCGGCGGGAGCCGCTGAGGTGCACCGCGCTCAGCAGGCCGGTGATGCTCGCCACGGCGATGACCCCCTCCGGCGGCACGGACTCGTCCACGACGCCCTCCGCGGGCGCACCGGCGGCCGGCGGCACCGGGCCGCGCCCGTCCTGGCCGCGGGCCCCGAGGACGGCGTCGTCGCTGCGCCCGCGGGTGGCGGCCATCTCGCGGGCGACGCCCAGCGCCACGAACTCCGACCAGGTGTCCTCGACCCGCTGGGCGACGCCGTCGTCCGTCGCCGCCGTCCTCAGCAGGGAGCGCCAGTAGTCGCGCGTCTCGGGGTCGTCCCAGCAGCGCTCGACGAGCCCGGCCAGGTAGGCGGCGCGCTCGGCGCGCGGCAGGGCCGCCATCGCCTCGAGCTGGTCGTCGAGGGCGCTCGGCCGCTGCACCACCTGCTCGAAGAGGTCCTGCTTCGTCGAGAAGTAGTAGCGCACCAGCGCCGGGTCGCAGTCGGCGTCGCGGGCGATGGCGCGCGTCGAGGCGCCGTCGTACCCGTGGTCGGCGAAGGACCGCACGGCCGCCTCGGTGATGCGGCGCCGGATCTCCCCGCGGGCGCCGCGGGGCCCGCGGGTCGGGGCGCTCGCGGTGGGCGCGGCGGGGGAGGCGCCGTCCTCGGTCGGGTCTTCCACCGTGCTCGTCCTCCACTACGTCGTACACCAGCCCCTGCGGGTGCATCATCGCCCGAGGTCTCGCCCGGCGCCCGGCGCCGTGCCGGTGGCCGCCGCGTCTTCCAGATCGCGCGGGTGCTCCTACGCTGGGGAAGTCGCGGTCCACATGACGGGCGGCGACCGAGGGCGTCGCACGGGCGGCGCGGAGGGGGGGACCCGTCGTGGACGCAGACGTGAGAGAGCGCTCCCACGGCCCCTCCGGTGGTCCGGCGCCGCACGTGGCCGAGGTGGCGGTCGCGCGGCGGGTGGCCGAGGAGGTCGCGGCCGACCGCGTCGCGCTCGTGCTCATCACGGGCGACGAGCACTACCCCGTGCGCGGCTCGGACGCCGTGCTCGTGCGCCTGGCCGAGCAGGAGCGGCTGGCCGGCGAGGGTCCGGGCACCGACGTCGCCCGGACGACCCGGGCGACCTGCGTGGGCGACCTGCACGAGGCCGTCGTGCGGTGGCCGGCGCTCGCCGCCTGCGGTCCGCCGGCGCAGGTGCGGACGCTGCAGCTGCACCCCCTCCTCGGCCGCGGCGGCGACGACCGCCCGCAGGTGCTGGGGATGCTCGCCCTCAGCCGCTCGCGGGTGCGTCCCTTCTCCGCGGCCGAGACGGCGGTGGTGGGCCACCTGGCGGACCTGCTCTCCCACATGCTGCAGGCGCGGGCGCTCGACGACCTGGCCGCCGACGAGGCCGGCCGCCTCGGGGGGCGGCTCGACGAGGTGCTGGACCCCTCGGCCCACGTGCTGCCGATGGCGGTGGGCCACCTCATGGTCCGCGAGGGCCTCGGCGAGGACGAGGCGCTCCTGCTGCTCGAGCGCCGCGCCTCCGCGTGCGGCCGGTCGGTGCACGACCTGGCGCGCGAGGTGGTCCGCAGCGGACCGAGCGCCGTCGACACCTGACGCGCGGCCCCTCGCAGGAGGCGCACGGTCGTCCGCCGAGGGCGCCCGACGGGCGGGTCCGGGGCAGGAGGGGCAGGCTCGCGGCGGGGGCTGGAGCAGCGCGGCTCCCTGGTACCTCGCGCACCGCAGGAGGCCCGATGTTCCGCCACGTCAAGGAGCTGCAGTTCGAGGCGAAGCCGGAGAAGCCGGACGCCCTCTACGCCATGAAGTTCCAGGAGATCCTGGGCGGCCAGTACGGCGAGATGACCGTGATGATGCAGTACCTCTGGCAGGGGTGGAGCTGCCGCGTGCCGGGCAAGTACAAGGACATGATCATGGACATCGGGACGGAGGAGATCGCGCACGTCGAGATGCTCACGACGATGCTCGCGCGGCTCCTCGAGGGCGCCCCGGCCGAGACCACGGCGGCCGCCGCGGCCGCGAACCCCGTCCTCGCCGCCACCCTGGGCGGCCAGAACCCCCAGCAGGCCATCGTGGCCGGCGGGGGCGCCATGCCGACGAACAGCATGGGCGTGCCGTGGAACGCCGGCTACATCGTCGCCAGCGGCAACCTGCTGGCCGACTTCCGCGCCAACGCGGCGGCCGAGGCGCAGGGCCGGCTCCAGACGTCGCGCCTCTACGGCATGACGGACGACCCGGGCGTCAAGGCCATGCTGAAGTTCAACCTGGCGCGAGACACCTGGCACCAGCAGCAGTGGCTCCTCGGCATCGAGCAGCTCATCGAGGAGGGGTACTCCGAGGTCGTCGAGCACTCGAACGCCGAGGAGGAGGACCAGCGCTGGAACAAGGCCTTCTACTCGCCCAACCCCGGCAGCGCGGCGGGCGAGGGCCGGTGGGCGCAGGGGCCGACGCTGCTCGGCGACGGCGACATCGAGTTCGTCGCCGACGCACCGCCGCTCACCGACGACGACGGGACGCTGCCGGCGCCGGACCCGAACCTCTTCGCGACGTACGACGGCTCGCAGGGCCCCGGGACGCCGGGCACGCCCGGCGGCCGGGCGAAGGGGGCCGCCGAGGGCGTCGTCGGCAAGATCAAGGACGCGCTCGACTGACCGGGCCGGGCCCGCCCGCGGCGCGCCCAGCGCCCGGGCGGGCCCACCACCCGCTCCGCCGCACGAGCACCGTCCGCCCGACCAGCAGGGCCCGCAGGACCAGCACCGCCCGCACGACCGCGCCACCAGCCACGGGGGCGCCCGCGCAGCACCCCCGGGGGTCCCGTGCGCCGACCGCCCCGCCCCACCGTCCTCTCGCGCACCCTGCACGTCCTCGGGGCGCCCTTCCCCGGTCCGCACCGGTCCGCCGCCGGGCCTCGCCGCCCTGACCCGCCGCCCGGTCGGAGGTCCCGCCGGCGAGGGACGTCCTCCCGCGGGGCGTCCGCCCTGCTGCGCGAGCTCGACGCCATGGCCGAGGACGTGGAGGGCGCGCGGCCGGGCGCGGCCCGTGCCGGCGCCGTCGAGGACGAGCCACCCGCGGGGAGCCGCTGACCGGCGCGGTCCCGCGGCCGGCGGACGCACCCGGCCGAGGAGGTCGTCGGAGCCGGTCCGCTCCGGGCGTCGGCCGCCGTCAGGGCAGCGGCGACCCGTCCACGGCGCGCACCCCGCAGCCGAGCTCGCGCAGCCGCTCCACCGCCGGGCGCAGCGACGCCGGGACGTCGCCGGACGGGGCGTCCACGAGCAGCACCAGTCGCGCCGGGTCGAGCCCGTGCTCGGCGAGGGCGACGCGCACGCGGCCGGGGGTGCCGGCGTGCCGGACCTCCTCCTCCGCGAGGCGCACCTCGACGCGGCGGGGTCCGCGGTCGCCGAGGGCGTCGTCCCAGGCGGTGAGCTGCGCGCAGGCCGCCCGCACCGCCCGGGCGCCGTCCGCTCCAGCGCCGACCGCTCGGGCGCCGTCCGGCCCGGCGCCCCCGCGGCCCCGCCGCGGGAGCACCTCCACGGCGTCCGCCCGTCTCCCGGCCCGGAAGCCCAGCACGAGCGCGCCGGCGCTCCCCCCGCCGTCGTCCTCGGACGCCTCCACGAGGAGGGCGGTCGCCCCGCCCGTGGCGGCGAGGACGCGGGTCACCGCCCTCGAGGGCGCGCGCACGATGAGGCGCCCGCCGGCGCGGGCCGCGGCGTCCTCGAGGAGGCGCAGGCCGGTGCAGTCGGCGAAGGGCACGTCCCGCGCGTCGACGACGAGGTCCTCGCCGTCCGCGAGCGCGTCGGCCGCCTCGTGCAGGGCGGCCGTCCAGCGCTCGCAGCCCCCGAGGTCCAGGTCGCCGTGCAGGACGACCCGAGGGGCGCCGGCGCCGGACGGGTGGGCGCGCTGGAGGACGACACCGGCGTCGTCGGGTCCGTGCTGTCCGCTCATGCGGGCTCCCAGCGTCCCGTCCGGTGACCGCCGTCGTGCTCCAGCGGGGAGAGGGGGGGCGCAGGGGGAGAGTAGGGCAGACCGGGCGCGTGGTGCCCGGTGCGGTCGAGCGGGCCGGTCGGCCGTGCTCTCGTCCGGAGCCGGGCGCCGGTGCACCGCGGTCGGCGGGACAACAGGTACCTTTCCTCCGCCCGCGGAGGCGGGGCGCCCGCCGCCCCGCCGAGTTGAGACGCCAGCTCGCGCGTGGCCGCCGTCGGGGTCTGGCCGAGCTCTGGCGAGCGCTAGTGCGCGCCGGCAGGCGCACGAGGCCGCAGGACCACCGCACATGTCGTCGCACGACCCGAGCGAGCCGCGCCCCCGCGCCCCGGAGCCCTCCTCCCCGCCGCCGGCGCGGCCCACCCCGCCCGTCCCCGCCCCGCCCTCGCCGCCGGCCCCCGCCCCCGGGGGCGCGGGCGCCCCGGCCCCGGCGGCGCACCCCGCGCTCGCCGCCCTCGGGCAGATTCCGCTCGACCAGCCGCTGGGTCACGTCCTGCAGCAGGTCTGCGACCTCGCCGCGCAGGTGCTCGTCGACGTGGACGCCCTCTCGGTGACGCTCGTCGACGAGGCCGGCGGCGCCCGCAGCGCCGCCTTCGCCGGTGTCGTCGCGGCGACGCTCGACGAGCGGCAGTACGAGGACGGCTTCGGGCCCTGCATGGACGCCGCGCGCTCCGGCGGGGTCGTCCGGATCCGCGACACGGGCGCCGACGCCACCTACCCGGGCTTCAGCGCGCTCGCGCACCGCCAGGGGGTGACGTCGGTCGTCTCGGTGGGCGTCCCCTGGGCGGACCGGGTCGTCGGCGCCCTCAACCTGTTCAGCACCGGCGGCGCCGTCCTCGACGACGAGGCCGTCGAGGTCGCCGGGGTCTTCGCCGGGTACGCGGGGGCGGCCCTCGCGCACGCGGCCCTGCTCACCTCGACGGCGGAGCAGGCCGGTCAGATGCAGGAGGCGATGCGCTCGCGCGCCGTCATCGAGCAGGCCAAGGGCGTCCTCGTCGCCGCCCTCGGGCTCGAGCCGGAGGAGGCCTTCGCCGAGCTGTCCCGGCGCAGCCAGCGGACCAACACCAAGCTGCGCGACGTCGCGGCGCAGGTGGTCGGGCAGGCGCTGCGGGCCCACGCCGGCACCGGGACCGACGCCGACGGCGGTGACCGCGCCTGAGGCCCACCGGGCGGGGCCGCGGCGCGCGCGGCAGGCTCGGTGCATGAGAGCAGCGCAGGTGCGGCGCACGGGCGGGCCGGAGGTCGTGGAGGTCGTCGACGTCGAGGAGCCGCGGCCCGGGCCGGGCCAGGTGCTCGTCGAGGTGGACGCCGCGGGCGTCAACTTCATCGACACCTACCACCGCAGCGGCACCTACCCCGTGGCGACGCCGTTCGGCCTCGGCCTGGAGGGCGCCGGCCGGGTCGTCGCGGCGGGCGAGGGCGCGGACCTCGCCGAGGGCGCGCTCGTGGCCTGGAAGCAGGCGCCGGGCAGCTGCGCCGAGCGCGTGGTCGTCGACGCCGCGGAGGCCGTGCCCGTGCCCGACGGCGTGGACGCCGAGACGGCGGCCGCGCTCATGCTCCAGGGCCTGACCGCGCAGTACCTCTGCGCGTCGACGTACCCCGTGGCGCCGGGCGACGTCGTCGTCGTGCACGCCGGCGCGGGCGGCGTCGGCCTCCTCCTCACCCAGATGGTCGTGCTGCGCGGCGGTCGGGTCCTCGCGACGACGTCGACGCCGGAGAAGGCCGAGCTCGCCCGGGGCGCCGGCGCCGAGGAGGTGCTGGGGTACGACGACTTCGCCGCGCGGGCCCGCGAGCTCACCGACGGGGAGGGCGTCGCGGCCGTCTACGACGGCGTGGGCCGGGCGACCTTCGCGCAGGGCCTCGACGCGCTGCGCCCCCGCGGCACCATGGTGCTCTTCGGCGGCGCGAGCGGGCAGGTCGAGCCGCTGGACCTGCAGCAGCTCAACGCGAAGGGCTCCCTCTACGTGACCCGGCCCTCGCTCGCGGCCTACACGCGCACCCGCGCGGAGCTGCTCGAGCGGGCCGGCGCCGTGCTCGGGGAGGCGCGGCAGGGGCGGCTCTCGGTGCGGGTCGGCGGGCGCTACGCCCTGGAGGACGCCGCCCGGGCCCACGAGGACCTCGAGGGCCGCCGGACCACGGGCAAGCTCCTCGTCCTGCCCGAGGGCGCGGCCGAGGCGGAGCTCGGGCGCAGCTGAGCCGTCCCGGCCCCCCACGAGGTCGGCGCGGTCGGGCGGGGCGCGGTCGGGGGCGCGGTCAGGCGGCGACGGGGCCCGTGGCGGACCGCCGGAGCGGGCTCGCCGGCCCGGCGACCAGGCGGGCCAGGCCGTCGACGGCGTCACCGCTGCGCGAGAGGCGCACCCGGTCGCCGCCGAGCACGAGGCAGCGCTCGAGCGCGGTCAGCCCGCAGCAGTCGACGAACGCGACGGCCGAGACGTCGAGGACGACGTCGGCGCCGCCGTCGACGAGGGCCAGGACGTGGTCGGCGAGGCCCGGGGCGGCGGACAGGTCGAGGTCGCCCGACAGCCGCACCTCCACGGACGGGCGCCGGGGACGCCGTGCCCGGGGGGTGGTCGAGCGGGTGCGCGGAGCAGTGGTGGCGGTGGTCACGTCGTCTCCCGGGGCCGGGGTCGTCGTCCGCGGGCGACCTGGTGCCCCCAGGGCACACCCGCGGGCCGTGAGGGACGTGGGCGCCGGCTGGTGGTCTCCTGGGCGAGCGGGACGCCCCCGCCGGGAACCGCGTGGGGACGGCGGTGCGTCCCACCGCCATGAGGACCGGGAGCGGGACGGCGACGGCGCCGAGGGGGCCGGCAGGGAGGAGCTCGGCACGACGGGCCGTGCTCGTGCTCGCCGTCGCCGCCGCGTGCGGGGCCTGCGGGGACGGGGGAGCGCCCGCGGCCGGCGGACCGGCGTCACCACCCGCCCCGTCGACGTCACCCGCCCCGTCGACGTCGGCAGCGCCGCCGCCGACGGGCAGCGGCGCGCCGCCGTCCGCCCCCGGCGCGGGGCCCGCGGCGGGCTCGTGCCTCGCGGCGGTCGAGGTGGCGGGGAGGACCTACGTGTGGTGGGAGCCCCCGGCGGGCGTCGAGCCGCCGCCGCCGACGGGGCCGGAGCTGGCGGCCCTCGTCCCGCCCTGCGCGGACGCCGACCTCTACGAGGGCGTGCCGACCACGCCGTCCCCGGTGCGGGTGCGTGCGCTCGCGGGCGTCCCGGTCGAGGAGGCCGTCACGCTCGCCGGACGCGTCCACCTGGCCGACCCGTCCTCCCCGCCGGCGGCGCTCAGCGCGCCCTGAGGTGGCAGCGCCGTTCGTGCGGAAGCCCTCCACTCCCCGGCCCGGGCGACCGATGATCCGTGGCGTGACCCGAACACGCCGCGCCGGCACGACCCTGCTCACCGCTGCCGCCCTGGCGCTGCCGGCGGCCGCACCGGCCACGGCGGCGCCCGCGGTCGCTGCCGCGTCGACCGCGGTCGTCGAGCAGCTCGAGGGCGTGCTGCCGGAGGAGGTCGCGGAGGAGCTGCCCGCCCGGGCGGCGGCCGAGGTGGCCGACGCCCTCGTCGAGGACGGTGACGGCGCCGTCGTCGCGCTCGCCGTCCCGACCGACGACGGCGGCCTGACGGTCGAGCGCGTCCCCGTGGAGCCCGCGGAGGCGGTGGACGTCGTCGAGCTGCTCGAGGCGCTGCCCTCCGTGGAGGCCGCATCGGTCGACTCCCGCGTGCGCGCCATCGGCGAGGTCGCGACCTCCGCGCGGGTCAGCGCCTCCGCCGCGCCCGACCCGCTGCGCAGCCGGCAGTGGGGCCTCGACGCCCTCGGCGCGGAGCGCCTGCGCGCGCTCGCCGCCCCGGACGCACCCGTGGTCGCGGTGGTCGACACCGGCGTCGACGGCCGGCACCAGGACCTCACGGGTGCGGTGCTGCCCGGCCTGGACCTCGTCCGGCCCGGCGGAGACGGCTGGCGCGACGAGAACGGCCACGGCACGCACGTGGCCGGCACGGTCGCCGCCCTCGTCGGCAACGGGCTGGGAGGCCAGGGCGTCCTCGCCCGCGCTCGGGTGCTCCCGGTCCGCGTCCTCGACGGCGCCGGCGAGGGCTACACCTCCGACATCGCCGAGGGCGTGCTCTACGCCGCGGAGCAGGGCGCCGACGTCGTCAACCTCTCCCTCGGCGGTCCCGGACGGGACCCGGTGCTGGCGGCGGCCGTCGCCCACGCCGTCCGCAGCGGGGTCGTCGTCGTGGCCGCCATGGGCAACGAGGGGCAGGAGGGGTCCCCGACCTCCTACCCCGCCGCGCTCCCGGACGTCCTCGCCGTGACCGCCCTCGACCGCACCCGGGCACGGGCGCCGTACTCGTCGCAGGGCGGGCACGCCGACCTCGCGGCGCCCGGCTCGGACGTCGTGTCGACGATCCCCGGGAACCGGTACGCGAGCGCCGACGGCACCTCCATGGCGGCCCCCCACGTGTCCGCGGCGGCCGCCGCCCTGGCCGCGGCCGTCCCCTCGGCGACGCCGGCCGAGGTCTCCGCCGCCCTCACCTCCACGGCCGACGACCTCGCGACCCCGGGGCGCGACCCCGGCACCGGGTACGGGCTCGTGGACCCGGACGAGGCGATCGCGCTCCTGCGCGCCAGCACCGCGGTGCTGCCCGCGGCGCCCCAGCGACCCGTCGTCACCTCGAGCGACCGCCGCGCGGTCGTCTCGTGGTCCGCGCCCGGGACCACCCGGGGTGGTGGCCGTCCCACCTGCTACGAGGTCGAGGTGCGCGGGAAGGGGCAGCCGGTCCAGCGCCCCGTCCTCGACCCCGGCACGACGACCTGGGCGGCCACCGGGCTCGTCAACGGCCTCGGCTACGAGGTGCGGGTGCGCGCCCGCAACGACGCGGGCGTCGGGCCGTGGACCGCGACCGTGGTCGCCCGGCCGGCGACGAAGCCCTCCGCCCCGCGCGGCCTCGCCGTCCGTGACGGCGACCGCTCGGCCGTCGTCAGCTGGTCGCCCCCCGCCTCCCACGGCGGCTCGCAGATCACCCGGTACGACGTCGTCGTCCGCGGCAAGGGGCAGCCCGAGCAGCGGCTGAGGACGACGGCCCGCTCCCTGCAGGTCACCGGCCTCGTCAACGGGCTGGGCTACGAGGTCCGCGTGTCCGCCGTCAACGCCCAGGGCGGGTCCCCCACCGCCTACGTCGTCGCCCGCCCGCGGACGCTGCCCTCGGCGCCCCGCTCGCCGTCCGCGTCGAGCGGGTCGACCCGCGACCGGGCCGCGACCGTGACGTTCCGCTGGGCGGCCCCGAGCTCGCACGGCGGTGCGGCGATCACCGGGTACCGCGTGGTGGTGCGGGAGAACGGCACCACCCGCGACGTCACGCTCACCGCGCCGAAGGGCGCGACGTCGCTCACGGCGAGCGGCCTGCGCCGCGGCGCCGGGTACACCGCCGTGGTCCGGGCGGTGAACGCGGCGGGTACCGGCCCGGCGTCGGCGCGCACGGCCGCCGCGACCGCCCGGTAGCCGCCGGCCGCGGCAGCCGGCGTCTCAGGCGACCCGCTCGGCCCCGGCGGCCGCGACGACGGCGACGAGCTGCGGCCGCGGGTGCCCGGCGTCCGCGCTCGCACGGCCCACGGCGTCGGCGACGGCGTCGACGCCGTCGGCCCGCACGAGGGCCACCGCGGAGCCGCCGAAGCCGCCGCCCGTCATGCGCGCGCCGAGGGCTCCCGCCTCGCGCGCGGCGTCGGTGACGACGTCGAGCTCGGGGGAGGACACCTCGTGGTCGTCACGCAGGGACGCGTGGGAGCCGTCGAGGAGGGGGCCGATCTCCTGGGGCCGGTCGGCGCGCAGGAGCCGCACCACCTCGCGGGTGCGCTCCTCCTCGGTGAGCACGTGCCGCGCCCGGCGGACGACCTCGTCGTCCGCCCCGGCCGCCCGCAGCCGCTCGAGCACGGGCCCGACGCCGTCCTCGCCCGCCGCCCGTGCGAGGTGCCGCACCCCGAGCAGCTCGGCCGCCCGGGTGCACGCGGCCCGTCGCTGCGCGTACTGCCCGTCGACGAGGCGGTGGGGCGCGCGGGTGTCGACGACGAGGAGCACGAGCCCGTGCTCCTCGAGGGCGAGGGGCACCTGCTCGACGGACCCGTCGGCGGAGTCCAGCAGCAGGAGGTGACCGGCGCGGGCGCGCAGGGAGGCCTGCTGGTCCATGCCGCCCGTCGGTGAGCCGGCCACCTCGTTCTCCGCGCGCACGCAGGCCGCCACGAGGTCGGCCCGCAGGGCGTCGTCGTCCTCGTGGCCCAGGAGGTCGGCGACGGCGAGGGCGGTCGAGCAGGTGAGCGCGGCCGAGCTCGACAGCCCGGCGCCCACGGGCACGTCGGAGGCGACGGCGAGGTCCACGCCCGGCACGTCCCGTCCCGTCCCGCCGCTGCCCGTCCCGCCGCTGCCCGTCCCGCCGCTGCCCGCCGCCCCCTGGCCGAGGGCCCACAGCACACCGGCCGGGTAGGCGGGCCAGCCCTCCACGGAGCCGGCGCGGCCGCCCTCGCCCGGGCGGACGTCCGCCAGCGCGCCCTCCCACGGCTCGTCCGGGGCCCAGGCCGACACGAGGCGCACCCGTCCGTCCTCGCGGGGGCGGACGGCGACGAGCGTGCGGTGCGGCAGCGCCAGGGGCAGGGAGGTGCCCCCGGCGTAGTCCACGTGCTCGCCGACGAGGTTCACGCGCCCCGGGGCGGCCCAGACGCCGGCGGGCTCGCCGCCGTGCGCGGAGGCGAAGACCTCGCGCACCTGCGCCAGCAGGCGCGCCGGGTCCGGGTCGGGCACCCGGTCGACGCCGGTCCCGCGGGCGGGCTCCTCGCGCACCGTCTCCACGCTCGCCGTCGTGTGGTCCGTCGTGCCGCTCACCGGGCCACCTCCCGCAGCCGCTCGGCGATCGCCTCGGGCGTCCTGTCGTTGATCCACGCGGCCACGCCCGACTCCGAGCCGGCCAGGTACTTGAGCTTCCCGGGCGAGCGCAGCAGCGAGAACGCCTGCAGGTGCAGGCGCCCGAGGTCGCGGCCCTCGCCGGTCGGGGCCTGGTGCCACCCGGAGATGTAGGGCAGGTGCTCGACCTCGTCGAAGAACCGGTCGAGCCGCTGCACGAGGTCGAGCTGGACGTGGGCGAGCTCCTCGCGCTCGCCGTCCTCGAGCGCGGCGAGGTCGGGGACGTCGCGGTGCGGCGCGAGGTGCACCTCGACGGGCCAGCGCGCCGCCGCGGGCACGTAGGCCGTCCAGTGCTCGGCCTCGAGGACCACGCGCGTGCCCGCCCGCTTCTCCGCGGCGAGGACGTCGGCGAGGAGGTTGCCGCCCGTGCGCTCGCGGTGGGCGCGGGCCCGGCGCAGCAGCGCCTGCGTGCGGGGCGGCACGAACGGGTAGGCGTAGACCTGCCCGTGCGGGTGGCGCAGGGTGACGCCGATCTCCTCGCCCCGGTTCTCGAAGCAGAAGACCTGCGCCACGTCCGGCAGCGCGGACAGCTCCTCCGTGCGGTGCGCCAGCGCCCGCACGACCGTCCGGAGGCGGTCGACGCCCAGGTCGCCGAAGGACGCGTCGTGGTCGTCGGAGAAGCAGACGACCTCGGTGCGCCCGACGGCGCGGCCGACCGGCCACAGCTCCTCCCCGTCGAGGAGCGTGCCGTCGTCGGGGCCCGTGGCGACCTCGGCGAAGGAGGGGAACCGGTTGTCGAGGACGGCGACGTCGTAGGCCCGCGCGGGCACCTCCGACGGCTGCCCCGAGGAGCCCTCGCTGCCGCTGGGGCACAGGGGGCACTGCCCGGCCGGGGGCAGGAAGGTCCGCGTCATGCGGTGCGCGGCCACGGCGACCCAGTCGCCGGTCAGCGGGTCCTGCCGCACCTCGCCGGCGCGGCCGCGGTCGGCCTCCGTCATCGGCCGCTCGTCGGGGCGCGGGCGGTCGGCGCCGGAGCCGCCGTCGTCGTCGTAGTAGCGCAGGGTGCGGCCGTCGGCGAGGCGCTGCTCGGTGCCGGGGCCGCGCACGGCGGACGTCCGGGCGGTGGGTCGGTCGGGCGGGGTCACGAGGGGTCCTCCTGGCGGGGGCGGGGTCCGGTGGGGGCGAGGACGAGCCGGCCCGCGCGGGCGGCGGCCTCCTCGCGGGCGGCGGGCGGGAGGCCGTCGTCGGTGACGAGGACGTCGACGTCCTCGAGCGGCAGCGCGGCGGCCAGGCCGACGACGCGCCACTTCGAGGAGTCGGCGAGGACGACGACGCGGCGCGCGGCGCGGGCCAGCGCCCGGTCGGTCTCGGCCTCCTCCAGCGTCGGCGTCGTCAGCCCGCGGGCGGGGTCGACGCCGTGGGCGCCGAGCAGCAGGACGTCGACGTTGACCGCCTCGAGCGCGCGGACGGCGACCGGGCCGACGAGGGCGCGCGACGGCGTCGGCCGACCCCCGACGAGGAGCACCTCCGCCCCGCCGGGCGCGCCGGCGAGCAGGTCGGCCACGGGCAGCGAGTTCGTCACCACGGTGAGGCCGGGCACCTCGCGGAGCAGTCCTGCGGCGAGGTGGGTCGTCGTCCCGGCCGAGAGCGCCACCGACGAACCGGGCGGCACGAGCGCGGCGGCCTCGCGGGCCACCGCCGTCTTCGCCGCGACGTGCAGCCCCGACTTGGCGGCGAAGCCGGGCTCCTCGGTGCTCGGCGCCCGCAGGGCCATGGCGCCGCCGTGCACGCGGTCGAGCAGGCCGCGCCCGGCGAGCTCCGCGACGTCGCGGCGCGCCGTCATCTCCGAGACGCCCAGCTCCTCGGCCAGCTCGGCGAGGCGGACGGCGCCGCGGGCGCGCACGAGGTCGGCGACGGCCTGGCGGCGCTCCTCGGCGAGCACGGCACCTCCCGGTCGGGCGGGGCGACGCCCGGAGATCGCCGGCCCGCGTGGTGTTCGACCGTGTCAGGTGCTGTTCGAGGCTGTCAAGCCCCGCCTGGGTCAGGCGGGGGAGGGCCCGAGGCGGAGGTGCGGACGGCGACATCGAGGTCGCGGTCATCACGGCGGCCGTCCGTGGCAGCGACCTCGATGTCATCGCCGAGATGGATCTGTCGTGTGGGGTGTGGCTGCGCGATCGACCGCGACCTCCGTGTCACGTCGTGGGGAGCGGCGCCGAGCTGCGTGGACGTCATCCGGTCACGGGCGGCGCGTGCTCGCCTCTCCTCGTCGTCGGGCGGCCGCGCCACTGATGTGAGCGACCGCGGCAGGACCCACCCCAGCGAGACGACGAGGCCGAGCACCACGAACTACGCCTCCGCGTCATCGCCGAGGCGGTCCGGCAGGAGGGCCGCGATCCAAGCCGCATCGACGGCGGAGCAGGAGACCGCGAAGGCCGCAGAGCGATCAGCTGTCGACGGTCGCTCCTGCCGCCACGGGAGGGCACGTCGCTGGTCGCTCGACCCGCCACCATCACGGACCCGACGCCATCGCAGGCAGGTCCATGTCGTGAGCGACCGTTGCGCAGTCGATCGGCGACTGGGAGGTCCGATGAGCGGCGGCACCAGCGAGTCATCGAGGGCCGGCCCAGATCGCCCTGTTCGTGTCATAGCGGCCGGTCCTGCACGGTGCAGGGGCGCCGTCCAGTCGTCGACCGCAAGGAAGTGGTCCCGTGTCGCCCGTCGAAGCCGTCCGCACCGTCTTCAGCAAGTACGCCGTCTTCTCCGGACGGGCCCGCCGCTCCGAGTACTGGTGGTTCTGGCTCTTCGCCATCATCGCGACCACCATCACCGCGTCGCTGGATGCATGGATCTTCGACGTCGAGTGGGGGCAGTACCGGCTCTTCAGCATCGTCCTCATCCTGGCCATCGCCCTGCCGAGCATCGCCGTGGCCGTCCGCCGCCTGCACGACACCGACCGCAGCGGCTGGTGGTACCTCATCGGCCTGGTGCCCCTCATCGGGGGCATCGTGCTCCTGGTCTTCTACGTGCAGGACTCCCGCGAGCCGAACCGCTTCGGGGCACCTCCGAAGGAGGCCGTCACGGCACCCTGACCGGACCCCGTCCCTCACGACGCGAGACGCTGGCCGTTCCGCGAGCGGTCGCTGGCCGGACAGCGTCCCGCTGTCGATCGCCTCGCGGTGACGGACTCCTCGTCCGTTCCCGCCAAGCCGGACGCGATCGCAGGAGCACTTGACAGACACGGACGGGTGAGAGACGAGGAGCGCCGACAAGGACGTCGCGGGCACCCGTGGTGGCAACACCGCCTGTCGACTCCCCGGCGGTCGCTGCTGGCTGCTGTGTGGTTCTGCCTGCTCGGCGTGCTGTGGATCGCTCTCTGGCCGGCGCGGCTGCTCGCCGACGACCCAGCCGGCTGGGTGGTTGCGTCGGTCGTCGCAGCAGCGGTCGGTTGGGTCGTCCTGGCAGGCGCACAGGTGGCAGGAGCCATCGCGCACCGTCGTGATGAGGTCAGCGCACGTGGTTGACCGGAGAGCGATCGCTGGCCGGACAGCGTCCCGCTGTCGATCCTCGACCGGACAGGCCGTGCTGAGGGGTGGCGCCGGGGACGGCTCGCCGCCGCTCCTCCACTCCCGCGCTCAGCGCGAGATGGAGGTCGCGGTCACTCGTCGAGCGGATCCGTGACCACGACCTCCATCTCGGCGACGACGTCGAGGTCGCAGTCACGGAGGGCCGCCGCGGTGGCTGCAGCCTCGATGTCGCGACCGGCCGGGACACGGTCTGGCCGCCGTCCCAGCAGGCGACCCTCGACCGGGGACGACGCAGGCCACGCCGCCGCAGGCGCAGTGGTCAGCGGGCTGCGTCCCGCTGAACCGCCCGGAGACCGGTCCCGGCCAACGTCCGGCATGTGGAGCAGTGCGAGCCTGGCCTGCGGGAGACGAGAGGTGAGGAGCCCGCTCGCCAGCCTGGTGGTGGCTCGAGCGTGCAGGCCCTGCCGCCGGCTCCGTCCCTGACGCCGCGCACCCATGGCGCCGGTCGATCCGGGGTGCGGAGCCGTCACCGTCTGGTGACGCACGCGCGGTACCGGCGCCACCGTCAGGACCGCGCAGAGAAGAGGCACGCGGGCGTCCGGTCTGCGCCGTATCGTCCGATCGGCGCCGTCCGGTGCCCTCGTGGTCGACACCCCGCCGAGGTCCCCGTGCACCCCTCTCCTGCCGCCTCCCGACCGACCGTCGTCGTGCGCCGGCGCCGCACGGCCCTCGCGGCGACCGCCGCCCTGGCCGCGAGCGTGCTCGCCGCCGAAGTCGTCGGCGCAGGCCCCGCTGCGGCCGCCGCGCCTCCCTGCGCCGACGTCGAGGTCGTCGTCGCCCGTGGCACGGGGGAGGCCCCGGGGCTCGGCGGCGTCGGCCGCTCCTTCGCGCGGGAGCTCGCGGCCGCCCTGCCCGGCCGCACGACGACGACGCACGCCGTCGCCTACAGCGCGGAGCAGACCCGCGAGAGCGTCGAGCAGGGCGCCGCGGACCTCGCCGCCCACGTCGAGCGCCGGATCGACGAGTGCCCCGGCACGCAGGTCGTCGTCAGCGGCATGTCGCTCGGCGCCGCCGTCGTCAGCCTCGCCGCGGCGCGGGCGTCCGGCCGCGAGGGCGGCCGGGCCGTGCCCGCCGCGGACGCCGACCGCGTCGCCGCGGTGGTCGTCTTCGGCAACCCGCTGGGCAGCCTCGGCCTGTCGCTCGACGAGCTCGTGCCCGAGCTGAGCGGCCGCTCGCGCGACTACTGCGCCACCCTCGACGACGTCTGCGGCCGCTTCGAGCCCACCCTCGTCGGCGGGCACGCGTCGTACGTCTCCGGCGGCGCGACGCGCGAGGGGGCCGCCTTCGCGGCGGCCCTGGTGGGGGAGTCCGCGACGGCCGGGCGGGCGCCCGAGCGCTGACCGCCGGCCGCGCCGCTGCTGCGGACGGGTGGCGCCCGCCGCCCGGGAGCGCTGCGGCGCGAGTGCCGACCCGACCTGCGGAGCGGCTCAGGCCCGGCCGGGTACCGGCCGACAGGAAGGGCATGCCCGAGACCGCTCCCGACCACCGCGCCGGCGTGCTGGGCCTCCCGCGCGGGGGCGCCCTCGACGACAGCGCCTTCGCCGCCCGGCACGCGATGCTGTGGTGGCTGCTCGTCGCGCACGTGCCCGTCCTCGCCGTGCTGGCGGTGTGGCACCTGCGGTCGGCGCACGGGGGAGCCGGGCACCACGGCGGAGCGGCCGGCGGGATGACCGCGGGCGCGGTCGTCGTCGGCGTGCAGCTCGTCGCCGTCCTCGCGCTCGCCGCCCTGGCACGGGCCGACCGGCGCCAGCCCGTCCGCGCCGGCGCCGTCGGGCTCGGCCTCATGGTCTGCGCCGGCGTGCTCGTCCACGTCGGCGGCGGCCTCACCGACCTCCACATCTGGTTCTACGTGCTCCTGGCCGCCGTGGCGCTGTACCAGCAGTGGGTGCCGTTCGTGCTGGCCGTGGTCTTCGTCGCCGTCCACCACGCCGTCATGGGCGTCTGGATGCCCGCGGCCGTCTTCACCACCCCGGCGGCCCTCGAGCACCCCGTGCGCTTCGCGCTGCTCCACGCCGTCTTCGTCCTCGCCGAGGGCGTCTTCCTCGCCTACGGCTGGAAGTACACCGAGGCCGCCGAGGCGGCCCGCCGCGCCGAGGCCGAGCGCGCCGCGGAGCGCCACCGCTCCGAGGCGGCCGTGCACGCCCAGCTCGGTGAGGAGCGCCTGCGCGCGGCCGAGCAGGAGGCCGAGGCCCTGCGGGCCCGCCACGAGCGGGCGGACGCGCTGCGCGGCCGCCTCGTCGCGCTGCAGGAGGGCGGCACGCGCCTCAGCCAGGACGTCGCCGTCGCCGGGACCGTCATGGGCGGGCTCCAGCAGGCCATCGACGAGATCAGCCGGGCCGCGTCGAGCGCCACGACCACCGCGCGCCGCGCGGACGAGGAGGCCCGCGAGAGCGCGGCCGCGGTGGCCCGGCTCACCGCGACCATCGGCCAGATCGACCAGATGGCGACGGCGATCGGCGCCATCGCCGGCCAGACGAACCTGCTCGCCCTCAACGCGACCATCGAGGCCGCCCGCGCCGGGTCCGCCGGTCGCGGCTTCGCCGTCGTCGCCGGCGAGGTGAAGGAGCTGGCGCAGGAGACCTCGCGCGCCACCGAGCGCATCAGCGCGGTGGTGGACACCGTCCGCGGTGACGTGGCGGCGGCCGCCCGGACGCTCGAGGGCATCCAGGACGTCGTCGGCGGCGTGGTGGCCGCGCAGGCGACCATCGCGGCGGCCGTCGACGAGCAGTCCGCCGCGACCGCCCAGGCCCAGCAGGCCGTGGCGGGTGCCACGTCCGAGGCGGCCGCCATGGCCGAGCAGCTGGGGGCCGTCGCGCGTCTCGCCTGAGGCCGCTCCCGCCCGACGTCCGGCCCGCCCGACGTCCGGCCCGCCCGACGTCGGGCCGTGCCGGACGTCGAGCGGCCCGGCCTCAGCCCTTGACCGACCCCGCGTTGAGCCCGGCGATGAGGTAGCGCTGGGCGATGAACGCGAAGACGAACACGGGCAGCGTCAGCAGCAGCGAGGCCGCGCCGGCCTGCTGGAGCAGCGGCAGCGTCTGGCCGAGCTGGGTGGCGATGAAGACGGGCACCGTGGCGCTGTTGACGTCGGTCAGCACGACCGCCGTCAGGTACTCCTGGAAGGCGAAGAGGAACATGAAGAGCGCCGCCGTGATGATGCCCGGGCCCATGAGCGGGATGATCACCCGGCGCAGCAGCGACAGGCGCGTGCAGCCGTCGATCATGGCCGCCTCGTCGATCTCCCGCGGGATGGCCGCGAAGAAGTTGCGCAGCAGCCAGATGGAGAACGGCTGGTTGATGGCGACGAGCGCCAGCGCCAGGGCGATCCGCGTGTCGTAGATGCCGAGCGTCCGCGCGATCTCGTACATCGGCAGCACGACGGCGGTGCGCGGCAGCGCGCGGAAGACGAGCGCCGCCACGAGCAGGGCCACCGAGACCCAGCTCGGGGACCGGGAGAGGGCGTAGGCGGCCGGGAGCCCGATGACGAGGGCGATGGCCGTCGAGATGACGGCGACGAAGGCCGTGTTGATGAGGTACTGGTAGAAGTTCGTCGTCTGCCAGAGGTTGACGAAGGCGTCGAACGTCGGGGTGAAGGTGAACGTCGGCGGGTTGAGGAAGGCCACGCTCGTCGGCTTGATGACCGAGAAGGCCGTCCACAGCACCGGGCTCAGCATGACGACGCACACGACGGCGAGGACGACGCCCGCGACGACGCCGCCGATGCGCGAGGTGCGCGGCCCGCGGGGCCGGCGGTACAGCTCGCCCCGCCCGGCGTCCGCGCCGCGGGTCGTCGTGGGCCGCTCGGCGGCCTCCGGGTCGACGGTGCTCTGGTCGCTCACGCGTTGCGCCCCTCTCGTGCGGTGTCGCGGATGAAGGGCAGCAGCATGATGACGATGAGGACGATGAGGAGGACGTTCATCGCGCTGCCGAGCCCGAGGCGCTGGCCGCCGTCGAGGAAGGCCTGGTTGTAGATGTAGAGCACGAGCGACTCGTTGCCGATCTGCACGGCCTGCGGCGACAGCGGGATGAGCTGGTCGAAGAGGCGGAGCACGTCCATGATGCAGATGAGGGCGACGAAGCCGATGACCCCGCGGATGCTCGGGGCGATGACGCTCCAGTGGGTGCGGAGCGTGCCGGCGCCGTCCATGCGCGCCGACTCGAGCAGCTCCGTCGGCACCCCCTGCAGGCCCGCGAGCATGACGAGCATCGCGAAGGGCAGCAGGAACCAGACCACCGAGGCCCCGACGAGGCCGCGGTTGGCCCACGTCTCGGTGAACCACAGCACCTGCGGCAGGCCCAGAGCGCGGATCAGCTGGTTGACGACGCCGCCGAAGTTGTCGTTGAACAACCAGGAGAACATCGTGCCGCCGACGAGCCCGGGCACGACGTAGGGCACGAGCAGCAGGCCGAGCACGACGGGGCGGGTGCGGCGGCCCAGGCGGTTCACGAGGACGGCGAGCACGTAGCCGCCGAGCACGAGCACCGTCACCGTCGTCAGCGTGATGACGACGGTGAAGGACACGGCGGAGAGGAACCGCGGGTCCGAGAAGGCCTCGCGGTAGTTGTCCAGGCCGACGAAGGTGCCCGGCTGGCCGTAGCGCACCCGCTGGAAGCTCCACTCGACCGTCCGGTACAGCGGGACGACGAGCAGCGCGAACATCACGAGGACGCTCGGGCTCACGAGCAGGGCGTAGTCACGTCTGCGCACAGCGGCTCCTGGGCGACGGAAGGGGCTCGGGGCCGTGACGCCGGCCCGGGAGGGGAGCCCGGGAGGAGAGCCCGGAGGTGCGGCTCGGGAGGGAGGGCGCGGCGCCGGCGGGTGGTGCCGCGACGCGGAGGAGGCGGTGCGGGCACCGCCTCCGGGCTCACCGCGGGGGCCGGACCGGCCGCTGCCGGCCCGGCCCCCGCGGAGGGCTCAGGAGTACTGCGCCAGGACGTCCGTGGCGATCTGCTGCATGCGCGCCGTCGCGTCCTCGACGGAGGTCTGCCCGAGGACGACCTCGGCGATGACGGGCCGCGTCTCGTTGGAGATGGGCGCGGTCCACGGGAAGGGCTCGGCCGGCGGGGCGTTGTCGATGGCCTCGCTGGCCGCCGCGATGATCGGCGAGTCCGAGCTGTCGGCGACGCCGTCGCGGGCCGGGTAGGCCGCCGGCAGCGAGGCCTCGGAGGCGTCCTCGGACACCGACGTGGCGATGACCTGGAAGAGGACGTCGTCGTCGACCGCGGAGTTGGCCGGGATCGACCAGCCGTCGACCGACAGCGCGCTGAACTGCGGGCCGTCCGCCTCCACCGAGGGCGGCGGGGCGAAGCCGAAGTCGGCCGCGTACTGCGTGTTGTCCTCGTCGGCCAGGTCGCTCATGCGGCCCGAGAACATGATGGCGATGGCGGCGTCGCCGTTGTACATCTGCTGCTGCACGGCGGGCTGGTCGAACGTCGTCACCTGCGGGTCCATGAACGGCACCAGCGACTGCATCTCCTCGAGGGCCTGGGCGGCCTCGGGGGTGTCGAAGTTCGGCGTCATGGTCTCGGGGTCGACGTAGTCGACGCCGAGGGAGCCCAGGGCCGCGTCGTAGGCGGTGGTGATGTCGCCGCTGGCCAGCCACGGCAGGGCGAGCGGGTACTCGAAGTCGCCCGCGTCCTGGATGGCCTGCGAGACCTGGCGGAGCTCCTCGAAGGTCGTCGGCGGCTCGAGGCCGAGGTCGTCGAAGACGTCCTGCCGGTAGGCCATGAGGAACATCTGCGCCTGCATGGGGATGGCGTACAGCGAGCCGTCGTAGCTCATCGCCTCGCGCATGCCCTCGTTGAGGGCACCGAGGTCGTACTGCTCGCCGTAGGTGTCGACGAGGTCGTCGAGGGGGACGAGCGACTCGTCCGCGGCGAGCTGCGGGATGATGTAGCCGTAGGTCTCGAGGACGTCGTACGTGCCCTCCTCGCCCGCCAGGGTCGCCGTCGTGCGCTGCGTCTGGCCGGCGAAGTCGATGGGCTCGTGCGCCACGGTGAGGTCGCCCTCGGTGCAGCTGCGGACCATCGCGTTCGTGTACGGGTCGATGGCCGAGGAGTTGTAGGCCAGGACGTTCACGGTGGTCGGCGAGTCGACCTCGACCGGGCAGTCCACCTGGGCGGCGGTCTCGGCCCCGGTGCGCGAGCCGGCGCCGCAGGCGGTGAGGCCGGCGGCGACCACGAGGGCCGAGGCGGCGGCGAGGCCGACGCGGGCGCGTGGGCGGAGGGGGATGCGCATGGCAGCTCCTGTCGAAGGGGGGTGCGAACCCGGTCTTCCGCGGTGAGCGGTGCGGGACATCGGCAGGCGCAGCGGGGTCTTGGGAGCGCCGGATCGCGGCTCACGTTAGTGAGCGCGACCGACGCCGACAACACGGTCGGTGAGGGCTCGGGCGCACCGTGACGGGAGCCGCTGCGGCGCAGCGGCTCCCGTCACGGCGGGCCGGGTTCGGGGTGGCCGGCCGGGAGGTCACCCGCGGACCGCGGGTGACGGCGGGCTGTCCGGCCAGGACGGCGCTCGGGGCTCTCAGCGCCCGGGCGGGGCTGGCGCGGGGGTGGCGAGGGGCTCGGGTCGTGCCCGGCCGGGCGTGCGCGGCCGGGGGGCCGGGGCCGGTGGTGGTCCCAGGAGCGGCAGGGGCGTGTGCAGGGGGTGGGTGGCTTCGGCGTCGATGCGCCGGGCGAGGGACTCGAGCGGTCCCGGGCGGCCGAGGTGGTAGCCCTGCAGGAGGGGGCACCCCAGGGCGGCCAGGACGTGGGCCTGCTCGATGGTCTCGACGCCCTCGGCGACCAGCGTCATGTCCAGGGAGCGGGCCATCGCCGCGGCGGCGCGCACCAGCCGGGCCCTGCGGGGCGACGTGTGCACGGTGGCGGTGAGGCTGGCGTCGAGCTTGAGGTACTGGGCGCCGATGTCGTCCAGGCGGCCGAGCGCGGAGAACCCCGTCCCGAAGTCGTCGACGGCCAGCTCCACCCCCAGGCGGGTGAGCTCGTGCAGCGTGGTCAGGGCTGCCGCGGAGTCGGCCTCCACGGCCGACTCGGTGACCTCGAGGATCAGCAGCTCGGCGGGCCAGCCCGAGTCCTGCAGCACCTGGTGGACCAGGCCCGGGTAGGTGGGGTCCGCCAGCTCGAGCCCGGAGACGTTGACGCCGACGCGCAACCGGCGCGCGGCCGCGTCGGGGAGGGCGGCGAAGTCCTGGCACGCGCGGCGCAGGACGTGCTGGCCGAGCTGGCCGATGAGGCCTGCGCGCTCGGCCAGGGGGACGAAGACGTCCGGGCCGATCGTGCCGTGGACGGGGTGGGTCCAGCGGACGAGGGCCTCGGCGCCCACGAGCGGGACCTGCGCGGCGGTGAAGCCGGTCGTCGCCGGGGTGGCGCGGATGGGTTGGTAGACGACGTCCAGCCCGTCGCTGCGCAGCGCGGACGCCAGGTCCGCGACCAGAGCGGTGCTCCCGCGCGGGTCGGGCAGGTCGCGCCCGACGACCGCGCACCGGCCCCGGCCGGTGGCCTTGACGTGGTACATCGCGGTGTCGGCGCGGCGCAGCGCGTCGGTCCTGGACTCCTCGGGCGTCGTGTCGGCCACACCGGCGGAGGCGGGGCGCCGCGCGTCGGCGCACAGGTCACCGAGCAGGGCGGCGGCGTCGGCGGCGCTGCGGCCGGGCAGCAGGACCGCGAACTCGTCACCGCCCAGGCGGGCCAGAGTGACGTCGGCCGGCAGGGCGGCGCGCCACGCTCGAGCGGTCTCCCGCAGCAGCCGGTCCCCGGCCTCGTGGCCCAGCTCGTCGTTGACCGACCCGAAACCGTCGAGGTCCAGGAGCCCGACCGCCAGCGGGAGCCCGGCGCGCGCAGCAGCGGCCTCGGCGACCTCGAACGCCTCGTCGAGACCGCGTCGGTTGGGCAGCCCGGTCAGGTCGTCCACCCGCGCGTCGGAGGCCTCGCGGGCCAGGACGCCCACCACGGCGGCGGTGGCGAGCAGCGCGACCACCACCACGAGCACCTCACCGAGCGCGACGCCCTGCCGGCTGGACAGGCCGGCGGCGGCGGCCAGCACGCTGCCCAGCACCTGGGGCGTGGAGTAGCGGAGGGAGAAGACCGCGACGCTCTCGATCACGACGAACCCGTAGAGCGCGGCGAGCACCAGCGCTGACCCGGGGCTCGGGGCCGCGAGCACCGCGGTGGTGATGAGGCCTGTCCCGCCGGTGGCCAGCACGTGCGCCCACCGGTGGGTGAGCCGGTCACGCCACGCGGTGACGGCGCCACCCACGCAGACCGCGACGAGCGCCACCGCCAGCAGGAGCCAGCGGCCTGACCCGCTGTCCGCCGACCCCTCGCTCGTCGGCCCACCACCGAGGACGCCCCACGGGGCGCCCAGCAGTGCGACGGCCGCCACCGCCAGACCACCGGCCGAGTAGAAGATGCCCATCGACGCAGCGATCGCCCTGGGGATCGCGACCTCGTGCGTCCGAGCCCACGCCTGCGACCAGCTCCACCTCCGGGCGGCACCGGCGCCGCTCGACCGACCGGTGGCGGTCCGTCGTGCGGCTCGCTCACCCACGGCGGCCGACCCGCCCGCGACGACTCCCCGGTCGGGCCGTGCGACCGGCCCCCCAGGTGCCTGCGCCCGCGTCAGGACCGGTGAGCGCCTCCACCCCACACCTCACCCGGGCGCCATCGGCGTCCCTCGCCGCGTCCTTGAGCTCTGCTCCGTGCTGGGAGGACGGGCGCGCCGAGGTCCCCGCCGGGCGCGCACGCCCTCGCCGGCGTGGTCCGCCCGTCGGCGAGGGCGTAGGTGATCGCGACGACGTCGGTGGTCCCGCTGTCGTGGGCGGCGTGGATGACGGGCGACCTGCGCAGCAGGAGGTCCGCCGTGCTCGCCGCGTGGTGGGCGCTGACCTGGTGGGGGTGGCTCATGCCGTCGAGCCGGGCGCGGTCGACGGCCGGGACGAGCGCGGCGACGAGGTCGCCGAGGTGGCCGCCGGGGGCCGGTGCGCCCTCCAGGACGGCGGTGGCGGCGGCGAGGGCGCCGCAGCCGTGGTGGCCCATGACGACGAGCAGGGGCACGTGGAGCTGGCTGACGGCGTAGTCCAGGGACGCCAGGACGGTCGTGTCGAGCGCGTGCCCGGCGGTGCGGACGACGAAGAGGTCCCCGGGGCCCTGGTCGAGGACGAGCTCGACGGGCACCCGGGAGTCGGAGCAGGCGAGGACGGCGGCCACGGGGGACTGGGCGTGGACCAGCCGCGTCCAGCTGTGCGGCGACCGGGCGGGGCCGGCGTCGCTGCCACCTGCGGCCCAGCGGGCGTTCCCGGCGGCCAGGCGCGCCCAGGTCGCCGTTGCTGCGGCTGCCCGGTCGGAGGGGCCGCGGGGCGCGGGGACCGGTCGGGTCGGACGACCGGGCGTCGGGCCGGCGCCGCCGGCGCCGTCGTCCGAGCCGCTCACCCGAGGATCGCGCGGGTCACGGCGAGCTGCTCGGTCAGGACGCCGCCGATCATGGTCTGGACGTCGTTGATCTCGGCGACCGCGGCGCTGATCTGCGACAGCGAGATCGTGACGTCGTCGACGCGGGCCTGGATGGACTGGACGCGGGCGTCGACCTCGCGCGTGGCCTGCTCGGTCTCCCCGGACAGGCCCTTGACCTCGCCGGCGACGACGGCGAAGCCCCGGCCGGCCTGCCCGGCGCGGGCGGCCTCGATCGTGGCGTTGAGGGCCAGCAGCTTGGTCTGGGCGGCGATCGCGGCGATGGTCGCGACGACGTCGTGGATCTCGGCGCTGGCCCGGCCGAGGGCCTCGACCTGCTCGTTGGCGCTGTCGGTCAGCGCCCCGGAGCGGGAGGCGACGTCGGTCGCCGACAGGACGCCTCGCTCGACCTCGCTGATGGAGGTGAGCAGCTCCTCGCCCGCGGTCTGGAGGCGGTCCTCGGCGGCGAAGCGCTCGAGGGCCTGGCCGACGAGGAAGGCGGTGTTGCGCAGGGCGCTCATGCGGCTGTCGGCCATCAGCAGGGTGCGGGTGGCGAAGAAGTCCATCGTGCCGATGAGGCGCCCGCCGACGGTGATGGGCAGGCAGACCCCGGACTTCACGCCGGCGCGCTGGGCGGCGGGGGCGCGGACGCAGTCGGTGAGGTCGCCGAGGTCCTCGACGAAGACGAGGTCGCCGCGCTCCCAGGCGCGCCCGGACAGGCCGACGCCGCGGGCGAAGGAGGCCTCGAGGGTGACGCGGCGGAACTCGGCGCCGGCGTCGCCGGACTCGGTGGCGAAGCGCAGGACCTGCGCGCTCTCGTCGAGGCGCCAGAAGGAGCCGTACTGCCAGTCGAAGTCGCGGCGGATGGTGTCGAGCGCCACCCGCAGGGCCTGGTCCTCGCTGGTCGCCGTGGTGAGCTCGCGCAGGACGGTGGAGACGGCGTCGACGTCCTGGGCGGCCTTCTCCTGCCGGACGGCCTCGTGCAGGCGGGCCAGGGCTCCGGAGACCAGCAGGGCGACCGAGCGCAGGACGGCGAGGCGGCCCTCGCACGGGGTGAGGACGTGGGTGCTGAAGAAGTCCATCGTGCCGACCACCTCGCCGCCCTCGACGACGGGGAAGCAGATGCCGCTGCGGACCCCGGCCCGTCCGGCCGCGCCGGCGCGCACGCAGTCGCTGAGCTCGGCGAGGTCGGCGACGAACACGAGCTCGCGGCGGCGCCACGCCCTCCCGGACAGGCCCACGCCCTCGGCGAAGGTGGCGTCACGGGTGACCTGGCGGAACTCCGCGCCGGCGTCACCGGACTCCTGGGCGAAGCGCAGGACGCCGCCGGCCCGGTCGAGCGCCCAGTAGGAGGCGTAGGCCCAGCCGAAGCGCTCCCGCACCGCGTCCAGGGCGGCCTGCACGGCCTCGTGCGGGCTCCGGGCCTCGGTGACGGCGCGCACGACGTCGATCAGCGCGGCGACGTCGGCCTGGTAGGCCTCCACCTCCTCGCGGAGGCGGGGGGCGGGGGTGGCGGGCCTGCCGAACACGGGTGCTCCTGTCGTCGAGGATGTCTCGTGCTCCGTCGGCCGTCGGGACGCACCGCCTGACCACCCGCGGCACGCTCCACCCCGCCGGCGCGCCGGCGCCCCCCGAACGGCCTAGTTGAGCGTCGAAACATATCCCCGGGTGGGGACGAGCGCCGCGGCCCCCGTGACGGGACGGGGCCCGCCCGGCGCCCGGGTCGCTAGCGTCGCCGCCGTGAGCGGCGACCAGGTCGGGCGGCGCGCGGACGGGCTCGAGCTCCGCGACATGCACGAGGACGAGCACGAGCAGTGGGTGGCCCTGGGGCGCCGCGGCTTCCTCGAGGCGCGGCGGGCCACGCCCGCGGCGGTCGAGTCGCGACGGCGCGCCATGGCCGGCCACCGGCGCCGTGTGGCGGTGGACGCGGGCCGCGTCGTCGCCACCTTCCGCTCCTACGGCGTCGACCTGCCCGTCCCGGGAGGGGTCGCGCGGGCCGAGGCCGTCAGCTCCGTCGTCGTGGCGGCCACCCACCGGCGCCGGGGGCTCCTGAGCAGCCTCATGGCCACCGACCTGCGCGAGGCGCGCGAGCGGGGCGACGCGCTCGCCGTCCTCATCGCCGCCGAGGCGCCGATCTACGGCCGTTTCGGCTTCGGCGCGGCCACCGAGGCCTGCCGCTGGACCCTCGACGGGCGGGCGGCGCGCTTCCGCGACGACCCGGTGCGCGCGGGGCGGGTCTCGCTCGAGCTGGCGGAGGACGCCGACCTCGTCGACCTCGTCGTCCCGCTGCACGACCGGCTGGCCGCCCGCTCGCCGGGCGCCACGCCGCGCGACCCCCGCTGGTGGCGCCTGGCCCTCGGGCTGGAGGACGACGGCAGCGGCACGGAACCGCACCTGCAGCGCCCGGCCGTCGTCGCCCGCGACGACGCGGGACGCGTCGTGGGGGTGCTGCGCTACCGCGCCGTCGAGCGGGAGGAGGCGCGGCGCCCGGCCACGACCGCCGAGGTGCTGGACCTCCTCGCCGACTCGCCCGACGCGACGACGGCGCTGTGGCGCCACCTCGCGGACCTCGACCTCGTCGTGGGCGCGAGCGCGGCCTTCCGCTCGCCCCACGAGCCGCTGCCGCACCTGCTCGTCGACGAGCGGGTCGCCCGGCAGCACGAGCGCAGCGACTTCCACTGGGTCCGGGTCCTCGACGTCCCGGCGGCGCTCACCGCCCGCCGGTACGCCACCGCCGGCGCCTGCGTGCTCGAGGTCCACGACGACGCGGGCCTCGCCGGCGGCCGCTGGCGCCTCGAGGTGGGCGACGACGGCTCGGCCGCCGTCGAGGCGACGGCGGCCGAGCCCGACGTCGTCCTGCCCGTCGCGGTCTTGGGCTCGGTCGTCCTCGGGCAGGTGCCGCTCGCCGGCCACGTCGCGGCCGGGGACGTCGACGAGCGCACTCCAGGAGCGGCCCGGCGGCTCGGCGCGCTCCTGCACGACCCGTCCGCCGCCGTGCTCGGGCGCACCTGGTTCTGACGCCACCGCGCCGCCGGAGCGGCCCCGCGCCCGCTCAGCCCGCGGGTCGGGGCGGGGGGACGGCGCAGCCCTCGTCGTCCCCGGGCAGCCGCCCCGGGCGCCCGTAGAGGTACCCCTGGGCGTGGCCGACGCCGAGGGCGGCCAGCGCCGCGTGCTCGGACTCCGTCTCGACGCCCTCGGCGACGAGCGCGGCGCCCGCCTCGGCGGCGAAGCCGACCATCGAGCGGGTCATGGCCCGGTGGACGGGGTCGACATCGACGCCGCGCACGACCTCGAGGTCGAGCTTGATGACGTCGGGCCGCAGGCGCAGGACGTGGCGGAGGCTGGCGTACCCGGCTCCCGCGTCGTCGACGACGAGCAGCAGGCGGGCGGCGCGGAGCCGGTCGGTGACCGCGGTGAGCCGGTCGTAGTCCGGGACCTGCGTGTGCTCGGTCAGCTCGACGGCGACCCGCCGGTGCCCCAGGGGCAGCAGCAGCTCCAGCGCCCGCGGGTCGAGGAGCGCCTCGGCCGACAGGTTGACGCCGGTCCAGGCCCCGGGCGGCACCCGGTCGAGGTGGTCGAGCGCCCGGCGCGCCGCGAGCAGCTCCAGCTCGACCCCGACGCCGGCGGCGGTGGCCGCGGCGAAGGCGTGCGCCGGGCCGGGGAAGGCCGGGTCCTCGACCCGCGTGAGGGCCTCGTAGCCGACGGCGCTGCGGTCGGCGACCCGCACGACGGGGTGGAAGACGGTGCGCAGGGCGCCGCGCTCGAGCACGCCGGTGATGCGCGCGTCGCGCCGGGCGCGCTCGCGCCTCGCGACGGCCTCCGGCGAGGCGAGGACGTCGGCGACGAGGTCGGCCGCGAGCGCGGCGACCCGGGCGGCCGCGGCGTCGAGCGAGGGGTCGGGGTGCCGGCTGAGGCAGCACAGCATCCCGACGGGCGTGCCGTCGGCGCCGCGGACGGGCGCCCCGACGTAGGAGCCGATGCCGAGCTCCTCGGTGACGGCGAGGTCGCGCGCCACGGGGTGGCGCCGGGCGTCGGGCACCACGGGCGGCAGGGCGCCCGAGAGCACGCGCACGCAGAAGGAGCCCTCCAGGCTCGTGCCGCCGCCGACCGCGACCCGCATCGACGGCAGGTCGCCGCTGCCGGCGCGCAGCAGCTGGCGGGCGCCCCCCGCCGCGCCCCCGGGACCGCCCCGCGCCCCGTCGCCCTGGCCGCCCGTCGACCCGTCCGCCGAGGCCCCCGTGAACTCGGAGACCCACGCGATCTCGGTGCCGAGGTGGGCGCGCACGCGGTCGAGGACCCGCTGGACGCCCGCGCGCTCGGCAGCGGACCAGCCGTCGGCGTCGTCGTCGTCGCCGAGACCGGTCAGGGGGGCGGTCACAGGGCGGGCCCACGGGGGCGTGGTGGGCGGTCGGGAGGTGCGCTCGGTGGTCATGGCGTCCCCGGATGGTGGAACGGACCCGTCCGCGCGCAGGCGCGGGACGCCCGGGGCCGCTGCTGCTCAACGGGCCGGGACCGGTGCGGGGTGGTCGAGGACCGGGCACCGGCTGGCGGGTCCAGCATCGACCACGGGGGCCCGGGACTGGAGCCCTTCGCGGAGACCGGGCTCGCGCCGACGTCGCCCCGGACCGGCACCCGGAGCCCGCCGAGGGCGCAGCGTGCCGTCAGCGCGGCGGCGCGGTCGCGGCCGCGCAGCCCAGGCACAGGCCGTGCCCGTCGCGCAGCACGGCCGCGCGGCTCACCGACCAGACGCCGGGGCGCACCTCGGCGACGTCGCCCGGCCCGGTGGCCTCGAAGTGCACCTGGTCGGGCCGGTCGCCGTCGCGCTCCGGCGCGGAGGCGTCGCGGACGGCGACGTCGGCGCACCGCACGCAGTAGAGGGTCTGCGGGGGGAGGGTCATGCGCCCCACCGTGCCCGTCCTGTCCATCGATGTCGTGAACGAGCGACTGGTCGTGACCGGATCGTGCTGTCGGTCCCCCGCCCGACCGCGCGGGGAACACGCGCGCCGGGGAGCTGGTTGACCGCACCATGACGACGCGCGAGCTGACGCTGGACCAGCACGACGAGACCGTCAAGGACGGCATCGTCCTCATCGACTTCTGGGCGGAGTGGTGCGGCCCGTGCCGCAGCTTCGCGCCGGTGTACGAGAAGGCCTCCGAGGCCAACGAGGACATCACCTTCGCGAAGGTGGACACCGAGGCCGAGCAGGAGCTGGCGGCGCGGTACGGCATCACGTCGATCCCGACGCTGGTGGCCTACCGCGACGGCATCCCCGTGTTCAGCCAGCCCGGCGCCCTGCCGCAGCCGGCGCTGGAGGACCTCATCGGCCAGCTGCGCGGCCTCGACATGGACGAGGTCAAGCAGCGCTACGCCGAGGCCCTGGCGCAGCACGAGGCCGAGCAGGCCGCGGCGGCCCAGGCCCGCTGACGCGGAGCAGCGCGGCCTGACGGTCGCAGGCACGCACGACCGACGGCGTCGTCCCCCGAGGGGGGCGGGCGCCGTCGTGCATCTCGGTCGAGGACCCCCGGCGGCCGTCGTCAGTGGACGACGGCGACCTCCTCGACGTCGCCGAGCACGACGAGCACCTCGAGGTGCCCCGCCGGCGGCGCCCCCTCGGGGAGCGCGACGACGTGGGTGGTCGGCACGAGGTCGCGGGTGCACGGCTGCCCGGGGTGGGCGTCGTCGAGGACGACGCGCACCCGGTCGCGCCCCCGCACGCCCGCCCCCCTCTGCAGCTCGACGCCGACGGGGTAGGCCGGGCAGGTGCCGCTGCCGAGGGCGGTGACGGCGAGGCCGTCGGCGGTGCGCCGGGCGCCGAGCCCCGACGGCGGCAGGGGCCGGTCCGGCAGGCCGACGCCCCGCGGCAGGCGGGCGGCCAGCCCCACCGACCGCTCCGGTCCGGGCGGACGGCCGCTCACAGCCGCGCCGCCTCGAGGAGCCGGGCCGTCGCGCCGCCGTCGTCGGAGGGGCACCAGCGCTCCACGAAGGCGGCGCGGCGCTGCGCCCAGGCGTCGGTGACGGCCGGCAGCGCGGACAGCGCCTCCTCCAGCGCGTCCTGCGTGCGCAGGACGGGCCCCGGCGACTCCTCGTCCAGGTCGAGGTAGAAGCCGCGCAGCCGGTCGCGGTAGTGCTCGAGGTCGTAGGCGTAGAGGAGCACCGGCAGGCTCGTCGGGGCGACGTCGAAGAGCGACGACGAGTAGTCGGTGACGAAGGCGTCGGCCGCCAGGTAGAGGTCCGCGATGTCGGGGTGGGCGCCCACGTCGAGGACCCGCTCGTGCTCGACGCCCGGGACGCGCTGCACGAAGTAGTGCAGCCGCATGAGGACCCGCCAGCCCTCGCCGAGGTGGTCGGCGAGGCGGGCCGCGTCGAGGCCGAGGGGGACGCCCGGCTCGAGGAGGTCCTCGTCGTCGCGCCACGTGGGGGCGTAGAGCACGGCCTTCTCGCCGTCCGCGAGCCCCAGGCGGGCCCGGACGGCGGCGCGGCGCTCGCCGGCGTCGGGCGCGTGGAGGACGTCGTTGCGCGGGTACCCCGTGCTCAGCACGGGCCCGGAGTAGCGGAAGGCGCTGCGCAGCAGCTCGCTGCCGGCGGCGCCCGGGCCGACGAGGCAGCTCCACCGGTCCACCTCGGCCTGCAGGCGGGCCATGAGGTCGTCGTCGTACTGGGTGTGCGCGTCGCCGTGGATCCGCTTGAGCGGGGTGCCGTGCCAGGTCTGGACGTACGTGCAGCCCGGGGTGGGCTCCCACTCCAGCGGCATGTGCGTGTTGGCGACGACGACGTCGGCCCGCCTCAGCGCCTCCTCCGCCTCCGGCGTGCCGACGCCGACGGTCGTGACGCCCGCGGGGAAGCCGGCTCGGTGCCGCTCGTCGAGGAGCCAGACGTGCTCGGCGTCGTCCCCGCGCGCCACCAGCGCCTCGTGGACGGCCCGGGGGTTGTCGGCGTAGCGCCCGTTGAAGCTGTTGTAGACGACGCGCACGCGCTCGCTCTCCCGTCCTCCGCGGCGGCCCAGCCCGGCGCCGGCCGCCCGCCCGCGAGGCTACCGACCGGCGGCGCGGCCCCCGGACGCCCGCGGGACCGGCCCTCGCGAGCCTCGGGGTGCGGCGCGCACCCTTCCGGAGCAGGGTGGCCCCCAGGTCCAGACCAGGGCCGACGACGTCCACGCCGCGACGTCGCCCGGCACCCGGCCCTGCTCCCCGCCGACGCGCCTCAGCCTCGTCGCGGCCCCTTGCGCACCTTGTGGCTCCCGTCGCAGTACGGGGCGAGCGAGGAGCGCCCGCACCGGCACAGGGCCACCGTGCTCCGCCGGCGCTCCACGGGCTCGCCGTCCGTGCCGACGATGTCGACGTCGCCGCGCACGAGCAGGGGCCCGTCGGGGCAGACCGTGATCGTGGCGCCGCCGTCCCTCCCGGGGCCCTCGGCGTCGCGGGCGGGCGGGGGGAGGGCGTCGTCGTCCTGCGAGGTCGGCGCCCCTGGCCCCGCCCCGGGCTCCCGCGCAGCGGGGACGGGGGCGAGCGGGGGGCGCGAGGAGGAGACCACCGCCCGAGCGTGAGCGACGGCGGCACGCACCGCGAGCCGGGGAGCCGGAGATGACCAGCACGACCAGCACGACCGACCAGAGGGCCGCCGCAGGCCCCTCCGTCGCCTCCACCGGCGTCCCCGTCGGGCTGCCCGCCGGCCGGGGGCCGGTCTCGGACGCCGTCGTCGACGTCCTCGCGGGCGGGCCGACGACGCCCGCCGACCTGCGCCGCACGACCGCCGCCGAGCTGGACCGCCGCGCGCTCGCGGCGGACGAGGTGCTCCGCGACGAGGACCTGCAGCTCGCCCTCTGGACGCTGCAGGAGCTGTCCTTCCGCGGCTTCGGCGGCGCCGGTGACCGCTTCGAGTGGGAGCTCGACGTCGTCGCCGCGCGGCAGCTGCTGGAGGGCGCGCTGGAGGCCGCCCTGCGGGAGGTCGTCCCGGTGCCGACGGGCGTGGCGCCCGCGGAGGTGCCCGAGGCCCTCTTCGCGCTCACGGCCGAGGAGGGGCCCGGCGCGCTGTCGACGCACCTGGCCCGGCGCGCGACGCTCGACCACTTCCGCGAGCTCATGGTCCACCGGTCCGTCTACCACCTCAAGGAGGCGGACCCTCACACCTGGGCCATCCCGCGCCTCGAGGGCTCGGTGAAGGCGGCCATGGTGGAGATCCAGGCCGACGAGTACGGGGGCGGGCGCCCCGAGCGCATGCACGCGGCGCTCTTCGCCCGCACGATGCGCGCCCTCGGGCTGGACGACACCTACGGCGGCTACGTCGACGAGGTGCCGGCGACCACGCTCGTCAGCTCCACGGCCATGGCGCTGTTCGGCCTCAACCGTCGGCTCGTCGGCGCCGTCGTCGGCCACCTCGCGGCCTTCGAGATGACGTCGTCGCTGCCCAACCGCCGCTACGGCGCGGGCATGCGGCGCCTCGGGTTCGACCGCGACGCGACGTGGTTCTTCGACGAGCACGTCGAGGCCGACGCCGTCCACGAGCAGATCGCGGCGCACGACCTGGCCGGCGGCTTCGCCCGCCAGCACCCCGACCGCACCGACGACGTCCTGCTCGGGGCGTCCGTCGTCATGGCGCTCGACGACGTGGCGGGCGACCACCTCCTCGCGTCGTGGGAGGCCGGGCGCTCGTCGCTGCGCGGCGCCCACGCCGTCGAGGACCTGCTGGCCCCGGCCGCCTGACCGGAGCACGACGAGGGCGCCGACCGGTGCCCAGGACGCGAGGAGGACCCGTGAGCGGACCGAGGGACACCATCACGAGCGCCGTGCGCGGCGCCGTCCAGGGCGTGGCGGGGAAGGTGGGGGAGGTCGTCGGACGGCGCTCGTCCGGCGCCCAGCAGACCCTGACCGTCGGGCGGCCCGTCGACGACGTCGCGGCAATGTGGCGCGACCCGGCCGCCGTCCGCCAGGCGCTCGGCGACGCCGGGACGGTCGAGGCCGACGGCGACCGCTGGACGTGGCGCCTGGCGCGCCCGGGCTCGGACGAGCCGGTCGCGTGGCGCACGACGCTCGAGGAGGGCGGCCCGTCGACGGCGTTCCCCGGCTCGTCCGTCGTGCTGCGCTGGAGCGACCCCGACGACGGCTCGGAGGCGGCGAGCGAGCTCGTCGTCGTCCTGCGCGAGGCGCCGCAGGACCTCGGCACCGAGCAGGTCGTGCGCCTCGACCTGCCCGTGCCGGACCTCGCGGCCGGGGCGATGGCCCTGGCCCTCGGCTACCGCGCCCGGGCCCTGGTCATGACGGGCGAGGTTCCGACGATCACGCCCCAGCCCGCCGGCCGGAGCGCCGACCGGTGAGGCGCTCCAGCCCGGCCCGGCCCGCCGCCGCCCCCACCTCGACCTGCAGGAGCTGACATGCGCGCCCTCGTCTGGAACGGCGTCAACGACCTGGCGGTCGAGACCGTCGACGACCCCACGCTGCTCAACCCGCACGACGTCGTCCTGCGGGTCGGCCTGACCGTGACCTGCGGGTCGGACCTCCACCTCATCGACGGCTACCTGCCCGGCATGCGCCCCGGCGACGTCTTCGGCCACGAGTTCATGGGCGAGGTCGTCGAGGTGGGCTCGCAGGTGAGCCGCACGAAGGTGGGCGACCGGGTGACCGTGCCGTCCTTCGTCTCGTGCGGGGAGTGCTGGTACTGCTCGCGCGGCATGCCGTCGCTGTGCGACACGACCAACCCCAACGCCGCCCTCCAGCAGCCGGTCCTCGGCTACCCGGGCGGCGGCATCTACGGGTACACCCACCCCTTCGGCGGCTACCAGGGCTCGCACGCCGAGTACGTGCGGGTGCCGTTCGGCGACGTCAACTGCTTCACGGTGCCCGAGGACGTCACGGACGTGCAGGCGCTCTTCGCCTCCGACGCCCTCGCGACGGGGTACACGGGCGCCGTCTTCTGCGACGTGCAGCCGGGCGACACCGTCGCCGTCTTCGGGGCGGGCGGCGTCGGGCTCATGGCCGCGGCCAGCGCCCGCGCGCTCGGCGCCGGGCGCACGATCGTCGTCGACCGGCTGCCCGAGCGGCTCGACCTCGCCCGCGCGCAGGGGTCGGAGGTCGTCGACTACGCGGCGGTCGACTCCGTGCAGGAGGCGCTGCGCGAGATGACGGGCGGCCGCGGGCCGGACTCGGTCGTCGAGGCCGTCGGGATGGAGGGGCACGGGACGGGCGTCCAGCAGGTCGTCGACCGGGCCAAGCAGGCCGTGCGCGCCTCGACGGACCGGGCGACGCCGCTGCGCGAGGCGATCATGGCGTGCCGGAAGGGCGGGGTCGTCTCCGTCCTCGGCGTCTACGGCCTCACCGACTCCTTCCCCATGGCGATGGTGACGAACAAGGGCCTGACGATCCGCTCGGCGCAGCAGTTCGGCCAGACCCACATGGCCGCGATGCTCGAGCACGTGCAGGCCGGGCGGATCGACCCGACGCCGCTCGCGACCCACACGATGCCGCTCGAGGAGTCGGTCGAGGGCTACCGCCTCTTCAAGGAGAAGGAGGACGGCTGCGTGCGCGCGGTCTTCCGGCCCTGACGTCCCGGCCCTCCCACCTCGCAGGCGCTGAGGTGGGAGCCTCTCGTCGCGGTAGAGCACGACGAGGGGCTGCCACCTGACGTCGGCCGGCCTCGTCAGCCGGCGGCCTCCGGGCCCCGGGTGCCGTAGCGCCGCCGCGGCGGGACGCCGGCGTTCTGGCGCCGCTGGTCCTCGAGGTGGGCCAGGCGCACGCGGCACAGCGGGTCGTGGACCCCCGCGAACGCCCCGGGGTGCACGTCGGGCCAGCGGCGCGCGTACTCCTCGGCGCAGGAGCAGGTCGTGGCGGCGGTCGCCCGGCTCACCGGACCACCGCCGCGGCGCCGGCGCGCCCCTGCGCCCGGGCCACCAGACCGGCGGCGAGGACCCTCAGCTTGGTGTTCGTGCGCTGGCTCTCCGCCGCCAGGAGCGTGAAGGCCTCGTCGGCGTCCACCTCGTGCACCGCCATGAGCACGCCCTTGGCCTGCTCGATGACGGCGCGCGAGCGCATCGCCTCCTGCAGCTGCTCCGCCAGCCGCACGGCCGCGGCGTGGGGGGCGCCCTCCAGCCCCACCGCGGCGTGCGCCGCGAAGGCCCGGCTCCGCGGGACCCGCTCGTCGCGCAGGAGGCCGCCGTCCCGGCCGCACAGCGTGATCGTGCCGACGGGGCGGTCCTCGACCCGCAGCCCGAGGACGGCGAGGGACCGGAGGCCCTGGCGGCGGGCGGTGCGCAGCAGCGCCGGGTAGTGGTCGAGGGCGCCGGGTGCGGGGTCGTCGAGGTCGCGCACAGGACCTCCCCGGAGGCCGAGGCCTCCAGCGCGGGGCCCCAGCCCGGCTCGTACTGCCGTTCGTCGAGGGCCGCGGCCACCGCCGAGGCGGCTGCCGCCGCCGCGAGCCGGCCGTCCTCGACGACGTGGACGGCGACCCCGGCGGTGCCGGGCGCCACCCGGGCGGCGAGGGCGGCCACCTGCTGCGCGTAGCGCCCGAGCGGCTGGCCGGTGCTCGTGCGCGCCAGCGCGCTGAGGTGCGCGCCCAGGTCGGCACCGGCGCCGTGCGCGCGTCCGCCGACGGTGGTGGTGGGCCCGTTCGTGGTGGGCCCGTTGGTGGTGGCGCCGTTCGTGATGGGAGGGGCGCCGGCGGTGCCGGCGCAGGGGTCGATGAGGTGGATGGTCACGGTCGTGCTCCTCGCTCGACCGCCGCGGGTTCAGGGCGGCGGCTGCTCGGCCGCGCGGCCCCCCGGGCCCGCGCGGACCGGTGGCCGCTGCGTCCTCAACACGGGCCCGCCCACCGCCCGGCGCTCACCGGACCGGTGTCGGCCACCCCCACCGATGTCGCCGACGGTAGCGGTGCGGGACGCCCCGTGTCTGTCGGAGCGGCGCTCCGGCGGACTGCGCTCAGCCGTCGACGTCGCCGGTGGCCGTGAGCGCCTGCGCGACGTCGACGAGCTCGCGGTTGGAGTCCTGGGAGGCGCGGACGAGCATCTCGAACGCCTGGTCGGCGGTGACCCGGTGCCGCCCCATGAGGATGCCCTTGGCCTGCCCGATGAGGTCGCGGTTGGCCAGGGCGCGACGGACCCCCTGCAGCTGCAGGGCGTCGGCCACGGCGATGGCGGCGTGGCTCGCGAGGAGCAGCCCGACCTGCTCGGACTCGTCGCCGAAGGCGTGGGGCCGCCGCGAGACGAGGTTGAGCGCCCCGAGGTCGTCGCCCTGGACGAAGAGCTGCAGGCACAGCGCCGAGCGGAGGCCGGCGTCGGCCGCGCGACGGCCCAGCACCGGCCAGCGCTCGTCGGCCGCCAGGTCGTCGACGCGGACGGTGAGGTGGTCGAAGGCGGAGTCCAGGCACGGCCCCTGGTTGGTCTCCATCTGCAGGAGGTCGAAGAGGCGGGGCAGCTCGCTCGAGACGCCCTCGCTCGTGATGCGGCGGCGCCCCTGCACGAGGCTCACCGAGCCCTCCTCCGCGCCGGGGACGAGCGCCAGGGCCGCGCTGACGACCCTCGTCATGACGTCGGGGGGCTCGTGGGCGTCCTGGAGGTCGTGCGCCATCTCGGCCAGCCGCACGGCGAGGTCCTGCTGCCCCGCGACGCTGCCGGTGTTCTGCGGCGACGGCCGCCCGCGGCCGGTCACCGCACGACCTCCCCCTGCTGGACGCGCGCGACGAGCTCCCCCGCCATGTCGCGCAGCTTGCGGTTGGCGTCCTGGCTCGCGCGGGAGAGCCGGGCGAAGGCCTCGTCGGCGTCCACGCGGTGCACGGCCATGAGCACGCCCTTGGCCTGCTCGATGACGGCCCGCGAGCGCATCGCCTCCTGCAGCTGGTCCGCGAGCCGCGCGGTCGAGCCGTAGAGCGACGCGTTGGCCAGCGCGACGGCCGCGTAGGACGCGAAGGTGCGCGCCAGCACGAGGGTCTCCTCGTCGAGGTCGCCGCTCGTGCTGTAGAGGTTGAGGGCCCCGACGACGCGGTGGGGCACGGGCATGCCGACCGAGGCCGCGGAGCGCACCCCGAGGCGAGCGGCCGTGCGCGCGAAGGCGGGGTAGACGCCGTCGGTGGCGACGTCGACGCGCAGGGTGTCCCCGGACTGCGCCGCGTCGAGGCAGGGCCCGAAGCCGGCATCGTACTGGCGCTCGTCGAGCTGCGCGGCGACGGGCGTGGTGAAGGCGGCGGAGCGGGCGCGGCCGTCCTCGACGAGGGTGACCGAGAGGCCGTCGACGCCGGGCAGGGTGCCGGCGGCGAGGTCCGCGACCCGCTGGAGGTACTGGCCCAGGGGCTGGTCCAGCATGAGGCGGCCCAGCTCGGCGAAGGCGCGCTCGACCCCGGGCGGGGGGAGGGGGGCGTCGGCCGGCGTCTCGGCACCGGCGGGTGTCGTGGGCATGGGGTCCTCCTGGAGCCCCACCACCCAGGGGTGGTGGCACGGACCGCCGACCGCGCGAGGGCGACCTGCGGGCCGGGGGGCTGGGTCATCAACCCGACCGCCGGCACGCCGACGGCTGGACCGGCCGTCGCCACCCTAGGGGCGGACGACCCCCGCGGCGACGTCGGCGACCGCCGCCGGGGCGGCGGTCGCCGTCCTCACGGCGCCGCCAGGTCGGCGCTGAGAGGCGTGCGCCGCGGCTCCCCCGTCTCCAGGGACCGCTCGTGCAGCGCCGCGGCCACGACGTCGTGCTCGTGGTCGCCCCGCTCGGCCGTCGTCGCGACCATGGGCCGCAGCAGCGCCGGGGTCACGTCGTCCCCGAGCCCCGTGCACCGCCCCGCGAGCTCCTCGATCGTGAGCCCGCTGCGCGCGAGCCCTTCCGCCAGTGCGTCTCTCGACCGTCGCGCGTCGACCACGCGCACCTCCTGCTCCTCACGGGTCCGCACCCCGGGGGCTGGAGCAGGAGGTGCCAGGCAACCCGACGCGGGCGGTTGGCGCGACCTGAGGAGCGCCGCCGGGGCGTCCGGGCGTCGGCGTCGGCGCTCCTCAGCGCTCGCGGGCCGCCCAGAGCAGGCCGCGCTCGACGATCGTGCGCACGACGGGCTGGCGCAGGACGTCGGGGTCGTGCCCCGGCGTGCAGACGAAGACGCGCCCGTCGCCCCACTGCCGGGTCCACACCGCGGGCGACGTCACGGGCCGGTGCCACTCGTCCCACGGGCGCACGGCCTGCGTCGTCGTCGCGAGGACCTCGCAGTAGTCGTCGGTGAGCACCCAGTACTGCTCGGTGACGAGGTCGAAGTCCTCGACCCCCGCGGTGATCGGGTGGTCGGCGGCCGCCGGGAGCATCTCGACCCGGTAGGGCACGTAGTTGTCCTGCGGGCCGCCCTCCCGCTCCTCCGGGGCCTTGCCCGGGTGGCAGGCGAACTGGCCGCCGACGAGCTGGAGGTAGTCCGAGGACGCGCGGTAGGAGTCGGCGATGCCGCCGTGCCAGCCGGCGAGGCCGGTGCCGCGGGCGACGGCGGCCCGCAGCCCCGCCAGCTCGTCCGCCTCGATGCTCGTCATCGTCATGCACTGGAGGACGAGGTCGACGCCGGCCATGTACTCGGCCTCGGCGTAGACGGCGGTGGAGTCCTCGACCACGCGCACGTCGAAGCCGTGCTCGCGCAGGTGGGGGATGAAGAGGTCCGTGGCCTCGACGGGGTGGTGCCCGTCCCAGCCGCCGCGGACCACGAGGGCGCTGCGCTCAGCCACGGGGGCCTCCCCCCGTCGTGGCACCGGCCAGCTCGACGAGGCCCTCCACGGGCTCCGGGCGCTCGCACGTCGTCGTCATGGCCACCGACGCGCCGGTCGCCGCGGACTCCTCCAGGCGGGCCATGACGTCGACGACGTGCAGCGCCACCTCGGCGCTCGCGCGGTGGGGGTCTCCGGAGCGGCGGGCGAGCGCGAGGTCGGCGAGCCCGTACCCGCGCCCCGCGCCCAGGTAGCCGGCTCGCGGCGGGACCTCGTCCCACACGGCGCCGCGCAGCGGCTGGCGCGCCGCCCGGGCGACCTCGACGACGCCGTCGAAGTGGTTGGGGTCGGGGACGGAGAGCGAGCCCTCGGTGCCGTGGACCTCGATCGGCGGGGTGCGTGACGCCCAGGCGTCGAAGCTCATGACGAGGGTCGTCAGCGCGCCGGAGGCGTGCTCGAGCACGCCGGTGACGTGCGTGTCGGTCGTGACGCCGACGCGCTCGCCCTCGCGCGGGCCGGACCCGATGACGCGCTCGTCGCGGGGGCGCGCGCTCAGGCCGGTGACGCGGACGACGGGGCCGAGCAGGTGCACGAGCGCCGTCAGGTAGTACGGGCCCATGTCCTGCAGCGGGCCGCCGCCCGGCTGGTAGTAGAAGTCCGGGTTGGGGTGCCAGCGCTCGTGGCCGGCCGTCGTCATCGTGGCCGTCGCGGCGTGGGGCACCCCGATCTCCCCGGCGTCGACGAGCGCGCGCGCCGTCTGGACACCGGTGCCGAGCACCGTGTCCGGCGCGCAGCCGACGCGGCGGCCGGCGCCGCGGGCGGCCTCGACGACGGCGAGGGCGTCGGCGGACGTCGTGGCCAGCGGCTTCTCGCCGTAGACGTCCTTGCCGGCGGCCAGCGCCTGCAGGGCGACGTCCGCGTGGCCGGCGGGGAGCGTGAGGCCGAGGACGACGTCGACGTCGTCGGCGGCCAGCAGGCCCGGCACGTCGAGCGCGCGGGCGCCGTCGTGCTCGGCCGCCAGGGCCTCGGCGCGCTCGGGGACGGCGTCCGCGACGGCGGTCACCCGCAGCTGGGGCAGCCGCTGCACGGCGAGGGAGTACTGGGCGCTGATGACGCCGGCGCCGACGACGCCGACGCGGAGCGGCTCGTCGGCCCCGGAGCCGGGGTGGTGGGCGGTGGTGGCGGTCGGGGGGTGCTGGTCGGTCATCCCGGTCCTCTCGCGCGGCGCTCCTGCGCGCCTGCGTGCGGCCGTCGCACGTCGTCGAGGACCCATCCTGGGGGAGCGACGCGGTGCGGCGCTCCCCCAGGGGGTGGTGCGGTCCTCCCGCGGCGGGCGAGACCGCCGCGGACGAGGCCCTCCGGAACCTCAGGCGACCGAGCGGCGGGGCTCCCGCTCGGAGCGGGCCACCCGGAGCCGGACGCGCGGGCGCAGGTCGTCCCGGCCGCCGGCCCGGTGCAGCTCGGCCGCGGCGTCGTCGGACCCGCGCGCCACGGCCCGCAGGTCGGCCCACGGCTCCACGACGGCGCGCACCTCGGCGACGAGCCGGCCCTGCTCCTCGACGACGCTCCCGTGGGCGGAGCGGACGCCGTGCGCCTGCTCGACCCGGGCGGCGAGGGCGTCGGCGAGGGCGCCGCCGTCCAGCCGGTCGCGGCCCGCGGGCCCGCCGGAGGAGGCTCCGCCCGCCCTCCGCAGCGCGAGGGCGCCGGGCGAGCGCGGCGGCACGTGGCGCAGCAGCCACGCCAGCCCGAGGAGCACGAGCACGACGCCCGCCGCGAGGCCGGCCGCGCCCCACCAGGAGGCCTCGAGGACGCCCGCCGCCCCTGCCGTGGACAGGTTCTCCGGCGCACCGGGCAGCACGGCGCCCAGCTGCCCGAGGCCCCACGCCGCGGCCCCGGCGCCCGCGACGAGGAGGACGAGGCCGAGCACTAGCAGCACGGCGCGGTCGCCGGCCGCCGACCGGCGGCTCACGACGCGCTCCCGGCGGTCTCGGTGCGCACCCGCACGCGGGGCGCGGGGCGCAGGACGCCGAGACGGTCCGCGACCGCGGCGCGCACGGCGGCGTCGTCGAGCGGCCCGGTGGCCCGGGCGCTGACCTCGACGCTGCGGCGGCCGGTGCTGGCGCCGGCCTCGAGGACGCCGTCGACGGAGCGGGCGGCGCCGGCGGCGACGCGCGCGACGTCGCGGCGGTGGAGCACCACGCCGCTGCGGGACTCGACGCCGACCCAGCGGCGGCGCCGCCGGGACAGGCCGAGGACGACGAGGAGCAGGCCGACCACCGCGACGCCGACGCCGACCGCCGCCACGGCGGACGAGGGCGCCAGGCCGTCGAGGGCCTGCACCGGGCCGGTGAGCCAGGAGCTCCCGCCGAGGACGCCGAGCGCGACGAGGCCCTCGCGGCCCAGCAGCGCGCCGAGCGCGACGACGACGAGCGCGAGGACGCAGGCCGCGACGGTGACGCCGACGGCGGCCGTGGGGGCCGGCGCGGCGCGCAGCCCGCCCGCACCCGCGGGGGCGGCGCCCGCCGCCCGGCCGGTGTCGTGCTCGGCGTCGGGGGCGAGCGCGTGCACCTCGACGTCGACGGCGTCGACCTGCACGCCGCCGAGGTCGTGGAGCCGCCCGGCGACGCGCTCGCGGACCCGCTGGGCGAGCTCCGGGGCCGGCGTCGGCCACGCGGCGCCGACGCGCACGGCCACGCGGGCGCGGCCGCCCGCGTGGTCGACGTCGACGGACGGCAGGGAGCCTCCTAGCACGCCGCCGAGGCGGCCGTCGTCCCCGCGCGCCGTCGACCTCGAGGACGGCGGTGCGGGCCAGCGCCTCGAGGACGCGGTCGGCGACGACGAGGGAGCCGCGCTCCTCCGCGGCGGAGCCCCCGCTGCCGTTCCCGTCCCGGGCGGGGCGGGGCGCCTCGGAGGGGCGGGGCCTCTCGGAGGAGCGGGGCGCTCCCCGCGCCGGTGCGGTCGCCTCAGCCACGGCGCTGGCCCTGGACGACCTCGCGGACGTCGATGCGCCCGTCGACCTGGGCGCCGACGACCCAGCCCACGGCGCCGAGCACGACGGCGAGGAGGAAGGCCCCGAAGCCGCCGACGGCGGCGGCGAGGGCGAGGAGGAGGCCGACCAGGAGGCCGGTGCTGGCGGTGGACATGGCTGCGTCTCCAGGATTCACGGGATGGGCCAGGAAGAGGGAGGCGGCGCGCGGCGGCGGCGGGTCAGCCCGCGCACCCGCCGGGCGGGGCGACGTCGCCGACGACGACGTGCACGGGGCCCGTCAGGGCCGCCAGCGGCGCGAGGGCCGCGTGGACGGCCGCTGCGGTCTGCGCGAGCGGCGCCGCGGTGGACGCCACGACGTGGACCTCGGTGGGGCGGGAGCCGTCCCCGAGGCGGACGCCGGCCACCCGGCGGCCGGGCAGGTACGTGCCCACCTCGCCGAGCGGCCCGCCGTGGAGGTCGACGACGCCCGGCGCGGCGAGCACCGCGGCGCGGACGCGGTCGGCGCCGGTCGGCTCCTCGACGGGGGCCTCCTCGAGGCGGGTCTCCTCGGCGGGCGCCTGCTGGACGGGCGCCGTCCCGGGGCGCGGCTCGCCGGCGGGGGCCGCCGTCACCGGACGCGGGAGGTCTTCTCCTCCCCGTCCTCGTCGTCGTCCTGGCCCGGGATGTGGATGTCGGTGACCTCGACGTTCACCTCGGTGACCTCGAGGCCCGTCATGCGCTCGACGGCGGAGATGACGTTCCGGCGGACGCCGCGGGCGACGTCGGCGATGCTGGCGCCGTACTCGGCCACGAGGGTCACGTCGACGGCGGCCTGGCGCTCGCCGACCTCGACGGAGACGCCCTGCGCCACGTTGGTCGACGCGCCCGGGATGCGCTCGCGGATCTGGCCGAAGGCGCGCGCCGCCCCGCCGCCGAGGGCGTGGACGCCGGCGACGTCGCGGACGGCGACGCCCGCGATCTTGGAGACGACCTGGTCCGCGACGGACGTCCGGCCCTGCGAGGTCGTCAGCTCCGACCCCGCCCCGGAGGACGACCCGTGCTGGGCGGCCTGGCTGCTGGTCGTGGACGTCGACTGGCTCATCGTCGTTCCCTTCCGGCCCTGGTGGGCCCGGTGTGGCGGCCCGCTCCCGAGCCGCTCGTACGACGTTGGACGACGCCCGGCCGCTGCAGCGCACGCAGCTCCTCGTGTGATCTGCGTCACACCGGAGAGCGGCTGCCGACGAGGGGCGACAGCCCTCGACGGGCGGGTGGTCGCGCCCTCCGCTACGACTCTCCCGGTGGACTCGGACGGCACGGCGCAGGGCGACGCGGCCCTCGTCGCCCTGGCGCGCGAGGGCTACAGCGGCGCCTTCGAGGAGCTGGTGCGGCGCCACCAGACCCGGGCGCACACCCTGGCGGTGCGCATGCTGGGGGACCGGCACGAGGCCGCCGACGTCGTCCAGGAGGCCTTCGTCAAGGCGTGGACGGGCCTGCCCCGCTTCGACGACCGCGCGGCGTTCTCCACGTGGCTGTACCGGGTCGTCGTGCGCGAGAGCATCGACCACCAGCGGCGGCGCGCCCGGCGCCCGCTGCCCCTGGAGCAGGACGTCGACCGGCCCGCGACCGACCGGACGGACGCCCTCGTCGAGCAGCGGGTGCGCGAGGATGCCCTGCGGCGGGCGGTGCGCGCGCTGCCCGAGGAGCAGCGGGCGGCGCTCGTGCTCACGGCCTTCCTGGACCTCGAGCACGCCGAGGCCGCCGAGGTGCTCGAGACCACGCCCGACGCCGTCCGCGGGCGCGCCGCCCGGGCGCGCCGGGCCCTGATGCGCGAGATGGGGGAGTGGGCATGAGCGATCACGACCCCGCGGGGGGCGGCCGCGACGCCGGCGCGACCGACGACCCGGCGGAGGGGCCCGACCTCGACCGCGACGCCCAGCCGTGCGGCACGCCGACCGACGCGCTGCTCGACGTCGCCTCGGGCGAGCCCGCGCCACCGGACCTCGCGGACCACGCCGGGACGTGCGTGCACTGCCGGGCCGTGCTGTCACGGGCGGAGGAGCTGTGGGAGCCGGTGCGGCAGATGGCCCGTCGGGAGGAGCCCCCTCCGCCGGACCTGGTCGCCTCCGTCATGGCCGCGGTGCGCCGGCTCGGCCGCGAGCCGCTCCACCTCGTCCTGCCGGACGAGCGGGGCACCACGCGCGTGGGCGCCGCGGTGATCGCGCGCATCGCCGAGGAGGCCGCTCGCCGTGCCGTCGGGGTCGCCGCCGTGCTGGCGCGGGACACGCGCGCCGAGCTGGTGGACGAGCCGGAGGGCGGCGCGTCGGACGGGGCGCCGGGCGGGGCGGGAGCGGTCGGGGTCGCCGACCGCCTGGTCGTCGTCGCCCTCGCCGTGGTGACCGACCTCAGCCGCCCGATCCCCGCGGTCGCCGACGACGTCCGCGCCCGGGTCGCCCGCGATCTCGTCGGCCTCACCGGCCGCGGGGGCGCGCAGGTCGACATCTACGTGCACGACGTCGTCACGGGCTGACCGTCGGACCGGGGTCCCGGAACGGGCCTCCCGACGGACGGGGGCGGCCACCCGGACGGCCGCACCCGGGCCGGTGAGGGGACGCCGTGGTACAGCCCCGCAGGGGCGTGCCGACGCTCCTGCCATGGACGTGGGGGTGGCGCCGCTCGGCGCCGGAGGTCCGGGGACGAGGGGCGACGCCGTCCCCGCCCGGCGAGCACCGGGGGGCGGCCTGCGGGCCGGAGCCGGCCTGGAGGCCGCCGTCGTGGCGAGCTCGCCGGCGCTCGTCTGCGTCATCGGCGGCGACGGGCGCATCCTGCTCTTCAACCCCGCGCTCGAGCGCTCGACCGGCTGGCGCGCCGAGGAGGTGCTGGGCCGCAGCATCTACGAGGTGCTCGCGGTGCCCTCCGAGGCGGCGCTCACCCGCGAGTTCGTCGAGGACGCGGTCGCGACCGGCGTGGCCCACGGCCAGGAGGGCCAGTGGCTCGACCGCTGGGGCGGCGTGCGGCGCGTGTCGCTGCTGACGAGCGTCGTCCGCGACGAGCAGGGCCGGGCGACGGGCGTGGCCTGCGTCGGCGTCGACGTCACCGAGCAGCGCCGCGAGGAGGCGCGCCTGCGCGAGGCCGCGGCGAGCGACCCGCTGACGCGCCTGCGGAACCGGACGGCGCTGCTCGCGGCGCTCGCCGCCGAGCTGCGGTCCGGAGCCGTGGGCACCGGCGTCCTCTTCTGCGACCTCGACCGCTTCAAGGCGGCCAACGACACCCACGGCCACGACGTCGGCGACCAGCTGCTCGTCGAGGTGGCCGCGCGCCTGCGCGCCGTGACCGACGGCGACGACGTCGTCGCGCGCCTCGGCGGCGACGAGTTCGTCGTCCTCCTGCGGCGCGGCGGCGCCGGACGGCTGTCCGCGCTGCGCGAGGCCGTCGACGCCGCGCTCGCCCGCCCCTTCGAGACGGCGCACGGCTGCGTGCTCCTCGGGGCGAGCGTCGGCGCGGCGCTCGGCGCGCCCGGCGACGACGCCGAGCGGCTGCTCGCCGCGGCGGACCGCCACATGTACGGCATCAAGAGCCGGCGCCGGGAGCGCCGCCCGGTGCCCGACCCGCGCTGACGACCCGCCGACGACCTCGGACGCCGCCCCTGCCCGTGCCCGCGGACTTCGCGGGCCGCGGGACGGCCCTCGGGGTCCGCGCTCGTGCGGCGGTGACGGCGTGCCGGCCCTCGAGGTCCGCGCTCGCGCGGTCGAGGTCGGGCCCGGGCCGGGCTCAGTGCGGGAGCAGCGCGTCGGCGCCACCCCGCGGGGCCGGGGGCCGGACGGCGTCGCCGGTGCGGCCGGCGCGCACGCTGGCGCGGCCCTTCCCGGCGCGCTTGGCGTCGTACATGGCGGCGTCGGCGTCGCGGAGCAGGGCCTCGGCGCTCGCGCCGTCCCCGGCGGGGCGGACGCCGACGCTGGCGCCGACGACGACCTCGACGCCCGCGCCCTCGAGGTGCACCGGCCGCGCCAGCTCCTCGACGACGCGCCGGGCGAGCTCCTCGAGGTCGCGCGCGGGTCCGGCGGCGGAGCAGAGCGCGGCGAACTCGTCGCCGCCGAGCCGGGCGACGACGTCCTCCGGGCGCAGGCAGCCGCGCAGCCGGCGGGCGACGTGCTGGAGCAGCTCGTCGCCCGCGGGGTGGCCGTGGGCGTCGTTGACGGCCTTGAAGCCGTCGAGGTCGAGGTAGAGCAGGCCGAGCGCGCGCGCCGCCCCGCCTCCCGCGACGGCCTCGAGCCGCTCGCGCAGCAGCAGGCGGTTGGGCAGACCGGTGAGGGCGTCGTGCCGCGCCTGGTGGGAGAGCCGCTCCTCGGCCTCGCGCTGCGCCGTGACGTCCTCGACGAGGCAGACCACGTAGGGGTCGCTCGCGACGGGGCGCACGACGGCGGCCGACACCGATCCCCAGCGGCTCGAGGAGTCGGCCCGGAGCACCCTCCGCTCGCACCGCACGCGCTCCTCCGTGCCGGCGAGGAGGTCCCGGAGCGGGCCCTCCCGGTCGTCCGGGTGCAGGAGCTCGAGGAGGCTGCGGCCGAGGAGGTCCTCCTCGTGGCGGCCGGTGAGCGCGCACGCCGAGCGGTTGACCCGCAGGAGGCGCCCGGGCGCGGCGGGGTCGAGGGAGGCCAGGAGCATCGCGGAGGGCGCCACCTCGAACCCGAGGCGGAACAGCTGCTCGGAGTCGGCGAGCCGGCGCTCGGCCTCCAGGCGTCCCGTGACGTCGGTGGCGACGCAGATGAAGCCCGTGGGCGCGCCGGCGTCGTCGCGCACGGCGGTGGTCGTGAGCTGGACCTGCAGGGTCGAGGCGTCGGCGCGGCGGTAGGTCCAGCGCCGCGTCTCGTGCCGCCGGCTCCGGGCCACGGACACGAGCGCGTCGAGCGCGGGGGCGCCGTCGGGCAGCGCGAGGGCCCGGGCGCGCCGGGCGAGCTCGTCGGCGTCGTGCAGCTCGACGAGGGAGCGCCCGAGCAGCTGGTCGCGCCCGCACCCGAGCATCCGCTCGGCGCCCGCGTTGACGACGGTGACGACGCCCGCGGCGTCCGCGCCGATGATCGACTGCTCGGTCGCCCCGTCGAGGACGCCGGCGAGGAGGTCGCGAGCACGGGCGAGGTCCGCGGCGGCCTCGCGCGCGGCCGACACGTCGACGTACGCCGCGACCGCGCCCGAGGGCGTGCCGTCCGCCTCCGGCGGCAGGGGGCGAGCCGCCACGGAGAGGACGGCGGTCCCCCGGCCGGGGCGCTCCACCCGCACGTCGACGCCGTCGACGCTCTCCCCGGCGAGCGCCCGCGCGACCGGGAGGTCGGCGGCGTCCAGGGGGCTGCCGTCGAGCCGGGAGAAGCGGTAGTGCTCCGACCAGCGGGCCATGGGCAGCTCGCCGGACACCGACCCGACGAGAGCCTCGGAGGCCGGGTTGCGCCGGAGCGCCCGGCCCGCCGCGTCGTAGACGTCGAGGCCCGTGCCGGTGGCGGCGAAGACCGCCTCGAGCAGGGCGTGCTCGCGGCGGTGCGCGGCGAGGGCGTCCTCGCGCTCGTCGCGGTGCAGGGCGAGGACGAGGCTCAGCAGCGCCACGACGGCGATGAAGCACTGCGCCTGGACGACGGCCTCGGGCGTCGGGAGGTCGGCGAAGGGCCCCGAGCGCACGAGCGTCGCGGCGATCACCACCGTGGCGGAGGTGATGACGTGGCCGGCGACGGCCGTGGTCGAGCGGCGCAGGGCGTGCCACACGCTCACGGGCAGCAGGGCGAAGGGGAGCAGGTCGCCCGCGGCGAACCAGAAGACGTCGGCGTAGCTCGCCGCGAAGGCCAGGACCATGAGGGCGCGCTCGCGCCGTCCGGCGGCGCCGTGCTCGCGCGGCCGCGGGCGCGCCAGCAGGCGCAGGGCCAGCGGCACGACGACGACCAGGCTCACGAGGTGGCGCACCCAGTACGCGGCGGCGGTGGTCGCGGCGCCGGCGACGTCGTCGGCGGCGCCCAGCACGACGGCGGCCAGGGCGAGCAGCGCCCCGGCGGCGCCGGCCGCGAGGGCGGCGGCCGCCGTGAACCACCAGAGGTCCCGCGTCCCCCGGAGGCCGGTGGCGCCGTCGGCTCCGGGACGGCGCGCGTAGACCTCGACGACGGCGAGCGCCTGCGCGGCGTTGAGCACGCCGAGGACGAGCGACAGGTCTGTCCGCATGCCGGTGGCGGCGATGACGGCGCCGACGACGCCCGCGACGACGATCGCGCCGGGGAGGTAGCACCGCGTGCCGCGCAGGACGGCGAGGGCGACGACGGCGACGCCCGCCGCGGGCCAGACGAGCGAGAGCTCGCTGTCCGCGGGGCGGGTCAGGCGGCCCAGGACGGACGCGGCGACGAGCGCCGCGAGGAGGAGCACGAGGGTGGCGGGCCGAGCGACGGCGCGGTCCTCCGCCCCGTCGCTCGCCGCGGTGGTCTCCACGGTGCCCATGGGTGCTCCTCGGCAGGAGGGCGCGGCGGCTTGAGCCCGGGGTCCTGGCTGGTGTCCTGGCCGGGGCCCGGCCAGGGTCCGGCCGGCGACCGGGGTGGTCGACCGGGACCGTCGACCGGGGTGCCGGTGCGGTCGCCCGCGCGGTGGACCGGGATGCTGGGGCGATGGACCCGTTGGAGCCCGACGCCGCCCGCGCGCAGCGGCGGGTGCTCGGGCGGGCCGTGCGGGAGGCGCGGGCGGCGCTGGTGCGCCTTCCCCTGCCCGACGCCGCTCGCCTGCCCGGCACGGTCGTGCTCCCGGGCGGTCGGCCCGTCCGGCTCCCGCTCACCCGGCGCGCGCGGCGGCGGGCGCTCGTGCGGAGGGTGGCCGCCGCAGCCTTCCCGCTGGCGTCGCTGGCGGCGTCCTACCTCGTCGTCGTCCGCCGCCCCTCCGGCGGGGACGTCGTCGCGCGGATGACGCACCGCGAGGTGTCGCCGACGGCGGGCGCCGGGTCGGGCACCGACGTCCCCCGGCTCCCGTCGTCGAGCGGGACGCCGGCCGGGTCGCTGCCCCCCGTGGTGCTCGTGCACGGCCTCGGCATGTCCTCGCGCTCGATGGAGGGCCTGGTGCGCGGGCTGGGGCGCTCGACGCGCGCGCTCGCGCCCGACCTGCCCGGCTACGGCCGCAGCCCGCAGCCGCGGTTCGGGATGCTCGACGTCGAGCAGCTCGGCGACGCCGTCGCCACGTGGATGCGGGCCCACGACGTCGGCCCCGCGGTGCTCGTCGGCCACTCGCTCGGCGCCCAGGTGGCCGGGGAGGTGGCCCTGCGCGCCCCCGACCTCGTGCTGCGGCTCGTCGCCGTCGCCCCGACGGGCGACCCGGCGCGCCCGCGCGTGCGCGAGCTCGCCGGCCGGCTGGCGCAGGACGCCCTGCGCGAAAGCCCCGGCCTGTGGCTCGTCGCGACCCTCGACTACGTGCGGGCCGGCCCGGGCCAGATGGTCGCCCTCATGCGCCGCGCGCTGCAGCGGGCCCGGCAGGAGCTCGACGACCGGCTCGAAGTGCCGCTCCTCGTCGTCCGCGGCGACCGGGACCCGGTGTGCCGGGCCGGGTGGTGCGAGGACCTGGCCTCCTCGGTGCCGGACGGGCGCTGCGCCGTCGTCCCCGGGGCGCACGGCGTCACCTACGACGCCCCGCCGGAGCTCGTCGACCTCGTCCTGGCCGAGGTGCGCGCCGCGGCGCGCTGACGCCGGGCGCGGACGGCCCGCCACGACCTGTTCGTCGGAGGTGACCGTGCACGGTCACCTCCGACGAACAGGTCGTGGCGGGCCGTCCGCGCCCGGCGTCAGCGNGCGCGTGGTCACGGCGGCCATGGTCGTGCACGCCTGCGGACCTGTTCGACGGAGGTGACCGTGCACGGTCACCTCCGACGAACAGGTCCTCCGGGGCGTCGGTCTCGTCAGCCCGCGAGCACCGCCCAGCCGTGCGGCGGCAGGACGACGCGGTCGCCGTCGAGCCGCGCGCCGTCCCCGGCGAGGACCTCGCGGGCGCCGGGGGCCTCGAGCGCGACCTCCTCGTCCTCCAGCGAGAGGGCCAGCAGCAGGCGCTCGCCGCCGGACGGGTCCTCCGAGGCGACGACGAGGCGCCGGTTCTCCACCGCGACCACCGCCGGGCGGGCGGTGTGCAGCCACCGGTGGCGACGGCGCAGCGCGACGAGCTCCTGGTGGCGGTGGAAGACGGGCAGCCCGACCGGCGAGAGCTCCTCCGGCGCCGCGGGGAAGGACGGGCGGACGTCGTCGTCGCCGCCCTCGCGGTCCTCCTTGACCCCGCGGTAGGCGTGCTCGTCGCCGTAGTAGACCGACGGCGTCCCGCCCACCCCGAGGAGGACGACGAGGGCGTGCGCGAGGTGGCGCTCGTCGGACAGGCGGCTGGCGATGCGGGTGACGTCGTGGTTGCCGACGAAGGTCTGCGGCGTGAAGGCGTCGAGGAACTCGGCGTGCCGGCCGAGGGCGTGGCTCAGCTCCCAGAGGTTGCCCTCCTCGAGGCTCGACCACACCGCCTTCCACAGCTCGTACTGGGTGACGGCGTCGAGGTGGCCCTCGCGGACGACGCCCGCGTAGTCGCCGTGGATGACCTCGCCGAGCAGGTACGCGTCGGGGTGGCGCTCGCGCACCCGGTCGGCCACCTGCGCCCAGAACGCCGTCGGGACGGCGTAGGCGGCGTCGAGGCGCCAGCCGTCCACGCCGCGGTCGAGCCAGTGGGACATGACCTCGGCGACGTGGTCGACGACGGCGGGCGAGGAGTGGTCGAGCGCGACGAGGTGGTGGTGGCCCTCGAAGTCGTCGTAGTCGGGCTCGACGCCCGGCTGCCACCCGCCCTCGGGCCAGCGCAGGCGGAACCACGACGCCGTCGACGCCGAGGGGCCCTGCTCGAGCACCTGCCGGAAGGCCCAGTGGTCGCGGCCCACGTGGTTGAAGACGCCGTCGAGCAGCACCCGCACGCCCTTCTCCCGGGCCGCGGCGAGCAGCGCGTCGAGGTCGGCGTCGTCCCCGAGGCGGGGGTCGACGCGACGGTGGTCGACGGTGTCGTACCCGTGCGTCTGCGAGGCGAAGACGGGGCCGAGCAGCAGGCCGTTGGCGCCGAGCGCGAGGAGGTGGTCGAGCCAGCCGACGAGGTGCGGCAGCCGGTGGACGACGGGTCCCTGCGGGTCGCCCGCCTTCTCGGCCCCGACGAAGCCGAGGGGGTAGACGTGCCAGAAGACGGCGTCCCGCACCCAGGCGGGACCCTCGACGCGCGCGGTGCTCATGGCCCCACCCTCCCGCACGGCGGGGGCGCCCCGCGCGCTCGCGGGATGCGCCCGCACGAGGGCGAGTCGTCGCCTGTTCGCCCTCCGGGGGTGCGCGGGCGGGGCGAGTCGTCGCCTGTTCGCCCTCGGGCGTCAGCCGGTGGTGTCCTGGTCGGCGTGCTCGTACGACGTCGGCGCCGAGGAGAGCAGGTGGCGCGCGGCCGCCCCGATGACGGCGCTGTACGTCGGGTAGGCGTACTCGACCCGGGCGAGGGTGGCGACGTCGACGCCCGCGGCCATCGCCGTCGTCACCGCCTGCACCACCTCGACCGCGCTCTCGCCGACGGCGTGCGCCCCCAGCAGCTGCTCGCGCCGGCTGTCGGCGACGAGCTTGAGGAAGCCGCGGGTGCGGTCGTCGATGACGGGGCGCTCCATCTGCGCGAAGGGCACGAGCGCGACGACGCAGCCCGGGTCGCGCTCGCGGGCCTGCGCCTCGGTGAGGCCGACGTCGGCGTAGTCGGGGTCGGTGAAGCCGCCCGCGGGCAGCAGCTCGTGGCGGCGGCTGCGGCGCGGCCCGAGGACGGCGTTGACGGCGGCGTCCTCGGCCTCGCGGTGCGCCGCCTGCACGAGCATCGACTCCTGGTTGGCGTCGCCGACGGCGTAGACGTGCTCGACGTTCGTCCGCAGGTGCTCGTCCACGGGGATGCCCCGGCCGCTGTGCTCGACACCGGCGGCCTCGAGGCCGAGCCCGTCGAGGGACGCGGGCCAGCCGGTGCTCATGAGCACGGCGTCGAAGACCTCGGAGCGCTCCCCCCCGCCGTCGTGCTCGCCGTCGGTCCAGGTGAGCCGCACCCCGTCGCCGTCGCGCTCGAGCGAGGAGACGCCCGCGAGGCCCGTGCGCACCCGCACGCCCTGCTCGACGAAGGCGCGGTGGACGGCGGCGGAGACGTCCTCGTCGGTCTGCGCGAGGATCCGCGGCGCCACCTCGAGGAGCGTCACCTCGCTGCCGAGGGCGTCGAAGACGGTGACGAGCTGCGCGCCGGTGTTGCCCGCGCCGATGACGGCGAGGCGCCGGGGCACCTCCGGCAGGTCGAGCACCTCCTCGGGCAGGACGGCCAGCTCGGCGCCCGGGACCGGCAGGCGCCGCGACCGCCCGCCGACGGCGACGACCACCGACCGGGCGCGCAGACGGCGTCCCGACCCCTCGAGCTCGACCTCGTGCGGCCCGGTGAAGCGGGCGCGGCCCTCGAGGACGAGGTCGACGCCGGCGGCGGCGAGCTTCTCCGGCTCGGCCTTGGCCTCCTGCACCCGCTCGATCGTGGCCCGCACCCGCGCGACGGTCCGCGCCCAGTCGACGGGCTGCTCGGTGACGGCGAGGCCGTAGTCGCCGGCCTGGCGCACCTCGCGGACGAGCCGCGCCGTCTTCGCGAGCACGCGCGTCGGCACGCAGCCGGTGTTGACGCACGTGCCGCCGGTGCGGCGCGCCTCGACGAGCGCCGTCCGCGCGCCCAGTCCCGCGGCGCGCAGCGCGGCGGCGGTGCCGGCGGGGCCGCCGCCGATGACGAGGACGTCGTACTCGGGCGTCTGCTCGGGCTGCGGGCTCTGCTCGCTCACGCCGCCATCGTCGGGCGGCCGACGGCGGCGCGCTCGACGAGCGTCGACCTCAGCCGCGCCCGTCGTCCTCGACGACCACCCAGGCGCCCGCGTCCCCCGGCAGGTCGCCGTCCTCGACCGGCGCTGAGGCCACGAGCACCCGCGCGCCCGCCGGCAGCGCGACCGGCGCGGCGCCGAGGTTGACCCACGCCTGCACGTCCGTGCCCTCGCGGGCCAGCGCCAGGACGTCGGGCGACGGCGTCTCCAGCCACCGCATCGGCCCGGCGGGGGCGAGGTGCTCGCGCCGCAGGGCGAGGAGCCGCCGGTAGAGGGAGAGGGTGGACGTCGGGTCGCCGTCCTGGGCCGCCGCCGTCAGCGCCGCCCACCCGGCGGGCTGCGGCAGGTGCGGCTCCGCGGCGGGCGACCCGTCGGCGCGGGTCGGCGGGGAGAAGCCGAAGGGCGGTGCGTCGCCCGACCACGGCAGGGGCACCCGCGAGCCGTCGCGGCCCGGGTCGGTGCCGCCGGAGCGCCAGTAGATCGGGTCGGAGCGGCGCTCGGCGGGGATGTCCTCGACCTCCTCGAGGCCCAGCTCCTCGCCGAGGTAGAGGTAGAGGACGCCGGGCAGCGCCGCCGTCAGCACGACGGCGGCGCGGGCGCGGCGCCGTCCGAGGTCCAGGTCGGGCACCTCGGTGGGCCAGCGGGCCCGCTCGGTCTCGTTCGTGCCCTTCTCGGGGAACTGGGTGCGGGCGTAGCGCGTGGCCTGGCGGACGACGTCGTGGTTCGTCAGCACCCAGGCGCACGGCGCGCCCGTCAGCTCGGCCATGGCCAGCGAGCGGTCGACGACGTCGCGCCACGGCCGGGCCCGGAACGCCACGTGCAGGGGCTCGAACTCGAAGGCGGTGTGCAGCTCGTCGGGGCGCAGGTAGAGCGGCAGGCGCTCGGCGCGGCGGGCCGGCCACGCCTCGGCGACGAAGACCCGCGGCGGGTCGTAGGAGTCGGCGAGCGCCCGCCACTCGCGCCAGACGTCGTGGACCTCGTCCTGGTCCCAGCCCGGGTGCTCCTCGGTGCGCCGGTCGCGGCCCGCGGCGTCGGGCAGGCCGGGCGCCTTGACGAGGCCGTGCGCCACGTCGACGCGGAACCCGTCGACCCCGCGGTCGAACCAGAAGCGCAGGACGTCGAGCATCTCGTCGGCGACCTCGCGGTTCGACCAGTCGAGGTCGGGCTGCTCGGGCGCGAACATGTGGAGGTACCAGTCGCCGGGCTCGCCGGTGGCCGGGTCCGTCGTCCGGGTCCACGCCGGGCCCCGGAAGCAGCTCTCCCAGTCGTTGGGCGGCTCGGCGCCGTCCGCCCCGCGCCCGGGCCGGAAGAGGTAGCGCGCGCGGGCGGCCTCGTCGCCGGCGAGGGCCGCGCGGAACCACGCGTGCTGGTCGCTCGTGTGGTTGGGGACGACGTCGAGCAGCACCCGCATGCCCAGCGCGTGCGCCTCGCGGACCAGCGCCTCGGCGTCCTCGAGCGAGCCGTACCGCGGGTCGAGGCTCCGGTAGTCGGCGACGTCGTACCCGGCGTCGACCATCGGCGAGGCGTACCAGGGGTTCACCCACACCGCGTCGACGCCGAGGTCGCGCAGGTGCGGCAGGCGGGCGCGCAGCCCGGCCACGTCGCCGACGCCGTCGCCGTCTCCGTCCGCGAAGGACCGTAGGACCACCTGGTAGACGACGGCCGTCCGCCACCACGCGCGGCCGGCGTCGGCCGGCACGTCGAGGGGCGCGACGCCGTCGAGGGCCGGGTCGGCGGGGTCCGGCTCGGGGGTGCGCGTGGTCACGGCGGCCATGGTCGTGCACGCCTGCGGACCTGTTCGACGGAGGTGACCGTGCACGGTCACCTCCGACGAACAGGTCCCGTCGTCCACAGGGGCACCGACGCCCGGCACCTGGCCTGGGCGAGTCTTCGCCCGTGCGCAGGGGCGTGGTGCCGGACGAGGTGGGCAGGGCGGCGCGAGCGCAGGCCGGGTGCGTCTCCCACGCCCAGCTGCGCGAGCACGGCGTCGGCCCGGACGTCGTCCGACGGCGGGTGGCGGCGGGGCTGTGGCAGGTGCGCGGCCCGCAGGTCGTCCTGCACGGCGGCCCGCTGGACGTCGGGGCCCGGCGGGCCGCGGTCGTCCTGGACGCGGGCGAGGGGGCGGCCCTCGGGGCGTGGACGGCGCTGGCCGTGCACGGCCTCGAGGGCTGGGAGCGGGACGTCGTCCACGTCGTCCTCCCGCCCGGACGGCGTCGCGCGCCCCTGCCCGGCTCGGTGCACCACGTCTCCCGGCGGTGCCGCGACGAGGACGTCGTCGTGCGCGACGCCCTGGCCGTCCACCGCGTCGAGCGTGCCGCCGTGGACGCCGCGGCGTGGTCGCCCGCCGACCGGACGGCCGGCGGGCTGCTCGCCGCCGTCGTCCAGCAGGGCCTCAGCACGCCCGCGCGGCTCGGTGCCGCGCTCGACGTCGCCGGGCAGGTGCGGCGCGGCGCCGAGATGAGGGCCGTGCTCGCGGACCTGGCCGGCGGCTCGCAGGCGATGTCCGAGGTCGACCTCGTGCGGCTGTGCCGGCGGAACGGCCTGCCGGTGCCCGTCCGCCAGGCCGTGCGGCTCGACGCCACGGGCCGACGGCGCTACCTCGACGCCGAGTGGCGCCTGCCGGACGGGCGCCGCGTGCTCCTCGAGGTCGACGGCGTCGGGCACCTCGACCCCGCGCGCTGGTACGACGACCTCCTGCGCGCCCATCTCGGGCTCGCCGTCGCGGGACCTGTTCGCCGCACGTGACCGTGCACGGTCACGTCCGGCGAACAGGTCGGACGGGCGCACCGTCGTCGCCCGGGTGACGATCAGCCGGTGCCCCTCCTGCCCGCTCCGCCGACCGACCGGGACGGCGTCGTCGCCTACGTCGCCGAGCACCTGTCCCACCTCACGTGCGACGAGCCGGCCGCCTACGGGACGTCGAGCATCCGCGGCGGGCAGGCCGCGGCGGACGCGGCGCTCGCCGCGCTCGACCTCACCGGGTACGCGCGGCGGCGCAGCGTCGTCGCCCCCGAGAGCGGTCGCGGCGCCACGCGGCTGAGCCCGTACATCCGGCACGGGCTCCTCCCGCTGCCCGAGGTCTGGGACGCCGCGGCGGACGCCCCGGCGAAGGACCGCCAGCGCTTCCGCGACGAGCTGCAGTGGCAGGAGTACAGCCGCCACCTCTACGCCCGGGTGGGCCGCGACCTGCGCGAGCCTCTGCGCGCCGGCTCGCCCGTCCCCGCGCCGGGCGCCCCGCCCGCCGACCCGGGCCTGCAGCGGGACCCGTGGCCCGAGCGGATGGCGTGCATGGCCGCGACGACGGGCGAGCTCCACGAGCAGGGCTGGCTCGTCAACCAGACCCGCATGTGGATGGCGTCGCAGTGGGCCGTGCGCGCCGGCGCGGACTGGCGCGAGGGCCGCGACGAGATGTACCGCCACCTGCTCGACGGCTCGCCCTTCGCCAACGGGCTCGGCTGGCAGTGGACCGCCGGCACGGCCACGGGCAAGGTCTACGGCTTCAGCCGGTGGCAGGTGGAGAAGCGGGCGCCGCAGCTGTGCCGCTCGTGCGCGCTGCGCGACGCGTGCCCGGTGCAGGACTGGCCGGAGGCGCAGTCGGGGGCGCGCGTCGAGGGCCCGCCGGGCCTGTCCGGCGGCCCGACCGACGCCGGCCCGCGGCGCCCCGAGGTCACCGGCGAGCCCGAGGCGGTGTGGCTCACGGCCGAGTCGCTCGGCGACGCCGACCCCGCGCTCGCCGCCCACCCCGACCTGCCGGCCGTCTTCGTCCTCGACGAGCCCCTGCTCGCCCGCCTGCGGCTGTCGGGCAAGCGGCTGGTCTTCCTCGTCGAGACCCTCGCCGAGCTCGGGGCGCAGGTGCACCTCGGGGACCCCGTCGAGGAGCTGGCGGGGCGCCCGCTCGCGACGACGTGGACCTTCGCGCCCGGCTGGAAGCGCCGCTCGGTGCGGCTCGACGTCGTCGCGCTCCACCCGTGGCCGTGGCTGCGCCGCCCCGGCTCGGGATCCCTGCGCTCCTTCTCGGCCTGGGTGCGGTCCGCACCCGGCCGCGGGTGAGGCGCCCGGTGGCGCCGTGAGCCGCAGCACCAGCCGCAGCGGGCGGGGGTCGGCGCGCGACGCCCTGCCCACGAAGCCCTGCGCGGCGTGCGGGCGCACCATCACCTGGCGCAAGGCGTGGGAGCGCGACTGGGACGACGTCCGCTACTGCTCCCAGCGCTGCCGCCGCGCGGGCGCCGACCCGGTGGGGAGCGACCTCGAGGCGGCCGTCCTGCGCCTGCTCGACGCGCGGGCGCCGGGGGCGACGATCTGCCCCTCGGAGGCCGCGCGCGCCGTCGGCGGCGAGGACTGGCGCCCGCTCATGGAGCCCGCGCGCGCCGCCGCCCGCCGCCTGGCCGCCGCGGGCGAGGTGGAGGTCACCCAGCGCGGCAGCGTCGTCGATCCCTCGACGGCGCGGGGGCCGGTGCGGCTGCGCCGCGCGGCCCGTCCCTGAGGGCCTCCGCGGCCGGCTGGTGGTCCCGCCCTCCGCCGCCGGCCCGCCGCGGAGGGCTCAGCCGTCGGCGCCCGGCGCCGCGCCGGCCGCGGTGTCGTCGGCGGGCGAGAGGCCGTGGTGGCGGTAGACGGCGAGCACGTCGTCGGGCCCCACGTGCTCGACGTCGCCCGCGACGGGGGAGGCCTCGACGGCCGCGGTCGTGACGGCGAGGTGCAGGCGCGCGCCCTCGGTGCGGGCGCCGACCAGCGGCACGAGGCGCTCGCCGTCGGGCACCGCCACGAGCGCCAGCTCGGCGCGGCCGGTGTGGTCGTCCTCGAAGACCGCGAGGACCGGACCGACCTCGTGGCCGTCGACGTCGACAGCCGTCGTGGCCCGGTCGGTGTCCTCGTCGGTGTCCTCGTCGGGGGCCGCGTCGGCGGGCTCGTCGGCCGCGGGGGCGGCGGCCTCGTCACGGCCCTCGGTGCTCGGTGGCGCCACGGTGCCTCCTCGTCCGGCGTCTGCTCGTCTGCGGCGCTGCCCCCGTCCGGACGTCGTCCGGCCCCGCCGATCATCACCGCCGACGGGCGGGGGCGCGCGCGGGGGAGGACGATCGGCGCCCGGAGCACGCAGCCACCCCGGCGCGGTCGGGCGACGGCGCGCGGGCCGAGGTCCTCAGGGGCCGTCAGCACCAGCAGCAGCACCCGGAGGAGGAGCGGTGGTCGACGGCGAGCCGACGGCGGAGCGCGCGGGGGCCACCCGGCGCCGCCCCGGGCTCTCGCGCGCCGCCGTCCTCGACGCCGCGCTCGAGCTGGTCGACCGCGGCGGCCTCGCCCAGCTCTCCATGCGCCGGCTCGGCGCGTCGCTGCGCGTCGAGGCGATGGCGGTCTACCGGTACGTGCGCAGCCGGGAAGCCCTCCTCGACGGCCTCGTGGACCGGGTCATGGACCAGCTCTACGCCGACCCGGCCGTCCTGCTCCAGGAGGGCGACGACTGGGCGGACTTCCTGCGTCGCGTCGCCGACGGCGTCCGGCGGGTCGCCCGCCAGCACCCGCAGCTCTTCCCGCTCATCGCCACGCGACCGCCCGCGGCGCCGTGGATCCGCCCGCCGCTGCGGAGCCTGCGCTGGGTCGAGGGCTTCCTCACGGGCCTGCAGTCCCGCGGCTTCTCCGAGGACGGCGCCATCTACGCCTACCGGGCCTTCGCGTCCTTCCTCGTCGGCCACCTGCTCCTCGAGGTGTCGGCGCGGGGCGTGGACCCGGTGCCGGCGGAGCCGACGGGCCCGCCGCCGCCCGACGTCGACCTGTCGGCCTACCCCGAGCTGCAGCGGCTCGCGCCCCGCCTGGCCGTCGAGGACCTCGACGAGGAGTTCGCGCACGGGCTCGAGGACCTCCTCGAGCGCATCGGGGAGCGGGCTCGGCTCGCGCGCCCCTGAGGGCCGGTCTAGCGTCGTCGGCGCAGGGTCCATACGGTGTAAACACGTCCGCGGTCGCCGCGGGGAGCAGGAGCCCGACATGAGCGAGAAGTCGCCCGAGCGCAGCACGTCGTCGACGAGCGCCACCACCTCCGCGCAGGGCGCGGCGTCGCCCAGCGCCCTCGTCACGAGCCAGGGCCGCACGTCGATCGCCGACGGCGTCGTCGCGAAGATCGCCGGCCTGGCCGCCAAGGAGGTCACGGGGGTGCACGCGCTCGGCGGTGGCGCGGCCCGCGCCATCGGCAGCATCCGGGAGCGCATCCCGGGCGGCCGCACGAACCACAGCCAGGGCGTGGCCGTCGAGGTCGGCGAGCGCGAGGCCGCCGTCGACATCGACCTCATCGCCGAGTACGGCGTCGCCATCGCCGACCTCGCCGCCGGCGTGCGCCGCAACGTCATCGGCTCGGTCGAGCGCATGACGGGGCTGAAGGTGACCGAGGTCAACATCGACGTCAACGACGTCCACCTCCCCCAGGAGGACGACGCCGACGACGACGCCGAGCCCGCCCCCTCGCGGGTCCAGTGAGCACCGCCCCGGGCGCCGCCCCCGGCCCCGAGCCCGACCTCGCCGAGGTCGTGCGCGACGCCGTCCTGGCGGCGCCCGGGGTCGTCGCCCTGCACCCCGGGCCCTTCGGCGAGGTCGGCACCTACCTGCCGGGCCGCCGGGTGGCCGGCGTGCGCATCACCGAGGACGAGGTGGAGGTGCACGTCGTCGCGGCGCTCGACCGGCCCGTCGCCCACACCTCGGCCGCCGTCATCGCCGCGCTCGCCGACCTCCCGCCCTCGACGGGCCTGGCCGACCGGCCCGCCCACGTCGTCGTCGGCGACGTCGCCGACCCGGCCGAGGCGGCGGCGCAGCCCGCCCTCCCCGCGGGCTCGGGCGGCTGACCGGCGCCCGCGCCGCCCGCGCCCCCGCCCGCACTGCTGATCGATCCCCACCCGGACCGGCCTCCCGCCGGGTCCCTCCCCTCCCGGAGATGCCATGTCCCCCGCCGTGACCGGCCTGCTCGTCGGCCTGCTGCTCGCCCTCGTCGCCGCCCTCGGCGGCTTCGGCTACTTCCTCCTCGCCGTCGTGCTCGGCGCCGTCGGCTGGGTCGTCGGCGCCGCCGTCGACGGCCGCCTCGACCTGGGCGCGCTGGTGCGCGGCCGCGGTCGTGGCTGAGGCCGGCGCCGCGCGGGACGCCGGAGGATGGGGCGCCACGACGGGCGCCCCCGGCGGGGCCGAGGGCCGGACCGACGACGGGGCCGCGGACCGCGGCGGCCTCGTCATCGCCGACCGGGTGCTCCAGCGGATCGCCGTCGTGGCCGCGCGCGAGGTCGACGGCGTCGCGCCCGACGACGGCGGGTCCGGCCCCCTCGGTCGGCTCTTCAGCTCCGGCTACCCCGCGGTGGAGGTCGACCAGGCCGGCTCGCGCGTCCGGGTCCAGGTCGACGTGGCCACGCTGTGGCCGCGCCCGGCCGCCCAGGTCGCCGGTGGCGTCCGCGACGCCGTGGCGCGCCGGCTCGGCGAGCTCGCGGGCGTGCGCGTCGACGCCGTCACCGTCACCGTCCGCGACGTCGTCCGTCGGCGTCCCCGGCAGCAGCAGGAGGCGAGGGTCCGATGAGCGGCACGACGCAGCAGACGCGCCCCCAGCAGCCCCGTCAGCAGTCTTCCCAGCAGCAGGGCGGAGCCGGCGGCGGGCGCGAGCCCATGCGCGCCGCGCCCGAGCGGACCGGCTCGGGGGCGGTGCCGGTCGTCGGCGTCCTGCTCGCCCTGTGCCTGCTCGCCCTCGCGGTCGCCCTGGTGCAGCACGCGCTCGTGGCGCTCGGCGTCATCGGCGGGCCGGCCTGGCCCCAGGTGCTCGTCGAGGGCGTCCGCGGCACGGCTCCCGCCACGTGGATGGTGCCGGTCGGCGTCGTCCTCGCCCTCCTGGGGCTGTGGCTCGCGCTCCGCGTGGCCCTCGGGCGCCGCACGCGCTCGGAGGTCCGCCTCCGCTCCCGCACCGCGGTGTCGGTGGAGCCGCGCGACCTCGCGCGCCTGGCCTCCAGCGCGGCCCGCGACGTCGACGGCGTCCTCGGCGCCCGCTCGTCGGCCGACCGCCGCAAGGTCGTCGTCCGCGTGCAGACGACGGGTGAGGCGTCGACGCCCGGCGCCGTCCAGCAGGCGGTCGCGAGCCGGCTGCGGGCGGTCGAGCGCCAGCCGTCCGTCCGGGTCCGGGTCGAGGGGGGTGACCGGTGATCAAGCGCAGCGTCCTCGGCGTCGACCGCCTCGCCGCCTTCGTCGCGGGGCTCCTGCTCCTCGTCCTCGGCGTCGGCATGGTGCTCTGGTGGGGCGGCTGGCTCTCCTCGCTGTGGCCGCGCGCCCCCCAGGAGCTGACGCTCCAGACGGCGACCGACGCCTTCGAGGCGTCGTGGTGGTCGGGCGCCGCCCTCGGCGCGGGCGTCGTCCTGGGGCTCCTCGCCCTGTGGTGGCTCCTCGCGCACCGCACGCACCGCGGCGTGGGCCCGGTCAGGCTCGAGGGCTCCGGCTCCTCCGGCGAGCTGCTCCTCGACGGGTCGGCGGCGGCGTCCGCGGCCTCGGGCGCCCTCGAGGACGTGCCGGGGGTGCGGGCGGCCCGCGGCAAGCTCGTCCGCGACCGCGGGAAGCTCGTCGTCGAGCTGACGGCCGTCGTCGAGCCCACCGCCGACCTCGAGCGGGTGGTCGAGGGCTCGGAGGCGGCGCTCGCCGACCTCGGCGCCGTCCTCGGGCGGCCCGACGTGCTCGCCCGGGTGCGCCTCGACGTCGCCCGTGACGCGCGCGGCAGCGAGCCGCGCGTCCACTAGCGCACCGCTCCTCCCGCCCCGCGGCCCGCTCGCGCCCCGTGCGCCGGCGGGCCGCGGGGCGTCCGGGTGTGGTGGGGTGGCGCCCGCCGGTGCGACCGCACCGGCAGCGCCGACGCCGGCGCGGGCGGCGCCCGTCCGGCTCTGGAGGGGGACGCCCGTGGAGACCATCGACGACTGGACGCAGACGTTGACGGCAGGTCCGCTGCTCGCCATCGCGGCGGCGGCGATCGCCGTCCTGCTCGTCCTCATCATCGTGTTCCGGGTCCACGCCTTCCTGGCGCTGATCCTCGTCAGCCTGGCGACGGCGTTCGCCACCGGCATCCCGCCGCAGTTCCTCATCTCGTCCTTGACGGCGGCCTTCGGCTCCACGCTCGCGAGCGTGGCGCTCCTCGTCGGGCTCGGGGCGATGCTCGGGCGCCTCGTCGAGGTGAGCGGCGGCGCCCAGTCGCTGGCCGACAGCCTCATCGGCCGCTTCGGCGAGCAGCGCGCACCGCTGGCGCTCGGCATCACCTCGCTCGTCTTCGGCTTCCCGATCTTCTTCGACGCCGGCCTCGTCGTGCTGCTGCCCATCGTCTTCACGGTGGCGCGCCGCCTCGGCGGCGGCGTGCTGCGCTACGCGCTCCCGGCGGCCGGCGCCTTCTCGGCCATGCACGTCCTCGTGCCGCCGCACCCCGGGCCCGTGGCCGCCACCGCGCTCATCGGGGCCAACGTCGGCCTCGTGCTGCTCATCGGCCTCGTCGTCGCCATCCCGACGTGGTTCCTGTCGAGCTACGTCTTCGGCCTGTGGGTCGGCAAGCGCTTCGTCCTGCCGGTGCCGAGCATCCTCGGTGAGGCGAGCGACGAGGCGGAGGCGAACCCCCCGTCGCCCGGCACCGTGGTCGGGCTCCTGCTGCTGCCGCTCGTGCTCATCTTCCTCGAGACGGGCCTCAACACCCTGGCCACCTCGGGCGTCGTCGACAGCGACGCCACGTGGGTCGCGGTGCTGCGCGTCTTCGGCTCGACGCCCGTGGCGCTGCTGCTCACCGTCCTGCTCGCGAGCCTCGTCCTCGGCACCCGCCGCGGTCGCGCGAAGGAGGACGTCGAGAGCCTCCTCAACTCGGCCCTCGGCCCCGTCTGCGCGATCATCCTCATCACCGGCGCCGGCGGGATGTTCGGCGGCGTCCTGCGCACCTCGGGCATCGGCGACGCGCTCTCGGACACCCTCGCCGACGTCGGCCTGCCCGTCGTCGTGGCGGCCTTCGTCATCGCGACGCTGCTGCGCGTCGCCCAGGGCTCGGCCACCGTGGCGCTGACGACGGCCGCGGCCCTGGTGCAGCCGGCCGTCGCCGCCGGCGACTACAGCGCCGTGCAGCTCGTCGGCGTCGTCATCGCCCTCGCGGCCGGCTCGGTCGTCCTCAGCCACGTCAACGACTCGGGGTTCTGGCTCGTGGGCCGCTTCCTCGAGATGGACGTCAAGACGACGCTGAAGACGTGGACGGTGCTCGAGACGCTGCTCGGCCTCGTCGCCTTCGCGCTCGCGGCAGTCGTCTTCGTCATCGGCTAGCGCCACCGGCAGTCCCCGGGACGGGGCGCTCAGGACTCGAGCGCGGCGTCCAGGGAGATCTCGACGCCGGTGAGCGCCTTGCTGACCGGGCAGCCCTGCTTGGCCTTCTCGGCGGCCGTGGCGAAGCCGTCGGCGTCGAGGCCGTCGACCTCGCCGCGGACGCGCAGGACGATGCCCGTGAGGCGGAAGCCGCCCGCGGTCTCGTCCGGGCCGAGCGAGACGTCGGCCGTGACCTCGAGGCTCTGCGGGGTGCCGCCGGCCTCGGCGACGAAGGCGGACAGCTGCATCGCGTAGCAGGCCGAGTGGGCCGCGGCGATGAGCTCCTCGGGGCTCGTCGTGCCGCCGGCGTCGTCCGCCGCGCGCTTCGGGAACGAGACGTCGTAGGTGCCGACCTTCGAGCTGGAGAGCTCGACCTGGCCGGAGCCGTCCTGCAGGCCGCCGTTCCAGGCGGTGCGAGCGGTGCGCGTGGGCATGGGACCTCCGAGGGGGGCGGGCGCCGGGCTGCTCCGGCGCCGGTCGCGGTGACGTGCACGAGCGGCAACACCCTCGTCGCCCCCGGCGCTTCCCGCGCGCCGGAGGCCCACCCGACCGGGTGCGCGCGTCTCCGGCGCTCCAGGACGGGCCGCGGCGCCTACTGCAGCGCCGAGGTGAGCCGGGCGAGGTCCTCCAGGACGCGCCGACGCCGGGGCCGGGCCGCCCACTCCTCCTGGGTCAGCAGGTGGCTCACCTCGCGACGGCCCCCCTCGGACGCCCGGACGGCCGCCGCCGGGCCCTCGCCCCGGACGACCAGGGAGATCTCGAGGTCCAGCTCGAAGGACCGGATGTCCATGTTGGCCGAGCCGAGCATGACGACGTCGTCGTCCACGGTGATGTGCTTGGCGTGCAGCACCGTCGGGGCCGGGTAGAGCCAGATCTTCACCCCCGCGGAGAGCAGCGCGTCGTAGTACGAGCGCTGGGCGCGCGTGACGAGGGCCTTGTCGGCGATCTCGCCGGTGAAGAGCTCGACCTCGACCCCGCTCAAGGCCGCCGACGTCACGGCGTGCAGGAGCGACTCGTCGGGCACGAAGTACGGCGTCGTGATGCCCACGCGCCGCTGGGCGCCGCTGACGAGCGCCGTCGTCATCCGCAGGGCGCTCTGGCGGTCCAGCCCGGGGCCGCTCGGCACGACCTGGACGAGGTCGTCACCCGCGGGAGCGGGCGGCCGGTCGGCGAGCGGCGGCGGCTCGCCCGCCTCGCTGCGCCAGTCGGCGGCGAAGACGGCCTCGACCGCGGCGACCGCCGGACCCTCGAGGCGCACGAGGGCGTCCTGCCACCGCAGGCCCTTCCGCTGGTTCGAGCGCTTCTCGTAGCCCGGGTCGATGAGGTTCAAGGACCCGACGAGCGCCACCTCGTGGTCCACGACGACGGACTTGCGGTGGTTGCGCAGGTCGGGCCGCTGGTACCGGCCGTGCAGCGGCTGGACGGGCAGGCTGTAGCGCCACTCGACGCCGGCCTCGTCGAGCGCGCGCCGGGCCTCCTTCCACCCGGGGTAGGGGACGCTCCCGAGGTGGTCGGCGAGGACGAGCACGCGCACTCCGCGCCGGTGGGCCCGCACCACCGCGTCGACCACCGGCCTCGTCGTCTCGTCGAGGGCTAGCGTGTAGAACTGCACGTGGAGGGTCTCCCGGGCGCCGTCGACCGCCTCGGTGAGCGCCCGCACCTGGTCCTCGATGCCGAGGACGACGTCGACCCGGCCCCCGCGCAGCACCGGGGACGCGCCCAGCGTCGCCATGAGGCGCGTGAGGCTGCTGAGCCACGGCGGCCCGGGGTCGCGGACCACGAGGTCCTCGGACTCCGACGCCCCCCGGGCGAAGCGCTCGCTCGCCCGCCTCTGGTGCTCGCGGCGCTCGGCGGGGAGCTTCGCGCGCCCGATGACGAGGTAGACGAGACCGCCCACCACCGGCAGGAAGAGGATGGCCATCAGCCACGCCAGCCCGGAGCTCGGCAGGCGGCCCCGGGGCACGGTGAGGAGCGCGACCACGCGGATGACGAGGTCGACGGCGAAGACCACCGCCGCGACCTGCGCGGGCAGCGAGAACAGCTCGACGAGCACGGGACCCCCTCGCGCGGGCGGCGAGGTGCCGCCCGGAGGGGGCCACGCTGCCGCACGCCGGTGGTCGTCGCCCGTCCGCGCCCCGGACGGGCGCTGGGCGTCCCGGTCGCCCGGGTCGGGGCTGCGGGGTGCCGGTGCCGGCGCCCCCGGGGGAGGATGCGGCCCGCGCCCGGAGGAGCCCGGAGCCGCCACCGGCCGGCCGAGGGGCAGGTCCCGGGCAGGGCGGTCCGCCGTCGCCGCGCGCCGCGTCGTCGCCCGTCCCGCCGACCCCCGGAGCCGTCCGTGCACCTGCCCGAGCCCGTGGTGCCCGAGTCGCTGGTGCCCGCCGCCCTGCGCGTCCTCCGCGCCGCGGCGCCCTACGCGAGCGCCGAGGCGGCGCGGGCGGAGGTGCGCGCCCTCGACGTGCGGCCGCACGCCTACGGGCCGCCGCGGCGGCTGCCTCGCGGCGTCACGGTCACGGCGTCGCGCGCCGGCGGCGTCCCCGTCCACACCGTGGCGCCCGCGGACGGGCCGCCCCGCGTGCGGGTGCTCTACGCGCACGGCGGCGGCTGGGTGCACGAGATCAGCCGGTGGCACTGGTCGCTCGTCGCCCAGCTGGCCGTCGAGGCGCGCGCGGCCGTCACCGTCCCGATCTACCGGCTGCTGCCCCACGGCAGCGCGCGGGAGGCCGTCGACCTCGCCGCGGGGCTGGTCGAGCGCCTGTCCGCCGCGGGGGACGGGGTCGTCCTGGCCGGCGACTCCGCGGGCGGCCAGATCGCCCTGTCGACGGCCCTGCACCTGCGCGACCGGGGGGTCCGCGACCTGCGGACGGTGCTCGTGTCCCCGGCGCTCGACCTCACCGTCGCGAACCCGCGGATCCCCGACGTCGCGCCGTCCGACCCCTGGCTCGCCGTGGAGGGCGTGCGCTGGCTGGCCCAGGCCTGGGCGGGCGACCTGCGGCTGCGCGACCCGCGCGTCAGCCCGCTGGAGGGCGACCTGGCCGGGCTCGGGCCGATGCTCCTGCTCACGGGGACCCGCGACATCCTCAACCCCGACGCCCACCTGCTGGCGGAGAGGGCCCGCGCGGCGGGCGTCGACGTCACCCTCCTCGAGCACGAGGGCGGGCTGCACGTCTTCCCGCTCCTGCCGACCCGCAGCGGCGCGCGGGCCCGCCGGAGGATCGTCGAGGCCCTGCGCGGCTGAGACGTCGACGGGGCGTCAGCCGGCGGCGACGTCGAGGCTGCAGCCACCACGGACCTCTCGTCCGACGGCAACCTCGATGTCGCGGTCGTCGAGATGGAGGCTGTGGTCACGATCAGGGCCTCCCGGTGACCACAGGCTCCATCTCGCCGGGTGCGGGAGGTGCCCGACCGGTCACGGCGCCTCCGGCTCGGGCCAGTCCGCGAGGTGGCCGAGCCACGCCAGCGCCAGCCACGGCCCGGTGACGGTCGCCGTCGCGCCGGGGCCGACGACGTCGAGGGACCAGCGCGCGCTCGCGCGGCGGCGTCGCCTGTAGCGGTCGTGGCACGTCGCCGAGGTCACGACGAGCTCCGCGAGGGGGAGCGCGCGACCGGTCGGGTCGTCGAGCGGGGCGAGGGACGCCGAGCGGCCGTCCACGCGGAGGGTCTGCGGCCCGAGCGCGGGCCGTGGCAGCCACGGCGCGGACCCGTGGACGGTCAGGGCGCCACCGAGGTGCAGCTGCTCCCGCGGGTCCTCCGGAACGCGGGGCCCGGCGCTGGGGGGCTCGACGTCGACGCTGCTCGCGGACGCCAGGGCGACGGCGAGGCCGAGCGCCGTGAGGGCCCACCCACCGAGGACGAGCTCGACGGGCGTGCGGTCGACGTGCCAGGGGACGACGTCGACGACGAGGGGCGGGCGTCGCCGCCGCCGTCCCGCCGTCACGGCTGTGCGGCACCGCCCCGCGACGGCCGGTCGCGGCGCCTCACCCCGCCTCGCCCGCGCCCGTCGTCCGGATGTGCGGCGTCGTCAGACCCGACGCCTCGGCGGCCCTGCGCCGGGGCGGCTGCGCCCGCTGGTGGCCGGCCAGGAGGTCCTCGAGCCGGCGCAGGGCCAGGTAGGCGCCCGTCGCCAGGGCCACCGGGGCCGCGAGCCCGGCGAGCTGGGTCAGGCCGAAGACCCAGGGCGCGACGCCGACGCTGCTGACGAGCCACACCACCTCACTGACGGCGCCGAGGGAGGCGCCGGCGACGACGAGGACGGCAGCGGGGGACCGCAGCCACTCCCGGCGCACCCTTGTGGGCGCCGGCGCCGCGGCAGGGACGGGTCCGGGACGCAGCAGGTGGGCCTCGAGGCGCCGCGCGAGCCGGTACGCGCAGACGACCGCGAGCGCGGCGCCCGCCGTCGCGACGACCCAGACCAGCACCTGCGCCCAGGGGCGCACCGCGCCGTCGCCGTCCACGGCCACCGGCAGGGCGTAGACGTAGCCGACGCAGGCCCACGCCGTCGCGCCGGCGGTGAGGGGCAGCGCGAGGCGCCGCGGGGCCGGCGCTGCGTCGCCGTCTGCTCGAGCCACGGCGCATCCTCGCCCCGAGGGAGGCCGTCCGTCAGCCCTGTCCTCGGACGGGTCAGTCGGCGCCGGGCGCCCGGCGGCGTCGGAGCGCCGCCCCGAGGCCTCAGCGCCGCCGCGGGAACCCGCGCTGGCGCGCCACCTCGTAGAGCGCGACGCCCGCGGACGCGGCGGCGTTGAGCGAGGACGCCGCGCCGCCGATGGGGATGGCCGCGACGTGGTCGCAGGCCCGCCGCCACGCGGCGCTCATGCCCGTGGCCTCGGTGCCGACGACGAGGACGACGGGGCCGGTGAGGTCGAGCGCGTCGAGGTCGGCGCCGCGGTCGTCGTCGGGAGCGGCCTCGTCGGTGCCGACGACGCGCAGCGGGACGCCGCGCTCGCGGTGGCGCGCCACCCACGCCAGCACGTCCGCGGGGGCGGGCACCGCGACGACGGGCAGCGCCAGCGCCGAGCCCGTCGAGGCCCGCAGCGCGCGGGAGTCCGTGGGGTCCGCGGCCCGCCCGCAGACGACGACGCCGTCCGCCCCGAGCGCGTCCGCCGAGCGCACGGCCGAGCCGAGGTTGCCGGGGCTCGCCGGCCGGTCGAGCACGAGGACGAGCGCGTCGGGGCCCACGGGGATGCGGTCGAGGTCGTCGGGCGCCGTCCGCGCCACGAGCACGAGCTCGACGCCGTCCTCGCCCTCCTCGGCGTCCTTCTCCGCGAGGACGGCGAGCAGCTCCGGCGCCATGCGCGCCCGGACGGCGCCGGGGTCGGCGCGGTCCCACACGTCCTGCGCCCAGGGGGACAGCCGCCGGTCCAGCGGCGCGAGGACGGCGGCGAGCGGCCAGTCCCGCTCGACCGCCACGGTGATGGGGCGCACGCCCTGGACGAGCATCTCCCCGGCGCGGTGGCGCTTCGAGCGGTTGCCGCGCAGCGCCTCCCACTGCTGGAAGCGCGCGTTGCGGGTGGTGATGCGCAGGACGTCGGCGGGCACGGGAGGAGGGTCCCAGACGCCGCTGCCCGCGTCGTCGCCCGAGGTGGCGACCGCTGGGCGTGCGACCCCAGCCGTGCGGTGCTGGGGTCGGGGCACCCGACCCGCGCGCACGGAAAGGACCCGCCATGCCGAAGCTGCTCGTCGCCCGCGACGACCGCACCGACGTCGAGATCTGCTACGAGGACCAGGGCACCGGCCGGCCGGTGGTGCTCGTGCACGGCTGGCCGCTGTCGGGTCGCTCGTGGGAGGCGCAGGTGCCCGCGCTCGTCGGCGCGGGCCACCGCGTCGTCACCTACGACCGCCGGGGCTTCGGCGACTCCTCCCGCCCGTGGCACGGGTACGACTACGACACCCTCGCCGCCGACCTCCACGCGCTGCTCGAGCACCTCGACCTGCGCGACGCCGCCCTCGTCGGCTTCTCCATGGGCGGCGGCGAGGTCGTGCGCTACCTCGCCCGGTACGGCACGGAGCGCGTCTCGCGCGCGGTGCTCGCGGCCGCCGTGCCGCCCTACCTCCTCCAGACGGACGACAACCCCGACGGCGGGCTCGACGAGGCGACCATCGCGCAGTTCGAGGAGGGGGTCGCCACCGACCGCCCGGCCTTCCTCGAGACGTTCGTCGAGAGCTTCTTCACGGCGGGCGACGAGGTCGTCGTCAGCGACGCGCAGCGCCGCTTCGCCTGGACGCTGGCGCAGGCGGCCTCGCCGCGGGCCACGCACGCGTGCGTCGCCGCCTTCGGCCGCACCGACTTCCGCGACGACGTCCGCGCCCTCGACCTGCCGCTGCTCGTCGTCCACGGCGACAGCGACGCCGTCGTGCCGTTCGAGGTGAGCGGCCAGCGCACCGCCGAGATGGTCGAGGGGGCGCAGCTCGTCGTGGTCGAGGGCGGCCCGCACGGCATCAACGCCTCGCACCCGCGGGAGTTCAACCGCGCGCTGCTCGACTTCCTCGGCGGGGAGACGACGGCGGCGCGCGCGAGCTGACGGGCCGGCGGCCCGCAGGACGCGCGGAGGGCCCCCGCCCCGACCGGTGCGGTCGGGGCGGGGGCCCTCGTCGTCCTGCTGAGTGGTGCTCGCCGTCGCGGGGCGGCGGGTCAGCGGACCTGGACGGTCATCATCCCGTTGCGGTTGGACTGGACGACGCGGATCTGCGTGCCCGTGCCGGCGACCTTGACGCTGTTCTGCGGGGCGGCCGGGTCGTAGTACGCCATCGGGTCCGAGTCGTCGAAGACGGCGACCGCCGGCCGCGAGGGGACGTCGAGCGTCGTCATGCCCGCCGCGGTCTCGCGGTGGAGGCTGATCGGGTCCGTGGCCTCGGTGCCGAAGGTGGCGTCGAAGGTCTGGATCCGGTTGCGGGCCACCGTGCCGTCGGACCACCGCAGGGCGGCGGGCCGGGCGTCGACGGGCAGGGCCAGGCCCTCACCCGGGTGGCGCAGCGTCTGGTTGTTCGTGAAGGCGGTGTTCCAGTACGTCACGGACAGGCCGTCCTGGTACGGGAAGTGCTCGACGCGGTCGGGGGAGGAGAGGGGCCAGCCGAAGTTGTACGGGCCGGTCGCCAGCGTGCGGTCGTAGCCGACGTACTGGCGGTTCTCCGCGAGGTAGTAGCGGGCGTTGCCGGCGGCGTCGGGGCCGAGGTCGACGACGAGCGCCTGCGCCTTCTTCGTCGCGTGCTCCGCGACGCCGAGCTGGTGCGTGGACCTCTCACCGGCACGGGCCACCTCGTAGTCGAGCCACCCGAGCTGCAGCTTCTCCCAGGCGCCCATGTGGTTCGGGACGGTGCCGATGGCCTCGGCGCCGTCGCCCATCCACGAGCCGGAGCTCATGAGGGTCCAGAAGCCGGTGCCGTTCTCGCCGCCGCTGGTGTCGTAGAGGTCGGGCAGACCGAGGTCGTGGGCGTACTCGTGCGCGAAGACGCCGAGGCCGCCGTTCTCCGGCTCCGTCGTGTAGTCGCGGATCCAGAAGCTCGACTCGCCGACCTGGACGCCGCCGAACTTGTTGAACTCGGGGCCGTCGGTGCCGTAACCGCGCTGGCCGACCGACCAGCGGTGCGCCCAGATCATCCACTTCGGGGCGCCGGCGGACTCGTCCTCGCCCGCGCGGACCGCCTGGAAGTGGTCGATGTAGCCGTCGGGCTCGTCGAAGACGCCGTCGCCGTCGTAGTCGTAGCGGTCCCACTGGTCGAACGTCGCGAGGTACTCGTCGACCTCCGCCGGGGTCTTCCCCGTGGCGAGCTGGTCGGCGTACCAGGCGTCCGCGCTGTCCTGGATGAAGCGCGTCATGTCCGTCTGGCTCTCGGTCATGCCGTAGCTCGCCGAGCTGTAGGGCACCGTGACCCAGTCGCTGACGTCGCCCTCGACCGTGTAGCGGCCGCTGGAGAGCTCCTCGTAGACGCCCGTGAACGAGTCGCCGCCGTCGCCGCGCGCGTCGAAGAACATGTCCATGAAGTGGTCGCGGCCGAGGTCCGGCTCCCAGTACGTCGAGTTGTCGACGCTGCGGTCCGGCTCGGGGATCTCCCCGGCCTTCGGCCCGGACGCCGGGGCGTCGGGGAAGCGCGGGTCGGCCTGGTCGCCGAACTCGACGAGGAAGGTGAGCAGCTGGTCGGTGTCCTGCACGCCGTACTGCACCCACTGGCCCGGGGCGACGCGCACGGACGTCCCGCCGCCGCGCTGCTGCGGCGTCGCCTCGCCGGAGAGGACCATCGAGACGGCCTCCTGCTGCAGGGCGCGCTGCTCGGCGACGACGGGGTCGGGCCGGTCGTCGACGCGCTCGGCGCCCTGCGGGGCGGGCGCGGCGGCGGGGGCGCCCGAGGCGGGCGCCGCGACGGCGGTGGACGAGACGGTGGTCGCGAGCAGGGCGGCTGCTGCCGCCCCGCCGACGACCGCGAGGGTGCTACGGCGCACGGGGGTCCTCCGGAGAAGGGGTCGTGGACGGGTCGTCCTGCGGCGGGGTGCTGCGGGTGGGCAGCGTCGTTTCATCCCTTTCGGGATGCTTGTTCCCCGCCGACGCGCTACCCGACCATACGATCGACGGTGTGTCGAGGCCCCCCTCGCAGATCGGCGGCCGCCGGGGCCGAGCCGGCCCGCCGTACGCTCGGCCCGTGGACCACCCCCGTCGGCGCCCGCGCGGGAGCGTCCGGTGAGCCTGCTCGCGACCGTCCCCGACGTCGTCGGCACCGAGTCCGGCGCCGTCCAGGTCCTCGGCGTGACGCTCATCGGGGTCAGCGCGACGACGGCGGTCAAGCTTCTCTTCACGGGGCTCCTGCTCGCCGCGGTCCTGCTGCTGCGGGCGGGCGCGCTCGTCGTCGTCCGCCGCGCGCTGGGTGGCGACGTCGCCGACCAGCGCCGCTTCTGGGCGCGCCAGGGCCTGCAGGTGGTCGCGGCCGTCGTCCTCGTGCTGGGCGTCCTGTCGATCTGGATCACCCCGGAGACCGACGTCTCGACGGGCATCGGTCTCGTCACGGCCGGTCTGGCCTTCGCCCTCCAGCAGGTGGTCCTGTCCCTGGCGGCGTACGTCGTCATCCTCCGCGGCGACACCTTCGGCGTCGGCGACCGCATCGAGATGGGCGGCGTGCGCGGCGACGTCGTCCGCCTCGGCTTCCTGCGCACGACGATCATGGAGATGGGCCGCCCGCCCTCGGTCGCGTCGTCCGACAGCGCCTCGTGGGTGCACGCCCGGCAGTACACGGGCCGGCTCGTGACGGTCGGCAACGGCGTGATCTTCTCCGAGCCCGTCGCCAACTACACCCGCGACTTCCCCTACCTGTGGGAGGAGATCGCACTGCCCGTGCCGTACGACGCCGACCGGCACCGCGCCGAGGAGGTGCTGCTCGCCGCGGCGCGGGCGCACGCCGTCGTCGACGACCCGGGCGCGCAGGCGGCGCTGGCCCGCATGCGCGCGCACTACGCGATGGCCGACGCGTCCCTCGACCCCGCCGTCTTCTGGCGGATGACGGACGGCTGGCTCGAGATGTCGGTGCGCTTCCTCGTGCCGCACCGCGGCGTCCGGGCGGTCAAGGACGCCATGGCCCGCGACGTCCTCGCAGGCCTGGACGCCGCCGGCATCCCGATCGCGTCGACGAGCATCGACGTCGTCGACGTGCTGCGGCGCGAGGAGCGGCGCTCGGGCAGCTGACGCGGGCCGGACCTGCTCGGCGCTCGTGACCGTGCACGGTCACCTCCGACGAGCAGGTCGTCAGCAGGCGCCGGTCGTCACGGGCCCTCCGCGGTCTGTCTGTCAGGGCAGCTCGCGCAGCGGGGACGTCAGCGGGCCGCCGGCGTCCCCGGTGTTGACCGTCCCGGCCCGCTCGAGGAGCACGGCGTGCACCTCCTCCTCGGCGCGCGGGCGGTGCTCGACGCCGCGCGGGACGACGAAGACGTCCTGCGGCCCGAGGACGACGTCGCGGTCGCGCAGCTCGATCGTCAGCCGGCCGTCGAGCACGAGGAAGAGCTCGTCGGTGTCGGGGTGGGTGTGCCAGACGAACTCGCCCTGGAGCTTCACGACCTTGACGTCGTGGTCGTTGACGGTCGCGAGCCGGTGCGGCGCCCAGTGCTCGGTGATCGCCGCGAGGGCGTCGGTGGTGCTGCGCACGTCGTCGCTCACGGCTCGAGGCTCGCAGCCCTCCGGCCGGTCGGCGAGGCGGGCCGCGTCCGGCGCCCGCGGCCGAGGGCGAGGGTCAGCGCGAGCGCGCCGACGGCCAGGGCGGCGCTCGTCGTCGTCAGCAACGCCTCGTCCCGGGCCAGCAGCAGCCCGCCCGTCCAGGCGCCGACGGCGATGCCCGCGTTGAAGGTCGCGTTGACGACGGCGGGGGCGGCGTCGGGGACGGCGGTCGCCCGCAGCGCCGAGAGCTGCAGGAGCGAGGGCAGCGCGCCGAAGGCGGCTCCCCAGGCGACGACGACGAGCGCCGTCGCGACGGGGGAGCCCGACGCGGGCGCGAGGGACAGCAGGCAGCCGGCGAGCAGGCCGACGGCCAGGCGCAGGGCGGCGACCGGGTGGCGGTCCCCGGTGGCGCCGGCGGCGACGAGCCCGACGACGCCGGCCGCGCCGTACCCGAGCAGCACGAGGCTCACGAGCGCCGTCGGGACGCCGGCCTGCAGCACCAGCGGCGTGACGTAGGTGTAGGTCCCGTAGTGGCCGACCATGAGCACGACCGTCACCCCGGCGACGAGCAGCAGGGCCGGCCGGCGCAGCTCCCCCAGGACCGAGGGGCGGGCGGGCGGCGCCCCTGAGGCGCGGGGCTGCGGGGCGTCCGCCGGGAGGACGAGCGCTGCAGCGACGGCGAGCCCGGCCAGGACGAGGGCCACGCCGGTGAAGGCCCACCGCCACCCGAGGGCCGTCCCGACGGCCGTCCCCAGCGGGACCCCGAGCGTGAGGGCGAGCGCGACGCCGCTGTTGACGAGTGCGACGGCCCGGCCGACCCGCCGGGGCGGCGTCACGGCGACCGCGACGGCGACGACGACGGAGAAGACGGCGGCGTGCGCCAGCCCGCAGAGCAGCCGGGCGGCCAGCGCCCACCGGTGGTCGTCGGTGAGGGCGACGGCGAGCGTGCCGACGGCGTAGAGCAGCGCGAGCCCGACGAGCACCCGCCGCTGCGGCCAGCGCGCGACGAGCGCCGTCACGGGCAGGGCCCCGACCGCCACGACGACGGCGTAGGCCGACACCCAGGTGCCGATCGCCGCCTCGTCGACGCCGAAGTCGCGGGCCAGCTGGGGCAGGAGCCCGACCGGCAGCACCTCCGTGGTGACGGCGGCGAAGACCACGGCCGCGAGCAGCAGGAGGGTGCCGAGCGGGAGGCGGTCCGCGGTCCGGGTGGGCGCACCGGCGGCGGGCGGGCCGGGCGGCGTCACCGCGGCACCGTACTCAGCCGTCGAGCGGCGTCCGGAGGACCTGTTCGACGGAGGTGGTCGTGCACGGTCACGAGCGTCGAACAGGTCCCCCGCGGCGGCTCTCGGGCGTGCCCGCCCGGACGGTCGCTGCTGCCCCGAGGTCGAGCTCCAGGCGGTCGCCGGGGCCGAGGGCTGCAGCACGGCCGGCGGGGAGCGCGACGACGGCGCCCGGCCACCCGTCGTCGGCGTCCGCCCCACGCACGAGGACGACGCCGCCTCGCGGCTCGAGCCCGGCCACCGTCGTGCGGACGGGGGCAGCGCTGTCGCCCGCGGCGGGCACGAGGTCGTCCGGCGCCAGGTGCACGAGCGCGGCGTCGCCGGGCCGGCAGCCGTCGGCGAGGCGGCCGGGGACGAGGCGGCCGTCGTCCGTGCGCAGCCCGCCCTCCTCCGCGGTGCCGCGCAGGACGGTGAGCCCGGACAGGCGCGCGGCGAAGGCGCTGCGGGGGGTGGCGAGGACGTCGGCGGCGGGCCCGGCCTCGACGACGCGGCCGCGCTCGAGGACGACGGCGCGGTCGGCGAGGGCGAGGACGTCGAGCGGGTCGTGCGTGACGAGCAGGGCGGAGCGGCCCTCCGCCCGCAGGACCTCGCGCAGCAGCTGGCGCAGCGCCGGGGCCGCGGCGACGTCGAGGGCGGCGAGCGGCTCGTCGAGCAGGAGCAGCCGCGGCTCGGCGGCGAGCGCCCGCGCGAGCGCGACCCGCTGCGCCTGCCCCCCGGACAGCTGCGCGGGCCGGCGGTCGGCGAGGTCGCCGGCGCCGACCCGGTCGAGCCAGCGCCTCGCCGTCGCGCGGGCGTCGGTCCGGCCAGCCCCGCGGGCTCGTGGTGCGAAGGCGGCGTTCTCGAGGGAGGTGAGGTGGCCGAAGAGCAGCGGGTCCTGCGCGAGCAGCGCGGTGCGACGCCGGTGCGGCGGCACCCACGTGCGCGCCGCGCCGTCGTCGCCGGCCTCGGCGAGGACCTCGCCGTCGAGCACGACGCGCCCCCGGTCGGGGCGCAGCAGCCCGGCGACGAGGCTCAGCGCCGTCGACTTCCCCGCGCCGTTCGGGCCGAGGAGGGCGACGACCTCGCCGGGGGCGACCGCCAGGTCGATGTCGAGACCCCGCGCGTCCACGGCGGTGCGCAGGGCGAGGCCGGCGACGTCGCGGCCGCTCACAGCGCCGGCCGCCCGCGCACGGCCACGACGACCACCGCGGCGACGACGACGAGGAGCAGCGCGAGGGCGACGGCGGCGTCCGGGTCGGTCTCGCGCTGCAGGTAGACCTCGAGGGGGAGCGTCCGCGTCGTGCCCTGCAGGCTGCCGGCGAAGGTCAGGGTGGCGCCGAACTCTCCGAGCGCCCGCGCGAAGGACAGCACCGCCCCCGAGGCGAGGCCGGGCAGGACGACGGGCAGCGTCACGCGCCGCAGCACCGTCCACGGGCCCGCGCCGAGGACGGCGGCGACCTCCTCGTGGCGGTGGCCCGCCGTCCGCAGCGCCCCCTCGAGGCTGACGACGAGGAAGGGCAGCGCGACGAAGGTCTGCGCGAGCACGACCGCCGCCGTCGTGTAGGCCACCGAGACGCCGAGCGCCTCGAGCTGTCCGCCGAGCAGGCCGCGCCGGCCGAAGGCGTAGAGCAGCGCGAGCCCGCCGACGACCGGGGGCAGGACGAGCGGCAGGAGCACGAGGGAGCGCAGCACCCGCAGCCCGGGCAGCGACGTGCGCGCCAGGACGAGCGCCATCGGCACCCCGAGCAGCACGCACAGCGCCGTCGCCGCGGCCGACGTGCGCAGGCTGAGGGCCAGCGCCGCGCGGGAGGCCTCGCTCGTCAGCAGCGCCGGGAGCTCGGCCCAGTCGACCCGCAGCACGAGCGCCGCGAGCGGCAGCAGCACGAGCAGGGCGCCGACCGCCGCGGGCACGAGCACCCAGCGCGGCAGCTCGGCGCCGGCGCTCGCGGGACGCCGCCCTGCCGTGCGCGGGACCGGGCTCACGACCCGTCGGGCGCGCCGAAGCCCGCCTCTGCCAGGACCTCTCGCCCCTCGGGCCCGGTGAGGAGGTCGACGAAGGTCCGCGCGGCCTCCGGCTCGGCGGCGTCGTCGAGCACCGCGACGGGGTAGGTGTTCACCGCGCCGTCCGCCGCGGGCACCTCGACGGTGCGGACGGCGTCGCCCGCCCGCCGCGCGTCGGTGGCGTAGACGACGCCGGCGTCGGCCTGCCCGCTCGTCACCGCGCCGAGGACGTCGGTGACGGAGCCGGCCTCGCTGACCGGGGACAGCGCGGTGCCCGTCAGCTGCTCGAGCCGCGCCGTCGCCGCGCCGCACGGCACCTGCGGCGCGCAGACGACGACGGCCAGGCCGGGGCGGGCGAGGTCGGCGAAGGAGGCGACGCCGCCGGGGTCGTCGGGCGGCGTGACGACGACGAGCGTGCCCGTCGCGAACGGCGCCGGGTCCGCGGCGAGCCCGGCGTCGACGACCCGCTGCATCGTGCGCTCGTCGGCCGTCGCGAGGACGTCCGCGGGCGCGCCCTGCTCGACCTGCGCGGCGAGGTCGGAGGAGCCGGCGAAGGACGTCCGCACGGTGAGGCGGGGGTGCTCCTGCTCCATGACCGTCGCGAGCTCGCCGACGACCTCCGTGAGCGACGCCGCGGCGAAGACGGTGAGCGTGCCGTCGAGGTCGTCGGCGGCGGGGGCGGGGGCGGTCGCCCCCGCGGGGGCGGTGTCGGGCGGGGCGTCGCCGTCGCTCCCGCACGCGGCGAGGAGCAGGACGGCCGCCGCGAGGCCGGGCAGCACCCGCCTCACGACGCGCCTCGCGGGGTCTCGACGACGACCGTCGTCGCCTTGACGACGGCGACGGCGACCGTGCCCGGCTCGAGCGCCAGCTCGCGGGCGGCGTCGGCGCTCATGAGCGAGACGACGGCGTGCGGGCCGCACTGCACCTCCACCTGCGCCATGACGCCGTCGACGACGACGCGGGTCACGAGCCCGACGAAGCGGTTGCGCGCCGAGCGCGCGACGCCGGTCGGGTCGCTCGCCGGGGCGCCGGCGTGCTCGCGGGCGTGCGCGGCGAGGGCGGCGCCGTCGACGACGAGACGGCCGGCGTCGTCCTTGGTCGCGTCGAGCGCACCCGTGTCGACCCAGCGGCGCACGGTGTCGTCGCTGACGCCGAGGAGATCGGCGGCGTCGCGGATCCGGAAGTGCGGCACGAGAGCCAGCCTAGAGCCGCGTGTGCGGCTCTGTATCCGCCCGCCATCCCAACGCTGCTAGCGTTTTGCGACATGGCGACCCTGTACCTGCGGAACGTCCCCGACGAGGTCGTCGACCGCCTCCGTCGCCTCGCGGAGCGGGAGGCCACGTCGGTCAACGCCGTCGCGCTGCGCGAGCTCGCGAGCTCGACGCGTCGCGTCGACAACCCCGCGCTGCTGCACGACCTCCCGGACCTCGGCGTCCGGCCGTCCGACTCGGTCGACGCCCTGGACGCGGCGCGCGAGGGACGCTGACCGGTGGCCGTCGTGCTCGACGCCTCGGCGGCGGTGCACGGGCTCCTCGGTGACGGGGACGCCCGTGCGCTCATGGCGACCGAGGTCCTCCACGTGCCCCACCTGGCGGACAGCGAGGTGGCGAGCGTCCTGCGCCGGCACGTCTCGGCCGGGCGCCTCGCCGTCGACGACGGCCGGCGCGCCCTGGTCACGTGGGGTCGCCTGGGGGTGACGCGGCACCCCGCGGTGGGGTTGCTCGACCGGGTGTGGGAGCTGCGCGGGAACGTCACCGCCTACGACGCCACGTACGTCGCGCTGGCGGAGGAGCTGGGGGGCGCCCTGGTCACGGGAGACGCCCGCCTCGGCCGGGCCCCCGGCCTCCGGTGCGACGTGCTCGTCGTCCCGGGCTGACCGACCGGGCGCCGGGCGGTCCGTCAGTCCCGGCGCCGCCGCGGCACCAGCCGCACGCCCGGCAGCGGCGGGGCGGGGATGCGCGCGTCGCCGTGGCCCGCGACGACGCCGAAGCGGGCGCTGCGCTCCTCCCACTCCTCGCGGGCGGCCACGACCTCCTCGTGCGTGCGGGCGACGAGGTTCCACCACATGAGGAGGTCCTCGCGGAAGGGCTCGCCGCCGAGCAGGAGCACGCGCACGTCGCCCCGGACCTCGAGCGCGAGCTCGGTGCGGCCGGTGCCGAGGTGCAGCAGGCCGGGGCGGGCGCCGTCCGGCAGCAGGGGCGCGCCGTCGACGTCGAGGTCGGCGGGGTCGCCCGTCAAGAGGAGGACGGCGTGCTCGTCGCGCGGGTCGAGCGGCAGCACGGAGGTGCCCGGGCGCAGCGCGACGTCGGCCGCGAGCGCGCGGGTGTGGACGAGCGCCGGGGACTCCGCGTCACCGAGCCGCCCGACCATGACCGTGCTCGACGACGCCGGCCCCTCGAGCACGGGCAGGCGACGGTGCTGCTCGAAGCGCGGGGCCTGGTGGCGCACCTCGTCCGGCAGGGCGATCCACAGCTGGACGCCGGAGAGCTCGGCGCCGTCGTCGGCGATCTCCGAGTGCGAGACGCCGTGCCCGGCGGTCATGAGGTCGAGCTCGCCGGGGCGCACGACGACGTCGCTGCCGGTGCTGTCGCGATGGCGGATCGGGCCGGACAGCGGCCACGTGACGGTCTGCAGCCCGGTGTGCGGGTGGGGAAGGACGCGCATGGGCGCCGTCGACGGGCCGTACCGGTCGACGAAGCACCACGCGCCGACGGTCGGGACGTCGCGCTGGGGGAGGGTCCGCTCGACCTCCGTGCCCCGGACGCCGCCCAGCGGCACCTTGCGGGCGGTGAGGAGCTCGCGCCGCGGACCTCCGGCCGCGCCCATCGGCTCGGCGGGCACCGCGTGCTCGGTGGGGCGGGTGTCGAGGTCGCTCACGACGTCCTCCTGCGGGGGTGGCCTGGCGTCCATGGTGGACGACGTCGCACCCGTGCACGAGGGGGCGAGTCGTCGCCTGTTCGCCCCGGAGCGCGGGGGGGGGGGGGGGGGGGGGGGAGGGACANCGACGTCCTCCTGCGGGGGTGGCCTGGCGTCCATGGTGGACGACGTCGCACCCGTGCACGAGGGGGCGAGTCGTCGCCTGTTCGCCCCGGAGCGCGCGCGGGGCGGGCGGCTGACGGCCCGCCCCGCGCGGTGGCGATCAGGCGCCGGTGGACTCCGCCTGCTCGGCGGCGGCGACCTGCTCGGCCTCGGTCGTCTGCTGCTGCGCGGCGGCCGCGGCGACGGCCTTGCGGCGCTGGGTGATGACGTGGGCGGCGGCCAGGCCGAAGAGCGGCAGCGTGACGGCGGCCATCCACGGCTTGTCGAGCTTGTGGCCCAGGGCGTGGTCGAGGGAGTAGCGGCCCGGGCCGGCGACGGCGAGGGCCGAGCCGACCGTCGCGAGGACGGCGTTGTACTCGAAGCCGCCGTCGGTCACCCAGAAGCCGGCGGGGCCGTGCACGGTGCCGGCCGTCGTCATGGTGGCGGCGGCCGCGGCGCCGGCCGCCGGCGTCGCGAGGCCCAGCGCGAGGGCCGCGCCGCCGCCCGCCTCGCCGAGGCCCGCCATGAGGGCGCTGCGCTTGCCGGGGGCGAAGCCCATGGACTCCATGGCCCCGCCGGTGGCCTCGAGGCCGTAGCCGCCGAACCAGCCGAAGAGCTTCTGGGCGCCGTGGGCGAAGAGCGTGCCGCCGACGCCGGCGCGCAGCGCCAGGAGGCCGAGGTCGGTGCGCTTGCTGCGGTGGTGCGTCATGGGATCTCCTCGCCGACGCGGCGACGTCCGCCGGTCGACCGGTCGTGACCGCCGGTCGGCGGTCCGTGGTCGGTGTCGGCGACGTCGGTGGCGCCGCCGATGACGGTACGTCGATCTAGTTGAGCGCACAAGCAGCCGTCGCGGGACGGGCCGTCCGGAGGGTCGCTCCGCGCCGACCGGAGCGCTCGTCCGCCGGCGGAGCGCCGCTCCGGTCGCCCGCCGGAGCGGGCGGCCGCCGTCGTCGCCGCCCGCCACGCTCGCACGCCCCGGTCGGCAGCGCCCGCCCGCGCCGGTGCCCCGCCGGCGGCGCAGACTGCTCGTCGTGAGCCCCGCCCGCCGTCCTCAGCCCGTGCCCCCGGGCCCCGGCCAGGAGTCCGTCTGGGACTACCCGCGCCCGCCCGCCCTCGTCCGCAGCGAGCGCCTCGTCGAGGTGCGCCTGTCCGACGACGGCCCCCTGCTCGCGACGACCCGCCGCGCCTGGCGCGTGCTCGAGACGAGCCACCCGCCGACCTGGTACGTGCCGCGCGAGGACGTCGCCGACGGCGTCCTCGCCCTCTCGGACGCCCCGGCGACGACGTGCGAGTGGAAGGGGCGGGCGACGTACTGGGACGTCGCGGAACCCGGTGGCCGTGAGCCCCGCCGCGCGGCGGCGTGGAGCTACGAGGACCCGACGTCGCGCTTCCGCGACCTCGCGGGCGCCGTCGCCTTCACGCCGTCGCAGGTCGTCGCGACGGTCGACGGCGAGCGCGTGCGCCCGCAGGAGGGCGGCTTCTACGGCGGCTGGGTGACGGACGACGTCGTCGGCCCCTTCAAGGGCGGCCCCGGCACCTGGGGCTGGTGACCGGGGCGGCCGCACCCGCGGCCGGCCCGCCGTCGAGAAGGAGGTTGTGGTCACCCGCGGGACCCCTCGGTGACCACGGGCTCCGTCTCGACGGCGTCCGGGCTCAGGCGAGCAGCACCTCGCGGTCGTGCCGCAGGCGGACGTCGTCCGGGCGCCGCACCTCGGTGCCCGGCCCCCGGCCCGGCTCGGCCTTCTCGAAGACGACGCGGGCGCCGGGGCCGGTGAGCTCCAGCGTGGCGAAGCCGTTGCCGAACATCGGCCCGGTGGTCGAGCGCCAGGAGACGTCGAGCGGGGCCGCGCCGACCGAGCGCCGCAGCAGGCGGCCGAGCAGCCGCGCGGGCGCCGTGTGCAGCACCCGGAAGGTCGTCGTCAGGCCCTTCGGCAGGGCGTTGCGCAGCGGCGAGCTGACCACCTGGACGACGGGCGAGCGCACGCCGCGCTCGACGGGGTAGCGCAGCGGCGCCACGTAGCCGTGGTGGACGTCGCCCGAGAGCAGGAGCACCGAGCTCGGCGCCCGCCCGAGCCGGCCGGCCGCGACGTCGCCCAGGCGGTCGACGAGCCGGTGGAAGGAGGACTCGAAGGCGCCCCAGTGCTCGAGGTCCACCGCCTGGCGGATGGCTTCGGCGTGCGGGCGGAAGCGCTCGCCCCACGCGCCCGCCGACGCCGTCTCGGCGTTCCACAGCTCGACGTCGTGCAGCGCCGGCTCGAGCAGCACCGGCAGCGAGGCGGCGACGAGCAGGTGGTCGACGTCGCCGGTGAGGTGCTCCTCGACGTCGGCCCACTCCTGCTCGTCGAGCATCGAGCGGTGCTCCTCGGAGAGCACCCGGCCCGAGCGGGTGTCGACGACGACGAGGCGCGTGCGCCCCATGTCGCGGACGTACGACCACTCCGAGGTGCCGCCGCCGTCGATCTGCTCGTCCGCGGCGGCGGCGAACTCCCGCAGGACCTCGGCGGCGTCGCCCTCGCGGCCGACCTCGCGCACGCGGGCCCACAGCTCGTCCTCGGCGAGCCGCGACGGCATGAGGTTGCCCAGGTGCTGGTGCAGCCAGTACGCCGCGTAGGCGCCCACGATGCGCTCGCGCCACCACGGCAGCCGCTGGACCTGCTCGCGCCACGTGCGCGAGGTGTTCCAGTCGTCGCGGACGTCGTGGTCGTCGAAGATCATCGCCGTCGGCGTCGTGGCGAGCAGCCAGCGCACCTCCGGGTCGGCCCAGCTCTCGCGGTAGAGCCAGGTGTACTCCTCGAAGTCGCCGATCTCGTCCTGCGGCTCGGCGTCCCCGCGCTTCTCGCGGATGCGCGTCCGCAGGTACGGCGACAGGCCCTCGTCGGCGTAGACCTGGTCGCCCAGGAGCAGGAGGAGGTCCGGCAGCTCGCGGCCGGCCTGGCACTCGGCGGACAGGGCGACGAGCGCGTCGACGCCGACGCCCTCGGGGTGCTCCTGCGCCGTCCGGGTGAACGGCGGCTCCATGGGACGGTCGACGCGGCAGGAGCCGAGGGCGATGCGCAGCCGCGGGTCGCCGCCCGTGCTGCGGGTCTCGCCGCCGGGCGCCGGCAGGGGCCGCACGGTCGGGGCCGGGCGGGGGTCGTCGGGCAGCGGCCACGCCCGCTCGCCGTCGAGCTCGACGACGTAGGGCACCTGCCGGTCCGGCTCCAGGCCCTCGACGACGACCAGCGCGTAGTGGTGGCCGCCGACCGTCACCGTGCGGTCGCGGCCGACGGCGTCCCCGGCCCGGACGACGACCTCGCCGCGGCGCGCCGCCTCCACCCACACCGTGGCGCTCGTGCTGTCGACGTGCCGCAGCAGGGGGCCGAGGACGAGCGGGCCGTCGTCCCGCGTGCCGGGCGGGGTGGGGTCCGCGCCCGCGCCGTGGCCGTCCGCGGGCTCCTCGTGCGGACCCGCCGGGTCCCTCGTCGTCACGCGCCGATGGTCGCAGGCGCCCTCGGGTCCGGCGCAGGGACCACCCGTCCGGGGGCGGGCGCCGCCCGGCCGGGCGGGCTGACCCGGGCCGCGCGGGGCGCGGCGGGGCGACGCACGCCCCGCGCGGCGCGCCGGGGGCGCTCGCCCGCGAGCGGGGGCGCCTGGTCCAGCGTCGCACCGCGCCGTGCGCGCGGCGCCCGGGGGCGGCGCGGGGCCGAGCGGGGCGGGGGCGGCGCGGGCCGGGCGGTGCGTCGGCGGCGGGGCATGTCCTAGGGTCGGGCGACCCTCCGGCGTGCGTCCGAGCCGACGTGCTGCGGCGTCGTCCGGGGGCCGCCGTCCTGGGCGCCGAGGCGGGCGCCACCGTCCCCTGCGAGGAGGCCCCGTGAGCGTCGTGGTCGGCTACGTCCCCAGCCCCGAGGGTCGGGTCGTGCTCGAGCGCGCCATCGCTGAGGCCCGGGCGCGCGGTACGCGGCTGGTCGCGCTCAACGTGCCGCGCGCCGCCGAGTTCGCGCAGGACTTCGTCGCCGACGCCGACGACCTGCAGCACCTCGACGAGGCGCTGGCCGCCGCGGGGGTCGAGCACGAGGTCCGCCGGGGCGCGGGCGACGAGACGCCGGCCGACACGCTGCTCGACCTCGTCGAGGAGGTCGGCGCCGACCTCGTCGTCATCGGGCTGCGCCGTCGCTCACCCGTCGGCAAGATGATCATGGGCAGCACGTCGCAGCGCGTGCTGCTCGACGCCCCCTGCCCCGTGCTCGCCGTCCAGTTCGACTGACGCCCCGGCACCGCGCGGGGCCCGACGAGGGGCCGCCCCGGCCCCGGAGAGCAGGCCCCGTGAGCCCGCTGCCCCTGCCCCGCGGCCCGCACCACCGCCGGTCCCACGCCGTCTGGGACGCCTCGCTCGAGCCCCTGTCCGTCGTCGCCTCGGGCGACGAGGTGGAGGTCGTCGCCCAGGAGGCCTCCGGGGGCCAGCTCCGGCCCGACAGCACGGCCGACGAGCTCCTCTCCCTCGACATGACCTCGCTCAACCCCGTCGTCGGGCCGTTCGCCGTCGAGGGCGCCCGTCCGGGGGACGCGCTCGTCGTCGACGTGCTGTCCATCGGCCTCGACACGTGGGGGTGGACGGCGCTCATCCCCGGCTTCGGCCTGCTCGCCGACGACTTCCCCGAGCCGTACCTGCGGACGTCGGCCGTCGACTCCACGCCCGGGGGCGGCGGGGTCCAGCTGCTGCCCGACGTCGTCCTGCCGCTCTCGCCGATGGTCGGGACGCTCGGCGTCGCCCCGCCCGAGCCCGGCCCGCACCCCGTGATCCCGCCGACGCGGTGGGGCGGAAACCTGGACGTCCGCGACGTGGGACCGGGCGCCCGCGTCGTCCTGCCGGTGGGCGTCGAGGGAGCCCTCTTCTCGCTCGGCGACGTCCACGCCGTCATGGGCGACGGCGAGGTCTGCGGCACCGGCGTCGAGACCTCCGCCGTCGTGCGGGTGCGCCTCACCGTCGCGCCCGGGCGGGCGCCGCGCTCGCCCGTCGTCATCACCGACCGGCAGAGCCTCCGGCTGGAGACGACGGTCGCGACGACCGGCGTCGGGCCGGACCTCGTGGAGGGCGCGCGCGACGCCGTCCGCCAGGCCGTGGACCTGCTCGTCGAGGAGCGCGGCACGAGCCGCGAGGACGCCTACCTCCTGCTGTCCCTGGCGGCCGACCTGCGCGTGTCCGAGGTCGTCGACGCGCCGAACTGGGTGGTCACCTGCCACGTCCCGCGGCGTCTGCTCGCCGGCTGGCCCCACGTCTGACCTGCCCCACCCCCCCGCACCTCGTCGTCGAAGTGCCCCTGAGGGGCGCCTCACGCCGCACTCTGACGACGAAGTGCCTTCAGGGGCCTCTCACAGCGGCACTTCGACGGCGAAGTGCCCTCGAGGGGCGCCCCTCGGCGGCGATGTGACGACGACGTGCGGTGTCCGCGCGGCGGGGTCAGCGCTCGGTGACGGCGCCCGCCGCGACGTCCCAGCGGCGGGTGAGCTGCACGGCGTCGAGCATCCGGCGGTCGTGGGTGACGAGCAGGAGCGTGCCCGTGTAGGCGTCGAGGGCCGCCTCGAGCTGCTCGATGGCGGGCAGGTCGAGGTGGTTGGTCGGCTCGTCGAGGACGAGCAGGTTGACCCCGCGGGCCTGCAGCAGCGCCATCGCGGCGCGCGTGCGCTCGCCGGGGGAGAGCGTCGCCACGGGCCGCAGCACGTGGTCGGCGCGCAGGCCGAACTTGGCGAGCAGGGTCCGGACGTCGGCCGTCGGCCAGTCCGGGACGTGCGCCGCGACGGCGTCGAGCACCGACGGCGCCGCCCCTGGGCCGCTCCCGGCGGCGGCACCGGCGCCCGCTCCCTGCAGCGCCACCGCGCCCAGCGACCGCCGCGCCTGGTCGACCTCGCCGACGGCGACCCCCGAGCCCAGCCCGCCGTCGCCCTCGTCGAGCGGGGTGCGCCCCAGCAGCGCGCCGAGCAGCGTCGTCTTGCCCGAGCCGTTGCGGCCGGTGACGCCGATGCGGTCCCCGACGTCGACCTGCAGGTCCAGCGGCCCGAGCGTGAACGAGCCCCGCCGGACGACGGCGCCCCGGAGCACGGCGACGACCGACCCCGAGCGCGGCGCCGCGGCGATCTCGTACCGCAGCTCCCACTCCTTGCGCGGCTCGTCGACGACGTCGAGCCGCTCGAGCATCCGCTCGGTCTGGCGCGCCTTGGCGGCCTGCTTCTCCGAGCCCTCGCGCGCCTTGTGGGTGATGTGCTTGTCGCCGTCGCTCTTCTTCTTCACGGCGTCGCGCACGCCCTTGGCGAGCCAGTTCCGCTGCGTGCGGGCGCGGTCGGTGAGCGCCTGGCGACGGTCGTCGTACTCCTCGTACGCCTCGCGCGCGTGCCGTCGGGCCGTCGCCCGCTCCTCGAGGTAGGCGTCGTACCCGCCGCCGAAGACGCTGACCTGCTGCTGGGCGAGGTCGAGCTCGACGACGCGGGTGACGACGCGCGAGAGCAGCTCGCGGTCGTGGCTGACGAGCACGACGCCGGCCCGCTGCTCGACGAGGAAGCGCTCGAGGCGGGCGAGCCCGTCGAGGTCGAGGTCGTTCGTCGGCTCGTCGAGCAGGACGACGTCGAACCGCGAGAGCAGCAGCGCCGCCAGGCCCACCCGCGCCGCCTGACCGCCGGACAGGGACGTCATGGCCGCCGAGGTGGCGACGTCGAGCCCGAGGTCGGCGAGCACGGCGCCGGTGCGCTCCTCGAGGTCCGCGCCGCCGAGGGCGAGCCAGCGCTCGAGCGCCTCGGCGTAGGCGTCGTCGGCGTCCGGCGCGCCCTCCGCCAGGGCCGCGGCGCCCGCGTCCATCGCCTCCTGCGCCGCGGCGACGCCCGTGCGCCGGGCCAGGTGCGCGAGGACGTCCTCGTCGGCGCGGCGCTCGACCTCCTGCGGCAGCCACCCCCGGACGGCGCCGGGCGGCGTCGTCGTGACCGAGCCCTCCTGCGGCTCGTCGACGCCCGCGAGCATCCGCAGCAGCGTCGACTTGCCCGCCCCGTTGGCGCCGACGAGCCCGACGACGTCGCCGGGCGCGACGACGAGGTCCAGCCCGGAGAAGAGGGTGCGGTCGGCGTGCCCGGCGGCGAGGCCCCGGGCCACGAGGGTGGCGCTCATGGGCCCCATGGTCCCAGCGGCCCCGGGCCCCGGTCGACGGACTTCCGCCGCGCGCCGGCGCCCGCGGCTCGGTAGACACGGGGGTCGGCGGTACGGGGGCCGGGCGCGCGGCGACGGCGTCCGTCACCCGTCCGCAGCATCGACCTCGACCCGAGGGTCATCACGACCCCCTACCCAGGAGGACACCGTGCCCTTCCTCGTGACCATGTTCCGCCGCTGGGTCCTCGTCGCCGTGGCGCTCCCGCTCGCCGGGAAGCTCCTCGGCCACCTCGCCGGCCGGCTCCGCGCCAGCCGCGGCGAGAGCGGCGTCACCAGGGCGCTGGACTCCGCGAGCCGCGCCGCCTCGCGCAAGCGGCGCCGCGAGAAGCACTGACCCCGCGCTGACCCACCGACCCGGCGGCTGTCCCCCCGTCCCGGGCTCCAGCGGTGGGATCAGGCGGTGGGAGCGGGCGGCGCGTCGTCGTGCAGCCGCACGGCCAGCAGGGCGACGTCGTCCTCGGCGTCGAGCGCGAGCCGCACGACGAGCTGGTCGAGGAGCTCGGGCAGGGGCAGGTCGCCCAGCTCGGCGAGCGCCGCCTCGAGCGCGGCCGTGCCCTCGCGGACGCCGAGGTCGCGGCGCTCCACGAGCCCGTCGGTGTAGAGCAGCACCGTGGCGCCCGGCTCGAGGGCGACCTCGGTGTCCCCGCGCGCGAGCTCGGGCAGGACGCCGAGCATGAGGTCGCCGGCGCCGCGGAGGTCCAGGACCTCGCCGTCGGCGCGCCGCAGCAGGGGCGCGGGGTGCCCGGCCCGGCTCCAGCGCAGCGTCCGCGAGCACGGCGCGTCGTCGGCGGGCTGCTCGACGTGGAGCACCACCGCCGTGGCGGTGCGGCCCGGGTGCAGCCGGTCCATGGCCCGGTCGAGGCGCTGCAGGAGCGCCGACGGCGGCTCCACCCGGTCGGCCGCGAACCCGCGGAGCATCGAGCGGAGCTGGCCCATCGTCGCGGCCGCTCCGACGTCGTGGCCGGCGACGTCGCCGATGACGAGGGTGGTGCCCCCGTCGGGGGCGTCCAGCGCGTCGTACCAGTCCCCGCCCACGCGGGCCGTGCGCGCCGCCGTGCGGTACAGCGCCGCGAGCTCGAGGCCGTCGCGCTGCGGGAGGTCGGTGAGCATCGCCCGCTGCAGCGTCTCGGCGACGTGCTGGCGCTGCTCCAGCAGCGTGGCGCGCTGGATGGCCTGCGCCGTGTAGCCGGCGAAGACCGACAGCAGGCCCCGCTCCTCGCGGCTCATCGCGTGCTCCTCCGCCCACGTGACGGCGAGGGTGCCGAGCACGGCGTCGCCCGCGATGAGGGGCAGGTGGGCCAGGGCGTGCACGCCGGCCGTCTCGAGGTCCGGCCCGAGGTCGGGGAAGTCGGCGAGGGCCTCCTCGCGGCTCTCGTGCAGGTGCGCGCGGCCCGTGCGCGCCGTCGTCGACGGCGGCGTGTGCGCCTCGAAGGGGAAGACGGCCCAGGCCTCGGCGGTCTCCTCCGGCAGCGGGGCCAGGCTCACGTAGCTCATGGACCGCTCGTCGGCGGCGATGAGCGCGATGCCGGCGAAGCTCGCGTCGAAGCCGGAGAGGGCGACGCGCGCGACGACGTCGGCCACCTCGGCCACGGTCCGCGGCCGGGCGACGGCCTCGGACAGGCGCAGCAGGAGGTGCGCGCGGTCGAGCGCGCGCTCGAGGTCCTCGGTGAGGCGCGCCGCCTGGCGGTCGCGGGCGCGCCGCGCGTCGGTCGTGCGGGCCGCGAGGACGACCTCGCCGTCGTCGCCGGCCGTCGCCTCGCCCTCGAGCCACAGCTCGAGCCCGGAGTCGTAGCCGTCGAAGGGCGTGGGCTCCTCGACTGCGCGCGCCGTGGCGATCGCCGTCCGCAGCAGGCCGTCGCGCGCGGGCCGCAGGTCGTCGAGGTGGTGGCCGACGACGTCGGCGACGGCGCCGCCCAGGACGGCCACGGCGCCCTGGTTGGCGTAGGTGACGACGTCGGAGGGGTCGACGACCACCAGGCCGTCGCGGGCGCTGTCGAGGGCCCGCAGCAGCGAGGCCGGTGCCTGCGCCGGTGCCTCCACGTCCACCTCCTCCTCGCGCCACCGCCCCGCGGCGGCCGAGGGGGCCGAGCGCCCCCGTGCCCGTCGACCCTAACGGCCGGGCGCGGCCCGCACCGGCCGCTCGGGGGAGTCCCCCCGCCCGGGGACGCCCGCGGCGGCGGTGGGCGCGGGGTGGTCGGGGCCCGGGGAAGTGGCCCGGGGTGCGGGCGCGCGGACGGGCGACCCCGGACGCAGCGGACCGCCCGCGGCGGGTGCCGCGGGCGGTCCGGGAGGGCGCGGTCAGCGCCCGGTGACGCGGGGGAGGGCGCCTCAGGCGGCGCGGCCGGCCTGCTTCTCGAGCTGCGGGTCGCGCTCGGCCTTCGGCTCGTCGGACTCGTGCCGGCCGGCCTGCGGCACCCGGCGGGGCTCGCCGACGATGACGTTCTGCATGCCGGAGCGGGAGACGTAGTGCGAGGCGATGTTCGTCAGCGCGGCCAGGCGGTTGCGGAAGGAGTGCAGCAGCGTGATGTGCAGCCCCATCCACATGAGCCAGCCGATCGCGCCGGTGAACTTGCCCTTGAAGGGCCACTTGATGTCGGCGACGGCGCTGTAGCGGCCGACGATCGCCATCGTGCCCTTGTCGCTGTAGGAGAAGGCCTCGGTCGGCTGGCCGGCGAGGAGCTTCTTGACGTTGGCGGCGGCGTGCTTGCCCGTCTGGATGGCGGGCTGCGCCAGCTGCGGCAGGGGCGCACCGTCGACCGCGCCGACGTCGCCGACGGCGAAGACGGCGTCGCTGCCCTGGATGCGCAGGTCGGGGTCGGTCTGCAGCCGGCCGCCGCGGCCCTGGGGGAAGCCCCACTCCGACAGCGACTTCGGCGCGGAGACGCCGGACGTCCAGATGGTGAGGGCCGAGGGGATCTCCTCGCCGCCCTTGAGCAGGACGACGTCCTCGCGGACCTCGGCGACGGCCGAGCCGAGCCGCAGCTCGACGCCGCGCTGCTCGAGCGAGCGGCGGGCGTACTGGCGCAGCGAGTCGTCGAAGGGCGCCAGGACGAAGTCGAGCATCTCGATGCAGACGACCCGCACGCGCGAGGGGTCGAGCTCGGGGTAGTTCTCCGCCACGTAGGTGTTGCGGAGCTCGGCGATGGCGCCGGCCATCTCGGTGCCGGTGGCGCCGCCGCCGACGACGACGATGCACGGCGGCTCCCCGCCGGTGTGCTTGGCGGCCGTCTCGAACGCCGTCATGAGGCGGTCGCGCACCTCGACGGCGCCGTTGCGCGTGTACATCGTCAGCGTGTGCTCCTCGGCGCCGGGGATGCCGAAGTAGTTCGCCGCGATGCCGCTGGAGACGATGAGGTAGTCGTAGGCGACGTCGTCGCCGCCCTCCATGCGCAGGACCTTGTTCTCGGCGTCGACGCCGGTGGCCGTGCCCTGGCGGAAGCCGACGCGACGGCGACCGCCGGTGAAGGTGCGCAGCGAGTAGGTGACGTCACCGGGGTTGAGCCCGCCGGTGGAGACCTGGAAGAGCAGCGGCTGGAAGGTGTTGTAGGCGTTCTTGTCGACGAGGAGGACGTCGGCGTCGACACCGTCGAGCTCGCGGACGGCCGACAGGCCGGCGAACCCGGCGCCGAGCACGACGACCTTCGGTCGGCCGGTGGTGCGGCCCTGGGGTCGACCCGTGGTGGCGGTGGTGGACAAGAGGACTCCTCGGGGCGCTCTGGCGGACTCGGGCGGCTCTGGCGGGCCCCAGCGTAGGGACAGCGGGTGACCTGCGTCTCGTCAGGGTCGCCCCGCTCGCCCCGACCCGTCCCCGTGCGTCTCCGAGCGCAGGTGCGCGGACGAGGGCGAGGGGCCCGGGACCGGGGGCGGTCGGGTGCCGTGGGCACCTACCCTCTGCGCTCGGGGGACGTCCCTCCCGCCGACCGCTCGCGAGGACCGCCATGAGCCGCACCAGCCCCGCCACCGCCCCCACCGGGGGAGACCCCGCGCCCACCCCGCCGGAGCGGCAGCAGCGGGCCGACGCCGCGCAGGAGCGCCGTCGGCAGCGCGCCGCCGCGAGCGCGCCGGCGGGCGAGGACGGCGGCTTCTCCCACCGCCAGGTCCTCACCGTCCTCGGCGGCCTCATGCTCGGGATGTTCCTCGCGGCGCTCGACCAGACGGTCGTCTCCACGGCCATCCGCACCATCGCGGACGACCTGCAGGGCTACGACCTCCAGGCCTGGGCCACCACGGCCTTCCTCATCACCTCGACGATCTCGACGCCGCTGTACGGCAAGCTCTCCGACATCTACGGCCGCCGGCCGTTCTACCTCGGGGCCATCGCCGTCTTCGTCCTCGGCTCGGCGCTGTGCGGCGTCTCGACGTCGATGTACGAGCTGGCCGCCTGGCGCGCCGTGCAGGGCGTCGGCGCCGGCGGCCTCATGTCGCTGGCGCTGGCGATCATCGCCGACCTCGTGCCGCCGCGGGAGCGCTCGCGCTACCAGGGCTACTTCATGGCCGTCTTCGGCACCTCGAGCGTCCTCGGGCCGGTGATCGGCGGCTTCTTCGCGGGCCGCACCGAGATCCTCGGTCTCGACGGCTGGCGGTGGATCTTCTGGGTCAACGTGCCGCTCGGGCTGCTCGCCTTCGCCGTCGTCGCCCGGGTCCTGCACCTGCCGCACGAGCGGCGCGAGCACCGCATCGACGTGGCCGGCGCCCTCGCGCTCGTGCTGTTCCTCGTGCCGCTCCTCGTCGTCGCCGAGCAGGGCCGCTCCTGGGGCTGGGGCAGCGGGGGCGCGCTGCTCGCCTACGGCCTCGGCGCCGTCGGTCTCGTGGCCTTCGTGCTGGCCGAGCGGCGCATCGGGGACGACGCGCTGCTGCCGCTCGCGCTGTTCGCCAACCGCACCTTCCTCGTCGGCGGCCTCGGCAGCGTCGTCGTCGGCATGGGCATGTTCGGCGGGCTGCTGCTGCTGCCGCAGTACCTGCAGATCGTCGGGGGCAGCACGCCCACCGAGGCCGGGCTGCAGATGGTGCCGCTCGTGCTCGGGATCATGACCGGCGCGCTGTCCTCCGGCATCGCCATCTCCCGCACCGGCCGCTACAAGGTCTTCCCCGTGACGGGCGCCGTCCTGCTCACCGTCGCGCTGCTCTCGCTGTCGCGCGTCATCGGCGCCGACACGCCCTACTGGCAGCTCGTGCCCTTCATGGTCCTCACCGGCCTCGGCCTCGGCTTCAACTTCCAGCCGGTCGTGCTGGCGGTGCAGAACGCCGCGGGCCCGCGCCAGACGGGCGTCGCGACGTCGTCGGTCACCTTCTTCCGCCAGATGGGCGGCACGCTCGGCACCGCGGTCTTCCTCTCGGTGCTCTTCACCCGGCTGCCGGGCGACATCCGCAGCTCGGTGCAGGAGGCCGCCGCGGCCGACCCGCAGCTCGCGTCGCGGCTGCAGGACGTGCCGACGGCGCAGGGCGCGCTCTCCGACACGTCCTTCATCCAGCAGCTGCCCGACGCCGTCGCGGCGCCCTTCCGCGCCGGCTTCTCGACCTCCATCGACGCCGTCCTCCTCATCGCGGCGTGCGTCGTGGCGGTCGGGATCGTCGTCATGGCCTTCCTGCCGCAGGTGGAGCTGCGCTCGCAGTCGGGCCTGCAGGCGCGCGCCGCCGACGGCAGGGCCGGCGCGGACGCGGGCCCTGGAGCAGGTGCAGGCGCGCAGCCGGAGGCGAGCGCGCCGGACGACCGGGACGCCGGCGCCGACGCCGCGCTCGCGGGCGCCGCCGCCCTCGGCGGCTCCGACGGCGCCGCCGGTGACCGCCGCAGCGCCGCCCCCGCCCCGTCGGACGGGGGAGACGGGGCCGACGGCACGGGCGCCCAGCGCGCCGAGGCCGTCGAGGGGCCCGGCGACGCCGGTGCGCCGCGGCCGCGCCACGCGCGCACCGACGCCGAGGTCGACGCCGAGCCCCGCTCCTCGCGGTCGTCGGGCGAGGGCGCGCACCGGGCCTGACGGTGGCGCGGGCTCCGCGGGCGCCCGGCCGCCACGGACCTGCCGCCACGGACCTGCGCCGCGCCGGCGCCGTCCGGGGCGCCGGGTGAGGCGGACGCGGAGAACCCCTCGAGTCGGCGCCCGGCGTGCCGATGGAGGACCTGGCGGCTGCTGCCGCCGCACGTCCCCGCGCCCGAGGAGCCCGCCATGAGCCGCACCGCCGAGACGACCGGTCCCGCCGACCGCGCCGCCACGAGCAGAGCCGCCACGAGCAGGGCCGCCACGAGCAGGGCCGCCACGAACGGGCTGACCGCTGCGGCCGGTCGGGTGCGGGCGCTCGTCCTCGCCGGGCTCGCGCTCCTCGCGTCCCTGCTCCTCGGCGCGCTGCCGGCGCACGCCGAGGCCGCTCCCGCCGACGCGACCGTCCTCCCCGGCGGCTCCGTCGTCGTCCCCGCCGCGACCGCCGCGGGCGACGACGCCCGGTGGCAGCTCGTGGGGACGCCGGACGCCTCGCTCGTCCGCGCGGCCTCCGTCGACGCCGCCACCGGCGAGCTGTCCGTCGAGGTGGCCCCCGGCTACCGCGGGCGCCTCGTCCTCGTGCGCCGCGCCGTCGACCGCGCGGCGGGCACGGCGACGGACCCCGAGCGCGTCGTCCTCGACGTCGCCGGCGACGCGCCGCTGGCCCCGGGCGAGCGCCTCCGCCTCCCGCTCGCGGCGGACGGCACCGCCGACGTCGCGGTGCCGCTGCCCCCGCTCGAGGACGGCGCGAGCTACGCCGTCGAGGCGGGCCCGTCGGTCGTCGCCGACGTCGACCCGGCCACCGGTGACCTGCGCGTCGCCGCCTCCGCCGCGGGCGCGAGCTCGGTGACCGTCGTCGCGACGGCGGCGGACGGCACCGCCGGCGACCCGCTCGTCGTCCCGGTGGACGTGGCGCCGTCGCTGCCCGGCCTGGCGGGCGCCACCCGCGCCGACGCCCCCGTGCTCCTGCCGCTCGCGGCGGACGACGTCGACGTCGCGGTGCAGCAGCCCGCGACCGGCGCCGCGGCCGCCGTCACGCCCGACGGCCTGGAGGTCGACCCGCGCGGGACGAGCGGCGCCCTCGCCCTCGCCGTCCTGCCCTCGGCGGGCGGCGTCGTCGGCGACCCCGCCCCGGTCGTCGTGGCGGTGGCGCCCGTGGTCGCCCCCGTCGAGCTGGCCGGCGCCCCCGGCGACGTGCTGCGCGCGCCCCTCGCCGTGCTCGGCACGGGCGTCGTCGTCAGCGTGCTCGACGACGCCGGCGGCGCCCTCGCCGTCGAGGGCGACGAGCTCGTCGTCACCGTGCCCGCCGGGGCCGCGGGCGAGCTGCGCGGCTCCATCACCGGCGTCGACGCCGACGGGCTGGTGGGCGACCCCGCCGACGTCGTCGTCGCCGTCAGCGGCCCGACATCGGCCGAGGAGGCGCCGGCCGAGGAGGCGCCGGCCGAGGAGGCGCCGGTCGAGGAGGCGCCGGTCGAGGACGCGCCGGCCGTGGAGCCGCCGTCCGAGGACGCGCCGCTCGAGGAGCCCACCGAGGCGCCGTCCGCGGACGTCGTCGAGGAGCCCGGGGCGCCGTCCCCCGTCCTCGCCCCCGCCCCCGCGGCCGACGACGTCGCCCCGGCGCCCGTCCACGGGCCCGAGGACGTCCTGCGCACCCAGGGCCTCGTGGCCGCGGCGGTCGCACCGGCACCCGGCCCCGCCGACGGCGAGGACCTCGTCGCCCGGGCCGCCGCCGCGAAGCTCGCCGACGAGGAGCTGCGCGCGTCCCGGGCCTTCTCCGCGACGACCCCCCCGGCGCCGGCGCCGGCCATGGAGCTCGCCGCGACGACCGCACCGGCGCCCGCGGGCACGCAGCTGGCACCCGGCCTCGTCCTCCTGGACAGCTTCAGCACGGCGAGCCCCACCACGACGACGACCGCCGTCCCCGCCGGTGCCCTCCCGACGGCCCCGGTGGCGGCCCTGCCCCGCACGGGCGGCGAGCTCGCGGCCGGCGGCGCCCTCGGCGGCCTGGCCCTCCTCCTCGGCCTCGGGCTGCTCGTCGCCGGACGCCGGCGCCTGCAGGTGGGTCGCGGCTGACGGGACCCACGCGGGTGGGCCGTCAGGGCGGCTGCCGACCCGGCGTGCCGGCCGTCGGTGGTGGCTGCCAGCATCGCGCGGGTGATCGAGGACGGGGTGGTCGACGGCGGCAGGCCGCTCGCGCACGGCTGGCTCCCCGGGCCCGGTGACGACGAGCCGCCCCGCGCGGCGGGCGAGGTCCGCGACGTGCTGCTCGCCCAGCTCGAGCTGCACCGCGCGCGCCTGCTCCGGAAGGTCGAGGGGCTGACGGAGGAGCAGCTGCGCCGCTCGGTCCTGCCCTCGGGCTGGACGCCGCTGGAGCTGCTCGTCCACCTGGACGCCGTCGAGCGCCGATGGCTCGTGTGGGGGTTCCTCGGCGAGCCGCTGGCCGACCCGTGGCGCGACGAGGGGCCCGACGGCCGCTGGGCCGTCCCCGACGGCGCGAGCGCGGCCGCCGTCGTGGGCGCCCTGCGCGCGCGGTGGGAGACCTCGCGCGCCGTGGTGGCCGACGTCCCGCTCGAGCGGCGCTCCGCCGTCGGGGGCCGCTTCGCCTCGGCCGATGAGGCGCCCACCCTGGGGTGGGTCCTCCTCCACCTGCTGCAGGAGACCGCCCGCCACGTGGGGCAGCTCGACGTCGTCCGCGAGCTCCTCGACGGGCGGACGGGCGAGTGAGGGCCGCGCCGTGGCGGCGCGGGCGCACCCCCGCGCCCGTGGAGCCGCCAGCGCCCCTGGCGGCGGCGGAGTCGTACGCCTCCCCGGCGGCCACCTGCGACGTCGTCATGCGCGGCGGCGTCACGAGCGGGGTCGTCTACCCCTGGGCCGTGTGCGAGCTGGCGCGGCACCACCGCCTCGTGCGCGTGGGCGGCACGTCCGCGGGCGCCGTCGCGGCCGCGGCCTCGGCGGCCGCCGAGCACGGGCGCCACGGGGGCGCCTCCGGGCGCGGCGGCTTCCCCGTGCTCGCGCGCCTGCCGGGGGACCTCGCCTCGGCTCGCCGCGGCCGCTCCCGCCTCTCCACGCTCTTCGCGCCGCAGCGCGCGACGGCGCCGCTCCTGCGGCTGCTCCTCGCCGTCCTGGCCGCGCGCGAGGCCGGGTCGCTCGCCGCCCGCGCCCGCGCCGCGCTCACCGGCGTCGGCGCCGCGGCCGTGGCTCCCGGCGGCTGGTGGCGGCTCCTCCTCGGCGCCGCCCCGGGCCTCGTCCTGCTGGTGCTCGCCGCGTCGGGCGGTGCGTCCGCCGCCACGGCCGTCCTCGTGGCCGTCGTCGGCGTCCTCGTCCTGCTCGCCGGCACGGCCGCGGGCGCCGCGGCCGTGCACCTGCGGGCGCTGCGCGTCGCCGTCCCCGCCAACCTCTACGGCGTCTGCTCCGGCATGCCCGCCGGTGACGCGCCGGACGACGACCGGGTCCTGGCCCCGTGGCTCACCGACCTCCTCGACGAGGCCGCCGGCCTGCCCGAGGGCGGGGGACCGCTCACCTTCGGGCACCTGTGGGCGGGCCCGGGGGCCGAGCCGCTCACGGGTCTCGAGGAGGCGCCGGACGACGCCGCGGTGCGGCTCGAGGTCGTCACCACCTCGGTGACGCACGGGCGGCCCGTGCGCATGCCGCTGGGCGCGCGGCGCGACGGCGTCCCGCCCCTCTACGTCGACCCGGCCGAGCTGCGGCGGCTGCTGCCCGAGCGCGTCGTCGCCTGGGTCGAGGAGCACCCGCCCCCGCTGCCGGAGGACCCGGCCGAGCGGCTCGAGTGCCGGGCGCGCGACGCCCTCGCGCGCCCGCTCGTGCCCCTGCCGGCGTCGGCGGACCTGCCCGTCGCCCTGGCCGTGCGCACGAGCCTGTCCTACCCGCTGCTCATCAGCGCGGTGCCCTTCCACGTCCTCGACCTCGAGGAGGGCGCCGGTGCGCTGCGGCGCGTCGCCGCGGCGGTCGACGACGTGCTCTCGTCCGCCACCTCCTCCGGGTCCTCCGGGGCGCCGGGCGCCGCTCCGGGCGAGGAGGACCCGCTGGGGGCGGTCCTCGTGCGCCTGCCCGGCGAGGTGCTGCCGACCCGGCGGGTGTGGACGACGGACGGCGGCGTCACGAGCAACTTCCCCGTGCAGGTCTTCGACGCCTTCGCGCCGTCGCGGCCGACCTTCGGCATCACCCTGCGCCCGCAGCGCCCCGGCTCCCCCGTGGGAGGTCCGCTGGACCCGGGCGCACCGGGTCCCGCCGACGACGCCCTCGCCCCGGTGCTGCACCCGCTCGAGCCGGGGGCCGACGGCGCACCCGCCGGCGTCCTGCGCTTCGCGGGCGCCGTGCTGTCGACGATGCAGGACTGGTCCGACACCGTGCAGCTGCCCCTGCCGGGCGTGCGGGACCGGGTGGCGCAGGTCGAGGTCCCCGCGGGGGACGGCGGGTGGGACCTGCGGATGCCGCCCGAGGCCATCGCCCGTCTGGCCGGCCGCGGCCGCGAGGCCGGGGTCGCCCTGCGCGAGCGCTTCACCACCGCGGACGCGTCGGGGTGGACGGGGTGGGAGGTCCACCGGTGGACCCGGCTGCGCGCCTCGCTGCCCCTGCTCGAGGAGGCCGCCGGCGAGCTCGTGGCGGCTCTCGACCCGGCGACCGCGGGCCCCGGCGAGCAGGACCTGCGCGAGATGCTGCGCCTGCCGCCCGAGGAGGTGCCGGTGCACCCGTGGACCGGCCGGTCGCAGCGGCGGCGCGCGCAGCGGGCCCTCGCCGGGCTGCTGGAGTCCTCGCCCGCGGGCGTCCCCCCGGAGGACCGGCTCGGTGCCGGCGCCCCCCAGCCGCCGCTGGCGCTGCGCTACGGGCCGCGCGACGGCGTCTGAGGTGCTGCCGGCCGGCCCACGGGCGCCCGCGGGAGCCGGCGGCCGGGCCCCGTCAGGGCGATCCCCAGCCGGAGGACGGCCCACAGCACCCCGGTGGCGGCGCCGGCGACGAGCACGAGCGCGAGGTCGGGCTGGAAGAGGCCGAGGGTGGCGACGGTGGTCCCGAGCAGGCGCGGGACCAGGTCGAGGACCACCCACGCCCCTGCCGTCGTCGTCAGCAGCGGGAGACCGATGCTGAGCACGCCGGCGGGTCCCCGCTTCGCGCGGATCGCGTCCCGGTGCCGCCACGCCCACGCCGCGCTCAGCACGTAGCCGACAGGGAGGAGCACGAGGGAGGCGAAGAGCAGCGACCGGGGCCAGCGCGGCCCGGCGTCGACCTCCGCGAGGCCCAGGGCCGCGGCGGTGACGCGGTCGCGCAGCACCGTGGTCTCCCCGACCCCGACGCCGCTGCCGGCGTTGACGAGGACCACGGCCGCCCGGCCCTCCGCGGGCACCATCGTCGCGAGCGTCTCGACCCCCGGGGTCGAGCCCGAGTGCCACACGGTCCCCCGGTCGCTGTCCACGGACCACCCGAGGCCGTACCAGGGCGACGCCCCGCCCGCCGGGCTCGTGAGCAGCGCCTCGCCCCGCGCGCTCACGACGTCGTCCTCGCCGTCCACCATGGCCGCCAGGTAGCGCGCCACGTCCCGGGCGCTGGCCACGACCCCGCCGGCCGGGGCGCCCGCCCGGTCGGTGCCGTCCTCCGGCAGCGGGTGCTTCGTCCAGAACCACGGCCGGTGCCCCGTCGCCATGACGTCGTGCGTCCGTCCGTCCGCCACGAAGCTGTCGTCCATCCCCAGGGGCCGGAGGACCTCCTCGGTGACGTAGCGCTGGTACGTCCGCCCGCTCACCTCCTCGACCAGGCGGCCCAGCACGAGGTACCCGGCGTTCGAGTACTCCCACCGCTCGCCGGGCGCTCGCGCCGGACCGGCGGCCGCGAGCCGGGCGACGCGGCGCTCCAGGTCGTCCTCCGCCCCACCCCGACCGGGGCTCCCCTGGCGCGTGGAGAAGCCCGCCGTGTGGCTGAGGAGCTGGCGGACGGTGACGTCCGCAGCCGGGCCGCCCGCGAGGGAGGCGACGTAGCGCGAGGCCGGAGCGTCCAGGTCGACGTCGCCCGCCTCGACGAGCTGCACGACGGCGAGCGCGGTGACGCCCTTGGTGATGGACCCGAGGGCGAAGGGCGTGGCCGGGGTGACGCGCTCGTCGTCGCCGAGCCGGGCGACCCCGGCGGCTCCCGCCGGGCCGACCTCGCCGTCGAGGACGACGGCCCAGGCGACCCCCGGGGCGCCCGAGGCGTCCAGCTCGGCCGCGACGACCTCCTCGACCGCTCGCGCGACGCCCTCGGCGCTCTGCGGCGCCGAGATCGCCGTCGTCCGGGCCCCGGAGGGCCACGGCGGGGCGACGGCCAGCACGAGACCGAGCGCGAGCGCCGGGAGCAGCAGCCTCACGTCCTGCACCTCCTCTGCCGGTCGTCGTGCGGAGCCGGGGAAGGTACCCGCTCGCGGCGGGCCCGGACCGGGGCACTCCGGCCCTGTCTCCCCCTGCGGCCGCCGTCGGAGCCTGGGCCGAGCAGAGCCCGAGCGCCGCCGCGGGCGCCCGTGGTCCGGAGGCCGGAGGTGGCGCCGGGGCGACGGCAGGGCGGCGCCGACGACGCCCGGCGGGTGCGAGCGTCCGGGAGGGGGAGACCGGTGCCAGGGCAGTCCACCGGCGTGGTCCGGCTGCTGGTCGCCGCCTACGGCGGCCCGCTGGAGCGCGCGGACCTGCTCGCGGACGTGGGGCTGGCCCCGGCCCCCCGGCCCGACGACCCCCTCGTGGTGCCCGCCGACGACGCGTGGGCCCTCCTCGAGCGGATGGCCGCGCACGGCGGGGCGGACCTGCCGGCGCGCTTCGCCGCGGCCGTCTCCCCGGACCACTACGGGGTGCTGGGGCTGTGCGTGAAGACGGCCGCCTGCCTGCGGGAGGCGCTGGAGCGCGTCGTCCGCTACTTCCTCGTCGTCACCGACACCGCCACGTACGAGCTGCGCGAGACGGCCGGTGGCGCCGACCTCGTCATGCGCCGGGAGGGCGACCGGCCGGGCCTGCTGCTGGCCGACGAGTGCGGGCTCGCCGCGCTCGTCTCGGTGCTGCGCCAGGTCGCGGTCGCGCCCGTGCGCCCACGGGCCGTCTGCTTCCGCCACCCGGCCCCCGCCTCGACGGCGGACCTGCGCCGACTGTTCGGCTGCTCGGTCGCCTTCGGCGCCCCGGAGGACGTCGTCGTCCTCGACGAGGACGTGCTGCGCACCCCGACGCGGCTGGCCGACGAGGGCCTGTCGGACTTCCTCCTGGCCGGCCTCGACGAGGAGTGGCGGCGCACGCGGGAGTCGACGACCTTCGAGGGCCGCGTGCGCGAGGCCGTGGCCGCGAGCCTGAGCGGAGGGGTGCCGCTCCTGGCGCGGACGGCCTCCCGCCTCGGTACGAGCGAGCGCACGCTGCAGCGCCGGCTCGCCGAGCGCGGCCTGGCGTACTCGGGGCTCGTCGACGAGGCGCGCCGCGAGGTGGCGGAGCACCTGGTGGAGCGCACCGGCACGCCGTTCGCCGAGGTCGCCTACCTCGCCGGCTTCTCCGAGCAGAGCGCCTTCTGCCGGGCCTTCCGGCGCTGGACGGGCACCACGCCCTCCGCGCGCCGGTCGGCCGGCCGGCCGGCGGGCGCGCGCGCCGGCTGACCGCGCGCGCCACCGCGGGGGGCGTCCGGTGTCAAGACCGGCGGGCACGGGCGCTCCTAGCGTCGGAGCAGGTCGAGGGACGCCAGACGGAGGGAGCCGGACGTGTCCGAGCCGAGCAGCGTCGCGGTCGTCGGCGCCACGGGCGGGACGGGCCGGGAGGTCGTCGAGCGGCTGGCCGCCGACGGGCACCTCGTGACGGCGTTCGCACGCACCGCGCACCGCCTCGCGCGGGAGGTCGACGGCGTGGTGACGATGGACGGCGACGCCACCGACCCTGAGGCGGTCGGCGCCGCGGTCGCCGGGCAGGACGCCGTCGTCGTCACCCTGGGCATCGCCGAGAACCCGCTGCGGGTCCGGCTCACCGGGCCGGCGCGCACCCCCGCGGACGTGCGCTCGCGCGGCACGCGCACGGTCGTCGAGGCGGCGCGGCGCCACGGCGCGCGGCGCCTCGTCGTCCTGAGCAGCTTCGGCGTCGGTGAGACGCGCCGGCTGCTCCGCCCGCTCGACCGCCTCGTCCTCTCCGCGCTGCTGCGTCCGCAGATCGCCGACACCGAGGCCCAGGAGCGGGTCGTCCGCGAGAGCGGCCTCGAGTGGGTGCTCGTGCGCCCGGTGCACCTCGACGACGGACCGGCGTCCGAGCCCCTCGTCGCGACCGGCGGCGACGTGCGCGGCTGGCGCGTCAGCCGCGCGTCGGTGGCGGGGGTGCTGGCCGAGGCCGCCACGAGCCGGAGGTGGACCGGCAGCGCCCTGGCGGTGTCGGGATGAGCGGTGCCGGGGCGAGCGGGGTCGACCTGTCCGTCGTCGTCACGTCCACGACGGTCGCGGCCGCGGTGTGCACCGGTCTGGTCGCGGGCCTGCTCGGCGGCTTCGCCGTCCTCGTGATGCCCGGCCTGCGCGCGCTGGGCGACCGCGAGCACGTCGCGGCGTTCCGCGCCGTGGACGGCGTCGTCCAGCGCGGCTCGCCGCTCTTCCTCGTCGCGTGGGGCGGCTCGGCCGTGCTCCCGGTGGTCGCGGCCGGCGTCCGCGTCGCCTCCGACGGCGGCCCCTCCCTCGCGCTGCTCGCGGGCGCCGCCGCGGTGTCGCTCCTGGCGGTGCACCTGCCGACGGTCGCCGTGCACCTGCCGATCAACCGCCGGGTCCAGGCGGCCGGCCGGGCCGCACCGGGCGCACCCGCCGCGGCGTCCCTGCGCCACGAGCTGGAGCACCGCTGGTCGCGGTGGAACCGCGTGCGCGCGCTCGCCGCCCTCGCGGCTCTGCTCCTGCTGCTGCTCGCCCTGGTCCGGTGACCCACCGGGCCTCGACCCACGAGGAGGAGAGATGACCGCGACCGAGCCCCGACCTCCCGGTGCGCCACCGGACGGCGCGCGCCCGCCCACCACCCGTGCCGTCGGCCAGCGGGCCTACGGACCGCCCGACGGGCTCCGGCTCACCACCGTCCCGCGGCCCTCGCCGGGGCCCGGCGAGGTGCTCCTCGAGGTGCGCGCGGCCGGCGTCGACCGCGGCGTCTGGCACCTGGTGACGGGCCGCCCGTACCTCATGCGCGTGCTCGGCTTCGGCCTGCGGCGCCCGGCGCGCCCCGTGCCCGGCCGCGACGTCGCGGGGGTCGTGCGGGAGGTCGGGCCCGGCGTCACGGACCTCGCCCCGGGCGAGGAGGTGGTCGGCTTCGGCGCGGGCGCCTTCGCCGAGCACTGCCTCGCCCGCGCCGACCAGCTCGTGCCGAGGCCCGCCTCCCTCGACCCCGTGCACGCCGCCGCCCTCCCCGTCTCCGGGGTGACCGCGCTGCAGGCGGTCCGCGACCGCGCCCGCGTCCGGCCGGGGCAGCGCGTGCTCGTCCTCGGCGCGTCCGGCGGGGTCGGCTCCTTCGCCGTGCAGGTCGCCGCGGACGCCGGTGCGCACGTCACGGGCGTGGCGAGCGGGGCGCGGACCGAGCTCGTGCGCTCCCTCGGCGCCGACGAGGTCGTCGACCGCGCGCAGCGGGACCCGCTGGACGGGTCCCGCCGGTACGACGTCGTCGTCGACACCGGGGGGAGCAGGCCCCTGCGGCACCTGCGACGGGCCCTGGCGCCGCGCGGCGTGCTCGTCGTCGTCGGAGGGGAGGGGGGCGGCCGGCTCCTCGGCGGGGTCGACCGCGGCCTGCGGGCCGCGCTGTGGTCCCTCGTCTCGCGCCGGACGATGGGCACCTTCGTCGCCGCCGAGCGGCAGGCCGACGTCCGCGAGCTCGTCGCCATGGCCGCCGACGGCCGCCTCGCGCCCGCCGTCACCCGCACCTACCCGCTCGAGCGGGCCGCGGAGGCGGTCCGGGACCTCGAGCTCGGTCGGGTCCGCGGGAAGGCCGTGCTGGAGGTGGCCCCGTGACCGCGCGCACCGCAGCTCCCCGCGCCGCCCCGGCTCCCGCGGGTCCGCCCGCCGGCGCGGCGCCGTGGGCCGGTGGGGCGGGGGCGACGACGTCGCCGCGCCGGGCCGCGCTCGTCGCCGGCAGCGGGTACGCCGGCATCTTCGTCCTCGCCGTCCTGGCGAACTTCGTGGTGCTGGAGGACGTGCGGGGCGCGGGCGACCCCGCCGCGGTCGCGCGGGCGGTCGCCGACCGGGAGGTCCTCGTGCGGGCCGCCGCGGCCGCCTTCCTCCTCGTCGCCGTCCTCGACGTGGTCGTCGCCTGGGCGCTCGACGTGCTCCTCGCGCCCGTCCACCGCGACCTGTCGAGGCTCGCGGCCTGGCTGCGGCTCGTGCACGCCGTCCTCATGGGCGCCGGCGCCTCGGTCCTCGTCGTGGCCGCCGGGCCGGCCGGCGGGGGGACGACGACGCCGGCCCAGCGGGCCCAGCAGGTGGGGCTGCTGCTGGAGGTCTTCGACGTCCTCTGGCTGGCCGGTCTCCTCGCCTTCGGCGTCCACCTCGTGCTGCTGGCGGTCCTCCTGGGGCTCTCCCGCCGGGCGCCGGTGCTCCTCGGCGCCGTCCTCGCCGTCGCCGGGGGCGCCTACGCCACCGACACGCTCGCCCGGTACCTGCTGCCCGCCTACGAGGACGTCGCCGCCGTCCTCCTCGTCGTCGTCGCCGTGCCCTCGGTGCTCGGCGAGCTGGCGCTCACCGTCTGGCTCCTCGTGCGGGGCGGGCGCCGTGTGGCGGGCTCCGCCCCGGCGCCCGCCCGGGCGCCCCGCGGGACCGGCGGCCCCGCGCGCCCCCGTCCGTCCGGCCGTCCCGACCACCCGTGAGGAGACTCGTCATGTCGGCCCCCGCCCAGCCCCAGCCGCCGTCCTCCCGGAGGCCGCGCCCCGGGCGCGGCGCGCCCGAGCCCGCCGCCGACCCGCACGAGACCCCCGCGGGTGCCGTGCTCGTCGACCCCGCCCCCTCCTCGCGAGGGACCGCCGCCCGCGCCGGCGCCGTCGCCGCGCTCGTCAAGGCCGCCACCTACCTCCTCGGCCTCGGGCTCGTGGGGCTCTACCTCGCCCCCCGCGGCTTCGTCGAGGCGCAGGGCGACCCGGAGGCCTCCCTGGCCTTCCTCCTCGAGCACCGGGTGCTCCTCCACCTGTGGTACCTGGCGCTCTACCTCGTCGGCGGGGGCGCTCTCGTCGTCCTCGTGCTGGCCGTGCACCAGCGGCTGCGCGGGGCCGCCGGTGGCCTCGCGCTGCCCACGGCCACGGCCACGGCCACGGCCCTCGGCCTGGTCTGGGCCGGTCTCCTGCTGGCGTCCGGGCTCGTCGCCCTCGTCGGCCAGAGCGCCGTCGCGGACCTCGCCGTCGTCGACCGTGACCTCGCGGTGGCGACGTGGTCGTCGGTCGTCGTCGTGCAGGACGCCCTCGGGGGCGGCGTCGAGGTGGTGGGCGCCGCCTGGGTCTTCCTCGTCGGGGTCCTCGCCCTCCGCTCGGGCCGGCTCGGGCGCAGCCTCGGCGTGGTGGGGGTGGGGCTGGGTGTCGTCGGCGCCCTGACCCTCGTCCCGGCGGCCGCCGACGTCGCCGCCACCGCCTTCGGGCTCGTCTTCATCGCCTGGTTCGTCCTCGCGGCTGTCGAGCTGCTGCGGACGAGACCGTGATGCGCGCCGCGAGGAGCGCGGCGGTCGCGGCCGCCGCCCTGCTCGGCGGGGTCGCCGTCGTCCAGGCCGGGGCCGCGGCGGGTGCACCCGTCGGGGCCCACCTCTACGGCGGCCGCGCTGCCCACGTCGACGGCGTGCTGCCCGCGGGCCACCGGGTCGCGAGCGGGGGCGCTGCCCTGCTGCTGCTGGGCCTCGCCGTCCTCCTCCTGGTGCGCGCGGGGCTCCTGCGCGCACCCCTGCCGCCCGCCGCCACCGGGCGGGCGACGTGGCTCCTCGTGGTGCTCATGGCCGCGAGCACCGTGGCCAACGCGGCCTCGACGAGCGCTGTCGAGCGGTGGGGCATGGGGTCCGTGACGGCGGCCGTGGCGCTCCTGGCCGCGGTGGTCGCCCGGTCGCCGCTGCCCGACGCGCGCGCCGTCGGCGTGCCCGACGGGCGCTGACGGGACGCTCGGCGGGGCGGACGCGCCGGCGCCGCGGGACCCTCAGACCGGGCGCACGGCCCGGCGCCGTCGCCGCCGGCGGACGACGGCCACGGCGACGGCGACCAGCACCGCCAGGGCGACGAGCACCAGCACGGGCGCGAGCAGCGCGGAGGCCACGAGCCCGAGGGAGAGGGCGTCCTCGGCCGCCGAGGCCACGGGGGCGCCGACGCCCGCCGTCGTGGCGTTCACGGCGGCCCGGCCCGCGGCCTTCAGCAGGTGGACGACGAGCGCGACCGCAGCGCCCGCCAGGACCGTCGTCCAGTCCACGCCCGCGAGCCACGAGGCGTCCCCTCCGGCCGCGACGGCGCCCCCGCCGTCGGCCCCACCCGTCCCGGCGCTCGCCGCCACCCCGCCGGCGAGCGGCCGGACGACGGTCTGCAGCGCGTCGTTGACGTGGTCGACGCCGGGCACCTTGTCGGCGAGGGCCTCGACGAGCAGCAGCACGGCGAGGACGGCGAGCACGCCCGGATCCGAGAGCCACGCCCACCCGTCGGGGAGCGCGACGACGTCGGTCCACCGCGCGGCCGCGCCGAGCAGGAGCAGGGGCAGCCACGCGTTGAGGCCGGCGGCGCTCGCGAGGCCCGCCCCGGTCAGCAGCTCCACGGGTCCTCCTCCGGCGGTCGGCGCGTCGTCCACGGTACGGACGCGCACCGGGCGCCGCGCGGCGCAGGGCGCGGCTCAGGAGCGTCCGCCGCCGGGCGTCGGCGTCAGCGCGCCGCGCGAGGCTCGTCCGCGGTGGAGGAGGCCGGGTCCGCCCCGCCGACCAGCCGCTCGACGACGAGCAGCGCGACGACGACGGCCGCCCCGGCGAGGGCCAGCCCGAGGATCGCCAGCACGTCGCCGGAGGGCGCCAGCACGTCGCGCTCCTCGGTCTGCCAGGGCCACAGGGCGCGCAGGGAGCCGGCCATGAGGCCGGTCATGACGGCGAGCGTCACGGCCCGGTGGGTGGAGAGCAGGTGCTGCAGCAGCCGCACGAAGAGGGCCAGGCCGATGACGGCGCCGAGCGCGAAGGCACCGAGGTAGCCGAGGTCGCGCGCGTTGACGGCGGCGATGGTCGGCTCGTAGAGGCCGACGGTCGCGAGGAGGAAGGAGCCCGAGACGCCCGGCAGCACGAGGGCGCAGATGGCGACAGCGGCCGCCAGCGAGACGACCGGCAGCGGCGGGTCGGCGGCCGAACCCGGGGGCAGCCCGGTGAGGACGAACGCCAGGACGGCCGCGACGACGGCGACGACGACGAGCCGCGCCGTCCAGGCCCGCCCGACCATCAGGGCCGGGACGCTGAGCGAGGCCAGGACGAGCCCGGCGAAGACGGCGCGCGAGCCGACGGGGTGGTCCTCGAGCAGCGGCTCGATGAGGGAGGCGCCCACGACGACGGCGACGACGGTGCCGAGCAGGAGCGGGACGACGACGAGCCAGGTGCCCTGCGCCAGCTCGGCGCGCGCCCCGCGGACGTCGCCCGTCACGAGCCGGCGGAACGCCGTGACCGTGTGGCCGGCCGTGTCGATGAGAGTCTCGTAGACGCCGGTGATGAGGGCGATCGTCCCGCCGCTGACCCCGGGCACCACCTCGGCGGCGCCCATGAGCATCCCGCGGCCGACGTGCAGCGGCACGTGGCTCACCGGCGTGCGCGAGCGCTGGTCCTGCGTCGTCATGGGAGGACCGTAGGCGGTGGTCCCTCGCGGAGGTGGCGGCACGAGGACGGCGCAGGCCCGTCCTCGTGCAGCCACCTCGGTCGTCCACAGGCCTCGACGCACGCCCCGGCCGGTCGGTCCAGCCTCGTCGCGTGCCGAGGACGTCGTCGCTGCCCGCCTCCCTGGCCGCGCTGGCGTCGCAGCAGGGCGGGTGCCTCTCCCGCGCGCAGCTGCGCGAGCACGGCGTGGACGCCGAACGGGTGGCCTCCGAGGTGCGTGCCGGGCGCTGGTGCGTCGTCGGCCCGCTCGTCGTGCGCACCTCCACCGGTGAGCTCGACGTCGCCGCGAGGCGGTGGACCGCGGTCCTGTCCGGCGGGTCTGGGGCCGCCTTGGCGGGGCTGTCGGCGTCGGAGGTCCACGGGCTGCGGGGGTGGGAGCGCTCGTCGGTCCATGTCCGCGTGGCCCGGGGGCACCGGCTGCCCGCGCTGGCCGGCACGACGGCGACGTCGAGCCGCCGGACCGCGCGGGTGGTGCGACGCGGGGGCCTGCCCGTGCTCGCCGTGGAGGACGCCGCGGCGGAGGCGGCGGGCGCGGCCCGTTCGGCGGCCACGGCAGGGGGTCTGCTGGCGGCGGTCGTCCAGCAGCGGCTGACGACGCCGGCGCGGCTGCGCGCAGCCGTCCTCGTCGCCGGGCAGGTGCGGCACCGCCGTGAGCTGCTCGCCGTGCTCGACGACGTGGAGGGCGGGGCGCAGGCGCTGTCGGAGGTGCGGTCGGTGCGCCTGTGCCGGACGGCGGGTCTGCCGGCGCCGGCGCAGCAGGCGGTCCGGCGCGACGCCACGGGGCGCCGTCGCGACCTGGACGCCCTGTGGGAGGTGGAGGACGGGCGCCGCGTCCTGCTCGAGGTGGACGGCGTCGGGCACGTCGAGGAGGCCCGCTGGTACGACGACCTGCTGCGCGCCGCGGAGGTCACCCGGCCCGGCGAGGTGGTGCTCCGCCTGCCCGCCCGAGCGCTGCGGGTCGAGCCGGAGCGGGTGGCGGCGCTCCTGCGGCGCCATCTCGAGCCGGCTGGCAGCACCAGGACGGCGCAGGCCCGTCCTCGTGCAGCCGACCTCGGCCGGCTCAGCGCGGGGCGAGCACGTGCGCGGCGTCGCGCACGCGCGTGCGCAGCCGGTACAGGCTCGTCGAGGCGGTGACGAACACGTCGGTCCCGCTCGGCCCGCCGAAGCAGAGGTTGCTCACGACCTCGCCGACGGGCACGCGACCGACCTCGGTGCCGTCGGGCCGGATGACCACGAGCGAGGTGTCCGCCGTCGTCCAGACGTGGCCGTGCTCGTCCACGCGGATCCCGTCGGGCAGCCCGGGGTCCACCTCGGCGAGCACGCGCCCGCCCGCGCAGCGGCGCCCGTCGACGACGTCGTAGGCGTGGACCGCGTGCCCGTCACCGGGCGGGTCGTCGTCGCGGGTGGGGGCGCGGGAGGAGTCGGCGACGTAGAGCACGCGCTCGTCGGGGGAGAACGCCAGCCCGTTGGGCATGGCGACGTCGGTGACGACGGCGTCGAGCTCCCCGGTGGCCGGGTCGAGGCGGAAGACGTGGTGGCCGCCGTACTCCTCCTCGCCGGGGTGGCCCTCGGCCCGGCGGTGGATGCCGTAGGAGGGGTCGGTGAACCACACCGTGCCGTCGGAGCGGACGACGACGTCGTTCGGCGAGTTGAGGCGCTGCCCGCGCCAGGCGTCGACGAGCCCGGTGACGACGCCGTCGCGCTCGACCTCGACGCGCCGGCGGCCGTGCGAGCACTGCACGACCTCGCCGTCGAGGCCGAGCGTCCGGCCGTTCGTGAACTCGACGTCGTCGGCGAGGACCCCCCACGCGCGGGTGGGCTCGTGCCACTCCATGACGCGGTTCCCCGGGATGTCGCTGCACCGCACCGCGCGCCGGGCGGGCACCCACAGGGGGCCCTCGGCCCACGTCATCCCGCCGCCGAGGCGCTCGACCGCGGCCCCGGGAGGCAGCAGGTCCGCGAGCGTCACAGGTACATGCTGCCGTCGGCGAACCAGGGCCCGCCGGACGTGATGCGCCGCCCCGTGACCCGGTGCGGGATGACGCGCACCCAGTGCTCGCGCTCGCCCGGCGCCCAGGGCTCCACGCCGGTGCGGCGGGTGCGCTCGGCGAGGTCGGCGGCGTGGTCGTCGCCGACCTCCTCGGCCAGCCCCTGCACGAGCACGCTCCAGCCCGTGCGCGTGGAGCGCTCGGTGTGGTCGACCTGGAAGGCCACGTTGCGGTGGTCGACGCGCTCGCGCAGCGCCTCGCCGGTGCGCACGACGACGACCCCGCCGCTCATGGCGAAGTTCACCGGGACGACGAGCGGGTGCTCGCCCTCCACCACGGCCAGCCGGCCGACCACCTGCGTGCCCAGCAGCTCGTGGCACTGCGCCGTCGTGAGCTCCTCGAGCTTGTTCTCGTGCGGCCTCGTCGCCATGGCTCCCCCTCCGTGCGGCGTGCTCCTCGGGGCCAGGAGACCACCTCCGGGGCCCGGTCACCACGGGACCTCCGGCCCGGGCTGCCTCCCGGCGTCAGTGCGGCACGACCTCGGGCGACGGCTGCTGCGCCGGGCGCCGCACGAGCAGGGAGACGCCCACCGCGACGACCGAGAGCACGGCGCCGACGAGGAAGGCGGCGCGGACGCCGTCGGCCGTGGCGGCCACCGCGTCGGCGCCCTCGGCGAGCCGGGCCGCCGTCGTCGTGCTGAGCAGCGTCACGAACAGGGCGGTGCCCGCGCCGCCCGCGAGCTGCTGCACCGTGCTGACGACGGCGCTGCCGTGGGAGTACAGGCGCGGCGGCAGGGACCCCAGCGCCGACGTCAGCAGGGGCGTGAAGACGAACGCGAGACCGGCGCTGAGCAGGACGTGCGCCGCGACGACGTGCAGCGGCGAGGAGCCGGCGCCCAGCGTCGTCAGCGTCCACAGCGCGGCGCTCACGACGACGACCCCGGGGGTCACGAGCGGGCGCGGGCCCACCCGGTCGAAGAGCCCGCCGACGACCGGTGAGAGGACGGCCATGACGACGCCGCCGGGCAGCAGCAGCAGCCCGGTGCTCAGCGTGGAGAGGTCGAGGACCTGCTGCAGGTAGAGCGGCAGCACGATGAGCGACCCGAAGAGCGCCACCATGCTGATGACGACGAGCCCCACCGCGATCGCGAAGGCGCGCGTGCCGAAGACCCGCAGGTCCAGCAGGGCCGCGTCCACCCGGGCCAGCCGCAGCTGGCGGCGGACGAAGACGGCGAGGGCCGCGGCGCCGACGGCGATCGGCACCCACAGCGGCAGGACGTGCGCGCCCCCGCCCTCCCCGATGCTCGACAGGCCGTAGAGGAGGCCGCCGAAGGCGAGCGCCGACAGCATCACCGAGGGGACGTCGAGGGAGCTCGGGCGCGGCGTCGTCGCGTTGCGGATGCGCGCGGCGCCGAGGGCCAGGGAGACGAGCGCGATCGGCAGCACGAGCCAGAACATCCAGCGCCAGTCGAGCACCGAGAGGACGAGGCCGGAGATCGTCGGGCCGATGGCGGGCGCCACGGCGATGACGATCGAGATGCGCCCCATCATCCGTCCGCGCGAGGACGCGGGGACGAGCGTGAGGACGGTCGTGAAGAGCAGCGGCATCATGATCGCGGTGCCGCTCGCCTGGACGACGCGGCCGACGAGCAGCGCCCCGAAGCCCGGCGCGAGAGCCGCGACGAGCGTGCCCGTGCTGAACAAGGACATCGCCGTGAGGAAGAGCGGCCGGATGTGGAAGCGCTGCAGCAGGAAGCCGGTCACGGGGATGACGACGGCCATGGTGAGCATGAACCCGGTCGTGAGCCACTGCGCCGTCGCCGTCGTGACCTGCAGGTCCTCCATGAGGCGCGGCAGGGCGACGCTCATGATCGTCTCGTTGAGGATGACGACGAAGGCCGACACGAGCAGCAGCCCGATGACGAGCCCGCTGCCGGGAGCCATCCGCTCGGCGGTGCCGGTGACCCCCGTGCCGCTCGCGGCCCCCGCCGCCGGGCTCCCCGTCCCCGCCGCCGGGCTCCCCGTCCCCGCCGCCGGGCTCGTGCCCGGGTCCGCCGCTGCCGTCATGCCGCCACCTGTCCTCGCCCGTCCACGTCCTCGACGCCCGGGACGGCGCTGTCCGTGGCATCGGACCGCAGCATGGCACAGACTGCCACCTCGGCACGGGCTGCTAATGTCGGCCGGAGGCGACCCGAGGAGTCCGCATGAGCGAGGCCGTCGCCGACGGCGGCACCAGCGCCCGGCCCGACCTGCGCGAGCGGCGCCGCCGGGAGACCCGGGCCGAGATCGGCGCCGTGGCCCTCGACCTCGTCGAGGCCCGCGGCTACGCGGCCACGACGGTCGAGGACATCGCGCGCGCCGCCGGCGTCTCCCCGCGCACCTTCTTCCGGTACTTCCCGAGCAAGGAGGCGGCGGTCCTCGCGCCCGACGAGGAGGCCGAGGCCGCGCTGGCCGAGGCGCTCGCGCGGCCGCGACCGGGGTGCTCGCTGCTCGAGCGCGTCGAGGCGGCGTTCGGCGAGCTCGTCGCCCGGCTGGCCGAGGTCCCCCCTGAGGACGTCGTCCCCCGCGTGCTGCGCGTGCGCCGCCTCGTCCTCGCCGACCCCGCCCTGACGGCCGCGGCGCTGGGGCTGCAGTCCCAGCAGGCCGACCGGGTCGCCGAGCTCGTGGCCGCCGTCGCCGGCACGACGCCGCAGGACCTGCGCACCCGCCTCGTGGCCGAGGTCGCGGGGACGGCGGTCCGTCTCACGTGCGACGAGTGGGCGCGCCGCGCCGAGGCCGGTGAGCGCCCCGACCTCGTCGCGCTCCACGAGCGGACGCGCGCCGTGCTCCGCGACGTCGTCGCCCCCGCCTCCGCCGACGGCGCCACCCGCGACGCGACCCCGTCCACCTGACGTCGCAGGGCGCCGCTCGCGCCCGCCGTCCGCCACGATGCCCCCCGGCGCCGCGGGGGCGCCCGCCGCGGGGGCGGCGAGCGCGAGGGGGCGGTCGTGGCGTCGCTGGACGTGCGGAGCGTCTTCCAGCCGGTGGTGCGGCTGGGGACGGGCGAGGTCGTCGGCTACGAGGCGCTCGCCCGCGGACGCTCACCGGGCGGCCCCCAGGCGCCCGGGGACCTCTTCGCCCGCGCCCGCGCCCGCGGCCGCGTGGACGAGCTCGAGTGGGCGTGCCGCGTCGCCGCCGCCGAGGGCGCCCTCGAGGCCGGCGTCGAGGCACCCCTCGTGCTCTTCGCCAACGTCGAGCCGGACGTCGTGACCGCGGCGCCGTCGCACGTCCACCCGCTGCTCGAGCGCGCCGGCGAGCGCCTGCGCCTCGTCGTGGAGCTGACGGAGCGGTCCCTGGCCTGGCGGCCGTCGGAGCTGCTGCGCCTCGTGGGGCGCGTCCGCGAGCTCGGGTGGGCGGTGGCGCTGGACGACGTCGGGCAGGACCCCCTGGCGCTGGCGCTGCTGCCCGTCCTGCAGCCGGAGGTCGTCAAGCTCGACCTCGCCCTGGCCCGCCGGCGACCCGACGCGCTGACGGCGCAGGTGGTCGCGGCCGTCGCCGCCTACGCCGAGCGGACGGGCGCCGTCGTCGTCGCCGAGGGGCTCGAGACCCCCGAGCACGTGCAGCAGGCGCTCGCCATGGGCGCCTCGCTCGGCCAGGGGTACCTGCTGGGGCGGCCGGGCCCGCTCGAGCGCCGCCCGACCGTCCCGGCGCCTCCCCTCGTGCTGCCGCGCCCGCGCCCCCGCCCGCCCGGGGGCAGCGCCTTCGCGCTCGTCGCGGACCGCGACGTCCAGCGGTCGACGAAGCCCCTGCTCGAGGCGGTCAGCCGGCACCTCGAGGCCCAGGCGCTCACCAGCGGCCCCATGACGGTGCTCCTGGCCGCGCTGCAGCACTCCCGCTACTTCGGGGCCCGGACGGCGGCCCGCTACCGCCGGCTGGCCTCCTCGGTGGCGCTCGTGGCCGTGCTCGGGGAGGGCATGGCCGTCCACCCGACCGAGCGGGTCCGGGGCGCCCTCCTCGAGGCCGGCGACCCGCTGCTGCAGGAGTGGGTCGTCGCCGTCGTCAACCCGCACTTCACGGCGGCGCTCGTCGCCCGGGAGGTCGACGGGTCGGGGGGTCGCGCCGACGACGCCCCGGAGGTCACCACCGGGGGGCCGGGCGGGCGGGCGGCGGGCCCGGACGCGGAGAGGGTCTTCGAGTACGTCATCACCTACGAGCGCGAGCTCGTCCTCGAGGTCGCCGCCCGGCTGCTCGCGCGGGTGACGCACGGGCCCGACGGCGACCCGCGGTCGATGGCGTCGGCCGTCGTCGGGCCCGTCACCGACACGACGGCCGCGGCGGACGCCGGGGGGCCCGACTACCGCCGCGCCTTCACCGAGGCGCCCGTCGGGATGGCGCTGGTGTCGGCGGCAGGGACGGTCGTGCGCGCCAACCGCGAGCTCGAGCTGCTCCTGGGCCGGCCGGCGGAGCGGCTCGTGGGCCACGACCTGCCCGAGCTGGCGCGCCCCGACGACGCCGCGGCGCTGCGCGCGGCCTGCCGGTCCGCCGCCCGCGCCGGGCGCACGTCGGTGGAGGTCCGCTTCGCCCGGCCGGACGGCGCGCTCGTGCCGACGACCGTGGCGCTGGCGCCCCTGGGCGGCGCCGCCGACGACGGGGCGCACCTCGTGCTGCACGTCGAGGACGCCGGGCCGCGCAAGGCCCTGGAGGCCGAGCTGAGCCACCGGGCGCTGCACGACCCCCTCACCGGCCTGGCCAACCGCACGCTCTTCCGCGACCGGCTGGCGCACGCGCTGGCGCGCGCGCGGCGGGCGGGGGACGACACGTCGGTCCTCTTCCTCGACCTCGACGGCTTCAAGGCCGTCAACGACGAGCACGGCCACCACGTCGGTGACGCCGTCCTCGTGCAGACGGCGCACCGGCTGCAGGAGAACCTGCGCCCGGGCGACACCGCCGCACGCTGGGGCGGCGACGAGTTCACGGTGCTCTGCGAGGGCGTCGGGGCTCCGGCGGGGGCGGCCGTGGCGGCCCGGCTCGTGGCGGCGCTCGCGCAGCCGCTGCGGGTCGAGGGCCACGTGCTCGTGCCCGGCTGCTCGGTGGGCCTGGCCTCCGCCTCCGAGCTGGACGACCCCCTCGGCGAGGAGGAGCTGCTGCGGCGTGCCGACGCCGCGATGTACGCGAGCAAGGGCGCGCGCCGGCCCTGATCTCCCGCCGGTCCTGACCTGGTCGGCTCTGACCTGTCGCCTCGGTCGCGCGTCAGGCGCCGCGGTAGCCGGGGCGCCGGCCGTGCCCGCCGGCGGGCGCGGGGGCCACGCCCCGGCTGCGACGGTGGGGGCATGGCACCTCGTCGCACGGACCTGCTCGCCGCCGCGCGGGAGCGCTCGCCGAAGGCGGGGCCCGCCGCGTACGCCGGCGCCGTCGCCCTCCTCGTGCTCGGGCTCTGCGGGGCCATCGGCGTCGCCGTCGGCCAGCCGCTGCTGTTCCCGAGCCTGGCGCCGACGCTGCTGCTCTTCGTGCAGAGCCCGCACCAGCCGACGTCGGCGCCGCGCAACGTGCTCGTCGGGCACGGCGTCGGGCTCGTGCTGGGCTTCGGCGCGCTGCACCTCTTCGGCCTGGCCGACCAGCCGCCCGTCTCGGAGGCGGGACTGACGGCCGTGCGCGTCGTCGCCGCCGCCGGCGCGGTGGCCCTGACCGCCGTCGTCCTGTCCCTGCTCAAGTGCCAGCACCCGCCGGCCGGGACGACGACGCTCCTCTTCGCCCTCGGCGTCTTCACGACGCCGGCCGACGCCGCCACGGTCGTCGCGGGGATCGTGCTCCTCGTCGTCGTCGGTGTCGGCCTCAACCGGCTCCTCGGCGTCCGGCAGAGCCTGTGGGCGCCGGAGGGCGAGGCGAACGCCTGACGACCGGCGGCCTCCCGTGAAGGAGGCGTCACCTTCGTGTCCGGAGGGGTCGCCTGGGGTGAAGGGGGCGTCACCTTCGCGTCCGGAGGGCTCGCCTGGGGTGAAGGGGGCGTCACCTTCGCGTCCGAGGCGGCGTCGAGGAGCGAGGCGGCGTCTCCGCGGGCGGGTCGCTCAGTCGGCGACGGCCTCCCGGGCCTCGTCGCCGGCCCCGTCCCGCTCGGCGTCGTCGGCGCGGGCGCGGCGCTCGGCCGGCACGAGGAGGCCGACGAGCGCGCCGCACGCCACGATCGCGGCCCCCACGAGCAGCCCCCGGTCGTAGCCCGCGGCGAGGGCCTCGACGCCCGCGGCGCCGGCGGAGGCCGCCGCGTCGGCGTCCCCCGTGCCCAGCACGGCGGCCGTGCGCGCCGCGGCCACGGTGGAGAGGACGGCGAGGCCGATGGCGCCGCCCATCTGCCGCGAGGTGTTGATGAGGCCCGAGGCAAGGCCCGCCTGGTCGCCCGGCACCCCGGCCGTCGCCGCCGCGGCGAGCTGCACCATCGTCAGGCCGATGCCGAGGCCGGAGAGCATGGTCGGCAGGAGGAGCTCGCTCAGGTAGCTGCCGCTGGGTGACGACGTCGAGAGCCACAGGAGCCCGGAGGCCGACACGAGCGGGCCGACGACCAGGAGCGGGCGCGGCCCCGTGCGGCGCGCGATGCGGGTCGAGGCCATCGAGCCCGCGATGAGCGTGAGGCTCGCGGGCAGGAAGGCGAGGCCGGCGCCGAGGGCGTCGAAGCCGTAGACGCGCTGCAGCTGCAGGGACATGAAGAACCAGAACGAGAACATGCCCATGCCGACGGTGAGCGCCACGCCGTTGGCGGCCGACAGGGCCCGGCGCCGGAAGATGGCCAGCGGCACGAGGGGTCGCGGCGCGTGGCGCTCGACGACGACGAACAGCGCCAGCAGCGCGAGCCCCACGGCGATCGGCACGAGCACCACGGCCGACGTCCACGAGCGGGTCTCGGCGCTGACGACGCCGTAGACGACGGACGTCAGGCCGAGGGTGACGGTGAGGCTGCCCGGGACGTCGAGGTCGCGCAGGCGCCGGACGACCGGCGTCGAGCCGACGAGCGCCCACGCGGCCCCCGCGGCGAGGAGGACGCCGAGCGGCACGTTGACGAAGAGCACCCACCGCCAGCTCAGCGCCTCGGTGAGGACGCCGCCCACGAGGCCGCCCATCGCGCCGCCCGCGCCGCCGACGGCGCCCCAGACGCCGAGGGCCCGGGCGCGCTCGCCGGGCTCGGTGTACGTCGTCGTGAGGAGGCTGAGGGTCGCGGGGGCGAGCACGGCGCCGCCGACCCCCTGGGCCGCCCGCGCCGCCACCAACCACGCCTCGGTCTGGGCGAAGCCCCCCACGAGGCTCGCGACGGAGAAGAGGCCCACCCCGACGAGGAAGACGCGCTTGCGGCCGAAGAGGTCGCCCGCGCGGCCACCGAGGAGCAGCAGCCCGGCGAAGGCCAGGGCGTAGGCGTTGACGACCCACTGCAGCCCCGCGGTCGACAGGTCGAGGTCGGTCCGCATCGACGGCAGGGCGACGTTCACGATGCTCACGTCGAGGATGACCATGAACTGCGCCGTCGCGGCGACGACGAGGACCATCCAGTGCGGCACGTCGCGCCGCTGCCGCGCCGCCCCGCCCGTCGGCGCCCCCTCGGCCCGCCCGGCCTCGTCGGCCGCCGACCCGCCCGGGCCCGCGGGGCCCCGCGGAGGCACGGCGGGGTCGTCGGCGTCGCTCGTGCGGGGGGCGGCGGTCATGGGCGGTGCTCCGTCGGGCTCGGGGGGCGCCCCGGCGCGGTGCCGGGTCGCCAGGGCGAGCGCCGCCCGGGGCTGCGGCATTCCGGTGACGTGCGCCGTCCGGGCTCGAGGGCGGCGGCCGGCGACCGATCAGGACGTCCGACACCCCCGAAGGGGTGGTGCGCGCGCCACCCCGGCGCGTCGCCGGTCCTCCCCGGAGATGCCATGCCTCCCGCCCGCCCCGGTGGCGCGGCCGGCGCCGTCCGCGCGCGCCTGGCCGCGCTGCTCGTCGCCCTCGTGTCGCTGGGCCTCGTGCTCGCGCCATCGGCGGCGGCGTCCGGAGGGGTCCCGGCCGCCGGGACGACGACGACCGTGGCGAGCACGCACCCGACGGGCGGCACCCTCCTGCTCGAGGACGACTTCTCCGGGACGTCCGTCGGCGACCCCCGCTACCTCGTCGGAGGGGCCCGGGACCAGGAGAACGCGACCTGGACGCCCTGCCTCACGGCGGCGTCGGCGCACGCCGAGGGCGAGGAGCCGGCGGGGCCCGTGCCCGGCTGCGGCCTGTCCGCGCCCGACGCCCCCGGCGCGGGCGCCCTGCGCCTGACGCCGGCCGAGAACGGCGTCAGCGGCTTCGTCCTCTACGACCAGGCCCTGCCCATCCGCGCCGGCCTGGACATCACCTTCACGAGCTACCAGTACGGCGGCGACGGCGCGGACGGCATCTCCTTCTTCCTCGCCGACGGCGACCGGCCGCTCACCCGGCCCGGCGGCTTCGGGGGCGCGCTCGGCTACGCCAACCGCCACGACGTCCCCGGCGTGTCGGGGGCGATCCTCGGCGTCGGACTCGACGCCTACGGCAACTGGCCCCTCGAGCCGAGGAACGAGGACTGCACCGCGTCCGGGGCCTTCGTGCCGGAGGCCGGGACGCCGCCGGAGCGCTACGCCCAGCACGTGTCGGTGCGGGGGCCGGGCGACGGCTCCGCCGGCTACTGCCTCCTCGACCGGCCCGGGCCGGTGCCGGGCCTGCGCTCGGGCACCTCCGACCGCCCGGCACCGGTGGTGACGCGCGTCGTCGTCGACCCGGAGAGCGCCGCTTCGCCGGAGGTCGTCGTCGAGGTCGACGGTCAGGTCGTCGTGCGGGTGCCCCGCCCGGACGTCGACGCGCGGACCTTCCGCTTCGGCTGGGGCTCGTCCACGGGCGGGCTCACCGACGTCCACGAGATCGGCTCGCTGCGCGTGCTCTCGATCGAGCCGCTGGCGCCCGACCTCGCGCTCGACGCCGCCGCGCCGGCCGACCCGGTGGCCTCGGGCGAGCCCGCGCGCCTGGTCCTGACGGCGTCGCCCCGGTCCACGGGCGGTCCCCTGCCCGCGGGCGAGACCGCCCGGGTCGTCGCCGACCTGCCCGCGGGTGCGAGCGCCGGGGCGCCGGTCGGGGACGGGTGGGACTGCGCGGGGACCGCCCCGTCGCGCGTCGACTGCACGTGGAGATCCACGGCCGACGTCCGCCCCGGCGCCCACCTGCCACCGCTCGTCGTCCCGGTGACGTCGACCGGGAGCGGCTCGCGCCGCGTCGCCGCCGTCGTGACGAGCACGGCCGACGGCCCCGCCCCGGAGGACCCGAGGGCGTCCGCGGTGCTGCGCTTCGCCCCGGGCCTCGCGGCCGTCGACCTGGGGGAGGTCGACGCCTCGTCCGCCGAGCGCGAGCTGACCGCCGACCTCGAGACCGACGCCACGGGCGCCGTCGTCGTCTCCGTCGTCGGCTCGCCGTCCCCGGTGGGCGAGGTGCGGCCGGGCACGGGGGCGCAGGTGCGGGCGACCGTCACTGCCGGGGCCAGCGGCGTCCTCGCGGCGACCGCCGCGGTGGTGGACGGCGAGGGCCTGCGCAGCCCGGAGGCGCCCGTCTCCCTCGTCGTCCGCCCGCTCGCGCCGCCCGTGCGGGTCTCCGCGGCGAGCGGCGAGGAGGTCGTCGCGCCACCGCCGTCGTCACCGGTCGGCACCGGTCCCTTCACCTACGAGCTCCTCTCGCCGGGCGACCCGGGGCTGATCGAAGAGGCGGTCCTCGACCCCGGCACGGGCGCGCTGCGGGTGCGCACCGCGGCGGGCGCCAGCGGCCGCACCACGCTGACCTACCGGGTGCTCGACGCGGGCGGGACGGCGAGCGCCCCCGCGCCGGTCGTCGTCGAGGTGCGCCCGTCCGCCGCCGGCGACGAGGTCCGCCTCGCCCTCGACGCGGCGGGCGAGGGCTCCGTCGAGGTGGCCCTCCCGCCGCCGAGCGGCTCGGGGCCCTTCAGCTACTCCCTGCTCGTCGGCGCCGACGGGCCCGTCACCGCCGACCTCGCCCCGTCGACGGGCGTCCTCGCCGTCACGGCGCGCACCGGCAGCAGCGGCACCGCGCGGCTGCGGTACGCGGTCGAGGACGCCGACGGGGTCGAGAGCGAGCCGGTCGACGTCGACGTCCGCGTGGCCCCGCACGTCGCCGGCGCGGAGGTCGTGGGCGCCGCGACCGACGAGGTCGTCCGCGTCCCGGCGCCGCGCACCGCCGGCACGGGCCCCTTCACCTACGCGCTCGTCGGCGAGACCCCCGGCGCCTCCGTCGACCCTCGGACCGGCGAGGTGGCGCTCGCCCCCGCCGGCCGCAGCGGTCGGCACGAGCTGCTGCTGCTGGCCACCGACGCCGCCGGGGTCACCGGCGGCGCGGCCGTCGTCGACGTCGTGGTGCTGCCGGTGGCGCGCCCGGTGGCGCTCCGGGCGGTCACCTCGCCCGAGCCGCCGGTGCTGCGGGCGACGCCCGAGGTCGTCGGCGCCGAGGACGTGGCGCTCGCGCTCGTCGGCGGGGGCGACCCCGCCGTGGCCGCGGTCGAGCTCGACGGCGACGACGTCGTGGCCCGTCCCGCGGCGGGCGCCAGCGGTCGGGTCGCGGCCTCCTACACCGCCACGGCCGACGGCCTGACGAGCGCCTCGGCCCAGGTCGACGTCGAGGTGGCGCCGCGCTCGCCGGACGGTGCGGCCGCGGTCGTCTCCGGCCGCCGCGCCGTCGTGCCGCTGCCCGCGCCGCAGGGCACCGGCCCCTTCACCCACCGCCTCGTGGACGCACCGGACCCGGAGGTGGCCGTGGCCCTCGAGGGCGACCGGGCGGTCGTCGAGGTCGCCCAGACCTTCTCGGGCACCGCCGTCGTGCGCTACGTCGTCGTCGACGCCGACGGGGTCGAGAGCGAGCCCGTCGAGCTCGTCCTCGACGTCGCGCCGGACGGTCGGCGGGCGCCGGCCCCCTGGTCGCGAGCGGCCCGACGGGCGCGCCGGTCACCAGCCCGGCGCCGACGCCCTCCGGCACAGGCCCCTTCTCCTTCGTCCTGCTCGAACCCGCCGACCCCGCGCTGGGCACGACGTCGCTCGACCCGGCGACGGGCGTGCTGGTGCTGGACCCGACGCCGGGCTGGAGCGGGGTCGCGACGGCCCGGTTCGCCGTCACGGACGCCGGCGGCCGCGCGAGCGCCCCCGCGACGGCCGTCTTCCTCGTGCGCCCGACGACGCCCGACGCCCCCTCGGTCACGACGACGGGCGGGACGGCGGTCGAGGTCCGGCTCCCGGCGCCGACCGGCACGGGGCCCTTCCGCTGGTCGCTGCTCGCCGCGCTGCCGCCCGCGCAGGGCACCGTCGACGTGGACGCCCTCGCGGGGACCGTCCGCGTGCACCCGGCCCCCGGCTGGTCCGGCGAGCTGGTCTACGCCTTCGCCGTCACCGACGCCGCCGGGCTCGTCAGCGACCCCGCCGAGGGGCGCGTCCAGGTCGCGGGCCGGGACGTCGGCGGCCCCGACAGCCCCGACGCGAGCGGTGAGCCCGTCGACGGCACCCCGGACGGCGGAGTCCCGGACCGGCCGGGCACGGGGGCGCCGGTCGCCGACCCGCCGTGGGAGCGCGCCGTCGCGCCGGCGCCGCCCATCGCGAACCTGCCGCGCACGGGGTACCCGGCAGTGGCGGGTGCCGCGCTGGGCGCGCTGCTGCTCGGCGCGGGCTGGTGCCTGCGACGGCGGACCGCCGGGCCGGCTGGTGCCGCTGCCGGTGCGACAGCACGACGCGGTCGGCCGATGGTCTCGGGCGTCAGCCGGGCGACCTCCGACCGGATCGTCGTGGCCGGGAGCGCGGACGAGTCCCCGGGCGCGGGACGCCAGCCGGGAGGAGCGGCCGGTCATGGCTGAGGTCGAGGCTGGACCATCGGGGTCCGCGACACGGGACCCGTCACGGCTCGCTGAGCTGCGCGAGCAGTACGTCCCATCGACGACCTCAGGGATGGCGCCGTGCCTGAGCCGACTGCGGCCGCGTCCCGTGCAGCGCCCCTGTGCGGGACGTGCTGTCCGGACAGGGCAACTGGGACGCGAGAGGCGAGGCGCCGGCTCGATCGGCCGCTGACCTGCAGCGTCACCGCTACAGGGTCGGCAAGTGAAACAGCCCTGCTGGCGGACGCGTGACTACGGCTGCCAGGACGACTCGCCCCGCACCCAGTGCAACCAATCGGGGTCACCGGGCAGCTCCTGCGGAGCGCCGCCCTCAGGGCGTTTCCACCAGATCCCAGCAGCGTCGCGGAAGGAGATTGACAGGTACTGAAGATTGTGCATGGACGGCGGCATTATCGAGTAGAGCCTCTCCACGCTACCGCCGGGCGGCAGGACGTTGATCTGGCGATAAATCATATCGATCGAGCGGGGGTCTGGTTCGCCGACAAGCCGCATGACTGAGAAGACGGGTCTATCGGAGTAGTTTTGAACGCGAGCGAATACGGAGTGATCAGCGTGAGGGTCGTCTGGGTTCTCGACTCGATGAAGCCAGCCAACTACTCGCTCCGCCTGGGCTCGGCGCTGGGCGGCGGCGGCGGCGGCGGCTCCGGCAGCCTCGCGGGAATGCGCCTCATCTCGCTCCTTCTCAGCCTTCTTTCGGCGCCTTCGTTCTGCTGTAACCGCCAGTAGGCTGATTACCACGGCGGCTAAGGTGGCGGCCGCACCTATGATCTCCCAGGTGTCGTGCCATCTCGTAGCCCAGGCTTGCACGGCCGACCACGTCATTGGCCAATACTAGCGGTCGACTCTTTCTGCTGGAGTCGATCGCACATCTAATGGTGAACCAGATGCGGTGAAGATATCCGCTACGCCAACACCTCCTCGACTGCCCCGCCCGACGGGCGGGTGCAGGTCCTTACGTTCGTCATGGGGCTCAGTGGCGCGACGCTGACCGAATGGCAATCGTCCGCGGGACCTGTCCGGGTGTGACCTCGACTTCCGCCGCGGGCGCTGTGGGCGCGCCAGACTGATGCCGTGCAGGTGGAGCTTCCTGACGAGCAGTGGGACGCCCTGTCGTCCGGACGACTGGAGGGTCCCGACGGCAGGCGCTACGAGCGGCGGTCGACGCGGATGCGTCGTCGCCAGGTCGATGACCTGCTCAGCAGGCGCGCCGCTCGTCCTGTACTGGTACGGCGGCTCACAGCTCGACTGGTGCGACGGCGAGGACGCGAGCCGTGCCCGGGAGGCAGCACGCAGTCGGCTCACCGCATCGGTGCCCCGTCCGGACGGGGACGTCGTCTGGACCGCCGGCGAGTGGGTCAGCGACGACACGAGCCTGGTCCTGCTGACGGGCACTTGCTGACCCAGCTGGCGATCGTCAGCGACGACGCGAGGCGTCGGTGGACAAGGCCGACGGCCCGTCGTCGATGGTCTCGTCAGCGTGGCCACGCGTGTCGGGGCGCCACCATTCCGACCGCTTCGGCGGGGTCCGGGTGGGTCGGGTGGTCGGAGGTGATCTGGTCGCCCGCGCGGGGGCCGTCGGTGATCGGGGTGCCGCGCAGCCGCGCGGAGAGGGGACGCGCGGCGTCGCCGAGCAGGCAGGTGATGCCGCTGCTGTCGGGGCAGCCGAGGTGGGTGTCGGCGCGGACGAGTGCTGCGAGCTCGTGCAGCCGGTCGGTGCGGGGTGCGGTGAGCTGGCGGGCGAGGTCGTCGTAGAGGGCGGAGCACACCAGGGGCTCGCCATCGTCGGTGGTACCGGCGTCGAGGGTCACCAGGGCGTCGCCGACGAGGGCGCCGCGGGCGAGGACGTCGAGGGCCTCGACGTCCAGCACGGGCACCTCGGGGAGTACGCCCGTGACCAGGTGGTCGACGTCCACGCCGGGGCAGCGGCGCCGGATGACGACGACCGCGGCCACCTCGGCGTCCTCGTCCTGGCGGCCTGGGGCGGCAAGGACCAGCTCGACGAGCCCGCGCAGGTCGTCGGTCGTCATCGGTGCGGGGGTGGTCGTGGTTCGGGCGAGGACGGTGTGGGTGCGCTGCGGCGGCTCGTGGGTGCCCGTGACGACGTAGCCGTAGTCGCCGGTGGGCACGGGTCGCCCGGTGGCCGCGGCGAAGGCGTACGCGGGATGCTGCTGCTCGACCACGCCGACGCGGCACGTGCGGGGGCCGACCTCGACAGTCAGCAGGGTGCGCCACTGCTCCACCTGCCCAGTGTCGACCTAGGGAGAAGGCCAGGCCTCTGCCCGTCGGCTCCTCGCCTTGGTGCCGCTCGAGCTCCCGGCAGGGTCCGTCCCAGCTGCCGATCGACAGCGGGACGCTGTCCGGCCAGCGATCCGCGCTGGGCTCGCCGCCTACCGTCTGGGGATGGATCTGCAGGAGGTGCTGCGGCGTGTCGACACCGCTTTCGCCGAGACGAGCGGGGGCACGCCCGGGTGGCCGAACCCGCACGCGGGCGGCCGGGAGCCGGCACCGGAGGAGTACTCGAGGGAGTCCGACCCGGGGAAGTACCGGATCCTCGCTGCGCGCGTACAGGCCTGGAGTCAAGTGCTGGTCGAGGCAGGAGTCGCTCACGCCGAGGTCCTGGACGGTGCTGCCGTCGCCTGGCGCGGGCGGCTGACGACCGGGCTGCCGGTCGTCGAGGCGGTGAGGCTGTGCCCGACCGACCGGGACGCGGTGCCGCTGGTCCTCGCCACTCGTGCGGAGGTCGACGGTGCTGCCACGGTGCTGTCGGTGGGGGCCGGGGACCCGGCCCACGAGGTCGAGCTGGTGCCCGACTGCAGCTGTGACGCCTGCGACCAGGGGTCTCAGGACCTGCTCGAGTCGCTGGACGAGCGCGTCATGGACGTGGTCTCCGGGGCCCTGGTCCACGTCGCGACCCCGGAGGGGTACGTGCAGGAGCGCCGGGAGGGCATGGCGGCCAGCAGCGGTGGCACTCCCATCGACGCGCGCCGGGTGCTCGCGGACCTCGAGGCCGGACGAAGCAGGTACCCCGTCGTCCGCGGCGGACCGTGGTGGTGAGCAGCAGCGACTGCTGAGGCGGTGGAACGTCGCCGGAGCGCCTACGTCCCATGTGGCGTCTTCACATGGGGATCGACAGCGGGACGCTGTCCGGCCAGCGATCGACAGCGGGACGCTGTCCGGCCAGCGATCGTCTGCGGACACTGGGTGCTGGTGCCGCGTCATGGGTGGGTGCCGGTCGAGGAGCTGGCTGGCGGTTCCGCTCGACACGGCGACGCAGGGGCGTCGGGGTCCTCGTGTTCGATCTCGTACTCGCACTCTCCGCAGCTCGGTCCCTCGAGGCCGTGCTCGAGCCAGACGTGGTGGCACGCCGGGCAGGTCTCTTCGGATTCGGTGCGGTGGAGGAGGGCGGCGGCGCGGCGTCCCAGTCCACTGATGACGAAGTAGCTGGCCAAGGCGATGAGGGCGACGTCGACGAGAACCCAGGGGAGCTCGCGCTGGCCGGTGACCACGTCCTCGAGTCGAAAGACCGCGAGGACGACGATCACCCCTTCCAGATCTGATCCTTGCGGTACCGGTGCTCCCGATCGGACAGCAAGAGGTCTTTTGGCGAGCTCACCGACGCAGTGTGAATGGCGGAGGGTCGTCGAGCATGACGATCGCGCGGGGACGACAGGGCCATCACCTACCCGCGTCGTGCGTCTGCCGGATCTGCCCTGCGCGCGCCAGTGGTAGCCCGGCCGCCACGTCCGAGTCGACGATCGACTGTGGGACGGCCCTAAGCCCCCTGCGGATGACGTCGCCGAGGACGTCGGCGCGCGATGGTGCGGTCGGTCGAGGGGTGCGCGTCGTAGTGACTGACCCTCCTGAGTGACCTTGCCGGGCAGCCGGCACGTTCGGCGCCGGTTCCGGCAAACTCATGTCGACCGAGCGGAACTATCCGATTGAACTCCGCTTGGTTGCCCGGCGCGAAGTGCGGAGGGCATCCTGTGCCCGCATATTGCAGCTACGGCAGCTTGGAGGTCGAATCCGATGGGTCGAGGCTGCGCAGGGACGTCCGTTCAGCCGCTTGACGCGCCTTCCGGTAAGTCGGGCGCCGAGTCAATGCGCGGCGGCGGCGCACGAGTGGTCGAGAGGGTGTCCTACGTCATCCTTGGAATTGACGTCGTCCTTGGTGTCGCTAGTCCTTTCTCGTTCATATTGAGTGGCGAGGCGTTGGTGCCGCTCTGGTGGGCCTTCCCGCTGTACGGGCTGGTCTTGGCTGTGTGCCTGACGCAGGCGCTTCGCGGGCGAGGTGCCTGGTGGCTGACGGCAGGGCTGGCGATCGCTACGACCGGAAGCTGGCTGGACTCCCAGGTATTCGATCTTGATCGAACAGCGGGGCCCGCTCTGATCCCACTCGTTCTGCTGGTGCTGCTGGTGGTGGGCGCAGTCAAGCGCCGGCGTCGTCGATTGGCCTAGCGCTCAGCGACACCACAAGTGTGACGCGCCCGTGGACAATCGGATGTGGGACGGCCGCGGGGGGAGCGGCGGCTGGTGCTCGAGCGGCCGTCGGGTCGCCGGCATGTGGTCGTCTAGTGAGACGCGGTGCGCGGGCCACACGCCCCGGGAGGGCACCAGCTCGTGCCGTAGGCCGGTCGAGTGCAGCAGTGCGCTTCTGCTTCCGTACTCGGCTCGGTGGGCGACGATGAGTGAAGGCCCCGCGGGACAGGCACCCATGGAGATTGGAGTGGTCATGCGAGTTCTGCTCGACGATAAGACGCGTGTGTCTTGTCGCCAGATGTACCTGGGGACTGGCGACGAGCTCAAGTACGTCTGGGAGGAGGCATTCGAGGGCCAGGCCAACGGCATTCTGGGCGCAGCCAGGCTCGGACAACTCACAGTCAGCAGCGGCGTCCACTCAGGTTTCGTCGGTGTACGCGTCACCCTCAGCGACTCGGCTCCGCCAATCGATCCTTCTTGGGAGGACGTCGTCGAGGTGTCCCTGACGGCTTCCAGTGAGTACTGGGGCATCGTCGAAGGCATTGTCGAGTCCGGGCACGGCTTCGAGGGCGCTGAGGGCGAGTACCGAGTCCGCATGTCCGTCAAGGGCATGGACGCTGGCGCAGCGGTGGATGTAGTGAGCGACGACGACCCGCTTGTCGAACATCACCTGTTCGAATTTTGGCCGGCCCCCTGGGCTGCGGACGAGATCGTCCGGCGAGGCAGCGACTACGCCGCCCGGAGGCACCAAGACGTGAGCTAGCGGCCGGAGCGCCCGCGAATGGCGGAGGCTCCCATCGCAGCCCGGGACACCTCGACCAATCGGCGCCTCATCACCTGCTGGACGTCGATCGTCAGCGGGACGCTGACCGGCCAGCGATGGTCAGTGGGCGTCTGACTACAGCCCCAGGCTGCGGTCGACGGCGTCCTTGTCCCAGACCTCGATGGGGGAGAGGTGCTCGCGGGTGAAGGCGGCCGAGTCGGCGTCGTAGCCGTAGATGACGTCGTCGGAGTCGGAGGTGCTTGGCTCCCCGGTGCTGCCGATGTCCCAGGCGATGCGGCATGGACCGTCGTGTTCTGGCGGGGCGCCGCAGAGCAGCTCGCCCAGGATGTCGTGCAGGCGGTCGACCTGGTCCTGGGTCGCCAGAACGTCCATGACGATGCGGAAGGGCTTGCGCTCGTCGTTCGGTGAGCGGCCCGATCGACCGAGGTCGCCGGCAGAGTCAGTAGGCACCTCCCCAGCATCCCGCTCCGGGTCAGGAAGGGCGGAAGAACACACCCGAGCCGCCCCAGTAGACGATCCGATCCGGTGATGGTCGTGGCGACCGCCGTGCAGGGCCGGGGAAGTCCTTACGGTCGCGACCATGGCTCCGACTCAGGACGCGAACGAGATTCTGCAAGGCCTCGTCGGAGCGTCGCTGGAACAGGTCTGCTTCGGTCAGGACGGCGTCCAGCTCCACCTCAGCGGGCAGGGCCACATCGGTCTCACTGACCCCGTGCGCGAGGGCGGACCCGAGGCGCCGGCGGTCCCGCTGCTCGTGATCGTCAGCCGACTGGCCCCCCTGACCCTGGACCAGGTGAGCATCTCGGCGGCCGACGTCGACCCGGCGGGCACCCTGACGCTGACCTTCGGTGCCCTCACGCTGACGTGCAGCAGTGACGATGCCTACGAGTCGTGGACAGCCACCAGCGACCGAGGCGGCCCGGTGATCTGTCTGCCGGGAGGGGAGCTCGCCGTTTTCGAGTAGCGACGCGACCAGCGACGGGCGGTCCCTGCTGCCACCCCGAGCCCCGGTGCTCCCGGTTGAGAATCGACAGCGGGACGCCGTCCGGCCAGCGATCGACAGCGGGACGCTGTCCGGCCAGCGATCGGTTGAGGAATGCTGGTCGCCGGGCTGCGCCTCGTCCTGCGCTCTACCGGGTGCTTCTTCCTCGTGCGCCCGCCGCGGCGATACGTCCCGGCCGAGAGTCCTCTCGAGCCGACCGTGCGAAGACGAAGGACCCGACGATGCAGCCGCCCTACCGCGACTACCTGTCTGGCGACGACAAGCCACCGCTGCCCGACGACTGGGACCAGCCACCGCGACCAGGTCACGGCGTCGTCCACGTCAGCTTCGACGAGAGCCTGGATGAGTGGTCAGCGGTCTGGTACGACCGCCGATACACCGAGGCCTCCGGCACCCTGGTCGAGGTGCTGGCGTGGGCTCGTGCCCAACCTGCTGCAGAGCACGTCGTCTACGTCCCGAGCATGGAGCGCGACGTCTCCTTGGACAGCCAGGAGGCGCGCTCGTACCTCGGCTAGGGGTGAGGGGAGTCGTGCGGTTCCTGATGCGCCGGCGGCTGCTCGACCGCATGTGCGCCGTCGGGAGGGGCCACGCATCAGCGACGTGTCCGGTCAACCATCCTTCGCGGCATGCTCAGGTGCGCCGGGAGGACGTCGCCTACTCCAGCAAGTTGAGTTCCTGCGGGTCGGGGAAGTCGTGGAAGGCCGACGCGTCTGGTGCGAGCTCGAGGTAGCTGAGTCGGTCCTCGTCGACGAAGAGGAGAAGCGTCGCGCCCGAGGCGCCGGCCTGAAGTACGACACGGCCATCGCCCGCGTCGGGTCTCCAACCGGCGGTGTCGGTCAGCTCGATGGACGGGCACGTCCCGCAGGTGCACCGTCGTCCGGCGCGCGTGGTCGGTACCTGCGCCAGCCAGCGGGCGCGGTCGTCGGTGGTCAGGACCACGCCGTCGTCACCGGCCCACGCGCCGCGGGTGATCAGCGCGACGAGGACGGCCTCCTCCCGATGTGTCAGCGGGCGTGGCGCGACCTCGGGCGGCCCTGTTCCCGGTTGCTCCTGCTGGGGGGTCATCGGAGCGAGGGGTCGACGGCAGCCAGGCCCTGCGGGGGGTGGCGGTAGTCCGCGGGCAGCGTCTGCCACGGGGTCCAACCGTCGTCGTCCAGTCGGCTGCGGAACCACGCGGCGGTCTCGGCGTGAAGCTGGTCGGGCAGCGCCTGCGGTGGCAGCCGGGTCGGGTCCCAGGACGCCTCGGTGCGTCGGCGGTGGAAGCCGGCGTCACGGATCCGCTCGGCGGCGTGCTGGGGAGAACGGGCCCACATCAGGTAGCGGCCGGTCCAGCTCGAGGCGCCGGCGTCCTCGGTGTCCACGCCATAGACGCCCTCGGCCGCGGGTTCCCCGCGGCGCGACCGCCGCTGAGCGCGGGTCAGCGGTGACTGCTTGCTCACGGCCGGATCATCGCTCCAGTCGGCGCTGCATGTGCCGGGGCGCCGGGGAGAGCACCCGTCCGGTGTCGCGGAGCTCGGCGACTGTCGGACAGTCGGCTCACCGCCTCCCCGGGGCCAACTTCTGCTCCGGATGAGGATCGGATGCGGGACGGCTAGACGTCGCCGGCGCCCGAGGTTCTCGAGCTGGCCGAAGCTCACCGCCAGGGGGTCGGTTGCTGGGACGGCTTCGACAGCGAGGCCCGGCCGTCGCCTCCTCATGCAGCGGACCCGTTGGTGCAGCCGTCCCGTCGACGAGTGCTCGCCGGGCCGTGAGCCCGCCAAGCAACGCCGATCGACGTCGCCCGAAAAAATCTTGAGGATCCTTGGGGGGTAGCGGCGGGGCGGGCACCTACGAAGGAGCGTCCGGTAGTTGGGGGGCGACGGCGCAGCCGGCGGCACCCTGGTAGCGAACACTCCATCGTGGAGGGAGAGCAGCTGGTGAGCAGCGCTGGGTCAGGTGGGCCGAGTGGCCCTGGGCTTGAGGCTGCGCACCTACAACCCGATCTGGGTGACGACTACGACTGGACCGATACCGCAGGCGAACGTCGACGCGCCGCCGCGATCGACCGGCTGGCCGGTGACCGCGATCTGGTCGGCGCCCTGCGCCGGCACGGGTTCGAGGGGCATGAGTACGTCAGCACGGCCCGTGAGCTCGCACGGTACGGAGTGGCTGTCCTGACCGCCTGGACCATGCGAGGGACGATCTTCGACAAGTGCGTCCGGGTCGGCCGAGGCGTGCAGCGCCCTCCTCCCGGTGTCGTAATCGACCACGACGAAGCGCAGTCTCTGGCGGGCGAGGTGGTAGCGGTGGCCCTGCGTCACTTCCGTGAAGAGGTGCTGCTGCCCGGACTCTGGGACCCGTCCCGAGGCGCGTCACTGACGACCTACTTCGTGGGCCAGTGCGTGCTCCGCTTCCCCAACCTCTACCGGCAGTGGCTGGCGCAGCAGCCTCCTGTGCCCGCGGTTGACGACACGGTGCTGAATGAGCGGTCGACCGGCGAGTCGGTCGAGGACGACGTCATCACCGAACGGATGACCGCGCAGGCGCTGCAGCTCGTCCGCAGCCCTGACGCCCGCCGCGCGCTGGTGATGACGAGCATGGGCTACCCCCAGTCCGACATCGCCAAGAAGCTGGCCACGACCGAGAAGGCGGTCGAGCGGATGATCGCCTACGCCCGGGGACAGGTACGGAAGGGAAGACGGTCGGCATGAGCAACATCGAGCGGGCAATCGAGCGGTCCTCGTTGGGCACCTCCCAGGCCAAGGCCCAACGTCGACGCGTCTCGGCGGACAGCGCCGCGCGGATCGTCGCAGCCTCGCAAGCGCCGACCAGCGCGCGGAAAGTCACTTGGGGGGTGACGGCCCGCCCGGCACCTACACGTAAGCGTGGAAGGTCAACAACGACCTGACGCCCGCTGGGGCCCGAATGGCCTCGGGCCCCAGCGGCAGACGACCTGTCAGGTCGGGCGGAACGTCCCGACCATAGTGTTCGAGCAGCCGCTCGGCGCGGGCAGGTCACGAACACCGTGGAGGTGCTCCATGGCCAAGACCGTCAACCGCTCTGCCTCGTCCGGTCGCTTCGTCAGCAAGGCGGCGACCGCCCGCTGGCCCGGCAAGACCACCACCGAGCGGGTCGGCCGCGGAACCGGCAACAGCCGGCCCGTCGTCCGCTCGGCGTCGACCGGGCGCTTCGTGCCCCCGGCGACGGGGCGCCGCGACCCCGGCGGGACCATCACCCAGCAGGTGTGATCCCCACCGGGGCGTGATGCTCCACAGCAGTGCCCGGAGCACTCGGTGGTCCGGGCACTGCTCGTAGGGAGACCCCTCGTCGATCCCCTGCAGACGCCGACGTGGACGCGCCGAGCCGCTCGAGGCGTCCGGCTCGGGAGAGTTCGCGCATCAAGATGAGGAGATGCATCAGCCCGAGGACCTGGACGCGGTGCGTGCCTCCTACGACCGGGTCGCGAACACCTACGCCCGGATGGTCCCTGCCTTACTGGGCAAGGACCCCTGGCAGCGAGCCGCGTTGAACGCCTTCGCCGAGGAGGTCGGCGGACTCGGGCCCGTCCTGGACGTCGGATGCGGCCCCGGCCACGTCAGCGCACACCTGGCCGCCCGTGGTCTGGAGGTCCGGGGCGTCGACCTGTCACCGCAGATGGTCGAGCACGCCCGCCGCGCCCACCCGCACCTGGACTTCCGAGTCGCCAGCGCCACCGCCCTCGACCTGACCCCGGCCTCCCTCGGCGGGGTGCTGGGGTGGTGGTCGCTGTTCAACCTGCCCCGCGACGTGCTGCCCGACGTCCTGGCCGGCTTCGCGCAGGCGCTGGTGCCCGGCGGCCGGGTGCTCATCGCCACGCACGTCGGCGAGGAGGACGTCCTGCGGCGCGAGGCCTACGGCGGGATCCCGGTGACCTGGACCACGCACCGATGGCTGCCCGACCAGCTGACCGACCTGCTCGAGGGGGCCGGGCTCGAGGTCACCGCCGAGGTGCGCTTCCCCGCCACGGACCAGCAAAGCCCAGCAGTCGTCCTGGCCGCTTGTCGCCCCGGCGGCACGACAGCGCGGCAGCAGTAGGGGACCGAGGCCGTCCCGGCCAGCGATCGTCACCGGACGCCTGTCGGGCGGTGACGGCGGCTGCCTCTGCCTCATGCTGAGGCATGACTCGCTACGAGCACGGCACCTTGCTGGTGACCATCACGGATGGCCGCCCCGGCAAGATCGACTTCCTGACCACCGGCGGCGACGAGGCCGTCAGCCCGGAGAGCGCCGGCCTCAGGCATCAGATGAACGCTCTGGACCTCTTGTCGGCGGCTGGCTGGGACCTGCTCGGACCGCCAGCCGTCACCTCCTCCCAGGGCGGCCTCATGAAGGAGTACCTGCTGCGGCGTCCGAAGAGCTAGGAGGCGAGGGCGCGCAATCTGCCGTGCCGCGTCGTCGTCCTCTAAGAGGATCAACTGCCGGGCGGCCCCGACTCACTCTGGTTGAGCAACCACCCAGTAGGGCCCGGCGGCGGGACAGGCGTCGGGGTATGCCCAGTCGCCGGCGAGGACTCCCGGGGCACCTCCACGGAGGTCGACAGCGGTGCCCTGCGTGATCTCACGCGCGGTGCTGTCGTTGGTGGCGAAGACCGGAACGTACGGCTCTTCGCCGTCGATGTCGTCGCCTTGGACGACGAGGCAGCCGCCGAGGTCTTCGACGACACCGGTGAGCAGGGCGCCGTCGCCCCCGGTGCCCGTGGGCTCGTAGTAGGCCACGGCGAGGCCGTCCTCTCGTGGCTCCGGCGTTGAGACCCCGCAGCTGCTCACGGCCGCCGCGACGACCACCAGGACGGAGAAGCCGGCCAGGTGCGCCGTGTACGCCGCTCCGGAGGAGGGGCCATGAGCACTCATGGCGCTAGGACGCCTGGCCCGCCATGGCGGTTCCCACCGGCAGACGGCAGACGGCAGGCCGAAAGGCACGGCAGGACGGCGCGCTGCTCCGGATGACGATCCCCAGTGACACAAGAACACGACCGGGAGCCCGGACCGCGCTTGGAGCCGCTTGGTGCTCCAGCCGACGGTCGGCTTCCGGGATGCCTGCGGCAGGCGTGGGGTCACCGGCGTCACTGGTTGACGACGCGCGCGCGTCAGGACGTCCTGACCCGGGCCGAGATCGACACCCTGGCGCGGGTCAGGACGTCGTGGCGGCCTGGTGCAGTCGGGCGGTGGTGCCGGCGGTGAGGCCGATCAGCTCTTCGGCCCTGTTCAGGTGTCCGAGCCTGATGAGGCCCTGGGCTCGGGGAGCTGGGCGGATGAAGATGGCCAGGTTGCCCCAGGGGGCGTAGTAGGCGATGTCGCCGACGTCCGGGGTGCTGGCGTCGGGCTCGCCGTCGGTGTCCAGGCGTCGGGGCAGGGCGCTGACCTTCTCGGTCTCGCCGAAGTCGCCCAAGGACAGGTCCATCGGCAGCAGCGAGGCCAGATCGAGGGCGCTGGGAGTGTCGTGCAACGTCCCACGCAGGGCCAGGTCGCCGGTCGTGAGGGTGATGTCCATCTGGTCCTCCCGGAGGGGGTGCTGCTGGCCTGCCTTCCGCGCCCGTGCGCTGTCGACCGGCCGGGTGCGGACGGCGCCCGTGCGGGGGCGCCGTCCGCATCGTGGTCAGGGCCGGACGGCGACCTTGAGGGCCTTGCGGTCGTCCATGGCCTTGTAGGCGGAGGGGATGTCGTCGAGGTCGACGGTCCGGTCGAAGACGCGCCCGGGCTCGAGGGCGCCGGACAGGACGTCGGGCAGGACGTCCTCGAGGTAGGCGCGCACGGGGGCGGGGCCGCCGTTGAGGGTGATGTTGCGGGCGAACAGGGACCCGAAGCCGACGGGCGCCTCCTCGTACTGGGGGACGCCGACGCGGGCGATCGTCCCGCCGACGCGCACGGCGCCGACGGCCATGTCGTAGGCCGGGCGATGGCCGACGGCCTCCAGGACGGCGTGGGCGCCCTGACCACCGGTGAGCTCGCGCAGCTGGGCCACGCCGTCGTCACCGCGGTCGGCGATGACGTCGGTGGCGCCCCACTCGCGGCCGAGGTCGGTGCGGGAGGTGTGGCGGCCCATGAGGATGATCCGCTCGGCGCCGAGCCGCTTGGAGGCCAGCACCGCGGACAGGCCGACGGCTCCGTCGCCGATGACGGCGACGGTGGTGCCGGGCCCGACGCGGCCCATCACGGCGGCGTGGTGGCCGGTGAGGAAGACGTCGGAGCAGGCCAGCAGGTGCGGCAGCAGCGGGGAGTCCTCGACGGTGCCGCCGAGGTCGGCCTTCACGAGGGTGCCGTCGGCGAAGGGGACCCGGACGGCCTCGGCCTGGGCGCCGCCGACGCCGGGCATGCCGGTGCCGAAGAAGGCGACGTGCTCGCAGGCGGTGTTCCAGCCCTCGCGGCACTGGGCGCACGTGCCGTCGGAGGCGGCGAAGGGGGAGACGACGACGTCACCCTTGCGCACCGACGTGACGTCCGAGCCGGTCTCCTCGACGATCCCGACGAACTCGTGGCCCATCGCGGTGCCCTGGTCGGAGGCGGGCATCGAGTGGTAGGGGTGCAGGTCGGACCCGCACACGCAGGCGAGGACGACGCGCACGACGGCGTCGGTCGGGTCCTGCAGGGCGGCGTCGGGGACGTCCTCGACGCGGACGTCGCCGGCGCCGTACATGAGTGCTGCTCGCATGGTGGTGTGGCTCCTTCCGGCTCGAGCAGGGCTCGAGCGAGGCTTTCGGGCTCTCGGTGCGGTGGGCTCAGGCGCGGGCGCGCTCGTCGGCGGCCGCGTAGTCGGTGTCGGAGACGGGGTCCAGCCAGGTGACGGGGCCGTCGTCGCCGGCTTCCTGGATGGCGACGTGGGCGGCGAAGGCGTCGGAGGCGGCGCCGTGCCAGTGCTCCTCGTCGGGGGAGCAGACGACGGTGTCGCCGGCGCGGGCCCGCACGACCTTCCCGTCGCGGGTGCCGACGAGGGCGACGCCCTCGGTGACGTGCAGCACCTGGCCGAGGGGGTGGGAGTGCCAGTAGGTGCGGGCGCCGGGGGTGAAGCGGACGAGGGCGGTGCCGAGCCGGGAGGGGCTCTCGCCGGCGGCGAGCATCGTCAGGTACACCGCGCCGGTGAAGGTCTCGGTCGGCGCTGCGGTGGAGGAGAGGGGGTTGAGCTGCATGGGTCTGCTCCTTGAGCACGAGGTGGGCCGCGGGCGCCCTGCGGGCCTGCAGCCCCGGCGGCGCTCCACGACGTGGCGCGAGACCATGGAAGTCCGGTGCCTCCACCCCGTCCAGGCAGGAGGGGTGCCCTGCTGAGGGGTGTACTCGCAGGGCGTCCCTCGTCGGGCGCCGGCGACCTACCGTCGTCTGTCGTGGACAACCGCGCCGAGGTCAGGGAGTTCCTCACCACCCGCCGGGCGAAGATCAGCCCCGCCCGGGCGGGGCTGCCGGCTGTCGGCGCCCGCCGCGTGCCGGGCCTGCGGCGGGCCGAGGTCGCCGTTCTCGCCGGCGTCAGCGCCGAGTACTACGCCAAGATCGAGCGCGGCGCCCTCGCCGGGGTCTCCCCCTCGGTGCTGGAGTCGTTGGCCCGGGCGCTGCAGCTGGACGACGCCGAGCGGGAGCACCTGGTCGCTCTGGCCCGAGCCGCCGACGGGCCACGCGTGCGCCCGACCCGGTCCCGGGGCGCAGCGCCGGTCCGCGGCTGGCGGCCGCCGGTCCACCTGCAGCGGGTCCTCGACGCCGTCACCGGTGGCCCGGCGATCGTCCGCAACGGTCGGATGGACCTCCTGGCCACCAACCTCCTCGGCCGGGCGATGCACGCACCACTGCACGACAGCGGCGTCGCGTGCACCGGCGGCCCGCCGAGCTTCCCGCGGTACACCTTCCTCGACGAGGCCTCCCGCGCCTTCTACCCCGACTGGGAGGCGGCCGCCCGCACCTGCGTGGCGATCCTGCGCACCGAAGCCGGCCGCGACCCCCACGACAAGGCCCTGCACGACCTCGTCGGGGAGCTGTCGACCCGCAGCGCCGACTTCGCCGCCCTGTGGTCGGCCCACGACGTCCGCCTGCACGGCACCGGCACGAAGACCTTCCACCACCCGGCCGTCGGAGACCTCGAGCTGACCTACGAGGGCATGGAGCTGCTGTCGGCGCCCGGGCTGACCTTCACCGTCTACACCGCCGAGCCGGCCTCGCCCACCGCCCAGGCCCTGTCCCTGCTCGCCGCCTGGGCCGCCACCGAACTCACCGGCGACGACGTCAAGGCCGCAACCTGACTCACAAGGGGCACATCGATGGGCGGTGCCCCGTGCCACATGACGATCGACAGCGGGACGCTGGCCGGCCAGCGATCGGCTGCGGGACGTCGGCCGACCGCGATGTCGACGGGCGCTGGGTTGAGGCCGTGCTCGCTACTGCTCCTCGGCGTCCTGAGGCAGTTCGTCGAGCAGCCGCACCAGCTGGTTGTCGACGATGTCCTTGATCATCGCGGGGTCGACGCGGAAGTACTCGTGCACGACGACGTTGCGGAGCCCTGCGATGGACGCCCACGGGACGCCCGGGTGCTGCTGCTTGAGGTCGGTGGGCAGTGCCTTCACCGCTTCTCCGATCACCGCGAGGTTCCTGAGGATGGCGTCGTAGGCCATCGAGGAGTGCTCGTCGGAGTCGAGGTGGTCGCGGTAGGCGAGGCAGCGTGTGACCGCTGAGCGGATGTCGTCCAGGCGCTCAGCGTCCGCCCGGCTCATACGGCCACCGCGTCAGCGATGACGGTGGCGGAGACCTCGGCCCGGAGCAGCGGGCGTGCCACCACGTCCACGCGCACTCCCAGCAGATCGCTGAGCTCTTCGGAGAGCCCCGAGAGCCGGAGGAGCTCGTTGCCCGCACCGGGGGCCAGATCGACGAGGAGGTCGAGGTCGCTGTCGTCGCCGGCATCGCCACGAGCTACCGAGCCGAAGAGGCGTGGGTTCTCCGCGCCGTATCTCTCGAGCAGGCCATCGACATCGCCGCGTCGGGACGCCAAGGCAGCACGGAGCCGACGCGAGGCGGGCGTCGGCTGCTGCACTCCGTCAGGCTAGCCACGGACCGGGTTGCGTGAAGCGCGGTGAGACCGCGGACGTGCCGTATGTCGATCGTGAAGCGGGACGGACTCGCCTAAGGACGCCGCCGGCGGTCCGCCACCACGACTACGCCCCCGACGGCCGCGAGCGCGACCGCCAGCGGCAGCAGCACGAGGCACGGCCCGGGCAGGATCAACAGCGCCAAGCTCACCAGAAGGAGCACCAAGCCACCCAGAAGAAGAAGCTGTGCCGTCCGGAGCATCTTCGAACCACCCTTCGTTTCGAAGACGATCGGCGGCGCCAGCCAGCTGTTGAGGGTCTCCGGGGTGCCTTGGGTCGATCGACGGGCCTTCCGTGAGGGCCACCATGCATCCCACAGAGGATCGTCACGCGGAGCGTGCCCGTAGCCGATGGCGGTCTCAGGGGGTCGTACCAGCACCCCGGGGACCGCTGATCGCTGACCGGACACCGCGCCGCGACCGCTGGCGGCGCACGAGCTCGCTCTTCCGGTCAGCCGGAGATGTGGACAGGCAGTGCGCTGGAGCCGGCCCGCAGGGTCGCCGGCCCGGGTCGTGCCCCGGGAGGGACGTGACCGGTCCAGCTGATGGCGTAGCGGTCTTCTCGGGAGGAGGCGTCCTGAGTGCCGAGGGTCCAGGACCTGTCGCCCTGCTCCAGCACGAGGTCCACGTCGCGCATCGGCGCCTCGGTGCTGGCGGGCGCGGAGCAGCCGGCGCCCTGGCCGGTGTCGTCGCAGCCGGTGCGGAACCAGACGCCCGAGACGGTGACGTCTGCTCCTGGAGCGGGCAGGACACCGCTGTCTGGGGCGCGGGCGTCGTCGACGGTCGCGCCGACGGCGAAGAGCGGCCCGGCGCAGCTGGCCCGAGCTGCAGGGACGGGCACCAGACCGAGCAGCGCGCAGCTGAGCCCCACGGTGACCAGCACGGTCATCCCTCGGCGCCTGCGCATGCCCTCACGCTGCCCTTCCGCGCTGGCCAGGGCAAGGCTCGCTCCTCAACCGCTGGACGTCCCGCTTCGCCCCTGCCGTCGCTCGACGACGTCCCTGACGCCCATCGCCGGCCGGCCAGCGTCCCGCTGTCCATCCCCTGCGGTGAAGGGGTGCAGCTCGGCGCTGGCCGCGGCGGTCGGGTCAGCCGGGAGACCGGGTGCCGTCCGGGTCGCAGCCCGTCGTCGTGCTGGCCTCTGTGGTCTCGCAGGCGCCGTCGACGAGCAGGCGTCCTCGAAGGGGGCTGCCCAGCTCGACCTCGTAGGGGACGGCGTCGTTGCTGGGACAGTCGGCAGCCTCGGGTGGGCCAGGAGTGACGGTGAAGGTGATGGTGACGACGTCGTCCGTCTCCTCGATGCGCGGGGGGTCGACCTCGCCGGTCACCCCGCTGTTGCACCCCAGGCGGGTGACGAGGGCGGTGAAGGAGGCCGCGTTGCCCTCGAGGGCCTGCCCGGGGGCGACGACCCAGGTCGCCACGGCCTCTCCGTCGTCAGCGCATCCTGACGAGGTCAGCAGGAGAGCGGCTGCGGCTGCACCAGCGCCGCGGCCGCTTCGTCGCCTCTCGTGCATGCCGGCACGGTGGCACGTCCGATGGCTCCTGGCCGTCGATCGCGAGCACTTCTGACGACCTCGCGGCGCGACCGGATGAGGTTCGTGCGCGCGACTAGCTCGCTGAAGTGGGCCGCCCGCAGGCGCTCGGACTCCTCGGGGTCCGTCCGGACCGCGCGCGGGGTTTCGTCGTCGTGGGCGGAGCAGCCCTCGTCATGGGCACGGAGCGCGTCCGTCGACGCGTCGTCCGGCACGGCGCCTGCCCCAGCGGCGCCGTCGCCCTCGTCCTGTCGGCCGCGGCCCCCTGAGGTCCCGGAGCAGCGGGCCGGCGGCTGCTGCCGACGTCGTCCGCCGACCGCCGCCGTGCCCCTGTCCTCCGCCGACAGCTGCCGGTGCTCAGGCCCAGCGCACGACGTCCTCGGCCGCGAGGCGCGGCATCCGCGGGCGGTAGGAGCCCTCGTCCGGGTGCCCCAGCGTGACGACGAGCACGGCGTGCCAGTGCTCCTCGTCCGGGCCGGTGAAGAAGTCGGCGTCGACGCCGTCGGCGTCGAAGCCGGCCATGGGCCCGGCCGCCAGCCCGACCGCGCGGGCGGCGAGGAGCACGTAGCCGGCCTGCATGGCGGCGGAGAAGCCGCCCATGCCCTCCCGCATCGCGGGGTCGGCCTCGAGGGCGTCCTGCAGCTGGGCCATGGGCGGCATGACCTCGGGGATCCGGGTGTGGAAGCGCCGGTCGACCGCCAGGACGGCGACGGCCGGCGCGCCCTCGACGCGCTCGCGGTTGCCGCCCGCCATGCGCTCGGCCAGGCGGGCGCGTCCCTCCTCGGTGCGGACGAAGAGCACGCGCAGCGGCTGGGTGTTGGCCGAGGTCGGCGCCCAGCGGGCCAGCTCCCACAGCTCGGCGAGCTCGGCGTCGGAGACGGGCTCGTCGGTGAAGCGGTTGGCGGTGCGCGCCTGCGTGAAGAGGCTCGCCCGGCCCGCGTCCTCGAGGGGGAGGAGCGGACGGCGCCCGCCCTGGCGCGGGACGCCGGGCTGGTCCGTCGTGGGGCGGCCGGGCTGGGTGTCGGTGCTCATGGGTCCTCACCTGTCGTCGGGGTGGTCGTCGGGAGGGCGAGGGCCCCGTCGTCCACGCCGGCGGCCGAGAGGTCGCCGGACGTGCAGACGCCGGCGGGGTCGTCGGCATTCCCGGTGGCGGTTCGTCCGTCGGGCGGCGGCGAGCCCCGCGATCTCCAGGTCGCCCCCGCACCGGCCGATCGGGGGGTGTGACGTCGCCGCCCGCCGACCCGGCCCCGGTCGCCGCGCCCTCCCGCCGAGGTGCGCGGGACGCCGCGGCGCTCGCCGGGTGGTGCGCGCTCGTGGCGTTCGCCGTCGCCGCCGGCCGCTCCACGCGGGTCGAGGGCACCGAGCTGTCGCTCGTGGGACCGGTGGCGGCCGTCACCTTCCTCGCGTGCCTGGCCGCCCGGCGCCGCGGGACGGCCGTGCTCGGCGGCGTCGTCCTCCTCGTGGGCGGGGTCTCCGCCGCCACGAACCTCGTCCTGGGGGCCGCCCCGGCGCTGGCCCTGGCCTTCGGCGCCGCCCACGCCGTCCACGGCCTCGTCGCCGCCCTCGTGCACGAGGCTCTGCGGCGCGGTCGGCACGGTGGCGCCCCTCCGCCGCTCGCGGACCGGCGGGCGCTCCACGAGCCGGCCGACCTCACCGCCCTCGTGGCCAGCGCCCTGGCCGGCTCGGCGGCCAGCGCCCTCGTCGGGCCGGTGTACCTGGCGGCGGCGGGCGGCGCCCCGCTCCTCGCGACGGCGGGCGAGTGGGTCCTGCGCAACGTGGCCAGCACGGTCGTCCTCGCGGGCGCCGTCCTGGCCCTCGGGGACCGCCGTCGCGCGCGGCGCGCGGGTCCGCGACGGGCGGCGGGCCGGGCCGGGGACCGGGGCGGGGGCCGTCCGGGAGCACCGCTGCCGCGGGCCGGACGCGCGGAGCTGGTGCTCCTCCAGGTCGGGGCCTGGTCGGTGTACGCCCTCGTCTACGTCGTCCTGGCCGAGGTGCCCGTCTCCTACGCGACGCTGCCCCTCTCGCTCCTGCTGGCGCTGCGCAGCTCACCGGCCCACGCGGCGGGCCACTCCGTCGTCGCGGGCGTCGTCGTCGTGCTCGGCACGCTCGCCGGCCACGGCCCCTTCGCGATGCTCGAGCCCGGGCTGCGCGTCGTCGTCGCCCAGGGCTTCGTCGTCGTGGCGGCGAGCGCCGCGATGGCGCTGGCCCTCTACCGGTGCCAGCGCGACGAGCTCCTCGAGGGGATCGCGCGGGCGCAGGCGGCCGCCGACGACCGCGCCGACCTGCTCCGCCGGGGTTTCGAGGACGCTCCCGCGGGCATGGCCCTCGTCGACCTGGCGCCTCCCTCCGCCCCCTCGACGCCCGGCGCGCCGGGCCCCACGCTCCGCGTCGCCAACGCGGCCTTCGGTGCCTTCCTCGGCGTCCCCCCGGGCGCCCTGGCGGGCACGCCCGTCGACCGCCTCCCCGCCGAGCACGAGGGGCCGGGCGCGTGCGCCCTGGACGCCGTCGCCGCGGACGCCGAGCGCGCCACCTGCGAGCACGTCACGGACCGCGGGCGCCGGGGCCGCCTCGACGTGACGCGCATCACCCCGCGCCACAGCCGCCCCTACCTCCTCGTCAGCGTCGAGGACGTCACGGCCCAGCGGCGCCTCGAGGCCGCCCTGCGCCACCGCGCCGACCACGACGAGCTCACCGGCCTGCCCGGGCGCGACGTCCTCACGGCGCGGCTGCGGCGCGCGCTCGAGCGCGGGGGGAGCGCGGACGTCGGCGTGCTCTTCGTCGACCTCGACGGCTTCAAGGCCGTCAACGACACGGCGGGCCACGCCGCCGGCGACGAGCTGCTGCGCGTCGTCGCCACGCGGCTGGCCGCCGCGGTGCGCCCGGACGACGTCGTCGCCCGGTTCGGCGGCGACGAGTTCGCCGTGCTGTGCCACGACGTCGGCTCCCCGGCGGCGCTCGTGGCCGTCGGCGCTCGCGTGGTCCGCGCCCTGGAGGAGCCCGTCGTCCTCGCCGACGGAGCCCACGCTGTCGGCGCGAGCGTCGGCGCCTGCGCCGCGTCGGGCGCCGTGCCGGGCCTCGGGGCGGAGGAGGTGCTGCGGCGGGCCGACGCGGCCATGTACGCGGCCAAGCGCGCGGGCCGGGGCCGGGTGCGCCTGGACGGGGCGGGCGACCTGCCGCCGCCCCGCCGGTCGGCCGAGGGCGCCGTGGCCCACCGGGCGTGAACGCGCGACGCCCCCGCCCCGGAGCGGGGCGGGGGCGTCGTCGGCCCTGGCCGTCGTGGGACGGCCGTCGGGGCTACCGGCCGTGCCGCCCGTGCGCCTGGACGCCCCGGTCGAGGTCGGCGGCGAAGGACGCCACCCACGACATCGGCGCGTTCCAGTTGATGGTGATCTCGTTGGTCGACCACGACCCGATGTCGTCGAGGTAGCACAGCTGGGCCGGGCAGGCCCCGAGCACCGGGGCGGCCACCGGGTCGCCGGAGGACGCCGCTGTCGAGTTCGGGCCCCCCGACAGCGTCCCCGCCGGCGGGTGCGGCAGCGACGGGTCCAGCTGGGCGGCGTACCACCGGCTGTGCTGGTTGCGGCTGTCCCGCTCGCCGTAGCCGGTGACGTAGCTGCGGTCGAGGGCGTTGCGGCCGAAGAGGTAGTCCAGGCCGCCGAGGAACGTGTCGGCGTAGCGCACGTCCCCGGTGAGGTCGTAGGCGGTGCCGACGACCTGCAGCGAGTTCGTGACGGCGCTGTTCGAGCCCCACGCGTACTCGCCGTCCTCGGGGGCGTAGGTCTGCCCGAAGGGCTGGCCCGCGGCGGCCTCGACGTAGCCGTCCGCTCCGGCCACCACGCTGGCGCGCACGCGCTCGCGGTCGGGCAGGTCGCTCGGCACGGTGGCGAGGTCGAGCCGGCCCAGCGCCGCCACGTCGCCCCAGGAGAAGGCCCCGTCGCCGAAGACGTCGCCGGTGTGGTGCGGCGAGGCGAGGACGTCGGCCTCGTAGGCGTCGTCGCCGGTGGTGAGGAACAGCTCGGCGGCGGCCCAGTAGAACTCGTCGCTGACGTCGTCGTCGTCGTACGGCCCGCTGCCCGGGTTCGGGTCGACGGCCGGGTCCGGCGCGGGGGCGTAGAGGTCGGGCTCGGCCTGCGCCGCGGCGTAGGCGGTGCGGGCCGCGGCCAGCAGCTCGTCGGCGAAGGCCGCGTCGTAGGGGCGCCACAGCCGGGCGCCCTGGGCCGCCGCCGCCGCGAGGTTCAGCGACGCCGCGGTGGACGGGCGGTAGAGGTGGCGCGGCTGCGGGTCGTCCGCGGGCAGGAGCGGCAGGCCGGTCCAGTCCGCGTCGGCGACCTTGTGGTACGCCATCCCAGCGTACTGCTCGCCGGCGGGCACCTGCATGCGGAGCATCCACTCGAGCTCCCAGCGGACCTCGTCGAGCAGGTCCGGGACCCCGTTGCCCGCCTCCGGGATGCGCAGGGCGCCGTCGCCGAGGACGCCGCGGTCCGCGGTGCGCGCGCTGCCGCGGCGCTCCTGCTCCTGGAGGAGCTGGGCGACGGCGATGCCGCCGTTGACGACGTACTTGCCGTGGTCGCCCGCGTCGTACCAGCCGCCGGTGACGTCGTGCGTCCCCGCGCAGGTCCAGGGCTCCTCGCCCTGGTCGACGTAGAGCTGCTGGGCGTCGTCCTCGAGCGGCAGGCACGGCACCGCGGCGTCGCCCTGGTTCGGCGCGACGCCGACGTGCCCGGCCTCGCGGCCGTACCCGGGCACGAGCTCGTCGGAGATGGCGATGCCGCTCCGGTTGGTGTGGAAGAAGGTCTTCGCGTCGGTGCGCAGCGGCTCGTAGAGGTCGGCGGCGATGGCGAAGGGCTGGCTCGTGGCGCCGTCGGCGACGAGCGTGAAGCCCTCGCCGGAGACGGGCACGCGGCTGAAGTCGATGGTGTGGACGTTCGCCCCCGCCGTCGGGTCGACGCCGCGCGGGGTGCTCTCGCCGCGCGACAGCCGCCGCCCGTCGGCGCGCCGCAGCTCCCAGCGCACCGGCTCGGTGGACTCCGTGACGAGCGTCGCCGCCTTCGGCCCGCGGGGCAGGTAGCCGAGGTGGTTGACCTTGAGGCGCGAGCCCGTGTCGGGCACGTACGCCTCGGGCTCCGCGCCGCCCGTGAGGCTGACGTCGTCGACGCACAGGCGGTAGGCCTCGGCGTTGCTGATGTCCTGCTGGATCGCCAGCTCCGCCGCGGCGTAGTCCTGCTCCGGCGTGAAGGTCGCCGAGAACGCCGTCGGCTCGGGGGTCAGCGCCAGCTTCCGCGCCGGGAGGAACGGCAGGTAGTTGAGGTCCGCCCCGGCCTGCACGACGACGCGGACGTTCGCCGCCGTGGCCGGCTCGGTGAGCGCCTCGAAGGTGAGGCGGTAGGTCTCCCCGGCCTCCATCGGCACCTGCTGGGTGATCGCGGCGCTGTAGGGCCCGCTGCCGGCCGGGACGTCGACGCAGCCGCGGCCGTCGACGACCGACGGCGAGGGGTAGGCCGTCCAGCCGACGAGGCCGTCGTCGAACGAGCCGTTGACGACCTGCTCGGCGCCCGGGGCGTCCGGGTCGTCGGCCGACGCCGGGACCGCCGCCCCGACGAGCCCCGTCGCGGCGAGGGCGGCGACGGCGAGGGTCGCGGTCGACCGCACCCTCGTCGGACGGGCGGAGCGGGGCTCGGGAGAGCGCGGCTCGGGGGAGCGGGGCTCGGGGGAGCGCCGGGACGGGAGGGGACGCGTCATCGGGACCTCTCGGGGTCGTCGGTGGTCGGCGGGTGACCGGGGAGCAGGAGCCGCGGGTGAGGGCGGGTGCCGGCCGCGGGGCTGCGCCGGGGCGGGACTCTCGCGCTGCCGATGGTCGACGTCGACCAACAGTGGGAGCGCTTCCACGTACGCCGTCACAGTGCGGCACACCGGGCGGAGGTGTCAAGGCAGCCGCATCGGACGGAGCGGGTCGGGAGGTGGCGGACCGTCCGGAAGCGGACGCACGGACGGCCCGGCGCGAGGCGCCGGGCCGTCCGTGGTGCGGGTGCGCCCTCGGTCGGGCGCGGGGGTCGAGGTGGCTGTCAGCCCTTGATGGCGCCGGCGGTGATGCCGCCGACGATCTGCCGGCCGAAGATCGCCGTGACGACGAGCAGGGGCACGGTCGCGAGCACGGTCCCGGCGAGGATCACCGAGATGTCGGGCGTGTAGCCGGCGCCGATCCCGGCCACGGCCACCTGGATGGTCGGGCTCTGCCGCACGACGATGAACGGCCACAGGAAGTCGTTCCACGCCGCCATGAAGGACAGGATCCCCAGCACGGCCATGCCCGGGCGGGCGAGCGGGAAGACGATCGAGAAGACCGTCCGGTTCAGCGAAGCGCCGTCGACGCGCGCCGCCTCGACCAGCTCGTCGGGCAGCGCCTGGGAGATGAACTGGCGCATGAAGAAGACGCCGAAGGCGGTGACGGCGCTCGGGAGGATGACCGACATGAGGTTGTTGACGAGGCCGAGCCGGGTCATCACCACGTAGAGCGGGATGATGCTCAGCGTCGGGGGGATCGTCAGGGTCGCCACCGTGATGCCGAAGAGGGCGTTGCGGCCGCGGAACCGGGCCTTCGCGAAGGCGAAGCCCGCCAGGGTGCAGAAGAACACGGTGGTGGCCGTGACCGCGAGGGAGACGACGAGCGAGCGGCCGAGCGCCGCGACGAGGTCGGCCTGCTCGAGCGCGAGCCGCATGTTGTCGAAGATCGCCGGCCCCGGGAGCAGGGGCGGGGTGCCGTCGTAGAGGTCGGACGGCGTGTGGGAGGCGGCGACGAGGGAGTAGTAGAAGGGGAAGAGGAAGAGCAGCGCCGTGATGGTGAGGATGACGTAGGCCAGCGGGCCGGCGCTGTCGTCCGCGCGGCGACGGCTGCGGCGGGGCTCCGCCGGACCCTCGACGGGTGCGGCGAGGCGGACGTCGGCGTCGGGGCTCGAGGTCATCGGGAGGCCTTCCGGGTCGAGGCGCTGCGACGGCGGATGAGGGGCTGGCCCTTGTCGCGGGTGCGCAGCTGGGCGAGGCCGGCGTTGAGCAGGACCAGCAGGATGACGATGATCAGCGTGACGCAGGCGATGGCGGCGGCCCGGCCGAGGCGGCCGATCTCGAAGCCGATGTTGTACATGTACAGCGTCAGCACCTGGTACTGGCCGAGCGCTCCGCCCTCCGCGCCGTTGCCGAAGAGGAACGGCTCGGTGAAGAGCTGGGTCGCGCCGATCGTGGAGAGCACGATGGTGAAGAGGATGGTGGGCCGCAGGCCGGGGATCGTCACGTGGAGGAACTGGCGGAAGCGGCCCGCGCCGTCGATGGCGGCCGCCTCGTAGAGGTCCTTGGGGATCGACTGCATGCCCGCCAGGTAGATGAGGGCGTTGTAGCCGGTCCAGTGCCAGGTGACGATGGTGGCGATGGCGATCTGGGCGGTCCAGTTGCCGTTCGTCCAGTTGATGGGGTCGATGCCGAGCATCCCGAGGACGACGTTCATCAGGCCGCCGGGGGTGTTCGCGAAGATCGACGCGAAGACGAGCGTGGCGGCCACCAGCGAGGTGGCGTAGGGCACGATCATGGAGACGCGGAAGAAGGCCCGCACCTTCATGTTGTAGTTCAGCAGGTGCGCCAGGCCGAGCGCCATGAGCAGCTGCGGCACGGTGGAGATGAGGCCGATCGTCAGCGTCTTCCACAGGCTGTTGTAGAAGGACGGGCTGCCGAAGAGCCAGCTGTAGTTCTCCCAGCCGACGAACTGCGGGTCGCCGCCGCCGAGGCGGTACTCCTGGAAGCTGATCCACACCGTGTAGACGAGGGGGAAGAGGCCGAAGGCGCCGAAGAGCAGGAAGAACGGCGCGATGTAGACGTAGGGCGCCCGGCGGTAGGCGCGACCCTCGCGGCGCGAGCGCCGGTCCGGGGTCGGTGTCCTCCTCGCCGGCGAGCTGCCCGTCCCCGCGTCCTGCGCGGTCGTCGTGGGTGCCGCCATGTCAGCTCTCCTCCTCGTCCGACGCGTCCGCGCCGGGGGTCACCGGGTGGGGGTCCCGCGGGGCGGGACGGCCGCGGCGGCGGGGGCCGCCGCGGCAGACGGGTGGCCCCCCGCTGGTGAGCGGGGGGCCACCCGTGCGCCCGGTCGTCAGCCGACCGTGTCGTTGATGGTGCGGACGGCCATCTGCCACGCCTCGTCGGGCGCCACGCCGTTGGCCTCGACGGCGGTCAGCGCGTCACCGATGGCCTGGTCGATGGCGCCGTCGTCGACGCCCAGCGGCTGGTTGGGGGCGGCCTGCGCCGACGTGGAGAAGATCTCGCCGATGGGCGCGCCGTTGAAGTACTCGTCGGTGACGTCTGTGGTCTGCTCCTGGGCGACCGTGTTGGACGGGTAGGCGAGCCCCTGGCGGAACTCGTCGGCCTCGGCCTCGGCGCTCGTCAGGTAGGCGGCGAGCTCCACGGCGGCCTCGCGGTTCGGGCTGTCCTCCGGGACGGCGAGGAACGAGCCGCCCCAGTTGCCGCCGAGCTCCTGGGGGAGGGGCAGGACGTTCCAGTTCCCGGCGTTCTGGTCGCCGGCCTGCTGCTTGATGTAGCCGAGCATCCACGCCGGGCAGGCGATGGTGGCGAAGTCACCGGTGTTCATGGCGGTGTTCCACGCGGGGTCGAACTGGGACAGCCCGGCCGTGAGGCCCTTCTCGGCCGCACCGGCCGCGCGGTCGAAGGCGGGCTTGACCGTGTCGTTGGTCTCCCAGGTCGGCTCGCCCTCCTCGTCGTAGTTGCGGACGGGCTCGACCGAGGTCAGCACGCGGTAGTAGCCGCCGACCGAGTCCATCCAGGCCTGGCCGCCGGTGGCCTCGGCGTACTGCTCGCCGACGGACTCGTAGGAGTCCCAGTCGGTGATCTGCTGCGCGAGCTCGGTGGGGTCGGAGGGGAGCCCCGCCTCCTCGAGCTTGTCGCTGCGGTAGCAGATGGCCATGGGGCCCGAGTCGGTCGGCAGGCCGAGCACGGCGCCGTCCTGCGTCGTCATGGCGCCGACGGCGGCGTCGGTCTCCTCCTCGAGCTGGTCGGCGACCGGGGTCTGGAGCATGTCGACCCAGACGTCCTGCTGCTGGCTCGCCACGAGAGCGGCGCGGCTGATCTCGAGGGGCTGGATGTCCGCCAGGCCCGAGCCGGAGTTGATCTTCGTCGCGAGCGCCGTCCAGTAGTCGCTCTCCTGCTGGACCTCGGAGTACTCGATGGTGACGTTGGGGTGGTCCTCCATGTACTGGTCGAGGAGGCCGGCCTTCTCGTAGTTGGCGAAGATGCCGCCGAAGGAGTCGACGGTGATCGTCACGTCCTGGTTCGGGTCCGCGGTGCCGACGGGCTCGCTGTCCGAGGAGGAGGAGCCCCCGCACGCGCTGAGGCCGAGCGAGGCGACGCCGAGCGCCGCCACGGCGAGCACGGCCTTCCGGGAGCGGGTTCGAGCAGAGAACACGGAGTACTCCTCACGGACCTCCCCTCGGGAGGTCGATCGTCGTTGACCGAGCGGGTGGAGCTGGTGGAGCGGGGTGCGGGGCTGGGTCCCCGCGCCCGGCGGACGGCCGACCCACGGCTCTGCGGGTCGTCGGCGCCGGAGCTTCGTCCGGGTGGGACTGCGGTGCAACCAGCCGTGGGAGCGCTTCCACGGCCGCTTGTGCAACGTTGTCGAAACTGTCGCACCGATGTCAACCCCTCGGTGGGGGAAGCGCTGGGAAGCAGGTACCGATCCGGTCTCGCTCACCCGGACGGGCACCCGCGGGCGTCCCGGGGGAGGCTCAGGAGGAGGCGCGCACGACGAGCCTCGGGCGCAGCACCGAGCCGCCCCGGCCCTCGTCGACGCCGCCGACCGCCAGCGCGACCGCGAGGGTGGCGCTCTCCCGGCCGAGCTCCTCGAGCGGCTGGCGGACCGTCGTCAGGGCGGGCTCGACGGCCGACGCGAGGGGGATGTCGTCGTAGCCGACGACGGCGACGTCGTCCGGCACGCCGATCCCCCGCTCGCGCAGCAGGCCGAGGGCCCCGACGGCCATGAGGTCGTTCTGCGCCACCACGGCGTCGAGCCCCGGGACGCGCTCGAGCAGCGCAGCCGCTCCCCGCCGGCCGCCCTCGGTCGTGTAGTCGCCCTCGACGACGGCCACCGACGGCTCGCCGACGGGGGCCGGCCCGCCCGGTGCTCCGACCGCGCCGCCCGCGGCGGCCACCGCGCGGCGCACGCCCTCGAGGCGGTCCTCGGCGCTCGGCATGTCGAGCGGTCCTGTGACGACGCCGAGCCGCCGGCGCCCCCGCGCCAGGACGTGCTCGGCGGCGGCGAGGCCGCCCGCGACGTTGTCGGTGTCGGCGCGCGGTACGTCGTCGGTGACGCCGGCGGGCGGGCGCCCGACGAGGACCACGGGCACGCCGCGCTCGCGCAGCTGCGCCGGAGCGGTCTCTCCCGCGTGCACCGACAGGAAGATGGCGGCGTCCACGTGACCGCCCGCGGCGAAGCGCACGAGCCGCTCCCGGTCGTCGTCGGACGCGACGACGGCGAAGACGAGCTGGCGCCGGCTGGCGGCGACGACCCGGTGGGCGCCCTTGAGGACGCTGGCGAAGAAGGGGTCGGAGAAGAAGCGCTCCTCGCGCTCGCACACGACGAAGGCGACGGCGTCGCTGCGGCGGGTGACGAGCGCGCGGGCCGCCGCGTTGGGGACGTAGGACAGGGACGCCGCCGCGGCGAGGACCCGCTCCCGCGCGTCGTCGCTGACCCGGGGCGAGCCGGTGAGGACCCGGCTGGCCGTGGCGCGCGAGACGCCCGCGGTCCGGGCGACCGAGTCCAGGGTCGCGGTCGTGCGGCCGTCCTCGACGCTCACGCGGCACCGTCCTCCGTCAGCGGCTGCACCGGGCGAGTATGGGGCCGGAGGGCGGGCCCGGGCGACGGGCCGGACGTCGTGGCCCGACCGGCTGACGGGGGCGACGACGGCCCGGTGCGTCGCACCGGGCCGTCGTCGGAGGGGGGCGCCGTCCGGAGGAGGGCGGAGAGGCCCCGCGGGCGTCTCAGCCCTGGTCGCGGACCTGCTGGGCGCGGTCCTGGGCCTGGCCCTTGACGTCCTGGGCGCGGTCCTGGGCCTGGCCCTTGACGTCCTGGGCGCGGTCCTGGGCCTGGCCCTTGACGTCCTGGGCGCGGTCCTGCGCCTCGCCCCTGACCTCCTGCGCACCGCCCTGGGCCGACTCCTTGACCGACTGCGCGGCCTCCTGCGCGGGCTCCTTGAGCTCCTGCGCCGCGTCCTGCGCCTGGCCCTTGAGGTCGTCGACGAGCGGCTGCGCCTTCTGCTTGGCGCGCTCGGCGGCGTCCTGCTCCGTGCGGCTCGTGGGGATGAGGCCCGCCACGAGGAGGCCGGCGCCGAAGGCCACGAGGCCGGCGGCGAAGGGGTTGCCCCGGGTGCGGTCGGCGGCCTGGTGCGGCGCCGAGCCCACCGCCTCCTTGGCGCTGCCCGCCGCCGACCCGGCGCCGTCACGGCCCGAGTGCGCCGCCGAGTGCGCCTGGTCGCGGGCGTCGTGGGCCTTCCCCATGACCCGCTCCTTGAGGTCGTTGGCGCGGCCCCTGGCCCGGTCCACCTGGCGGTGGGCCTGGGTCGAGGGGCTGGCCTCGTGGCCGAGCTCGTCGACGTCGGCGCTCAGCGACGCCCGCGTGCGCTCGATGTCGGCGCGGATCTCTTCCGGGCTCTGGCTCATCGGTTGGCCTCCTCGTGCCCCTTGACGGCGTTCGGGATCTTCTGGAGGGACTGCTGCGTCTGCGGCAGGCCCTTGGTCTTCTGGAGCTGGCCCCGACCGACGACGGCCAGCACCGCGGCGACCACGGCCCACACGGCCGCCACCACGAGCGCGGACCAGCCGTAGCCGGTGGCGTTCCCGAGGCCCCACCAGAGGGCGATCGAGAGGAACAGCAGCACGAAGTGCCCGGCGACGCCGGCGCCGCCGAGCATCCCGGCGCCCTTGCCCGCGTGGGCGGCGGACTCCTTGGCCTCCGCCTTCGCCAGGGCGATCTCCTGGCGGACGAGCGTGGACACGTCGGTCGTCACCGCGCTCATCAGCTCGCCCAGCGACCGGTGGTCCTCGGAGCCGGCGGCGCGGCGCTCGTCGAGGTGCTCGTCGACCGGGTGGGAGCCCTCCGCGCGGGCGCTCACAGCGCCGTCCCGCGGGGGCCGCCCGGCTCCTCGAGGGGCGCGCCGGCGGTGCCGGCGCCCTCGGCGGGCAGCCGGGTGCCGCGCGGCTCCACCGCGGCGGTGCCGTAGGTCGCGCCGGCGGTCGAGGGCCCACCGGTCGAGGCGGTGCCCGACGAGGAGCCCGCCCCGGAGTCGGACCCGGAGTCCTTCAGGCCCCGGCCCAGGCGGCCGGCGAGGACGCCGGCGCCCGCGGCGAGGGCGAGGAAGGTGCCCGGGCGGCGCGCGGCGAAGCGGCGGACGTCGTCGAGGAGCTGCGCGGGCTCGCGGTCCCCCAGCCAGCGGGCCGCGTCGTCGACCCGGTCGGCCGCCTGGCGCGCCAGGTCGGTGACCGGCCCCTGCTGGTCGCTGCCCTCGACCATGCCGCGCAGCTCGCCGGTGACGGCCGAGAGCCCCTGGGCGGCTCGGCGCTGCTGCTCGCCGGCGTGCTGGGTCAGCTGCTCGCGGCCCTCGGCGTAGAGGTGGCGGGCCTGCGTCCTCGCCTCGTCGGCCGTCTCGCCGGCCTTCTCCTTCGCCGTGCCGGCGACCTCCTGGCCGGCCTGCTTCGCGGAGCCGGCCACCTCCTGGCCGGCGCCCTTCGCGGAGCCGGCCACCTCCTGGCCGGCGCCCTTGGCGGAGCCGGCGACCTGCTGCCCGGCTCCGCGGGCCGCGTCGGCGCGGCTGGTGCTGCTGCCGTCGCCGGTCGTCGCCAGCGGCTCGGCGGTCGTGCGGTCGAACGGGTCGTCGGCGCGGTGCGCGGGCGACCCACCGGTGCTCTGGCTCATGGGAGCTCCTTCGGTGCGTCCGGCTCGCACGGCGCAGCCCGGGCGCACCCGCGCACCGCGCCGAGGGCGGCGGTGGGGGTCGAGGAGGGCTCACGCCGGACGGGTCCGGGGCGACCAGTGGTCGGCCGTGACGGAGCGCGCTGCTGCACCCCTCGGTGGCACGACCGTGCCGCACGTGGCCCCGGCGCGCACGTCGGACGAGCGGCGCTGCGCCCCGACGCCGGGGACGGCGCCCTCCACCGCGACCGGCCCCCGCACGAGCGCACCACCCGCGTCGACCTCGGGCGCCTCGTCCCCGGGGGCGCAGGGCCGGTGGAGCAGGTAGCCCTGGACGGCGTCGCACGAGGCCGCCCTCAGGGCGTCGAGCTGGGCCGGCGTCTCCACGCCCTCGGCCACCACCGCGAGGGAGAAGGTGCGGGCGGCCCCGACGACGAGGCGCACGAGCTCCGCCGAGGCCGGGTCGTCGGCGGCCGCGAGGCTCCGGTCGACCTTGAGGACGTCGGCCGGCAGCCGGCGGAGCTGGGCGATCGACGTGAAGCCCGTCCCGAAGTCGTCGATGGCGACGCGCACCCCGAGGGCCCGCAGCGCGGTGAGGCGCTCGTGCGCGAGGGCGTGGTCGACGAGCACCGTCTCGGTGATCTCGACGACCAGGCGGTGCGGCTCCAGTCCCGACCCGTCCAGGGCGTCCCGCACGTCCTGCAGGAGGTGGTGGCTGACGAGGTGCCGTCCCGAGACGTTGACGGCGACGGTGCGCCGCGCGGCGGCGCCGCCGCCCGCCGACCAGCGCGCCAGCTGCCGGGTCGCCTCGAGGAGCACGTACCGCCCGAGGTCGCACACGAGCGACGAGCGCTCGGCCGCGGGCACGAACTCCGACGGCGGGACGAGGCCGTGCCCGGGCCGCTGCCACCGCACGAGCGCCTCGTACCCCGTCACCCCGTCGGTGGTCCCGTCGGGGTCGAGCCCCACGACGGCCTGGTAGTGCAGCACGAGCTCCCGTCCGCGCAGTGCGCGCGCGAGCGCCTCCTCGAGGTCGCGGGCGCCCGTGAGCCGCCGCCGCAGCTCGTCGTCGTAGAAGCCGACGCGTCCCCGCCCGCCCGGTGCGGCGGACCCCCCGACGGCGCCGCGGCCCTCCTGCTTGGCCTGGTAGGCGGCGGCGTCGGCCTCGGCGAGCAGCTCCTCGCGCCCCGCCGTCCCACCGGCCGTGCGGGCCACGCCCACGCTGGCGCCCACGGCGACCTCGGCGCCGGCGAACCCCACCGGGGCGGACACGGCCCCGACGAGGGCCTCGGCCAGCCCCAGCAGCTGCGCGTCGCCCGCGTCCTCGACGACGACGAGGAACTCGTCACCGCCCAGGCGGCAGACGGTGCCGCCGGCGGGCACCCGCTCGCGCATGCGCACCGCCACCGCCCGCAGGACCGCGTCCCCGGCGGCGTGGCCCGCCGTGTCGTTGACCTGCTTGAAGCGGTCGAGGTCGACGAAGAGCAGGCCCACGACCCCGCCGTCGCACCGGCTGCGCGCGAGCGCGCGGTCGAGCAGCTCCATCGCCCGGGCCCGGTTGGGCAGCTCGGTGAGGGAGTCGTGGGTGGCCCGGTGGGTGAGGTCCTCGCGCAGCCGGTCGCGGTCGACCATGGCCTGCACGAGCTCGGTGACGGACGCGTGCACGACGGCGCCGAGGGGCCCGGGCAGCGGCGCGGCCAGCACGGGGCTCCCCAGCTCGCCCGCGACCACGGCCCGCGCCTGCTCCTGCAGCCGGCGCAGCGAGGCGACGGTGGCGGCGAGCCCCTCGGCGACCGTCCGCACCTCGCGCGGGCCGGTGACGTCCACGGCCAGCAGCTCCCCGCGACCGACCTGCTGCGCCGCCGCGGCGAGGGCCTGGAGGGGGCGGCCCAGCGCGACGCTCGTGCGCAGGACCGCCGCGCCGGTGAGGAGGCACAGCAGGAGGGCGCCGGCGCCCAGGGCCACCACGTCGCGGTGGGCGGAGGACGTCTCCGCGCGGGTGAGCTCCCCCGCGCGGGCGCTCGTCGTCGCCGCCAGCGCCGTGAGCCCCGCCGACCGGTCGTCCAGGCCCTCCACGAGGGCGCGCAGGCGGGAGGCGAGCCGCGGGCCCGGCGTCCCGCCGGCCGCCCGGGCGGCGGCGACGGCGTCGGCCCGCAGCCCCGTGGTCGCCGCGAGCAGTCCCGCGCTGCGGTCCCGGACCGCGCGGGAGGGTGACGCGCCGAGCGCCTCGAGCGGCGCGGCGGAGGCCCAGGCGCCGGGCCCGGCGCGACCCGTCGCGGCGCCGTCCGCGGTCACGAGGTCGTCGAGGACCGCGAGGGCCTCGCCCGACCCGAGCGCCACGGCCTCGGTGGCGGTGCGCAGCTCGAGCAGCGCACCCGCCACGTCGGCCCCGACCCCGCCCGCGAGGGCGTCGTCGACGGCGAGCCGCTCCGCCGTGGCGAGCTGGGACGTGAGCGAGTCGAAGCCGGGCGCCACCGCCGACCACGTCCCGGTGACGTCGACGGCGGTGCGCAGCGGCACGAGGTCGGCCGCGACGCCCGCGGCCGCGCGCCCCGCGGCCGAGGTGGCGTCCACGTCGGCCAGGGCGGTGTCCGTGCGCCGGCGGGCGCCGACCAGGTCCTCCTCCGGCAGGGCTGACGCGAGGGCGACGACGACGTCCGGGCCGAGGCGCTGCCGCTGCGCGGCGTCGTCGAGGCGGGTGCGCTCGGAGGTCAGGAACACCTCGCGGGCGAGGGCGCTGCGGGCGGCGGACACCTCGCCGGTCACGACGACGGCGCCGAGGGCCTGGCGGCTCGTCCGCTCCGTGCGCACCTCGGCGACGAGGAGCGCCGCGGTCGCCGCGACCACCCCGAGGAGGGGGACGAGCGCGAGCACGACGAGGAGCGTGCTCACCCGCGCGCCGTCGCGACCCCCGCCCACGCCCCTCGGATCGACCGGCCGGGCGGCCCGCGGCACCTCCCCGCCGTCGGGCCACCCGGACGGCCGAGCGGTGCGTACCGTCACCCGCGTGGACGACGACGAGCCGATGACGATGCCCTCGACCGCGGCGGGCGCCCTCGCCGAGGAGCTGGGCCGCTGCGGGCGCGACCTCGACAGCCTCGACCTCGCGACCGTCGCCGAGGCCCTCGGCCGGGTGCGCCGGGCGTCGGACGCCCTCCGCGAGGCCCTGCACGACCGGGGCTGGGGCACCGGCCTCGACGAGTGGGCGGCCTTCGACGAGCTGACGGGCGACGACGTCGCCGACGTCGACGACCTGCTCGAGGACGACGTGGAGGAGGACGACGAGCCGCTCGAGGGCGCCCGCTACAGCTGGCAGGCCCGCTACGACTTCGTCGTCACCGACCCCGAGGCGCTGCTGGCGCGGGCGCGCGCCCGCTCGCTCGAGGTGGACCCCGACGTGGACCCCGACGAGGCGCTGGCCGAGCACGGCGGCCCCCTCGGCCTGCTGCTCCTGCTCGACGGCCCCCAGTTCCGCGACTACGACGAGCACGGCGCCGTCATGGCCTACGGCACCGACACCTTCGCCGAGGTGGACCGCACGCTCGACGAGATCGCGCGCGACGCGGGCGAGCAGACCTACCCGCTCGCGTGAGCGGGCTCCACCGCCCGGGGGCGGCTACCGCGCGCGGGAGATGCCGGCGCTGTCGCGCCGGTCGCCGTCCCAGTCGCCGGTGAAGGGGTCGTCCGTGGCCCAGCCGTAGGCCGCGCTGGTGTCCGCGGGGCCGCCCGAGGTGCTGTCGCGGAGGTACCACGTGCCGCCGACGCGGACCCCGGGCGTGTCCCGGCCGTCGCCGTCCCAGTCGCCGGCGAGCTTGTCGCCGCGGGACGGGCCGTAGGCGAAGGTCCGGCTCGCGGCGCCGCCGCCGTGCCGGTCGGTGAGGTACCAGCGCTGGCCGGACACCACGCCCGGGGTGTCGACGCCGTCGCCGTCCCAGTCCCCGACGACCTTCGCCGACCCGGGGAAGCCGTAGGAGTAGGTGAGGTCCGCGGGGCCGCCCCCGAGGCGGTCGCGCAGGTACCACGCGCGGCCCGACACGATCCCGATGCTGTCGCGCCCGTCGCCGTCCCAGTCCCCGACCACCAGCTCGCTGTCCGCCCAGCCGTAGCGGAAGGTGACGACGTCCGTCCCCCGGGCGTCCCGGGCGATGTAGATGCGGTTCCCCTGGCGCTGGCCGGGGGTGTCGACGCCGTCGCCGTCCCAGTCCCCCGCGAAGTGCTCGTCGGCGCCCGTGCCGAAGGGGAAGGGGCTGTCGGTGCGCTGCTCCCGGTTGTCGTCGCTGAGGAAGCGCTGGGCCCGGTCCGGGGTCGCCCGCACCGCGGGGGTGGCGACCTCGGCCAGGAGCCGCTCGGCCGTCCCCTGCGCCTGGTCGTAGCGGCTGGGGTAGGCCGATCGCTGCACCCCCTGGGCCAGCTGGCCGGCCGTCGAGCCCGCGTACCGGGGCTCGACGCGCTGGGCCTCGCGGAAGAAGGCGCGCGCCGCGTAGGTGACGTCGAGGATCTGCTCCGGGGTGCCCCAGCCCTGCGAGGGACGCTGCTGGAAGACGCCGAGCGAGTCGCGGTCGCCGCACGCCAGGTCGTTCATGTGGGACTCGACCCACCCGGCCTCGAAGCCCGCGAGCATCACCTTGGCGGACACGCCCATCTCCGTGCCGACGCGGTGGACGGTGCGCGTGACCTGGAGGTCCCGCGTGGCGGGGACCGTGCAGGCCGCCGACAGCTCCGCGAGGGCCTGGTCGGGGCGCAGCGGGGGCGCCGAGGCCCCCGCCGCAGCCCGGGCGGCGGTCGGAGGGGCCGACGGGCTCGTGGCGGCCGTGGCCGGCGGGGCGGTCAGCACCGCCGTGGCGAGGACGCCGGCGGCGATGGCGGCACGTCTCACGGGGCTCCTCCGAGGTCCGGGGCCGGGCTGGGTCGGGTGCGGTGCGCGCGGATCGTCTCAGACGCGTCACGCGCGACGGCTGCCCGGTGACGACGTGGTCACGACGGGCGCCCCCGGCCCGCCCACGGGCTCCACGGCGCGGTGGGGGACGCCGGTGCGCCGTCCCCGGGCCGGCGTCAGCCGGCGCGGCGCAGGGCTCCTGCGACGAGGTCGACGGCGGCGCGGGCGGTCGGCTGCGTGGCCGGTCGCCGCCAGAAGCCGTGCACGACCCCGCCGAGGCGGGCGGACGTGACGGGCACCCCCGCGGCCGCCATCCGGGCGGCGTGCTCCTCCCCGCCGGCGCGCAGCGGGTCCAGCTCGGCGGTGAGGACCACGGCGGGCGGCAGGTCGGCGAAGGACGCGGCCGCCAGGGGCACGACCTCCTCGAGCCCGCGCTGCGACGGGTCAGGGACGTGGGCCGCCTGGTACCAGTCGCGCGCCTCGGGGCTCAGTCCCAGCCCGCGCTCGAGCTCCGGCGACGCGGGCGCCGGGCCGCTCCCCGGGTAGACGAGCACCTGCAGCGCGACGCGCGGCACGGGCCGGCCGGCCCGCTCGCGCCGCCGGGCGCGCAGGCAGGCGCCGGCGACGAGCGTGGCGCCGCCGCTGTCCCCGAGCAGCGCCAGCGGCGCTGCCGGGACCCCGACCCCGGCCCCGACCCCGACGCCGACCCTGTCCGCGCCGCCGACCCCGCCGGCGGCCACGGCCGCGAGCACGGCCTCGAGGTCCTCGAGCGCCGCCGGGAAGGGGTGCTCGGGCGCGAGGCGGTAGTCCACCGCCACCACGGCCCAGCCGGACGCGACGGCGACCTCCCGGCAGACGGCGTCGTGGCTCTCGAGGTCGCCCTCGACGAAGCCGCCGCCGTGCGCGTGGACGACGGTGCCCGCGGGGGCGCCCTCCCCACCGGGCAGGTAGACCCGGCACGGCACGCCCGCGACGGCGAGGTCGCGGGTCCGGCAGCGTGCGCCCGCGGCCGTCGGGGGCGGTGCGCCCGCCGTCACCTCGCGGCGGGAGCGGGCCAGGTCGAAGGCCGGGTCCCCGGGCAGGGGCGCCGCGCCGAGCTCGGCGAGCAGCTCCCGCGACTCCGGGTGCAGGCGCTCGTCGACCTCGCGCGGCAGCCCGCCGCCGGGAGCCGGGCTCACGCGAGCGCCCCGGCGAGGTCGAGCCGGGGGGTGTCGGCCATGAGCGTGCGGGTGTACTCGTGCTGCGGGTCGGTGAAGACCGTGTCCACCGGGCCGTGCTCGACGAGCCGGCCCCGGGACAGGACGGCGACGGACTGGGCGACGTCGCGCACCAGCGCCGTGTCGTGCGTGACGAAGAGCATGGTGAGGCCGAGGTCGCGCTGGAGGTGGGCCAGCAGGTCGGTGATGGCGGCCTGCACCGAGACGTCGAGCGCCGAGGTGATCTCGTCGCAGACGAGCACGTCGGGCTCGACGGCCAGCGCCCGGGCGATGGCGACGCGCTGGCGCTCGCCGCCGCTGAGCTGGCCGGGGAGCCGGTCGGCGTGCTCCGGCCGCAGCGAGACCCGCATGAGCACGTCGCGCACGCGCTCCGCCTCGTCGGGGCGGCGTCCCAGCAGTTGGCGCACGGGGGCCGTGACGATCTCGCGCACCGTCCGGCGGGGGTTGAGCGACTCGTACGGGTCCTGGAAGACGTACTGGACCCGTCGGCGCTGCTCGGACGTGCGCCGCCGGACACCCGCGGCCAGGGGCTCGCCGTCCAGCTCGACCGCCCCCCGCAGGCGCCGGTGGAGCCCGGCGACGCTGCGCGACAGGGTCGTCTTGCCGCTGCCGGACTCCCCGAGCAGGGCGAGGCACTCCCCGCGGCGGACCTCCAGGTCGACGCCCCGCAGCACGGGGGCGCTGCGGTCGTACCAGGCCACGAGGTCGCGCACGGCGACGACGGGGCGGGCGGCGTGGGCGACGCGCAGGCGCGCCCCGTCGTCGCGGCGCCGGGGCTCCAGGCGGTGCTCGCCGGGGCGCAGGCACCGCGACCACTGGCCGGGGCGGTTCTCCACCGCGGCGGGGGGCGCGTCGGAGCAGGCGTCCACGGCGACGGGGCAGCGCGGCGCGTACGCGCACCCCCGCGGCCGCTGCAGCGGCGAGGGGGCGACGCCGGGGACGGCGAGGGCGGCCCGCTCCCCGGCGGGGTCGGGCGCCGAGCCGAGCAGGCCGACGGTGTAGGGGTGCTGGGGCGCCGCCAGCAGCTCCGCCGTCGGCGCCACCTCGACGAGCCGGCCGGAGTACATGACCGCCACCCGGTCGGCGATGTCGGCGACCACGGCGATGTCGTGGCTGATGTAGACGGCGGCGACGCCGTGCTCGGCGCACAGGCCGCGGACCGTGGAGAGCACGTGCTTCTGCGTCGTCACGTCGAGGCCCGTGGTCGGCTCGTCGAGGACGATGAGGGACGGCCTGGCGGCGAAGGCCATGGCGAGCGCCACGCGCTGCTGCTGCCCGCCCGAGAGCTGGTGGGGGTAGCGGCGCCGGAAGGCCCCGTCGTCGGGCAGGGCCACCTCGCGCAGCACCTCCCGGACGCGCTCGGACGAGCCGCCCGGCAGGCACTCGCGCAGCTGGGTGCCGATCCGCAGGGCCGGGTTGAGGGACGCGGCGGGGGACTGGGGCACGTAGGCCACCGACCGGCCGCGGGCGCGGCGCAGCCCGGCGTCGTCCAGGGCGGTGAGGTCCTCCCCGCCCACGCTGACCGTGCCGGCGACGAGCTCGGTGCTGCGCTTGAGGTAGCGCAGCAGGGCGAGGGCCAGGGTGCTCTTGCCGGAGCCGGACTCGCCGACGACGCCGAGGACCTCGCCGCGGCGCATGCGCAGCTCGACCTCGTCGATGATCGCGGCGTGCGAGGGCGTGCCGTCCACGCGCAGGCCGGTGACCTCCACGGCCGCGGCCGCGGCCTCCGCCGCGGACGGCGTCGGGGGGGTGGGCGTCGGGCCGGTGGTCGTCGGGGGGACGGCGCTCATGACTGCACTCCCTGGTCGAGCCCGGCGGAGGCGCGGGCCAGCCCGTCGGTGATGAGGTTGGTGCCGATGGTCAGCACGGCGATGGCGGCGACCGGCAGGACGACCGACCACGGCTGCACGGTGAGGGCGATGCGGTTCTGGTTGATCATCAGGCCCCAGTCCGCCGCGGGCGGCTGCAGGCCCAGGCCCAGGAAGCTGAGGCCGGCGAGGATCCCGATGGAGTAGGTGAGGCGCAGGCCGAGCTCGACCATGAGCGTCCCCGTCACGTTGGGCAGGACCTCGCGGCGCAGGATCGTCCGCACCGGCGTCCCGGCGGACTCGGAGGCCTCGACGAAGTCGCGGCCCACGACGGACAGGGCGGCGCCCCGCACCACGCGGGCGACGCGCGGGGCGTGCCCGACGGCGACGAGCAGCACGAGGAGCCACTTCTGCGGCCCGAGCGCGGCGAGGAAGAGCAGGGCGATGACGACCTGCGGGAAGGCGAGCAGCACGTCGCTGCTGCGCATGAGGACCTCGTCGAGGACCCCTCGGCGGTAGCCGGCGAGCAGGCCGACCGCGGCGCCGACGCCGACGCCGAGCACGGTGGCGGCGGCGGCGAGGGCGAGGAGCCACCGGCCGCCGTGGAGGAAGCGGGTGAGGACGTCACGGCCCAGGTCGTCCGTGCCCAGCAGCGTCCCGGCGACGTCCGCCGTGTACGGGGCGCCGACGAACTCGGTCGGGGAGAAGGGCGCGAGGTAGGGGCCGACGAAGGCGACGAGCAGGACGAGGAGCACGAGGGCCCACCCGATCCGGCTGCGCCGCAGGGGCCAGGCGCGGCCCAGGAGGGAGCCCCGCAGCGCGGCCGGCGCGAGGGCGCGGCGCGGTGCGGGTCGGGCGTGGGGGGTGGCGGTCATGACGAGGCGGTCCTCACCTTCGGGTTGGTGACGATGCCGATGACGTCGGCCAGGATGTTGACGACGACGTAGAGCGCGGCGACGAGCAGCGCCAGGGCCTGGACGACGAGGACGTCGCGGTTGCCCACCGCGTCGACGAGCGCGAAGCCGACGCCCGGGAAGCGGAAGAGGAACTCCACGAGGACGACGCCGCCGGCGAGCCAGGCCAGCTGCAGCGCGACGACCTGGGCCACCGGGCCGACGGCGTTGGGGAACGCGTGCCGCCACAGGACGGTCCGCCGGGGCAGGCCCTTGAGCTGCGCCTGCTGGACGTAGTCGCTCTCGAGGACCTCGACCATCGTCGCCCGCATCATCCGGGTGATGTACGGGCTGACCGCGAGCACGAGCGTGAGCACCGGCAGGACGAGCTGCGCCGGGTCGACCCAGATGGGCCCGGGCTCCGTGGCCACGAAGACGGCCGGCAGCACGTGCAGCAGGCCGGTCGACAGCAGCAGGACGAGCAGCACCCCGACGACGAACTCGGGCATGGACGCCAGCACGAGCGTGCCCGTGGAGGTGACGTGGTCGACGGCGGAGTCGCGGCGCAGCGCGCTCCACGTGCCGAGCGCCACGGCCAGCGGGGTGGCGATGACCGCGGACGCGCCCATGAGGACGAGGGAGTTGGCGATCCGCGGCTGCAGGAGCTCGGCGATGGGCTGGCCCGTCGCGAAGGAGTCGCCGAGGTCGAAGGTGAGGACCCCGCCCAGCCACTCGAGGTACTGGGTGAGCGCGGGCTGGCCGAGGCCGAGCTGCTCGCGCACGGCGGCCAGCCGCTCGGGCGTGGCCTGCCGGCCGAGCACGGCCTGGGCCGCGTCCCCGGGCAGGGCCTTGGTCGCGAGGAAGACGATCACCGAGACCGCCCAGAGGATGAGCAGCCCCACGAGGAGCCGTCGCAGGAGGAGCCGCGCCATCAGGCACCACCCCCCGCGCCGTCCTGCTCGTCGTCCTGCTGGCCGACCCCGCCCGCGTCCCCGAAGGACACGGCGCGGAAGCGGTAGCCCGACAGCGGGATGCCGCTGAGGTCCTCCTCGAGGCCGGACAGGCGCACGTTGTAGGCGTCGACCTGGTCGTTGAAGCCCCAGACGATGTACCCGCCGCGCTCGTGCTCGACCTCCTGCGCCGCGCGGACGAGCTCGGCGCGCTCGGCGTCCTCCGTCGTCGCGCGCGCCCGGCGGACGAGCTCGACGAACTCCGGGTCCGCCCAGTGGGTCTCGTTGTACGGCGCGTCCGGCAGGCTCCCCGCGCTGGCCTGCGGGAGGAAGTTGCGCGTGAACCAGAAGTCCTGCGCGAAGGGCCACTGCAGGTACTGCTCGCCGTAGAAGACGCCGGTGTCGACCTGCCGCACGTCGACCGTGATGCCGGCGTCGGCGGCCTGGGCGGCGAAGACCTGCGCGGCCTCGACGAGGCCGGCGGCGACGGGGGAGGTGACGAGCTCGACCCGCAGGTCCTCCTGGCCGGCCTCGGCCAGCAGCGCCCGGGCCCGCTCGACGTCGCGCTCGCGCTGGGGGATCCCCGAGGCGTAGGCGGGGTCGAAGGGCGCGTACAGGTCGTTGGCGACGCGTCCGTTCCCGGAGAGCACCTGGTCGACCATCTGCTGGCGGTCGACCACGAGGCGCAGCGCCTGGCGCACGCGGACGTCGTCGAAGGGCGCGACGTCCACGCGCATGGTGAAGGGCAGCCAGGCGCCGGTGCGGCTCTGGAGCACCGCGAGGGCCGGGTCGGCCCCGACGACCTCGGTGAGGGGGGACGGGAGCTGGTCGATGGCGTCCACCTGATCGCCCAGCAGGGCGTTGACCCGGGCGGTGTCGTCGGGGAAGTCGATGACCTCGAGCTCGCCGAGGTACGGCTGGCCCTCGCGCCAGTAGCCGGGGTGCCGCTCGAAGACGCTGCGCTGGCCCGCCTGGAAGGAGACGAGGCGGAAGGGGCCCGAGCCGACGGGCGCCTCGGGGTCGTAGTCCGCCGGCACGACGCCGTTCCCGTACTGCGCGAGCTGGTCGCGCAGCGAGGCGTCGGGGGTGGCGAGGTCGAGCCGCACGGTGCGGGCGTCGAGGACGCGCATGCCGCCCCCGGCGAGGGCCGACAGGCCGCTGGCGCCGCCCTTGGGGTCGTCCGGGTCGGTGATGCGCGCGAGCGTCGCGACGACGTCGTCGGCCGTGATGGGGCGGCCGTCGTGGAAGGTGGTGCCCTCGCGGAGGCGGACGGTCCAGCGCGTGGCGTCCTCCGAGGGCTCCACGGACTCGGCGAGCGCGGGCTGGATCCGGTAGTCGCTGTCGAAGGCCAGCAGCGTGTCGTAGAGGTTGATGACGCGGGCCTGGTCGGGGTGCGTCACCGGGGAGTGCGCGTCCAGCGTGTCGTTGAGCGAGCCGCCGACGACGCCGACGCGCAGGCGGCCGCCGCGGGCGGCGCCGCTGCTCCCCCCGTCTCGGCGCCGGGGATGGCGGCGGAGCCGCAGCCCGTCAGGACTGCGGCGCCCACGCCGGCGAGGCCGAGGCCGAGGACGCTGCGGCGGTCGAGGGGGCGGGCGGCGAGCCGCCGGGTCGGGGTGCTCCCGTGCGGGGAGCCGGGGGGCCGGGTGCTCCGGCCGGGGCGGGCTGGTGGTCCGTCCAGGGTGTGCCTCCTTCGCAGGGACCTCGCGCCCCCGAGGCCTCGGGGGCCTCCGGGCGCTCGGTCGGGGGGTGCGCCGGTCGGTGGGGAGCTCGGCGGGCGGGGTGCGCCGGTCGGCCGCGCGGTCACGCCACCGGGGCGCCGACCTCGCGGATCGCCCGGTGCGCGTGCGCGGGCGCCGGCGCCAGGTGCCGGCCGAGCGCGGCGCGCCGCTCGGCCGGGAGGGGGGCGGCCCGGCCCGCGGCGCCGTCCACGTGCAGGGCCAGCACCTCCTCGGTGGCCACAGGCCCGTCGCCCCCGGGGCGCCCCGCGACGGCGGCGTGCATCTCGTGGACGAGGTGCACGCGCTTGTCGTCGAGGCCGACCACGCGGGTGCGCACGGTGAGCCGGGCGTCGCCGCGGACCTCGTGCAGGTACCGCACGTGCGCCTCGACGGTGTACAGGGAGCAGCCCGTGGCGGCGCGGTAGTCGGCGTCGAGCCCGGTGGCGTCCATGAGGGCGTCCGTGGCGTGGCCCATGACGAGGACGTAGTACGCCTCGCTGAGGTGGCCGTTGTAGTCCAGCCACTCCGGGCGGACGTCCTCGGCGTGGACGAGGGGGGTCTCCGGCGGGTGCCGGGGGCCGCTCACCGGGCGGCGCCCTCGGCCGCGCGCACGGACTCCACCGCGCGCAGGACGGCGATGAGGCCGCGGTCGCGCTCGGCGACGAGCTCGGCGGCCGTGCGGCCGCGGGCCTCGCCCTCGGCCCCCGCGACCATGCGGTCCCGCAGGTCGTCCGTCAGCGGCGGCGCCGCCAGCCGCGTCCACGGCTCCTCGAGCGAGGGGCCGAAGTGGTCGAGCATGTGCGCCATGCCGCCGTCGCCCCCGGCGAGGTGGAACGTGAGGACGGGCCCCATGAGGGCCCAGCGCAGGCCGGGGCCGTCGACCACGGCCGCGTCGATCTGCTCGGCGGTCGCCTCGCCCTCGGCGACCATGTGCAGCGCCTCGCGCCAGACGGCCTCCTGCAGGCGGTTGGCCACGAAGCCCGGCAGCTCGGCGTCCAGCGTGATGACCCTCTTGCCGGCCCGCGCGTAGAAGTCGGCGGCCCACCGCACCACCGCCGGGTCGGTGCGCTCACCGCCCACGACCTCGACGAGCGGCACGAGGTACGGCGGGTTGAACGGGTGCCCGACGACGAAGCGCTCCGGGCGGGCGCACCGCACCTGCATCTCGGTCATGCCGTAGCCCGACGTCGAGGACGCGACGACGACGTCCGGGGGCACGACCTCGTCGAGGTCGGCCAGCAGGGCCTGCTTGAGCTCGAGCCGCTCGGGGGCGCTCTCCTGGACGACGTCCGCATCGCGGACGGCGTCGGCGAGGTCCGTGGTGACCCGCAGGCGGTCCCGGGAGGCGCCGCTCGCGAGCCCGAGCTCGGTGAGCGCCGGCCACGCGGCGTCGACCTGGCGGCGCAGCCGCTCGGCGCCCTCGGGGGCCGGGTCCCAGGCCGTGACGTCGTAGCCGCGGGCGAGGTAGTGGGCCACCCAGCCGCCGCCGATGACGCCGGTGCCGACGCACGCGACGGTCCGGACCTCCTGCGGGGGCCGCAGCGCCAGCGGCTCAGCCACGGGGTGCCAGCCCGAGCTTCTCGCGGCCCTCGGCGGGGCTGAGGACGCGGGCGCCCATCGACTCGATGATCGTGCGGGCCCGGTCGACGAGCTGGGCGTTGGTCGCGGGCACGCCCCTCGACAGGTAGAGGTTGTCCTCCAGCCCCACCCGGACGTTGCCGCCGAGCAGCACCATCTGCGCGACCATCGGCATCTGCATCCGGCCGATGCCGAAGCCGGCCCAGTTGGCGTCCGCGGGGACCATGTCGGCCATGGCCTGCGCGACGCGCGGCTCGGCCGGGGCGCCGTAGGGGATGCCCAGGCACAGCTGGTACAGCGCGGGGGCGTCCATGAGGCCCTCGGCGACGAGCTGGTTGCCGGCCCGGACGTGGCCGGTGTCGAAGCACTCCATCTCGGCCTTGACGCCGAGCTCCTGGATGCGGGCGGCGCCCGCGCGGAGCATCTCGGGGGTGCTCACGTAGGTCATGTCGCCGTCGCCGAAGTTCAGCGTGCCGCAGTCGAGGGTGCAGATCTCGGGGCGGATCTCCTCGACGTGCGCGAGGCGCTCGCGGGCGCTGACGAGGTCGGTCCCCGGGCCCGAGCCCAGCGGGTCGGCGTCGGGGACCTGCAGGTCCCCGCCCATGCCGGCGGTGAGGTTGACGACGACGTCGACGCCGCTGGCCTCGATGCGCTCGACGACCTCGGCGTAGGCGGCCACGTCGCGCGAGCCCTGGCGGGTCTCCGGGTCGCGCACGTGGACGTGGACGACGGCGGCGCCCGCCCTCGCCGCCTCGACGCCGGACTCGGCGATCTGCTGCGGCGTGACGGGGACGTGCGGGTTCTTGGCGGTGGTGTCACCGGCGCCGGTCAGGGCGCAGGTGAGGATGACGTCGCGGTTCATCCGGTCGACCTCCACGGGACGTGGGCGGGCCGCCCGCGGCGGGCGCGGCGGCATGTCGTCGGTGCCCACGAACGTAGGTGCGGGCCGGGGCGCCCCCCGAACGCGCGATGCGAGGATCGCAACGGCGGGCGCCTACCGTCGGGACGTGGAGAGCGGTGGCGAGGACGTGCGGCGGCGGGTCCGCGAGCTCGTCCGCGACGCCGAGGGCACGCAGCGGGAGTACGCCGCCGCGGTCGGCATGGACCCGGTCAAGCTGTCGAAGTCGCTGACGGGGGTGCGGCGCTTCCGGCCGGAGGAGCTGGCGGCCGTCGCCGAGCGGTCCGGGGTCGGCCTCGGCTGGCTCGTCCGCGGCCGGGGGAGCGGGCCGCGGCCCCGACCCCGCCGGACCGCTGCGCCGCGCGACGCCCGCCGTCGCGAGGAGATCCTCGAGGCGACCTGGCGGCTGGTCGCGCGCCGCGGCTACTCCCGCCTCCGCCTCGCCGACGTCGCGGAGCGCTGCGGCACCAGCCCGGCGGCCGTCCACCACCACTTCCCGAGCAAGCGCGTCCTCGTCCTCGAGGCCCTCATGCGCTGCGTCGAGCGGGCGTTCGAGCGCCAGCGGCGGGACGTCGAGCGGCTCGAGGACCCGTGGGAGCGGGTGCTGCGCGTCCTCGAGCTGCAGGTGCCGTCGAGCCGCCAGGTCCGCGACGAGTGGTCCGTGTGGCTCCAGGTCTCGGGCGAGGCCGCGGTGCACCCCGAGCTGCGGGAGGTGCAGGGCGAGTTCCACCTGCACTGGCGCCGTCTCGTCTCCGAGGCCGTCCGCCACGGCGTGGAGCAGGGCCGCTTCGCCGACGTGGACCCCGAGCGGGTGGCGGTGGCGCTGATGGCGCTGGCGGACGGCCTGGCCGTGCAGCTGCTCACCGGCACGCCGGGCTGCACGCCGCGGACCATGCACGAGCACCTGCGGCGCCTCGCCGAGCGGGAGCTCCTCCCGGCCGGCTGAGGCGCCGCAGGTGCGCCGGTGGTCGTGCGGGAGGTCAGGCGCCGCTCGTCACCGCGGCGGGCCGCGGGTCGCCGCCCTGCGCGTCGGCGGGGCGCTCGCCGTCGGTGCGCGGGTGCTCGCGCTCGAGGGCCGAGCCCTCGACGTCCACGTGGGGCAGCACGCGGTCGAGCCACCGGGGCAGCCACCACGCCCCGCGGCCGACGAGGTGCATGACGGCGGGCACGAGCACGAGCCGGACGACGAAGGCGTCGAAGAGCACGCCCGTGGCCAGGCCGAAGCCGATGGGCTTCACCGCCGCGAGGTGGGAGAACACGAACCCGCCGAAGACCGAGACCATGATGATCGCGGCCGCGACGACCACGGGGCGCCCGCTGCGGAGGCCCACCATGACGGCGCGCCGCGCCGGCTCGCCGTGGACGTGGGCCTCGCGCATGCCCGAGACGACGAAGAGCTGGTAGTCCATCGCGAGCCCGAAGAGGATCCCGACGAGCAGGAGCGGCGCGAAGTTCAGCACCGGGCCCGGCGTCGTGACGCCGAAGACGTCGGCCAGCCAGCCCCACTGGTACACGGCCGTCACGGCGCCGAGGGCGGCGAAGAGCGAGAGCGCGAAGCCGGCCGTCGCGAGCACCGGCACGAGCAGCGACCGGAAGACGACGACGAGGATCACGAGCGACAGGCCGATGACGACCGCCAGGTAGAGCGGCAGCACCTCGGCCAGCCGGTCGGAGATGTCGATGTTGCCGCTGGCGGCGCCCGCGACGCCGACCTGGACCTCGCCGTCCGCGCCCGCGGGCAGGGTGTCGACGGTCGGCTGGAGGGAGCGCAGGTCCTGCACCAGCTGCTCGGTGGAGGCGCTGGAGGGGCCGTCCTCCGGCACCACCTGGAAGGCGAAGAAGGAGCGGTCCGCCGAGACGCCGGCGGGGGCGACGGCCACGACGTCGTCGAGGGCGGCCACCTGCTGGGCCACCTCCACCTGGGTGGCCAGCTCGTCGTCCTCGGCCACCGGCTCCGGCAGGTCCGCCGTCACGACGAGCGGGCCGTTCTGCCCGGGCCCGAAGGCCTCGGCGGCCGCGGTGTACGCCTGGTAGGCGGTGGTGTCCTCGGCCTCCTGCGCACCGCTCGGCAGCCCGAGGCGGATGGACAGCGCCGGCACGGCCACGACGAGCAGGGCGACGACGGGCAGGACCACGCCGAGGACGGCCTTCGTCGTGCTCATCGGGCGGGCGGGGTCGACGTGGGCGGCCTCGTGGCGGCGCCCGCCGCGACCGAGGACCCGGTGCCCGAGGAGCCCGAGGACCGCGGGCGTGAAGGTCACCGCCATGAGGACGGCGACGAGGACGCAGACGGCGCCGACGGTGCCCATCGTGCCGAGGAAGCCGATGCCGGTGACGTTGAGGCCCAGGAGGGCGAGCAGCACGGTGGAGCCGGCGAAGACGACGGCGCTGCCGGCCGTGCCGTTGGCGAGGCCGATGGACTCGCGCACGCCCACGCCGTCGCGCAGCTGCCGGCGGTGCCGGCTGATGATGAAGAGCGAGTAGTCGATGCCGACGGCGAGGCCGAGCATGACGCCGAGGGCGGGCGTCACCGAGGCCATCTGCACGACGTCGGAGAAGGCCAGCGAGGCGGTGACGCCGATGCCGACGCCCGTCAGCGAGGTGACGATCGGCAGCGCGGCGGGCAGCAGCCCGCGGAGCATGACGAGCAGGACGACGCCCGCGACGACGACGCCGATGACCTCGCCCGGCCCGAGGATGCCGTCCGTCGAGTTGGCGATCTCGGAGGAGACGTCGACCTGCACGCCCGGCAGGTCGGCCTGCTCGAGGTGGTCGACGACGCCCGTCCGGACCTCCTCCGGCAGCGAGAACTGGTCCTGCGTGAACTGCACGACCGCCAGCGCCGTGGCGCCGTCCTGCGAGACGGTGCGGATGCCCGAGGACAGGTCGGCCAGCTCCTGGCCCAGCTCGAGCTGGCGCCCCTGCGCCTCGAGCTCGGCGCGGCCCTCGTCGAGCTGCTCCTGCTGCGCGTCCAGCTGCGCGCGCTGGGCGTCGAGCTGGTCCTGCTGGGCCTGGAGGTCGGGGGCGGCGCTGAGCGGCAGGCCCGCCTCCTCGAGCTGCTGCGCCGCCGCGTCGAGCTGGTCCTGCCCCGCCTCGAGCTGCTCGCGCCCGGCGTCGAGCTGCTCCTGCCCGGACTCCAGCTCGGCGCGCCCCGCCTCGAGCTGGTCGGCGCCGTCGGCCAGCTGCTGGCGCTGCTGCTCGATCTGGTCCTGCGAGGCGAAGGGGTCGACGGTGCTGGCGACGCCCTCGAGGCCGGCGACGTCGTCGAGGGCCGTGGCGACGGCCGCCTCCTGCTCGCCCGTGAAGGGCTGCCCGTCCTCGGTGCGGAGCACCACGGTGCCCGTGGCCCCGCTGGCGCCCGGCACCTCCTCCGCGAGCTGCGCGGCGACGCGGTCGGTCTCGGTGCCGGGGATGGAGAAGGTCGAGACGAGGGTGCCGCCGAAGGCGAGGAAGGCGCCGACGCCCAGCGCCAGCACGGCGACCCAGGCGACGACGACGCGCCAGCCCAGGCGTGCTGCCGAGGTGCCGAGCCGGTGGAGCAGATGGGCCACGGTGGTGCCTTCCGAGCGCAGGGGCGGTGGCGCTCGCCGTCGAGCGGTACGACGGTAAACGACACCTGTCGGGTAGACAACACGTGTCGTGCGGGAGGTCGCCCGGGTGCGACACTCCGGGCATGGACCCGCGCGTCGCCCGCACCCGGCAGGGCCTGCAGGAGGCCCTGCTGGCCCTCGCCCGTGAGCGGCCGCTGGACGAGATCACCGTCGCCGACGTCGCCGAGCGGGCCGGCGTCAACCGCAGCACCTACTACCAGCACTACGGCGACAAGGACACGCTGCTCGCCGACGCCCTCGACGCCGCCACGGCCGCCGCCGGCGAGCAGATCGGGACCCGGTCGGGCGCCGAGGCGGACGAGCCGGTGGTCTGGACGTCGCCGGGCGACCTCGCCCGCGCCCGCGGGGCGCTGCTCGCCTACCTCACCCACGTCGAGGAGAACGCCGACCTCTACCGCCGGGTCCTCGGGGAGCACGGCTCGGCCCTGGCGGCGGGCCGGGTGCGCCGCCGCGTCGAGGCCATCGTCGGTGACGCGCTGGTCGGCGGCGCCGAGGAGGTCCCCGGGGTCCCGCTGACCGTGACCGCCGGGGCCATCTCCGGCCTGGCCCTCGGCGTCGTCACGGCCTGGGTCGAGCGGGCGCCGGACGCGCCCGCGGGCGAGGTCGCCGAGTGGCTCTGGCGGGTCCTCGACCACCAGGGGCTGCTGGGCGCCGGGCCGCCCGCCTGAACTCGCCTCCGGCTCCTCGCGACGCGCGCGTCAGCGGACCTCGACCCTCGCGTTCGGCGAGATCCCCTGGGCGACGGCGGTGGTGGCGGGCCGGACGACGCGCACGTACCAGCGGCCGCGCGAGGGCAGCACCACGCGGGCGCTGACCTTCCCGGCCGACGGCGCGACGACGGCGGCGTCGCGCCAGGCGCTCGAGCCGTGCTGGACGACCTGCACGCGGACCTTCGGCTCCGCGTCGCCAGGACCGACGGTCCCCTGCACCGTGACGGCGCGGCCCGCGGTGGCCGTCGGCGGGACGGAGGGGAGGGATACCGCCGCGCGGACGACCGAGGCGTCCTCCCGGCTGACGACGAGAGGGTCCCGGGCGTCGCCGCCGCTGCGCGTCAGGGCGCGCCAGGCGCCGCTCCGGCCGGGGCGCACGGTGAGGGAGGCGCGCCCGTCCGCGCCGGCGACCGCCGTACCGGCGTCGAGCCAGCGCGTCGTGCCCGCCCACCGCACCTGGAAGCGCACCTCCGCGTGGGCGAGCGGGACGGGCTGCCGGCCGGGGCCGCGGCTCTCCTGCACGAGCGCGACGGCGCCGACCCGCTGTCCGTGCACCAGGTCGGGGACCGTCGTGGAGATGCGGACCGGGCTGCCGACGGTGGTCGTCGTGCTCGCCGTGCGGCCGAGGCCGCCCGAGAGCGTGTAGTAGAGGGTCACCGAGTGCAGGCCCTGCGAGGTCGGCGTGAAGGAGAAGCTCGGCGTGGCGACCGCGCCGCCGCGCGACCCGCCGCACAGCTCCCCGCTCGACCAGCCGCTGGTGCGGTCCGGCGAGGTCACCTCGACCAGGCAGCCGGTGACGGTCCGCCCGGGCGGGGCGGTGACCGTGGCCCGCACCGGCACCGCGAGGCCGGTGAGCGCCTGCTCGCCCGTCGGCGCCTGCCAGCGGACGTCGGCGTCACCGGTCACGCGCATGGTGGCGGTCGACGCCTCGGACATCGGGCGGCCGCGGGTGTCGAGCAGCTGCCAGGTCGTCGCGTAGGTGCCGGGTGCGGGGGCGTAGCCGTCGACCTGGACGTCGTACCTGTCGGCGTCGCCGACCGGCACGGGCCACCGGAGGTCGGCGAAGGGGAGGTCCCGCTGGAGCGCGGGGCCGGCGCCGGCGCTCGTCGGGCGCACGACGACGCGCACGACGCCCGGCACCACGCCGTCCGTGCGGAGCCGCTGCACGGTCAGCGTGCGGCCGGGCGGCTGGCCGCGGTCGAGCTCGAGCGACCCGCTCCACGCGGCGTCGGGCGCGCGGCGCACCAGCACCTGCGTCCGCCAGCCGGGGCCGTAGGCGCCGCCGGGCGACGTCGCCCGGACCACGAGGTCGTACCAGCCCTCGGCCAGGTCGGCGACGGGCACCGACAGGTCCCCGCGCAGACCGGGGAAGACGGTGTCGCCGTAGGGCACGGGGTCGACGACCACCCTCCGGACGGCGGTCGCACCCGACGGCGCCCTCGGTGAGAGCCGGGCCTCGACGACGCCCACCTCGGCCCGGCCGCCCGTCGACAGCGCCGCCGTCACGTCCACGCTGGTGCCGGTCACGACGACCTCCGCGGGCTGCGCGCCGCGGACGCCCCAGTCGCCGGTGCGCAGGACGGTGAGGATCGACGGGGGGTGCACGACCTGGCTGACCGTGACGGCGTCGTCGCCCGTGGACCCCGCGGTGTCGGTGACCGAGACCTCCATGCGGTCCGGGTAGAAGGCGAGCGGGTCCCGGTCCCCGACGAAGGGCTGCCAGGAGTCCAGGTCGACGGGCAGGACCACGCGGCAGCCCTCGGCGCACTCGGGCCCGAGGTCGCGGTGGACCTCGTGCTTCCACCACAGGCGCAGGTCGACGGCCGACGGCGGGGCGTCACCGGGGGTGACGTCGAGGACGACGTCGAAGGTGCCGGAGACGGGCCCGGACCGGGGGGTGACGATGCTCACCGACGGCGGCACCGCGGTGGCGGTCGTCGCCGAGGCGGGCAGGCCGACGAGGGCGGTGGTCGCGCAGGCGAGGGCGGCGACCGCGCCTGTGAGAAGGCGGGCTGGGTGGGAGGGCACGCCGGATGATCGGTCGTGCAGCGCCACGGGCGCAGGCGATCGCGTGAGCAGGGGGATCGGTCAGCCGTCCGGGTGAGACGGGCCGGCGGCCGCTCCGGTCGACGGTCAGGCCGAGCTGTCGCCTCGCCGCCGCGCCGGCAGCCGCAGCGGCAGGTGCCCGGCCGTCCGGTGCTCGACGGCACCGACGCCCACCCCCTGCATCGAGGCGCCGTAGCGGGCGCTGAGCGGGGCCGCGCTCAGCCCGTGCAGGAAGATCGACAGCAGGATCGCCGTCGCGGCGACGACGAAGACGTCGTCGCCGCCCGGGACGCCGGCGTCCGCGACGATCACCGCGTAGACGATCGAGGCCAGCCCCCGCGGGCCCGCCCAGGCGACGAAGCCGACGGTCCGGGGTCGCAGGCCGCTGCCGAGGAGTGAGAGCACGACGGCGACCGGCCGCACGAGCACGAGGCTGAGGACGGCGTAGACGAGGACGCGCCAGTCCAGCGCGCCGAGGACGTCGGCGACGACGACCGCCCCGAAGAGCAGGAAGGTCACCTGCGTGAGCAGCTGGCCCTCGGCCTCGGCGAACTCGGTGGTGCGGGGGAGCAGCGAGCGGGCGCTGGTGCCGACGACGAGGCCCGCGGCGAAGGCGGCGACGAAGCCGTTGCCGCCGAGCAGCTCGGCGCCGCCGTAGGCCAGCGCGGCGAGGGCGATGGTGGCCAGGCGCTGCGTCGTCTCGGTCGCCCAGTCGCGCCCGGCGCTCCACTCCAGCAGGCGCCCGCCGAGCCAGCCGACGAGCGCGCCGACCCCCACGCCCAGGCCGACCAGCTGCAGGAGCAGGACGACGTACCCGCCGACCGAGCCGGCGTCGCGGGCGGCGAGGTCGAGCGCCACGGTGAGGAAGGGCACCGCCAGGCCGTCGTTGAGGCCGCTCTCGACGTTGAGGGTCTGCCGCACGCGCGCCGGGACGACGTCGCTGACGAAGGACTGGCCGAGGGCGGCGTCCGTGGGGGCGAGGGCCACGGCCAGCAGCGCCACCGCGGCCACGGGCAGGTCGGGCAGCAGCAGGACGCCCACGCCGACGCCCGCGGCGATGGCGAGCGGCAGCCCCAGGCCGAGCAGCCGCAGCGCCGGGCCGTGGTGGCGCAGCACCGTGCGCAGGTCCATGCGCGAGGCGTCGGTGAACAGGACGACGACGAGCGTCACCTCGGCCAGCACGCTGACGAGCTCGTCGTCGACCTGCAGGTCGAGGACGCCGAGGACGCCGGGCCCCAGCAGCAGCCCGAGGGCCGTGAAGACCATGGGCATCGTCACGACGGACCCGCTGAGACGGCCCGCCAGCAGCGAGAAGGCCAGCACCGCCAGCGCGATGACGACGACGTCGGACTCCACGGGCAGCTCCTCCGCTCACCTCGACCGGGCTCCCGGGCCGACCGCCCGGGGCGGCGTCGACGGTGGCAGGGGTGCGTCCGCGGGGCACGTCGGGACCCGCCCCGCCCCGGGGCGCGGGGCGACGCGACCCCGCGGCGCGGTCGCCCGGTACCAGCCGTGCGCGACGAGGACGGCGAGCGCGAGGTCGACGACGTCGCCGCCGTGGGCCATGAGCCGGGCGCCGACCTCGGCGTCGCGGACGTCGACGCCCGGCGGCGGGGCGGCGTAGAGGTGCTTCGCCAGGAGCGTGTGCGCAGCGACGTAGACGACGAGGACGCCCGCGCGCACGGCCACCGGCGCGCGGTGCGGGTCGGGGTCGACGCCGACGAGGGACGCCGCGAGCAGGTACCCGGAGGCCAGCACGTGGGCGTGCACGGCGACGTGCACCCACGGTGAGGCGTGCATCGCCGGGTAGAGGTCGGTCCTGTACAGCGCCCAGGCGCCGCCCCCGGCCAGCAGGGCCGCGACGGCGGGGTGCGCGAGGACCCGCACCGGCGGGGTGCGCAGCAGGCGCGCCAGCGCCCGGGCCCGGCGCACCGGCAGGGCGCGCAGCGCCAGGGTCACCGGCGCCCCGAGGGCGAGCAGCAGCGGGCCGAGCATCCCCAGCAGCAGGTGCGCGCCCATGTGCGCGGTGAAGCTCGTGTGCGCCGCCCGCGCCAGGGGGCCCACGAGGGCGGCCGCGACGCAGAGGAGCCCGCCGGCGAAGATCGCCGTCCGGTGCGCGGGCCACGGGCCTCGGCCCCGGCCATGGCCCTGCAGCGCCCGCCGTCCCGCGCTGTGCAGCGCCCACGCGAGGAGGACGACGGCCAGGGCGCCGAGCTCGACGGCGGCCCAGCCCGCGCCCGCGACGTCGAGCGCGCCGGCTCCGGTGCCGTGGTGGTCGCCCACCCTCAGCGGCCCCCGCGCGGCGCCCGGGGTGATGCCCCGGCCGGGCGGGCGCGCCGCAGCACGAGCAGCCCGGCGACGAGGACGAGCACGGCCGAGCCGATCCACGCGGCGTCGTAGACCCACAGCGCCGCGACGTCGTAGCGCACCTGGTGGATCCGCAGCAGCTTGTGGTCGACGACGCCGTCGAAGAGCTGGAAGCCGCCGACGCCCGCGAGCACCGCCCCGGTCCAGCGCCGCCAGGGCACCGGGCCGCGACGGCGGACGTCGAGCAGGAGGAACACCCCACACGGACGCCGTCCACGCGGCGGCGTGGAAGAACGCGTCGGAGGTGATCGACACGGTCGGCGTCGACCGGTCGTAGAAGTGGTGCCACTGCAGGGCCAGGTGGAAGACGAAGAGGTCGACGAGCGACGCCGCGGCGCCGGCCCCGAGCAGGGCGCCGGCGAGGACGGTGCGGCGGCCCGGGTCGGCGGGGCCGTCGCGGCGAGATCGGCGGGCGGGCGGGGCGCCCGCGTCGTCAGCGGTGGCCATGGAGCCTCCCCGGTCGGGGGCGGGGCGCCGCGGTCTCGGGCGCCGTGACGGCATCCGACCACGGCGGGCGGACGAGCGGCGCCGGACGTCGACGCCAGGCTCGAGACCGACGGACGACGTCGTCCGTCGGCGCGGCAGCCCCCGTCCGTCGGTCTCGTCGGGCTCGTCCCGCCGTCCGTCGGTCTCGTGCCCCCGGCGCCGGTGGCGCGGCAGCCCCGCGCGCGACACTCGGGCGGTGGACCCCGCCCGCCCGGCGTTCGTGCTGCACGACCACCGGCGCCCGACGCACCACCTCGACCTGCGGCTCGAGGAGCGCGGCGCCCTGCGCTCGTGGGCGCTGCCGCGCGGGCTGCCGCAGCGGGCGGGGGAGCGGCGCCTCGCCGTGGCCGTGCCCGACCACGACCTCGACCACCTCGGCTACGAGGACGACGAGAAGTCCGTCGCCGACACCGGCTGGTGGGAGGAGCACAGCCGCGACGAGCGCCGCCTCGTGCTCACCCTCCACGGCCGGTCCGCGCCCCGCCGGTACGCGCTCGTGCGGACGCCGCGCGACTGGCTCCTCCTGCTGACGACGGAGCAGCCCGGCTCGCCGTCCCCGGGCGGCTGAGCGCGCGCGGTCCGGCTCGCCGACGGTCCTGCGGCCCGGCACGATCAGGCGGCTCGTCCCGCCCGCCTGACGCCCCACCCCCGTCCCCGAGGAGCCCCGTGGCCGCCCGCACGACCGATCGCACGGCAGGCCGGGGGACCGGCCGCGTCACCGTCCTCGCCCCCTCGCCCGAGCTGCGCGTCCTCGTCGAGCCCGCGCCGGACGGCACCACGGAGATCCACCTGCACACCGGCGGCCAGGGCGCGTGGGTCGGCCGGATGGCGCGCACCCTCGGCGCCGAGGTCGAGCTGTGCCTGCCCCTCGGCGGGGAGTCCGGCGTCGCGCTGCGGGCGCTGCTCGAGGCGGAGGGGCTCGGCCTGTCCGTCGTCGGCATCGGCGCGGACACCACGACGGTCGTCCTCGACCACCGCGGCGAGCGCGACGCGACGGACGCCGAGTCGGGCGACCGCGTCGCCGACGCCCCGAGCGCCCTCACCCGTCACGAGGTCGACGACCTCGTGACGGCGGTGCTCACCTCGGCGCTCGCGAGCGACGTCGTCGTGCTGGCCGGCAGCCAGCCCGCCGACCTCCTGCCGGCGGACGTCTACGAGCGGCTGGCGCGCGACCTGCGGGCGCAGGGGCTGGTCGTCGTCGCCGACCTCTCCGGCGCCCAGCTCGACGCCGCGCTCGCCGGCGGGGTCGACGTGCTCAAGGTCGCCCACGACGAGCTGCCCGCCGAGGAGGTGGCGCCGGACGACGTCGACGCGCTGCGCGCGGCGGCGCGCGAGCTGCAGGAGCGCGGGGCGCGGGCCGTCGTCGTCACGTGCTCCAGCGAGCCGGGCCTGCTCCTCACCGGGGACGGCGCCGCTCACCGGCTGCGCGCGCCGGACGTGACGCCGGCGCAGACGCGGGGCTCCGGCGACGCCCTGTGCGGCGCCGTCGCCGCCCGGCTGGCGCAGGGCGCCGACCTGCTCGACGCCGTCCGCACCGCGACGGCCGCGGGCGTCGTGAGCGTCGCCCGGCAGGGCCACGGCACGGGGGACCGGGCCGCCGTCGAGGCCTTCGCCGAGCGGGTCGAGGTCGAGGCCCTGGCCTGACCCGCCGCGGCCGGGCGCGCCGCCGGCGCGGACGGGCTCAGGTCGGCCGACCGGCCGTGGACCGCTCCTCGGCCGGGTGGACGACGACGCCCCCGCGCCCCCGCTTGGCCACGTACATCGCGGCGTCGGCCCGCCGCAGCAGCTCGTCGCCCCCGGGCCCGTGGTCCGGGCTCGCGCTGACGCCGGCGCTCGCGCCCACCACCACCTCGCCGCGCGCGAGGGCGAAGGGCGGGGTGAGGACGGCCACCGCGCCGCGGGCCCGGGCGGCGCCGTCGTCCGCGCCCGCACCGGGCAGGAGCAGCGCGAACTCGTCGCCGCCCAGGCGCACGAGGTGCTCGCCCGGCCCGGCGGAGGCCCGCAACCGCTCGGCGACGAGGCGCAGCAGGTCGTCACCCGCGTCGTGGCCGAGGTCGTCGTTGACCGCCTTGAAGCCGTCGAGGTCGAGGAGGACCGCGGCCGTGGGCTCCGTCGTCGAGCGGTCGAGCAGCTCGCGCAGCGCCCGGCGGTTGCCGAGGCCGGTGAGGTCGTCCGTGTCGGCCTCCCGGCGGGCCCGCTGGTAGGCGGTGAGGGTGCCGAGGAGCACGACGACCTTCCCCAGGACCACGACGACCGCGAGGGCCGCCGCGACGGCCGCCGGCAGCAGCACCGGGCGGGTCTGGCCGGCGAGCAGGACGGCGAGGCAGACGACGGTGAGGACGACGGGGCCGATGACGGCGGCCCGCTGGTCCTCCGGCCGGCGCTGCACGGACCGGGGCCGGGGCAGCGCGGCGGCGAGGGCCAGCAGGACGGTCACCAGGACCGCGCACGTCGCCAGGCCGGCGCGGATCGCGTCCTCCTCGACGCTGGCGGCGACCGCGGCGGCCGCCCCCCAGGTCCCCACGAGGAGGACGGTCGAGGCCGCGACGACCGCTCGCACCCGCCCGTCGGCCCACCCGCCCGACAGGGTCGTGCTCGTCACGACGAAGGCGCACGAGAGCAGGGAGACGACGGCGGGCAGCAGCACGAGGCAGGACTGCCAGGTCGACAGGCCGGTCGTGGCGTGGACCGACCCGGCGAGGAGGGCCCACGTGAGGGCCGCGCTGGTGAGGAAGCCGGCCACGACGTCGAAGAGCCCGTAGAGCCCGGCCGCCCGCAGGCGGACGCGGACCAGGTGCACCTGGGCGGCGACGAGCAGCAGCGACCCGAGGGAGACCCCGAGGACGGCCAGCTCGGACATGAGCGGGAAGGTCGTCACGGAAACCGGCGGTGCGCTCGCCACGCCGAGGAGGAGGCCGGCGGCCAGGACGAGGCGCCAGGTCGCCCGCTCGCTGCCGCCCCGGGCCCGGACGACGAGGACGCCCAGGGCCGCGAGGTGCACCCCCGCCAGCGCGCAGGCGGCGACGACGGACGGTGACGGCGAGGTCGCGACGGCCGCCGCCCCCGCGAGCGCACCGACCGCCCCGAGCCCGGCGGCGCCCACGAGGAGGCGCCGCGGCCCGGGCTCCGGCCCCCACCGGTCGGGCCGGGGCAGGAGCCGGACCCGCTCGCGGGGTCGCGCGCCGGCGGACGTGCTCACGGGGGGATCCTGCCCCGCCGGACGTCGCCGAGGGGCGCGGTTCGCCCGTCCGGCGCCCGGTCGGAGCACCGGCCGCGGACGGGCTCGCGCCCGCCGCCGGTGCCCCGCGCGCGTCAGCCCCGGCGCGAGCCCTTCCAGAGGTCGATGCCCGCCTCGACCGCGTGCTGGTCGATGCGCTCGAGCTCGTCGTCGGAGAAGGACGGGTTCTCGAGCGCCGCGACGTTCTGCTCGAGCTGCTCGACGCTGCTGGCTCCGATGACGAGCGACGTCATGCGCTCGTCGCGCAGCGCCCACGCCAGCGCCATCTGCGCCAGCGTCTGCCCGCGCTCCTGCGCCATCCCGTCGAGGGCGCGCACGTGCCGCAGCGCCTCGTCGGTGAGGAGGTCGGGCGACAGGGACTTGCCCTGGGAGGCCCGGGAGCCGGCGGGGACGCCGTCGAGGTACTTGCTCGTCAGCATGCCCTGGGCCAGCGGCGAGAAGGCGATGCACCCGGCGCCCACGTCGGCGAGCGCGTCGAGCAGGCCCTCGGTCTCGACCCAGCGGTTGAGCATCGAGTACGAGGGCTGGTGGATGAGCAGCGGCGTGCCGAGGTCGGCGAGGATCGCGGCCGCCCGGCGGGTGTCCTCGGGGCTGTAGGAGGAGATGCCGGCGTAGAGCGCCCGGCCGGAGCGCACCGCGGTGTCGAGCGCCCCCATCGTCTCCTCGAGCGGGGTCGTGGGGTCGAAGCGGTGGCTGTAGAAGATGTCGACGTGGTCCAGGCCCATGCGCTCGAGGGACTGGTCGAGGCTGGCGAGGACGTACTTGCGGCCGCCCCCGCCCTGGCCGTACGGGCCGGGCCACATGTCGTAGCCGGCCTTGCTCGAGATGACGAGCTCGTCGCGGTAGGGGGCGAGGTCCTCGGCGAAGATCCGCCCGAAGTTGGCCTCGGCGCTGCCGTAGGGCGGGCCGTAGTTGTTGGCGAGGTCGAAGTGCGTGACGCCCAGGTCGAAGGCCCGGCGGATGACGGCGCGCTGGCGCTCCAGCGGGACGTCGTCGCCGAAGTTGTGCCACAGGCCGAGGGACAGCAGCGGCAGGTCGAGGCCGCTGCGCCCCGTCCGCCGGTAGGTCATCGCGTCGTAGCGGTCGTCGGCGGCGCGGTGGTGGTGGGCGGGGTCGGTCAGGCGGGGCACGTCGTCGTCCTCTCGGCGGGAGCAGCGGTCGCCCGACCCTAGGGCGGGCCGCCGACGACGCGCGGTGACGAGGGCCGCGCCGCCAGCGGTGGACGCAGGACGCCGTCACGCGCGTCGTGCGTCCACCGCTGCAGCCGTGGACCCGCCCTCAGCCGTCGGTGCGCTCGTCGCGCCCCGCGAGGCGCAGCACCGACTCGAGGACGACGCCGTAGACGACGTGCGAGCCTGGCTCCCAGAGCAGCGCGGCGCGGGGCAGCTCGCGCAGCGGCGCCTGCAGGCCGGCGGCGGGCAGCGTCGTCGCGTGCGTGGCGCCGTAGAGCACGAGCCCGAAGACCGCCCCGAGCCCGGCCCGGGCCGCCGGGTACCGCTGCGAGAGGGCGGTGTAGAGCAGGCCGGCGCCGAGGCCCATGCCCCAGTGGAGCGCCTGCGACCCCTGGGTCCGCTCCTGCTCGCCCGCGCCCTGGCCGACCGTGCGGCGCAGGGCGGCGTCGACGAGCTCGGCGGGCGGCATCCGCTCGGGGTGGTCGGCGGGGTCGGCTCCCGAGCGGCGCTCGGCCGCGGGTGCCGGGGGCAGCGCCCGTTCCGCGAGCGGCTGCAGCGCCCCCTCGGCGCGGGTCTTGGCGTAGGTGGCGGCGCCGCCGGCGACGACGCCGAGGGCGAGGGTGCGCAGCAGGTCGGCCATGCGCCCGAGCCTCGCCCGGCCCGGCGCGGCCCGCCACCGTGGGCGACCGCGCCCCGGCACCTCGGGGGGTGCCGGGGCTCGGCCGCCCGTCCTGCCGACGTCAGGCGGGGGCGTCTCCCGCGGGCGCGGCCGGCGCGGCCACGGTCGTGAAGTCGGGGTTGCCGACCGTGTCGAACCACGTCCGCACCTGCTCGACGTCACCGGGCGCGAAGGTCAGCCCGAGGAGGAGGAGCAGCCGCGCCTTCTGCGGCAGGAGGTCGCCGCCGGCGATGACCCCGTCGCCACCGCCGTAGACGGAGCCGGAACCCGTGCGCGTCGTCGTGACGAAGACGGTGCCGGCCTCGAGGGCTGCGGCGCGAGCGGTGCGCTGGTCGGGCGAGATGCCGCCCGCGCCCGTCCCCGCCGTGACGATGCCCTGCACGCCGGCCTCGGCGAAGGCGGTGATCGCCTCGCCGCCGGCGTCCTGGTAGGACGGCACGACCTCGGCGCGCGCCAGGTCCTCCGCGGCCACGGTGGACATGTCGAAGGGCGTCGCCCACTCCTCCGGCGCGTCGCAGGACTGCACCCGCGGCGTCGCGCGGCCCATCGTGATCTCCGGCCCGTCGATCCAGCCGAGCACGCCGTACTCGCGCGCCTGGAAGGTGTCGGTGCGGTAGCTGCTCGTCTTGGTGACGTCGCGGCCGGCGAAGACCTCGTCGTTCATCATGAGCACGGTGCCGTAGCAGTACGTGGCCTGGCTCCCGGCCAGCTTGATGGCGTTGAAGAGGTTGGCCGGCCCGTCGGCGCCGAAGACGACGTCGCCGTCGGGGGTCGACGACGGCCGCATCGCGCCGGTCGTCACCACGGGCTCCGGGCTCTGCACCGTGAGGTCCAGCCAGTACGCGAACTCCTCCTGGGTGTCCGTGCCCGTCGTGACGACGACGCCGTCGGAGGTCTCGAGGGCCTCCTCGACGACGAGGGTGAGCTCCCGGTACTGCTCGATGCTGTAGCCGCTGGAGCCGGCGTTGCCGAACTGGACGACGTCGACGTCGGCCACCCCGGCGAGCTCGGGCTGCAGGTAGTCGACCATCTGCTCACCCGTGATGCTGCCCGACCGGTAGTTCGTGAAGGTCTCGCGGCCCTGCGCGAAGCCGGAGATCGTGCCGCCCGTCGCCACGAGCGTGACCTTGGGAGTCGTCGCGGCGGCGGCGGAGACCGCCTGGGCGTAGGCGACGCTCTGGACGCCGGCCGTCAGCTGCACCGTGTCGGCGCGGGCGACGTCGACGGGCGCCGCGGGCAGCACCGCGGCGGTCACGAGCGCGGCGGCCGTGGCGGCCGCGGTGGAGGAGAGGGCGAGGGGCAGGGCGCGGCGGGCGCGTCCCGGGCGGTCGGCAGAGGGGCGGTCGGCGGAGGGGCGGTCGGCGGGGGTGCGAGGGGCGGGCATGGTCGGTCACCTCGGGGTCGGGGAAGGGAGACGACGTCACCCCATCGGGTGAGGTGGCGCGCCGTGTTGCCCCGCTGTGTCCGCTGTGTGACGCGTGCCGGGAGGTGCTCGGCGCGTCGGACGGGTGCAGAGCTCGACATATGCGCACGTGCGCACGTATGTTGGTCCTCGTGGTCGGGGACGAGGTCTACGAGCGGACGGCCGAGCTGTTCGCGACGCTGGCCTCCCCCCGGCGCCTGGCGCTCGTGCAGCGCCTGGCGCAGGCACCGGCGTCGGTCGGCGACCTCGCCGAGGACCTCGGCGCGCCGCAGCCGCTGGTGTCCCAGCACCTGCGGGTGCTGCGGCAGGCGCGGCTGGTCCGCGGCCGTCGCGACGGGCGCACCGTCGTCTACGAGGTCGTCGACGAGCACGTGGCGCACGTGGTCACCGACGCCCTCGAGCACGAGCGCGAGGCGGACGCCGGCTGAGGCCGGGAGCGCCCGACCGCTCAGGACCCGGACCACCCAGGGACCAGAGCACCCCAGCAGCGACCCAGGAGGACCCATGAGCACCGCGACGCACGAGACCCACGTCGACCACGACCACGTCCACGCGCCCGACTGCGGCCACGCCGTCGTCCCGCACGAGGACCACGTCGACTACCTGCACGACGGCCACGCCCACAGCGGGCACGACGGCCACTACGACGAGCACCCGGTCGAGGCGCACGTCGTCGACGGCGCCCACGACCACGCGCACGGCGAGGGCTGCGGCCACGAGACCGTCGAGCACGGCGACCACGTGGACTACGTCCACGGCGCGCACCGCCACGCGGCCCACGACGGGCACTACGACGAGCACTGAGCCCGTCACGGGCCCCGGGGCGAAGACGTCCACGAGCGTGACCGTGCACGGTCACGCTCGTGGACGTCTCTCGGCGGTGCGCCGACCGGCGGGGGGTCTCGCCGTCCGTCCGCCACCGCAGCCGCCTCGCTCGCGTCAGCCGGGCGACGCCGCGCCGACGTGCTCGTGCGGCCGTCGCGGGTCCCCACCGGGGGCGGCTCCGGCGTGCGCGGGTGCCGCGCCGGCCCGGCGGTAGGCGCGCCCCACGACGGCGGTGGTCGCGACGACGAGCAGGTACGCGGCGGCGGTGACCCCGACGACGGCGGGCCCGGAGGTGACGTCGGCGCGGTAGGAGACGACGAGCCCGGCCATCGTGCAGAGCGCAGCCACGGCGCCGGCCAGGGCCATCGTCGCGCCGACCGTCCGGGTCAGGCGCCCCGCCAGCGCGGCGGGCAGCGTGAGCATCGCGATGAGCAGCACCAGGCCGGTCACCCGCATGAGCACGACGACGGTGAGCGCCACCAGCAGCAGCGTCAGCAGGTCCAGCACCATCGACGGCAGACCGCGGGCGCGGACGAACACCGGGTCGAAGGCCTGCGCGACGAGCAGCCGGTGCCCGACGACGGCGATGGCGACGATCACGACGTCGAGCACCGCGATGAGCACGAGGTCCGACGTCGGCACCGTGAGCAGGCTGCCGAACAGGAAGCTGCGGGCGTTCGCCGTGTACCCGGGCGTGAGGTCGACCAGCAGCACGCCCGACGCCATGCCGATCGCCCACATCGCCCCGATGAGGGTGTCGGTGCGCTGGGAGGAGACGCGTCGCACGAGGCCCATCGCCATCGCGAGCGCGACGCCGACGACCATCGCCATGAGCGAGGGGTCGAGGGACAGGAAGAAGCCCAGCCCCACGCCCCCGTAGGAGGCGTGGGCGATGCCCGCGCTGACGAAGACCTCGCGCTTGACGACGACGAGCGTGCCCACGACCCCGAGCGCGACGGCGGCGAGCAGCCCGGCGGCGACGGCGTGCTGGACGAACTGGAGCGAGAGGACGTCAAGCACGCGCCACCCCCGCGCCCGCCGGGCTCCCCTCGCGGGCGCCCCGCTCCTCGAGCCCGCCGTCCACCCGGACGGTGCGCGGGCACAGGTCCTCGACCTCCTCGAGGTCGTGGCTGACGACGAGCGCCGCCACCTCGCCGGCGTCGCGCAGGCCGACGAGCTGGGCGTGCAGCATCGAGGCGGCCTGCGGGTCGAGGCCGGTGGTCGGCTCGTCGAGCACCAGGAGCGCAGGCCGGGAGACGAGCGCGCGCAGCAGGAGCACGCGCTCGCGCTGCCCCCCGGACAGCTGGCCGAGCCGGGAGCCCGCGACGTCCTCGAGCCCCGCCTCCCCGAGGGCGTCGTCGACGGCGCGACGGCGCTCCCGCCGGCCGCCGGGCAGCCAGTCGCGGGGGCTCGGGCTCAGGAGCCCCATGCCGACGACGTCGCGCACCGTCACGGGGAAGGCCGGGTCGTGGTCCGGCGTCTGGGGCAGGTAGCCCACCTCGTGCCGGGCCCGCGACGGCGTCCGCCCGAGCACCCGGACCGTGCCGGCCGAGGGGCTCAGCAGCCCGAGGACGACCTTGAGCAGCGTGGACTTGCCCCCGCCGTTGGGGCCGACGACCCCGCAGAACTCCCCGGGGGCGACCCTCAGGTGGACCCCCTCCACGACGGTGCGGCCGTCGTAGCCGGCGGCGACGCCGCTCAGCTCGAGCGCGAGGTCCGACGGGGGCGGCGCGGCGGCGCCGCTCACGCGCCCTGCTCGAGGGCGCCCGCCAGGGTGTCGCCGATGTCGCGCATGTTCGACGCCCAGTCCTGCGACAGGGGGTCGACCTCCTCGACCGGGACGCCCAGCTGGTCGGCGATGGTGCGTGCGGAGGTCTGGGAGAACTGCGGCTCGACGAGGACCGCGGAGACCCCGGCCTCCCGGCCCGCCTCCACGAGGCGCCGCAGGTCGGAGGCGCTGGGCTCGTCCCCGCCGGCCTCGATGTTGATCGGCTGGAGGTCGTACTCCTCGGCGAAGTAGTCCAGCACCGGGTGGAAGATCATGAAGGACTCGCCCGCGTAGGGGGCCAGCTCCTCGCCCAGCTCGGCGTCGACCTCCTCGACCGTCCCGGTGAAGTCCGCGAGGCCCTGCTCGTAGTCCTCGGCGTTCTCCGGGTCGACCTCGGCGAGGGCGTCGGCGTAGGCCTGCGCCTGCTCCTCCACCAGGTCGGGGGCGAGCCAGATGTGCGGGTCGGGCTGGCCGCCGTCCAGCTCCTCGCGGTCGACGCCCGCGGTCGTGTCGACGACCTCGAGGTCGCCCGCGGCCTCGCGGAAGCGGGGCAGCCAGGCGCGCTCGAAGGGCACGTCGATGCTGAAGTACACCTCGCTCTCCGACAGCGCGGCCACCTGCTGGGCCGTGGGCTCGTACGTCGCCGGCTCGCTGCCGGAGGGGACCATCACGGTGACGTCCACGTGGTCGCCGCCGATGGCCTCCACGAAGGCCGCCTGCGGGGCGATGCTCACGGTGACGGGGACGGCGCCCGTCGCCGCGGTGCCCTCCTCGTCGCCCGCCCCGCCGGAGCAGCCGGCGACGAGGGCCCCGAGGGCGAGGGTGAGGGTGAGGGCGGCGGTGCGGGAGGGGCTGCGGACGCGGGTCGATGTCGTGGCTCGAGGCATACGACCACCGTAAGCGGGAACGGTTCTCACATGCACGCCAGGAGGTGCTCAGGGACGCCGTGCTCGCGGTCGCGACGGACCACCCGGGGCGAGGGCGGTGGACCGTCCGCCGAGGAGGAGCGGGGTGGCGGGGGCGCACCGCGGTCACGTCGTGCGGCCGCGCCCGCCGTCGGGTGCGCCGGTGCTCCCGGTCTCCGGGCGCACCTCGCCGAGCCAGGCGGAGAAGCCGTCCTCCTCGGCCCCGGGCCACCCGCCCCGGGCCATCTCGGCCGGCGTCGCGAGCGCCTCGGCGAAGGCGCGCTCCACCCGCGCCGCGCCGCCGTCGCCCCGCCCGGTGACGAGCAGCCGGGTCCGGCGGTCGCCGTCGCCCCAGGCGCCCAGGCGGCCGACGGCGAGCTGCCCGCCGCCCGCGTCCCAGGCGCAGGCCGTGGTGGGGCGCGTGGGCAGCCAGAAGCTCCCCCGCGCGCGGAGCGGGCTGCCGCCCAGCTCCGCGGTCCGCTCGAGCAGGCGCTCCGGGTGGAGGGGCAGGGGGGAGTCGAGCAGCGTCGTCCACACGCCGTGCTCGTCCTGCGCCCCGGGGTGCTGGAGCCCGAGCAGCCCGGCGCTGCGGGCGCCGCCGGCGGCCGCGGGACGGCGGCGGCGGAGCACCTCGAGCCCGGAGGTCTCGTGCAGCGGCAGCTGCTCCGTGCGCGGGCCGGCGAGGTGCCGGACGGCGGCGGCCCCCGCGGCGCTCGGCGCTCCGCCGAGGAGGACGGCGTCCGCCTCCTCGAGCTGGCGCGCCACCGTCTCGCCCACCGACCGGGCGTCCGCCTCGTCCAGGCCCTGCCCGCGCTCGACCCACAGGTCGTCGCCGAAGAGGTCCTCCTCGAGCGCGGGGCCGTGCGCGACGGCGACGACCCCGTCGACGTGGGCCCACGCCGAGACGGGCCGCCCGCCCACCGCGCCCGAGGTGAGCGCCTGGACGGCCGCGACGGGCTCCGCCGTCACGGGCAGCGCCAGCACGACGCGGCGCCACCGCCCCGACGCCGCGGCGGCCACCACGGCGGGCAGGGCGTCCTCGCGGAGGGCGCAGCCGAGGCAGGAGCGGTCGAGGCGCAGCCGCGCGTCCTCGACGACCCCGCCGGCGTCGAGCACCGTGCGGCGCAGGCCGTCGTCGCGCCGCGGCCCGAGGGCGTGGCGGACGACGACGACGCCCGGCTCGTCGCAGAGGACGCCCGCGAGCGCCGCGTCCCGCAGGACGGCGTCGCAGGAGCTGACCACCGTGACCGGGGTGGTCGGCCGCCGGGGCCGCAGGGTCCTCACGACCCGTTGCGGCCGTAGCGCCGGCGGAACTTCTCCACGCGCCCCTCGGTGTCGAGCACGCGGGCGTTGCCCGTCCAGAAGGGGTGGCTCGCGGCCGAGACGTCGACGTCGACGACGGGGTAGGTGGCGCCGTCCTCCCACTCGACCGTCGGGCCGCCGCGACGACCCGACAGCGTGGAGCGGGACAGGAACGACACGCCGGCGCCGCGGTCGCGGAAGACCACGGGGCCGTACTCGGGGTGGACGTCGGGCTTCACGGCAGCTCCTCGGACGAAGGTGAGAACGGTTCCCGTTACGCTACCGTCTCGACGTCCACCGGTCGACGCCCCGCTGCGCCGACCGCCCTGCCGAGGAGGAGCGCCATGCCCGCCCGCTGCCAGGTGACCGGAGCCGTGCCCGGCTTCGGCCACTCCATCTCGCACTCGCACCGCAAGACCAAGCGTCGGTGGGACCCGAACGTCCAGCGGCGCCGGTACTTCGTGCCCAGCCTCGGCCGGACGGTCCGCCTCGACGTCAGCACGAAGGGCATCAAGACCATCGACCGCCGCGGCATCGACGCGGTGGTCGCGGAGATCCAGCGGCGCGGGGAGAAGGTCTGATGGCGAAGGCGCAGGACGTCCGCCCGATCATCAAGCTGAGGTCCACGGCGGGGACGGGCTACACCTACGTCACCCGCAAGAACCGCCGCAACGACCCGGACCGCCTGGTGCTGAGGAAGTTCGACCCGGTCCTCCGCCAGCACGTCGACTTCCGCGAGGAGCGCTGATGGCCAAGAAGAGCAAGATCGCGAAGGACGCGCAGCGGCGCGAGGTCGTCGCCCGGCACGCCGAGCGGCGCGCGGAGCTCAAGCGCACCGCCGTGTCGCCGCACGTGGGCGCCGACGAGCGGGCCGCCGCGCAGCTCGCGCTCCAGCGCATGCCGCGCGACGCGAGCCCCACGCGCCTGCGCAACCGCGACGCCGTCGACGGCCGTCCCCGCGGGCACCTGCGCACCTTCGGGCTCTCGCGCGTCCGCTTCCGGGAGCTGGCCCTCGACGGGCAGCTGCCCGGCATCACCAAGTCGAGCTGGTAGCCCGGCGCCCTCCGGCGCGCCGTCGCGGGGCGGCGGGGTCTTGACCCCCCGCCCCCGGCGGCGGAGCCTGGCGCCACCCGAGCGGCCCGCCGCCGGCTCGGTGGAGGGAGGGGCCGTGTGCCGCAACATCCGCCCGCTGCAGAACCTGGCGCCGCCCGCGACAGCGGGTGAGGTGCACGAGGCCGCGCTGCAGTACGTGCGCAAGATCGCGGGGACGACGAGGCCCTCGCGCGCCAACGAGGAGGCCTTCGCCCGCGCCGTCGCGGAGGTCGAGGCGGCCACCGCGCGCCTGCTCGAGGAGCTCGTGACGAGCGCGCCCCCGCGCGACCGCGCGGTCGAGGCGGAGAAGGCCCGGCAGCGGAGCCTCGCCCGCTTCGGGTGAGCCCCGGCGGCTCCCCGGCTGACCCGGGCGCGTGACGGCGCCGAGGCGCGCCTCCCGTCCCGGCGCGGGCGCCTACCCTCGAGGGTCCCCGCGCGCGGGCGCCCGAGCCGGCGCCCGGTGAGCGCGGCCCCCTCCCGGAGGTAGCCCGTGCCGTCCCACCCCCGCCGCCGCGCCGCCGTCGCGCTCGGCGCCGCCGCCCTGCTCGTGCTCGGTGCCGGAGGCCTGGCCGCCACCGTGGGTCGCGACGCCCTGGCCTCGGCCGCGCGCGGCGGCATCAGCGGCGTCGACGTGGCGCTGGACGAGCCCACGGCCGCGCCGGCGGAGGCGAGCGGGACCACGGCGCCCTCGCCCGGCGACGGCGCGGACGACGCCGCGGCGAGCCTCGCCGACGGCCGGGCGTTCCTGCTCGTCGGCTCCGACGCCCGCGGCGAGGCGCAGCAGCCCGGGGACGGCGACTGGGTCGAGGGCGCCCAGCGCAGCGACGTCATGATGCTCGGGCGCGTCACCCCCGAGGGCGAGGTCCTCGTCGTCTCCCTGCCCCGCGACCTGTGGGTCGACGTCCCGGGGCGCGGTCCGGCCAAGCTCAACGCCGCCTACTCCTGGGGCGGGCCCGACCTCCTCGTCGAGACGCTGCGCCAGGAGACGGGCGTGCGCGTCGGCCGCTTCGCCGCGCTCGACTTCGCCGGCGTCGTCGCCCTCACCGACGCGGTCGGCGGGGTCACCGTCGAGTCGCCGTACGCCTTCACCTCCCGCGGCGTCGACGTGGTGGCCGGGGAGAACACGCTCGACGGCGCGGAGGCTCTCGCCTTCCTGCGCGAGCGGAAGAGCCTGCCCCGCGGCGACCTCGACCGGGTGGCGAACCAGCAGCGCTACCTGCTCGCCATGTTCGACGACGTCCTGTCCCAGCAGACGTTCTCCGACCCCCGTCGCGCCGCCCGCGTGCTGTCCGCGGTGCGCGAGCACGTCGCCGTGGACTCCGGGACGTCCTTCGGCGACCTCGAGGCCATCGCCCGGGCCCTCGGCGGCACCCGGCCCGACGCCGTCGTGGCGGGCACCGTGCCGGTCGCCGGCGACGGCACCGAGGACGGCCAGTCCGTCCTCTACGTCGACGCGCCGGCGGCCGACGCCGTCTGGGCCGCCTTCCGCGACGGGGACGCCGACCGGCTGCGCGAGCTGCTCTGACCCCGGCGTCGCCCGCCGGCCGGTCCCGTGCGGGGGACACTGCGGGCGTGGAGGTCCTCGACGGCGCAGCGCCCTGCCCGTGCGGGCGGGGCGAGCCGTACGCCGCGTGCTGCCGCCCGCTGCACCGCCGCGAGCGGGAGGCGCCGACCGCCGAGGCGCTCATGCGCTCGCGGTACAGCGCCTTCGCCGTCGGCGACGCCGCGCACCTGCTGCGCACGTGGCACCCGAGCACCGCCCCCTCCGGTCCCGGGGGCGGGCTCGACCTCGACGACGACGTCCGCTGGCTCCACCTCGCCGTCACGGAGGTCGAGCGCGGCGGCCCCTTCGACGACGAGGGCGTCGTGGCCTTCGAGGCCGTCGCCCGCGCCGGTGGGCGCCGGCACGTCCAGCGCGAGCGCAGCGCCTTCGTCCGGGAGGGCGGCCGCTGGCTCTACGTCGGCGAGGCGGCGCGGTGAGCACGGTCCGGGTGCTGCTGGCGACCATCCCCATGGCGGGGCACGCGTCGCCCGCCCTCCCCGTCGCCGCGGAGCTCGCCGCCCGAGAGCACGACGTCCGCTGGATGACGGGCGCCCACCTCGCCGGGGCGGTCGCCGCGACGGGCGCGCGGCACGTCCCGCTGCGGTCCGCCCACGACTACGCCGACACCGCCTGGCTCGAGGCGCTGCCGGGCCGCCGCCCGCCGGGCCCGCGGCGCCTCGCGCAGGACTTCGAGCACCTCTTCCTGCGCTCGATGCCCGGCTGGGTCGCCGACCTCGAGGCGGAGCTCGCCGCCGCGCCCGCCGACGTCCTGCTCGTCGACGTCGGGCTCGTGGAGGCCGCGCGGGCCGTGCACGAGCGCGGGGGGCCGCCCTTCGCCGTCTTCGGGGTCTCGCCCCTGCTGCTGCGCGACGACGACACCGCCCCCTACGGGCTCGGGCTGCCGCCCGCGCTCGGCCGGCTGGGCCGCGCCCGCAACCGCCTGCTGCAGGAGGCGGTCTGGCGCACGCTCCTGCGCCCGGCCGTCGTCGCCCTGCGCGAGGAGCGCACCGGGCTCGGCCTGCCGGCGGACTCCCCAGCCCAGGCCGTCGGACCGGTCTCGCCCTTCCTCCACCTGCAGTCCGGCGTCCCGTCGCTGGAGTACCCGCGGCGGGCCATGCCGGCGTCGGTGCGCTTCGTCGGCCACCTCGCCCCGCCGCTGGGGGACGCGCCCCGGCCGCCGTGGTGGGACGACGTCCACCGGGCGCGGGCGGACCGCCGTCGGGTGGTCGTCGTCACGCAGGGCACGGTCGCCACCGAGCCCGAGGACCTGCTGCTGCCCGCGGTCCGCGGGCTCACCGGCGCGGGGCACCTCGTCGTCGTCGCGACCGGACGGCGGGACGCGCCGGCGCTGCCGGCCGGCGCGCTGCCCGGCGGAGCGGTGCCCGCGGACGTGCGCGTCGGCGGCTTCCTCCCCTTCGGCGAGCTGCTGCCGCTGGCCGACGCCGTCGTCACCAACGGCGGCTACGGCGCGGTGCAGACGGCGCTCGCCGCGGGCGTGCCCCTCGTCGTCGCGGGCCGCACGGAGGAGAAGCCCGAGGTCGCCGCCCGGGTCGCCTGGTCCGGCGCCGGCGTCGACCTCCGCGTGCAGCGCCCGACCCCGGAGCGGGTGCGCCGCGGCGTCGACGCCGTGCTCCACGAGCCGCGGTACCGCGCGGCGGCCCGGCGGCTCGCGGCGGAGTACGCGGGGCTCGACGCGCCGGTGCTGTGCGCGGACCTGCTCGAGGAGCTCGTCGGAGCCTGAGGTGCCGTCACGGGGGAGGCTCGTCCGGGCGCCACGTGCGCAGGAGGGGGCTCGCCACGTCGTCGGGGTGGGTGAGCGCCACGTCGTGCCCGGCGCCGTCGACGACCGTCGTCCGCACGTGCGGCAGCCAGCGGGCGACCGTGGCGGAGACGCCGGCGAAGAGGGGTCCCGAGGCGCCGCCGGCCACGAGCAGCGCGGGGGCGCGCACCTCGCGCAGCCGTCCGACGTCCGGCCGCCAGCTCAGGAGGGCGGGCACGTCGCGGTCGAAGAAGGTCGGGGCGTCGCGCTCGACGCGGTCGACGGCGCCGGGCAGCAGGGCCTCGAGCTCCGCGCGCCAGCGCGCGCCGGCCAGGTCGGTCTGGAAGCGCTCGAGCGCGGCGGGCACCCCGACCCGCTGCCGGAGCGCCAGGAGCTCCGCGTTGAGCTCGCGGAAGCGGACGTCCGTCGGGCCGCCGAGCGGCGGGGGCTCCACGAGCCCCAGGGACCGCACGCGGTCCGGTGCGACGACCGCGAGGTCCAGGACGACCAGGGCGCTCCAGGAGGCACCGACGACGTGGGCCCCGGGGGCGTCGGCCGCGTCGAGGACGGCGAGCGCGTCTCGCACCTCGTCGACGACCGCCCAGCCCTCGGGGGACGCGGAGCTGGAGCCGTAGCCGCGCCGTCGCGGGTGGAGCACGCGGTGGCCCGCGTCCGCGAGGCGGCGCGCGAGCGGGAGGAGCTCGTCAGCGACGAGCGCCGTGGGCACCACGAGGACCGCGTCACCGGCGGGGTCGCCCAGCTCCTGCAGCCCGAGGTGGCCGCCGGTCACCTCGACCCGTCGCTCCGTCGACCGCACCCGGTGCCCCCTGCCCTCGACCTCCGCGTGGGACGGGGCGCGGCCCTCGCGGGCGTCCCCGCTCTCGAGTGTGCTCCTCGGCGTCCGGCGTCCGGCGTCCGGCGTCCGGCGTCCGGCGTCCGGCGTCCGGGGAAGGTGCTCGCCCGGACCTCACGGGCGGACCGGGGACGTCGACCGTCGGGCGGGGCGTCCCGGCCCGCGGTCAGCGCTCCCCGAAGCGCTCCGGCACCGGCAGCGGCGCCGTCCCGACCTCGGCGACCGCCGCGCCCAGCGCCTCCTCGGCCTCGGGCGAGCTCGCGACGCGCCAGTCGGCCTCCTTGTCGAGGTCGAACCACACGACGCCGGCGAGCCCGCGGTCGGAGGCGAGGTCGAGCAGGTCGCCGACCCACGCCGCCTTGTCGCCGCCCTGCTCCGCGCTCGCGACCTCGGTGAGCAGGACGGGCCGGTCCGTGAGCTCCTCGAGGTCGTCCAGGCTCGGCCCGAGCAGCTCCTCGGGGCTGCGCCACCCGCCCCAGGGCAGCGCGTCACCGGCGTTGTAGCCGTCGAGGCCGACCCAGTCGACCGCGTCGTCGCCCGGGTGCAGCGGGGCGTAGGCGGCGCTGCCCGGCGCGTGGACGTTGACCGACCACACCCACACGACGTCCGCGCCCTCCTCGGCGAAGACCCCGCGGAGGTGGTGCCAGGCGGCGACGAGGTCCTCGGCCGTCGTGCCGCCGACCCCGACGCCCCACGGGTAGTGGTCGGCGTCCTGCTCGTGGAAGGGGCGCAGGGCGAGGACGCCGCCCCACGCCCGCACCTGCCGGGCGAAGGCGCGCAGGTAGGCGTCGTGGTCGCCGCGGGCGACGGCGGCCGGCGCGTAGGCCGGCTGCACCGCCCCGCCGGCCGGGTCCCACGGCTCCCACGTGAGCATCGGCACCGCGCCGCGGGCCACGGCGGCGTCGGCGCGGGCGGCGTCGAAGGCGGGCTCGCCGGCCCACGCCTGGTACCAGCCCACGAGCGCGGGCGCGGCACCCGCGGCCTCGGCGAAGGCGTCGACGGCGGCGGGGGCGTCCGCGACGACGCCGACGGCCACGGGACCGCCGCCGGCGCACGCGGTCGCGCCGGCGACGAGGCAGGTCGCGGCGAGGACGGCGCCCGCGGCCCGTCGCGGGCGCGGGGGGCGGGCGGGGGTCACCTCGCCAGGATGACCGACGCGCCGGACGTCGTCAGGGGCGGTGCGCCCGCGCCGGGCGCACGAGCTGCACGACGGCGGAGAGCGCGAACAGCACGGTGATGGCGGCGAACACGACCCAGACGCCGGCGCCCGTGGCCATGGTCGTGCCCGTGGCGCCGGCGCTGGCGGTGGCGAGGGTGGTCTTGGCTCCGTACACGGGGGTCCTCCGGGAGGGCAGGGGTGGGAGCGCCACCGGGCGGTGGCGCAGGAGGTGCAGGGGGGACGGGGGGCTCGCCGGCTCAGGCGGCGACGGCGGACGGGGGCTCGCCGGCTCAGGCGGCGACGGCGGTCTCCGCGGCGTACTGGGCGGCCCAGCGGTCCTTCTTGCGGCCCGTGACGTACCGGGAGACGAGGCACTCGACCCAGGCGCGCGTGAACCAGGCCGCCCGCATCCAGGCGAAGAGCTCCTGGGGGACGAGCAGGGCGGCGAGGAGGACATCGATGCGGTCGCGGTGCGGCACCCGCAGCGACTGCTTGACGTCGTTGGCGATGAACAGCAGCGGCACGACGAACCAGACCCAGTGGAAGGACAGCACGCCGAGGACCGCGTAGAGCGCCGTCGTCGCGACCCAGCCGACGCGGACGGCGGCGGCGAGGAGGCCGAGGGCCTGCTGGCCCCAGTCACGCAGCGTGAGGCGGGTGACGCCGATCGAGAGGAGGTCCTCGACCGTGCCGCCCTGCCACTTCATGCGCTGGGCCCACAGCGCGCGCAGGCTCGTCATGGCGTCCGTGTAGGCGCGCACGGTGAAGGAGACCTTGGTCTCGAAGCCGAGGCGGCGCAGGCGGTAGGTGAGCTCGAAGTCCTCGACGTCGGAGGCGTAGCTCCACGGGCCGGTGGTGACGCCCTCGGCGCAGCGCTCGGCGTGGAGCACCTCGAGCGCGCTCATGCGGAGCATGCAGGCCGTGCCGGCGAGCACGCTGGTGCGGCCCCCGCGGTTCAGCGCGGTGTCGGTCCAGCGGGCGAACTCGGCCTTCTGCAGCCGGGCGAGGAGGTTGCCCCAGCGGGTGTTCCCGGGAGCGGGCTGCATGGTGAAGCGGGCGCTGATGCCGGCGGTCCCGGGCTCGGAGTCCATCTGGGCCACCCACTGCGCCACCGACTCCGGCGGGATGATCGTGTCGGCGTCGAGGCAGGCGACGTGGTCGACCCGCCCGCGCAGCAGCTGCCAGGCCTCGTTGAGGGCGCCGGCCTTCTTGTGCCGGTTGCCGACCGTCTCGATGACGGTCACGCCGGGGAAGCTGCGGGCGATCTCGACCGTGCGGTCCGTGCAGTTGTCCGCCATCACGACGACCGCCGCGAGCGGGTGCGTCTGGGCGGTGGCGGCGGCGAGGGTCGGACCGATGCAGTCCTCCTCGTCGTGCGCGGCGATGAGGATCGCGACCTCAGCCACGGGGTGACGTGACCACGCGGGCTGCCTCCTGACGGTGTCGGCGGGACCTCGTGGCCCCGGCTCCGGCGGGCGGACCGAGCGGCCGCCCCGGAGGAGAGCATCACCCCGGGATGTCACTGCCCGTGACCACCGCGGGCCACAATGACTCTGATGGCCCAGTGACATGACACCGAGTGACTACGGCCGTCCGGGCGTCGAGGGAAGTTCCGGCGGGTGCGCCCGGTCCGGGCGCCGCGCCCGCCAGGTCGCCTGCTCTACGGTGAGCAACCGCTTTCCGACACCGTCGTCCGAGGAGACCGCATGCCGTCCACCGTGGTGCCGACGCTCGACCGCCTGGCCTTCGGCGGCGACTACAACCCCGAGCAGTGGCCGGAGGAGGTGCAGGCGGAGGACGTCCGCCTCATGGTCGAGGCCGGGGTCACGATGGTGACGGTCGGCGTCTTCTCCTGGGCGCTGCTCGAGCCGGAGGAGGGGCGGTACGAGACCGCCTGGCTGCGGCGCGTCCTGGACCGCCTGCACGAGGCGGGCGTCCGGGTCGACCTGGCGACGCCGTCCGCCTCGCCCCCGCCGTGGTTCGCGCACCGGTACCCCGAGTCGCTGCCGATGACGCGCGCCGGCGTCCGGCTGGGGATCGGTGCGCGAGAGCACTACTGCGCCAGCAACCTCGACTACCGGAGGGCCGCGCAGGCCCTCGCCTCCCACCTCGCGGGCGAGCTGGGCGACCACCCGGCGCTCGCGCTGTGGCACATCGGCAACGAGTTCGGCGCGCAGGTGGGCCAGTGCTTCTGCCCGGTCAGCGAGGAGGCGTTCCGCCGCTGGCTGCAGGAGCGGTACGGCGACCTCGACGCCCTCAACCGGGCCTGGGGCACCGCCTTCTGGAGCCAGCGCTACGGCGCCTGGGAGCACGTGCGGGCGCCCCGGGTCGCCCCCATGCCGGTGAACCCGGCGCAGCAGCTGGACTACCGGCGCTTCTCCTCCGACGAGCACCTCGCGTGCTACCGCGGCGAGCGCGACGCCGTCCGGGCGCACGCCACGGGCGCGCCGGTGACGACGAACTTCATGGCGACGACGAGCGACGACCTCGACTACTGGCGGTGGGCGCCCGAGGTGGACGTCGTCACGAACGACCACTACCTGACGGCGGAGGCCGAGCGCCCGCACGTGGGCCTCGCGCTGTCCGCCGACGTGACGCGGGGGCTGGCCGGCGGGGGCCCGTGGCTGCTGCTCGAGCACTCGACGAGCGCGGTCAACTGGCAGCCGCGCAACGTCGCCAAGCGGCCGGGGGAGATGCGGCGCAACGCGCTCGCGCACGTGGCCCGCGGCTCGGACGGCGCGATGTTCTTCCAGTGGAGGGCCTCCCGCTCCGGCGCGGAGAAGTTCCACTCGGCGATGGTCCCGCACGCCGGCGAGGACTCCGACCTGTTCCGCGACGTCGTGGCGCTCGGCGCCGACCTCGGCCGGCTCGCCGAGGTGGCGGGCAGCGTGGTCGTCGAGGACGTCGCGATGGTCTGGGACTGGCCGTCGCGGTGGGCCCTCGAGCTCGAGTTCCGCCCCACGGTCGACCTCCGGTACGCCGAGCGCGCGGAGGCCACCTACGAGGCGCTGCACGACCTGCACCGGACCGTCGCCGTCGTGCCGCCCGACGCCGGCCCGGAGCGCCTCGCCCGCTTCCCGGTCCTCGTCCTGCCGCAGCTCTACCTCGTCACCGACGAGGCCGCGGCGGGTCTGCGCGCCTACGTCGAGGGCGGGGGGCACCTCGTCGTGCCCTTCTTCTCCGGCGTCGTCGACGCGACCGACCGCGTGCCGGACGGCCCCTACCCCGGGCAGCTGCGCGACGTCCTCGGGCTCGACGTCGAGGAGTGGCACCCCCTGCGCGCGGGCGAGCGGGTCGCCCTGTCGGGCGACGGCGAGGGCCTCCGGGGCCCGGTCGGCGACGTCTGGTCCGAGCGCGTGCGCCTGCGCGGCGCCGAGGTGCTGCGGACCTTCGCCGAGGGCCCGGACGCCGGGCACCCCGCCGTCACCCGCCACGACCTCGGCGCCGGTGCGGCCTGGTACGTCGCCACGCGCCTGGGCGCCCCCGACCTGCGCGCGCTCCTCGCCGAGGTGGGGGCCGCGGCGGGGCTGCCCCCGCGGGACCTCCCGCACGACCTCGAGGTGGTCCGCCGCCGGGGCGACGGCGTCGACTTCGTCGTCGCGCTCAACCACGCCGCCGCGCCGGCCCGCCTGCCGGAGGGCGGCACCGACCTCCTGACGGGCGCGCACCACGACGGCGCGGTGGACGTGCCCGCCGGAGGGGCGGTCGTGCTGCGCGTGGAGCACGCCTCCTGACGCGCCGACGCCGCCCCCGTGCCGTGCGCCGGGGGCGGCGTCCGCGCCCGCGGCCCCGCCGGGGACCGCCCGCGCCGCGGGCCGGGCTAGAGGGCCTGCCAGGCGCACCCCTGGGCCGACGACGCCTCGACGGCCGCCATGACCCGCTGCACCTGCAGGCCGTCGGCGAAGGTGGGCTCGGGGTCGCGGCCCTCGGCCAGGGCGCCCAGGAGGTCGACGACCTGGTGGGTGAAGGCGTGCTCGTAGCCGAGGCCGTGGCCGGCCGGCCACCACGCGCCGCCGTAGGGGTGGTCGGGCTCGGTGACGTAGATGCGGCGGAAGCCGGCGACGACGGGGTCCTCGGTCGCGTCGTAGTGGTGGAGGACGTTCATGTCCTCGAAGTCGAAGGCCAGCGAGCCCCGCGAGCCGTTGACCTCGAGCCGGATGGCGTTCTTGCGGCCGTGGGCGAAGCGGGTCGCCTCGAAGGTCGCGAGGCCGCCCCCGGCCAGGCGGGCGGTGAAGACGGCCGCGTCGTCGACCGTCACGCGCCCCGTGCCCTCGCCGGCCGTGCCGCGCAGGTCGCCGCCGCCGTCGCCGGGCAGGGGGCGCTCGTGGACGAAGGTCTCGAGGAGCCCGCTGACGCCCGTGAGCAGCTCGCCGGTGACGTGCTGGGCGAGGTCGACGACGTGGGCGCCGATGTCGCCCAGGGCGCCCGACCCGGCGCGCTCCTTGTCGAGCCGCCAGGACATGGGGGCGCTCTCGTCGGCGATCCAGTCCTGCAGGTACTGCGCGCGGACGTGCCGCACCGTCCCGATGCGCCCGTCGGCGACGAGCCGGCGGGCGAGGGCGATGGCCGGCACGCGCCGGTAGGTGAAGCCGACCGTCGCCCGGACGCCGCGGGCCGCCGCGCGCTCGGCGGCCGCGACCATGGTCTCGGCCTCCTCGACGGAGTTGGCGAGGGGCTTCTCGCACAGCACGTGCTTGCCGGCGTCGAGCGCGGCCACGGCGATCTCCGCGTGCGTGTCGCCCGGGGTGCAGACGTCGACGAGGTCGACGTCGTCGCGCGTCAGGACGGAGCGCCAGTCGGCGGTGCTCGCGGCCCAGCCGTACCGGCGCGCGGCGGCCTCGGCCGCGTCGGGGCGCCGGCCGGCGACGACGACCATCCGCGGGGCCAGCGGGAGGTCGAAGAAGCGCGGCGCGACCGACCACGCCTGGGAGTGGGCGGCGCCCATGAAGGAGTGGCCGACCATCGCCACGCCCAGCGGGGGAGTGCTCTCAGCTGCCATGCCGGGATCCTGCCGCCTCTCGGCCCGCGGCGGTGGTCACGGGCGACCCGCCCGCCGCCCGCCGCCCGCCGCCCGCGGGCGCCGCGCACGTGCCGGCCCGGGCGTGCGCCGATCGGGTGATCCCGCGGCGGCTCCCGCGGGACGCGGCGCCGACGGCCGACAGTCCCAGGGGACGCGTCCAGCCGGTGGCGCACCCGGACGAGCGGTGCGAGGCGGAGGACGGCATGACGGTGGACGAGGGTGCGGGGCCGGTCGAGCTGCGCGAGGTGCTCGACGGCGGGGTCCGCAGCGTCTTCCAGCCGATCGTGGACCTCGACAGCGGCCGGGTGGTCGCCTACGAGGCGCTCGCGCGCGGCCCGCGGGGCAGTGAGCTCGAGCGCCCGGACCACCTCTTCGCCGCGGCCCGCGCGCAGGGCCTGCTCGCCGAGCTCGACGCCGCCTGCCGCGAGGCCGCCTTCCGCGGCGCGCTCGAGCAGCAGCTGCTGGCGCCGCTGACCCTCTTCGTCAACGTCGAGCCCGAGGTGCTCGACAGCGCACCGCTCGACGACCTCCTCGCCATCGCCGCCGACGCTCCGGGAGACCTCCGCGTGGTCGTGGAGATCACCGAGCGGGCGCTCGCCCACCGGCCGGCGGAGCTCCTGCGCACGGTCGACCGGGTCCGGGAGATCGGCTGGGGGATCGCGCTCGACGACGTCGGCGCGGACGCGCTCTCCCTGGCCTTCATGCCGCTGCTGCGCCCCGACGTCGTCAAGCTGGACCTGCGCCTCGTGCAGGAGCGCCCCGGGCCCGCCGTGGCGCAGATCATGAACGCCGTCAACGCCTACGCCGAGTCCTCGGGCGCCCTCGTCCTCGCCGAGGGCATCGAGGACGAGCGGCACCTGCGGGTCGGCCGCGCCCTCGGGGCGCGCCTCGGCCAGGGCTGGCTCTTCGGGCGGCCCGCGCCGGGCCCGGCCCCCGCCTTCGAGGTCGGCGAGCTCGTGCTGCCGCCCCGCGCGGCCGTCGACCTCGCCGCGACGTCGCCCTTCGCCCTGCTGCAGGCGCACCACGAGCTGCGCCGCTCGCCCAAGCAGCTGCTCATCGAGCTGAGCAAGCAGCTCGAGCGGGAGGCGCTGCGCCTCGGCGAGACCGCCGTCGTCGCCTCGACCTTCCAGGAGGCCAAGCACTTCACGCCCGCCACGGCCGCCCGCTACCGCGACCTCGTCGAGCGCACGGGCTTCGTGTGCGCGCTGGGGGAGGGCCTGCCCGAGGAGCCCATCCCGGGCCTGCGGGGCACGACGCTCGCGGCGGACGACGCGGTCCGCGGCGAGTGGGACGTCGTCGTCCTCGGCCCGCACTTCAGCGCGGCCCTGCTCGCCCGCGACCTCGGGGACACCGGCCCCGACGCGCAGCGCACCTTCGAGTACGCGCTCACCTACGAGCGCGCCACCGTCGTCGACGCCGCGCGGTGCCTGCTCTCGCGGGTGGTCCCGCGCGAGGCCGTCCCCGTGCCCACCGGTGCCGAGCAGCGCGCCTCCGTGGCCGCCGACGCCGGCACGGCGGGGCCCGCGCGCTCGCCCGGCGAGGTCCGCACCACCCCCGCCGGCGAGGCGCTCCTGCACCGCGCGCTCGCCGCCACGACGAGCGGCGTGACCATCGCGGACATGCGGCGCCCCGACCAGCCGCTCGTCTACGCCAACAAGGCCTTCGAGCAGCTCTCCGGCATCGCCGTCGAGGACGTCCTGGGCCGCAACTGCCGCTTCCTCCAGGGCGAGGACACCGACCCGGGGGTCGTCGACGCCATCCGCGCCGCCATCCGCGCCGGCCAGGAGTGGCGGGGGACGCTGCTCAACCACCGGGGTCCGGAGCGGGCGCCGTGGTGGAACGAGATCTACCTCGCTCCCGTCCTCGGCGCGGACGGGAAGGTGCTCCAGTACATCGGGGTCCAGAACGACGTCACGGCGCGGGTCGAGGCCCAGCGGGCGCTCGAGACCGAGCGCGACCGCGCCCGGGCCCTCGTCGAGCAGGTCGAGCGCCTCGCCTACACCGACCCGCTGACGGGGCTCAAGAACCGCCGGCGGCTCGAGGAGCGCGTGGAGGCGGCGCTGTGGGACGCGCGCCTGGCCGGCCACGCGGTCGCGCTGCTCTTCTGCGACCTCGACGGGTTCAAGGCCGTCAACGACGAGCACGGCCACGCGGTGGGCGACGAGCTGCTCGTCGCCCTCGCGCGGCGCATCCGGGAGGCGATCCGGCGCACCGACCTGCTGGCGCGCCTCGGCGGGGACGAGTTCCTCGTCGCGCTGCCGGCGCTCGACCCGGAGACCGCCGAGGAGGACGCGCGGCGCGTGGCCGCGGCCGTCTCGGCGGCCGTGGTCCGGCCGGTCGACCTGGGCGGCCGGGAGGTCGCCGTCGGCGCCAGCATCGGCATCGGCCTCACCCCGCGCGACGGGACGACCTTCGGCGAGCTGCTCCACGAGGCCGACCAGCGCATGTACGCCGCCAAGCGGGGACGGCGCGCCGCGGCGCTCCGCGAGCCCGGCGACGAGCCGGCGCCGGTGGCCTGAGCGCCCCCGGGGTGGGCGGGACGCCCGCCCGGAGCAGCGCCGCCGCGCCGCGCCGCGGGTGCGACGAGACGTGTCAGCGCTCACATGCCGGATTCCGGCCCGTGCGTCGCTGTACCGGTTCACCTCGTCGCCCGATCGTTATCGTCGCGGCTTGATGCGGACGCCCCCGGGTGCTGTCATCTCGGAGCGCGCGGCACCGGTGCCGCCGGCGAGAGGAGAACCATGTCCACCCGTACGCGGAAGAGCAGCAGGGCGGCCGTCGCCGCCGGGCTGGGCGCCGTCGTCGCCCTGGCGGGCTGCGCCTCGCAGGAGGAGGCCGGCGTCAGCTCCGGCGGCAGCACCGCCGGTGCCGAGGTCGCCAGCAGCGAGATCGACTGTTCGCAGTTCGAGCAGTTCGGTGACGTCGACGGCTCCGAGGTCGAGGTCTACACGACCATCGTCGACCCGGAGTCGCAGTCGTTCATCGACGCCTTCGGGCCGTTCGAGGAGTGCACCGGCATCTCCGTCAACTACAACGGCTCGCGCCAGTTCGAGGCGCAGCTGCCCGTCCGCGTGAACGCGGGCAACGCCCCCGACATCGCTTTCCTGCCACAGCCGGGCCTCCTCGCGCAGATGGTCGCCACGGGCCAGGTCGCGGAGCCCGCCCAGGCCGTCGTCGACAACGTCGACCAGTACTGGAGCGAGGACTGGAAGGGCTACGGCACCGTCGACGGCACGTTCTACGCCCCGCCGCTCGGCGCCAACGTCAAGTCCTTCGTCTGGTACTCGCCCGGCGCCTTCGAGGAGGCCGGCTACGAGGTCCCGGAGACCTGGGACGACATGCTCGCCCTGTCGGACCAGATCGTCGCCGACCACCCCGACAGCAAGCCGTGGTGCGCGGGCATCGGCTCGGGCGAGGCCACCGGCTGGCCGGCCACCGACTTCCTCGAGGACGTCGTGCTGCACCAGCAGGGCCCCGACGTCTACGACCAGTGGATCTCCCACGAGATCCCCTTCAACGACCCGCAGATCGCCGAGTCCCTGGCGCTGGCCGGCGGCATCCTCAAGAACCCCGACTACGTCAACGGCGGGCTGGGCGACGTGCGCTCCATCGCCTCGACGGAGTTCCAGGACGCGGGCCTGCCGATCCTCGACGGCCAGTGCTGGATGCACCGCCAGGCGAGCTTCTACCAGGCCAACTGGCCGGCGGGCACCGACGTCTCCGAGGACGGTGACGTCTTCGCCTTCCCGACCCCGGTGATCGACGAGGGCGTCGGCAACGCCATCGTCGGCGGCGGCGAGTTCGTGGCCGCCTTCAACGACGACCCGGCGACCCAGGCCGTCCAGTACTGGCTGTCCACGGGCGACTGGGCCAACCTCAAGGCCCAGGCCTCGCAGCCCGGCTGGTTCTCGGCGAACCTCGAGCTCGACCCGAGCAACCTGCAGAGCCCGATCGACCAGCTGGCGGTGGAGCAGCTGCAGGACCCGGAGTCGACCTTCCGCTTCGACGCCTCCGACCTCATGCCGGCCCAGGTCGGCGCGGACGCCGAGTGGCAGCAGCTGACGGACTGGATCGCGAGCGACCAGTCCGACCAGCAGACGCTCGACAACATCGAGGCCGCCTGGCCCCAGTGACGCACCGCTGACCCGCGCCCGGCGGCGCCCCCCCACGGGGCGTCGCCGGGCGCGGCGACCGCGGGCGCCCTGGGCCGGGCCGATGACGTCTCGGAGGAGACCTCGTGGACTGGTTGCTCGACGCGGAGACCACCGCGCACAAGCTCGCGCTGATGGTCCTGGCCATCGCGCTCTTCGCCCTCGTGATGGGCGGGATCCTCTTCGCCGTCGACAAGCCCAAGCGCGTGCCGCAGTGGGTGGTCGTCCTCGGCTTCCTCGGACCCCCGATCCTCCTGCTGCTGCTCGGGCTCGTGTACCCGGCCATCGGCACGCTGGTCAACAGCTTCAAGAACAACGACGGCAGCGAGTTCGTCGGCGTCGACAACTACGCCGCCGTCTTCAGCAACAGCGAGCTGCTCATCGTGCTGCGCAACACCGTGCTGTGGGTGGTGCTCGTGCCGCTGGTCGCGACGACCTTCGGCATGGTCTACGCCTACCTCGTCGACCGCACGCGCTTCGAGAACCTCGCCAAGGCGCTCGTCTTCCTGCCGATGGCCATCTCCGGCGTCGCGGCCGGCATCATCTGGCAGTTCGTCTACGAGTACCGCCCCGCGGGGCAGAACCAGATCGGCCTGCTCAACCAGGTGCTCGTCTGGCTCGGGGCCGAGCCCCGCCAGTTCCTGCTCAACGCGCCGCAGAACACCTTCTTCATCATCGCGGTGATGATCTGGATCAACGCGGGCTTCGCCATGACGGTGCTCTCGGCGTCCATCAAGGCCATCCCCGACGACGTCACCGAGGCGGCCCGCCTCGACGGGGTCTCGGGCTTCGGCATGTTCCGCTACGTGACGGTGCCGAGCATCCGCCCGGCGCTCGTCGTCGTGCTGACGACCGTGGCGATCTCGACGCTCAAGGTCTTCGACATCGTCTACACGATGACGGGCGGGCAGTTCAGCACCTCGGTGATCGCCAACGAGTTCTACTCGCAGACCTTCCGGCAGTTCAACCAGGGCCTGGGCGCGGCGCTCGCCGTGCTCCTGTTCATCCTGGTCGTGCCGATCATCGCCTACAACGTCCGCCAGCTGCGCCTGTCCGAGGAGATCCGGTGACCGCGAGCGACGTCAGCCAGGAGGTCGTCACCCAGGCCACGGGCAAGGTCGACGCGCCCGTCACGGACTCGTGGCGCCAGCGGCGGCGCCAGCGCCGCGCCGAGGCGGCCGCCGACCGGCTGTCGAAGCCGGCGGCGTCGACCATCGCCATCGTCATCGCCGTGCTCTGGAGCATCCCGACCCTGGGGCTCTTCGTCACGTCCTTCCGGACGGTCGACGACATCCAGAGCTCGGGCTGGTGGACGGCCATCACCAACCCGCTGTTCTCGCAGTACAACTACCAGGCGGCGCTCGTCGACAGCGGCCTGGCGTCGAACTTCGTCAACAGCTTCGTCATCACGCTGCCGGCCGTCCTCATCCCCATCACCCTGGCGCTGCTCGCGGCCTACGCGTTCGCGTGGATCCCCTTCCGGGGGCGCAACACGCTGTTCGTGGCGGTGTTCGCGCTGCAGATCGTGCCGATCCAGGTGACCCTCGTCCCGCTGCTCAGCCTCTACGTGGACGTGGGCGTCGCCGGCTCCTTCTGGACGGTGTGGCTGTCGCACTCGATGTTCGCGCTGCCGCTCGCGATCTTCCTGCTGCACAACTTCATGAAGGACGTGCCGCCCTCGCTCGTCGAGGCGGCGCGCATGGACGGCGCGGGGCACGTCACCATCTTCTTCAAGGTGCTGTTCCCGCTGCTCGTGCCGGCCATCGCGGCCTTCGGCGTCTTCCAGTTCCTCTGGGTCTGGAACGACCTCCTCGTGGCGCTGACGTTCGCCTCGAACGACGCGACGCCGCTCACGGCGGCGGTGGCCGACCTCGCGGGCACCCGCGGCAACGCGTGGTACCTGCTGTCGGCCGGCGCCTTCATCACGATGGTCGTGCCGCTCGTCGTGTTCGTCTCCCTGCAGCGCTTCTTCGTCCGCGGCCTCCTGGCCGGGTCGGTCAAGGGCTGAGGTGGACGGGTCCGGGGGGCGGGCGCCACGGCGCCCGCCCTCCCGGTCCGTGCGTCGCACGCCGCTGGCGGGCGCCGCGCGCGTGCCCTCCCCGCGCGGGAGGTGCTCGTGGCCCGCGTGACGATCAAGGAGATCGCCCGGCGGGCCGGCGTGTCCAAGGGCGCCGTCTCCTACGCGCTCAACGGCCGGCCCGGGGTCTCCGAGGCCACGCGCGCCCGGGTCCTCCAGGTCGCCGCCGAGCTGGACTGGGCGCCCAACAGCGCGGCACGGTCCCTGTCGGGCGCCCGCTCGCGGACGGTCGGCCTCGTCGTCACGCGCCCCGCCGAGACGCTGGGCGCCGAGACCTTCTTCGCCCGCTTCGTCGCGGGCGTCGAGAGCGTCCTCGGCCCTCGCGGGCACGGCCTGCTGCTGCAGGTGGTCCCGGCCGCCGAGACCGAGGAGGCCACGCTCCGGGCCTGGGCCCGCGAGCGGCGCGTCGACGGCGTCGTCCTCCTCGACCCGCGGCGCGAGGACCCGCGGGTCGGCCTCGTCGCCGCGCTCGGCCTCCCCGCCGTCGTCGTGGGCGACCCGACGCTGGCCGGCGGCCTCCCCTGCGTGTGGAAGGACGACGCGGCCGCCGTGGCCGCGGCCGCCGACCACCTCGTCGCGCGGGGGCGCAGGCGGATCGGTCGCGTCGCCGGCCCCGAGGAGCTGGGGCACACCGGCATCCGCGACGCGGCGCTCGTCGCGGCGGCGGCCCGGTGCGGCGCCACCGCCGTGGTGCGCCACACCGACTTCGGGGCCGCGGCGGCCGCGGCCGCGACCCTGGAGCTCGTGCGCGGCGCCGACCGCGTCGACGGGCTGCTCTTCGACACCGACCTCATGGCGGTCGCCGGGCTCTCGGCCCTCCTCGGCGCGGGCCTGCGCGTGCCCGAGGACGTCGCCGTCGTCGCGTGGGACGACTCCGTGCTGTGCACGGTCACCCACCCGCAGCTGACCGCCGTCGGGCACGACCTCCTCGCCTACGGCGCGGCCGTGGCCGACCTGCTCGTGCGCCAGACCGCGTCGGAGCCGGTGGTCGACGTGGAGGTCGAGGCGCCCGACCTGCGGGTGCGCGCCAGCACGGGCGGGACCGGCTGCGGCGTCCCGCGGAGGAGCGGGTGCGCGGGGACGGGCGCCGCCTGAGCGGCCGGGGTCTTGACACGGCCCCTCTGACAGCGATGACATCTCCTCGCCGGTGGCCTCGGGCAACCGGCAGCGGTCGACGTCCGCCCGGACGCCGGCCGTCCACGAGGAGGTGGAGCCATGGCCCTGCGGACCGCTCGGCGCATCAGGGGCGCCCTGGCGGCGGCCGTCGCCGCCGCCGTCGTCACGGGGGCGCCGACCCCGGTGCTGGCGGCGCCACCGCCACCGCCGAGCCCGACGCCGGGCTCGGCGGCCGACCGCGCCGTCGTCGTGGGGGACGCGCGCTTCGAGGTGCTCTCGCCGACGCTCGTGCGCACCGAGCACGCCGAGGACGGCCGGTTCGAGGACCGCCCCTCCTCCAACGCCGTCGGGCGGGACGCCATGGACGGCGCGGACTTCACGACCTCCACCGAGGACGGCTGGTTCGAGCTGCGCACGTCCGCGCTGACGCTCCGCTACCGCCTCGGGTCGGGCTCCTTCGGCCCCGACGACCTCGTCGTCTCCGAGCGCGCCGGGGAGCAGGCTGTGACGGCGAGCCCGTGGCCCGGGCCGCCGACGTGCGAGCCCGGCGCGCGCTGCGAGGCGGAGGACGCCGCCCTCGACGGGCCGGGCACGGCCACCGACCACAGCGGGTACTCGGGGTCGGGCTTCGTCGCGGGCTTCACGGCCGAGGGCGACAGCCTCACCACGAGCGTCACCGTGGCCGAGGGGGGCGTCCGGGAGCTGGCCGTCCGCTACGCCAACGACCGCGGTGGTGACGGCCAGGTCGTCGAGCGCACGCTCAGCGCCTCCGTCGACGGCGGGGCGCCCGTGCGGCTGGCCCTGCCGCCCACCGGGTCGTGGGACACCTGGGCCGTCGCCCGCGTGCCGCTGGACCTCCCGGCGGGCGAGCACGACGTCGTCCTGCTCCGCGGGGCCGACGACTCCGGCAACGTCAACGTCGACAGCCTCGCCGTCCTCGAGCCGGGCGCCGCCTTCCCGGAGCCGGTGGCGCCGGCCCCCGAGCCCTGCGCCTTCGGCGCCCTCTGCGAGGCGGACGCGGGCGCGCTCTCCGGCGCCGCGCGGACGGCGAGCGACCACGACGGGGCCTCCGGCGACGCCTTCCTCGCGGGGCTCGAGCACGTCGGCGACGCGGTGGCCCTGACGGTCACGGGCGTCCCCGCGGCCGGCGACTACGACCTGCAGGTCCGGTACGCGAACCACCGGGCGGACACCCCGCAGGTCCGCGACCGCGACCTGCTCGTGCAGGCCGGCGGCGCGGCGCCCACGACGACGACGCTCGCCCCGACGAGCGGGTGGGGGTACTGGCGCACGGTGCGCACTCCCCTCCACCTCCCGGCGGGGGAGTCCGTCGTCACGCTCGGCTGCCCGGACGACGACGGCTGCCACGTCAACCTCGACACGGTCGCGGTCACCGCGGCCGGTGCCCCGCTGCTGGCGCCGCACGCGCCCCTCGGCGGCTACCGCCGCGGCCTCGACGGCGTGGACGGCGAGGCGCGCACGGAGCCGGGCGTCCTCCACGCGGACGGCTGGACGCTCCTCGACGACACCGCGTCCGCGCTGGTCCCCGCCGACGGCGGGACGCCCGTCCCCCGGCCCGAGCGCGAGGGGGACTACCAGGACGGCTACGTCTTCGGCTACGGCCAGGACTACGCCGCGGCCCTCGCGGACCTCTCGGCGCTCACCGGGCCGACGGCGCTGCTGCCGCGGTGGGCGTACGGCGTCTGGTACTCCGAGTACTACGACCGCACGCAGTCCGAGCTGCTCGCGATCAACGAGCGGGCGCGGGCCGAGGGCGTGCCGATGGACGTCCTCGTCGTCGACACCGACTGGAAGGCCGGCAACGCCTGGGACGGCTGGGAGGTCGACACCGGCCGGTTCCCCGACGCGCACGGCTTCGTCGAGGAGCTGCACTCCCGCGACGTGCGCACCTCCTTCAACATCCACCCCAGCATCAGCGGGCAGGACCCGCGCTTCCCCGAGGCCCAGGCCACGGCCGGCGGCGCCCTCGCTCCCGGGAGCTGCGGCGGCGGGGCGCCCGACTGCCACGTCTTCGACTGGGGCGACCCGGCCCAGCTGCAGGCCTACCTCGACCTGCACCAGCCGCTCGACCAGGACGTCGACTTCTGGTGGCTGGACTGGTGCTGCGACAGCTCGGGCTCCTCGCTGCCGGGCGTGACGCCCGACGCCTGGATCAACGAGCAGTACGCGACGCGCACGGCGCCGTCGACCGAGCGCGGCTTCGCCTTCTCCCGCGCCTACGGCTCGCTGCAGGCCGGGGGGTACTCGAACCCGAGCGCCGTCCCGACCGGCCCCTGGGCCGACAAGCGCACGACGCTGCACTTCACGGGCGACACCACCTCGGACTGGGAGACGCTCCACTACGAGGTCGGGTACACGCCCGGCGAGTCGGTGGCCACGGGGAACGCGTCCGTGACCCACGACATCGGGGGCCACACCGGCGGGCTGCAGGTGCCGGGCACCGAGCCCGGCGCGACGCAGCTGCCGGCGGACCTCTACGCCCGGTGGGTGCAGATGGGCACCTTCCAGCCCGTCGACCGGCTGCACTCCAACCACAGCGACCGGCTGCCGTGGCAGTACCCGGAGGCCGCGCGCGCGTCGGCGACGGCGTCGTTGCGGCTGCGCGAGCGGCTCGTGCCCCTCACCTACACGCTCGCCCGCGAGGCGACGGCGACGGGGACGCCGGTCGTGCGCCCGCTGTACCTGCAGTACCCGCAGGAGCAGGAGGCCTACGCCCGCGCCGGCGCCGAGTACCTCTACGGCCCCGACGTCCTCGTCGCCCCCGTGACGACGCCGGGGGAGAGCGCCACGACCCCGGTGTGGTTCCCGCCGGGCAGCAGCTGGACGGACTGGTACACCGGCGAGACCCACGAGGGCGGCACGACGGCCGACGTGACGACCGACCTGTCGACCATGCCGGTCTTCGTGCGCTCGGGCGGCGTCGTCACGACGAGGACGGACGACGCGCTCACGGCGTCGGCGCCCCTGGACGCCGTCACGGTCGTCCTGGGCGGTGACGGCGACGCGCGGGGCTCCCTCCACGAGGACGACGGCGAGTCCGCCGACCTCACCCGCAGCCGCACGACGGAGATCACCGCGTCGACGACCGGTCGGCTGCACCGGGTCACGGTCGCCCCCGCCGTCGGGTCCTTCCCGGGGGAGGTGGAGCGCCGGACGTGGACGGTGCGGGTGCTCGACGTCGACGAGCCGGAGGACGTCCGCCTGCTCGGCGGGCGGCTCGCCCCGGGCGCCTGGTCCTACGACGCGGCGACCCGCACGCTGGAGGTGACGACGCCCGAGCGGCCGGTCGACCGCCGCACGGTCGTCAGCTACCGCTGAGCGACGGGCCGGCGGGCGCCGCGGGGGTCCGCCGGCCCGGCCGCGGCGCACCGGGACGCATTGGCGCGGCGGGTGCGGGGCGCGGCAGGATGCCGAGCACGAGCCGCGCCCGCCCGCAGGCGGTCCCGCGGCGCCGCGCTGCGACGAAGGAGCCCCCGTGCCCCAGGACACGCCCCGGACCACCCGCTTCCCCGACGGCTTCCTCTGGGGCTCGGCGACCGCCAGCTACCAGATCGAGGGCGCCGTCGACGAGGACGGGCGCACGCCGTCGGTCTGGGACACGTTCTCCCACACGCCCGGCAAGACCCTCGACGGCGACACCGGTGACGTGGCGGACGACCACTACCACCGCTTCCGCGAGGACGTGGCCCTCATGAAGGAGCTGGGGCTGCAGACGTACCGCTTCTCGGTGGCGTGGCCGCGCATCACGCCGCAGGTGACGGCGGACGCGCTGGGCCCGGTGGAGCAGCGGGGCCTCGACTTCTACTCCGCGCTCGTCGACGAGCTCGTCGCCGCGGGCATCACCCCCGCCGTGACGCTCTACCACTGGGACCTCCCGCAGGCGCTGGAGGACGAGGGCGGCTGGACCGACCGCCGCACGGCGGAGCGCTTCGGCGAGTACGCCGCCGTCGTCGCGGGCGCCCTGGGGGACCGGGTGCGGACCTTCATCACGCTCAACGAGCCGTGGTGCGCGGCCTACCTCGGCTACGCCGCCGGCGTCCACGCGCCCGGGCGCACCGAGCCCGCGGCGGCGCTGGCCGCCGTCCACCACCTCAACCTCGGCCACGGGCTCGCCGCCCGCGCCGTCCGGGAGCACGCGCCGGGCGCGGAGGTCGCCGTCACGCTGAACCTCGGCTGGTTCCGCCCCGACGACGAGTCCTCCGAGGGCGACCGCGACGCCGTCCGCCGCGTCGACGGCCTGCAGAACCGCGTCTTCCTCGGCCCGATGCTGCGCGGGGAGTACCCCGCGGACGTCCTCGAGGACACCGCCGCCGTCACCGACTGGTCCTTCGTGCGCGACGGCGACGTCGAGACGATCCGCCAGCCGCTCGACGCCCTCGGGCTCAACTACTACTCCCCGACCGTCGTGCGCCGCTGGAGCGGCGAGGGCGCCAAGGAGACGGCCGACGGCCACGGCGACGGCGCCTCCCCGTGGGTGGCGTGCGACGACGTCGAGTTCGTCGAGCTGCCCGGCCCGCGCACCGAGATGGGCTGGTCGATCGACCCGCGCGGCATGAGCGAGCTGCTGCTGCGCTTGGCCGCCGAGGCGCCCGGCGTCGACCTCTACGTCACCGAGAACGGCATGGCGGCACCGGACGTCGTCGGCGACGACGGCGTCGTCCACGACGACGACCGCGTCGCCTACCTCCACGACCACCTCGCCGCCGTGCTCGACGCCGTCGAGGGCGGGGCCCCGGTCAAGGGCTACTTCGTGTGGTCGCTGCTCGACAACTTCGAGTGGGCCTACGGCTACAGCAAGCGCTTCGGCGTCGTGCACGTGGACTACGCGACGCAGGTCCGCACCCCGAAGGACAGCGCGCGCTGGTACTCCCGCGCCGCCGCGGAGAACGCCCTCCCCGCCCGCTGACACCTCGGCGGCGGCCCCCCGCACTTCGTCGTCACTCTGACGTCGAGAGGGGCCTTCCGGAGGCACTTCGTCGTCATAGTGCCGCCAGCCCCCGCGCCGGAGGGCGTCATGTCGACGAAGTGCGGGGGAGGGGCGCCCCGGCGAGGGCGACCACGCAGGCGGCGTTCGCCGTCACGACGTCGAGCGAGGCGTTGCCGGCGGTCGTCGTGACGGCGCGCACGTCCAGCTCGGGTGCGGCGAGGGCGAGGAGCAGCGCGACGGCGTCGTCGACGCCCGGGTCGCAGTCGACGACGACGGGCACCGGGTCGTCGGCGCGCGCGGGCGCGAGCGGGGGCAGCGGGCGGGGCTCGTCGACGTCGTCCACCGGCCCACCGTGCCCCATGCCCTTCGCCTCCTCCGGCGATGTGCCGACGAAGTGCCCGGAGAAGGGGCCACTCGACGGCGAATTGCCGACGGAGTGCCCGGTGGAGGGGCCGGTCGACAGCGATGTGTCGACGAAGTGCGGGGGGCTGGGCGGGTCAGCGGGGGCGGGCGGCGTCGACTTCGCGGAGGGCGTCGACGAGGAGGGCGAGGCCCTCCTGCGCCTCCGCCTCGGTGAGGGTCAGCGGGGGCGCGACGCGCAGGACGTTGCCGTGCAGCCCGCCGCCGCCGACGAGCAGCCCGCGCGCCTTCGTCGCCTCGAGGACGGCGGCCGCGGCGGCGGGGTCGGGCGCGTACCCGTCGGGGCCGACGAGCTCGACCCCCACCATGAGCCCGACGCCGCGGACCTCGCCGACCACCGCCAGGTCGGCGCTCGCCGAGCGCAGCCCGTCGATGAGCAGGCGCCCCAGCCGGTCGGCGTTGCCCTGCAGGTCGTGGTCGAGCACGTGGTCGAGGACGGCGTTCGCCGCGGCCGTGGCCACCGGGTTGCCGCCGAAGGTCGAGATGCCCTTCGCCGCGAGGCCGTCCATGACGTCGGCGCGCGCGACGACGCCGCCGATGGGGAAGCCGCCGCCCAGGCCCTTGGCGAACGTCAGGACGTCGGGGACGACGCCGGACGCCTCGATGCCGAAGAACGAGCGGCCCGTGCGGCCCCACGCCGTCTGCACCTCGTCGCTGACGAAGAGCGTGCCGGTCTCGTCGAGGACCTCCTTGTACGCGGCGAGCAGCCGCGGCGGCGGCACGGCGAAGCCGCCGACGCCCTGCACGGGCTCAGCGATGAGGCACGCGACGTCCCCGGTGACGGCGACGTCGAGCAGCTCGCGCAGGTCGGCCACGCACGCCGCCACGTAGGCGTCGTCGTCGAGGTCGCGGAAGCTGCTGCGGAACCGGTACCCGCCCTGCAGGTACGTCGTCTGCAGCGGCGAGAAGCTCGACGCCGACCACGACCGGTTCCCCGTGACGCCGACGGTCGCGAAGCTCCGCCCGTGGTAGCTGTTGCGCAGCGCCAGCACCTGGTTGGAGCGGCGGTGCGACATCGCGAGGAGCAGCGCCGCCTCGTTGGCCTCGGTCCCCGACGTCGTGAAGAAGACCTTGGCGTCGGGGATGCGCGACAGGCGCGCGATCTTCTCGGCCAGCTCGACCTGGCTGCGGAGCAGGTACAGCGTCGAGGTGTGGACGACGCCGCGCGCCAGCTGCTCGGTGACGGCCTCGCGGACGGCGGGCAGGTCGTGGCCGACCATCGTCACGAGGATGCCGCCGAAGAAGTCGAGGTAGGTGCGCCCGCGGCTGTCCGTGACCCGCGCGCCCGACGCGCCGACGAGCTCGAGCGGCTCGTCGTAGTAGAGCCCCATCCACGCCGGCGAGACGCGGCGGTGGCGGGCGAGGAGGTCGTCGTCCGGCCCGGCGCCCGGGGGCGCGTCGGCGGGCGTGGTGCGGTCGGTCGTGGTCACGGGCTCCTCCTCCGAGCGGTCCGGCGAGCGTAGGTCGCCGGACCGGGGCAGGAGGTCGTCAGGCCCCCAGGGGCTCAGCCCGTCCGGTGCTCTCCTCGCCCGGCCGCGGCGAGCGCCGCGACGACGTCGTCGAGCAGGGCGTCGACGGCGCCCTGGTCGTAGCCCCGCCGGCGGGTCCGGAAGACCGCCTCGGTGACCTCCTCCGCCGAGAGCCGCGGCCGGTCCGCGCCGCGGCGCTCGAGGGCGTCCGCCGCGCGCTCCAGCAGCGCGTCGACCTCGTCGCGCGCGTACCCGCGCCGCAGCAGCGGCGCCCCCGGCAGGGCGACGGCGCGCAGGTCGGCGGCCGTGGGGCGGTGTCCGCGGCCACCGGTCGCCGTCCCCGCACCGGCACGGGGGTCGACCGCGTCCGTGCGCGCGTGGCGCCCGAGCGCCGGGGCCGGGCGCAGCGCGTCCGCGACGCGGTCGAGGAGGTCGTCCACCTCGTCGACGGCGTAGCCGCGGCGCCACGACTGCGTGAAGAGGACGGCGTGGACGTCGTCCGGCGCGAGGACGACGGCCCCCTCCAGGGCGGCCGCGGCCCGGTCCAGGAAGGCGTCGACCTCCTCGACGTCGTAGCCCGCGGAGAAGCGCGTCGTCCGCAGCGCGGTGCCGCGCAGCTCGGCGGCGGTGATGGGCGTGCTCACGAGGGCCCGATCGGCAGAGCCGGTCGCGGGGTGGAGGGGTCCGGGCGCGGCCCCGCCCGGTCGGACGACCGGCGCGCGACGGTGACGGGACAGGCGCCGGCGGCCGGGGGAGTCGGGCGCGGGGGGAAGAGGCGCGCCGGCGCGGGCGCTGGGTCGGGCATGGCGAAGACCTGGTTCATCACCGGCACCTCCCGCGGGTTCGGGCGCGAGTGGGCGACCGCGGCGCTCGAGCGCGGCGACTCCGTCGCCGCGACGGCGCGCGACTCCTCCACCCTGGGCGACCTCGTCGAGCGCTTCGGCGACCGCGTGCTCCCGCTCGACCTCGACGTCACCGACCGCGCGGCCGTCCAGCCGGCCGTCGACGCCGCCGTCGAGCGCTTCGGCCGCCTCGACGTCGTCGTCAACAACGCCGGCTACGGCCAGTTCGGCATGGTCGAGGAGCTCAGCGAGGACGACGCCCGCCAGCAGATGGAGGTCAACCTCTTCGGCGCCCTGTGGGTGACGCAGGCGGTGCTGCCCCAGCTGCGCGCCCAGGGCGGCGGGCACGTGCTGCAGGTGTCGTCGATCGGGGGCATCTCGGCGTTCCAGAACGTCGGGATGTACCACGCGAGCAAGTGGGCGCTGGAGGGGCTCAGCCAGTCGCTGGCGCAGGAGGTCGCGGGCTTCGGCATCTCCGTGACGCTCGTCGAGCCCGGCGGCTTCGACACCGACTGGGCCGGGTCGTCCGCGCGCCACGCCGAGCCGCTGCCCGCCTACGACGGCGTCCGGGAGGCCGCGCAGCAGGCCCGCTCCCAGCGGACCTCCTCGCCGGGGGACCCGAGGGCCTCGGCGGCCGCCGTGCTCGAGGTCGTCGACGCGGACGAGCCGCCCCTGCGCGTCTTCCTCGGCGCGGCGCCGCTCGCCATCGCCGAGGCGGACTACGCCTCCCGCCTCGAGACCTGGCGGGCCTGGCAGCCGGTCGCCGAGCGCGCCGGGGGCTGAGCCCGGGGCCGGGGCGGCGCGGCGCCAGCAGCGGTGGACGCAGGACGCGCGGGACGACGCCGTGCGTCCACCGCTGGGCGCCGCCGGGCGTCGTCAGCGGGTGGTGCTCCGCCGCTGCGCCGCGCGGTCCTGCCGCCGCGCCAGCGCCCACGACTGCGACACGGCGACGACGAGCGCGCCGCCGGCCACGGGCAGGCCGACGGGCCAGCTCTCGACGAGCGAGCGGTCGGTGAGCGGGGCCAGGACGAGGGCGACGAGGACGAGCGCCGCCGTCCCCGAGACGGCGGCGGCGCGCCACCAGGCTCCGCCGTGGTCGACGACGTGGCCGGCCGCGGCCCCGCACAGCGAGCCGAGCAGGGCCCCCAGCGCGACGAAGAGCCCGAGGAAGGCCGCGAGGTGCAGGTCGGCCTCCCCGAGCATCACGGGCACGACGACGAGGCCCACGACCGCGGCGCCGCCGGGGGAGCGGTGCGCCCACGCGGTGCACCGCGACGTGAGCGCACCGCTCCCGCCGCTCGGACCCGCTCAGCCGCGCAGCGCCGTCGCGCGGTGGGTCCAGCGGCCGCCGACGAGCGTCCCGAGCACCTCGGGCTCGCGCAGCGCCGCCGGGCCCCGCTCCGCGAGGACGTCGGCCGGGTCCTCGGCGAGGAGCACGAGGTCGGCGACGTCGCCCACCCGCACGTGCGGGCGACCGCCGCAGGAGGCCGCCAGCGCCTGCGCCAGCGTGAGGTGCTGCTCGGGGTGCCAGGCGCCGCGCTCGTCGAGGGTGCGGTGCAGCGCGCTGGCGAGGGCGTCCCACGGGTCGAGCGGCGCGACGGGCGCGTCCGAGCCGAGCACGAGGTCGGCGCCCGCGGCCAGCAGGGCGGCGTAGGGGAAGGCGCGGTCGGTGGCGCCCGCCCAGTGCAGGTCGGCGAGGTCGCGGTCGTCGACGGCGTGCCGCGGCTGGACGCTCGCCGTCACCCCGAGCGCCGCGAAGCGCGGGAGGTCCTCGGCCAGCACCTGCTGGGCGTGCTCGACCCGGCCCCGGCAGCCGGCGGCCTCGTACGCGTCGAGGGCCGCCCGCACGCCCGCGTCGCCGATGGCGTGCACCGCCGTCACGAGGCCCGCGGACGTCGCGCGGCGCAGCAGCGCCTCGAGCTCGTCCGGCGGCAGCAGCAGCATCCCGTGGTGGTCCCGCGGCTCGACGCCGCCCAGACCGGTCTTCGCGTACGCGCACGAGCACCACGCCGTCCGCGTGCCGAGCGACCCGTCGACGAAGAGCTTCAGCGGCCCGAGGCGCACGCGGTCGGCCGCCACCGGGTCGCCCACGCCGGGCAAGGGGTCGCCGCTGCGCAGCCCCGCGGCGAGGACGCCGTCGAGGTGCTCGCGCCAGACGCCCACGGCGACGCGCAGCGCCGGCCCGACGCCGGGCTCCGCGCCGTCCGCGGCGGGGCGGGCGACGCCGGCCCGCCGCGCCCAGTCCTCGACGGGCGCGCGCTGGAGGTCGACCAGCGCCGTCGTGCCCCGCGCCGCCGCGTCCTGCGCCGCCCCGAGCACCCACGCGTCGCCGACCTCCGGCGGCACGGCGCCGGCGTCGCCGAGCAGCGCCATCGCGGCGCCCTCGACGAGCAGCCCCGAGCAGTCCTCGCCGAGCCCGAGGCGGCGGGCGGCCTCCGTGCTGCACCACGCGCTGTGGAGGTCCTGGCTGGCGACGACGACGGCGCGGCCCGGCAGGGCGGCGTCGAGGTGGTGCGCGCGCGGCGACGTCGGCCACAGGCCGTCGCGGAAGCCGCGCCCGACGAGGACGTCGTCGCGCCGCCCCCGCTCGGCGTCCGCGGCGGCGAGCAGCGCGGCCGCCTCCTCAGGGGAGCGCGCCCCGGAGACGTCCGGCCGGCGGCGGTCGGCCGCCCAGTCCGCGAGGTGCACGTGCGCGTCCACGAGCCCCGGCAGCAGCGCGGCGCCCGCGCCGTCGAGCACCGGCAGCGCCGCGCCGTCGAGCCCGCGCGGGTCGAGCGCGCCGGCGTCCGCGACGGCGGCCACTCGCCCGCCGAGGAGGAGCACGTCGCGCGCGCGGCGCGGGTCGGGGGCGCCGACCAGGCGCACCGAGCGCAGGAGCATCCCGTCCACGCCGCGCATCCTGCCCGCCGAGCGGGAGGGCGTGGGCCGGTCGACGTGGCTGCGCGTCGCCTCCGGGACTGCGGGCGGAGGGCGACATGGCCGCACGTCGCCTCTGGGTGTGCGGCTGAGGGGCGACACGGCCACATGTCGCCCCGTGGAGGCGTGCGGTCGGGGTGACATGGCCGCACGTCGCCGTCACGGGGCTCGGCAGACTGGCCGCGTGCCGACCGACGACGCCCCCGCCGCCCCGCCTGCCGCTGCGACCGCGACCTCGGCCCCCGACGCCCCTGCCACGACGGCCGCCCTCGACGGCGAGCACCCGCTCGTGCGGCGCTCGCTCGAGGTCCTCGGGGAGCTGCTCACCGGCGCCGGCGGCAGCAGCAGCACGGCGGGCGGCTTCGTCGAGGCCCACCTCGGGCAGCCGCACACGTCGCTCGTGCTCGAGCGGGTGGCGCTCACCCACACGCGGTCGGTCTCCGTGGGCGCCGTCGTCGCGGACCTCCTGGCCGCCCACCCGAGCGCCGTCCTCGGCCCCGTCGAGGACGGCGAGGCCCCGACGTGGACGCGCATCGACCTCGACGGCGACCACGTCTCCGTGCCGACGTCGGCCGCCGTCGCCTTCCCGGCCGGCACGGCGGCGGACGTCGACGTCGTCGTGCAGCTCTCGCGCAGCGAGTTCGACCCCGACCCGGCGTCGCTGCGCGTGCTCGCGCGCCCCGCCGACCACGCGGCCGCCCGGGCGCTCGTCGACGACGTCCTCGCGACGGCGCGACGCGACAAGGGCTTCTTCCGCGGTCGGGTGCTCCACGCGGGGGCGCGGCTGCCGCTCGAGCTGCAGCCGACGTCGCTCGGCCCCGGCGGCCGCGAGGACCTCGTGCTGCCCGCCGCCGTCTGGGCCGAGGTCGACGCCGCCACGTCGGCGCTGACGACGCGCGCGGACGTGCTGCGCGAGATGGGCCTCGGCACGAACCGCGGCGTGCTCCTCGCGGGGCCGCCCGGGGTGGGCAAGAGCGCGCTGTCGCGCGTCGTCGCCCGCGAGATGGCGGGCGCGTTCACGGTCGTCGTCGTGGACGCCGCCGCGGCCAGCAGCGTCCTGCGCCAGGTGTACCGGGAGACGGCCGACCTCGGCCCGTGCGTCGTCGTCCTCGAGGACGTCGACCTCTACCTCGGGGACCGGCGCGCGGGCGCGCGCGGCACGGCCCTCGCCGACTTCCTCGCCGTCCTCGACGGCACGGAGGTCTACACGGACGTCCTCACCCTCGCGTCCACGAACGACCCCGCGGCCCTCGACGCCGCCGTGACCCGCTCGGCGCGCTTCGACAGCACCATCACCCTCGCCCCGCCGGACCGGGCGGCGAGCGCCCGCATCCTCGACCGCTACCTCGGGCGGCTCCCCGCTGCGGGTGCCGGCGACGACGGCGAGCAGCGGCCCCGCGTCGACACCACGGCCGTCGCCGCGGCGCTGCCCGCGGGCGCCACCGGAGCGGACCTGCGCGAGGTCGTGCGCCGCGCCGTCCTCGACCACGGGCGGGACCTCACCACCGAGCGCCTCCTGCGGGTCGTCGCCGACGGCCGCTGGAGGGCCGAGCCGCTCACGGGCACCTACCTCTGAGGGCGGCCGACCGCCGATGACGCGGGCGGAGCGGCGGCTCAAGCCCGGCGACCCCCGTGCCGATGCTCCGGCGAGCCGCAGGACGCGGCGCTGCTGGAAGGGGTGGCCGTGGACGGTGCCGGGCGCGTCCCCGCCCTGCTCACTTTCGAGCAGGCGTGCCGGGTCGTCCTCGACCACCTCGCCACCGCGCTGCCCCTCGGCCTGTGGGCGGTGACGCGGCGCGACGACGACGACCAGGTCTTCCTCGGCGTCCGCGACGTCGCCTACGGCCTGCCGGAGGGCGCCGTCGTGCCCTGGGCCGCGTCGCTGTGCCGGCGGATGGCCTCCTGCGAGTCCCCGCAGGTCGTCGTGGACGTCGAGGCCGACGCGCCGATGGCCGGCGCCGCGGCGCGCGACGCCTTCCCCATCGGCGGGTACGTGGGCGCCCCGATCCGCTCGAGCGGCGGCGAGCTCTTCGGGACGCTCTGCGGCTACCACCCCGAGCCCCTGCCGGACGGCGCCGAGGAGCACCGCGGCCTCCTCGACGTCCTCGCCGGGCTGCTCTCGCAGATCCTCCACGCCGAGGCCCTCGCCGAGCGGGCCGACGCCCGCGAGGCCGAGCTGGTGCGCCTCGCCACGACGGACGACCTCACCGGTCTCGCGACCCGCGCCGTGCTCCTCGACCGGCTCGAGCACGCCCTCGCCCTGCACCGGCGCGACCCGCGCTCGCTCGCCGTCGTCGTGCTGGACCTCGACGACTTCAAGGACGTCAACGACACCCTGGGGCACGCGGCGGGCGACGAGCTCCTCGTCCACCTGGCGCAGGAGTGGGCCCCGCTCGTGCGGCCGGGGGACACCCTCGCCCGCCTGGGCGGGGACGAGTTCGCCCTCCTCATCGAGGGCTCGTCGAGCGCGGCGTCCGTCGTCCGTCGGCTCGAAGAGGTGCTCGCCGGCACCTACGCGCTCACCGGGACGGACCTGCGGGTGGGCGTGAGCACGGGCGTCGCCCACGTCGGTGCGGACGACCCGACGCCGACGGCCGACGAGCTCCTCGCCCGCGCCGACGCCGCCATGTACGCCGCCAAGCGCGCGGGCAAGGGGGTCGTGGTCAGCCACGACGCGACCGTCGCGGAGGCCGTCGCGCACCTGCCGCGGCCCACCGGCGTCGCCCGCGCCGCCGAGCCCGCGGTCGTCGCCGCGGCCGCTCCGTGAGGCGTCCGCCGGGCGCCGGGTCGAGCCCCGGGCCGGGTCTCAGCCCTCGCTGACCCGCAGGGCGACCTTGCCGCGCACGTGCCCCTCCTGCGAGAGGCGCACCGCGTCGGCGACGTCCTCGAGCGGGAAGCTCCGCTGCACCTCGACCCGCAGCTGGCCGCGCTCGACGAGGGCGGTCAGCCGCGCGAGGGCTGCGCCGTCCGGGCGCACCCAGACCCACCGGCCGCCGTGCTCCTCGACCGAGGGGTCCGTGATGGAGGCGTGGCGGCCCTCGGGGGCGAGGACGGCGAGCGTCTGCTCGAGCACGCCGCCGACGGCGTCCAGCACGACCGTCGCGCCCCCGGGCGCCAGCGCGCGCACGCGCTCGGGCAGGCCGTCGCCGTAGACGACCGGCTCGGCGCCGAGGTCGCGCAGGAAGTCGTGGTTGCGCTCGCTCGCCGTGCCGATGACGCGGGCGCCGCGGGCGTGGGCGACCTGCACCGCCAGGTGCCCCACGCCGCCCGAGGCGCCGTGGACGAGGACGACGTCGTCGGAGCCGACGTCGAGCAGCTCGACCATGCGCAGGGCGGTCAGACCCGCCAGGGGCAGGCTGGCGGCCTCGTCCCAGGACATCGCGGCGGGCTTGCGGGCGACGCTCACCGCCGGGACGGCGACCTGCTCGGCGTACGTGCCGCCGTGGACGAGGTCCTTGCGGGCGTAGGTGAGGACCTCGTCGCCGACCGCGAGCTCGGGGACGTCGGGGCCCGTGCGGACGACGACGCCCGCGGCGTCCCACCCCGGGACGACGGGGAAGACGACGTCCATGAGCCCGTCCAGGCCCCCGGCCATGAGCTTCCAGTCGACGGGGTTGACCGACGCCGACCGGACCTCGACGAGGACCGCGCCCGGGGCCAGCTTCGGCTCGGGCAGCTCGGAGGCGTGCAGGACGTCGAGGTCGCCGTAGGTGTCGTAGCTCATCGCGCGCATGTCCGGGGCAACGGCGCGGGGGCCCGGCGCCTTCCCGCCGGGCGGCGTCCCGCCCGACGACGAGGCGCCCCGGGACGGCCCGCCGGTGCGGGCCCGGCGCGCGCGGTGCGGCAGGCTCTCCCCCCGTGGTGGTGCGCGAGCGGACGGAGGCGGACGTCGGGGCGGCGGCGGAGGTGCTGGCCCGGGTGCACGCCGCGGACGGCTACCCGTCGCGGTGGCCGGCGGACCCGGAGGGGTGGCTGCGGCCCGACGGCGCCCGCGGCGCCTGGGTCGCCGTCGAGGGGGCGGCGCTGCTCGGGCACGCCCTCCTCGTCGACCGGGCGCCCGGCCGCGGGCTGCCGACCAACGCCCCCCTGGAGGTCGTGCGGCTCTTCGTCGACCCGGCCGCCCGTGGCCGCGGGCTCGCGGCGGCCCTGCTCGGGGCGGCCCTCGGGCGGGCGGAGGAGCTGGGCCTGGACGTCGACCTCCAGGTGGTGGCGGCCAGCCCGGCCGTCGGCGCCTACGAGCACCTGGGCTGGCGGGCCGTCCGCCGTCACCTCGCGTCGTGGACCGAGGCCGACGGCACGCGGCCCGAGGTCGTGCGGATGGCGCCCCCGGGCGCGGCCGTCCCCTCCGGGGGCGCGCGGGTCGGGGGCGCGGCGTGACGGTCGTCGCGCTCCTCGTCGCCGTCGTGGCGATGCTCGTCAACACGGCCGCGACGCTCCTCGAGGCGGCGGGAAGCCGCCGGGCCACCTCCGACCGCCCGCTGTGGCGCCAGCCCGCCTACCTCGTCGGCCTCGTCCTCGACGCCCTCGGGTGGGTGCTCGCCGTCGTCGCGCTGCGGTACCTGCCCGTCATCACCGTCCAGTCGGTCCTGACCTCCTCGGTCGCCCTGACGGCCCTCGCCGCCCACCGCTTCCGGGTGCGGCGGATGCCGCGCTCCCAGCTGGCCGGGGTCGCCGGCGTCGTCCTCGCGCTCGTCCTCGTGGCGGGAGCCACGACCGGGCAGCGGTCCGAGGGCACGCTCCCGTCCGCCGCCGCCCCCGTGCTCCTCGTCGTCGCCCTCGCCCTGGCCGCGACGGGCGTGCCGCTCGCCCGGGCGGGGCGGCCGCTCGTCCTCGCGGCCGCCGCGGGGACGGCGTACGGGGGCGCGGCGCTGGGCGTGCGGGCGCTGCACCTCTCGCCCGACGTCCGCGTCGACGCCGACCTGCTCGGCCGCCCGCTCGTGTGGGCCGTCGTCGTCTTCGGCGTCACCGGCGTCCTGCTCGTCGCGGCGGCCCTGCGCCACGGCCAGCCGGGCCCCGTCGTCGGCGTCGTGTCGGTCACCGAGGTGGTGCTGCCGGGCTCGGCGGGGCTCGTGCTGCTCGGCGACGCGGTGCGGCCGGGGTGGACGCCGGTCCTCGTCGTCGGCGTCCTCGCGGTGGCGGCGTCGGTGGCGCTCCTGTCGCGCTCCGGCTCCCGCGTCCCCTCCCGCGCGGTCTGACGGCCCCGGGAGCACCGCCGGGCCGGGCGGGGCCCGCCCGGGTCAGCCCCGGCGCGCGCGCCGACGCCGCCGGCGCAGGAGCACCCGCGCCCGCAGGGCCACCACGGCCAGCGCGAGCGCCGCGAGGACGCCCAGCAGCGCGGTGCCGACCGCGGGCAGCGCCGACCCGCTCTCCTCCAGGGGCTCCTCGAGCGCGGTGCGGACGGCGTCCCCCACCGCGGCGTCGCGCGGCGCCGCGGTGGCGGTCGGCGCGGGCGCCGGAGCCGGTGGCGCGGCGGCCACCTGCGCCGCGACCTCCTCGGCGACCTCGGCGAGGTAGGGGTCGGCGGCCGCCGTCGGCGAGCGGCCGTCCTCGGTCTCGCTGAGGACGACGAGCACGGTCTCGCGCCCCTCCTCGAGCAGGTAGGCGCCGTCGTGGCTCACCCGGGAGGTGTCGCCCGTCTTGCTCGCCAGCGGCACGCCCTCGAGCACGGGCGCGAACTTCGTGTCGAGCTGCTGGTCGCGCATCCAGCCGAGCAGCAGGTCGCGCGAGGCGGCGCTGAGCACCTCGCCCTCGTGCACCGCGCGCAGCAGCTCGACCGTGCTCGCGGTGTCGAGGTCGTTGCTCTCGCCGGCCGGCCCGTCCGAGAAGAAGAGCCGGCCCATGTGCGTCGGCTCGAGGTCGAGGTCGTCCACGAGGCGGTCCACGGCGTCCAGGCCCACGGTCTCGGCGAGCACGTTGCTCGCCGTGTTGTCGCTGACGGTGACAGCCAGTTCGGCGAGCTCGGCCACCGTCGCGGGGTAGGGGGAGGAGTAGCCGGCGATGACGCCGGACCCCGGGACGTCGTCGCTGTTCGTCACCTCGACGACCTGGTCGAGCTGCAGGGACCCCTCGTCGACGGCCCGCAGCGCCGCCACGACGAGGGCCACCTTGATGAGGCTGGCGGAGGAGTACGGCTCGCGGGACCCCACGACGACGGGGCCCTCGGTGAGGGTCGCGCCGCCGAGCGACTGCACGCCGACCGACAGCCGCACGTCGTCCTCGGCGGCCTCGTCGACGAGCGCCTGCAGCGGCGCGACGTCGAGGCGGCCGGCGCCGACCGGCGGCGACGGCGAGGGGGTGGCGCCCCCCTCGACCGCGGTCGTGGCCGTCGACGAGGTGCTCGCCGTCGCCGGTGCGACCCCGGGCAGCTCGACGGCGGCGACCGCCACGAGGGCGGTCAGCAGGGCGGTCAGCGGGGGGCGCACCCGTCGACTATCTCCCGGGACCGCGTCGAGCGGGCCGGTCGGGGCTCAGCCGGTCGACGAGGGTCGCGGGCTCCTGAGGTGCGGCTCCAGGGCCTCGAGCAGGGCCCGCCCGTCCGGCGCGGACACGACCGGGACGTCGCCCTCGGCGTCGACGACGGGCCGGCTGCCCGGCGCGACCTGCCGGACCGCCACCGCCTCCACCGCGTCCGGGTGCCGTCGGGCGAGGTCCCGGTAGACGGCCGGGTCGTGCTCGCCGTCGTCCCCGACGAGGACCCAGCGGACGTGCGGCAGCTCGCGCACGAGCCGGTCCAGGGTGTCGCGCTTGTGCTGGCGGCCGTCGCGGAACCACCGCTCGGGCGTGACGCCCCAGTCCGTCATGAGCACGGGCCCGGCGGGGAAGCGGTGGCGCCGCAGGAAGCGGACGACCGGCCCGTTGAGGTTCCAGGCCCCGTTCGACAGGTAGACGACGGGGGCGTGCGGCTCGTCGCGGACGAGCGCGCGCAGCAGGCCGGCGACGCCGGGCACGGGGTGGCGCTGGGCGCTGGAGCGGGCGACCGTGCGCCAGAAGGCGACGAGCGGGCGGGACAGCCCGGTGATCCAGACGGTGTCGTCGACGTCGCAGACGACGCCGCGGACGGGTCGGGCGGGGGCCGTGTGGACGACGCCGCGGACGTCGGGGCGCCCGGGGACGCCGGGGACGCGGAGCCGGACGTCCGTCGGGCCCGGCGGGAGCGCGGCGTCGACCACCACGTCGAGGAGGCCGGAGCCGTCGCTCACCGCCGTCACGGCCGTGCCGGGCAGGTGCACCTCCACCGCCTGGTCGGGCAGCTCGAGGGTGAGGAAGCGCCGCCACCCCGGCAGGCCGCGCCGGCGGGAGGGCTCGACGCCCGGCGGTGCGAGGAGCACCCGGCCGAGGACCCGGGCGCCCCCGGGGCCGGCGTAGCCCGGGTAGGAGAGCAGGGCGGGCGTCCAGCCGAGGCGCCGGGCGCCCGCGGCGAGGGCGTCGCGCCCGGCCGTCAGCGCGGCGTAGGCCAGGCGGACGCCGCGCGGCGCGTCCGCGGGGGCGTGCCCGGGGCCGCGGCCCGGCTCGTCGGCCGAGTCGCGGGCCGTCCCGTCCGCCCGCGACGGGCCGGGGCCGGGCCGGTCAGGTCGGTCGTCGGAGGGGTGCTGGGGGAGGCGGGCCACCGCGCCACCCTGCCGCAGCGCGCCGTCGGGCGCGGGTCGGGGCCGGCGGCGGACGACTTCCCGCGTTCACCGGACGGTCTCCCCGTCGGGGGAGCACCCTCAGGGCGGGCCGCCCGACGCCGATGGAGGGGGGAGCCGCGGACGCGGGAGAGCACGAGGGGGGCGCGTGGTCGGGACGAGAGGGCTGCTCGGCTACGGCGCGGCGGCGGTGGCGCTCTGCGCGACCTACGCGCTCCTGCCGTCCGGGGCCGCCCGCAGCGTCGTCTTCGTGCTGGCCTCGGTCGTCGGCGCCCTCGGCGTCCTCGCGAGCGCGGGCCGCCGCGGCCGCCCCGGCCGCGCCGGGTGGGCGCTCGTCGCCGCCGCCGTCCTCTCCTGGGGGCTGGGCGACCTCGTCTACCAGCTCTACGCCGAGCTGCTCGACCGTGACCCGTACCCCTCGCCCGCCGACGCGCTGTACCTCCTCGCCTACCCGCTCTTCGCCGCCGGCCTCGTGGTCCACCTGCGCCGCCGGGCGCGGGGCGCGGAGCCCGCGGCGCTGCTCGACGTCGCCGTCGTCGTCGTGGGCCTGGCCCTGCCGTGCTGGGTGGGCGTCGTGGAGCCGGTGCTGCGCGCCGAGCACGCCAGCTCGCTGGCCCAGGCCGTCAGCCTCGCCTACCCCCTCGGCGACGTCCTGCTGCTCGGCCTGCTCGTCCCCCTCCTCGGGCTGCCGGGCGGACGGGCGACGTCGACGCGCCTGCTCGGCGCCTCCCTCGGGCTCATGCTCGTGGCCGACGTCCTGTACTCCTCCCTGTCGGCGTCCACCGACGTCGTCGAGGGGGCGGTGAACGTCGTCTACATGGCCTCCTACCTCACGGCCGGCGCCGCGGCCCTGCACCCGAGCGCCGCGGTCGACCCGGCGCCCGCGGCGGCGCGCGCGGCGGGGGTGCCCGGCCGCCGGCGGGCGGCCGCGCTCGCGGCGGCGCTGCTCGTGGCCCCGGGCGTGCTCGCGCTCCAGCTCGTGAGCGGCGCGCCGCTCTCGGGCTGGGCGGTGGTGGTGGCCGCGGCGGCGATGGCGCTCCTCGTGGTCACGCGGCTCGACCGCGCCACCGCCGAGGTGTCCTCCGCCGCCCGGGAGCGCGAGTCCCTCGTCGCCCGCGTCGCGCACCAGGCCTCCCACGACGCCCTCACGGGCCTGCCGAGCCGGACGCGGTCGCTCGCGGCGCTCGAGGTGGCCCTGCACTCCCAGCACCACCAGCACGCGCACCCGCGGGCCGACGACCGCCTCGTCGGCCTGCTGCGCGTCGACCTCGACCGTTTCACCCAGGTCAACGACCGGTACGGGCCCGGCGTCGGCGACGAGGTGCTGCGCGGCGCCGCCGACCGCCTGCGGGCCCTCGTGCGCGCGGACGACCACGTCGGGCGGCTCGGCGCCGACGAGTTCCTCGTCGTCCTCGGGCGGCGCACGGCGCTCGAGCTGCGCGAGGTCGCCGACCTCGTCGTCGTCGCCCTCTCCGCGCCGCTGCCCGCGGGCGACCGGGACGTCGCCGTCGGCGTCAGCGTCGGTGCGGCGCTGGCGTGCGGGCGCGGGACGACGGCCGACTCCCTGCTGGCCGACGGCGGCGTCGCCCTGGCCCGGGCCAAGGAGGGCGGGCGCGGTCGCGCCGTCGTGGTGGACGCCGACCTGCGCCGCGACCTCGAGGAGCAGGCGGCCGTCGAGGCCGCCCTCGTGCACGGCCTCGCGGCCGGCGAGCTCGTCCTCCGCTACCAGCCCGTGCACGAGCTGGCCGGGGGCGCCGTCACCGGCTACGAGGCGCTCGTGCGCTGGGAGCGGCCCGGTGTCGGCCTCGTGCCCCCGGACCTCTTCATCCCCGTCGCGGAGCGCTCCGACCTCGTGTGCGACCTCGACCGCTGGGTGCTGGAGGAGGCCACGCGGCAGATGGCGGCCTGGACGGCGGCCGACCCCGGCGCCTTCGCGGGCCGCCACGTCGCCGTCAACCTCTCCGGCCGCCACCTCGCGCGCCGCGTCGTCGTCGAGCACGTGGCCGGCGCGCTGGAGCGCTCGGGCCTCGACCCGAGCCAGCTCGTCGTCGAGATCACCGAGACGGTCCTCGTCGACGCCTCCACCGCCGGCGAGCACCTGGCGGCTCTCCGGGCGCTCGGGGTGCGCGCCAGCATCGACGACTTCGGCACCGGCTACACGTCCGTGGCGCAGCTGCGCCAGCTGCCCGCCGACGCGCTCAAGGTGGACCGCTCCTTCGTCTCCGGCACCGCCGCCGACACCGGGCTGCTCGCCCTCGTCGTCCAGGCCGGCCAGGCGGCGGGCCTGCGCGTCGTCGCCGAGGGCGTCGAGCACGTCGGCCAGCTCGCCCAGCTGCGGGCGCTCGGCTGCGACGAGGCGCAGGGCTACCTCCTGGCCCGCCCCCTCGAGCCGGAGCAGGTGCCCGGGCACGGGCCCGCGGCCGTGCCCCTCGTCCCGCTGCAGCCGCAGCCGGTGCAGGAGCCGGCGGGCACCGCCGCAGCCGGCGCCGCCGGCGTCCTCCCGGCACCGGGCCGCGGCGGGGCCGGCACCCGCCGGCGCGGGCTCACCTGACGACGGCGTCCTGCGGCGCCGGGTCGTCGACGACCACGCGCAGGACGCCGGGCACCGTCCGGGCGAGCGTGGCCGCCAGCCGGTGCGAGGCCTCCGTGCGCTCCCGGCCCCGGAGCCGGACGACGCCGTCGACGACCTCCACCGCCCACGACGCCGGCGCCCCGTAGTCGGCCAGGACCGTCCGGACGTCCCGCGCCACGTCGTCGTCGGGACGCGTGGCGGCGAGGAGCAGGTCGCGGCGCCCGACGACGCCCACGACGCGGGAGCCGCTGAGGACGGGGAGCGTCCGGTGGCCCAGGTCGACGAGCAGCTCGGCGGCGCGCGCCACGTCCGACCCGGCGCGCACGGCGACCACCTCGGTGGTCATGAGGTCGGCCACCGTCCGCGCGGGCGGCTCCTCGTCGGCGAGCGGGCCCCGGCGCAGCGACGAGCGCGGGTCCGGCCCGACGCGGTGCCGCAGCAGGTCGGCGTCCGACAGCACGCCGACGAGACGCCCCTCCTCGTCCACGACGGGGGCGGCGGACAGGTGGCGGCCGAGGAGGACCTCGGCCGCCCAGCGCACCTCGTCGTCCGGGGCGAGCACCACCGGTGGGCTGCTCATGACCTCGCGGACCAGCACGTCACGCCTCCCCGCCGTCGGAGCCGGCGTCGGAGCCGGGCTCGGGCGGGACGGGCTCGGCGGGGACGACCTCGACGGGGCAGCGGCAGTCGTGGACGGCGCTCTGGCTCACCGACCCCAGCACCGCCGAGAGGACGCGCCCGTGGCCGTGGGTGCCGACGACCACGCGCCCCGCGCCGCGGGAGGCGTCGCGCAGCGCCCAGACCGGGTCCGCGCGCACGACACGGGCCTCCACGTCGAGGTCCCCCTGCCGGGCGCGGACGCGCACCAGCGCCTCCGCGCTGACCTGCTCGGCGTGCTCGCGCAGGTGCGGCAGGTACTGCTCCGAGATCGCGCCGTAGGCGCCCGTGCCCCCGGCGGCGGGCACCGACCACGCGGTGAGCACCTGCAGGGGCGCCCCCGTGCGCGCCGCCACGTCGGCCGCGACGGCGAGGGCTCGCGCCGAGCTCGGCGAGCCGTCCGCGCCGACGACGACGGGGTGGTCGGCGTCGGGGGTGCGCGCCGTGCCGGAGCGGACCACGAGGACCGGGCACGCGGCGTGGGCGCTGGTGCCGAAGGCCGTGGACCCGAGGAGCGCCGCGCGCAGCGTCCCCCGGCCGCGGTTGCCGACGACGACGACCGACGCCTCCTCCGAGGCGTCGACCAGTGCGCGCACCGGGTCGACCAGGCGCCACAGGGCGAGCACCGGGGTCGGCGTCATGTCGCGCGCCACGGCGGCGCCCTCCTCGGCGACGCGGCGGGCCTGCCCCGCGACCTGCAGGTCGAGGTCGTGCATCGAGAGGTCGGCGAGGAGCCGCTCGTTGCTGTCGTAGAAGTCCTCGGCGTGCAGGACGGTCAGCGGCGCCCCCAGGGAGCGCGCCTCGACGGCCGCCCAGGTCAGCGCCTCGACGGCGGCGGGCGAGCCGTCGTAGCCGACGACGACGGAGCCGCGCGGCGACGTCCGGTGCTCCCCGGCGGGTGCCGTCGACGTCCGACGGTGCGAGCGGGGTGCGGTGGTGGTCATGTCGCTCCTCCTCGGCGGTGCGGGTGGGGTGCCCGGGACGTGCGGGGGGCCGTCCCGGGCGGTCAGCGGACGCCGGACGAGCCGGCGGGGCCCGGCCCGGAGGCGGGCGGTCGGTGGGCCGGCGCCCGCAGGAGGCGCCAGTCGCGGACCTCGGGGAGGTCCTCGAGGTGCTCACGGATGTGGGCGTGGTGCCGCTCGAGCTGCTCACGGCACCACTGCACGAGGTCGGCGGCGCCGTGGGGCAGGTGGCGGCTGACGCGCACGGCGTCCATGGCCAGGTGGTAGCGGGACACCCGGCCCCGCACGGTCATGTCGAACGGCGTCGTCGTCGTGCCGCGCTCGACGAAGCCCCGCACGTGGAAGCGCTCGGCGCGCGGGCGCCCGTGGAGGAGCTGGTGGACGGTGCCGGGATGGCCGTGGAAGGCCATGACCACGTCCGTGGTGGCGGTGAAGAGCTCGAGGAAGCGGACCTCGTCCATGCCGTGGGAGTGCTCGAGCGGGGGGCGCAGGGACTGCAGGTCGACGACGTTGACCACGCGCACCCGCAGGGCGGGCAGGCGGTCGCGCAGCAGCTGGGCGGCCGCGACCGCCTCCATCGTCATGACGTCGCCCGCGCACGCGAGCACGACGTCGGGGGCTCGCAGGTCGTCGCCGTCCTCGGAGCCGGCCCAGGCCCAGGTGCTGGCGCCGTGCGCGCAGTGCTCCGCCGCCTGCGAGGCGGTCAGCCACTGCAGCTGCGGCTGCTCGTCGATGGCGACGACGTTGACGAGGCCGCGCGAGCGCAGGCAGTGGTCGGCGACGGCGAGGAGGGTGTTGCCGTCGGGCGGCAGGTACACCCGGGCGACCTGCGGGTCCTGCGCGAGGACGACGTCGATGAGACCGGGGCCCTGGTGGGAGAACCCGTTGTGGTCGCCCCGCCACGCCGTCGACGTGAGCAGCACGTTGAGGCTCGGCACCGGCTCCCGCCACGGCAGCGCTCGCGCCTCGGCGAGCCACGTGGCGTGCTGGACGGTCTGCGAGGCGCTCACCATGCCGAAGGCCTCGTACGTGGCGAAGAGGCCGTGCCGGCCGGTCAGCGTGTACCCCTCGAGCCAGCCGTGGCAGGTGTGCTCGGACAGGACCTCCATGACCCGGCCGCTCGCCGAGGTGTGCTCGTCGTCAGGCTCGACCCGCTCCGCGAAGGCGCGGTCGGAGACGCCGAAGACGGCGTCGAGCCGGTTGCTCGCCGTCTCGTCGGGGCTGAAGAGCCGGAAGGTCGTCGGGTTGCCCGCGTAGGTCAGCCGCAGCAGCTCGCCGAGCAGGCGCGTCGACTCGGCGCGCTGCAGCCCGGGCGAGGCGACGGGCAGCGCGAGACGACGCCAGTCGGGCAGCTGCAGCGGGCGGCTGCGTCGGCCGTGCGCGCGGGGCGAGGCGGACAGCACGAGGTCCTCCGGCGGCTGGTTCGCCAGCACGAGCGGCGTCGGCCGGCCGGCGTCGTCGAAGAGGTCCTCGGGGCGGTACGAGCGCATCCAGGCCTCGAGGGCGCGGCGGTGCTCGGCGTCGGTCCGCGCCCGCGGCAGGGGCACCTGGTGGGCGCGGTGCGTGCCGGCCACCCGGCGCCCGTCGACGACGTCCGGGCCCGTCCAGCCCTTCGGGGTGCGCAGGACGAGCACCGGCCAGCGGGGTCGCGCGCCGTCCCAGCGGCCGGAGCGGGCGTCCTGCTGGATGGCCCGGATGCGCTGGTGCGCGCTGGCGAGCGCGGCGGCGAAGCGGTGGTGCACGCCCGGGAGGTCGTCACCGGCGACCTCGACGACCTCGTAGCCGTGCCCCGCCAGCAGGTCGCGCAGCTCGGCGTCGCGCTTGCGCGCCAGCACGGTCGGCCCGGACAGCTTCGCCCCGTTGAGGTGGAGCACGGGCAGGACCGCGCCGTCCCGCCGCGGGTCCAGGAAGGAGACCCCCTTCCAGGACCCCTCGAGCGGGGCGGTCTCCGCCTCCCCGTCCCCGACGACCGCCACGGCCAGGAGCCGGGGGTCGTCCATGACGGCGCCGAAGGCGTGCAGCAGGACGTACCCGAGCTCGCCGCCCTCGTGGATGGAGCCGGGCGTGCTCGCCGAGACGTGGGAGGGCACGCCCCCGGGCGCCGAGAAGTCCCGGAAGAGGCGGCGCATGCCCGCCTCGTCCCGCGTCGCCGCGGGGTGGGCGCCCGTCCAGGTGCCCTCGAGCCAGCTGGCCGCGGCCAGCGCCGGCCCGCCGTGGCCGGGGCCGGTGAGGAACAGCGTCTCCTGCCCGGTCCAGCGCACGAGCCGGCTCACGTGGGCGTGGACGAAGGTGAGCCCCGGGCAGGTCCCCCAGTGGCCCAGCAGGCGCGGCTTCACGTCCTCGGCGACGAGGGGCCGGCGCAGGAGCGGGTTCATCTGCAGGTGCACCTGGCCCACGGCCAGGTACGTCGCGGCGCGCCACCAGGCGTCGACGCGCGCCAGCTCCTCCGCGTCGAGGTGCGGCAGGGAGCCGCCGGGGCGGCGCTCGCCCTCTCCCGCCGCCGGCGGGGTCGCCGCCGCCTCCGGGGCGGTCCGCTCGGGTGCTGTCGTGTCCACGGCCCGAGCCTCCGCGCGGTGCTCGCCCTCCCCCAGGGGCGAAGGGCCCGGCGGGCGGGACCACCGGCAGGGCCCTTCGCCCCCTGTGCCGCCGCCGCGCCGCTGGTGGACTGCTCGCGGCCGTCGACCGCTGCCACCCGCCGACCACCGGCGCCGGCCGGCGACGGCTCCCGGAGGAGGACCCGTGCCCGGATGGCAGCAGCAGGTGGTGCGCCACGTCGTCGTCGACGGCGGGGTGCTCGTCGGTGACGACGGCTCCGAGGGCGCCGGCGCGGCGCTCCGGTACGCCGCCGAGGAGGCGGTCCGCCGTCGGGGGCTGCTCCACGTCCTCCGGGCGTGGAGCCTGGCCACGGGCGAGGACCCGCCCGACGCCGAGCGCGGCTACGTCCCGCCGCTGGAGGACGTCGAGGCCGCGACGCGCGAGGTCGTGCGCCGCCGCGCCACCGCGCTGGTGGAGGTCTCGCGGCTGCCGGTGGACGACCTCCGCGTGCACGTGGCGCACGCGGCGCCGGCCCGCGCCCTCGTCGAGGCCTCGTCCGGGGCCGACGTCCTCGTCGTCGGCACGCGGGGGCGCGGCGGGTTCGCGCGGCTCCTGCTCGGCTCGACGGCCGACCAGTGCGTCCGCCACGCGGCCTGCCCCGTCGTGGTGGTCCGCTGAGGGCGGTCCTCCGGTGACCCGCCGACGGTCCGCCGGGGGTCCCGCAGGGCGCCTCAGCGGGCGCCGGCGAGCAGCAGCGCGGCCTGCGTCCGGCTCGAGACCCCGAGCCGCACGAGCAGGTGGCTCACGTAGTTCTTCACCGTCTTCTCCGCCAGCCCCATGGAGGTCGCGATCTGCCGGTTCGTCCGCCCCTCGGCGAGCAGCTGGAGGACCCGGCGCTGCTGCCGAGTGAGGTCGGCGAGCCGCTCGTCCGCCGCGAGGGGGTCCTCGAGGCGCCGGCGGACCTCGGCGACCCGCTCGACGTCGACGAGGTCACCGCCGCGGTGGACGTGGCGGACGGCTCCGAGGAGGTCGGCCGTGCCGATCTCCTTGAGCAGGTAGCCGGCGGCGCCCGCCAGGACCGAGGCCAGGAGGGCGCGGTCGTCGTCGTAGGACGTGAGCACGAGGCACCGCGTGCCGGGGGACGTCGAGCGGACCGTGCGGCAGACCTCCACGCCCGAGCCGTCGGGGAGGCGGGCGTCGACGAGGGCCACGTCGGGACGCGACACGGTGATCTCCCGCACCGCGTCGGCCACGGTGCCGGCCTCGGCGACGACGTGGAGGTCACCGGCCGAGTCCAGCAGGGCGCGCAGCCCGGCCCGGACCACCGCGTGGTCGTCCACGACCACCACGCGGGTCACCGTCGCTGCTCCGTCCACGGCGGCCTCCTCGTCGTCGACCCGTCCACGGGCACCGCTCGCAGGATGCCCCGTCCCGGCGGGGACGGGCAGGGACCAAGGTCCCGCGGGGCGGGCGTTCACCGGCCGACTCCGCCGTCGGTGGAGCGAGCGCTGCCGCGCACGCCCGCGGGCAGGGGCACCGACCACGACACCCGCGTCCCCCGCTCGCCGTCCACCGGCGACGCGACGGCGCACCGCCCGCCCAGCTCCTGGGCGCGCTGCTCGAGGTTGCGCAGCCCGCTGCGGCGCTGGGCGGTGGCCGTGCCGACGCCGTCGTCCGCGACGATGACCTCGAGCCGGCCCGAGGGCGCGGCCAGGTGCACCGAGGCGCGCGAGGCGCCCGCGTGGCGGGCGACGTTGCTCAGCAGCTCGCGCAGCGCCGCCCTGGCTCCGGCGGCCAGCGCCGGGGGCAGCTCGTCCGCCGGGAACGGCTCGTCGACGGCCAGGGAGGGCCGGAAGCCGAGGACGCCGGCGTACTCGCGGACGAGCTCCCGCGCCGCCGCGAGGAGGTCGTCCGGCGGCGTCTCGTGCTCGAGGGCGAAGATCGCCGCCCGCAGCGCGCGGATCGTCTCGTCGCCCTCGGCCACGACGTCCCGCAGCTCGGCGACGACCGCGGGGTCGGACGAGCGCCCGGCCAGCGCCGTCAGCCGCAGGCCCGCGGCGAACACCTGCTGGATGACGTGGTCGTGGAGGTCGCGGGCGATGCGCTCCCGCTCGTCGAGGAGGGCCAGCCGGCGCCGCGTCACCACGGCGCTCTGCATCTCGAGGGCGAGGCCGACGTGCCGCGCGAAGTCGGAGGCCATGGCGCGGTCCTCCTCGTCGAAGGCGGGCGCGCCGCGCCGGCGCAGGAGGACCAGCGCCCCGGGACGGGCGGCCGCGCCCACCCGGGGCAGGCGCACGACGAGCGCGGGCCCGTCGGGCATGCCCGGGACCTCGGCGACGAGCCCCTCGGCGACCAGTCCGGACGCCACGAGGTCGTCCACGAGGACGTCCTCGTCGACGTCGAGCACCCGGCCGACGAGGGTGCCCGCCCGCGGCCAGGCCGTGCCGAGCAGGTGGTCGCCGGCGCCGCCGTCGGCGGCCACGAGCTGCAGGCCCCCGGGGTCGTCGGGGTCGACGACGAGCACCGTGCCGAGGTCGGCGCCCGCCGCCCGCCGCGCGTGCCGGGCGACCTGCGCGAGGGACGCCGCCTCCTCCAGCAGCAGGTCCTGGACGACGTCGGCGGACGCGCGCAGCCACCGCTGGCGGCGCTCCGCGGCGTCGAGGGAGCGGGCGTCGGCGATGACGACGCCGGCGGCCGACGCCATGGCGACGAGCAGCTCCTTGTCCTCGGCCGTGAAGGGGACGGGCCGGCCGCCGTCCTGCTTGTCGGTGAGGTAGAGGTTGCCGAAGACCTCGCCGCGCACCCGGACGGGGGCGCCGAGGAAGGTGCGCATCGGGGGGTGGCCGGGCGGCAGGCCGATGGAGGACGGGTGCGCCGTGAGGTCCGGCAGGCGCAGCGGCCGGGGGTGGTCGACGAGATGCCCGAGGAGACCCTCACCGCGGGGGAGGTGCCCGATGCGCGCCGCCGTCCGCTCGTCGACGCCCACCGTCACGAACTGGACGAGGCGCTGGCCGGCCCCGACCACGCCGAGGGCCCCGTACCGCGCGCCGACGAGCTCGCACGCGACCTCGACGAGCCGCCGGAGCAGCTCGGGCAGGGGGACGTCGGCGCCCAGGTCGCGCAGCGAGACGAGCAGCCGGCGCAGGCGGTCGTCGGCGCTGGCCGGCGCGGGGCGCGGCCACGCCCGGCCGGCGTCCTGCGCCGTGCGGTCCGTCGTCGTCACGGACGTCCTCCCTCCACCGCCTCGACCCGTCGGCCTCGCGACCGACGCCACGGCCGTCCGCCGGGTCGTGGGGGCATCCTGGCGCGGCCGCGGCCCCGTGGGGAGGGGGCGACCGGTGGTCCTCCGCTCCCGGCGAGGCGTCAGACGGGCAGCTCGCGAGCGGGGACGAGCCGGTCGAGCAGCGCCAGGAGGACGACGTCCGCCCCCGGCGCGGCGAGGACCTGCAGCCCGACGGGCAGGTCCTCGGCGCGCCCCCACGGCAGTCCGAGGGCGGGCAGGCCGGCGACCGACGCCGGCGCGACCAGCCGGTCGTCGGCGGCGCCCGCGCCCCCGTCGGCGACACCGGCGGCCTCGCCGGGGACGGCGGTGGGCGCCGGCCCGGCGGTCGCCGGGGCGGGCCCGGCGGTGGCGGGCAGGCACAGGAGCCGCCCGCCGGCGAGCAGGGAGCCGAGCCGTGCCCGTGCGGCGTCGAGGTCCGCCCGGGCGCGCGCCAGCTCGTCGGGCCCGACCTCGCCGCCCGCGCGCAGGCGCCGCTCCACCTCGGGACCCAGCGCGCCCGGGTGGTCGAGGAGGAAGCGCCCGTGGCAGCGCCAGAGCTCGGCGTCCGCCACGACCCCGGCGGCCCGCGCCCAGCGCGCCAGGTCCTCGGCGTCGAGCGCGGAGGGAGGCACCTCCTCGACCGGCAGGCCCGTCGTGACGGCGAGCGCGAGGACCGCGGCGTCCACGGCGGTGGCGGTGGCCGGCTCGGCGAGGCCGGTCAGACGGCCGCTGCGGAGCAGCGTGGTCGGCTCGTCGCCGGACCCGTCCCGGGCCACGGCCGGTCCGCCGAGGAGGGCGCGCGCCGTCGCGTGCAGGAGGCGCCCGTCGCGGGCCAGGACGCCCACGGCGTCGGTCGAGGGGCTCACCGGCAGCACGCCCTCGACGGGCACGGCCCCGTGCGTGGGTCGGAAGACGTGCAGCCCGCACCGGGAGGCGGGCACCCGCAGCGCCGCGCCGGCGTCGGAGCCGAGGGCGACGTCCGCAGCCCCCGACGCGACGGCGGCCGCGGCCCCGCCGCCCGCCCCGCCGGTCGTGCGCCCCGGCGCCGCGGGGTCGGCGGGAGCGCCGTAGTGGGGGTTGCGCCCGTCGCGGGCGGCGCCGAGCTCGCCCGTCTGCGCGACGCCGACGACGTCGGCACCCGCGTCGAGGAGGCGCTGCAGCGCGGGGGCGCAGGTCCGCTCGAGCGGCGCCTGCGCCAGCCAGGCGGGGACGCCGGCGCCGACGCGGTGCCCGGCGACGGCGACGACGTCCTGCACCGCGACGCGCACCCACGCCAGCGGCCCCTCGAGGGCCCCGCCGAGCAGGGCGCCCGTCGTCGGCGGGGCCACGCTCCAGACGGCGTCGTCGAGGAGCGGCACCGGGGGGGGGGGGGGGGGGGGGGGGG
>NZ_JBBHZG010000004.1:398824-426972 GCF_037482305.1 Pseudokineococcus sp. 5B2Z-1
GGCGTCGTCGAGGAGCGGCACCGGCGGCGCGGGGGCGGGGGCCGTCGACGCGTGCGCCAGCGCGACGCACCAGGCGCCGCCCGCCCCGCGCCGCCACACCCGCGTCCCGACGACGGCGCCGCCGTCGCGGCGCTCGGCCTCCGTCGTGACGGCGACGACGCCGTCGGCCAGCGCCCGCACGTGCACCCGGCGCGGCCACCGCGCGCCGCGGGGCCCCCCGCCCGCCGGCTCCTCCCCGGCCACCAGCACCGCGCCGTCGCGGACGGCGAGGCCGCCGGGCTCGACGGCGGCACCGGCCGCGCGCTCGTCGCCGTCGGCGAGGGCCCGCTCCAGGCGCGAGACGGCGGCGAGCAGGCCGGGCGGCAGACCGGCCGGACCCGCTGCCGCACCCGACCCCGCCCGCCCGTCGTCCACGCCGGCACCTCCCTGCGCCGATGGTGCCGTGCCGGGCGCTCGTCGGGAAGGGGCGCTCGTCGGGAAGGCCCTGTTCGTCCGCCGCCCCACCCGGTGGCCACCCCTCGTCGCGGGGAGCACGACGAGGGGCCGCCACCTCCCGCACCAGCGGCTCCGGCCCGGCCAGGATGCGGCCATGCGCACCGACATCAGCGAGCCCGAGCTGTGGGAGTACCGCAGCGCCGTCAAGGACCCGGACGGCGTAGACGCGTTCTGGGCCCGGACCCTGGCGGAGGCGCGCGCCGCGGGCGGGGAGGTGGCCGTCCGTCCCGTCGAGACGCCGCTGCGCACGCTCGAGGTGCACGACGTCACGTTCCCCGGCTTCGCCGGCGAGCCCGTCCGGGCGTGGCTGCGCCGCCCGGCCCCCGCCCTGCGGGGCGGCGGACCGCTGCCGGTGCTCGTCGAGTACGTCGGCTACGGCGGCGGGCGCGGCGCGGCCGAGGAGTCGCTCCTGTGGGCGAGCGCCGGCTTCGCGCACCTGCAGATGGACACCCGCGGGCAGGGCTCCGGCTGGAGCCGCGGCGACACGCCCGACACGGGGACCAACGGGCCCCAGGTGCCGGGCGTCATGACGCGCGGCATCACCTCGCCCGAGACCTACTACTACCGGCGGCTCTTCACGGACGCGGCGCGCGCCGTGGACGCCGTGCGCAGGCTCGACGGGCTCGACCCCGAGCGCGTGGCCGTCGCGGGCACGAGCCAGGGCGGCGGCACGGCGATCGCCGCGGCGGCCCTCGTGCCGGACGTCGCGGCGCTGGCCGTCGAGGTGCCCTTCCTGTGCGACGTCCCGAGGGCCCTCGCCATCACCGACGCCGACCCGTTCCACGAGGTCACGCGCTACCTCGCGACCCACCGCGAGCAGGTCGAGCTCGTCATGGGCGTGCTCGGCCACGTCGACGGCGTCGTCATGGCGCGGCGCGGCCGGGCGCCGGCGCGCTTCTCGGCCGCCCTCATGGACGCGGTGGTCCCGCCGTCGACGGTCTTCGGCGCCTTCCACGCCTACGGCGGGCCGAAGGAGATGGCCGTCTACCCCTTCAACGGCCACGAGGGCGGCGGGACGGCGGAGGACCTGGCCACGCTCGCCTTCCTCCGCCGGCACCTCGGCGCCGGAGGCGCGTAGACGGCGGGGCGCCGGAGGCGCGTAGACGGCGGGGCGCCGGAGGCGCGTAGACGGCGGGGCGCCGGAGGCGCGTAGACGGCGGGGCGCCGGAGGCGCGGAGACGGCGGGGCGCCGGAGGCGCGGAGACGGCGGGGCGGGCTCCTAGCGCGCGACCGGAGCGGCGCCGGGGCGCGCGAGCAGGAGCGCCCCGACGACGGCGAGCACGGCGACGGCGACGAGCACGCCGGGGAGGGTGAGCACGGGCACCGCGGCGCCCACGGCGACGGGGGCGGCGACCGAGCCGAGGGCGCCCGCCACGAGCGCGGCGGTGAAGGCCTCGGCCGGGCGGTCGGGGGCGACCTCCGCCGTCCAGACGGCGAGGACGGCGGAGCCGACCATGTACGCCGCCCCGAAGACGAGCGCGGCGGCGAGGACGACGGCGAGCGAGCCCCGCCCGAGCGCCAGCAGCGCGACGGAGCCGCCGACGACGCCCAGGCTCGCCGCGGCGACGACCCGCGGGCCGGCCACGCGGGCCATGCCGCCGGCGCCGAGCCCGGCGAGGCCCCCGACCCCGACGAGCGCGAAGACGGCGGGCGCCGCGGCGGCGCCGAGCCCGCCGCTGCGGGCGACGTCGCCCGCGTAGGTGAAGCAGACGGTCGTGGCCGCGAAGTAGGCCACGGCGAAGGCCAGCGGGCGGCGCAGGCGCCGCCGCACGGCGCCCGAGCGCAGGAGGCCCGACCGCCGCACGCGGGAGCGCCCCAGCGGGGGCAGCCGCGGCACCCCCCGCAGGTTGACCAGGGCCGCGGCCGCCGCGGCGACGGCGACGCCCGCCCACGTGGTCCGCCAGGCGGCGGCGCCCGTGACGACGGCGAGCCCGGCGAGGGCGAGCAGCCCGGCGCTCGTGCCCGTCGTGATGACGGCGAGCGCCGTGGAGCGGTGGCGGGGCCGGGCGACGCGGGCGACGACGTCGGAGTAGGGCGCCCACACGAAGCCGGCGGCGCTCCCGGCCACGACGGCCCCGACGCCGAGGACCGCGGGCGAGGGCGCCACGGCGACCGCCAGGCAGCCGAGGACGGCGCAGGCGCCACCGACCGTCGTGGGGGCGCGGGGGCCGCGCCGGGCCGCCAGCCGGGGCGCGGCGAGCAGGCCCACGAGGTAGCCCGCGAAGGTCCCGCTCGCGACGAGGCCGAGGAGCAGCTCGCCGACGCCGAAGGCGTCGCGGACGTCCGGCAGCGTCAGCCCGTAGACGTACCGCGCCATGCCGAAGGCGACGCCGACGACGGCGGCGCCCGACGTCGCCACGCGGGCGGTGGGGGAGCGGGCCACCCGGGCGGCCCGGGCGCGGGCCCCCGGGCGCGGGGCACGGCCCGCGGGGTGGCTCAGAGGACGCCCCGGACCGTGCGCTCGAAGGCGGCCACGTGCTCCTCGGCGAGCGCGGCGGCGTCCTCCTCCCGCCCCTCGACGACCGCGCGCAGCAGGTCGACGTGCTCGTGGACGTGCCCGCCGATGGCCGGCAGCCGGTCGAGCACGAGGCACCAGATGCGCGTCGCCAGGTTGTCCAGCCGCACGAGGACGTCCTCGAGGTGCGGGTTGCCGCTCGCGGCGTACACGCCCCGGTGCACCGCGACGTCGTGGCGCATGAGCTCGACGGCCGTCATGGACGGCGGGTCCAGCGCGGCGATGGTGGCCGCCAGCCCGGCGAGACCCGCGCGCTGCTCGTCGGTGGCGCGCCGCGCGGCGCCCGCCGCGGCCAGCGGCTCGAGGCTGCGGCGCACCTCGGAGATCTGCCCCAGGTCGCTGATGTCGATGGGCGCGGCGAAGGTGCCGCGCCGGGGGTAGGTGACGACGAGCCGGTCGGTCTCGAGGCGCTTGAGCGCCTCGCGGACGGGGGTGCGGCCGACGTCGAGCTCGCGGGCGACGACGTCGTCCTTGAGCGGGGCGCCGGGCCGGACCTCGAGGACGAGCAGGGCGTCGCGCAGGTGCTCGTAGGCGAGGTCGGCCAGGGACCCCGCGCGAGCAGCAGCACCGGCACGCGCCGGTCCGCTGCCGCGCCCCGCCTCCCGGGGCGACGAGGGGCCGGCCGGGTGGGGGCCCCCCACGCCGGCGCCCCGCTCCTGCACGTCGCTGCGCCGCACGGCCCCGCCCTCCCCGCCGCGGCTCCTGGCGGGACCAGGAGCCGCGGCGTGCACCGATGTCGTCGGAGGTGGTTGACCACCCCGCCCGGCGATCCTACAGTCCACGACCACTGATACATCAGTCGTCGACAGCAGGGAGGGCCTCATGGCCCCGGACGAGCAGCAGGTCGACCGGTGAGCCCGGCCGGGCCGGCGGCGGCGGCGCCCCGCACCCCGGGCGCGGACCTGCCCGAGCACCCCGACGCGCTGTGGCGGAACCCCGAGCCGAAGCGCTCCTACGACGTCGTCGTCGTCGGCGGGGGCGGCCACGGCCTCGCGACGGCGCACTACCTCGTCAAGAACCACGGCATCACGAACATCGCCGTGCTGGAGAAGGGGTGGCTCGCCGGCGGCAACATGGCGCGCAACACGACGCTCATCCGCTCGAACTACCTGTGGGACGCCTCGGCGGCGATCTACGAGCACTCCCTCAAGCTGTGGGAGGGGCTCGAGGAGGACCTCGGCTACCCGATCCTCTTCAGCCAGCGCGGCGTGCTCAACCTCGCGCACACGCTCCAGGACGTGCGCGACTCGGTGCGCCGGGTCGAGGCCAACACGCTCAACGGCGTCGACGCGGAGTGGGTCGACGCCGAGGAGGTCGCCAAGATCTGCCCGATCGTCAACACCTCCTCCGACATCCGCTACCCCGTCCTCGGGGCGACCTACCAGCCGCGGGCGGGCATCGCCAAGCACGACTACGTGGGCTGGGGCTTCGCCCGGCGCATCGACGAGGCGGGCGTCGACATCCTCCAGGGCTGCGAGGTCACCGGCTTCGTCCGCGACGGCGACCGCGTCACGGGCGTGCGCACGACGCGCGGCGACATCGCCTGCGGCACCGTGGCCCTCACGGCGGCGGGCAGCACGTCGGTCCTCACCGACATGCTCGGCATCCGCGTGCCGATCCAGTCGCACCCGCTGCAGGCGCTCGTCTCCGAGCTCCTGGAGCCCGTGCACCCGACGATCGTCATGTCGAACCAGGTGCACGTCTACGTCTCGCAGGCGCACAAGGGCGAGCTCGTCATGGGCGCGGGCGTCGACTCCTACAACGGCTACGGCCAGCGCGGCGCCTTCCACGTCATCGAGCGGCAGATGGCGGCGGCGGTCGAGCTGTTCCCCGTCTTCGCCCGGGCGCACCTGCTGCGGACCTGGGCCGGCGTCGTCGACACGACGCCGGACGCCTCGCCGGTCGTCGGCCGGACGCCGTACGAGAACGTCTTCCTCAACTGCGGCTGGGGGACGGGCGGGTTCAAGGCGACGCCGGGGCTCGGGTGGGTCTTCGCCGACACCATCGCCAACGGCGAGCCGCACCCGTACGCGGCGCCCTTCAGCCTCGACCGCTTCACCACGGGCCGGCTCGTCGACGAGCACGGCGCCGCCGCGGTCGCGCACTGACCCCGCACCGGACGCCCCCGGCGATCCCGCAGACCCGCCACCCCCCGGACGACAGGACGAGCCGTGCAGCTGATCGAGTGCCCGTGGTGCGGCCCCCGCGAGGAGGTCGAGTTCTCCTACGGCGGTCAGGCCCACGTGCCCTACCCCGAGCGCCCCGCCGACCTCGACGACGAGCAGTGGGCCCACTACGTCTTCTTCCGCGACAACACCCGCGGCACGCTCGCCGAGCGGTGGGCGCACTCCGCCGGCTGCCGGCGCTGGTTCAACGCGCTGCGCGACACCGTCTCGTACCGCTTCGCCGCCGTGTACCGCACCGGCGCGCCGATGCCCGAGGCGGTCCCGCTGCCGCCCGGGGGCCTGGCCCACGCGGACGGCGCCACCACGACGAGCGAGAGGCCGGTGACGGCGTGAGCACGAGCCCGGACGACAGCAGCCCGGACGGCACCGGCGCGCACGGCACGGGCGGCGTCGCCCCCTTCCGCACCGCCGAGGGCGGGCGGGTCGACCGTGACCGCACGCTCGGCTTCACCTTCGGCGGCCGGACCCTCACGGGCCACCCCGGCGACACGCTCGCCTCCGCGCTGCTCTCGCACGGCGTCCACCAGGTCGCGACGAGCGTGAAGCTCGGGCGCCCGCGCGGCATCGGGGCGGCGTGGGCGGAGGACCCGAACAGCCTCGTGCAGGTGGAGGAGCCCTTCCCCGAGCCGATGCTCCTGGCGAGCACCGTGGAGCTCTACGACGGCCTCGTCGCCGACGGCCTCCCCGGGCAGGGGCGGCTCGCCGACCTGCCCGACGCGGCGCGCTACGACGCCCGCCACCTGCACGTCGACCTCCTCGTCGTCGGCGCCGGGCCGGCCGGCCTGTCCGCCGCGCTCGTCGCGGCCCGCGCCGGCGCCCGGGTCGCGCTCGTCGACGAGCAGTCAGAGGCCGGCGGCTCCCTCCTCGGCAGTACCGACCGCATCGACGGTCGACCGGGCACCGCGTGGGTCGCGGCGGTCGTCGACGAGCTCGCCGCGCTGCCCGAGGTGACCCACCTGCAGCGCACCACCGTCTTCGGCCTCTACGACGACGGGTTCGCGCTCGCCGTGGAGCGGCGCACCGACCACCTCGGCGGCGAGGCGCCGGCGCACCTGTCCCGGCAGCGCGTCTGGCGCGTGCGGGCCCGGCGGACGGTCGTCGCCACGGGCGCCCACGAGCGGCCGGTCGTCTTCGCCGACAACGACCGCCCCGGCACGATGCTCGCGCACAGCGCCCGCACCTACCTGCACCGCTACGGCGTCCTCGCGGGGGAGCGCGCCGTCGTCCTCACGACGAACGACAGCGCCTACCAGGTGGCCGTCGAGCTCGCCGACGCCGGCGTCGACGTCACCGTCGTCGACACGCGGGCGAGCGCGCCCGCGGCCTGGTCCGCGGCCTGCGGCGCGCGCGGCCTCCCCGTGCGCAGCGGGTCGGTGGTCGTCGGCACCCGCGGCGTCGAGCGGGTCAGCGCGGCGCTGGTGCGCCCCCGCGACGGCGGGGAGGTCGAGGAGCTGCCCTGCGACCTCCTGCTCGTGAGCGGCGGCTGGAACCCGGCCGTCCACCTCTACAGCCAGGCGCGGGGGCGGCTGCGCTTCGACGCCTCCCTCGGCGCCTTCCTGCCGGCCGAGCAGCTGCCCGACCTCGACGTCGTCGGCTCGGCCGCCGCCGTCCTCGACCTCGAGGGGTGCCTGGTCGGCGGCCGCGAGGTGGGCCGCGCGGCCGTGGCGGCCCTCGGCCCGGGGCCGCTCGCCACGGGCGGGGTCCCGCGCACGCCGGAGGCCGACCCGGTGGTCGACCCGCCCGTCCCCGTCAGCGCTCCCGACCTGATGTGGGTCGTGCCCGGCGACGACGGCGACCCCGCGCGGCAGTTCGTCGACGTCCAGCGCGACGCCACGGTCGCCGACGTGCGCCGCGCGGTCGGCGCGGGCCTGCGCTCGCCCGAGCACGTCAAGCGGTACACGACGATCGGCACGGCGCACGACCAGGGCAAGACGTCGGGCGTGGTCATGTCGGGCCTGCTCGGCGAGCTCATCGGGAGCGGCCCGGAGGACGTCGGCACGACGACCTTCCGCCCGCCGTACACCCCGGTGGCCTTCGCCACCCTCGCCGGGCGCGACCGCGGCTCCCTCTACGACCCCGAGCGCACCACCGCGCTGCACGACTGGCACCGCGACCAGGGCGCCGTGTGGGAGGACGTCGGGCAGTGGAAGCGCCCCCGCTGCTACCCCCGGCCGGGGGAGGACATGGAGGCCGCCGTCCTGCGCGAGTGCGCTGCCGTGCGCGGCGGCGTCGGGATCCTCGACGGGTCCACGCTCGGGAAGATCGACGTCCAGGGCCCCGACGCCGGGATCCTGCTCGACCGGCTCTACACGAACCCCATGAGCTCGCTGAAGGTCGGGCGCGTGCGCTACGGCGTCATGTGCGGCGTCGACGGCATGGTGCTCGACGACGGCGTGGTCCTGCGGCTCGCCGAGGAGCGCTGGACGGTCATGACGACCACCGGCGGCGCGGCGAAGGTCCTCGACTGGATGGAGGAGTGGCTCCAGACCGAGTGGCCCGACCTGCGCGTGCACCTGGCCTCGGTGACCGAGCAGTGGGCCGCCCTCCCCGTCGTCGGTCCGCGCTCGCGCGACGTCGTCGGTGCCGTCTTCCCCGGGGTGGACGTCAGCGCCGAGGGGTTCGGCTTCATGACGTGGCAGGAGACCGAGCTCGACGGCGTCCCCGTCCGCCTGGCGCGCATCAGCTTCTCCGGCGAGCTGGCCTGGGAGGTGCACGTGAGCTCGGTGCACGCCGAGGAGGTCTGGCGGCGCCTGCTCGCGGCCGGCGAGGAGCACGGCATCACCCCCTACGGCACCGAGACGATGCACGTGCTGCGCGCCGAGAAGGGCTACCCGATCGTCGGGCAGGACACCGACGGCACGGTGACGCCGCAGGACCTCGGCATGGACTGGGTGGTGTCGACGAAGAAAGCCGACTTCGTCGGCAAGAGGTCCTTCGCCCGCGCCGACAACCAGCGACCGGACCGGAAGCACCTCGTCGGGCTCCTGCCGGTGGACGGGGAGACGGTCCTGCCCGAGGGCTCCCAGGTGGTCGACGTCCCGGTCGGGGAGGACCTGCCCGCTCCGCCCGTGCCGATGCTCGGGCACGTCACCTCGAGCTACCGCAGCGCGGCGCTCGGCCGCCCCTTCGCGCTGGCCCTGCTCGCCGGCGGGCGCGAGCGCGTGGGCGACGTCGTGCAGCTCCCGGTGGGCGGCCGGCTCGTCGCCGCCGAGGTCACCGGGCCCGTGCTCGTCGACCCCGAGGGGGCGCGCCGCGACGGCGACGGCGCTCCGGCGCCCGCCCCGTCCAGCGCCCCCGGGCGGGCGGTCGCGTCGGCGCCGACCCGCCGCGACCCGCTCGGCTCCCGCGCGGAGGACCTCGCCGCGCTCACCGGCGGCGCGGTGCTCGCCCAGCCGTTCCGGGCGATGGCCGTCGTCCGAGCCGCCGCGCCCGGTCCGGCGGCCGACGCCGCGGGGGCGGTGCTCGGGACGCCGCTGCCCCTGCGGCCGGGCACGTGGGCGGCGACGCCCGCCCGCGACGGCGGCGAGCCGGGCACCGTGGTCTGGCTCGGCCCCGACGAGTGGCTCGTCATCAGCGACGAGCCGCGGCCGGAGGCCCTCGAGCAGCGCCTGCGCGCGGCGCTCACCCCGCTCGGCGGCTCCGCCGTCGACGTCTCGGCGCATCGGGTGTCGCTGCGGCTCAGCGGGCCCCACGCCCGCGACGTCCTCGCGGCGGGCTGCTCGATCGACACCCACCCGAGCGTCTTCGGCGCGGGCGCGGCGGCGCAGACGCTCCTCGGCCAGGCGGGCGTCGTCCTGCTCTCCCGCTCCGACGACGGCAGCGCGTACGAGCTGCTCGTCCGCTCCTCCTTCGCCCGCTACCTCGCGGACCGGCTGCTCGACGCCTTCGTGGAGCACCGGCACCCGCCGGTCGAGGGCGAGACCGACGGCCCCCCGCACGACACCCCCCAGCCCGGCACCGATCAGCCCGGCCGGCAGACCCCCGAGGGAGCGACCGCATGACCACCTCCACCCCCTCGTCCGCGGGGACCGCGTCCGGCGCGACGCCGCGCGTGGTGATCATCGGCGGCGGCATCGTCGGCGCCAACCTCGCCGACGAGCTGACGATGCGCGGCTGGACGCGGGTGACCGTCCTCGACCAGGGACCGCTGCCCCTGACGGGCGGCTCGACCTCGCACGCCCCGGGCCTGGTCTTCCAGACCAACCCCTCCCGCACGATGACCCACCTGGCGGCGTACACGGTCGAGAAGCTCACGGGCCTCGACGTCGACGGCGCCTGGTGCTTCACCCCGGTGGGCGGCCTCGAGGTGGCCACGACGCCGCAGCGGCTGGCCGACCTCGAGCGCAAGAGCGGCTGGCGGAAGGCCTGGGGCTACGACGACGGGCGGCTGCTCTCGCCCGAGGAGTGCGTGGCGCTGCACCCCCTGCTCGACCGGGAACGCGTGCTCGGCGGGTTCCACGTGCCCTCCGACGGGCTGGCGAAGGCGTCCCGCGCGGTGGTCGCGCTCATGCGCCGCGCCGAGGCGCGCGGCGCGGAGTTCCGCGGCCGCACGCGGGTGCTCGACGTGGGGACGAGCGGTGGGCGCGTCACGGGCGTCCGGACCGCCGAGGGCGTGGTGCCCGCGGACGTCGTCGTCTCCTGCGCCGGCTTCTGGGGCGTCGAGGTCGGCGCCATGGTCGGCATGCGCGTGCCGCTGCTGCCGCTGGCGCACCAGTACGCCAAGACCGGCCAGGTGCCCGACCTCGTGGGGCGCGCGGACGAGCGCGCCGAGGCGTCGCTGCCGATCCTGCGGCACCAGGACGCCGACCTCTACTACCGCGAGCACGGGGACCGCCTGGGCATCGGCTCCTACGCCCACCGCCCGATGCCGGTGCGGCTGGAGGACCTCAGCCCGAGCGAGGACGCGTCCTCCTCGGCGATGCCCTCGATGCTGCCCTTCACCGAGGAGGACTTCGCCCCCGCCTACGAGGACTCGCGCCTGCTGCTGCCCTCGCTGGCCGACGTCAAGGTCGAGGAGGGCTTCAACGGCATCTTCTCCTTCACCCCCGACGGCGGCTCCCTCGTCGGCGAGTCGGCCGACGTCGCCGGCTTCTGGGTCGCCGAGGCCGTGTGGGTCACCCACTCCGCCGGCGTGGCGCGGGCGCTCGCGCAGACCCTCGTCGACGGGCGCAGCGAGCACGACCTGCACGGGCTCGACGTGCACCGCTTCTCCGAGGTGCAGACGACGGACCCCTACGTCTCGGAGACCTCCCAGCAGAACTTCGTCGAGATCTACGACGTGCTGCACCCGCTGCAGCCGCGGCTGTCGCCGCGCGACGTGCGGGTCAGCCCCTTCCACGCCCGGCAGAAGGAGGCCGGTGCCTTCTTCCTCGAGGCCGGCGCCTGGGAGCGGCCGCACTGGTACGACGTCAACGCCGCGCTGGTGACGGAGCTGCCGACGGAGTGGCTGCCGCCGGACCGCGAGCCGTGGGCGGCGATGTTCTCCTCGCCGGTCGCCGCCGTGGAGGCGTGGAGGACGCGCACCGCCGTGGCCATGTACGACATGACGCCGCTGACGCGCCTCGAGGTCTCCGGCCCCGGCGCGCTGGCCCTCCTCGAGCGCCTGACGACCTCGACGATGGACAAGTCGGTCGGCGCGGTCACCTACACGCTCGTGCTCGACGAGGCCGGCGGCGTCCGCTCGGACATCACGGTCGCGCGGCTCGGGGAGCAGCTGTTCCAGGTGGGGTGCAACGGCCCGCAGGACGCCGTCCTGCTGCGCCGGGAGGCGCCGGACGACGGGTCGGTGCAGGTGCGCGACACCACCGGCGGCACGTGCTGCATCGGCCTGTGGGGACCGAGGGCGCGCGACGTCATGGCGGCGCTGTCCGACGACGACTTCTCCGACGCGGGGCTGAAGTACTTTCGCGGCAAGCGCGCCGTCGTCGGCGGCGTCCCCGTGGTCGCCCTGCGGCTGTCCTACGTCGGCGAGCTGGGCTGGGAGCTCTACGCGAGCGCCGAGACGGGGCAGCGGCTCTGGGACGCGGTCGCCGCGGCCGGCGCCCCGCACGGCATCGTGCCCGCCGGCCGGGCGGCGTTCTCGAGCCTGCGCCTGGAGAAGGGCTACCGCGCGTGGGGCTCGGACATGACGACCGAGCACGACCCGTACGAGGCCGGCCTCGGCTTCGCGGTCCGCTCGCCCCGCGACAGCTTCGTCGGCGGGGCGGCGCTCGAGGGCCGCAGCGAGGCGACGGCGAGCCGGCGGCTCGTGTGCCTCACGGTCGACGACGGCCGCAGCGTCGTCCTCGGCCACGAGCCGGTGCTCGTCGACGGCGAGGCCGTGGGCTACGTGACGAGCGCCGCCTACGGCTACACGGTGCGCAAGCCCGTCGCGTACGCCTGGCTGCCGGCGTCGGCCGCCGAGGTCGGCACCGCCGTCGAGGTCGAGTACTTCGGCCGCCGGGTGGCCGCGACCGTGACGGCCGAGCCGCTCGTCGACCCGGAGATGGCCCGCATCCGCGGGTGACGCGGGCCGGGCAGCAGGAGCGCACGTGAGCATCAGCGTCCTCGACCTCTTCAGGGTCGGCATCGGGCCCTCGAGCTCGCACACCGTCGGCCCGATGCGGGCCGCGCGGGCCTTCGTCGGCCGGCTCGAGGAGCAGGGGCTGCTCGAGGAGGTGGCGGGCGTGCGTGCCGAGCTCTTCGGCTCCCTGGGGGCCACCGGCCACGGGCACGGCAGCGTCGGCGCCGTGGTCATGGGGCTGGCCGGCGAGGAGCCGCACCTCGTCGACCCGGTCGCCGCGGCCCCGCTCGTCGAGCGCGTGCGCGAGGAGGGGCGGCTGCGCCTGGCCGGCCGGCACGACATCGCCTTCCGCGCCCAGGACGTGGTGCTGCACCGCCGCAAGCGGCTGCCCTTCCACCCCAACGGCATGCTCTTCACGGCCTGCGACGCCGACGGCCAGGAGCTCGCCCGGCGCGAGTACTACTCCGTCGGCGGCGGTTCCGTCCTCGACGAGGACGAGACCGGGGCGCACGTCCTCGTCCCCGACACCACGCCCGTCGCGCACCCCTTCACGACGGGGGCCGAGCTGCTGGACGCCACCCGCCGCACGGGGATGCGCATCAGCGACCTCGTCCTCGCCAACGAGCTCTCCTGGCGCACCGAGGAGCAGGTGCGCGCCGCGCTGCTCGAGGTCTGGGCCGTCATGCAGCAGTGCGTGGCCCACGGCCTCGGGACCACGGGCGTCCTGCCCGGCGGCCTGCGCGTGCGACGCCGGGCCGCCGCGCTGCACGAGCGGCTGCTCGCGGAGGCCGACGAGCACGACCCCCTGCGCGCCATGGAGTGGGTCACCCTCTACGCCCTGGCCGTCAACGAGGAGAACGCCGGCGGCGGGCGCGTCGTCACCGCGCCGACCAACGGGGCCGCGGGGATCGTCCCGGCGGTCCTGCTCTACCAGCAGACCTTCGGGCCCGGCGCCTGCGACGACGACGTGGTGCGCTTCCTGCTCACCGCCGGGGCCGTGGGCATGATCATCAAGGCCGGTGCCTCCATCTCCGGCGCCGAGGTCGGCTGTCAGGGCGAGGTCGGCTCGGCGTGCTCGATGGCCGCGGCCGGCCTCGCCGAGGTCCTCGGCGGGACGCCCGACCAGGTCGAGAACGCCGCCGAGATCGGCATCGAGCACAACCTCGGTCTCACCTGCGACCCGATCGGCGGGCTCGTGCAGATCCCCTGCATCGAGCGCAACGCCGTCGGCGCCGTCAAGGCCGTCACCGCCGCCCGGATGGCGGTGCGGGGCGACGGCGCCCACCACGTGACGCTCGACAAGGCCATCCGCACCATGCGCGCCACCGGCGCCGACATGAAGGACAAGTACAAGGAGACCGCCCGCGGCGGTCTCGCTCTCAACATCGTCGAGTGCTGAGGAGGCACCCGTGACCCTCACCGCAGCGACGCCCGTCGCCGCCCCCGCCGTCGCCGCACCCCCGGCGCCCCCCGCACCGGGCCGGAGCCCGGCCGTGCTGACGCTGAGCTGCCCGCAGTGCCCGGGCATCGTCAGCACGGTCGCGTCCTTCCTCTTCGACCACGGCTTCGACATCGTCGAGCACCAGCAGTTCGACGACGCGCGCAGCGGCCGCTTCCACTCCCGGACCGCCTTCGTGGGCCCCGACGCCCAGGTCGACGTCGCGGCGCTCACCGAGGCGTTCGCCGAGCGGGCGGCCGGCTTCGCCATGGACTTCGCGATCACCGGGCCGCGGACGCCGCGGGTGCTCGTCATGGTCTCGAGGCTGGGCCACTGCCTCAACGACCTCGTGTTCCGCTGGCGCTCGGGCAGCCTCGGCGCCGACCTCGTCGCCGTGGTGTCCAACCACGAGGACCTGCGCCCCATGGCCGAGGCCGCCGGGCTGCCCTTCCACCACGTGCCCGTCACCGCCGCGAGCAAGCCCGAGGCGGAGGCCGAGCTGCTGCGCCTCGTCGGCCAGCACGAGGCGGACCTCGTCGTCCTCGCCCGCTACATGCAGGTGCTCTCGGACGAGACGTGCCGGGCGCTGCACGCGCGGGCCATCAACATCCACCACTCGTTCCTGCCCGGCTTCAAGGGCGCCAAGCCGTACCACCAGGCGTTCGACCGCGGCGTCAAGCTCGTCGGCGCCACCGCGCACTACGTCACCCCGGACCTCGACGAGGGGCCGATCATCGAGCAGGAGGTCATCCGCATCGACCACACGCACGACCCGGCCGCGCTCGCCACGGTCGGCCGCGACGCCGAGGCGCTCGCGCTCTCCCGCGCCGTCACCTGGCACTGCCAGCGGCGCGTGCTGCTCAACGGGCACAGCACCGTCGTCTTCCGCTGACGGGCCCGTCCTCCCCGGGACGGCGCACCCCGTGCGCCGTCCTCGCGCCCCGGCGCAGCCGCTGCACGAGTTCGGCGAGAGCCCTCCCGCGAGCGGCCCGGCAGGACTACGGTCCCGCCACCCTCAGCTCCTCCACGCGGGCGCCCCAGCGCCCCTCCCGAGAGGACCCCTGCATGTCCGTGCGACCAGGGATCGAAGGAACATCCGCAGCACCGCTCCAGAGCGCCGCCCCCGACCACGACGGGCCGGGCCGGCGCGCGACGGTCGACAAGCCCGTCCTCCTCGTCTCGGCGGCCGTCGTCGTCGGGCTCTGCCTCCTCGGGGCGCTCGCCCCCGAGTCCCTCGCCGCCGGGTCGGGCCAGGTGCTCTCCTGGATCACCTCGAACCTCGGCTGGGCCTTCGTCATCAGCGCGACCGGCTTCGTCGTCCTCGCGCTGGTCCTCGCCTTCAGCCGGCTCGGCCGCATCCGCCTCGGCCGCGACGACGAGCGTCCGCAGCACACGAGGACGTCGTGGATCGCCATGATGTTCTCGGCCGGCATGGGCATCGGGCTCATGTTCTACGGCGTCACCGAGCCGGTGACCCACCTCATGACGCCGCCCGAGGGCGACGTGCCCCCGGGCTCGGAGCAGGCCGCCAGCGAGGCCATGAGCTACACGCTCTTCCACTGGGGCCTGCACCCGTGGGCCATCTACGCGGTCGTCGGCCTGGCGCTGGCCTACTCGACGTACCGCAAGGGCCGGCCCGGCGGCTTCTCGGCCGCATTCGCCCCGCTGCTGCGAGGCCCCCGCGCGAAGGGCACGGCCCGGCTCATCGACGTGCTCGCCATCTTCGCCACGATCTTCGGGTCGGCCGTCAGCCTCGGCCTCGGCGCCGCCCAGATCAACGGCGGGCTCTCGACGGTCTTCGGCGCGGGCAGCGGCACGGGCTGGCAGGTCGGGATCATCGTCGTGCTGACGGTCTGCTTCGTCCTGTCCGCCGTCAGCGGCATCGACCGCGGCATCAAGTACCTCTCCAACACCAACATGGTGCTGGCGGGGCTGCTCCTGCTCTTCCTCTTCGTCGTCGGGCCCACCGTCTTCATCCTCAACATGGGGCCCAACGCGCTCGGCGGCTACCTCAACGCGCTGCCCAGCATGTCGGTGCGCACCGGCGTCTTCGGCGGCACCGAGTGGCTCTCCGGCTGGACGATCTTCTACTGGGCCTGGTGGGTCTCCTGGACGCCGTTCGTGGGCGCCTTCCTCGCGAAGATCTCCCGAGGCCGCACGATCCGGGAGTTCGTCGTCGGCGTCATGCTCGTGCCGACGACCGTCAGCGTCGTCTGGTTCTCCGTCTTCGGCGGCACCGCCATCCACGAGCAGCTCGCCGGCACCGTGGACCTGCTCGACGGCAGCAGCCAGGAGGAGCAGATGTTCTCGCTGCTCGCGCAGTTCCCCTGGGCGGGCGTGACGTCGGTCCTCGTCGTCGTGCTCGTGGCCATCTTCTTCGTCTCGGGCGCCGACGCGGCGAGCATCGTCCTGGGCTCCCTGTCGAGCTACGGCGTCGACCACCCGCCGCGGTGGCTGACCGCCGCGTGGGGGGCCATGACCGGCGTCGTCGCGATCGTCCTGCTCTACGCGGGCGGGCTGACGGCGCTGCAGAACCTCACGATCATCGCGGCGGCGCCCTTCCTCGTCGTCATGGTGGCGCTGTGCGTCGCCCTCCTGCGCGACCTGCGCCAGGAGAGCCCGGTGGCGACGGCGACCGGCCCGCTGCCCCGGCTGGCGGCCCCGGACGGGGCGCCGCCCGCCGGCCCGCCCGCCGCAGGGCCCCCCGCCGCGCCGCGGGACGTCGTCGACGAGCCCGTCGGCCAGCCGGTCGACCACGGGGCCCGCGACGACCGCCCCGCGCCCGTGCGCGCCGGGGCCGCCCCGCTGGCGGCGGCGGGAGGGGGTGCGGCCCCGCCCGGCCCGTAGGAGCCCACCGCTCCGCCCGCCGACCGTCGGGTCGGCGGGCGGGGCGTCCGGCGGGAGGGGCGGCGCTCAGCCGCGTCGCAGGGCGCCGAGGCGCCAGGCGGCGCGCTCGGCGGCGCCCGTCAGCCGCTCCACCAGGCCGGGGAGGGTCTCGTCGGTGACGCGGTAGGTGGGGCCGCTCACCGTCATCGCCGCCACGGGGGTCCCCTCCGCGCCGAGGACGGGCGCGGCGGCGACGACGAGGCCCACCTCGTGCTCCTCCGACGTGACGGCCCACCCCCGCTCGCGGACCCGCGCCAGCTCGGCGCGCAGCGCGTCGGGGTCCACGATGGTCGAGGGCGTGAAGCGCTCGAGCCCGCCGCGGACCAGCTCGTCCACGCGCGCCGCCGGCAGCCGGGCGAGGAAGACCTTGCCCGCCGCCGTCGCGTGCAGCGGGTCGTGCTTGCCGACGAAGTCGCGGCTGGCCAGGATCGCGTCGCCGACCGCCTGGTACACGGTGATGATCTGCCGGCCGTCGCTGACCACGAGGTTGACCGTCTCGCCGACCTCCGCCGCGAGCGCGTCGCACAGCGGGCGGCAGGCGCTCACGACGTCGTCGGGCCGGCTGGCGGCGGCCGCGAGCTGCAGCACCGTGCGGCCGAGCCGGTAGGCGCCCCGGTCGGCGTCCTGGCTCACGAGGCCCCGCGCCTCGAGCGTGGTCAGCAGGCGGTGGGCCGTGGCCTTGTGCACGCCCACGTCCGCGGCGATCTCGGTGACGCCGGCCGAGCCCAGCGAGGCCAGCGACTGGAGGATGGAGACGGCCCGCTCGACGGACTGGACCGTCGACGCCCGGGTGGCCACCTCGCTCTCGCTCACGCGACGACGGTAACCACGGCGCGAGCCCGCCCCGGGCCGCGGACGGGCGCCGCGTCCGCTCCCGCCCGGGGCGGTGCGGAAGTCCGCGCGCCCCCTTGACACACCTGTGACCTCCTCACATGCTCGCCGTATCGGCAGGAGAGACCGTCGCGCGATGCGAGACGCGGCTTCCCCGGCTGAGGGCGTCGCCCGGCAGCCGCCCCCCGTCATCCCCCACCCGCCACCCCGCGTCGTCCCCCACCCGCCACCCCGCGTCGTCCCCCACCCGCCACCCCGCAGTCCGCTCCGCACGAGATGGAGGTGGTCCCCGTGACCGCCGAGCTCCAGGGAACCCGACCCGCCACCGCGACGGGCGAGCGTGCGCCGGTCGCCGAGCTCCTGCGCCGGCGCCGCCCCGGCGCGAGCCTCGAGAGCGCCTTCTACACCGACGAGGACGTCCACGCGCTCGACCTCGACGTCGTGTTCTCCCGCCAGTGGATCTTCGCCGCGGCGGCCGCCGAGATCCCCGAGGCGGGCGACTACCTCACCGTCGACGTCGGCTCCTCGTCGGTCGTCGTCGTCCGCGACGACGACGAGCAGGTCCGCGCCTTCCACAACGTGTGCCGCCACCGCGGGTCGCGCCTGCTGGAGGACCGCGGCTTCGTCGGCAACATCGTGTGTCCCTACCACCGCTGGACGTACGACCTCGAGGGCTCGCTGCTCCACGCGGAGGCGCAGCCGCCGGGCTTCGACAGGACGTGCTTCTCGCTGCGGCCCGTGCACGTGCGCGACCTCGCCGGCCTCGTCTTCATCTGCCTCGCCGACGAGGCGCCGGAGGACTTCGACGCCGTCGCCGAGCTCGTCGAGCCGCACCTGCAGCCCTACCGGCTCGGCGAGGCGAAGGTCGCCGCGCAGCACGACCTCGCGGAGCAGGGCAACTGGAAGCTCGTCATGGAGAACAACCGGGAGTGCTACCACTGCGACGGGCACCCCGAGCTCATCACCGCCTACTTCCCCCTCTTCGCCTACGACGAGGAGGACATCAGCCCCCGCCTGCGACCGCTCTACGAGCGGTACCAGCGGGCGGCGGCGGACCTGGAGGTCGTCCGCCGGGCGCAGGGGGTGCCGATGGTCGACCACCGCCAGCTCGCCGACCGCGTCGTGGGCTTCCAGCTCACGCACATGCCGCTCGACGGCGAGGGCCGGTCCTTCGGCGCGCACGGCGCCTCGCTCAGCCGCCGGCTGCTCGGCGACGTGAAGGACCCCGTCTTCGGCGACCTGTCGATCCACCTGCAGCCGAACTCGTGGTTCCACGTCCTCGGCGACCACGCCGTCGTCTTCTCCGTGATGCCCACGTCGGTCTCGACGAGCGTCCTGCGCACCACCTGGCTGGTGCACCCCGACGCCGAGGAGGGGGTCGACTACGACCTGGCGACCCTCCGGGCGGTCTGGGACGCGACGAACGAGCAGGACCGGGCGCTGGTGGCCGCGACGCAGAAGGGCGTCGCCGACCCGGCGTACGTCCCGGGGCCCTACTCGACGGTCGAGGACGACGTCGAGGCCTTCGTCAGCTGGTACGTCACCCGGCTGCGCGAGCACCTGGGGCCGGACGCCGTGCCGCCCACCGTCCCCGACGCCCGCTCGGGCGACTGAGCGCCGCCGCAGGAGGGCCACGCGTGTCCACCACCACCGACGTGCTCGCCGAGGCCGTCACCGTCCCGGCGGTGCACCAGGTCGCGCACCCGTCCACGCTCTCCTGCTGGGGGGACGCCGAGGACGAGTCCGTGCTCGTCTGCCGGCACGTGCGCGACATCAGCCACGACACGAAGAGCTTCACCTTCGCGACGAAGGGGGACGGGCACCTCTTCCACTTCGAGCCCGGCCAGTTCGTCACCCTGCGGCTCACCGTCGACGGCGTGGAGCGGATGCGCTCGTACACCGTCTCCTCGCCCCCCACGCGCCCGTACCTGCTGACCATCACGGTCAAGCGCCAGCCGGGCGGCGTCGTCTCGGAGTGGCTGCACGCCCACGTGCGCGAGGGCAGCGAGCTCGTCGTCCACGCGCCGCTCGGGGGCTTCACCACGGTCCGCCACCCGGCCGACAAGTACCTCTTCCTCGCCGCCGGCTCCGGCATCACGCCGATGATGTCGATGGCGCGGACGCTCGTGGACCTGGGCTCGACGGCGGACGTCGTCCTCGTCAACAGCGTGCGCAGCCCGGCGGACGTCATCTTCCGCGACGAGCTGCGCGCCATGGACGCCATCGGCACCCACCTGCGCGTCGAGACCCTCGCCAGCACGGTGCCGGAGGGGCAGCGGTGGCGGGGCCACCGCGGTCGGCTGGACGCGCAGCGGCTCGCGGACCTCGTGCCCGACCTGTGCGAGCGCGAGGTCTTCGTCTGCGGGCCCGAGCCGTACATGCGGATGGTGCGCGAGGCGCTGCTCGCCGCCGGCCACGACCCCGCGCGGCGGCACGAGGAGACGTACACCTTCGAGGAGCTGCCGCGCGCCGAGTTCGGCGACGGCGTGGCCGACGCCCTGGTTCCCTACGAGCCGACGGACGCCCACGGCCAGCCGCTCGCGGGCGGCGCCGACGAGCCGGCCGCGGAGGAGGGGGCGACGCCGACCTACGTCGTCCAGCTCACGCGCAGCGGGCGCAGCATCGAGTGCGGGGCGGACGAGACGGTGCTGCAGGCCGCCTTCCGCGCCGGGCTCACGCCGCCGTCGTCGTGCAGCGAGGGCGTGTGCGGCACGTGCAAGGCGACCCTGCTCGAGGGGGAGGTGGACATGCAGCACAACGGCGGCATCCGCCCGCGCGAGGTGAGGATGGGCAAGGTGCTGCTGTGCTCCTCCAAGCCCCTGGGGAACCTCTCGATCGAGGCGTAGGAGCCGCCGGGAGCTCGCACCGGGTCCCGTCCGGAGCGCGGGCTCAGCCCGTGAGGGCGGCGCTGCTGCGGCGCACCATCGAGCCCCACAGCCCGAGCGCCCAGGCGTCGGGCAGGGTGCGCATGACGCCGCGGCTCACCGCGCGGTGGGTGATCGCCTGCTCGCTGCCGGCCAGGGCCGCGACGAGGCGGACCTGGCGCGCCCGTCGGGCCTCGTAGCCCCTTAGCGCCGCCGCCATGTCGGCGGGCCCGGCCCCGACCGGGAGGACCGTCAGCGCGGCGGCCAGCGCGTGGGCGTCCTCGAGCGCCTGGTTGACCCCCTGGCCGAGGCTCGGGGGCATGACGTGGGCGGCGTCGCCGACGAGGGTGACGGCGCCCGCGCCCCACACGGCGGGCACGGGGGCGGTGCGGTGGTCCCAGCCCGTGGGCCCGCCCTCCGCCGCGTCGTCGGGGCGGCCGAGCACCGCGGCGAGGACGTCGGGCACGGGGTCGGCCCAACCGCCGAAGCGCTCGCGGAGCGCGGCGGTCGCCTCGCCTGCGGGCGTCGACGCCGGCAGGGCGCCCGGCGGCGTGCTGAAGGACCACTGCAGCAGGCCGTCGCCGGCGGGCTGGAGGTCGCAGAACCCGGCAGGACCCGTCATGAAGAGCACGCGGTCGCCGCCGGTGAGCGGGTGGTCGACCCGCGAGCAGCCCTGCCACGTGGTCCAGCCCGTGCGGGCGGGCACCGCACCGGGACGCAGGCAGCGGCGGACGGGGGAGCGCTCGCCGTCGGCGCCGACGACGACGTCCGCCGCGGCGCTCGTCCCGCCGGCCAGGTGCACGAGCGGGTGGCGCCGGTGCGGCTCGACCTCCTCCACGGCGGCGCCGGTGACCAGCGCGCCGTCCGGCAGCCGGGCGGCGAGCCGGTCGAGGAGGGTGCGGCGCAGGGAGCTCGTCGTCGGCGTCCCCCACCGCCGGCCCAGGTCGCCGAGCGGGACCCGCAGGAGGGGCTGCCCGCCGTCGGTGCGGCTGTCGAGCACCTCGAGGTGGCGGCCGAGGTCTGCGACGTCGACGCCGAGCGCGCGCAGGGCGGCGGTGCCGCCGCTCGTGAGCGTCACGGCGCCGCCGCCCCGGCGCAGGCCGGGGGCGCGCTCGAGCACCCGCACCTCGTGGCCGGCGGCCGCGAGCCCGGCCGCCGTCGCGAGGCCGGCCGGGCCCGCGCCCGCGACGAGCACCTCCACCGGCGTCAGCGGCCGGAGAGCAGGTCCGCGAAGGAGGGCGCGTCCTCGAAGGGGTCGTGCGGCCGGCGCGCGGGGCGCCCCGCGACGACCTCTGCGAGCTCGCCGGCCGCCCGGGAGACGCGGGCGGACAGGGCGTCGCCGGACCGGCCGGCCTCACCGCCCCAGTCCTCCGGCGCCGCGAAGACCGCCGTCGGCAGCACGAGGGCGCGCAGGTGCGCGAAGAGCGGGCGCATCGCGTGCTCGAGCACGAGCGAGTGCCGCTGCGTGCCCGCCGTCGCGCCGACGACGACCGGGACGCCGGTGAGGGCGTCCCGGTCGAGCGCGTCGACGAAGGTCTTGAAGAGCCCGCTGTAGGACGCCGCGAAGACCGGCGTCACCGCGACGACCGCGTCGGCGCCGGCGACGGCGTCGAGCGCCGTCCGCAGGGCGGGGCTCGTGGCGTTGGCGACGAGGTGGTCGGCCAGGTCGCGGGCGAGGTCGCGGACCTCGACCACGGTGGTCCCGGCCTCGAGGCCGCGGCCCGCCAGGGCGTCGACGGCCGAGGCGGCCAGGCGGTCGGCGAGCAGCCGGGTCGAGGACGGCTGCCCGAGACCGGCGGAGAGGACGACGAGGGACCGGCGCTCCATCAGGCCACCGTCGCAGCCGTCGCGGGCGTCGGCGCGCCGAGACCGGTCTCCTGGTCACCTCCGCGCGCCGCGGCGTCCCGGGCCGCCACGCGGGAGGCGTGCGTCGGGGCGTCGGGCACGTGGGCCGGGCGCATCGCGTCCATCTCCCGCCGGAGCACGGGCACGACCTCCGACCCCAGGAGCTCCATCTGCTCGAGCACGACGTCGAGGGGCAGGCCCGCATGGTCGATGAGGAACAGCTGGCGCTGGTAGTCGCCGAAGTGCTCGCGGAAGGTCAGCGTCTTGTCGATGACCTCCTGCGGGCTGCCGACGGTCAACGGCGTGTGCTCGGTGAACTCCTCCAGCGACGGCCCGTGCCCGTAGACCGGGGCCTCGTCGAAGTAGGGCCGGAACCGGCGGACGGCCTCCTGGCTGTTCTTGTGGAGGAAGACCTGGCCGCCGAGCCCGACGACCGCCTGGTCGGCGGAGCCGTGGCCGTAGTGCTCGTAGCGGCGCCGGTAGAAGTCGACGAGCCGGATGAAGTGCTCCTTCGGCCAGAAGATGTGGTTCGCGAAGAACCCGTCGCCGTAGTACGCCGCCTGCTCGGCGATCTCGGGGCTGCGGATCGAGCCGTGCCACACGAAGGGCGGGACGCCGTCGAGCGGGCGCGGGGTCGAGGTGAAGGACTGCAGGGGCGTGCGGAAGCGCCCCTCCCAGTCGACGACGTCCTCGGTCCACAGCCGGCGCAGCAGGGCGTAGTTCTCGATCGCCAGCGGGATGCCGTCACGGATGTCCTTGCCGAACCAGGGGTACACCGGGCCGGTGTTGCCGCGGCCCATCGTGAGGTCGACGCGCCCGCCCGAGAGGTGCTGGAGCATCGCGTAGTCCTCGGCGATCTTCACCGGGTCGTTCGTCGTGATGAGCGTCACGGCGGTCGACAGCAGCAGCCGCTCGGTCTGCGCGGCGACGTAGCCGAGCATCGTCGTCGGCGAGCTGGGGACGAAGGGCTCGTTGTGGTGCTCGCCGGTCGCGAAGACGTCGAGCCCGACCTCCTCGGCCTTGCGGGCGATGGCCACCATCGCCCGGATCCGCTCGTGCTCGGTGGGCGTGCGCCCCGTCGTCGGGTCGGGCGTGACGTCGCCGACCGTGAAGACCCCGAACTGCATGACCGCCTCCTGCGCGCCGGCCCCTCGGCCGCCGTGGTGTTCCAACGTTCAACTGTCGGTGCGGTCAACGACGGCGGTCAGCCCGGTGTTCCCCGCTGCGCCGTCCGGGGTGGCGCAGCAGGGGCGCGGGGTGCTGCGGAGGGTGGGTGCTGCGGGCGCGAGGAGGTGGGGGGCGGCTGCTCAGGCGGCGGCGGTCGCCGTGTCGAGGGCCGACCGCAGCTCCGCGGCGTCGGCGTCGGACATCTCCCAGTCGCCGGCGGCGACGTTGGCCGCGACCTGCTCGGGCCTCGTCGCCCCCGCGATGACGGACGAGACCTCGGGGCGGGCCAGCAGGCCCGCGAAGGCCACGTCGAGCATCGACCGGTCGCGCTGCTCCGCGAAGGAGGCGACGGCCTCGGCGACGTCGAACGCCTCGTCGGTGAGCCAGCGCGGGCCCATGTCACCGGCGAGGCGCGTGCCGTCGGGCGCCTGCTCGCCCCGGCGGTACTTGCCGGTGAGCAGCCCCGACGCCAGGGGGAAGTAGGGGAGGAAGCCGACGCCGTGCGCGGCGCAGGCGGGCAGCAGCTCGGCCTCGGCGCCGCGGCGCAGCAGCGAGTACTCCGACTGCTCGGAGACGAAGGGCGCGAGGTGGGCGGTGCGCGCCGTCCACGACGCGTCGGCGACCTGCCACGCGGGCAGGTTCGAGGTGCCGAGGTAGCGGACCTTGCCCTCGGTGACGAGCTCGCCCATCGCCGTCAGCGTCTCCTCGAGCGGCGTGACGCCGTCGGGGCGGTGGTACTGCAGGAGGTCCACGTGGTCGGTCCGCAGCCGGCGCAGCGAGCCCTCGACGGCGCGGCGCAGGTACCGCCGCGAGCCGCGGGCGCCGAAGTCGTCGCCGTAGAGGCCGCCCATGTCGAGGCCGAACTTGGTGGCGAGCACGACGTCGTCGCGGCGACCCTCGAGGGCCCGGCCGAGCGCCTCCTCGGAGGCGCCCTGGCCGCCGTAGACGTCGGCGGTGTCGAAGAAGGTCACGCCGTGGTCGAAGCAGGCGTCGACGACCGCCGTCGTCGCCTCCTGGTCGAGCCGGCCGCCGAAGTTGTTGCAGCCCAGGCCGACCGCCGAGACGCGCAGGCCGCTGCTGCCGAGGTTCCTCATCCGCATGCGCTCGACGCTAGGCCTGCGGGCGGTCCGCCGCTCCGTGGGAGGGGGCCGGCTGCCCTCCACGTCCCGCCCGACGCTCCCTCTGCCCTCGCTCGAACGCGTGTTCGATCCGTTGTCGGTGGTCGCGCCTACGGTCGTGGGTGTGGAGGACGAGGCGGTGCTGGGGTCGGGTGCGGGGGTGCCCGACGCCGTGCCGGACGCGGCGTCGGCCTCGGCTTGCGGTGCTGGCGCGGCGCCCGCGATCGCGGCGCTGCGGTCGGCCCTGGAGGTGGGGCGGGCGGCGGTGGCGGGTCTGGGGCTGTGGTCGGTGGCCACGGGTGACCTGCGGGGCGTGCTGGTCGAGCTCGAGGCCTTGGTGCGCGTCGCCCAGGCCGCTCAGGTGGTGGTGCTGGGGGAGGTCGCGGCCCGGGGTGAGGCGCTGGTGCCGGGTGGGTTGACGCCGGGGGAGCGGGCGGTGCTGGCGCGGTCGCGGGCCGGCGACGGGCGCGGTGAGTTGGCGTCGGTGCTGGGGGTGCACCCGGCGACGGCGGCGCGGCGTCAGGCGACGGTCGCGTTCGTGACCGGCGCGGGCCTGCCGGCGCAGCGGGTCGCCCGCACGGGCGGGCGGGGCGCGGGGCTGGGGGAGGGCGCCGCGACGGGCGCCGCGTTGGCTGCGGGGCTCGTGAGCGTGGAGGCGGCGGACGTGGTCGCGGGGACGGTGCTGGACCTGCCTGAGCACTACGGGCCGGTGGGGCGGGCGGCGGTGGAGCGGGTGCTGCTGGAGCACGCCCCGGAGGTGTCGTTGACGGTGCTGCGCCATCACGCGGCGGGGTTGCTGGCCCGCGCGGAGCTGTCCGAGGCCGGCGAGGACGCCCTGGCCGACGGCCAGGCGGCGCTGGAGGGGAGCGACCTGCTGGGGCGGCGGGAGGAGCGGGCGCACCGGCGGCGGGAGCTGTACTGCTCACCGGACCTGCACGGGACCTGGCACGTGCGCGGGCGCCTGGCCCCGGAGGCCGGCGCGACCCTGATGACCGCGATCGAGGCCCTCGCCGCCCCGGAGCCGTCCGGGGAGGGCGGCCCGGACCTGCGTTCGGCCGCGCAGCGGCGCGCCGACGCCCTCGTGGCCCTGGCCGACAAAGCCCTGTCCGCCCCGCCGGGCAGCCCCACCGGTGTCTCCTCCGAGGGCGGGGCCCGGGCCCGGGTGGTCGTGACGATGGACCTGTCCGCCCTGGCCGGTGCCGTGGCCGGGGCGGGCCTGCTGGCTGACGACGCCCCGCTGTCGGCCGGGGCGGTGCGCCGGTTGGCGTGCGACGCCGAGGTGGTCCCCGCGGTCCTGGGCTCGCGCTCGGAGCCGCTGGACGTCGGCCGGGCCGCGTACACCGTCACCCCGGCGCAGCGCCGCGCGCTGGCGATCCGGGACCGGGGGTGCATCGGCCCGGACTGCGACGCCCCCGTGAGCAGGACCCAGGCGCACCACGTCGTGCACTGGGCCGACGGTGGCCCCACCGACCTGTCGAACCTGGCGCTGGTGTGCGGGCACGACCACCGCCGGGTCCACACCGGCGCCCTGGTCGCCCACGTCGTCGACGGCCGACCCGTCATCACCCGCGCCGGCGACCCGCCACCGGCCAGCGCGCCACCACCCTGGCGCGCTCGACTGGAGGACCTCGCCGACGAGCTGACCGACGGGCTCCACCACCCCGACGGAACGGGGCGGGACGGCCGGCCCGACGAGCGCGGCCGGCCCGACGAGCCCGGCCGGCCCGACGACCCCGAACGCGAGCCCGGCCGCAGGAGCGGGGCCGTCGACGTCGTCGAGCCCGGTGCCGCCGACGAGGTGCGCCGGGCTCGAGAGCGGGGCTCGCGGCACGTCCGCCCGACCGACGCCTCCTGTGGCCCCGACCCGTCCTGCCCTCCCGACGAGTCCCCTCCCGACGAGTCCCCTCCCGACGTGTCCCCTCCCCCCGGGACCTCCGACCTGCCCGGCGGCGGCGGTCGCACCGACCTGCCGACGGCCCCCAGCGAGCCCTCTTCGACGCAGCGCGCCGACGGGGACGACCCGTGACGCGCCGCCGTGGGGTGGGCTCGCGCGCCGTGGCCGTCGTCGGACCGTCGGCCGAGGGCGGAGACCGGGCCGACCGTCAGCTCGCGCCCGCTCGCGGGAGGGAGACGACCACCCGGGCACCCCCGCCGGGGGCCTCGTCGAGGTGCGCGTCCCCGCCCATGGCCCGGGCGCCGGCGCGCACCAGCGTCAGCCCGAGGCCGCTGCTGCTGGTGCCCGTCGTGGTGAAGCGGTCGAAGACGCGCTCGCGGTCCTCCGGCGCGACGCCCGCGCCGTCGTCCTCGACCCCGAGGACGACGAGCTCGCGCTCGAGCCGGGCGCCGACGCGCACCTGCCCGGCCCCGTGCCGCCGGGCGTTCTCGACGAGGTTCACCGTGATGCGGGCGAGCACGCGGCGGTCCGCGCGCGCCACGGCCCCCTCCCCGCCGGTGACAGTGACGTCTCCGTCCCACCCCCGCGCGGCCAGCACCTCGCGCACGAGCGGCAGCACCGCGACGTCCTCGAGGTCCACGTCGCCGTCGCCGTGCTCCAGCCGCGAGAGCTGGAGCATGTCCTCGACGAGGCGGTGCAGCCGCTCGGTCTCCGCGAGCATCAGCCGGACGGGCTCGCGGCCGCTCTCGGGGAGCTGGCCGGTGATCGGCGCGACGAGCGAGGACGCCGCCACGAGCGTCGAGACGGGCGTGCGCAGCTCGTGGGCGAGGTCGGCGGTGAGCTCGCGCTCGCGCTCGTGCGCCTCGCGCTCCGTCCGGAGCCGTGCGCGCGCACCCAGCCCCGTCGCGCCGGCCGCCAGCGCCGCCGACAGCAGGACGGCGCCGCCCGCGCGCACGCCCGTGGCGCTCGCCCGCGCCTCGACCGGGGCGGTCGAGGCCAGCACGACCACCTGGGCGGACCCCTCCGCCAGGCCGACGAGGAGCGCCCGACCCCCCTCGACGGCCGGGCCCGCGTCGTCGTCGACCCCCTCCACGCGGCGGCCGGTCGCGAGCTCGTCGCGGACCTCCCGCGGGAGGTCCTGCACGCCCAGGCCGGTCGCCGACGACGTCTCCCGGCCGTCGACGACGACGAGGACCTCCAGCAGCCCCGGGTCGCGCGCGCCGACCACGAGACGCTCGAGCGCGCCGCCGGCCTCGGCCCCGGGCGCGGCCGCCAGGACGACCGCGGCGCTGCTCCGGGCGCGCTCGCCCAGCGCCTCCCGGTCGGCGTCCGCGAGGGCTGCCACCCCCACCACCGCCGGGGCGCCCAGGAGCACGAGCGCGGCGCCGGCGCCGACCAGGGCGGCCGGCACGGGACGCAGGGGACTCGAGCGGCGTGCCCGCGACCGACGACCGCCCACCCCGTCCACCGGTCCGACGCTAGCCGGGGGGCGACCGACGACGGGGTCGTCCGCTCGCCGCGCCTCCCGGCTCCCCCTCGGCCGGCTCCCTCTCGCCCGGCCTGCGCCGTCATCTCGTCATCTCCGGCCCCCTCGTGTGACAGCCGTGTGACAGGACGGCGCTCAGGCCCGTCTCGGCGTGAGGGAGGGCGCGCCGCCGACGAGGGTCGAGGACGTGCCCGGGGAGAGCAGCCCCCCCGCTGGCCACGGGCCCCCGGGGGCCCGGACGGACGACCCGCGCGAGCGGTCGAGCCATCGGCCGCGCGAGGCGCGACGACCACAGGAGGACCCATGACCACCCGTACCCGCACCCGCTCGACCACCGCCGCCCGCCGCCCGCTGCGCGGCCTCGTCGGCGTCGGCGGCGCCGCCGCCCTCGCCCTGGGCCTCGGCGCCTGCGGCGACACGGCCGGCGACGAGGACGGCACGAGCGTCGAGGACGTCAACGAGGCCGAGAGCGAGGTCGAGGTCGACGGCGCGGGCGACTACGCCTACGACGGCCTCTACGACACCAGCTACGCGGACCAGCAGGACGACCTCATCGGCCAGGAGGTGACCCTGTCGGCCTCCGTGGACGAGGTCCTCGACGACACCTCGTTCACCATCGCCGGCGACGGCAGCGGCGTCGAGCCGCTCCTCGTCGTCGACGCCGGGTCCGACACCGCCTCGATGGTCCAGCCGGACCAGGAGGTCGACGTGTCCGGCACCGTGGAGGAGGTCTTCGTCCTCACCGAGGTCGAGGCCGACCTGGGCGTCGACCTCGACGACGAGCTCTACGCCGAGTGGGAGGGCCAGACCTACCTCTCGGCCGACGCCGTGGACATCGGCGTCGAGGAGGACAGCTGATCTGAGCGCGCGGGCGCCGCGCGCGCCCGGCACGCACGAGCGGGGGAACTCGGCCAGACTGCC
>NZ_JBBHZG010000004.1:427162-441341 GCF_037482305.1 Pseudokineococcus sp. 5B2Z-1
GGACGACGCCGGCCTGCGCCGCGTCATCAGCCTCGTCCTCGGCTCGGAGGGCTTCGACGTCGTGCCGGCGGGCACGGGCGGCCAGGCCCTCGCCGTGCTCGCCGAGCGGGACGTCGACGTGGTCCTGCTCGACCTGAGGCTGCCGGACGTCGACGGCCTGGAGGTCCTGCGGCAGGTCCGCCGGAGCAGCCTCGTGCCCGTCGTCGTGGTGTCCGCCCGCGACGACAGCCACGACGTGGTGGCCGGTCTCGAGGCGGGCGCCGACGACTACGTCACCAAGCCCTTCGTCGCGAAGGAGCTGACCGCCCGCGTGCGCGCCCTCGTGCGCCGGGCCTCGGCCGTCCCGACGTCCCGGGAGGTGGCGCTGGGAGACGTCGTCGTGCGCCCCGGGAGCGGCGACGTGCTCGTGCGCGGGGAGCCCGTGGCCCTCACCCGCACCGAGCAGCGGCTCCTGGTCGAGCTGGCCGCCGAGCCCGGCCGGGTCCTCTCCCGCGAGGAGCTGCTCGAGCGCGTGTGGGGGCGCACCTGGTTCGGGGACGTGCGCGTCGTCGACGTCCACGTCCACCGGCTGCGGGCCAAGGTCGAGCAGGACCCGTCCCGGCCGCGCGTCCTCCTCACCGTCCGCGGTCAGGGGTACCGGCTCTCGGTCGACGCCCCCGCCGCCCAGCGGCTGAGGCGACGACCGCGGGCCCTGCTCCTCCTGCCGGCGCACCTCCGCCACGGCCCTCCACGTCCGCGTCCACGTCTCGGACGCCGCCCTCCCCGCCCGGGCCCTGGGGGCCATCGGGGCACGGCCGCGCCAGAGGTGGTCCACAGATGGTGCAGAGGTTGTGCATCCAGCGGGCGGGGTCGGTCGGAAGGAGGTGTGCCAGTGCCCGTCAGACCTCCCGGCGGCTCCCGCCGGGCACCGACCGACAGGAGCGACACCCATGGCCACCACCACGTCCCGCGTCCGCAGCCGCGCCCTCGCCGTCACCGCCGCCGGCGCCCTCGTCGCCCTGGGCGGCCTGCCGGCCGCGGCGTCGAGCAGCGGCGGCACCGCCACGGTGACGGTGTTCCACGGCGTCCCGGACACCCCCGTCGACGTCTACGCGAACGGCGAGCGCCTCCTCGACGACTTCGAGCCCGGCACCGTCACGGACCCGCAGCAGCTGCCCGCCGGCTCCTACGACCTCGCGGTCTACCCGGCCGACACCGAGAGCGTCGAGGGCGTGGACCCGGTGATCAGCGCCGACGGCGTCGAGGTGCCCGCCGGTGCGGACGTCTCGGTGGCGGCGCACCTCACCGAGAGCGGCGACCCGACGCTCACGCCCTTCGTCAACGACACCTCGGCCGTGCCGGCGGGCGAGGGCCGGGTGACGGTGCGCCACACGGCGGCCGCGCCGGCCGTCGACGTGCTGGCCGACGACGCCGTGATCATCAGCGGGCTCACCAACCCGGACGGCGAGTCGCTGACGACGGCGGCGGGCACCGTGAGCGCCGCGGTGAACCTCGCCGGGACGGACACCACGGCCATCGGCCCGACCGACCTGACCGTCGCCGAGGGCGCCTCGACGATCGTCTACGCCTGGGGCTCGGCCGAGGCCGGGAACCTGGCCCTCGCGGTGCAGACGATCGACGACCTGGGCTCCGACCCCTCGGGCGTGCCCAGCGGGCTGGGTGACGCCTCCACCGGCTTCCCGGCCGGCCTCACGGCGCTGACGGCGCTGGCCGCCGGCGGTGCCGTGCTCGTGTCGGTGACCATGGTGCGCCGTCGTCGCGCGGACCAGGGCGCCTGAGCCGGAGGCACTCCAGAGGCAGGGATCCCCGAGGCGGGGACCCCCGAGGCGGCGACCCGGGGCCGGTCGCCCGACGACCGACCCCGGTGACCCGCACCCGGCGTCCGACGTCGCGCCCCCCGCGCGCGACGTCGGACGCCGGCGCCGCTCAGGCGCCAGCACGAGCAGCAGCACCCGCGAGCGCCACCACGAGCACGGGCGCGACGAGCACGACCGGACGGACGAGGGCGGAGGGGCCGTGGCACGCAGCACCGGAGGCGACGACCGCCGTGCGGCGGCGACCCCGCGGCGCCTGGCCGCAGTGCTCGCCGCCTGCCTCGCCGTCGCCGTCGGGACGCCGCTGGCCTGGGCCCTCACGCGCCCGCCCGCGGCGGTCGGCGAGGGCCTGCCCTCGTCGGCACCCCGGCCCGCCGACGGGACGACCGGGGCGACCGGAGGGGCGATGTCCGGCCCGCAGCGGGAGCGGGGCGCGGCGCCGGACCCGTCCGGCGACGCGGCGCCCGCCGTCCCCACGCGCTGGACGGACGTCGCCCGCGACGCCACCCCCGCCGCCGTGGCCGCCCGCCGGGGGCCCGCGGTCGCCGCGCCGGTCGAGGTGCGCATCCCCGCGCTGGACGTCGTCGCGCCGGTCGACGCCCTCGGCGTGGACGACGACGGCGCGATGGCCCTGCCGGACGACGTGAGCCGCACCGCCTGGTACCGCTGGGGCGCCGCCCCCGGCTCCGGGGCGGGCAGCGCCGTCGTGGCCGGCCACGTCGCCGCGGCCGACGGCGAGCGCGGCGTGCTCGCCGACCTGGCCGAGCTGGGCCTCGACGACGTCGTCGAGGTCGTGCGGGCCGACGGCACCGTCCTGCCCTACCGCGTGACCACGCGGGAGGCCGTCGAGAAGACGGCGCTGCCGGTCGCCGCGCTCTTCGACGAGGACGGGCCCGAGCGGCTCGTGCTCGTCACCTGCGGCGGCCCCTACCTGCGCGACGTCGGCGCCCACCGGGACAACGTCGTCGTCGTCGCCGAGCCCCTCTGAGGCCGGCCCGTGCGCAGGCGGCCCGCCCCGGACGCCCCGGGAGCCGCCGACGACGCCGCGTCCGCCCCGCTCCCGGGGTGCCCCCGGCCGCTCGCGCTGGCTACGGTCCCTGCCGTGGCGGCTGAGCGCGGGGACGGGGCGACCCGGCTCCCGGGCGCCCTGCCGCACGCCGCCCGCGCCGCCGCGCCGCTCCCGGAGCCCCCCGGACCTCCGCCGCGCGCGGGGTCGCCCCCGCCGGGAGCGCCCGACGCCGCGAGCCGTCCCGCCGGCGGGCACGACGCGACGCGCGAGGGCCACGGCTCCGGGGGCCAGGAGCACGAGGACGAGCGGCTCGCCACCGCCTTCGCCGAGGGGTCCGAGGAGGGCCTGCGCGGCGCCTTCGAGCGGTGGGCGCCCCTCGTGCACGGCCTCGCCGCCCGCGCGCTGCAGGACGCCGCCGAGGCGGAGGACGTCACGCAGCAGGTCTTCGTGGCCGCGTGGCAGGGGCGCGAGCGGTACCGCCCCGCCGACGGGCCCCTGGGGGCGTGGCTGACGGGCATCACGCGGCACAAGCTGGCGGACGCCCACGCGGCCCGCGAGCGACGCCGCCGCGTCGTCGAGCGCAGCGCCGGCGTGGCGCCGCGCGAGCAGGGGCCGGGCGGGCCCGACGAGCACGTGCAGGACCTCGTCGACCGGGTCGTCGTCGCCGAGCACGTGGCCTCGCTCGGCGAGCCCGCGCAGCGGATCGTCCGGCTGGCGTTCTTCGCCGACCTCACGCACGTCCAGATCGCCGAGCAGCTCCGAATGCCCCTCGGCACGGTCAAGAGCCACATCCGGCGCGCGCTGCGCCGCATGCGCGAGCAGATGGAGGAGGGTCGCGATGCACGCTGACGACGACGCCCTCTGGGCGCTCGCGCTCGAGGCGCCGTGCGGGGAGCACGACGACGCCGGGCCGGGCCCGACGACGGGCTCCACGACGGGCACCACGACGGGACGAGGCGCCACCACCGGCACGGCGGACCGGACGGCGGACGGCTCGCGCTCCGACGTCGACGACGACCTGCGCGCGCACGTGGACGGCTGCCCCGCCTGCTCGGCGGAGCTGGTCGCCCGGCGCCGGGTCGTCGCGGCCGGTCGCCGCCCGCCGGAGCACCTCGAGCTGCGCCCCCCGCAGCGGGTGCTCGACGGCGTCCTCGCCGAGGTCGGCCTCGCCCGGTCCTCCGAGGGCGCCACCAAGAGGGCCCCGGAGGACGCCACCCGGAGCGCCCCGGGGGGCGCCACCGCAGGCGACGACCGCCCGACGAGCGCGCCGGCCGCGACGGCGGGCACCCCGGTGCCCGCCCCGCGGGAGCGCGGGCCGGTCGCGGGGCGCTCGCGCCGAGCGCTCGCCCTCGCCGCGGTCGTCGGCGTCGTCCTGGGCGCCGGGGCCGGGGCCGCGGTCACCGCCGTGTCCGAGAGGGCGGGCGGGGGCGGCGTCGTCGCGCGGGCGGACCTCGAGCCGCTCGGCGCGACGGGCGCCCGCGGGACGGCCGTGCTGCGCGCCGGAGGCCGGGGGGACGTCCTCGAGGTCGACCTCGAGGGCGCGGGCTCGGACCCGGGCTCCTACGAGGAGGTCTGGCTCCTCGACGAGCCGAGCGGCGGGCTGCTGTCCCTCGGGGCGCTCGTCGACGGGCACGGCGTCTTCACCGTGCCCCCGGGCGCCCTGCCCGGGGGGCAGGCCGTCCAGGTGGACGTCTCGCGCGAGGCCCTCGACGGGCAGCCGGCGCACTCGGGCGACAGCCTGGCCCGCGGCGCCCTGACGACCGGCGCCTGAGCCGGCGTCGCGTCGGCCGCTGCGTCGGCCCGGGCGCGGGCCCTGCCGTGCGCGCCGACCTCGTGCGGCGCCCGGCGTGGTCGGCCGCGTTGACGGCGGGCTGTACAACTGCAGGGGAGGGGTGCCGCGGCGCCCCGCGCCGCGTGCGGCGCACGATCGACGACCTGGAGGTGGACATGAGCGTGAACGTGGTGATCCTGGCCGCGGGCATGGGGACCCGGCTGGGCCGGCCCCACCCGAAGCCGCTGACCGTGCTGCGGGACGGCAGGACGATCCTGCGGCAGCAGCTGGACCACATCAGCGGGGCCTTCGCCGACGAGGCGCGCGTGTCCATCGTGGTCGGCTTCAAGAAGCGGCGGCTGCTCGAGGCGGCCGCGTCCGAGGCGAGCTTCGTCTTCAACGAGGAGTTCCAGCGCACGAACACCTCGAAGAGCCTGCTGCGGGCGCTGCGCATGGCCGCCCCCGGCGGGGTGCTCTGGCTGAACGGCGACGTCGTCTTCCAGCCCGGCCTGCTCGACGCCCTCGTGCCGCACATGGCGCGGGGCTCCTTCGTCGCCGTCAACACCGAGCGCGTGGCCGACGAGGAGGTCAAGTACCTGCTCGACGAGAGCGGGCACATCAGCGCGCTGTCCAAGCAGGTCGTCGGCGGGCTCGGCGAGGCCGTGGGCATCAACTACGTCAGCGCGGAGGACCGCGAGGTCCTCGTGCGCCACCTCGCGGCCGCGGGGGACCAGGACTACTTCGAGAAGGGCATCGAGGACGCCATCGCCCTCGAGGGCATGCGCGTGCGGGCGGTCGACATCTCCGAGTACGGGGTCGTCGAGGTCGACTTCGCCGACGACCTGGAGCGCGCGAACGCCCTCTGACCCGCGGCGGGCAGGGGTGCGGCGGCCCGTGACCGGTTCGAGATGCGCGTGAGCGCTGGGCGGGCATGCTCGGGGGTGAGGCGAGGGGCGTGCGGCCCCTCGCGACGTCCCGTGAGGACGCCACCGCCGCGCCCGGCCACCGGGCGCCGAGGGGTTCCAGCAGAGCGGACCCGGCGGACGCGCAGCCCCCGCTGCGACCTCCACCGAAGGAGCCATCCGCATGCCCATCACCGAGGACCAGCTCTCCGCCCTGTACGACGCCACGGTGGTCTCCGAGGCCGACGGCAAGATCGGCCGCGTCGGCACCGTGTACCTCGACGACGACACCCAGCAGCCGAGCTGGGTCACCGTCAAGACGGGGATGTTCGGCAGCTCGGAGTCCTTCGTGCCGCTCGACGCCGCCGAGCTGTCCGGCGACGAGGTGCGCGTCTCCTACAGCAAGGACCAGGTCAAGGACGCCCCCCGCATGGACACCGACAGCGAGCTGTCGCCGGCGGAGGAGGACGAGCTCTACCGCTACTACGGCCTCAGCCGCGGCGGTGACGCCGCCGTCGGGCGGACCGGCGGCGACGAGGCCACCAGCACCGTCGGCACGGGCGCACCGGGCGCTGCGGGCACCGGCGCGGCCATGGGCACCGGGACGGACGCCGACGCCGCGACCACCGGCACCACCGGCAGCGGCGCGCCCGGCCACGCCACGGGCCGCGGGGACGAGCTCGGGCGCGAGACCGGCGCGGGCGCCGCGACCGGCGCCACCGGCCGCGACACGAGCGGCCCCACGACCGACGACGCGATGACCCGCTCGGAGGAGCGCGTCGCCTTCGGCACGCAGGAGCGCGAGTCCGGTCGGGCCCGCCTGCGCAAGCACGTCGTCACCGACCGCGTGACCGAGGACGTCCCCGTGAGCCGTGAGGAGGCGGTGGTCGAGCGCGAGCCCATCACGGACGCGAACCGCGGCGACGCCCTCGCCGGCGGCGACCTCACCGAGGAGGAGCACGAGGTCACGCTCCACGAGGAGCGCGCCGTCGTCGACAAGGAGACGGTCCCCGTCGAGCGCGTGCGCCTGGGCACCGAGACGGTCGCCGACACCGAGACCGTGAGCGCCGACCGCCGCCACGAGGAGATCGAGGTCGACGGCGACGCCACCGACGCCGGCGCGGCGGGCCGGGGCACCGGCGACGCCGACCGCCGCTGACCGCCACGGTCGAGGACGAGGGCCGTCCCCGCTCCTCCGGGGCCTCCGCCCGCCCGGCCGCCGAGGCGGCCGAGGTGGTCGTCGCGGAGGAGCGGGCGGTCGCCCGCCGGCTCCGCGTGCCCGTCGAGCGGGTGCGGGTGGCCAAGCGCATCAGGACCGAGACCGTCCGCGTGGAGGTCGACGTCGAGGTGCGGCGCGAGGAGCTCGTCGTCACGAGCGCGCCGGTGCCGCCCGAGGAGGGCGAGCGGCTCGCGGCCCCGGTCGAGGACGGCCCCGGAGCGGGCGGGGGCGCCCCGGCGGAGGAGCGGGTCGTCCTCGTGCTCTCCGAGGAGGTCCCGGTCGTCGGCGTCGAGACGAGGGCCGCCGAGCGGGTCTCCGTGGCGGTGCGCCGCGTCGAGGGCGTCGAGCGCGTCGTCGTCGACCTCGACCGCGAGGTCGTCGACGTCGAGGGGGCCCGTGCGGCCCCCGCCGCCACGAGCACCACCGACCAGCAGGACTGACCAGCAGCACCGACCAGACCAGCACCACCGACCAGCGCCGACCGGCGCGAGGAGGAGGAGGACGACGTGCAGATCCCCAAGCAGCAGGTGATCGACTTCATCAAGAGCAAGGTGGGCGGCGACCAGGCCTCCCAGGCCGACTCCGAGCTGCCCGACCAGGTCGCCACCGACCGCGACGCCGGGCTGCTCCAGAAGTTCGGCGTCGACCCCCAGGACCTCCTCGGCGGCCTCGGGGGCGGGGGCGGGCTCGGGAGCAAGCTGGGCCTGTGAGGTCGTGAGGCACCGCCCCGCCACGGCGGGGCCGCGGGAGGGCTCGGCGCGGTGCGCCGGGCCCTCCTCCGCGTCCGGAGGGCTCGCTCGTCCGGGTGGGCCTGCTCGTCTGAAGGCCTGCTCGTCCGGGGTGGTCGGTGCGGGGAAGCGGCGTCAGCGGACGCCCATGTCCATCCCGAGCCGCCCCGCGACCGCCCGCGCGACCTGCAGGGCGCTGAGTCCCGAGGTGCGGACGACGACGTCGGCGCGCAGGTGGAGCCAGGGCCGGGCCCGCGCGTGCCGTTCGAGATCGCGCAGCCGCGGGCCGACGGCGACGCGGGCCGCGCGCACGCGCTCGCTGACCTCCTCGTCGTCGGCGTCCAGCTCCACGAGCACCCCGTCGAGGCCGGCGCGCAGGAGGCCCGCCTCGACGACGCCCCACAGCCGCTGCTCGAGCACCGGCCGCGGGACGACGAGGCGCTCGCTGCGCCAGGCGGCCAGCTCGGCGGAGGCCGTGGCGAGCAGGCCGCGCCACCCCGGCGACGCCTCGAGGGCCGCCAGCGCGCCCGCACCGGCGTCGGCCACGGCGTCGAGCGGCCCGGGGTCGACCACGCGGGCGCCGGGCAGCACCGCCCAGAGCTCGTCGGCGACCTCCTCGGCGAGCCCCGGCGCACCCGTGAGCCACAGGACCACGTCCCGAGGGTAGGAGCGGTGGGCGCCGTCCGCCGTCCGGGCCGAGCGGCCCTCGCGCGAGGGCTCCCGCTCGGACAGGAGTCGACCCGGACGCTCGGCCCCGCCCGGCGCGCCCCGCCCCTACGGTGCCGGGAGCGCGTGCACGACGCCGACGCCGATCCGACGGCCGCCGGCAGCGCTCCTCTGCGACCCCGGAGCCCCCGTGACGACGACGTCAGCGCACCCCGCCGCGATCCTCGCGACGACGACCCCCGAGCCCGCGGGCTCCCCCGGCTTCCTCCTCGCCGTCGCGGCCGTCGCGATCGCCGTCCTGCTCGTGCTCATCATCAAGGTGCGCCTGCACGCCTTCTTCGCGCTGACGATCGTCAGCGCCCTCACGGCCCTGGTCGCGGGGGTGCCGGTGGGCGACCTCGTCGAGACGCTCCAGACGGCGCTCGGCGGGACCCTCGGCCAGGTGGCGCTGCTCATCGGCTTCGGCGCCGTCCTCGGCCGGCTCGTGGAGGTCTCCGGCGGCGCGAGGGTCCTCGCCGACACCCTGCTCGACCGCTTCGGGGAGCGCCGCGCGCCGCTGGCCCTGTCGGTCGCCTCGCTGCTCTACGGCTTCCCGATCTTCCTCGACGCGGCCTTCATCGTCATGCTGCCGATCATCTACTCGGTCGCGCGGCGCCTCGGCGGTTCGCTGCTGCTCTACGCGCTGCCCGCCGCGGGCGCCTTCCTCACGATGCACGCGCTCGTGCCGCCGCACCCCGGCCCCGTGGCCGCCTCGGGGCTGCTCGGCGCCGACGTCGGGCTCGTCGTGGCCGTGGCCCTGCTCGTCGGCCTGCCCACCTGGTACGTCGCGGGCCACCGGCTCGGGCTCGTGCTGGCGCGGCGCACCCGGTCCTTCGGCGTGCCCGACCTGCTGGGTTCCGCGGACCCGGACGGCGACCTGCCGCGCCCGTCCTTCGGCGTCGTCCTGCTCGTGCTGCTCCTGCCCCTCGTGCTGATCTTCGCCAACACCGGCGCGTCGACCCTCGCCGAGGCCGGGGTGCTCGACGGCGACTCGTTCCTCGTCGAGGTGCTGACGACGGTCGGCGCGACGCCGATCGCCCTGCTGCTCACGACGGTGCTCGCCATGGTGCTGCTCGTCGTCGTCCCCCACCGCGGCGCGGTGGGCGCGCGGCTCGAGGACCTCGTCGACGGCGCCTTCGCGCCCGTCGCGTCGATCATCCTCATCACCGGGGCGGGCGGGATGTTCGGCGGGGTGCTCACCGCCACCGGCATCGGCGGCGCGCTGGCCGACAGCCTCGACGCCGTCGGGCTGCCCGTCGTCGTCGCGGGCTTCGTCATCGCGGTGGCCCTGCGGGTCGCCCAGGGGTCGGCCACGGTCGCGGGCACCACCGCCGCCGGGCTCCTCGCGCCGGCCGTCGAGGCCGACGGGTCCCTCACGGGTGTCGCCCTCGCCTGCGTCGTCGTCGCGACCGTCGCGGGCGCCATCACGTTCTCCCACGTCAACGACTCGGGCTTCTGGCTCGTCGGCCGCTTCCTGGGGCTCGACACGGCGACGACCCTCCGGACGTGGACGGTGCAGGCGACCGCCGTGGGCTTCATGGCCTTCGCGCTCGTGCTCGTGCTCTACGTCGTCGTCACCTGAGGGCCCTCGGGGGCGGGGCGTCGGGTCGGCCGGGGGCGACGGCTCGCGGCGGGGGGCGTCAGGTCGCCGGCAGGGTCGCGGGCGCGCCGACCGCCGAGCCGCGCGCCAGGGGCACGCCCAGGGAGCGCAGCGCGTCGAGCTGGTCGGGCGAGGTGACGTCGCGGACCACCAGGCGCGCGCCCACGCTGCGGGTGACGGCGAGCAGGGCGCGCACGAGCTCGGGCCGCACGTCCGCGCCCCCGCCGCCCTTGGCGCGCTCGAGCGTCGCGGCGCAGACGCTCACGAGCGGCGGGCCGAGCCGGAGCGCGTCGACGAGCCCGGACGACGGCGTCCCGGCCCCGTCCACGGCGAGGACGGCGCCGGCCGCCCGCAGCCGGCGCGCGCGCTCGTACGTCGCGCCGTCGTCGGCCGCGCCGTGCCCGACGGCCACCCAGAGCCCCGAGCCCGCGTGGTCGAGCAGCAGGTCCAGCACGCCGGGGCGCTGCAGGAGCCCCCGTGAGACCGCGACCGCCAGCGCCGTCCCGGGCGGCTGCCGGCCCTGGTGCGCCAGGGCGCGGTGGAGGCAGGCCAGCTCGACGTCCTCGGCGAGCCCGTGGGCGCCGACGACGTCCCCGACCGCCGCCCCGTGGCAGGCCGGGGCGCGGAAGGTCGCCGCGAAGGCGCGAGGGCGGTCGGTGGCGAGGTCGACGACCGGCTCGAAGAGGGCGTCGACGTCCTCGCCGCGAGCCAGGGACAGCACGGCGCGGTGGTGCTCGAAGGACGACAGCGGCGCGCCGCGGGAGGGGGCGGCGACCGGCGGGGCGGTCGCGGGGGCGGTGGCGGGCCGGCGCGCGAGGCCGAGCGCGACCGACAGCGCCGACGCGAGGCTCTCGAGGACGGCGGGGGCGTCCGGGCCGATGCGGTCGTCCGGGGCGCGGCTGAGGCAGCACAGCATCCCGGCGACGTGGCCGTCGTCGTCGTGGAGCGGCGTGCCGACGTAGCTGCCGATGTCGTGGGCACGGGTGACGGGGAGGATGGAAGCGAGCGGGTCGGCGCCGGCGTCGGGGATCCACCGCGGGAGGCGGCCGGCGACCACCTGGCCGCAGATCGTGTCCGCGAGCGGTGTGCGCCGACCGGCCGCCCCGCGCAGCATCGCCGAGCGGCTGCTCGTGGCCACGGCGACCTCGTCGAGCCCCTCGTGGAGGGTCACGAGCGAGGCGTCCATGTCGACGGCGATGCGGGCGGCGTCCAGGAGCCGGCGGACCTCGGGGCGCTCGCGGGCGCCCGCGTGCGCGCTCATCGTCACTCCCCGTGTCGTCGCTGTCGTCCCCGCTCGAGGAGACTACGCGGGGGGCGGAAGTCGTCGCAGCCCGCCGTGCGCCGGTGGGGTGCCGCGCCCGGGTGCGGGCGGGGCGTCACCGCGTCACGGGGCGACGCCGCGGCGGGCCCCGGGCACGGGCCGCGCCCACCACGCGCGCGCCCGCCCGGCGGTGAGGCGGACGCCCACGAGCGCGGCGACCGCCAGGCCGGCGAGGACCTGCACGGCGACGGTCGGGCCGCCGGTCCCCGCGAGGACGAGCGACGCGACGGAGGCCAGGACCATGGCGACGGCGCAGGAGGTGACCGGGGCCAGCGCCCGGCCCCGGTGCTCGCGCTGCTGCAGGTACACGGCACCCTCCCCGTCCGCGGCGGGCGCCGTCGGCCCGTCGTGACCCCACTGTGGGCGCCCGGCGCCCGCGGGGCAAGAGCGCGCCGCCGCGGCGGCGGCGCTCTTGACCGCCCCGTCGCTGTGATCGCTAACATCGGACCGACGTGCGCCGCGGCCCGTCGCGGTCCCGACCGCGCCGCCGCCGGTGCGACCGCGACGAGAGGAGCGACCCGTGAGCGCCCACCTGCAGCTCGAGCCCGAGGTGCTCGGGCACGTCGACCGGCTGCGGGGCGAGCTCGTCGACCTGCACGCCCAGCTCGTGCGCTACGGGCTCGTCGTCTGGACCGGCGGCAACGTCTCCGCCCGCGTCCCCGGCGCCGACCTGTTCCTCATCAAGCCCTCCGGGGTGCTCTACGAGGACCTCACGCCGGCCTCGATGGTGCTGTGCACCCTCGACGGCGAGGCCGTCGACCCGTCGCAGTCCCCGTCGTCGGACACGGGCTCGCACGCCTACGTCTACCGCCACATGCCCGAGGTGGCGGGCCAGGTGCACACGCACTCGACGTACGCCTGCGCGTGGGCGGCGCGGGCCGAGGAGATCCCCTGCGTCCTCACGGCCATGGCCGACGAGTTCGGCGGGCCGATCCCGCTCGGGCCCTTCGCGCTCATCGGCGGGGAGGACATCGGCCGCGGCGTCGTCGAGACGCTCACGGGCCACCGGTCCAAGGCCGTGATCATGCAGAACCACGGCACCTTCACCATCGGCAAGGACGCGAGGAGCGCGGTCAAGGCCGCGGTCATGTGCGAGGACGTCGCCCGCTCGGTCCACATGGCCCGCGCGCTCGGCGAGTGCGTGCCCATCCCCCAGGACGCGATCGACAGCCTCTACGACCGCTACCAGAACGTCTACGGGCAGCGGCCCGCGCCGACGGCGTAGCGCCGCAGCGCCTCGCACCACCACCCCACCAGCACCGACGACCGGGAGGTCACCGCATGAGGTCCGCGCTCGCCGAGAAGGAGGTCTGGTTCGTCACGGGCAGCCAGGGCCTCTACGGCCCCGAGACGCTCGAGCAGGTCGCCGAGCAGTCCCGTCGCGTGGCCGACGAGCTGGGCGCGTCCTCCGACGTCCCGGTGCGCGTCGTCTGGAAGCCGGTCCTCACCGACTCCGACGCGATCCGCCGCCTGTGCCAGGACGCGTCGACGGACGACGCCTGCATCGGCCTCGTCGCGTGGATGCACACGTTCTCGCCGGCCCGGATGTGGATCGCCGGGCTGCAGGTCCTCGACGTGCCCCTGCTCCACCTGCACACGCAGGCCGACGCCGCCCTGCCGTGGGCGACGCTCGACATGGACTTCATGAACCTCAACCAGGCCGCCCACGGCGACCGGGAGTTCGGCTACGTCCAGTCGCGGCTCGGCGTGCCGCGGACGACGGTCGTCGGCCACGTGTCCGACCCGTCGGTCACCTGGCGGGTCGGCGCCTGGGTGCGGGCCGCCGTCGGCCGGGCCGAGCTCCGATCGCTGCACCTGGCGCGCTTCGGGGACACGATGCGCGACGTCGCCGTCACCGAGGGCGACAAGGTGGACGCGCAGGTGCGCCTCGGCGTCACCGTCAACGCCTACGGCGTCAACGCCCTCGTCGCCGCGGTGGCCGACGCGACAAAGGCGCAGGTGGACGCCCTCGCCGACGAGTACCAGGCGACGTACCGCGTCGCGCCCGAGCTGCGCCGCGGCGCGGACCGCCACGCGTCCCTCCGGGAGGCCGCGCGCATCGAGGTCGGGCTGCGGTCCTTCCTCGAGGAGGGCGGCTTCCGCGCCTTCACCTCGAACTTCGAGGACCTCGGCGGCCTGCGCCAGCTGCCCGGCATCGCCGTCCAGCGCCTCATGGGCGAGGGCTACGGCTTCGCCGGCGAGGGCGACTGGAAGACGGCGACCCTCCTGCGCACCCTCAAGGCGATGGCCGAGGGCCTGCCCGGCGGCACGTCCTTCATGGAGGACTACACCTACGAGCTGCGGCCGGGGAAGCAGAAGATCCTCGGCGCCCACATGCTCGAGGTCTGCCCGTCGATCGCGGCCGACGTCCCCTCGTGCGAGGTGCACCCGCTCGGCATCGGCGACCGGGAGGACCCGGTGCGCCTCGTCTTCGACGCCGTCCCGGGGCCGGCCGTCGTCCTCGGGATGAGCGACATGGGCGACCGCTTCCGCCTCACCCTCAACGAGGTCGACGTCGTCGAGCCCGACGAGCCGCTGCCCAACCTCCCCGTGGCGCGGGCTGTGTGGGAGCCGAAGCCCGACCTGCGGACGTCGGCCGAGTGCTGGCTGCACTCCGGGGCCCCCCACCACACCGTGCTCTCCTCGGCGCTGACGACGGACTCCGTCGCCGACCTCGCGGAGGCGCTCGGCGTCGAGCTGGCCGTCATCGACGCCGACACCCGCCCCCGGCGCTTCCGCGACGAGCTGCGCTGGAACGCCGCCTACCACCGGCTGGCCATGGGCTTCTGAGCACGGACCTCGACGGGCGGGCTCCTCGACGGGCGGGGCGGCGCGGACCTGCCTAGCGTGGGGCGGACCCGAGAACGGCACCCGACCTGGAGGCGACATGTCCGCCGGTGACAAGCTCAAGAACGTCGTGCAGCAGACCGTCGGCAAGGCGGAGGAGGTCGTCGGCAAGAAGACCGACGACGCCGAGCTCCACGGCCAGGGCAAGAAGGACCAGGCCATGGGCGCGGACCGTCAGCAGACGGAGAAGGCCAAGGACGCCGACAAGTCCTGAGCCCCGCGGGCCGCGCAGGCCCGCCCGGCCGGCCGCACGGAGGGGAGGG
>NZ_JBBHZG010000004.1:441428-455982 GCF_037482305.1 Pseudokineococcus sp. 5B2Z-1
CCCGGCCGGCCGCACGGAGGGCCGGCACCCCGAGGGGTGCCGGCCCTCCGCCGCGCCCGGGGCCGGTCGTCTTCGCCGCGACACGGCAGCGACCGTCGCCCAGGCTGGACCGGGACCGGATCCCTTCGTCCACCGGGAGCCCACCATGCGCCGCGCCACCGCCCTCACCGCCGTCGTGCCCCTGCTGCTGCTGGCCGGGTGCAGCGGCGACGTGGCCCCCGAGGAGGGCAGCGCGCCCGCCGGGGGCGGCGGGGAGCCCGTCCCCACCGCTCTCGACGGGGGCTACTCGGCGCTCGACCCGGGCTCGGTGGGCGAGGCGGTGCTGACGGCGACGCTCGAGGACGCCGACGGGCGCGAGATCGGCGTCGTGGGCATGGACCCCGGGGCCGAGGGCACCGTGGTGAGCGTCGTGCTCACCGACAGCGGCCTCGAGCCCGGCTTCCACGGCTTCCACGTGCACGCCGTCGGCGAGTGCGAGCCCGACAGCCAGAGCCCGAGCGACCCGTCGCGGACCGGCGACTTCCTCTCCGCCGGCGGCCACCTCGGCGCGGACACGAGCGACCACCCCTCGCACGCCGGTGACCTCCCGCCCCTGCTGGTGACGAGCGACGGCGACGCCACCCTCCAGGTCGTCACGGACGCCTTCACGGTCGACGACGTGACGGACGCCGACGGGAGCGCCGTCGTCGTGCACGAGGGCGCCGACGACCTCGCGGACATCCCGGAGCGGTACGCGCCCGAGGGCCCCGACGAGGAGACGCGTCGCACGGGCGACTCCGGCGGGCGGGCCGCCTGCGGCGTCCTCGACGGGTAGGGCCGCCGGGAGGGGTGCGGTCGAGCTGTGCGCCCACGTCGCGGTGCGCCGCGACCTCGGCGCACAGCTCCCGGCTGCGGCGCTCCCCGGCGTCAGCGCGGGGGCGCCGCCGTGCTGGCGCGCACGACCAGCTCGGGCTCGACGACGCGGTGCTCCGGCGCCGTCGCGACCCCGCCGGCCAGCCGCTCGAGCAGCAGGCCCACGGCCTCGCGCCCGACCCGCTCGAGGTCCTGGCGCACCGTCGTCAGGGGAGGGGAGAGGTAGGCGGACTCGGGGGCGTCGTCGAAGCCGGTGACCGAGACGCGCCCCGGGACGTCGACGCCGCGCTCGCGCAGCGCCCGCAGGAGGCCCAGCGCCAGCTGGTCGCCCGCGGCGACCACCGCCGTCGTCGCCGGGTCGTCGGCCAGCGCCAGCCCCGCGACGTAGCCCTCGGCGGCGCCCCAGCCGCCGGCCAGCACCGGCGCCGGAGCGACGCCGGCCGCCGCGAGGGCGTCGCGCCAGCCCCCCTCGCGCTCGGCGGCCTCGAACCAGCCGGGGGAGCCGCCGACGTGGCGCACCTCGCGGTGCCCCTGGCGCAGGAGCAGCTCGGTGACCGCGCGGGCGCCGGACCGGTGGTCGACGTGCACGGAGGGCAGGCCCGCCACCGGTCCTCCGGTGGCGCAGACGGTGGGCAGGTCGGCGGGCAGGTGCTCGCGCAGGTCGGGGACCTCGTGGAGCGGCGCGGTGAGCAGGAGCCCGTCCACGCCCCGGTCGGACAGCTGGGCCACGCAGGCGAGGACGCCGTCCCGGTCGGTGGCGTCGGTGGTCGACAGGATCGTGGCGTAGCCGGCGGCGTGCGCGGCGCGCTCCACGCCGTGCAGCGTGCTCGACGGGCCGTAGAGCGACGTGCTCGAGGCGACGACGCCGACCGTGAGCGTGCGCCGCGTCACCAGGGCCCGCGCGGCGCGGTTGCGGCGGTACCCGAGCTCCTCGATGGCCCGCTGCACGCGCTCGCGGGTCTCGGGGCGGATGCTCGGGTGCCCGTTGAGCACGCGGGAGACGGTCTGGTGCGAGACCCCGGCGCGGCGTGCGACGTCCGTCATCACCGGGGGCCGCCCCGACGGGGTGGCCATCTCCGTCCCGGTCACCCCGGCATCCTGCCAGCGGGCGCCGCGCCCGTCGCCGCCCTTCCTCGACCCCCGCCCCGCCCCCTGCGCGACGGGGTCACCGTCGCGGAGGGGGCGGGGGGCAGGGCGCGGGCGTCCCGGCGGGCGCGGGGTCAGCCGCGCGCGGTCGCCAGCTGCACGACCGCCCAGGACAGCGGGGGCAGGGTCGCCCGCGCGGTGCCGTCGGCGACCGAGACGTCGCGCAGCGGGCGCAGGCCCACGGCGTCGGGCGCCTCGAGCGTGTTCGCCGTGTGCCGGTCCTGCCCCTCGCCGGCGGCGAGCACCTGCGCGTCGGCGACCCGCAGGTCGCCGGAGAAGGCGCGCAGCGGCACCTCGACGTCGGCGGCCTCGTCCTCCGACCGGTTGGCGAGGAAGAGCGTGAGCACGCCCTCGCCGGAGTCTCCGAGGCGGGCGCCGGCGTCCCACGTGGCGGCGGCGTCGACGAGGTCGACGTCGTCGAAGCGCTGCGTGGAGACCTGGTCACCGGTGGTGCGGACGTCGAGGATCTCGCCGGTCGCGCGGCGCCTCATCTGCTCGAAGGGGTGGGCGATGGTCTGCTTCCAGGCCGGGCCGCCCTCCTCGGAGCGCAGGAGCCCGATGACGTTGACCAGCTGGGCCTGGCAGCCGACGGCCACCCGGTCGCCGTGGCGCAGCAGCGAGTTGAGCAGCGTGCCGACGACGACGGCGTCGGTGACCGTGTACGCGTCCTCGATGACGCGGGGGGCGACGTCCCAGGCGGTGCGGGCGTTCGCGCGGTCGCTGCTCTGCCAGCGCGTCTGGTACCAGACGTTCCACTCGTCGAAGCTGATGCCGATGTGCTTCGTGTGGCGGCCGCGGGCCCGGACGGCGTCGGCGGTGGCCACGACCTCCTCGATGAAGGCGTCCATGTCCTTCGCCGAGGCGAGGAAGTCGCCGTAGGTGTCGTCCCCGGTGTCCTTCTCCTCGTAGTACGCGTGCGCCGAGATGAAGTCGACGTCGGCGTAGGTGTGCTCGAGGACGACGCGCTCCCACTCCCCGAAGGTCGGCATCGCCCGGCTCGAGCTGCCGCAGGCGACGAGCTCGATGCCCGGGTCGACCGTGCGCATCGCCCGCGCCGTCTCGGCGGCCAGGCGGCCGTACTCGTGCGCCGTCTTGTGGCCGGTCTGCCAGGGGCCGTCCATCTCGTTGCCGAGGCACCACAGCCGGAAGCCGTAGGGGTCCCGGCGGCCGTGGCTGCGGCGCAGGTCCGACAGGCGCGTGCCCGAGGCGTGGTTGGCGTACTCGAGGAGGTCGCAGGCCTCCTGCATGCCGCGGGTGCCGAGGTTGACGGCCATCATCACCTCGGTCCCGACCTTCTCGGCCCAGGTGGCGAACTCGTCGAGGCCGAACTGGTTGGTCTCGATCGTCCGCCACGCCCGGTCCAGCCGGCGGGGCCGGGCGTCGCGGGGACCGACGCCGTCCTCCCAGTCGTACCCGGAGACGAAGTTGCCCCCCGGGTAGCGCACGACCGTGGGGCCGACCTCACGGGTCAGCTCGAGCACGTCCTGGCGCAGGCCGTCGGCGTCGGCGGTCGGGTGGTCGGGCTCGAAGATCCCCGTGTAGACGCAGCGGCCCATGTGCTCGGCGAAGGAGCCGAAGAGCCGGCGCGGGACGGGGCCCACGGTGAAGTCGGGGTCGAGGGTGAGGCGCGCGTGGGGCACGGGGAGTTCCTCTCCGGTGAGGCGCGGGCGTGCGCGGCCCCCCAGCATGGCCGGGCGGGGAGCCGCCCGGGGCGAGCGGCGCGCCCTCGCTCCTCAGCCCGTCAGCCCGGGCGCCCGGCGCTCCCGAGCCCGAGGACGTCGGTCCCGGCCCGGTGCTCGAAGACGAGCGAGGTCTCGGTGTGCTGGACGAGCGGGTGGCTGGAGAGGTGCTCGAGCACGAGCTCGCGCAGCGCGTCCGAGCTCGGGGCGACGAGGTGCACGAGGTAGTCGTCCCGCCCGGCGAGGAAGAAGACGTCGACGACCCCGGGCAGCGCCTGCAGCCGGGTGACGAAGGCGTGCATGTCGGCCGCGTCGTGCGTGCCGAGGCGGACGGACACGAGCGCCCGCAGCCCGAGGCCCACGCGGCCGGGGTCGACCTCGGCGCGGGCGCCGGTGAGGACGCCGCGCTCGCGCAGCGCCGCGGTGCGGGCGAGGGCCGTGGACGGCGCGACGCCGACCGCGCGGGCGACCGCGTTGTTGGGCGTGCGGGCGTCCGCCAGCAGCAGGCGCACCACCTCGGCGTCGACGTCGTCGAGGTGGTCCCGAACGGCGTTCGCCACGGGGCTGCGCCGGCGCCCGTGCGCCGGAGGTCGTGCGGCCATGGGGGCCTCTCCGCTCATCTGGTTCGGCCACCCGCCGAGACGCCGAACATGCTGCCACGATGGGCGCCCTCGGGGTCGCTGCGGCCCCGGGGCGCCGGGGCGGCCCAGCAGGGGGCCGGACCGCCGGTCGTGAGGTCGAGGAGCGTGCGCTGTGCAGGTCGGCATCCCCCGTGAGGTCAAGAACCGCGAGCTGCGGGTGGCGGCCACGCCCAGCGGCGTCCACGAGCTCGTCGGGCGCGGGCACGAGGTGCTCGTCGAGACCGGTGCGGGTCTGGGGTCCTCGATCCCCGACGCCGCCTACGCCGACGCCGGCGCCCGCGTCGTCCCGGCGGCCGAGGACGCGTGGTCGGCCCAGCTCGTGCTCAAGGTCAAGGAGCCCGTCGAGTCCGAGCACGGCTACCTGCGCGAGGACCTGCTCCTCTTCGCCTACCTGCACCTGGCGGCCGACCGGCCGCTCACCGACGCCCTCCTGTCGAGCGGGACGGCGGCGATCGCCTACGAGACGGTCCAGCTGCCCGACCGCTCGCTGCCGCTGCTGGCGCCGATGAGCGAGGTCGCCGGGCGCCTCGCTCCGCAGGTGGGCGCCTCCACGCTCATGAGCAGCCAGGGCGGCCGCGGGGTGCTCATGGGCGGGGTGCCGGGCGTGCGCCCCGCGAGCGTCGTCGTCATCGGCGGCGGGGTCTCCGGCGCGGCGGCCGCCCGCGTCGCGGTCGGCATGGGCGCCGAGGTCACGCTGCTCGACCGCGACATCGCCAAGCTGCGCCACCTCGACGAGCACTACGCCGGGCGGCTGCGCACCGTCGCGTCCAACTCCTTCGAGCTGGAGCGCGCCGTCGTCGAGGCGGACCTCGTCGTCGGCGCCGTCCTCGTCCCGGGGGCCCGGGCGCCGAAGCTCGTCACCGACGACCTCGTGGCCCGGATGCGTCCCGGCAGCGTCCTCGTCGACATCGCCGTCGACCAGGGCGGCTGCTTCGAGGGCACGCGCCCGACGACGCACGACGACCCCACCTTCGCGGTGCACGACAGCGTCTTCTACTGCGTGGCCAACATGCCGGGCGCCGTCCCGCACACGTCGACGTACGCGCTGACCAACGTGACGCTGCCGTACGTCGTCGAGCTCGCCGACCACGGCTGGCGCGACGCCCTGCGCGCGGACCCGTCCCTGGCCGGCGGCATGACGACCAACGCCGGCCACGTGCTCAACGCCGGCGTGGCCGAGGCGCACGACCTGCCGCTCGCCCCGGTGGAGGAGCTGCTCGCCTGACCGACCCGCCCCGGAGAGGCGGAGGCGGCGCCGACGTGCCGCCCCGCCGGGCGCGCGCGGTGGCAGGGTGGCCGGCGAGGGCGCGCCGCCGGCGGGCCGCGAGGCCCGACGGAGGACCGCCGTGCTCGACCTGCCCGCCGAGGACCGCCGCCTCAGCCCCGGCACGGGGTGGACGCGGGAGCACTGGACCGCCGCCGCTGACGGCCTGCTGCGCGCCGCCGCCCGCTACCGCTCGCCGCGCGGCGGGCGCCTCGACCTGCCGGGCCCGCCGTCGCGCGCGGGCGTCGTCTCCGACGGGCTCGAGGGCTTCGCGCGCACCTTCCTCCTCGCCGCCCTGCACGCCAGCGGCACGGGCGACGCGGGCCACCTGCCCGCCTACGTCGAGGGGCTGCGCTCGGGGCCGGTGGGCGTCGACGCCGACGGCCGGTCGGCGCTCCCCGGCGAGGACCCCGACGCCTGGCCCCTCGTCGGCGTCGACGGGCCCGGCGGCCAGCCGATGGTCGAGTCCGCCTCGGTGGCGCTCGGGCTGCTGCTCGCGCGCGGGCGCACGTGGGACCTCCTCGACGACGCCGAGCAGGACCGGCTCGAGCGCTGGCTGCGGCGGTGCCTGCACGGCGACCCGGCGCCCAACAACTGGTACTTCTTCCCCCTCACCGTGGCGGCCGCCCTCGAGGAGCTGGGGCGGGGGGACGCCGCGACGACGCGGGCGGTCGACCGCGGCCACGAGCTCGCCGAGGGCTGGTACCTGGGCGAGGGCTGGTACAGCGACGGCGACGGCCGGATGGTCGACCACTACGTCGGGTGGGCGATGCACCTCTACCCCGTCCTCGTGGCGCACCTGCGCGGCGACCGCGCCGTCCTCGACCGCCTGGGCCCCCGGCTGCAGGAGTTCCTCGGCACGTACGCCCGCACCTTCGACGCCGACGGCGCCCCGCTGCACCAGGGCCGCTCGCTCACGTACCGGGCCGCCGCCGTCGCCCCCGTGGCTCTGGGGGCGCTGACGGGGTGGACCCCGCTGCCGCCGGGCACCTCCCGCCGGCTGGTGTCGGGCGCGCTGCGGCACTTCCTCGACCCCGCCGGGCCCGGCCGCGGGGTGCTCGAGGACGGGCTCCTCACGCTCGGCTGGCACGGCCCGCACCGGGCGACGCTGCAGCCCTACTCGGGCCCGGCCTCGCCGTACTGGCTCTCCAAGGCCTTCCTCGGGCTGCTGCTGCCCGCGACCGACCCGCTGTGGACCGCGGTCGAGGAGGAGCCGCCCTCGCGGGGCCCGGACGCCGTCGTCCCCGTGGCCCCCGTCGGCTGGCTCGTCCAGACCACGCGCGAGGACGGGCTCGTGCGCGTGCACAACCACGGCGCGGACCACGTGGCGCCGGGCGCCGCGGACGGCGGGGCGCCCGACCCCCTCTACGCCCGCTGGGCCTACTCGACCCGCACAGGGCCCACGCCGGTGCGCAGCGCGCCCGACGGCACGGTGCGGCTCGTCGTCCGCGGGCGCTCGAGCGCCCGTCGGCGCATCCACCCCCTCGGGTGCGGGGAGGGCTGGGCCGCGTCGTGGCACCGCCCCGTCCTCGACGGGCCCGAGCCCGACGGGGAGGGCGTCGACGCCGGGGACGGCGCGGGGCCGCGGCTGCCGTCGGCGCGGGTGGAGAGCGTCGTCCTCGCGCGCGGGCGGTGGGAGGTGCGGGTGCACCGGCTCCGCGGCGTCCCCGACGGCGTCGCCGTCGTCGAGTCCGGCTGGGCCGTGGCGGGGCCGGCGGTCGAGGACGTCGTCGCGACGACCGTGCCGGGCGCCGGCGGGGCGCCCGACGGCGTCCTCCTGCGGTCGGGGTCGCTGAGCGGCTCGCTGGCGCCGGTGCGGGGCTGGACCTCCGCGCGCGCCGGCCGCGTGCCGGCGGGGACGGCGTTCGGCCGCTGGGCGCTGGTGCCCGAGCTGCTCGCCCGCACGCCCGTCGACCTCCTCGTCTCGGTGGCGAGCCTCACCGGCGGGGCCGGCGGGGACCCGCCGCCCCGCGTGGAGGCGGCGCGGGACGCCGTGGTCGTCCGCTGGGCGGACGGGACGACGACGCTCGCGCTGCCCGAGGGCGACGGGCCGCCGCGCGTCGAGCACGGGCCGGCCTGAGGGCCGGCGGCGGGTCAGGCGAGCGGTCGGCCGTCGGCGCCGAGCACGGGCAGCGGCGCGGTGGGCGGCCACGTCGCGGCGGCCGCGTCCTCGCCGACGAGCGCGCCGCACTCGGCGGTGAGCCGCTCCGCCGCGGCGTCCCAGTCGTCCTGGGGCCACGCGTCCTGCGTCCGCTCGTCCTGGGGCCACGCCGCGGCGTCGTCGGCCGCGCCGCAGCAGCGCTGGGTGGGCAGGACGACCGGCGCGGGCGCCGTGGCGCCGCCGGTCGCGGCGAGCGCGCGACGGGCGCCGCGGGCGCGCCACGCGGCGGCCGCGCCGATGGCGATCCACGCGACGTTGACGCCGACCGAGGCCCACGCGGCGAGGACGACGCCGTTGGCGACGAGGAGGAGCGCGCCCGTGGTGTTGACGGCCTGGGCCGCCGGGGAGGAGGGGGCGAGCCGGCCGGTGCTGGTGAGGCCGTAGCCGAGGAGGACGAGGAGGCCGCCGAGGTAGCCGCCGAGCGAGAGCGCGAGGTGCAGGTGCTGTGCCACGCATCGATCATCGGCACGGAGGGGCATCAACGGAAATCACCGTTCGACAGGCTGTGGTTAAGTCAGGCTTCATGAGCCTGGACCCCCGCCGGCTGCTCGTCCTGCGCGCCGTCCGACGCGCCGGCGGCGTCCTCCCGGCCGCCCGCGCGCTGCACCTCACGCCGTCGGCGGTGTCCCAGGCGGTGACCCGGCTCGAGCAGGAGGCGGGCCTGGCGCTCGTCGACCGGTCGCGGCGCGGCGGGGGCCGCAGCCTCGAGCTGACGAGCGCCGGGCACGCCCTCGCCGACCGGGCGGAGGAGGTCGCCGAGGCCCTCGCCCTGGCCGAGCGGGAGACGGCGTCGCTGCGCGGCGCGGCGTCCGGGCCCGTCCGCGTCGGGGGCTTCGCCACGGTCCTGCGGCGCCTCGTGGCGCCGGCGGTGGGCGCCCTGTCCCTCGCGGGCTCGGCGGTGGTGCCCGAGGTGGTCGAGGTCGACGAGCCCACGGGCCGGCGGGCCGTGCGCGCCGGCCGGCTCGACCTCCTGCTCGTCGAGCGGGTGCTCGGCGACGACCCGCCCGTCACGCCGGGGCTCGCGGTCGAGGACCTCATGCACGACGCGTACCGCGTCGTCGTGCCCGCCGCCTGGCCGCGGCCCGACGTGCTGGACGAGCTGCTGGGGCGGCCGTGGGTCGCCGGGCCGCCGGGGCTGCCGGCGCGGCTCGTGCTCGACCGGCTGGCGGCGGCGGGGGAGCGCCGGCCCCGCGTCCAGCACACGTGCCTCGAGGCGTCGGCGACCCTCGCGCTCGTCGGCGCGGGGCTCGGCGCGGCCGTCGTCACCGAGCTCGCGCTCGCCTACCTGCCCCACCCGGGCGCGCGGGCGACGTCCGGGTCCGTCGACGCCGGCTCCCGCGTGCTCTCCGTGGTGCACCGCAGCGGCCGCGCCGACCCCTCGCCGGCGGCGGTCGCGGTGCTCGAGGCCCTGCGGGTGCAGGCGGGCGAGGAGGTCTCGCCGGGCTGACGCACCTCCGGGGGTGGGGGCCTCAGGCGTCGACGCGCTCGCGCACCGACTCCTCCAGCGCGCGCCCCCGCAGCTCGGGCAGGCCCCAGCACGCGGCCGCGGCGGCGACGAAGACAAGCCCGAAGGCCGTGAAGACGGCGACCGTGCCGCCGAGAGCCGTCAGCGGGACGACGGACAGCGGGGCGAGGATCGAGGCGAGGCGGCCGAACCCGGCGGCGGCCCCGGCGCCCGTCCCGCGCAGGGCGGTGCCGTAGACCTCCGGCGTGATGGCGTAGAGCGCGCCCCAGGCGCCGAGGTTGAAGAAGGACAGGAGCATCCCGGCGAGGACGATCGTCGTCGGGGAGCCCGCCTGGCCCAGCAGCAGCGCGCCGACCGCGGAGCCGACGAGGAAGGTCGCCAGCACGGGCCGGCGCCCCCAGCGCTCGACGAGGACGGCGGCGACGGCGTAGCCCGGCAGCTGGGCGAGGGTGATGAGCAGCGTGTACTCGAAGGAGCGCACGAGCGGGTAGCCGGCGTCGACGAGCAGCGACGGCAGCCAGATGAAGGCGCCGTAGTAGGAGAAGTTGACGCAGAACCAGACCGCCCAGAGGGCGGCCGTGCGCCCGCGCAGTCCCGTCGTCCAGAGGTCGCGGAAGCCGGCGCGCGGCGGTGCCGGCGTCTCACGGGTGCGCCGCGCGTCCGGCGTGGACGGCGTCTCGACCCCGGCCGACCGCTCGAAGCGCCGCACGGCCGCCTCGGCCTCGTCGCCGCGGCCGCGCCCCTCGAGGAAGCGCACGGACTCGGGCAGCCCGCGGCGGACGACGACGGCGTAGAGCGCCGGCACGGCGCCGAGGGCGAAGGCCCACCGCCAGCCGTCGTCCGACGCGCCGACGACGAAGAAGCCGATGAGCGCGGCGGCCGTCCAGCCCACCGCCCAGAAGGCCTCGAGGGCGACGACGACGCGGCCGCGCAGCCGCGCCGGGGCGTACTCGCTGACGAGCGTCGAGGCGACGGGCAGCTCGGCGCCGAGGCCGAGCCCGACGACGAAGCGCAGCGCGAGGAGCGCGGCGAGCCCGCCGACGAGCGCCGACGCGCCCGTCGCGGCCCCGTAGAGCAGCAGGGTCAGGGCGAAGACCTGGCGCCGCCCGACGCGGTCGGCGAGCAGCCCTCCGAGCGTCGCGCCGACGGCCATGCCGGCGAAGCCGACCGAGCCCAGCAGGGAGCGCTCGAGGTCGCCGAGATCCCACTGCACGGTCAGGGCGGCGATGACGAAGCTGATGAGCCCGACGTCCATCGCGTCGAGCGCCCAGCCGACCCCCGAGCCGCCGAGCAGGCGGCCGTGCTGGCGCGTGAAGGGCAGGCGGTCGAGGCGCTGGCTGCGGGTCAGGGGCTCCGCGCCGTCGGCCGGTCGCGGCTGGGGGCTGCTCACGCGCGGCGAGTCTGGCAGGTGGCTCCGGGGAGGTCCCTCGGCGGGAGACGTCCACGAGCGGAGGCGTCCACGGTCACCCTCGTGGACGGCTCCTCCGGTGAGAGGGGAGCGGCACCTGCCCGCGTCAGCGGCGCGGCGCCCGGGCGCTGCCGGGCAGGCCGAAGCGGACGGTCGTGCCGCCGGCGAAGGCGACGTGGTCGGGCGGGCGCCGGGCGAGGTCGCCGAAGCCGGCGGCGCCGAGCAGCTCGTCGTCGAGCTCGAGCACCTCCGCGCGACGCAGCGACCACGTGCCGTGCTCGTTCGGCACGTGCCAGGTGCGGCCGAGGTGGGCGGTGTGCAGGCCCCAGCGCGCGGTGAGGAAGGCGGCGAGCGCGGCGTCGGGCGCGTCGTCCGCGATCGGCTCGCCGACGCGGACGGCGACCCGGCTGCGCGCGCCCCGGGGGGCGGGCCAGCGGGTGGCGCCCGTCCACAGCAGCTCGCGGGCGCCGTCGCGCACGCGCTCGTGCCCGCGCAGGCGGGCCCACCGGTAGGGGAGCCCGAAGGCGGCGCGGGCGCCGAGGACGACGCCGAGCCGGCTCGCGTCGAGGCTGGCGAAGACGACGCCGCGCCGCCCCGTGGCGTCCACGGAGTACAGGCGGACGTTGGTCTCCCAGAAGGTGCCGAGCCACGGCACCGCCGGGCCGCGGCCCACGCCGGCGCCGACGAGGCGGAAGGGCACGAGGGCCACGTAGGTGCGCTCCTCGCCGTCCGGGCCCACGACGACGTCGGGCCGCACGCCCGGCGGCATCCACGCCCGCACGCGCTCCGGCGGCACCGCCCAGTGGAGGAAGGCGAGGTCGCACCAGCGCTGGCCCATGAGCACGGGGCCGCGCAGCGGCGGGGCGCTCGTCGTCACGGGCTCCGCGGGAGCGGGTGGGCGAGGGGCGGGCACGCCGGGACGGTAGGCCGCGCCCGCCGCCCGGGCTAGTGGACCGGGCGGGAGGCCGCACCCGCTCCCGGGGCGCGTGCGGTCCCGTCCGCTCAGCCGGCCCTCTGACCGGTCCGCGTCACCGCCACGACCCGCGACGCGAGCGGCTCGGGCGGCTCGGGCGCCCCCGAGGCGATCCACGCCTCGGCGACGGCGACGTCGGAGGCGCTGAGGCCGCCGAACCACAGGAGCTCGTCGGGCGACCCACCCGGGCAGGTGCGCGGGGAGACCCCGAGCTGGGCGCCCGCGGCCGTCGGCGGCACGGCCTGCAGGTGCACGAGCACGCCACCGGGTGTGCCCCGCACGACCCGGCCGAGGCGGTGGAGCACCCCGTGCTCGTCGGGAGCGACGAGCACCCAGCGCAGGGGGACGTCGGCGAGGCGCGCCGTGCCGGTGACGGCGGTCACCGCGGCCGTGCGCTGCAGGACGGGCGGGCGGGGCCGCGAGGGCTCATGGGGTGCTCCCGAGGGCGGTGAGGAGTGCTGGACGTCATGTACGTTAGCAATAACCGTTCTCACTACGTCGACCGACGGGCGCACCGTCCGCGGGCGACGGGGGAGGACTCCGTCGACGGACGCCCGTCCGTCGTCACCCGAGGGAGAGGAGGGACCGGGCGCCCCCCGGTCCGGACCCGCTGATGACCGCACCGCACCCGCTCGCCCCGTCCGCCGTCCGTCGTGGCCCTCGACACGGCCCCCGGCACGGCCGGGGGCTCCCCGTCCTGGGCGGCGGCGCCGCCCTCGCCCTGGTCCTCGCCGGCTGCGGCTCGTCGGGCTCCACCGACGCCTCCGCCGGCTCGAGCAGGGCGCCCTCGTCCTCCGCCACCGCCTCGGAGACCGCGACGACCGCCCCGCCCAGCGAGGCCGCGACGGACACCCCGCGCCTCGTCATCACCGCGCAGGACCACGGCATGGTGGTCCTCGACGCCACCACGCTCGAGCCCGTCGCCGACCTCGAGCTCGAGGGCTACAACCGGCTGAACCCCGCCGGCGACGGCCGCCACGTGCTCGTCTCGACGACCGGTGGCTTCCAGGTCCTCGACGCGGGCACCTGGGCGGAGCCGCACGGCGACCACAACCACTACTACACGGCCGACCCGGTGCTCACCGACGTCGTCCACCCGGCCGAGAAGCCGGGCCACGTCGTCGTGCACGCAGGTCGCACGGCCCTCTTCGACGACGGGACCGGCATCTCGACGATCGTCGACACCGGGGCCGTCGCCGACGAGTCCCCCGAGGCGCGCGTCATCGAGGCGCCCGCCGCCCACCACGGCGTCGCCGTGGAGATGGCCGACGGCCGCGCCGTCACCACGGAGGGCACGGAGGACGCGCGCTCGACCGTCGTCCTCCGGGGCCCCGACGGCACGGAGATCGCCCGCACCGACGAGTGCCCGGGCGTCCACGGCGAGGCGACCGCCGCCGAGGAGCGGGCGATCGTCGGCTGCGAGGACGGCGTGGTCGTCGTCGACGGCGACACGCTGACCAAGGTCCAGGCGCCCGACGCCTACGGCCGCATCGGCAACCAGGCCGGCAGCGACGCCTCCACCGTCGTCCTCGGCGACTACAAGCGCATCGCCGAGCCCGAGACCCCCGAGGCCACGCAGACGGTCTCGCTGACCGACACGGCCACCGCCGAGCTGCGCCTCGTGGACCTGCCGTCGTCCTACACGTTCCGCTCGCTCGGTCGGGGCGAGGACGGCGAGGCGCTCGTCCTCGGCACCGACGGGAACCTGCACGTCATCGACCCCGACTCGGCCGAGCTCGTGCGCTCGATCCCGGTCGTCGAGCCGTGGACGGAGCCGGAGGACTGGCAGGAGCCCCGCCCGGCGCTGCGCGTGCACGAGGGCACCGCGTACGTGACCGAGCCTGCCACCCGCGAGGTGCACGCCGTCGACGTCGAGACCGGTGAGGTCTTCGCCTCGGCGACGCTGGACGAGGTCCCCGACGAGATCGTCGTCGCCTCCGGGGCCGTCACCGAGGGCTCGCAGGAGTACGGCCACGCCGAGGGCGAGGGCCACGACCACGAGGACCACGACCACGAGGACGGGGCCACCGAGGAGTCCTCGCGATGAGCTCCCCGCTGCGGCGGCGGGGGCTCCCCGCCGCCGCGGCGACGCCCGTCGGCCTGGCCCTCGCGGCCGCGCTCGCGGGGTGCGGCTCGCCGTCGGCCGCGGGTGACGACGGCCGGCTCGACGTGGTGGCCTCACCGCCGGCCTTCCTCGAGGTGGTCGAGCGGGTGGGCGGTGACGCCGTCGACGCGACAGGAGCGACGCCCCCGGGCGCCGACGCCCACGCCGCCGAGCTGACGGGGGAGCAGGTGGGCGGCGTCGTCGACGCCGACCTCGCCGTCTACGCGGCGGGGCTCGCGCCCTCGGTCGACGAGGCGGTGGCGCTGCGCGACGGGCCCTCGCTCGACCTCATGGGGGTCGAGGGGGCCAGCCCGGAGGACCCGCACGTCTGGCTCGACCCCGCGCTCATGGCGGACATGGCGGAGCGGGTCGCGGCGCAGCTCGCGGAGGTCGACCCGGCCGGGGCCGACGCCTACGGGCAGCGGGCCGACGCCTACGTCGAGGAGCTGCGCGCCCTCGACGCCGACCTCGCGGAGCAGCTCGCGCCGTGCCGCGGGGCCGTCCTCGTCACGGCGCACGAGGCCTTCGGCTACCTGGCCGACCGGTACGGGCTCGAGCAGACCGGCATCACCGGGATCGACCCGGACGTCGAGCCGACGCCGGCCCGGCTGCGCGACGTCGCCACGACGGTGCGCGAGGCCGGCGTCGAGACGGTCTTCTTCGACGACGTCACCAGCACCGGTGTCGCGCAGGTGCTGGCCGACGAGGCCGGGGTCACCACCGCGGTGCTGTCCCCGCTCGAGACGTCGGTCGAGCCGGACTACGCGAGCGCCATGCGCGAGAACGCGCAGGTGCTGCGCGACGGGCTCGTCTGCGGCGCCTGACGCACGGACGGCGCCGGCGGCCGGGGGGGGGGGGGGG
>NZ_JBBHZG010000004.1:456112-468283 GCF_037482305.1 Pseudokineococcus sp. 5B2Z-1
CCCCTCGCCACGGCTGCCGCTGCGCGCGGGCAGCCGGGGGTGGGCCACGATGGCCGGGTGAGCGACCGGCCGGCCGACGTCCCGACCGAGAGCGTCGACGTCGCCGTCGTGGGCGCGGGCGGCGCCGGCCTCGTGGCCCTGCACCACCTCGCGCTCGGCCTCCTGCGCGGCCCGGCGCGGCCGGCCCCCCTGCGCGTGGCCCTCGTCGACGACGTCGAGCGCCTGGCGCCCGGCCCCGACGGCGAGCGGCCCCGCGACCGCACGTGGTGCTCGTGGGAGCCCGCGCCCGCGGCGGCGCCGGCGGTCCTCCGCAGCTGGCGGGCGGTCGAGGTGCTGGCGCCCGGCGCGCGCCTCGCCCTCGACGTGCGGCCCCTGCGGTACCGGATGCTCCGGGGCGAGGACTACTACGCGCTCGTGGACGCCGACGCGGCGCGCGCGCAGCGCTCGGGCCGCCTCGAGCTCCTGCGCCGCCCCGGGGCCACCGCCGTCGAGGACGGCGCCGAGCGCGCGCTCGTGCGCACCCCCGGCGGCGACCTCGAGGCCGCCTGGGTGCTCGACAGCCGCCCGTGCGCGCCCGTCCGTCCCGCGAGGACCGCCCTGCTGCAGCACTTCCGCGGCGAGCTCGTGCGCACCGACCCCGCCGCGCCCCCGCCGTTCGACCCCGACCTGCCCGTCCTGATGGACTTCCGGACGCCGCAGCCGCCGGTCGGGCTGTCCTTCGGGTACTGCCTGCCGCTCGACGGCCGCACCGCCCTCGTGGAGTACACGGAGTTCTCCCCGGCGGTGCTCGACGACGCCGGCTACGCCCGCGGGCTCGCGGCCTACCGGCGGCTGCTCGGGCTGCGGCCCGACCCGCACGGCCGCGCGGACGGGGACGAGCGCCTCGTCGAGGTCGTCGCCGTCGACGCCGTGGAGCAGGGCGCCATCCCGATGGCCGACGACGTGCGCACCTCCCGCGCGGGCGCCCGGGTGCGGCGCCTGGGCACCGCGGGCGGGGCCACCCGCGCGTCGACGGGCTACACGTTCTCGGCGCTGCAGCGGCAGGGCGCGGCCGTCGCGGCCGCCCTGCTGGCGGGCCGCGACCCCCTGCCGCCGGCGGCGTACCCGCGGCGGCACCGGTGGATGGACGCCCTCGTCCTGCGGGGGCTCGCCACGGGGGCGCTCGACGGGCCGGCCTTCTTCGCACGGCTCTTCGCCGCCAACCCCCCGGACCGCGTGCTGCGCTTCCTCGACGGGGCGACGACGCGCCGGGAGGAGCTGGCGCTCATGGCGACGGCGCCGCGGGCGGCCATGGCGCGTCTCGCCGTGGAGGACGGACTCGAGCGCGCGAGGCGTCGATCGCTGACCACGATGTCACGTTCTGTCCAGTAGGGTCGCGGAGAGTCACCGACAGGCCGGGCGGACCGTGTCCCCCGGCGGACCGCCGCCGCGCGCGGCCCCGAGCCGGGAGGCGCTCGTGCCCGTCCTCGACCTGGGCGACGACCCGTCCCAGGTGCCGCACGCCCGGCACTGGGTGCTCGAGCACTGCGCCCGCATCGGGCTCGGCGAGGACGGCCGCTTCGCCGTCGAGCTCGTCACGAGCGAGCTCGTCGCCAACGCCTACCAGCACGGCCGGCCGCCGGTGCGCGTCGAGGTCCGGGGGGCCGACGACGAGCCCGAGGGCGGCCGGCGTGGCGTGCAGGACGGCGGCGGGGCGCCCCTCGTCCTCCGGGTCACCGACCACGGCACGGGCGCGCCCGCCGTCCGGGACGCCGACGACGACGCCCTCGGCGGTCGCGGCCTGGCCCTCGTCGAGACGCTGACGGCCGCCTGGGGCGTCGAGCACGCGGCGGCCGGGCCGGGCAAGACCGTCTGGTGCCGCCTGTCCGGCTGAGCGTCCGTCCCCGCCCCGCCGGCGGGGACGCGCTCAGGCGCGCCGCAGCGCGTCGGCGAGGCGCTCGGCCCGCCGCGGCACCCGGCCCTCGGGCGTCCGGATGACGAGCACGCCGGGGTCCACCCGCATGCTCAGCTCGGTGAAGGAGCCGACGACGTCGCCGTCCATCTGCGCCGGCTGCGGCTCCTCGCAGCGCAGGACGACGCGGACGGCCTGGCGCTCGGCGATCTGCTCGTCCTGGTCGCGACGGCGCATGAGCAGGCGGACGCCGACGCGGAGCCAGTCGAGGATCCCGTTGGGGGAGAGCGTGAGGACGTCGAGGTGGCCGTCGTCGACCTCGGCGTCGGGGATGAGGACGATGCCGCCGATGAGCGTGCCGCAGTTGCCGACGACGGCCATGCGCACGCGGCTCGTGACGGGCGGTGAGTCGTCGACCGCGATCGACACGCGCAGGCTCTCGCCCCGCAGGCGGCGCAGGCCGGAGACGACGTAGGCCAGCGGCCCCACCCGGTCCTTGATGGCGGCGGGGGCGCCGGCCATCATCTGCGCGTCGAAGCCGACGCCGGCCATGACGAGGAAGACCTGCTCCTCGCCGCCGTCGAGGCTGACGCGCCCGACGTCCACCCGCTTGTCCTTGCCGCGCACGGCGTCCCGCACGGCGGCGGCGACGTCGCCGAGCTCGAGCTTGAGCTGGCGGGCGAAGAGGTTGCCCGTGCCGCCGGGCAGGAGGCCGAGGGGGACGCCGGTGCCGGCGAGCCCCGCGCCGACGGAGCGCACCGTGCCGTCGCCGCCCATGACGAGCACCAGCTCGGGGTCGAGCTCGGCCGCCCGCCGGGCCATGCCGTAGCCGGGGTCCTCCGCCGACGTCTCGATCCACCGCGGGGCGGGCCAGCCCTCCTCGGCGAGGGCCCGCTCGACGGCGCGGCGGGCGGGGGAGCCCTCGGGGTACTTCACCGGCTGGACGACGACGACGACCCGGGGGCCGCGCGACTCCAGCTGCCCCGGCACGTGCCGGTAGTCCTCGTCGGGGTCGCGCAGGCCGGCGGTGGCGTCGCGGCGCACCGCCGGCACGGGCGGGCGGTTCCTCGGGCGCAGCAGCACGGTCAGCACGCCCACGACGAGGAGGACCGCGATGCCCACCAGGCCCAGCTCGACGCTGTCCAGGGGGAGCCTCCCGGTCCCGACGGGCACGGGCACTGCACCGGAGATCATGCGCAGAACGTAGTGGGGACGGCGCCCGTCGGCAGGAGCGGCGCCGGGGGCGCCGCCGTCCGGGTCGCTCGGGCCGCCCGGGTTGCCCGGGGCCGCTCGGGCCGGGCGGGCGGCCGCGGGTGGAGGCGCCGGTAGCCTCGCGGCGTGATCGAACTGCGCGCCCTCCGCGACTCGCCCGACGCCGTCCGCGCGAGCCAGCGCCTGCGGGGCGAGGACGAGGGCGTCGTCGACGCCGTGCTGGCCGCCGACGAGCGCCGCCGCACGGCCCTCTCGGACTTCGAGCGGGTGCGCGCGGAGCAGAAGGCGCACGGCAAGCGGGTCGCCCAGGCCTCCGGCGGGGAGAAGCAGGCGCTCGTCGCCGCGGCCAAAGACCTCTCGGCGCAGGTCAAGCAGCTCCAGGCCGCCGCCGCCGAGGGAGAGGCCGAGGTCGAGGAGCTGCTGCGGTCGGTGCCCAACCTCGTCGCCGACGGCGTGCCCCCCGGCGGCGAGGACGACTACGTCGTCCTCGAGGAGGTCGGGACCCCGCGCGACTTCGCCGCGGAGGGGTTCGAGCCCCGCGACCACCTGGAGCTGGGCGAGCGGCTCGGCGCCATCGACATGGGGCGCGGTGCCAAGGTGTCGGGCGCGCGCTTCTCCTTCCTCACCGGCGCCGGGGCGCGCCTCGAGCTCGGCCTCATGCAGTACGCGATGGCCCGCGCCGTGGAGTGGGGCTTCGTGCCCGTCGTGCCGCCGACGCTCGTGACGCCCCAGATGATGGGCGGCACCGGGTTCCTCGGCGCGCACGCCGAGGAGGTCTACCGGCTCGACGCCGACGACCTCTACCTCGTCGGCACCTCCGAGGTGCCCCTGGCGGGCTTCCACGCCGACGAGATCCTCGACCTGTCGGGCGGCCCGCTGCGCTACGCGGGCTGGTCCACCTGCTACCGCCGCGAGGCGGGCAGCCACGGCAAGGACACCCGCGGCATCATCCGCGTCCACCAGTTCACCAAGGTGGAGATGTTCAGCTACGTCCCGGCCGCGGAGGCCGACGCCGAGCACCAGCGGCTCCTCGCGTGGGAGCGGGAGGTCCTCGACGCCGTCGAGGTGCCCTACCGCGTCATCGACGTCGCGGCCGGCGACCTCGGCGCGAGCGCCGCCCGCAAGTACGACTGCGAGGCGTGGGTGCCCACGCAGGGCCGCCACCGCGAGCTCACGTCGACGTCGAGCTGCACGACCTTCCAGGCGCGCCGCCTCGGCATCCGCGAGCGCACGGCCGAGGGGTCGACCACGCCGGTCGCCACCCTCAACGGCACCCTCGCGACGACGCGGTGGCTCGTCGCGATCCTCGAGAACCACCAGCGCGAGGACGGGTCGGTCGTCGTGCCCGCGGCGCTGCGCCCGTACGTCGGGCTCGACGTGCTGGAGCCCGTGCGGCGCTGAGCGTCAGCCGGTCCGCCGGCGCTCGCCCCGGTGCGCCGTCCGGCCCCCGCGGGGCGCGACGAGCAGCCGGAGGGCGGCCAGCCCGTCGGGCGTCCCCGGCCAGTGGCGGGCGAGGGCGTCGTCGCCGGCCCGGCGCACCACCGACCGGAGCACGAGGAGGACGACGAGCGCGTCGTCGGCCCACCCGAGCACGGGGACGACGTCGGGCACGAGGTCCACGGGGGAGGCCAGGTAGGCCAGCAGCAGGACGAGGCGGACGCGCACGCCGCGCGGCAGCGACCGGTCCGCCGCGAGGCGCCGCACGAGTCGGACGACGTCGGGCAGCAGGCGCAGCACCCCGCTCAGGGAGACGGCGTCCGTGCGGGCGCGCCACAGCGCCGCCGCGAGCGCGCCCCAGGCGAGGAGCAGCCCGACCGCTGCGCCGACGAGCGCCCACGCCCACCAGCGGTCCACGCGCGCATCCTGCCGCGCGCCCCGAGGAGGAGCCGTCCACGAGCGTGACCGTGCGCGGTCACGCTCGTGGACGGTCTTCGCTCGCGCACGTCACACCTCGTGGTGGACGACGCGCCGCGACCGACTACTCACTCAGTACAGGTACGTGGTGCATGCTGGGCGCGTGTCCATGGTGGAGCTGCACCTCGCCCTGCTGCTGGCGGGCCCGGCGCACGGCTACGAGGTGAAGAAGGCGCACGACGCCTGGTTCCCCGACGCGCGCCCCCTGGCCTTCGGGCAGGTGTACGCGACGCTCGGGCGGATGGTGCGCGACGGCCTCGTCGAGGTCGTCGAGACGCGCAGCGACGGCGGCCCCGAGCGCACCGTCTACGCCGTCACGGCGAGCGGCCGCGAGCGGCTCGACCGGTGGCTCGAGGAGCCCGCCGCGCCGGCGGGCACCGGGCCGGAGGACGTGGTCCGCAAGGCCGTCGTCGCCCTGCGGGCCCCCGTGGGGGCGCGGACGGCGCAGGAGGTGCTGGCGCGCCAGCGCACGCACCACCTGCGGCGCATGCGCGAGCTCTCCGAGCCGGGCGGTGACGACGTCGCGCTGCGCCTGGCCCGGCGGCACGCCCTCCTGCACCTCGACGCCGACCTGCGCTGGCTCGACGAGGCGGCCGCCGCCCTGGTGCCGGGCGGGTCAACGACCGGTGAGCCGACGACCGGTGGCCCGACGCCGACGACCCCGACGACCCCGGAGGCGCCCCGATGAGCGAGCCCGCCGACCACCAGGCCGCCGCGACCCCGCCCGGCGCCGTCTCGCCCGCCGGCCACGAGCCGCTCGTGGCGCTCGACGCCGTCGCGCACGCCTACGCCCGCACGCCGGCGCTGCGCGGGGTGTCCCTCGCCGTCGCACCCGGCGAGGTCGTCGCGCTCACGGGGCCGAGCGGCGGCGGCAAGTCCACGCTGCTGCACGTCGCGGCGGGGCTGCTGGCGCCGCAGGCCGGGCGCGTGCGGCTGCTGGGCCAGGACCTCGCGGGCCTCGGCGAGGCGCCGCGCGCGGCCCTGCGGCGCCGGGGTGTCGGCATCGTGCTGCAGTACGGCCAGCTCGTGCCCGACCTGCCCCTCGTCGACGACGTGGCGCTGCCCCTGCTCCTCGAGGGCTCGGCGCTGGAGCCGGCGCGCACGGCCGCGCGCGAGGCCCTCGCGCTCGTCGGGCTCGAGGGGCTCGGCGACGCCGTCCCGGCCGGGCTCTCGGGCGGCCAGGCGCAGCGGGCCGCCGTCGCGCGGGCGCTGGTGGCGCAGCCGCGGCTGGTGCTCGCCGACGAGCCCGTGGCGAGCCTCGACCCGGAGGGCGGGCGGCAGGTGCTCGACCTGCTCGTCGCCGTCGCCCGCCGCGGGGGCGGGCTGCTGCTCGTCACCCACGACAACGCCGTCGCGGCGCGCGCCGACCGCGAGGTGCGGCTGGCCGGCGGCGTCGTCGCGCACGAGGCGGTGCTGCGGTGAGCCCGGGTAGGACGGGGACGACGGCGACGACCGGGACGGCAGGGACGGGCTGGACGGGCGGGGCGGCGCGGGGGTCGGCCCTGCGGGGCGAGGTCGTGCGCGAGCTCGCCCGGGCGCGCACGCCGGTCGACCGGCTGCGGCTCGCCGCCACGGCCGTCGCGGCGGCGGGGCTGGGGGCGGCCGTGCTGGCGGCGGCGTCCGTCGTCGGCCTGGCCGCGCCCGTGAGCGAGGTCGTCGTCGACGACGCCGGGACGAGCTACCTCGTCGAGAGCACCGGTGGCTCGATCGGCCTGTCGCCCTTCGTCGACCAGCCCGGGCTCCGCCAGGGCGTCGTGCTCGCGCTCGCCCTCCTCGGCCTGCCCTTCGTCGCCCTCGCGCTGCAGGCCCTGCGCACCGGCAGCCTCGAGCTCGACCGGCGGGCCGCGCTCCTCGTCGTCGCCGGCGCCGGGCCGGCCGACCTGCGGCGGGTGGCGGCGCACCGGTCGGCGACGGCCTTCGCGCTGGGCGGGCTCCTCGCCGCACCCGCGCACGCCGTCTCCTGGGTGCTGCTGTCCGCGCTGCAGCCGCCGATGGAGCGGCTGCTGCCGGTGCCGCAGTGGTGGCTGGTGCTCGTGTGGCTCGCCCTGGTGCCGGCGCTCGCGGGCGTCGGAGCTCTCCTCGGGCGCCGCGGTGCGGACGTGCGCCCCGACCCGGTCGGCTGGTCGCGCGCCCCGGCGCGGGTGCCCCCGCGCGCTCTCGTCGCCGGCGCGGGCGCCGTCGCCGCGGCGGTCGCCACCGGGACGCTGCTGTGGCTCGCCGCCGGCGGGGGCGGGGGTGCGGGACGCGACTGGGTCCTCAGCGCGCTGCTCTTCGTCGTCCTGCTCGCGCTCGCCGTCTGCGTCGCCGGCGCCGTCGCCCGGCGCGCGGCGCGCCCCGCGAGGGAGCGGGACCGGGCACGGCGCGGCCGTCGCCGCCCCGTCCGCCGGGTGCGCGGGGACGCCGCCGTCGGGCTCCTCGCCGCCGCCCAGCGCCGCGGCGACCCGCTGGCGGCCGGCACCGTCGCCGGCGTCCTCGTCGTGGCCGGGGCGGCCGTCGGCGTCGCCGCGGCGCTGGCCGCGTCGGTGCTCGGGCAGGGGGACCGCTACGACGCCGACTTCTACGTCGGCGGCGCGGCCCTCGCGGCCCGCGTGGCCCTGGCCGGCGGGCTCGTGGCCCTCATCGCGCTGGCGCTGTCCCTCACCGACCACCTGCTCGTGGCGCGGCGGGCGGTCGCGGCGACGGCGGCGCTCGGGACGGAGCCCCGGCGCCTCGTGGCCGTGCAGGCGCGCGCGCTGCGGGCGACGGCGGTCCCCTCCCTGGCCCTGGGCGCCCTGGTCGGCGGCCTGCTGCTCGGCGCCCCGCTCGCGGCCGTCGACGGCGGGCTCGGCGCGGTCCTCGCCGGCGTCGGCCTCACGGCCGTGCTGCTGGGTGTGCTCGCCGCGCTCGTCTGCCGGCTCCTCGCCGCGGCGCTGTCCGGGCGCGTGCGGGCGGCGTCCTCCCTCGAGCACCTGCGGACGCCGTGACGCCGCCGACCGTCGTCCACGTGCCCGAGCGGCCCTCGGGGCCGGTGCTCGCCGCCCTCATCCGCGAGGTCCGCGCCGCGAGCGCCACGGGCGCCGTCGTCATCGACGCGAGCGCGGCGGCGGGCTGGCCGCCCGGCCCGCGCCTCGTCCTCGAGCGCCTCGAGGCGGTGGCCCGGCGCAGGGGGACGGGCCGCCCCTCGGGGACCTCCTGAGGGCGGGGACCCGCCGGTGGAGCCGTCCACGAGCGTGACCGTGCACGGTCACGCTCGTGGACGGCTCTGACCCTGGCTCCGTCTCTGGCTCTGGCTCCGACGGGGCGGGCCGCGTCGACGCCCCGGCTGTCGGCGCCCGGCGGCAGGATGGTGGCGTGGAGGACGGCACGGGGGCGCTGGTCGGCGCGGTCATCACGGCGTCGGCGGCCGTCCTCGCCGTCGTCGTCGCCCAGCTCGCGACGGCGCGGCGGGAGCGCCGCCAGCGCGTCTACGCGCGCGAGCGGGCCGCGCTGCTCGACGCCCAGGACGCCGCGCTCGTCGCCCGCACCGCCCTGCGCGCGGTCGGCGCCGCGCTCGAGCGGGCGGCGCGGGAGGTGGCGCCGTCGGCGCACGTCGTCCTCGCCGTGCCCGCGGACCTCGAGGCGGCCCGGTCGGAGGCCGAGGGGCGCCTGGACGTGCGGCTCGCGCGGGTCGCCACGCGCGACGTCGTCGACGCGGCGCGGGCCTGGCAGCAGCGCGCCCGCTGGGCCTTCCTCGGCGACGAGGACGTGACGGCGCGCGACGAGGACGACGCGTGGGGCGCGCTCAACGCCGCCGTGGCCGCGGCGCTCGACGACCGGGGCTGGTGGGAGCGCCGCCGCGGGCGGTAGCCGCGCGCGGTGGGCGCCAGCGGTGGGCGCGCCCGGCGCCGCGACGGCAGAGGCGCGCGCCGACGTCGCGGTGCACCGCGTCCTCGGCGCACCGCTCGCCGGGTACGCCCGCGCGTCCCGGAGAGGGAGGAGGCGGACCGGCCGCTCAGGCGGTGGCGGGCTGGGCGACGACGAGGCGCTCCTGTTCGCCCAGGCGCCGCGCCGCCTCGCGCAGGTGCTCGGCGAAGGCCGCGGGGGCCGCCTCGACCCGCAGCTCGGCCGCCCCGCCGCCGATGACCCGGCTCACCAGCTGCGCCGCGAAGGACGGGCTCCCGGTGACGAGGTGGCGGCAGTCCAGGTGGACGACCGCCCCGGACAGGTCGCCCGCGAGGCCGTCGACGAGGGCGTCGGCCATGCCGCGCCCCGCGACCATGCTCGGCAGCTCGATGATCACCGCTCGTCCTCCCGCCGGCGCCGTCCTGCGTCGTCGTCCTGGCCCACCGGTCACGGTACGCGCCCGCCCGCGCCGACGCCCCCGTCGACACCTCGGCCGACCCGTCCGCCGGCACCCCCGTCACCCTCCCCGCCCGCTCCGCCACCCGCCCCGGCGGCCGTCCGCCCGGGGGTGCCGCGGACCCCGACGACGGCCTCGACGAGCGTCCCGCCGAAGGGGGAGCGCAGGGCGCCGTCGGTGCGGACGGGCCGCCGCGCGCCCCGCGGACGCGACGTGAGGACGGCCGCCGGGCCCGAGGCGAGGAACAGCGACCCGCGCAGCCGGCCCACCTCGTGGACGACCGTGACGAGCCCGACCCCGCGGGTCGGGTCGTCGAGGCGGCTCGTGCCGTCGAGCGCCAGGTGCAGCGCGTGGCGGGCCCCGCGGGCGCCGCGCCCGGCGAGCGTGCTCCGCAGCCCGAGGCCGCCGTCGGCGACCGCGAAGCGCACGCAGCCGGCGGCGGGGAGGACCTGCGCGGCGACGTACCCCGTGGCCTGCGCGTGGTCGGCGACGTTGGCGGCCAGCTCGGCGACGCCCGTGAAGAGCGCCTCGGCCGCCACCGGGTCGCCGGGCGCCGTCCGGGCGTGCACGAGCCGCGCGAGCGCGAGCGCGTCGGCCTCTGTGACGACGGGGCGGACCTCGAGGAGGTCGAGCGCGCGGTCGGCCTCGGGCACGACGTCGCGCAGGTCGTGCTCGACGCCGAGCTCGTCGAGCACGCGGCCCAGGTGCATGCGCGCCGCGTAGCGGCGCTGGTCGGGCCGCGACGGCCCGACGACGCGCAGGCGGGCGCCGGCGCCCGCGTGCCGGGCGGCGAGCGCCGCGACGCCGACGAGGTGCGCCGGGTCCACCCACCGGCAGCCCGAGAGGTCGACGACGTGCGCGTCCAGGCTGCGGCGGCACGTGAGGTGGCCCATGGCGGGCGGGCGCAGCGGCGACCGGCTCGGCACCCGCGCACCACCCCCGTCGTCCGGCCCTCGACCGAGGGAGCCCGCGAGCCCGTGCCCGGCCCCGCCCGGGACGACGCTAGGGGTCGGCACCGACACCGGGACGGCTCCCGGTCCCTCGTCCGGCACCCCGCCCCGTCCCGTCCGGCGCCCCGCTCCGTCCCGTCCGGCACCCCGCCCCGTCCCGTCCGGCGCCCCGCTCCGCTGCCGCCGTGCCGGACCCGGGCGCCGCTGCCACGCTGGTCCGGTGGACGCCCTGGACCGCGCGCGCCGCATCCGCGGCGAGGTGCGCCATCCTCGAGACCTCCGCCGGCTGCTGACGACGGGGCGCTGGCCGCGCGGCGAGATGGCGCTCAAGGCGGCCGTCGCCGCCCTCCTTGCGTGGCAGGTGGCGCTGTGGCTGCCCTTCGCGCCCGCCGAGCAGTACCCCTACTACGCCCCGCTCGGCGCCGTCGTCGCCGCCTACCCGAGCGTGCGCTCCTCCACGGTGGAGTCGCTCTACAGCGTCGCCGCGATCATCGCGGGCGCCGCGCTCGCCGTCGTCCTCGAGGCGCTCATCCCCGCCACCTTCCTGCTCGTCCCGGCCGTGGTCGGCGTGGGCATCGTCGTGGCGGGGCTGCCCGTCTTCGGGTCGGCGCGCTCCTGGGTGCCCATCGTCGCGCTGTTCACGCTCGTCATCGGGGCGACGGAACCCCTCACCTACGCGCTCGCCTACACGGGGCTGACCCTCCTCGGCGCCACGCTCGCCGTGCTCCTCAACCTCCTGCTCCCGACGGTGCCGCTGGCCCAGAGCAGCTGGGCCATCGCCCAGCTCGCGACCACCCTGGCCGACCAGCTCGACGACCTCGCGGACGGGCTGGAGTCCGACGACCCGCCGACGAGCTCGCAGTGGCGCGACCGCGCCCGTTCCATCGACCCGGTGCTGCAGTCGGTCCGTGCCAGCGGCCTCGACGTGCGCCGCTCGCTGCGCGCCAACGCCCGCGCGCGGCGCGAGCGCGGCGTCGTCGACCGCCAGCGCAGCGAGGCGCTCGTCCTCGAGTCGGTGGCCACCCGCACGGCCGACCTCACCGACCTCCTCATCGACGTCCACGCGGAGGGGGAGACCGGCCTCGACGTCCAGGAGGAGGTGCGGGCGCCCACGGCGCGCGCCCTGCGCGCCGCCGCCGCGGCGGTGCGCCCCATGGGCGAGGAGCCCGCTCCCCGCGCCGCCGAGGTCGGGCTGCTGCGCCAGCGCGTCCGCGAGCTGTCGGAGGCGGTGGGCGAGCTCGAGGTGCCCGACCGCCGGGCCCGGGAGGCGACGGGCGCCGTCGTCACGGCGCTGCGCCGGCTCCTCGGCGGCCTGGCGAGCGGTCTCGAGGACCAGGGGGACCGGGACGCCGAGGCGCAGGAGGCCGTCACCCCGACGTCCTGAGGCGCCAGGCCCCCCGCCGCCCTCCGGGGTCTCGTGGGCCTCAGCCCTCCAGCTGCTCCGGCAGCCCGAAGACCGCGGGGGTGCGGGTGTCGAGGAAGTTCGTGATCTCCCCGATGCGGCCCTCGCGGCTGCGCAGCACGTGCAGCGCCCAGAAGCGGCGCACGCCGGGCCGCACCGGGTCGGGCTTGTACTGGGCCAGCGCGGGGGAGCCGTTGGCGTCGACGGGCACGAGCCGGGAGCCGCGGCACCCGCCGCCCGGGCCCACGTGCCAGGCGACGACGTCCTCGGGCCCGCGCAGCCACAGGGCGTACGGCGGCATCGACTGCACGACCTCGGCGTGCAGCAGCTGGGCGAGCGCCTCCATGTCGTAGGCCTCGAAGGCCGCGACGTAGGCGCGCAGCAGCTCCGCGTGCTCCGGGTCCAGCGCGTCGAGGGGGCTGCCGGGGCGCGGGGGGGGGGGGGGGGGGGGGGGGGGGGGGGGGGGGGGGGGGGGGGGGGGGGG
>NZ_JBBHZG010000004.1:468397-470473 GCF_037482305.1 Pseudokineococcus sp. 5B2Z-1
GTTGACCGACGCCGTGGTCGTCCCGAGGAGGTCGGCGACCTCCTCGGCGGACCAGCGCAGCACCTCCCGCAGGAGCAGGACGGCGCGCTGGCGCGGCGGCAGGTGCTGCAGGACGGCGACGAAGGCCAGGCGCACCTGCTCGCGGGCGACCGCCACGTCGGCGGGGTCGCCGTCGGGCAGCACGCGGGCCGACGGCGCGGGCGTCAGCCAGACCGCCTCCTCCAGCGGCGCGCCGAGGGACGAGGCGACGGGCTCGGACGGCGCGGCGGAGACGTCCACCGGCATCGCCCGCCGCTTGGCACCGGCGAGCTCGTCGAGGCAGACGTTGGTGGCGATGCGGTACAGCCACGTGCGCAGGCTGGCCCGCCCGTCGAAGCGGTCGAGGCCCCGCCACGCCCGCACCATCGTCTGCTGGACGGCGTCCTCGGCGTCGACCGCGGAGCCCAGCATCCGGTAGCAGTGGGCCGTGAGCTCGCGGCGGTGCGCCTCGAGGTCGGCGTGGTCGTACCGGGGTCGTCCGTGGACGGTCGGGGGCGCGCTCGGCACCGCCGCCGTGCTCGTGCCGGTCCCGGTCGGCGGTGCGGTCGTCGCCTGCGCGTCCCCCACGGCGCCGGACGCTAGTCCCGCGCGCCCCCGCGCGGTAGGTCCCCGTCCGGGGCGGGAGTGCTGGTCGTGCGGCACGCGCCCGCACACCGCGCTCGACGGCGCCGGCGGGACGCGCCGTCGCTGCTCCGTCCGGGGGAACCGGTGTCCCGGGACCCTTCCGCGCCTGGAGCCGGCGGGGCACCCGGTGCGACGCTCTTCCCCGTCGGAGGAACCGTCCAGACCGAGGTGGTCCGCTCCGCGCGTGCTCCGGGGGGAGGTGTCGTCGTGGTCCGCCCTGTCGTGCTCCCCGCCGCGCCGGCCGTGCCCGTGCCGCGGGCCCCCGTCGCCGGTGACGAGCTCCCCGCCACGTGGCCGCTGCCCGCGCGTCCCGACCCGGCCTTCGACCGCTTCGCCCGCCTCGTGCGCTCGGGGCTCGAGGTCCCGATCTCGCTCGTGTCCCTCGTCTCCCGCGAGGGCCAGGCGGTCCCGGGGGCGTCCGGGCTGCCGGCCGGCCAGGAGGACGACCGCCGCCACGACCTGCGCCACTCGATCTGCCGCTCGGTCGTGCGCGCCGGCCGGACGGTCGTGCACCCCGACGTCCGCCTCGTGCCCGAGCTCGACGGCGTGCCCGCGCCGGGGCTCGGGATCGTCGCCTACCTCGGCACCCCGCTGCGCGACGCGACCGGCCGGGTCGTCGGGGCCCTGTGCGCCCTCGACACCCGCCCGCGCGACTGGGCGGACGACGAGGTCGCCGTCCTCGAGGAGCTCGCCGCCGCCGCGGCGTCCGAGCTGGCGCTGCGCCAGCTGCTGCAGGAGCGGCGCACCGTCGTCGCCACCCTGCAGGAGGGCCTGACCGACCGGGTCGTCAGCCCGCCGGGGCTCGAGGTCCGCGTGCGGTCGCTCCCGGGGCTGGACGGCGAGCGCGCGGGCGGGGACTGGTGCGACGTCGTCGTCGGCGACCGCGGCGCCGCGGCCCGCACCACCGGGGCCGGCCCCGCGGGCCCGGTGCTCGTGCTCGGCGACGTCATGGGCCACGACGCCCGGGCGTCCGCCGCCATGGGGCAGCTGCGGGTCATGGCGCGCACCACGGCCTGGTCCTTCCCCGAGGACGGGCCGGCGCAGGTGCTGCGCCGCGTCGACCGCGCCATGGCGGGGCTCGGCGTCACGAGCATGGCGACGTGCGTCGTCGCCCGCGTCGAGACGGTGACCGGCACCCGTCCGGGGGCGCCGGTCCGGCACCGCCTGCGCTGGACGAGCGCCGGCCACCCGCCCCCGCTGCTCGTGCGCGCCGACGGGTCGGCCGAGCTGCTCGGGCAGCAGCCCGGCGTCCCCCTCGGCGTCGCGCCGGACGCCCAGCGCACCGAGGCGGTCGTCGACCTGCCGCCGGGCGCCACGGTGCTGCTCTACTCCGACGGGCTCGTCGAGCGCCGCGACGCGTGCCTCGGGGCACGGCTGCGGCACCTCGCCCGCGCGGCGGGGCGCCGCGCGGGC
>NZ_JBBHZG010000004.1:470591-478610 GCF_037482305.1 Pseudokineococcus sp. 5B2Z-1
GGCGGGGCGCCGCGCGGGCGCCCCGCTGGCCGAGCTCGTCGACGCGGTCGTCGCCGAGATGCTCGCGGACGACGCCGGGCGCGCCCGCGACGACGTCGCGCTCCTCGCCGTCCGCGCGCGCTGACCGGCCGCGAGCACCCCGGCGCCGGCCCGGTCCCCCTCCTCCGCGACCGCTCCTCCGCGACCGCTCCGCCGCCACGGGCCGTGGCAGGGTGCGGCCGTGCGACCCCTGGGCGTGGTGGCGGCCCTGGTGCTCGCGACCGCCGCCGTCATCACCTGCGCGCCCCTCCCGCTGGGGCTCTCGACCACGCCGGGCGTCACGCAGGCGGTGGCCCTGCGGGGGGCGGGGGCCCTGGCGCTGCTCGTGCTCGGGCTCGTCGTCGGGCTGGTCGCCGTGGCGCTCCGACGGCGCCGGCGGCCGCTGGTGGCCGGGGCGCTCGCGGTCGTCCTCCTGGCCTGCGCGGCCGGCCACGTCGGCGTCCTCGTCGCGCGCGGGTGGGGCGGCGCGGGGCCGGCCGCGGGAGCGGACCTCGTCGTCGTCACCCTCAACACCGAGGTCGACGGGGTGGCGCCCGAGGAGCTCGCCGAGCTCGTGGACGAGACCGGGGCGGACGTCGTCGCCCTGCCGGAGACCTCCGCGGAGCGGGCGGTGGCCATGGCCGCGGCGGTCGAGCGGCGCACGGGCTCGGGCTTCGCCGTGCTCGCCGAGCAGGTCGACGACCGGCCGATCGCCGCCACGAGCCTGCTCGTGCACGAGCGCCTGGGCCCGCACGAGCGCGCCGACGCGCCCGCCCTCGACCTCTCCGCCGTCGCCGCCGCACCGGTCGACGGCGACGGCCCCCTCCTCGTCGCGGTGCACCCGCCGCCGCCGATCCCCGGGGCCTTCCCGCAGGAGCGGTGGGCCGAGCAGGTGGCCACGGCCGCCGCGGCGTGCACGGCCGTGCCCGGCGCCGTCGTGGCCGGGGACCTCAACGCGACGCTCGACCACGCCCCGCTCGCCGACGCCCTCGACGCCGGGCCCTGCGTGGACGCGGCGGCCGCCACGGGTGCCGCGGCCTGGGGGACGTGGCCCGCGGCAGTCCCGGCCGTGCTCGGTGCGCCCATCGACCACGTGCTCGTCGACGGGCGCGCCTGGCAGCCGCTCTCGGCGCGGGTCGAGCGCGTGGGCGCGACCGACCACCGCGCGCTCGTCGTCGCGCTGGCCCGGCGCGAGCCGTAGCCCGTCTGGGCCTCCCGGGCGCGGACTTCGAGGGACGACGCGCCGTCCGTACCTCCTGAGCGCGGACTTCGAGGGACGACGCGCCGCGAGCAGGCCCTCGACGTCCGCGCTCGAGGGCCGTCCCCGGTGGGTGGTCGTCCCGGCGCCGCGCGCACCCGCCCCAGCACGGCCCAGGGGTGCTGGAGGGCGCTGCTGGGCTCAGCCCAGCTCGGCCAGGGCCGCGGCGCGCGCCGCGGCCGGGTCGGGCGCCGCGAGGGCCGCGGACGCCGCCGCCCGGCACCGCTCGGGGGTGGCCGTCTGCAGCCGCGCGCCCACGGCGGGCAGCGCGGCGGCCGCCGCCGACAGCGAGGTGACGCCGAGCCCCACGAGCACGCAGGCGAGCAGCGGGTCGGCGGCCGCCTCCCCGCACACGCCCACGGGCTTGCCCGCTCGCTGTCCCGCGATCGCCGTCATGGCCACGAGCGCGAGGACGGCGGGCTGCCACGGGTCGTTGAGGTCGGCCAGGTCGCTCGAGAGGCGGTCGGCCGCCATGGCGTACTGGGTGAGGTCGTTGGTGCCGATCGACAGGAAGTCGACGTGGTGGAGGAACCGCGCGGCCAGCAGCGCGACCGACGGCACCTCGACCATGACGCCGGGCACGAGCCCGCGGGCGCGCACCGCGGCGGCGAAACCCTTGGCCTCGGCCTCGGTGGCGACCATCGGCGCCATGACCCACGGCCGCAGGCCCGTGCGCTCGGCGGCCAGGGCGACGGCGTCGAGCTGGCGCTCGAGCAGCCCCGGGTCGCGGCGCACGACCCGCAGCCCGCGGACGCCGAGCGACGGGTTCTCCTCGTGCTCCGGCGTCGCGTAGGCGAGGGGCTTGTCCGAGCCGGCGTCGAGGGTGCGCAGGACGAGCTTGACGTCGACCGGCTCGTCACCGGCCGACCCGTCTCCCGAGCGCCCCGCTCGGGCCCGCTCCGCGAACGGCGCGAGGACCTCGGCGTAGACGGCGGCCTGCGCCTCGACGTCCGGCTCGACGGCGGTGCCGAGGAAGCACAGCTCGGTGCGGAACAGGCCGACGCCCTCGGCGGGGCCGGCGGCGGCCGCGCGGGCGGCGGGGCCGTCGGCCACGTTGGCCAGCAGCGGGAACGGGGTGCCGTCGCCGAGGCGGCCCGGGCCCCGCCAGGCGGCCGCGGCGGCGCGGGCCGCGCGGTCGGCCTCGACGCGGCCCGCGGCGTGCTCGAGGTCGGGGTCGACCTGCACGGTGCCGGTGGTGCCGTCGACGAGCACCATGTCGCCCTCCGCGAGCGCCTGCGCGCCCTCGACGGCGACGACGCAGGGGATGCCGAGCTGGCGGGCGATGATCGCCGTGTGGCCCGTCGGGCCGCCGCCGCGCGTGACCAGAGCGCGCACGCGCGCCGGGTCGAGGCCAGCCGTGTCGGCGGGCGCGAGGTCCTCGGCCACGAGGACGCTGGCGACATCGGGCCGGGGGACGCCGGGCTGCGGCTGGCCCGTGAGGTCGGCGACGACGCGGTCGCGCACGTCGTGCAGGTCGGTGACGCGGTCGGCCATGAGGCCGCCCATGGCCGCGAACATCTGCGCGAACTTCTCGGCGGCGCCGGTGACGGCGACCTCGGCGGCGGCCCCGGACCGCGTGCGCTTGCGCACCTCGCCGAGGAAGCCGCGGTCGGCGGCCAGCTGGGCCGTCGCCCGGAGCACCGCGGCGGCGTCCCCCGTCGTGGCCTCCGCGCGGACCCTCAGGCGCTCGGCGACGGCGGCCGCCGAGGCCCGGGCGCGCTCGAGCTCGGCGTCGCGCGCGTCCTCGGGGACGACGCCGGCGCCGCCGTCGGCCGGCACCTCCGGCAGCTTCGGGCGCGGCGCGGGGCGCACGACGGGGCCGACGGCGACGCCCGGGACGACGGGTGTGCCCCGCAGCGGGGCGCTGCCCCCGTCGGCCGGGCCGGCGCCCAGCTCGGCGGACGGGTCGGCGGCGGGGTCGGGGAGCGCGCCGGCGCGCCCGCCCGCCGAGCCGTGGCCGGAGGGCTGCGGGGTGGTGGAGGAGGTCACGAGGGGCTCCCGTCGTCGTCGACGGAGCGGGTCAGGACCCGCGCCGGGTGGGGGTCGTGGCGCGGTGCCCGACGGAGCGCCCGCCCGGGCGTCCGCCGGTCCGGCCGGCTCCTGGGGACGCTAGGCACGAGCCCTTGACATGTCAAGGTAACCGGGCGTAGAACCAACCAACGCAACACCAGAACCACACGAAACCACATCCGCCCGGTCGCGACTCCCGCGGGCCGCCCGGGCCGACTCACGAGGGAGTGAGCCGTGTACGCACCCGAGCGCCAGGCGGCCATCGCCGCCCGTGTGGCCCGCGAGTCCCGCGTCTCCGTCACCGACCTCGCCCTCGAGCACGCCGTCACCACCGAGACCGTGCGCCGCGACCTCGCCGTCCTCGAGCGCGGCGGCGCCCTCCGGCGCGTGCACGGCGGTGCCGTCGCGCCCTCGGCGCTGGCGGCGCCGGAGACCCGGGTCGAGGAGCGCGACCGCGTGGCCCCCGAGGCGAAGGACCGCATCGCGGCCGCCGCGCTCGCGCAGCTGCCCCCCGGCACGTCGAGCGTCGCCCTCGACGCCGGCTCGACCACGGGCCGCCTCGCCGGCCTGCTCGCCACGTCGACGGGCGCGCTCGTCGAGGGCAGCTCGCTCGTCGTCGTCACCCACGCCGTGCACCTGGCCGCCCGCCTCGTCGGCGTCCCCGGCGTCGAGCTGCACCTCGTCGGGGGCCGGGTCCGGCCGATGACCGAGGCGGCCGTGGGCGCCGAGACGGTGCGGGCCCTGGAGGACCTGCGCGTCGACGTCGCCGTCCTCGGCACCAACGGCTTCTCGGCCGAGGCGGGGTTCACGACGCCGGACGCCGAGGAGGCCGCCGTCAAGCGCGCGCTCGTGCGGGCCGCGCGCCGGGTCGTCGTCCTCGCGGACGCCTCCAAGGCCGGTCGCCAGGACCTGCACCGCTTCGCCCGCCTCGAGGAGGTCGACGTGCTCGTGACGGACGCGGCCCCCGCCGCGTCCGGCGGGGAGCTCGCCGCCCTCGGGGCCGCCGGCGTCGACGTGGTGACGGCGTGAGCGCCCCCACGCCCGCGACCGCCGCCGGCGCGGGCGCGGTCGAGGTCGTCACCCTCACCGCCGCTCCCAGCCTGGACCGCACGGTCGAGGTCGGCGGCCCGCTGCGCCGCGGCGCCGTGCAGCGCGCCACCGGCTCCGTCGTGGAGCCGGGCGGCAAGGGCGTCAACGTGGCGCGCGTGCTCGCGGCGGCCGGCCGCGGCGTCGTCGCGGTGCTCCCCGCGGACGCCGGCGACCCGCTGCTCGCGGCGCTCGCCGACGCCGGCCTGCCCGCCCGCCCGACGCCCGCCGGCGGGCCCGTGCGCACGAACACCGCCGTCACGGAGCCGGACGGGACGACGACGAAGGTCAACGAGGCCGGCCCCGAGCTCACCGCGGCCCGTGGCGCGGCGCTGCGCGAGGCCGTCCTCGACGCCGCCGAGGGCTCCCGCTGGGCCGTCCTGTCCGGGTCGCTGCCCCCCGGTGCCCCGGCGTCGCTCTACGCCGACCTCGTCGCGCCGCTGCGGGCGCGCGGCTGCGCCGTCGCCGTCGACACCTCCGGACCCGCGCTGGCGGCGCTGCTCGGGCCGGGGGCCGACCCGGCGACCGCGCCCGACGTCGTCAAGCCCAACGGCGAGGAGCTCGGCGAGCTCGTCGGCGAGGACGGCGACGCCCTCGAGGCGGACCCCCGCGCCGCCGCGCGCGCGGCCCGCGCCCTCGTCGCCCGCGGCGTCGGTGCCGTCCTCGTGACCCTCGGCGCGCGCGGCGCCGTCCTCGTCACGGCCGAGGGCGCGTGGAGCGCGCTGCCGCCGCCGGTCGCGCCGCGCAGCACCGTCGGCGCGGGCGACTCCGCGCTCGCGGGCTACGTCCTCGCCGACCTCCGAGGGCTCGAGGCGCCCGAGCGCCTGCGCCTCGCCGTCGCCCACGGCTCCGCCGCCGCGGCGCTGCCCGGCTCGGCGCTGCCGCGGCCCGAGCAGGTGCGCGCCGACCTCGTCGAGGTCGCGCCGCTGGACCTCGAGCCGCTCCACCTCGACCCGGTACCCGCCGGGCCGTCCTGACCAGCCCCTCCCGCACCTCCCGACCAGCACCTCACCGAGCACCAGCCCCGCACCGCCCGTCCCCCCGCACCGTCACCGACGACGACCCGAGAGGCACCGATGAGCCACAGCACCGCAGAGACCAGCGCCGCGAGCGCGTCCGGGGGCGAGGACCTCCTCGTCCCCGCGCTCGTCGCCCTCGACGCCGACCTCGGCGCCACGAGCGAGGACGTCGTCCGCCGCCTCGCCGCGCTGGTCGGCGACGCCGGCCGCACCGCCGGCGCCGACGGCACCGAGGACCTCGCCCGGGCGGCCCTCGCCCGCGAGGCGTCCTCGCCGACGGGCCTGCCCAACGGCATCGCCATCCCGCACGCCCGCACGGGGGGCGTGACCCGCGCGTCGCTGGCCTTCGCCCGGCTCGAGAGGAAGGTCGACTTCGGCGCCCCCGACGGCCCCGCCGACCTCGTCTTCCTCATCGCCGCCCCCGAGGGCGCCGGCAGCCAGCACCTCAAGCTGCTGAGCAAGCTCGCCCGCGCGCTCGTGCGGCCGGCCTTCACGGCGTCGCTGCGCGAGGCCTCGTCCGCGGAGGAGGTCGTGCGCCTCGTCGACGAGGTGCTGGCCCCGGCCCAGCCGAAGGCCCCGGCCGCCCCCGCGGCGGGCGCGGGCACCGCCGACGGCGCCGCGGCCCCCGCGACGGCGTCCGGCGCCGTGGCCGCCGACGCCGCCGCGACCGTGGACCAGGAGGCGCCCGTCGCGTCCGCCACGGGCGCCCGCCGGATCGTCGCCGTCACGGCGTGCCCCACGGGCATCGCCCACACCTACATGGCCGCCGACTCCCTCGTCGCCGCCGGCGAGCGCGCGGGCGTGGAGGTCGTCGTCGAGACGCAGGGCTCCTCGGGCGCGACGCCGCTGCCCGCCGACGTCATCGCCGGCGCGAGCGCCGTCATCTTCGCCGTCGACGTCGGCGTGCGGGAGCGCGGCCGCTTCGCCGGCAAGCCGCTCGTCTCCTCCGGCGTCAAGCGCGCCATCAACGAGCCCGACGCGATGGTGGCCGAGGCGCTGCGCGCCGTCGACGACCCCCGCGCCGAGCGGGTCGCCGGCGACGGCGGTGCGGGCGCGGCCGCCGCGGGCGCCGGGGCGCGCTCCGGCGGGGCCGGCTTCGGCGGCGAGCTGCGCCGCTGGCTGCTCACCGGCGTCAGCTACATGATCCCGTTCGTCGCGGCGGGCGGTCTGCTCATCGCGCTGGGCTTCCTGCTGGGCGGCTACGAGATCGTCAACGCGGCACCCGGCGACCCGGCCGGCCGCGCCCTCAACACGCTCATCGTCCAGGACTTCAGCCTCACCGACCTGCCCGACGGCGGTCTGCTGCAGTACCTCGGTGCGGTCCTGTCCTCCCTCGGCCAGCTGGCCTTCGGCCTCCTCGTGCCGGCGCTCGCGGGGTACATCGCCTACGCGATGGCGGACCGGCCGGGCATCGCGCCCGGCTTCGTCGCCGGCCTCGTCGCCGGCGCCACGGGCGCCGGCTTCATCGGCGGTCTCGTCGGCGGTCTGCTCGCCGGTGCCGTCGCCCTCGCGATCAGCAAGATCTCCGTCCCGCAGTGGGCGCGCGGCCTCATGCCGGTCGTCATCATCCCGCTCTTCGCCACGCTCATCACGGGCTTCCTCATGTTCGCCCTGCTGGCGCGTCCGCTGGCCGCGGTGACGACGGGTCTGGCCGACTTCCTCAACGGCCTCTCGGGCGGCTCCGCCGTCCTGCTCGGCATCGTCCTCGGCCTGATGATGGCCTTCGACATGGGCGGGCCTCTCAACAAGACCGCCTACGCCTTCGCCGCCGCGGGCCTGGGGGCGGCCACGGCCACGGACACCGCGCCGCTGACGATCATGGCGGCCGTCATGGCGGCGGGCATGGTGCCCCCGCTGGCGCTCGCGCTGGCCACCGTCGTCCGCCGGAAGCTCTTCACGGCGCCCGAGCGGGAGAACGGCAAGGCCGCGTGGCTCCTCGGTGCCGCCTTCATCACCGAGGGAGCCATCCCCTTCGCGGCGGCCGACCCGCTGCGCGTCATCCCCTCGATCATGCTCGGCTCGGCCACGACCGGGGCCATCGTCATGGCGACGGGCGTCCAGCTCCGTGCGCCCCACGGCGGGATCTTCGTCTTCTTCGCCATCGACGGCGTCGTCGCCTTCGTCCTCGCGATCCTCGCGGGCATGGTCGTCAGCGCCGTCGCCGTGATCGTGGCCAAGAGCCTCGGCCGCTCGAAGGCCGACCTCGTCGCCGCCTGAGGAAGCACCACCAGACCCCTCCCGGCCCGGCCGCGCGGCACGCCGTCCGGGCCGGGAGGATCACCGCCACTCCACCGCGCCCCTGTGCGCGCCCCAGCCCGACCCAGGAGGCCCCCGTGCCCAGCACCACCGTCGCCGTCGGCTCGTCCGTCGGCCTCCACGCCCGCCCCGCCGCCGTCATCGCCGCCCGCGCGGCCGAGCTCGGCAGCGACATCACCCTCGCCGTCGAGGGCGAGGAGCCGGTCGACGCCGGCTCCGCCCTCATGATCATGACGCTCGGCGCCGAGCAGGGCACCGAGGTCACCGTCGAGGGCGACGACGAGGCGCACGTCGCCGAGATCGCGGGCCTCGTCGCCCAGGACCTCGACGCCTGAGGGCCGACCGCCGCGCCGACGGCCCCCGCCCGCTCCG
>NZ_JBBHZG010000004.1:478805-481989 GCF_037482305.1 Pseudokineococcus sp. 5B2Z-1
CGAGGACCGAGCGTCAGCCGGCGGCGCAGGCCCGGCAGGTCCCGGACAGCGCGACGTGCCCGGGGTCGAGCGTGAAGCCGGCCTCGCGCGCGAGCCGCGCGCCGGCCTCGTCGAGCAGGTCGGCGGGCACGTCCTCCACCCGGCCGCAGCGCTGGCAGCGCGCGTGCAGGTGGGCGCGCTCCGGGCCGGCCGCGAGGTGGTGGACGACGGGCCCGCGGTCGAGGTGCACGTGCTCGACGACCCCGAGGCCGGCGAGCGACTCGAGCGTCCGGTAGACGGTCGCCCGGTGGACGCCGGGCGCCGAGGCCTCGACGCGGGCGGCGACGTCGTCGGCCGACAGGTGCGCGTCCGTCCCCGCGAGCACCGCCACGACGGCGCGCCGGGCCGTCGTCACGCGAGCGCCGCGGTGCCGCAGCAGCTCCAGCGCCGAGGCGCTGCGCTCCCGCGCCACCGCCTCGACGGGGACGCCGCCGTCCTGCTCGTCCACGGCGGCGACGGTAGCGAGCAGGCGGGAAGGGGGCGTGAGGTGCACGTCCGCGGAGACGTCCCGAGAGCTGGCAGACGTGCCGCCCGCGCTCAGCCGACTCCTTCGACCCACGACCGTCTGGTCGAGCCCCTGGAGCACCAGGCGGGCGTGCCGCGGCAGCCGGTCGTCCCGTCGCCACGACGCGGGACCCGGGGTGGACACCGAGAGGTCATCTGCTCGCCGTCCACCGGCCTCTTGCGACGCAGTCGCACCTGGGACGACGATGCGTCGGTGCACGTCCCCGACGGCTTCCTCGACCTCACCACCTCCGTGGCGACCGCCGGCGTCAGCGCCGGCGCCGTCGGCGTCGCGCTGCGGCGGGCGCGCCACGACGTCGAGGAGTCCCCCGCGCTGCCGGGCCTCGTCTCGGCCTTCGTCTTCGCCGTCCAGATGGTCAACTTCCCGGTCGGCGCGGGCACCAGCGGCCACCTCATGGGCGGCGCGCTGGCCGCGGCCCTCGTCGGCCCCGCGACGGCGGTGGTGTGCCTCACGGTCGTCCTGCTGGTCCAAGGCTTGCTGTTCGCCGACGGCGGGCTGACGGCGCTCGGCACCAACGTGCTGCTCATCGCCGTGGTCACCGTCGTCGTCGGCCACCTCGTGACGCGCGGCGCGCTGGCCGTGCTGCCCCGGCGTCCGTCGTCCGTCGTCCCGGCGGCGGCCCTCGGCGGCCTCGTCTCCGTCCCCGCGGCGGCGCTCGTCTTCGTCGGGCTCTACGCCGTCGGCGGCGCCGTGCCCGTGGACCTTGGCTCGCTCGCCGCGGCGATGCTCGGCTGGCACGCCCTCATCGGCGTCGGCGAGGCGCTCATCACCGGGGCCGTCCTCGCCGCCGCCGTGGTCGCGCGCCCCGACCTCGTGCGCGCGGCGGCGCCCGCGCGGCGCGAGCTCGTCGTCGTCGGCGCGGACGGGCGGCGCACCAGCGTGCCCGCCGCCCCGCGCGAGGCCGACGCTCCGGCCGCCGGCGGCGCCCGGCGCCGTCCTCTCGTCGTCGCGCTGCTGGCCTGCCTCGTCGTCGCGGGCGGCGTGAGCCTCCTCGCCAGCGGCAGCCCCGACGGGCTCGAGCACGTCGCCGGGCTCGTCGGCTTCGACGGCGCCGCGAGCGACTCGGCCGTCGCCGCCGGCCCCCTCGCCGACTACGCCGTGGCCGACGTGCCGGGGGCGCTCGCCGTCACGCTGGCCGGGGTCGCCGGCGTCGTCGTGACGGCCCTCCTCGCGGCGGGCGCGCTGGGGCTCGTGGCGCGCCGCCGGCGCCGCGCGACGGCGTGACGACGGCGGCGGAGCGTCCTGCCGCCCTCGGCCCGGTGGCGCACGGCGGCGCGTCGGGACGGGTCGTGCTGGACCTCCCGCGGACCGGTGCAGAGGCCGGCGGAGACCCGGCGATGTCCCCCGTGCACCGCCTCCCCGCCCAGACGAAGGTCGTGGCGCTCACCGCCCTGGCGGCGGCGGTCGTGGCGGTGCCGACGGGCGCCTGGTGGGCGCTGGCCGCGTGCGCGGTGCTCGTGCTCGGGGTCGTCGCGGCCGCGCGCCTGCCCGCGAGCCTGGTGGCGCGGCGGATGCTCGTGGAGCTGCCGGTCGTCGTCTTCTGCCTGCTGCTGCCGGTGGTCGCGACGGGCCCGCGGGTGGAGGTCCTCGGCCTCTCCCTGTCGCGGGCGGGGCTCGAGGGCGGCGCCACCCTCCTCGTGAAGGCGACGCTGGGCGTCCTCGCCGCCGTCGTGCTGGCCTCGACGACGCCGGCCCGCGACCTGCTCGGCGGCCTGGAGCGCCTGCGGCTGCCGCGCTCGATGGTGCTCGTGCTCGCCTTCGCCGTCCGCTACTCCGTCGTCCTCGTCGGCGAGGCGCGCCGCCTGCAGACGGCCGTGGCCCTGCGCGGCGGCGGGCGGCGGCTGCGCCACCTGCCCGCGGTCGCGGGCGCGGCGGGGGCGCTGTTCGTCCGCGGCTACGAGCGCGGCGAGCGCGTGCAGCGGGCCATGCTCCTGCGCGGGTGGTCCGGCGCCGTGCCGGGCCTCGGCGGCGGGCCCGCGAGCGCGGCGCAGTGGGCGGTGGCGTGCGCGGTGCCGGCCGCGGCCGCCGTCGTCGCCGTGACCGCGCGGGTCCTGGGGTGACCCCGGGTCGTGGGGTGAGCGCCGACGTCGAGCGCGCGCCGTCCCTCGTCGTCGAGGGCCTGGCCTTCGCCTACCCCGACGGGCGCCAGGTGCTCTTCGGCGTCGACCTCGAGGTCGCCCCCGGCGAGCGGGTCGCGCTCCTGGGCCCCAACGGCGCCGGGAAGACGACGCTCGTGCTGCACCTCGTCGGCGTCCTCGGGGCGGTGGCGGGCGGGACGGGCGCCGGGCGGGTCGTCGTCGGCGGCCTCGAGCTGGCCCGCCGCACGCTGCCGGAGGTGCGCCGGCGGGTCGGCGTCGTGCTGCAGGACCCGGACGACCAGCTCTTCCTGCCGACCGTCGGGGACGACGTCGCCTTCGGCCCCGCCAACGAGGGCCTGCGGGGCGAGGACCTGCGCGCCCGCGTCGACCGCGCGCTCGCCGCCGTGGCGCTCGGCGACGTCGCCGACCGCGCGCCGCACCACCTGTCCCAGGGCCAGCGGCGCCGGGCGGCGCTCGCGACCGTGCTGGCCACCGACCCGGAGGTGCTCGTGCTCGACGAGCCGACGGCCAACCTCGACCC
>NZ_JBBHZG010000005.1:0-24863 GCF_037482305.1 Pseudokineococcus sp. 5B2Z-1
TGGGGCGGTCGGTGTCGCGACACGCACCACGGGCGCCCTCGAATCGGTGCCGGGACCGTCGAAGGGGTCGGGGTCGGGGTGGGATGCGGGTCTGGCGTTCGAGGCCGCCGCGGCCGAGCTGGCGGTCGCGCTGGTGGTGCCGCTGCGGCGGGCGCAGGACCTGGTCGCCGAGGCCCTCGCGGTGACGACCCGCCTGCCGGTGACGTTAGCCGCGTTGGAGGCCGGGCGGATCGACCCGCAGCGCTCCCGCCTGGTCGCCGAGGAGACCCTCGCCCTGTCCCCGGCGCACGCCGCCAAGGTCGACGCGGCCCTGGCCGGCGACCTCGGCCCGCTCACCGTCCCGGCGCTGCGGGCGCGGGTGCGTCACCTCGTCGCGACGACCGACCCCGAGGCGGTGCGCCGGCGGGTGCGGCGCGCGACCTGCGCCCGCGGGGTGCGCCTGTTCCCGGTCGGGGACGGGATGGCCCAGCTGGTCGCGACGGGCCCGGTGCTGGACCTGGCGTGCGTGTTCGAGCGCCTGACCACCACCGCCCGGGCGCGGGCCGGGGAGCACGGCAGGGTCGACCCGCACGCCGCGACGTCCGCGGGCCTAGTCCCCTTCAGTGAGGCCGCGGCGGGGTTGCCGGACCGGAGGGGCATCGACGCGCGCCGTTTCGACGCCCTCGTCGACCTCGCCACCACCACCGACCTGCCCATCACCGACCGGCCCAGCGGCGCTGATGCCGCTGCCGCCCGCGCGGATATGGACGTCAGTGCGGGGGCGGCCCCAGCCGCGACGACGGGTGTGGCACGGGCGCGCAGCCCTCACGGCCCGCAGGTCACCGTGGCCCTGACCAGCCTGCTCGGCCTGGACGACCACCCCGCCCAGCACCCCACCCTCGGACCAGTCCCGGCCATGGCCGTCGCCGAGCTCCTCGCCGCCGGGCACCGCTTCCGCCGCGCCCTGACCGCACCGGTCACCGGCCACCTCGTCGGCCTCGACGGCCACCTGCAGGCCCTCGACTCCACCACCACCACGGCCACGACCACGACCACCGCCACCAGAACGACGACGGCGACGTCACCGCCCGACCCACCGCGCAAGGGCCCCCGAACCACACCCGCCCGACGCGGCCGCACAGCGGCGATCACCGTGCGCGTCGACACCACCGACGACCCCGCGCCGTCGCCACCGGAAACACCGACGTCGCCACCGCCGCCTTCCCCGCCCCGGCCGGCAGAGGGCTCCTCGTCGACCTCGCGGCACACCTCGCTGCTCCACGCCTCGCGGCGATCCAGCTGCTCCTACGCCGCCGCGACCGGCGGACCCGGCCCCTACGCCCCCACCGACGCGTGCGCCCGCTGGGTCCGCACCCGCTCACCCCGCTGCCAGGCCCCCGGCTGCCGCATGCCCGCCACCCGCTGCGACCTCGACCACCGCACCCCCCACGCCACCGGCGGACCGACCTGCCCCTGCAACCTCGACGTCCTCTGCCGGCGCCACCACCTCGCCAAGCACCACTGCGGATGGAAGGCCGTCCCCATGACCGACGACGCCCGCGACCCCGGCCTGACCTGGACCACTCCACTCGGTCAGGTCGTGGACGTCCCGGCGCAGCCTCTGCTGCCGCGACCGGCGCCCCACGTCGACGACGACCTCCGCGCGCAGACCGAGGCCGACGACGCGGCCGCCGCCGCCCTCGAGGACCACCTCCTCGGCCGACCCCGCTACCCCCACCGCGACAGCGCCGCCCACGACCTCGACCGGGTGCACGCCGAGATCGCACGCCAGCAGCGCGAGCTCGAGGGCGGAGGTGCGCGTGACGGTCACTCCGGTGATGACCCGGACGCCTCCTCGGGAAGTCCTGGCGGGTGGGGCGAGGCCGACCCACCGCCGTACTGACCACCCGGTCGGCGGGTCGAGCGCGGCCGGCCAGGCCGCGCGCAGCGGGAGGGCGCTCGCGGCGACCGCCCGAGCGCCCGAGTGCCGCGCCGACCCGTCGCTCGTCCCATCTCGGGGTCGTCCGGGGGCACGGCCTCCGGTCGCCGGCCCGCCGGGCGCGGGGAGGGCCGGGCGCGACGTCGGCCGAGACCGCCGTGTGCGCACCCGACCTGTGCGCCAGCGGCTTCACTCGCGCCGGTCGCGCCCCGCGTCGTCGTCAGCCTCGGTGGCCGCGTCGTCCTCGGAGTCCCCGGATGCACTGGCCCGGGCGCGGGCCGCGGCGCGCTCTCCCTCGGCGGCGGCGTCCTCGGGCTCGGCCCCCGCGTCGAGGGCCTCCGTCTCGGCCGCGGCGGCCGCCTCGGCGGGCGCCGGCTCGCGCAGCGCGGTCGCCTCGCGCCCGGGGTGCCGGAGCGAGCTCACGAGCAGGCCGAGGACGGCGAGGAGACCGACGACGACGGACGTCCAGACGTTGAGCCGGAGGCCCCCGACGACCTCCGCCTGGTCGACGCGCAGCGTCTCGATGAAGCCGCGCCCGATGACGTACAGCAAGACGTAGGTGAGGAAGACGCGGCCGTGCCCCAGCTTGAGGCGCCGCTCCAGGAGCAGGAGCAGGCCCGCGGCCACCAGGCACCACAGCGACTCGTAGAGGAAGGTCGGGTGGAAGGTGGCGGCGTCGGCGTACTCGGCGGGCCGGTTGGCCGGGTCGATCTCGAGGCCCCAGGGCAGGTCGGTCGGGCGGCCGAAGAGCTCCTGGTTGAAGTAGTTGCCGAAGCGCCCCACCGCCTGGGCCACGAGGAGCCCCGGCGCGAGCGCGTCCGCGACGACGCCGAGCCGCAGGCCGAGCTGCCGGATCGCCACGAGGGCGCCGACGAACCCGCCCGCGATGGCGCCCCAGATGCCGAGGCCGCCCTCCCAGACGTAGAGGGCGCGCACGAGGTCGCCGCCCTCGCCGAAGTAGGCGTCCGGCGAGGAGAGCACGTGGTAGATCCGCGCGCCGACGATGCCGAAGGGCACCGCCCACACCGCGATGTCCACGACCGCTCCGGGCGGACCGCCGCGCGCGCGCAGGCGCTTCTCGCCGATGACGACGCCGAGCACGATGCCGAGGATGATCGCGAGCGCGTACGCGCGGATCGGGACCGGCCCCAGGTGCCACACGCCCTGGGGGGGGCTGGGGATCGCCGTGAGCACCGCCGACGCGAGGTTCCCCGCGGCCAGGGCCGTCCCCGTCACCGGCGGACCCCTGCCGCGAGGTCGGCGGCGACCGCGCCCACCGAGCGGACGCCGCCCTCGCCGAGGGCGCGCACGAGCGCTGAGCCGACGATGACGCCGTCCGCGAACCCGGCCACCTCGGCGGCCTGGTCCGCCGTCGAGACCCCGAGGCCGACGCACACGCGCTCGGCGCCCGCGGCGCGGGTGTCCCGCACGAGGCGCTCGGCGTCACCGCCGACCGAGGCGCGCACGCCCGTGACGCCCATGGTCGAGGCCGCGTACACGAAGCCGCGGCAGGCCGCCGACGTGCTGGCGAGGCGCTGCGGGGTTGACGACGGCGCGACGAGGAAGACGCGGTCGAGGTCCGCCGCGGCGGAGGCGTCGAGCCAGTCCTGCCCCTCGTCAGGGATGAGGTCGGGCGTGATGAGCCCCGCTCCCCCGGCCGCGGCCAGGTCGCGCGCCCACGCGTCGACGCCGTAGCGCACCACGGGGTTCCAGTAGGTCATGACGAGGACGGCGGCGCCCGTGGCCGCCACCTGCTCGACGGCGGTGAGGACGTCCCGCACCCGGAAGCCGCCCTCCAGGGCGGCCTGGGCGGCCGCCTGGATGACCGGTCCGTCCATGACCGGGTCGGAGTACGGCAGCCCGAGCTCGACGACGTCCACGCCCTCCGCGACCATCGCCCGCGCGGCCTCCACCGAGGTCGCCAGGTCCGGGAAGCCCACGGGCAGGTAGCCCACGAGGGCCGCCCCGCCCCGCTCGCGCGCGGCGTCGATCGCGGCGCCGGTGCGGCTCGACCCCGTCCCGGCCGCGCCGGACGTCGTCACAGCGGCGGTCACCGCTCGCCCCGGGCGACCGTGGAGGCCTCGGCCCCGTCGTCGGCCGGACCGCCGGTCGAGCCGTCGACCGGGGCGTCGCCGCGATCGGTCCTCGAGCCGGGCCCCCGCTCCGGCACGCCCTCGTCGTGCGGCTCGCCGCCGGCGACGACGTCGGGGCCGGCGTGCACCCCGCCGTCGGCGCGGTCGGTGCGCACGTCCTCGGCCGCGACGAGGTCCTCGTCGCTGACGAGGTCGAACCATCGGGCCGCCGTGTCGACGTCCTTGTCGCCGCGCCCGGACAGGTTGACGAGGACGACGCCGTCCGGCCCGAGCCGGCGGCCCTCCTCCAGCGCACCGGCGAGGGCGTGCGCCGTCTCGATGGCGGGGATGATCCCCTCGGTGCGGCACAGCAGGCGCATCGCCTGCATCGCCTCGTCGTCCGTCACGGGGCGGTACTGCGCCCGGCCGGTGGCGGCGAGCCACGCGTGCTCCGGGCCGACGCCCGGGTAGTCCAGCCCCGCGCTGATCGAGTGCGACTCGACCGTCTGCCCGTCGTCGTCCTGCAGGAGCATCGAGCGCGCGCCGTGGAGGACGCCCGGCGCCCCGCCCGTGATGGACGAGGCGTGCCGTCCCGTCGCGACGCCGTCGCCGCCCGCCTCGAGGCCCAGGAGCGCGACGTCAGCGTCGTCGAGGAAGGCGTGGAAGATGCCCATGGCGTTCGAGCCGCCGCCCACGCAGGCGACGACGACGTCCGGGAGGCGGCCGACGCGCTCGAGCAGCTGCTCGCGCGCCTCCTCGCCGATGACCCGGTGCAGCTCGCGCACCATCGTCGGGAAGGGGTGGGGCCCGGCCACGGTGCCGAGGAGGTAGTGCGTGTCGTCGACGTGGGCGACCCAGTCGCGCATCGCCTCGTTGAGGGCGTCCTTGAGGGTCCGCGAGCCCGTGCGCACCGGCACGACCTCGGCCCCGAGGAGCCGCATCCGCGCCACGTTGAGCGCCTGGCGCTCGGTGTCGCGCTCGCCCATGTAGACGACGCACTCGAGGTCGAGCAGCGCCGCCGCCGTGGCGGACGCGACGCCGTGCTGGCCCGCGCCCGTCTCCGCGATGACGCGCTTCTTGCCCATGCGCTTGGTGAGCAGCGCCTGGCCGAGCACGTTGTTGATCTTGTGCGAGCCCGTGTGGTTGAGGTCCTCGCGCTTGAGGAAGACCCGCGCGCCACCCGCGTGGGCGGCGAAGCGCGGCGCCTCGGTGAGGATGCTCGGCCGCCCCGTGTAGGTGCGGTGGAGCTCGTCGAGCTCGGCCCGGAAGGACGGGTCGGCCCACGCCTGCGTGAAGGCCGCGTCGAGCTCGTCGAGGGCCGCGACGAGCGCCTCGGGCACGAAGCGCCCGCCGAACTCGCCGAAGTAGGGCCCCGAGGCGCTCGAGAGGGCCGCGCCCTCGGGGAGCCCGGTGGCGGTGCCCGTGCGGGGCGGTGTGCTCGTGCTCATGCGCGTCCTGCCCTGGTCGAGGGGTGGTTGCCGGCGGCGACGAGGTCCGCCACCGCGGCGCGGGGGTCGCCGCCCGTGACGAGCGCCTCGCCGACGAGGACGGCGTCGGCGCCCGCGCGGGCGTAGTCGAAGACGTCGTGGGAGCCCCGGACGCCCGACTCGGCGACGACGACGACGCCGGCGGGGACTGCGGGGCGCACGGCGGCGAAGGTGCCGCGGTCCACGTGCAGGGTCCGCAGGTCGCGCGCGTTGACGCCGACGACCCGGGCACCTGCGTCGACGGCCCGGGCGACCTCCTCGACGTCGTGCACCTCGACGAGCGCCGTCATGCCGAGGGAGTGGACCCGCTCCACGAGCGAGACGAGCGCGGGCTGCTCCAGGGCCGCGACGATGAGCAGCACGACGTCCGCGCCGTGGGCCCGGGCCTCCCACACCTGGTAGGAGGTGGTCACGAAGTCCTTGCGCAGGATGGGGACGTCGACGGCCGCGCGCACGGCGTCGAGGTCCTCGAGGCTGCCGCCGAAGCGACGGCGCTCGGTGAGGACGCTGATGACGGCGGCGCCCCCGGCCTCGTAGTCGCGCGCCAGGCCCGCCGGGTCGCCGATGGCCGCCAGGGCCCCCTTGCTGGGGCTCGAGCGCTTCACCTCGGCGACGACCTTCACCGCGCCGCGCTCCTCGTCGCCGTCGACCCGGCGCAGCCGCTCGACGGCGTCCAGGGCGCCGGGGCGCCGGGACGCGCGCTCCTTCAGCTCGTCGAGCGAGGTGGTCTCCTGCCGCGCGGCGAGGTCGGCGTGGACCCCGGCGAGGATGTCGTCGAGCACGCTCACGTGAGGGCTCCTCCGCTTCGACGCTGTGCTGGGTCCGCCTGGTGCACCTGGGCCTGCCGTGCTCGGGCCCGCCGTGCCCGGTCCTGCTGGGCCGACGGCCCCTCCGGGGCGCGGGCGGCTCGGTCCCGAGCACCGCTCCGGTCGAGCCGTCCTGCCGCGCAGGACTCTAGTGCGTGGCCCGCCGCGCTCCCGCGCCCCCGCCCCGCCCCGGACGTGCCCGCCGTGGCCCCGTCCGGTCCCGCCGGCGTCCGGTCCTGCGCGTGGGGAGGACCGGACGCACCCGTGCGGGTCCCACGGCGCGCGCGCCGCGCGGTGCGGGCGCAGCGCCGATAGCGTCGGACGACCGCCCCGAGCGGCGGGGCACCGCCGCCGGACGGCGGCGAGCCGGCCGACCGCCGACCCCCGACGACGGGCCCCCACGGGCCCAGCCAGGAGGCCAGACGTGAGCACCCCGAGCGACCCCGACCAGCCGCGCTACGGCCAGGAGCCGTCGGGCGACCGCCCGCCGGAGCAGCCCCGCTACGGCGACGCCGCGCCCGGCTACGGCCAGTCCTCCGGTGACGGCAGCGGGTACGACCGGCCCTCGACCGGTGGCTACGGCGAGCCGGCCCGTTACGGCGGTGACGCCGCGGCCTCGTCCTACGGCGGGCAGCCGCACCAGGAGCCGCGCAACGGCCTCGGCGTGGCAGCGCTCGTCGTCGGCATCGTGGCCCTGCTGTCCGTCTGCCTCGGGATCTTCCTCGTCGGCATCCCCGCCGTGATCATCGGGGTCGTCGGCATCGTCCTCGGCGTCGGTGCGCGTCGGCGCGTGAAGCGCGGCGAGGCGACGAACGGCGGCGTGGCGACGACCGGCCTCGTCCTGTCGATCGTCTCCCTCGTCCTCGGCGTCCTCAGCGTCGTCCTCTTCGCGGTGGGGCTGAGCCTCTTCGGGGACGCCTTCCAGGAGTGCCAGGGCCTCACGGGCGCGGAGCAGCAGCAGTGCATCCAGGAGCAGTCGGAGGACGTCTTCGGCTGACGCCTGCTGCGCCGTCCTCGACGGGCCTCTCGAGGCCCCGCGCGGGCACGACGGAGGGCCCGGACCGCCTGGTCCGGGCCCTCCGTCGTGCCCGATGACGTCGTGCCGGGTCGCCTCGAAGCGGGTCGCCTCGTGCCGGGTGACGTCACGAGGTGGTGGCGCCGGGACCAGCGGCGGACGCAGCCTCAGGGCCCGAGCACCGCGCCGGCGCCGGGCAGCCACCGGACGACCGTGAAGACGGCGAGGGCGGCCACCCCGACCACCGCCCGCCGGTCCGTCACGGCGTCGACGAGGCGCAGGGGCCGTCGTCGCAGCGCCGCGGTGGTCCAGGCCGCCCACGCCAGCGCCCCGCCGACGACGAGGACGACGGCGAGGGCGTTGCTGCCCAGCGCCGTCAGCGGCTGGCCGGCGAGGAGGTCGGACACGGCTCTCAACCCGCCGCACCCCGGGCAGGGCAGGCCGGTGACCAGCAGGACGGGGCAGGTGCCCCAGCTGCCCGGCACGTGCGGGTCGCGCAGCGCGACAGCGGTCAGCGCCGCGGCCCCGGCCGCGCCGAGGACCAGCGGGGGCCAGCGGCGCGGCACCCCGGGCACCTCCGTCGGGGCGGGGCTCAGCGGGGGCCGTTGGCCGTCGTCGACGCCGCCTCGCCGGAGCGCGCGGCCGGGCCGTGGTGGGGCTCGTCGCCCGGCTCGTCGGAGGACTGCTCGGGCTTGCCGGCCCCGTGACCCATCTTGGCGAGGACGATGCCGACGACGGGCCCGACGGCCATGACGACGAAGCCGACGGCCAGCAGCCACCACACGGTGAACACGACCGCGAGGCAGCCGACGAGGGCGCCGAGCATGACGACGCCGACACCCACCCACGCGGCGAGGCTGTGCCCGTGGTCCTCCGTGTGCGGGGGCAGCTGCGGCTGGTGCCTCGTGTCCGGCTGGGTGTCCTGCTGGGTGCCGCGGTCCTGCGTGCGCTCGGCCATGGGGCTCTCCTCGACCGGCCCGGACGGCCCTGCGGCGGTCCGACGCGCGGCTCGCTCTCGTCGGTCGGTCTGGTCGTCGGTGGTGGGCGACCCCGCGCCGCGCGGGGCGGTCGCGGCGCCCGCGGCGACCGCTCGCGCGGCCCCTCGGGCGCCTCGTCATCATGCCAGCCGCGGCGCCCCGCGCCTCCCGCGCCGCCCCGGCGTCGGGTCAGCGGCGGCCGTCGCGAGGGCGGTGGCCGTCCGCCCCGCCGGTCGGGTCCTCGCCGCGGGACAGGGAGTCCCACGCGTCGAAGGCCTCTCCCCGGCGCCGCGCCCGCTCGGCGGCCGGGCCCTCGTCCTCGGTCCCGGTGACCGGGTCGCCGGTCCGGGCGCCCGCGCCACCGCCCCCGGCGCTCGTCCCTGCGGCCCCGCCGCCGCCGTCGCCGACCCCACCGGCGTCGACGCCGCGCTCCAAGTCCTCGCCCCGGGCGGACGGCGCCTCGTAGCGGCGCCCGCTCGGCCACGCGCGCGAGGCGGGCAGCGCGGCGACCGCCAGCACGGCGAGCAGCGCGCCGACCACCGCGACGACCCAGGGCCACGCCGTCGCGGTGGCGCTCGCGTCGCCCGGACCCACCGAGCCGGCGGTGACGCCGAGCACCTGCCCGACCTCGCCGGCGGTGGCGCCCAGCGGGTCGGCGAGGACCCCCGCGGCGCCGGCGACGACGCCGGCGCCCGCGGCCGCCACGACGCCGAGCGCGACGAGCGACCCGGCGCGGCGCGTGGTGCTCGCGGCGGCGGCCCCGGCGAGGGCCACGAGGCCGAGCGCCGGCACCAGCGGGGCCGCCGACCCGCCCGTCGCCGCCACCGCCCCCGCGCCGGCGAGGGCGCCGTCGACGTCCGCCCGCGTCCACATGAGGGCTCCCGAGACGACGACGACCGCCCCGAGCGCCAGCAGGCCGAGGACGGCGCGGGCCCGGGGGAGCCGCCCGCCTCGGCCGGCCGCGCTCATCGCGGGCCGCCGGCCGGCGCCGGCGGTCGCAGCGTGCTCGCCGCCGCGACGGCGCGCAGCACGGCCGCCGCCTTGGCCCGGCACTCGGCGTCCTCGAGCTCCGGCACCGAGTCGGCGACGACGCCGGCGCCCGCCTGCACGTGCGCCCGACCGTCGGACAGCACGGCCGTGCGGATGGCGATGGCCATGTCGAGGTCGCCCGCGAAGTCGAGGTAGCCCACGACGCCGCCGTAGACCCCGCGCCGCACCGGCTCGAGCGCGTCGATGAGCTCCATGGCCCGCGGCTTCGGCGCGCCGGACAGCGTCCCCGCCGGGAAGGCCGCCCGGAGCACGGCCATCGCCGCCGTCCCGGGGCGCACGTCGCCGAGCACGGTCGAGACGAGGTGCATGACGTGGCTGTAGCGCTCGACCGCCATGAACTCGACGACGTCGACGGTCCCCGGCTCGCAGACCCGGGCGAGGTCGTTGCGCGCGAGGTCGACGAGCATGAGGTGCTCGGAGCGCTCCTTGGCGTCGTCGAGGAGCTCCTCCGCGAGGCGGACGTCGTCCTCGGGCTTGGCGCCGCGCGGGCGCGTGCCCGCGATGGGGTGCGCCAGCACCCGGCCCGCCTCGACCTTGACGAGCGCCTCGGGGCTCGAGCCGACGACGTCGACGCGGCTGCCGTCGGGGCGCTGACCCCGGAACAGGTACATGTACGGGCTCGGGTTGGACGCCCGCAGGCAGCGGTAGACGTCGAGCGCGTCGGCCGGGCAGTCCAGCTCGAAGCGCTGGGAGAGGACGACCTGGAAGACCTCGCCGTCGACGATGGCCTCCTTGCCGCGCCGCACGGCCTCGAGGTAGTCCTCCCGGCGCGTGCGCTCGCGCGGCGCGGGCGGCTCGCCCCCGCCGCCGTCGTGGACGGCGACCGTGGACGGCGCGGGCGCGGCCAGCTCGGCGACCATGCGGTCGAGCCGCGCCACGGCGTCGGCCCAGGCCTCGTCGACGCGCTCGTCGGTGCCGTCGTGGTTCACCGCGTTGGCCACGAGCAGCAGCGTGCCGTCGCTGTGGTCGAGGACGGCGACGTCCGTGGCGAGCGCCATCATCACCGGCGGCGCGCCGAGCTCGTCGGGCGAGCGCACCGGCAGCCGCTCCCAGGCGCGGACGACGTCGTAGCCGAGGACGCCGACCATGCCGCCGGTCAGCGGCGGGAGGCCGGGCAGCCGCGGGGTGTGCAGGGCGTCCATGACGGCGGCCAGCACCTCCGTGGGCTCACCGGAGGTCGGCACGCCCGCGGGGGGCTCGCCGACCCACTGCGAGGCGCCGTCGCCGCCGAGCAGCATCGCCCCGGAGCGCGCGCCGACGATCGACCAGCGCGACCAGCGCCCGCCCTCCGCGGACTCCAGGAGGAAGGAGCCCGGCGCGTCGCCCGACAGCTTGCGGTAGAGGCCCACGGGCGTCTCGCCGTCGGCGAGCACACGGCGCACGACCGGTACGACCCGTCGGTCGCGGGCCAGCTCGCGGAAGACGTCGAGCGACGGCCACGTCGCCCCGAGGCGCCCGTCGGGTCCCGCGCTCACGCGCCGCCCCCGCCAGGGACGCCGCCCGTGACGCCGCCCGAGGTCCCCTCGGTGACGACGTCGCGGGCGCCGAGGTCGCGACCGTCGAAGCAGGTGCGGGTCCCGGTGTGGCACGCGGGGCCCGTCTGGTCGACGCGGACGAGCAGGGCGTCGCCGTCGCAGTCCAGCGCGACCGAGCGCACGTGCTGCACGTGCCCGGAGGTGTCCCCCTTGCGCCACAGCTCCTGGCGGCTGCGGCTCCAGTAGGTGGCGCGGCCGGTCCTGAGGGTGAGCGCGAGGGCCCGGTCGTCCATCCAGCCGAGCATGAGGACCTCGCCGGTGTCGTGCTGCTGGACCACCGCGGCCACGAGGCCGTCGGGCGTGCGGCGCAGGCGGGCGGCCACCGCGGGGTCGAGGTCGGTGCCGGAGGAGGTGGGGGCGCTCACGCCCCGATCCTCCCACCGCCCCCGGCCCCGCCCCGGACCCGCCGCCGTCGTCGCCCACGGCCTCAGCCCCCGTCGTCTCCGGCCGACGGCGTCAGCCGCCCGCCGGCGAGAGCTGGGCGGCCCACGCGCGGTGCAGCTCGGCGTAGTGACCGCCCGCGTCGACGAGGTCGACGTGGCGGCCGGTCTCGGTGACCCGCCCGCCGGAGACGACGACGACGAGGTCGGCCCGCTCGGCCGTCGACATCCGGTGGGCGATCGTCACGGAGGTCCGCCCGGCCATGAGCCGCTCGAGGGCGGCGCCGATGGCCACGTCGAGGGCCGGGTCGACCGCCGAGGTCGCCTCGTCGAGGACGAGCACGTCGGGGTCGGCCAGGCGGGCCCGCGCCAGGGCCACGAGCTGGCGCTCCCCCGCCGACAGCGCCTCGCCGCGCTGGCCGACGCGGGTGCCGAGGCCGTCGGGCAGCCCGTCGACCCACGGCCCGAGGCCGAGCTCGTCGACGACCCGGCGCACGTCCTCGCCCGTGCTGCCCTCGCGGCCCATCGCGACGTTGTCGGCGACGGTCCCCTCGAAGAGGAAGCCCTCCTGCGGGACCATGGCGACGCGGCGGCGCAGGCTCGCCGCGCGGACCCGCCGCAGGTCCTCGCCGCCGAGCACGACGCGCCCGCTCACCGGGTCCTGCAGGCGCGTGAGCAGGCGGGCGAGCGTCGTCTTGCCCGAGCCGGTGCGCCCCACGACGGCCACGCGCGTGCCCGCCGGCACGTCCAGGTCGACGTCGGACAGGGCCGGGCGCCCACCCGGGTAGGCGTACCCGACGCCCTCGACGCGCAGGTCGAGGGGCCCGGCGGGCAGCTCGCGGCCGTCCTCGCCCGGGTCGGCCAGGTCGACCGGCGTGTCGAGGAGCGCCAGGACCCGCCGCCAGCCGGCGACGGCGTTCTGGAGCTCGTTGAGGACCTCGGTGAGGCTCTGGACCGGGCCGGTGAGGAGCTGCACGAGGAGCAGCACGGCCGTCAACTGCCCGAGCGTCAGGTCGCCGTCGACGCCGAGCAGCGCGCCGACGACCACCACCGCGGCGACGACGACGCCCGCGCCGAGCACGGCCGTGGAGAAGGACGTCGCGACGAGCGTCTGGGCGCGCACCTGCGCGCGGCGCTGGTCCTCGACCGCCGCGTCCACGCGCTCCCGCGTGCGCTCCTCGGCGCCGTAGGCGCGGATGGTGTCGGCGCCGACGACCGTCTCCGACACGCCGCCGAGGACGCGGCCCACCCGGGCCCGGACCTCCGCGTAGGCCGCGGAGACCCGCGGCTGCATCCAGCGGCCGAAGAGGACGACGGGCACGAAGCACGCCACGACGACGAGCAGCAGCTGCCAGGACGTCACGCCGATGATCACCGAGACGACGAGCACCTGGCCGACCGACAGCACGAGCAGCAGGCCGCCGAACTGGAGGAACTGGGAGATCGTGTCGACGTCCGTCGTCACGCGGGAGACGAGCGAGCCCCGCTGCTCGGAGGACTGCGTGAGCGCCGACAGGTCGTGCACGCGCCGGAAGGCGGTGGTGCGCAGCTCCGCCAGACCCGCCTCGGTCGCGGTGAACAGGCGCCGGTTGACCACGTAGGACACGAAGGCCGTCGCGACGACGACGACCACGCCGACGAGGACGAGGCGCGTCACGAGGCCCGGATCGGGCCCGTCGGGGCCGTTGATGCCGGCGTCGACCGTCCGCTGGGTGGCGAGCGGCACGACGACGCGCCCGGCGGTCGCGAGGACGCCGAGCAGGAGGGTGCCCAGCAGCCCCCGGCGCATGAGCGGGGAGAGCGCGAGACCGCGCCGCACCGTGGCGACGACGCCGTCGCCCGCCTCGCGGGCGATGCGCGTGCCCGCGGGCGGCGGGGCGCCCGCGGCGCTCACCGCCGGCCCCCGGAGGTCGAGGCCGCCGGGGCGGCGGCCGCGGGGCCGGACGGGCCGCCGGACGGGGCGTCGGCCGCCAGGGCCGCCTCCTCGTACGCCGTGACGAGGTGGCGGTAGGCCGGCCGCCGCTCGAGCAGCTCCTCGTGGGTGCCCTCGTCGACGACGCGCCCGTGCTCCATCCACGCCACGCGGTCGGCGAGGGCGATGGTGGCCCGCCGGTAGGCCACGAGCAGGACCGTGGGCCGCGGCGCCCCGGGCGCCGGCGGACGGCGCAGCGCGCTGAGGATCTCGGCCTCCACGGCCGGGTCGACGGCGGAGGTCGCGTCGTCGAGGACGAGCAGGCGCGGGTCGCGCACGAGGGCCCGGGCGAGCGCCAGGCGCTGGCGCTGACCGCCGGACAGCGAGGTGCCGCGCTCCCCCACGCGCGTCTCGAGGCCCTCGGGCAGGGCGTCGACGAACTCGGCGGCCTGCGACGTCTCGAGCGCGTCCCGCAGGCGCTGCTCGTCGACCTCGGCGCCGAGGGTGATGTTGCCGCGGACGGTGTCGTCGAAGACGAAGGTGCCCTGGGGCACGAGGGCGACCTCGGCCGGCAGGGAGCCCTCGCGCAGCTCGCGGGCGTCGACGCCGCCCAGGCGCACGACCCCGGTGTCGGGGTCGAGCAGCCGCACGGCGAGGGAGGCGAGCGTGGACTTGCCGGAGCCGGTGGGCCCCACGAGGGCGGTCGTCGACCCGGCGGGGACGTCGAGGTCGACCCCGCGCAGGGCGGGCACGCCGTCGGCCGCGGGGGCGTCGGCGGGCCCCGGCGCGCCCGCGCCCCCCACCCCGGCGACCTCACCGGCGTCGAGGTCCTCGTCCGCCCCGCGCGCGTGCGCCAGCTCGACCCCGCGCATCTGCAGCGACAGGCCGCCGCGCGGCAGGGGGCTCTCGCCCCAGGTCGTGCGGCCGCGGGCGTCGAGCACCGTCCGCACGCGCCCGAAGCCGACGGCCGCCCGGGGCAGCTCGGCGAGGACCCACCCGAAGGCGCGCACCGGCGACGCGAGCACCGTGAGCAGGTAGACCACCGTGAAGACGTCGCCGACGCCGACGTCCCCCGACGCGGCGCGCACCGCGCCGACCGCCAGGACGGCGAGGCTCGCCAGGCTCAGCAGCGCCTCGACGGCCGGGTCGAAGGCGCCGCGCGTGCGTCCGACGTCGACGTTGGCCCCGCGCAGCCGGTCGGCGGCGGCGCCGAAGCGACGCGTCTCGGCGCCCTCGCGGCCGAGCGTCTTGACGACGACGGCGCCGTCGAAGCTCTCGTGCGCCATGGCCGAGACCTCGCCGCGCAGGGCCTGGGCCCGGACGACGCGGGGCGACATGGCGCGCTGGTAGGCGATGTTCGCGACGACCATCGCGGGCAGGCTGAGCAGGCCGACGAGGGCGAGCACGGGGTCGGCCGCCACCATCGCGACGGCGGCCACGACCGCCATGACGACGACCCCGAGCGCCATCGGCAGGGGGTTGAAGATCGTGAAGCTGGCCTCGACGTCGCTGCTCGCGTTGGCCAGGAGCTGGCCGGCGGGGTGGCGGTGGTGCCACGCGATCGGCAGGCGCAGGTACTGGTGGGCGAGGCGCCGCCGGTAGCGGGCCTGGAGGTTGGCGAAGACCCGGCCGGCGACCATGCGCCGCAGCGCCACCGCCACCGCGGTGACGAGGGCGACGCCCGCGAGCGCCAGACCGGCGAGGAGCACGTCGCCGCGGTCGACGCCGGGGTCGCCGGCGAACAGCGGCGCGAGCACCTCGTCGGTCGTGCGGCCGAGGAGCCAGCCCGCGGCCGCCGTCCCGGCGCCGTAGACCGCGGAGACGGCGACGGCCAGGGCGAGGACGCGCGGCTCGTCGCGCGCCCCGCGGGCGACGACGCGGACCCCGCGGCGCGTGGCGCCCGGAGGGTGCGCGGGGCGCGCGGGCCGCGACGGGCGTCGGCGGCGGTCCGGCTGGCGCGGGACCTCGGAGGCGCGGGGGGACGGCTCCGGAGAGGACGGCTGGGGGCCGGGAGGATGCGCTGCGGCTCGGTCCGGGACGGGGGGCGGTGCGGAGCGGCGGGGCACGGACGTCCTCTCAGGCGGGCCCACGAGGCTGGGCACCACACGTTCTCACGGGCAACCGACAGCGGCGTCCCGGGCTTCCCGGGGCCCCGCGGCGGTCGTGGCAGCCGACGCCACGGAGCGGGCGCCCGATCACCGACCCAGCCACGACGACGGCACCGGACGCGCGGTGACGCCGGCGAGGGGTGGGGGCGGGTGGCGTCCGGGGCACCTCAGGCGAGCGCCCGTGCTGGGCGCCGGCCCCAGCGCGGGGGCGTAGCCAGTGCCCCGGACGGCGCCCGCCCGCACCCGACCCGGCCACGAGGGAGCCCACCTCGCGAGAGACCACCACGAGCGAGCCGCCCCCGCCGGATCCGCTCGTCGTGGGGCCCCTCCTCGGCGCCCGCTGGGCGCCGTCGGCCCGGGACGGCACGATGGCGGCCATGACGCCCTCCGCCTCCGAGCGAGCCGTCCTCGTCGAGGAGCTGCGCCGCCGTGGTCCCGACGCCCCGACGCTGTGCGCGGGCTGGACCGCGCGCGACCTCGCCGCCCACCTCGTCGTCCGCGAGCGCCGTCCCGACGCGGCGCTGGGCCTCGTGGTCCCGCCCCTCGCCGGCCACGGCGAGCGGGTGCGGGACGCCGTCGCCGCCCGCCCCTACGAGGTCCTCGTCGACCTCGTGGCCTCCGGGCCGCCGCGCCTGTCGCCCTTCGCCCTGCCGGGGGTCGAGACGGCCGTGAACACCGGCGAGCACTTCGTCCACGCCGAGGACGTCCGGCGCGCCGGCGACGCGCCCGCGGAGCCGCGCGCGCTGCCCGCCGACGTGCGCAGGGCGCTCTGGGGCGGCCTGCGCGGGCGGGCCCGGCTGCTCTACCGGCGCTCACCCGTCGGCGTGGTGCTGGAGACCCCCGAGGGGCGCGTCGTCGCCCGCCGCGCCCCCGAGGGCGCCGGCACCGTCGTGCTGCGCGGCGACGTGGGCGAGGTGCTGCTCCACAGCTTCGGCCGCGAGGCCGTCGCCCGCGTCGAGGTCGAGGGCGCGCCCGAGGACGTCCGCGCGCTGGCGGGCCTCGACCGGGCGGTCTGAGGCCGCGGTGCTCCCCGACCCGCCGACGGGGCCGGCCTCAGGGGGCGGGCGCGGGCCCGACGTCCTCCCGCCCGCCGGGGGGCGGGGCGCCGTCCGCGGCGTGGACGGCGGCGCCGGCGCGGCGCACGGGGTGCCCGGCGGCCGCGAGGGCGTCCTTCACCTGGCCCACGCGGAGCACGCCGAAGTGGAAGACGGAGGCGGCGAGGACGGCGTCCGCGCCCGCCGCGACGGCGGGCGCGAAGTCCTCGAGCCGGCCGGCGCCGCCGCTGGCGACGACGGGGACGCCCACCTCGCCGCGGACCGCGCGGAGCATCTCGAGGTCGAAGCCGCCGGTCGTGCCGTCGGCGTCCACGGAGTTGAGGAGGATCTCCCCCGCCCCCAGGCGGGCGGCCTCGGCGGCCCAGGCGAGCGCGTCGACCCCCGTCCCCCGTCGCCCGCCGTGCGTGGTGACCTCGAACCCGGACGGCGTGCGCTCGGCCTCCGGGGTGCCCGGCGGGCAGCGGCGGGCGTCGACGGACAGGACGAGCACCTGGGCCCCGAAGCGGTCGGCCACCTCGGCGACGAGCCGCGGCCGCGCGACGGCCGCGGTGTTGACGCCGACCTTGTCGGCGCCGGCGCGCAGGAGCCGGTCGACGTCGGCGACCGTGCGCACGCCCCCGCCCACGGTGAGGGGCACGAACACCTGCTCGGCGGTGCGCGCGACGACGTCGTAGGTCGTGGACCGCTCGTCCGTGCTCGCCGTGACGTCGAGGAAGACGAGCTCGTCCGCGCCGTCGTCGCCGTACTGGCGCGCGAGCTCGACCGGGTCGCCCGCGTCCCGCAGGCCGGCGAAGCGGACGCCCTTGACGACGCGGCCGGCGTCGACGTCGAGGCAGGGGACGACGCGGACGGCGAGGCTCACGCGCACCAGCCTAGGGACCGCGGCGCCCCGGGCCCGCGCTCCCTCCCGCGCGCCGTCCTCGTCGAGGGCCGCAGCGGCGCGGGCAAGACGACGCTGGCCGCGGCGCTCGGGGCGTCGCTGGACGCCCCCGTGCTGCACCTGGACGACCTGTACCCGGGGTGGGACGGGCTGGCCGCCGGGGCCGCGCGCCTGGTCGAGGAGGTGCTGCCGGCCTGGCGGGCGGGCCGGCCGGCCCGGCTGCGGCGCTGGGACTGGGACGCCGGCGGGTGGTCGGGCGCCGGGGACGACCTCGTCGTCGCCCCGGGGCCGCTGCTCGTCGTCGAGGGGGTGGGGGCGGGCGCCGCGGGGCTGGCGCCGGGCGACGTCCTCGTGTGGGCGCAGGCGCCCGACGAGGTGCGACGGCGGCGGGCGCTGGCCCGCGACGGCGAGGCCTACGCCCCCCACTGGGACCGCTGGGCCGCGCAGGAGGAGGCGCACCTGCGCGCGCACGCGCCCGCCGCGCGCGCCGACGTCGTCGTCGTCACGGGGTGAGGGCGGCACGGGGTGAGGGCGGCACGGGGTGAGGGCGGCACGGGATGAGGGCGGCACGGGAACCGCCCGGCACCGGCACCGGGGAGCACCAGCACCGCTGAGCAGCAGCACCTGGGAGCATCGGGCGCGTGCCCGGCAGCCGTGGACGCGAGCGCCTCGACCTCCAGCGCGTCTGGCCGCTGCGCGCCGCCGTCCGCGGGCGCCGCTCGGCGCGCGAGCGCCTGGCCCGGTTGCGCCGGCGCGGCCCCAACATCGTCCAGTGCGCGCTCGCCGCGGGGGCGGCCTGGGCCATCGCCCACCTGGTCCTCGGGCACCCGACCCCCTTCTTCGCGCCCGTCGCCGCGGTCGTCGCGCTCGGCCAGTCCTACGAGGGCCGGCTGCGGCGCACGGGCGAGGTGGTCGTCGGCGTCGCGCTCGGCATCGGCGTCGGCGACCTGCTCGCGAGCTGGCTCGGCACGGGCGTCTGGCAGCTCGCCGTCGTGGTCGGCCTGTCCATGGCCCTCGCCGTCCTGCTCGACGCGGGCCAGCTGCTCGTCACCCAGGCGGGCGTCCAGGCGAGCATCGTCACCTCCCTCGCCGCACCGGCGTCCGCGGGGCTCGACCGCTGGGTCGACGCGCTCGTCGGCGGGGCCGTGGCGCTCGTCGTGGCGGCCCTCCTGCCGACCGCGCCGCTGATGCGGCCGCGCCGCCTCGCCGCCGCCGCGACGGGCGAGGTGGCGCTCCTGCTCGCCGAGGCCGCCGCCGCGGCCAAGCACGCCGACGGCGAGCGGGCGCAGGCGGCGCTGGACCGGGCGCGCGCCGGGCAGCGGGCCTTCGAGGACCTCGCGCCCGCGGCGCAGGAGGCGCTCGAGGGGCTGCGGCTCTCGCCCTTCCGCCACCGCCACCGCCCGGGCCTCGAGGTGGTGCGCGACCTCGCCGTCCCCCTCGACCGGGCGATGCGGAACGTGCGCGTGCTCCTGCGGCGGGTGGCCGTCGCCGAGCAGCGCGGCGAGCCCCTGCCGCCCGAGCTGTGGACCCTCCTCGAGGAGCTCGCCACCGGTGCGCGGCTGCTGTCGGAGGCCGTCGACGCCGGGCGGCGCGACGACGACCTCCTCGACGACCTCGTCGACCTGGGCCGCCGCGCCGGCGTCCTCGGGAGCCGGCGCCTCGGGCTGTCCGCCGCGGTCTGCGTCGGGCAGCTGCGCAGCACCGTCGTCGACCTGCTGCAGGTGGGCGGGATGTCGACCGAGCAGGCCCTAACCGCCGTCCCGCCGGTCGACTGAGCCTCAGCCGTCGTCGCGGGGGCCGTGGAGGGCCACGAGCGTGGCCAGGCGCTGCGCCTCGGCCTCGGCGGCGGCGCCGTCGGCGCGCTGCACGGCCATGACGGGCAGGACGTCGCCGTCCGACAGGTCCAGCTGCACCCACGGCTGGCCGCCGCCGAACCGCACCTGGACGACCTCGGCCCACTCCAGCCGCCGCGAGAGGAGGAGGTTCTGCACCTGCAGCCCCTGCTCGTCGACGACGACGCGGACGCGCGCCTGCAGGGCCATGAAGCCGGCGACGAGGGCGCCGACCACGACGAAGCCCACCCGGTCGAAGGTGCCGAGCTCGGGCACGAGCACCGCGAGGAGCAGCCCGCCGAGCAGCGCGGCGGCGCCGACGGCGACGGCGACCACGCGGGCCCGGCGCGGGGCGAAGGGGCGGTGCAAGCGGGCGCGCTCGGACGCGCGCCCGTCGTCGGGGCCGCCGCGGCGGGCGCCGGAGGGGTCGGCCACGTCAGATCCGGCAGGCGTGGATCGTCGTGACGAGGATGGCGCGGGCGCCGATCTCGTAGAGCCGGTCCATGACCGCGTTCACCTCACCGCGCCGCACCATCGACCGCACGGCGACGTAGCTCGCGTCCCGCAGGGGCGAGACGGTCGGCGACTCCAGTCCCGGCGTGACCGACGAGGCGGCGTCGAGCAGGTCGACGTGGACGTCGTAGTCGACCATGACGTACTCGCGGGCCACGAGGACGCCCTGCACCCGGCGCACGAGGACGTCGAGCCCCTCGGGGGCGGTCACGCCGCGGCGCTGCACGAGCACCGCCTCGGACCGCAGGATCGGGTCGCCGAAGACCTCGAGCCCCGCCGCCCGCAGCGTCGAGCCCGTCTCGACGACGTCGGCGATGACGTCGGCGACCCCGAGGGCCACGGAGATCTCCACGGCGCCGTCGAGGCGGACGACGGGGGCGTCGACGCCGTGCTCGGCGAGGTGGGCGCGCACGAGGCCGTCGTAGCTCGTGGCGACGCGGCGCCCCGCCAGCCCCGTCACGTCGGCGGGCGCCTCCCCGGTGCGGGCGGCGAAGCGGAAGGTCGAGGAGGCGAAGCCGAGCTCGAGCACCTCCTCGGCGTCCGCGCCGGAGTCCAGGAGCAGGTCCCGGCCCGTGATGCCGGCGTCGAGGGTGCCGGCGCCGACGTACACCGCGATGTCGCGGGGGCGCAGGAAGTAGAGCTCCACGTCGTTGGCGCGGTCGTGGAGCACGAGCTCGCGACCCGTCCGGCGCTCGGCGTAGCCGGCCTCGCGCAGCAGGGCGGCGGCGGGCTCGGCGAGCGAGCCCTTGTTCGGGACGGCGATGCGCAGCACGGGCGGGGTCTCCTGGGTGGTGCCGGGGGGGGCGGGTGGCGGGCGCGCGGGTCGCGTGCGAGGGGGTGCCGGAGGGGGCTGCTCAGAGGGGGCTGCTCAGAGGGGGCTGCTCAGAGGTGGGCGTAGACGTCCTCGAGCGTCAGCCCGCGGGCCAGCAGCAGCACCTGCAGGTGGTACAGCAGCTGGGAGACCTCCTCGGCGGTCCGCTCGTCGCTCTCGTGCTCGGCGGCCATCCACACCTCGGCGGCCTCCTCGACGACCTTCTTGCCGATGGCGTGGACGCCGGCGTCGAGCTCGGCGACGGTGCGCGAGCCCTCCGGGCGCTGCTCGGCCTTGGCGGCGAGCTCGGCGAACAGGTCGTCGAAGGTCTTCACGGGGGCCCAGGCTAGGTGCCCGAGCCGGGTGCCCCCAGCCCGGCGCCGTCACGGCCGGGTCGCCCTCAGCCCAGCGCCGTCACGGCCGGGTCCGCGGGCCCGTCCGCGCCGGGGTCGGCGCGCCCCTCGCGCCGGCGGGCGACGACCCACGTCCGCGCGCCCCAGACGACGAAGCCCGCGTACACGAGGTACAGCACGGCGGAGGGGTAGTACCCGGCGGCCAGCAGCAGCGGCACGCCGACGACGTCGACGGCGATCCACACGAGCCAGAAGTCGATCCAGCCGCGGGCCATGCCGTACGTGGCGAGCAGCGAGCCCGTGAAGATCCACGCGTCCGGGTAGGGCCCGAAGGAGTCGAGCCGCGCGAAGACCTGCGCGAGCCCGAGCGTGCCCACGACCATGACGGCGACGAGCGCGGCCCGCTCGCGACCGGTGGCCCAGCGCGGCTCCACGGCCGGGGCGCCCGCTCCCCCGGCGCGCCGGGTGCGGCTCCACCGCACCCAGCCGTAGACGCTGACGAGGAGGAAGAACACCTGCCGGCCGGCCTGCCCGTAGAGGTCGACGGCCTGCGGCGTCGCGAAGACGCCGCCGAGGAAGACGGTGAAGAGCAGGGCGTTGCCGACGACGCCGACCGGCCAGGCCCACACGCGCCGGCGCATCCCGCCGACGGCGGAGGCCAGGCCGAAGAGGTTGCCGACGACCTCGCGCAGCAGCAGGGGCACGCCCCCGATGACGACCGCGGCGTCGAGGACGGACGCCAGGGCGTCGACGGCGCCGCTCACCCGCGGTCGGCGGGGCCGGAGTCGACGGGGCCGGAGTCGACGGGGCCGGCGACCGCCGCCGCAGCCCGGGCGCGCAGGTCCTCGACCGCGGCCGCCGCGTCCTCGGCGCCGTAGACCGCCGAGCCCGCGACGAAGACGTCGGCGCCCGCCTCGGCGGCGCGGCCCACCGTCTCGGCGCTGACGCCGCCGTCGACCTGCACGGCCACGGGCAGCCCCGCGGCGGAGATCGCCGCCCGCAGGCGCCGGACCTTCGGCAGCACGACGTCGAGGAAGGACTGGCCGCCGAAGCCCGGCTCGACGGTCATGAGCAGCACCATGTCGACCTCGCCGAGGAGGTCGACCCACGGCTCGACGGGCGTCGCCGGGTTGAGCGCGACGGCCGCGCGGGCCCCGAGGCGGCGCAGCTCGCGGGCCAGCCGGACGGGCGCGGCCGCGGCCTCGGCGTGGAACGTGACGCCCGCCGCGCCGGCCTCGGCGTACGCGGGCGCCCACCGGTCCGGCGCCTCGACCATGAGGTGGCAGTCCAGCGGCAGGTCGCTCACCTGCGCCAGGCGCTCGACGACGGGCAGCCCGAGCGTGAGGTTGGGCACGAAGTGGCCGTCCATGACGTCGACGTGCACCGCGTCCGCCGTGGGGATGCGGCGCACCTCGGCGGCGAGGTCCGTGAAGTCCGCCGACAGGATGCTCGGGTGGACGCGCATCGTGCGCTGCGGTCCCCCGCTCCCCTCGGGCCTGCTGTCCTGAGGGCTGCCGTCGTCGTCCGTCACGCGCGGAGCCTACGAGCCGCGGGCGGGTGCGGCGGGTCGGCGACTCCTCCCGGCACGAGCGTCCGGAGCGGCGGGGCGGAGGGGCGGAGGGGCACGTCAGGCCGGCGCCCGGCCTCTGACGTGGCGACCCTCCGCGAGCCGACCGCAGCGCGCCGCGCCGGTGCCCGGAGCCGCGCTGCGCCGGACGCGGACCACACCGGGCGTCCGCCCGCCGTCGCGCCCTCCTACCGCTCGGGTCGCCCCCGCCCTCACGCCGTGCGGCGCAGCAGGGCCAGGAACATCGCGTCGGTGCCGTGGGCGTGCGGCCACAGCTGGGCGGTGCGGCCGGCAGCCTCCACCTCGGCGCCGCCCGCGTCGAGGGGCGGCGCCGTGCCCGGGACGGGCGAGAGCGCCGCGGCGTCGAGCACGGCCGGGGCGTCGAGGAGGTCGACCGCGCCGCGCCGGACGGCGTCGCGGACGACGGCGACCGTCTCGGCGGGGTGCGGCGAGCACGTCACGTAGGCGACGACGCCGCCGACGCGCACCGCCGCCAGGGCGGAGGCGAGGAGGTCGCGCTGCAGCGGCCCCAGCCCGGACAGGTCCGAGGGCTGCCGGCGCCAGCGCGCCTCGGGGCGGCGGCGCAGGGCGCCCAGCCCCGTGCAGGGGGCGTCGACGAGCACGCGGTCGTAGGCCCCGGGCTCGTCGGCGCCGACGGCGCGGCCGTCCCCGGTGCGCACGTCGACCTCCGGGCCCGTGGCCAGCGCCTGCGCGACGAGCCGGGCGCGGTGCTCGCTCACCTCGACGGCCGTGAGCCGGGCGCCCCGGGCGGCGCCCGCCGCGGAGAGCAGCGCCGCCTTGCCGCCGGGGCCGGCGCACAGGTCGAGCCAGCGCTCGTCGCGGCCCTCGAGCGGAGCGGCGGCGAGGGCGAGCGCCACGAGCTGGCTGCCCTCGTCCTGCACGCGGGCGCGGCCGTCGCGCACGGGCACCAGCGCGCCCGGGTCGCCCTCCTCGAGCCGCACGGCCTGCGGCGACCACGCGCCGGCGGTGCTGCGCAGCACCGCGGCCCCCGCCGCCGCCACGAGCTCCTCGGGCGTGGCGAGCCCCGGCCGGGCCGCGAGGACGACCTCGGGGGCGGCGTTGTCGGCGCGCAGGAGCGCCTCGAGCTCGCCGACGTCGCGGCCGTGGGTGACGAGCGCCTCCCGCAGCGCGCGCACCACCCACGCCGGGTGGCTGTGGAGGACCGCCAGGCGCTCGGTCGGGTCGCCGTCCTCGGGCGCCACACGCTCCGCCCAGGCGTCGCGGTCGTGCTCTGCCACCCGCCGCAGGACGGCGTTGGCGAAGCCGCCGCCGCCGGGGCCCACCCGGGTGCGCACGAGGCCGACCGTCTGGCTCACGGCCGCGTGCGGGGGCACGCGCGTCGCGAGCAGCTGGTGGACGCCCAGCCGCAGCGCGTCGAGCAGCGGCGGGTCCACCTGCGCGAGCGGGCGGTCGACGCAGGCGGCGAGGACGGCGTCGTAGAGGCCGCGGCCGCGCAGCGTGCCGTACGCCAGCTCGGTGGCCAGCGAGGCCTCGCGGGCGTCGAGGCGGTGCTGGCGCAGGAGCGCCGGCAGCACGAGGTTGGCGTAGGCGTCCTCCTCGCGGACGGCGGTGAGGACGTCGAAGGCGACCTCGCGCGCCGGCCCCGCGCCGCGCGAGCGCTGCGAGGGCTTCTGCGTGGACCAGCGCTGGCGGTCGGGGCCGCTGCGCCGCCCGGCCTCACCGCCGCGCCCGCCGGCTCCGGCGGCGGGACCCGCCGCCCGCGGGCTGCCGCCCGTCGGTCCGCCGGAGCGCGGCCCTCCAGCACGGGGCCCACCGGTGCGGGGCCCACCGGTGCGGGGCCCACCGCCGCGGGGCCCATCGCCGGCACCGCCCGGGCTGCGCGGGCGACCACCGCTGGTCCCACCGCCCCGTCCGCGCCCGCCCCGCCCGGGGCCCGCCCCGGCGCCGGTCCCGGTGCCGCTCTCGTCGTCGCTCACGCGTCTGCTCCCAGCACCTCGTCGTCGGCGGGACGGACGCCCCGGGCCCAGTCCTGCGCCGCCATGGCCCTCTTGCCGGCGGGCTGGACCTCGCCCAGCGCCACCGGCCCCGTCCCGGTGCCCACGAGGACCGCGCCCCGGGTGACCCGCAGCGCGCCCGGAGCGAGCGCCGCTCCGACCTCGGGCACGGCGTGGAGGGGCACGGCCTCGGCGGGCAGGGCGTCGGCGGGCACGGGCTCCACCGGTCCCAGCCGCAGCCGCTGCCCGCGGAAGGTCGTCCACGCCCCTGGGGCCGGGGTGCACCCGCGCACGCGGCGGTCCACCGCCGCCGCCTCGTCCTCCCAGCGCACGCGGGCGTCGTCCGGGCGCAGCTTGGGGGCGAGGGTGACGCCCTCCGCCGGCTGCGGGACGGCGTGCGCCGTCCCCGCCTCCAGGTCGTCGAGGACCCGGACGAGCAGGTCCGCGCCCGCCGGCGCCAGGCGCTCGAGCAGGTCGCCCGCCGTGTCCCGCGGTCCCACCGGCTCCTCGAGGGACCCGAGCACCGGACCGGTGTCCAGGCCCTCCTCGAGCCGGAACGCGCAGGCACCGGTCACCGGGTCGCCCGCGAGGACGGCGTGCTGCACCGGGGGGGGGG
>NZ_JBBHZG010000005.1:24957-43274 GCF_037482305.1 Pseudokineococcus sp. 5B2Z-1
TGCTGCACCGGCGCGGCGCCGCGCCAGCGCGGCAGGAGGCTGAAGTGGAGGTTGACCCAGCCGTGGCGGGGCACGCCGAGCGCGCGGCGCGGCACGAGCGCGCCGTAGGCGACGACGGGCACGCAGTCGGGGGCCAGGTCGGCGAGCACGGCGAGGAAGCCCTCGTCGCCGGGCCGCTCGGGCGCCAGCACGGGCAGGCCCGCCTCGAGCGCGAGCTCCTTGACGGGGCTGGTGACGGCGCGCCGGCCGCGCCCGGCGCGGGCGTCGGGGCGGGTGAGGACGGCGACGACCTCGTGCGAGGAGGCGAGGAGGGCGCGCAGGGACGGGACGGCCGGCGCGGGGGTGCCCGCGAGGACGACGCGCACGGCTCAGGTCGCCCGGCCGAAGGTGGCGTGCGGGCTCGTGCGGACCACCGGCGCCGGCTCCCCCGCCGCCCAGGCCGCCTCCCGGATCGCCTTCATGGCGAGCTTGCGCTCCTCGCGCTCCATCCGGTCGATGAAGAGGATCCCGTCGAGGTGGTCCGTCTCGTGCTGGATCGCCCGCGCCATCAGCGCGCTGCCGGAGAGGACGACGTCCTCGCCGTGGAGGTCCTGCCCGTGGGCCACGACGTGGAGGCTGCGGCGCGTGCTCGCGAAGACGCCCGGGAAGCTCAGGCAGCCCTCGTCGCCGTCCTGGCACTCCTCCGACAGCTGCAGCCGCGGGTTGACGAGGTGTCCCAGCACGCCGTCGACGTGGTAGGTGAAGACCCGCAGCGAGACGCCGATCTGGGGGGCCGCGAGGCCGGCGCCCCGCTGCTCGAGCATCGTGTGCTCGAGGTCGGTGACGAGCTGCGCCAGCTCGCGGTCGAAGTCGACGACCTCGTCGGCGCGACGGCGCAGGACGGGGTCGCCGAACAGGCGGACGGGCTGGACGGCCACGAGCGGGGCCCTTCGACGACGGCAGGAGGAGCGCAGGCGATCCTAGGCTCCGCGCCGACCTCCTCTCGCGGGGCGCGGCCGCCCCGCCCGGCGCCGCTCACCACCCCTCGAGCGGGTCGAGGGGGTCGACGACGACCCGCACCGCCGCCTCCCGCCGCGCCGACGTCGCGGCCCGCGCGGCGCGCAGCGCGTCGGCGAGGGCGAGGCGCTGCGCCGCCGGGACGCGCAGCAGGGCCTGCACGCCGGGGGCGTCGTCCTCCGGCGGGCCCGCGGGGGTGCTCTCGACCGCGCCACCCGACCGGCCACCCGCCGACCCGGGCGCTCCCCCCGTGCCGGGCAGCGGGGCGTCCCCCGGAGAGGGACGCCGCGGGAGCACCGCGCGTCCGCGCGGGGTGCGGGACGCCGTCCCGCCCGCCCGCCCCGCGGCGCCGGTCCCCGCTCCGCCACGCCCTGCCGCGCCTGGTGTCCCGGGCGCGGCCGCGGGCCCGACCCAGGCGCGCTCGGCCGTCGGCGCCGGCCCGAGCACGGAGGTGCCCGGGGGCAGCTGGGCCGCCGCGAGCAGCGCCCGCACGCCGGGGGCCGGGCCGCTGACCCGGGCGACGGCGACCGCCGGTGGCAACGCGAGCTCGACGCGCTCGGCCAGCTCGCGCTCCGCGTGGCCGCCCGGGTCCCAGCGCACGAGGGCCTGCAGCGGGGCGAGACCCGCGTCCCCCACCGCCAGCACGCGCCCGCCCTCCGCCGCCGGGCGCACCAGGGACGCCGCCTGGAGCCAGCGCCGCAGAGCCTCCTCGGCCGAGCGCAGGTCCGCGCGGGTGAGCAGCGCCCAGGTGTCGAGCAGCAGCGCCGCGCTGTAGCCGCCCTCCGCCAGCGGCTCCGCGCCGGGCGTCGCGACGACGAGGGCCGGCTCGGCGGGGACCACGGGCAGCACGTCGGCCGCTCCGCCCGAGCGCCGGACCACCACCCCGGGCAGGGCCCGGCCGAGCTCCTCGGCGGTGCGCCCCGACCCGACGACGAGCGACCGCAGCGCCCGGCCCCCGCAGTGCCGGCAGGCCCAGGCGGGGGCGCCGGTGGCGCACCAGCGGCACACCGGGGCGCTCGCGCCCCCCGGCTCGTCGGGCTGCGGCAGCGCGAGGGGCCCGCCGCACCGGTCGCACCGGGCGGGGTGGCGGCACCGCTGGCACGCCGTCGCCGGCAGGTACCCGGCGCGCGGGACCTGGACGAGCACGGGCCCCGAGGGCAGCGACTCCCGGACGAGGCGCAGGGCGCTGGAGGGCAGGCGCGCGCCCGGGCCGGCCGGGTCGCGCCCGTCGTCCTCCGCCACGGCGACGCGCGGCGCCCGGGCCCGCACGACCTCGCGGGCCGCGACGACGGGCCGGGCCCAGCCCGTGGCGAGCAGCTGCTGGGCCGCAGCGGTGCGCGCCCCCGAGCCGACGACCGCGGCGGCGCCCGTCGCCTCCGCGCGCTCGAGCAGCACGTCCCGCGCGTGCGGGTACGGCGCCCGCGGCTCGACGTGGAGGTCGTCGCCGTCGTCCCAGCAGACGACGAGGCCGAGGTCCTGCACCGGCGCGAGGGCCGCCGCCCGGGTGCCGACGGCGACGCGCACCCGCCCGCGCCGCAGGGCGAGGAAGGCGCGGTAGCGCGCCGTGGGGCCGTCGTCGGCGGTGAGGCGGACGTGCCGCCCGGCGCCGAGCGCCTCGCCGAGCGCGGCGTCGACGCGGGCGACGTCGCGGTGGTCGGGGACGACGAGCAGCGCCCCGCGCCCGCCGGCCAGCGCGGCCGCGGCGAGCACCGCCAGCGCCGTGGGCCAGTCCTGCTCGGGCGGGCCCGGCAGCGCCGTCCAGACCGCCCGCGGGGCACCGCCGGCCGCCGTGCGCGCCACGAGCGCGGGCCCGCCCGCGTACGCCCGCCAGGGCCCGGGGTCCGGGAGCGGGAGGGGACCGAGCGGCGGGCCGGGGCGCTCCTCGGTCTCGACCGCCGCGCGCCGGGGCGGCACGGCGAGCCGCAGGACGTCCGCGGTCGTGCCGACCCAGCGGCGCGCGACGGCGCGCGCCAGCGCGAGCACCTGCGGGTCGAGCACCGGCTCGGCCGAGACGACCCGCCGCAGCGGCAGGAGGGTGCCGGTGTGCTCGGTGGAGGCGCGCCGCTCGACGACGTACCCCTCGACGTCCGCCCCGGCGAAGCGCACCCGCACCCGGGCGCCCGGCACGGCCGTGCCCGCCGCGGACTCCGGGACGGCGTAGTCGAAGACGCGGTCGAGGTGCGGCAGCGGGACGTCGAGCACGACGCCCGCCACCGGGTCCACCGCCGCGGCGCCCTCGGGCGGACGCGGAGCCCGGCGCCGCGTCGACGCGCGCAGCAGGGCGAGCTGCTCGTCCTCGCCCCCGACCGACCGACCGGCCCCGCCCTCGCCCACGGGCTCGATCCCACCAGCCCCCACCGACGCCGCGCACGCCGCCCGGCGCGCCTCCCGCCGGGGACCGGGGCCCGGGCCACCGGGTCGGAGGACGCCCCCGCTCAAGGACGTCACCTCCCCGGCCGAGGGAACGGGTGTGACCGCCCTGCCCCCGCGCCACGCCGCCCCGGCGTGCCCGGTGCCGCCGCCCCCGTCGGGGCCGGTGCCCGGACCGCGGCGCGCCGCTGCGCCGCCGCCGGCGCGGAGGCCGTCCGCGGACGGGCCGGTGGACGAGCGGCCGGCCGACGAGCCGTCGGCCGACGAGCCGTCGGCCGACGAGCCGTCGGTGGACGAGCCGTCGGTGGACGAGCGGGCCGACCGCGTCCAGCTCGTCCTCGACGCCTTCACGGCCATGGCGGGCGAGGACGACGAGGAGGGCGCCCTCGAGCGCGCCGTCGACGTCGCGCGCCTCGCCACCCGGTCCCTGCTCGGGGCGGCCGTGCTCGTCGGCCCGAGCGGTGTGACGCACCTCGTCCACGCGGGCATGACGACGTCGCAGGTGGCGCGCCTGCCCGGCCCCCCGCAGGGCCGCGGGGTGCTCGGCGCCGTCCTCGCCGGCGAGCTGGTGCGGACGGCGGACCTGCGCACGCACCCCTCCGCCGGCTCCGTGCCCGAGGGCCACGTGCCGATGCGCGCCTTCCTCGGCGTGCCCGTGCAGGTCGAGGAGGGCGCCGAGGTCCTCGGCGCCTTCTACCTCGCCAAGCCGCCCGGCCACCCCCCGCACACCGGCGCCGACGAGGCCCTCGTCACCGCGCTGGCGCGCCAGTGCGCCCAGGTCGTCGTCCGGCTGCGCGACGCCCGCCGCGTCCGCGAGCTGGCCGCCCGCCTCGAGGCCGCCGAGCGCGTCCGGGCGGCGGCGCTCGCGCAGATGACGACCGACGTCGACCCGGTCGAGGCCGTCGACCGGCTCCTGGAGGTCGCCCGCGAGCAGCTGCGCATGCCGTTCGCGGCGCTCGTGCACGTCGACGAGGACGCGCAGGTCGTCGAGCGCAGCAGCGGCGAGGCGCCCGTGCCGGCCCTGCGGCGCGACGTCGCCCTCGGCGGGCCCTCGCCCTGCCGCCGCGTGCTGGCCGAGGGCCGCGGGGTCGTCGCCGACCTCGTCGGCGACCCGTCCGGCCGGGAGGCCCTCGCCGCGCCCGCGGGCCTCGCCGCCTACGCCGGGGCGCCGGTGCTCGTGCGGGGCCGCGCCCACGGGACGCTCTGCACCGCCTCGGACCGGCAGGTCGCGCTCACCCGGTCCGACGCGTCGGTGCTCGAGGTGCTCGCCGACCTCGCGGGCCGCCAGCTCGCGCGCCTGGAGGACGACGACGCCGTGCGCACCCGCCGTGAGGAGGCCCTCGCCCCGCTCCTGGCCCCCGGGGGCCTGCGCGTCGTCGTGCAGCCGGTCGTCGACCTCGTCGCCGACCGCGTCGTCGGCGTGGAGGCCCTGGCCCGCTTCCCCGGGCGCGGGCAGGGGCCGGACCGGGTCTTCGCCGCGGCGGCGGACGTCGGGCTCGGCACGGCGCTGGAGCTGGCGGCCGTCGACGCGGCGACCGCGCTGCTCGACCGCCTCCCGGCCCACCTCCACCTCGCCGTCAACGCCGGGCCCGCGCTCGTCACCCACCCCGGGCTGCTCGAGCGCCTCGCCGCGCTGCCGCCCGGGCGGGTCGTCGTCGAGGTCACCGAGCACGAGGACCTCGCCGACCACCCCGGGCTGCCCGCGGCACTGGCGGCCCTGCGCGCCGCCGGCGCCCGGGTGGCGCTCGACGACGTCGGCGCCGGCTACGCCGGCCTGCGGAGCGTGGTGGACCTGTCCCCCGACGTCATCAAGGCCGACGCCAGCCTCGTCCGGGGGCTCCCGGAGAGCCCCGCGCGCCGCTCGCTCGTGCGGGCGCTCGTCGCCCTGGCGGCCGACCTCGGGGCCGACCTCGTGGCCGAGGGCGTCGAGACGCCCGCCGAGCTGGCCGAGCTGCGGCGCCTCGGCGTCCGGCTGGCGCAGGGCTTCCTGCTCGGCCGCCCCGCGCCGCTCGAGGAGCTGCGCCTCAGCCGACCGCGGCGCGCAGCGCCTCGACCCGGTCCGTCCGCTCCCAGGTGAAGCCCGGCAGCTCGCGGCCGAAGTGCCCGTACGCGGCCGTGGGGGCGTAGATCGGCCGCAGGAGGTCGAGGTCGCGGACGAGCGCGGCGGGCCGCAGGTCGAAGACCTCGCGGATGGCCGCGGTGATGCGCTCGAGGGGCGCCGTCTGCGTCCCGAAGCACTCGACGTAGAGGCCCACCGGCCGCGCCGCGCCGATGGCGTAGGCCACCTGCACCTCGCAGCGGCGGGCCAGCCCCGCGGCGACGACGTTCTTGGCGACCCAGCGCATCGCGTAGGCGCCGGAGCGGTCGACCTTGCTCGGGTCCTTGCCGGAGAAGGCGCCGCCGCCGTGGCGGGCCATGCCGCCGTAGGTGTCGACGATGACCTTGCGGCCCGTGAGGCCGGCGTCGCCCATGGGGCCGCCGAGCTCGAAGCGGCCCGAGGGGTTGACGAGGAGGCGGACGCCCTCGGTGTCGAGGCCCGTCGTCGCGAGGACGGGCGCGACCACGTGCTCGAGGACGTCGGGCGCCAGCATCCCCTCGAGGGAGACGTCGGCCGCGTGCTGGGTGGAGACGACGACGGTCTCGACCCGCACCGGGGTGTCGCCGTCGTAGCCGATGGTCACCTGCGTCTTGCCGTCGGGGCGCAGGTACGGCAGCACGCCCTCGCGGCGGACGGCGGCGAGCCGCTCGGCGAGGCGGTGCGCCGTCCACGCCGGCAGCGGCATGAGCTCGGGCGTGTCGTCGCAGGCGTAGCCGAACATCAGGCCCTGGTCGCCCGCGCCCTGCGCGTCGAGCGCGTCCTCCGCCGAGGCGCCGCTGCGCTGCTCCCAGGCGCTGTCGACGCCGGCCGCGATGTCGGGCGACTGGGCGCCGATGGAGACCTGCACGCCGCAGGAGGCGCCGTCGAAGCCCTTGGTCGAGCTGTCGTAGCCGATCCGCAGGATGGTCTCGCGGACGATGCTCGGGATGTCGGCGTACCCGGTGGTCGTCACCTCCCCGGCCACGTGCACGAGACCCGTCGTCACCATCGTCTCGACGGCGACGCGGCTGCGGGGGTCCTGCTCGAGGAGGGCGTCGAGGATGCCGTCGCTGATCTGGTCGCAGATCTTGTCCGGGTGCCCCTCCGTCACCGACTCGGAGGTGAACAGGCGCAGGTCCTGCGCGCGGGGGCTGGGGGCGGACGGGCTCGTGGGCACGGGGCTCCTCGGGTGCAGCGGCTGCTGGCTGGGCCCGTCCCCGGCGCCGGTGGGCCGCCTCGGCGGCGGCGCCGGCGACGGGCGGTCGGGCGCCGTCACCCTAGCGGCGGGCCAGCAGCTCCCCCACGGCGTCCCACACCGCGTCGGCGACGACCTCCTTCGGCGCCGGCCCGACCGGCCGCTCCGTGCCGTCGCGGCCGAGGAGGACGACGGCGTTGTCCGGCGTGCCGAAGCCGCGCCCGGAGCCCACGTCGTTGACCACGAGGAGGTCGCAGCCCTTGCGCGCCAGCTTGGCCCGCCCGTGGGCGAGGACGTCGCCGTCCGCGTCGCCGGTCTCGGCCGCGAAGCCCACGACGACCTGCCCCGGGCGTGCGCCGTCGCGGTCGCGGCGGCAGACCTCGGCCAGGACGTCGGGGGTCCGCACGAGGCGGACGACGGGCGCGTCGTCCGAGACCGGGTCCTTCTTCATCTTCGTGGCCGCGACGGCCTCGGGGCGGAAGTCCGCGACGGCGGCCGCCATGACGACGACGTCGGCCCCGCCCGGGCCGGACGCCTCCGCGAGGACGGCGTCGCGCAGCTCGCGCGCCTCGCCCACGGGCACGACGCGGACGCCGGGCGGCGGGGGCACCTCGAGGTGGGCGGCGACGAGGACGACCTCGGCGCCGCGGGCGGCCGCGCGGGCGGCGAGCGCCACGCCCTGGCGGCCCGAGGACCGGTTGCCCAGGTAGCGCACCGGGTCCAGCGGCTCGCGCGTGCCCCCGGCCGAGACGACGACGCGCCGGCCGGCGAGGTCCCGGGCGCGCCCGCCGTCGCAGGTGCGGCCGGGGGCCGAGGTCGGGCGGTCGGCGGCGCGCTGCTCGGCCAGCAGCGCGAGCGCCGCGGCGTGGACTTCCTCGGGCTCGGGCAGCCGGCCGGGGCCCGAGTCGGCGCCCGTGAGGCGCCCCGTCGCCGGGTCCATGACGTGGGCGCCCCGCTCCCGGAGCAGGGCCACGTTGGCCCGCGTCGCGGGGTGCAGCCACATCTCCGTGTGCATGGCCGGCGCCAGGAGCACGGGGCAGGTGGCGGTGAGGAGCGTCGTCGTCAGCAGGTCGTCGGCGAGGCCCGCCGCGGCGCGGGCCAGCAGGTCCGCGGTGGCCGGGGCGACGACGACGAGGTCGGCCTCCCGGCCGAGGCGCACGTGGGGCACCTCGTGGACGTCGTCCCAGACGCCGGTGGCGACCGGGTGCCCCGAGAGCGCCGCCCACGTCGGGGCGCCGACGAAGCGCAGGGCGGCCTCCGTCGGCACGACGCGGACGTCGGCGCCGCCCTCGGCGAGCAGCCGCAGCAGGGAGGCCGCCTTGTAGGCGGCGATGCCCCCGCCGACGCCGAGGACCACCCGGGGACGGCGCCCGGCGGGCGGTCCGGCGTCCTCAGCGGCACCCCCGGCCCCCGCGGGGCCCCGGTCGCGCGCCGGGCCGCCGGCCTCGCCGGGGCCCGTGGCGACCGGGCCGCCGTCCGGGCGGTCGTCGGGGGCGCCGCTCACGCGGTCAGCCCTCGGCGGGGACGTCGTCCGGGGTGAAGGGGTCGTCGAGGCCGCCGTCGTCGGCCATCTCGAGGCCCTCGGGCGCGTCGCCCTCGCCGTCGGACGGACGGATCGTCAGCACGCCGGCGTCGATCTCGCGCAGCGCCACCGACAGCGGCTTCTCCTGCACGTGGGTCTCGACGAGGGGGCCGACGTTCTCGAGGAGCCCCTCGGAGAGCTGGGAGTAGTAGGCGTTGATCTGGCGGGCGCGCTTGGCGCCGTAGATGACCAGCGCGTACTTGGAGTCGGCGGCCTTGAGCAGGTCGTCGATGGGCGGGTCGGTGATGCCCTCGGGGGCGGCGCTCGTTCCGGACACGGGGTCCTCCTGCGGTCGGGGCCGGCGCCCGTGGCGCCCGCCGTCCTCGCGGCCCGCCGGTCCGATGCGTCCCGGTGGCCCTCTCGTGCTGTCAGTCGTGCTGCCGCTCCCGCGGCCGTCCAGGTCCGGGCCCACCCGCTGTCGAGGGGTGCTCGCGCACCCCACCGTTCCGCGCCTGGCTGCCCGGCGACGCCCATCAGGCGCCCTGCTGACGCCCGCCGGGGTGGTCGACGGCGGGGCCGTCGGTCGCCGGCAGCGGCCGCAGACCCATCGATGATACGAGGTCGTCGCCGGCCTGGCGGACGTCCGCGTTGACGACGGTCACGTCGAACTCCTGCTCCGCCTCGAGCTCCGTGCGGGCCGTGGCGAGCCGGCGCTCCCGCTCGGCCTCGTCCTCGGTGCCGCGGCCGACGAGCCGGCGGACCAGCTCCTCCCACGACGGCGGGGCGAGGAAGACGAAGCGCGCCCCCGGCATGGTGGCCCGCACCTGGCGGGCGCCCTGGAGGTCGATCTCCAGCAGGGCCGGCCTCCCCTGGGCCAGCACCTCCTCGACCGGTCGGCGCGGCGTCCCGTACCGGTGCCGCCCGTGGACGACGGCCCACTCGAGCAGCTCCCCCGCAGCGGCCATCCGGTCGAACTCCGCCTCGTCGACGAAGTGGTAGTGCACCCCGTCGACCTCCCCCGGGCGCGGCGCCCGGGTCGTGGCCGACACCGACAGCCACACCTGCGGGTAGCGGTGCCGCACGTCGGCGGAGACGGTGCCCTTGCCCACGGCCGTCGGCCCCGCGAGGACGGTCAGGCGCGCCGCGCCCCCCTCCCCGCCGCCCTGGCCCACCGCGGCGCTCAGCGCTCGAAGCGCGCGACGAGGGCGGAGATCTGGTGGGCCCCCAGGCCGCGGACGCGCCGCGACTCCGAGATGCCGACCTCCTCCATGATCTTGCGCGCCGTCACGCGCCCCACCCCGGGCATGGACTCCAGCAGGGCGCTGACCTTCATCTTGCCGACGACGTCGTCGCTCTGGCCGTCGCGGACGACCTGCTCCAGGGAGCCCTGGCCGTACTTGAGGCGATTCTTGATCTCCGCACGGGCGCGGCGCGCCTGGGCCGCCTTCTCGAGCGCCGCGGCGCGCTGCTCGTCGGTCAGGTGCGGGAGCGGCACGGCGGGTCCACCTCGGGCAGAAGGGTCGGGACGCCGGCGGCGGAGCGCGGGCGCTCGCCCCGGCGGCGGGTGACGTGACGCTAGCGACTCCCGATCGCGGGCGGCAACGAGGGGCGGCGAGCCCGGGGCCGGGCCCCGCTGGAGAGCCGGCCGTCGCCCGTCACCCCTCCCCGGGGGCCGGCAAGGGCGAGTCGTCGCCCGTTCGCCCTCCCCGCAGGTCTCGGGAGGGCGAGTCGTCACCTGTTCGCCCCTCCCGGAGCTCCGGGGCCGCCGCTCCCCGCGGCCCGACCGTCAGGCGAGGGCGACCGCGCAGCGGTCGGCGAGGTCGCGCGCCGCGGCGCGGACGTCGGCGGCGCGCGGGCCGGCGGCGAGGACCCCCCGGCTCGACGTCGCGAGCACCTGGCGGCGGGCGTCGCCGAAGACGGCCGCGAGGTCCTCCGGCCCCGCCCCCTGCGCGCCGACGCCGGGAGCCAGCAGCGGGGCGGCCGTGGCGGCGAGGTCGAGGCCGAGCCGCTCGGCGGCCCCGCCCGTCGTCGCGCCGACGACCATCCCCACGGAACCGAGCGCGCCGCGCGCCCGCGCCCCGGCGTTCTCGTGCGCGACGCCGCGCGCCACGGCGGCGGCGACCGCGAGGCCGTCGGCGTCGCGGGCGTGCTGCACCGACGCCCCCTCGGGGTTGGAGGTGAGCGCCAGGACGAAGGCCCCGCGCCCGGTCGCGGCGGCGAGGTCGAGCGCCGGCCGCAGCGAGCCCAGCCCGAGGTACGGCGACAGCGTGACGGCGTCCGCGGCCAGCGGGGCCCCGTCGGCGAGGTGCGCCTGCGCGTAGGCGGCCATGGTGCTGCCCACGTCGCCGCGCTTGACGTCGAGGAGGGACAGGGTGCCCGCGGCGGCCAGCTCGCCGAGCAGCCGCTCGAGCACGGCCACCCCCCGGCTGCCGTGCCGCTCGAAGAAGGCCGACTGCGGCTTGACCGCCGCGACGGCGCCGCCCAGCGCCTCGGCGCAGGTGAGCGCGAACCGCTCGAGACCGGTCGGGTCGTCGGGCAGGCCCCACGCGGCCAGCAGCGCCGGGTGCGGGTCGACGCCCACGGCCAGCGGGCCGTGCGCGTCCGTCGCGGCGCGCAGCCGGTCGCCGAAGGGCGTCGGGGCCCTCCCCTCCGCCCCGGTCCCCCCGCCGCCCGCGGGGCTCGTCGGACGGGCGGGCGGCTGCGGCGGCGTCGCGGGGTCCACGGGCCCATCCCACCGCACCCGGCGGCGGTCGGGTGACGGCCCGGCGGGTGCTCGCACCGCGGCCGCACCAGCGGGACGGCGCACAGCGACCTGCACAGCGGGTGCTGCCCGCACTCCTCCCGAGCGTCGCCGCAGGTCAGCGCCGTGCAGCCCGCGCGGTGCCCCCGTCGCGCAGGTCGCTGTGCGCCGCAGCGCGCCTGCGCGGCGCGGTGGCCGGCTCCGGGGACCGCAGGCGCCCGCGGGCGCGCGGGTGGCTCAGGGGCGGTGGGCGTACCCCACGGCGTCCGCGACCGAGGCGAAGCCGCGCTCGGCGAGCAGGGCCGCGAGCTCGTCGGCGACCCGCCCCGGGGTGGTCGGGTCGGCGAAGACGGCGGTGCCCACCTGCACGGCGGAGGCCCCCGCCAGCACCATCTGCAGGGCGTCGACCCCGCTCGCGACCCCGCCGGTCCCCACGACCGGCGCGTCCGGGAGGAGCCCGGCGAGCATCGCCGCGCGCAGCTGCCAGACGCAGCGGACGGCGACCGGCCGGATCGCCGGCCCCGACAGCCCGCCCGTGGTGACGGCGAGCCGCGGGCGCAGGGTGCGCACGTCGACGTCCACGCCGAGGAGCGTGTTGATCGCCGTGAGGCCGCTCGCCCCCGCCTCGAGGCAGGCGCGGGCGATCGCCACGAGGTCGGTGACGTCGGGCGAGAGCTTGGCGAGCAGCACGACGTCGTCGCCGACCGCGGCGCGCACGGCCCCCAGCACCGCGGCGCTGCTGCCGGGGTCGCAGGCGAAGACGAGCCCGCGGTTCGCGACGTTGGGGCAGGAGATGTTGACCTCGAGCGCGGCGACCCCCGGCGCGCCGACGACGCGGCGGGCCACCTCGGCGAACTCCTCCGGGTCCCCGCCCGCCACGGACACGACGGCGGTGGCGCCGCGCTCGGCGAGCCACGGCAGGTCGTGCTCGACGAGGGCGTCGACGCCCCCGCCCTGGAGGCCGATCGAGTTGAGCATCCCCGCCGGCGTCTCGGCCATGCGCGGCGTCGGGCGCCCCGAGCGCGGGCTGAGCATCACCGACTTCGTGACGACGGCGCCGAGGGCGGCGACGTCGGTGAAGGCGTCGAGCTCGCGGCCCGCGGCGGCGCAGCCGGACGCCGTCATGACGGGCGAGCGCAGGCGCGCCCCCGCCAGGTCCACCGCGAGGTCGACCGCGGGCGCGCTCACGGCCGACCGCCGACGACGCCGGGCTGCACCGCGTCGCCCCCGGAGGGCGGCGGGGCCGGGGCGCCGACGGCGTCCTCCGGCACCCGGGCGCCGACGCCAGCGGGGCGCTGCGGCGCGGGCGCGCCGATGGCGTCCCAGCGCAGGCGCTCCCCCGCGAAGACGGGGCCCTCGGTGCAGGCGCGGACCATCCGGGTGCGCCCGTCGTCGCCGACGACCGGCAGGACGCAGGTCATGCACACCCCGATCCCGCAGGCCATGGACTCCTCCGTGGCCAGCTGGGTGGCCGCCCCCGCGGCGGAGGCGACCTCGTGGACGGCCCGCAGCATGGCCATGGGGCCGCACGCCAGCACGTGGCGCGCCCCCCTCCCGGGCGAGGAGCCGGCCAGGAGGTCGGGGAGCAGGTCGGTCACGCGCCCTCGCGCGCCCGCCGAGCCGTCCTCGGTGGCGACGTGGACCCGGTCCACGGGGGCGTCCGCACCCCCGGGGACCCCGTCGGCACCGCCGGCGGTGCTGGGCGTGTCGTGGCCCAGCAGCCGCCGCGCGTCGCCCGCCCCGACGACGAGGTCGACGGCGCTGCCGCGGGCCCGCAGCGCGGCGCCGAGCCACGCCAGGGGCGCGGCCCCGTACCCGCCGCCGACGAGGACGACGCCCTCGCCGGCCGGCGGCAGCGCGAAGGGCCGGCCGAGGGGCGCCAGCACGGGCAGGACGTCCCCGGCTCGCAGGCCGGCGATCCGCGCGGTCCCGGGGCCGGCGGCGGCGACGACGAGGACGAGCTCCCCCGCCTCCGCGTCGGCCGACGAGATCGAGAAGGAGCGGCGCAGGAGCATGCCCGTGTCGCCCGTCGAGCACGCCGCGAACTGCCCCGGGCGCGCCGCGGCGGCGCTGCGCGGGGCCGCCAGCACGAGGCGCGTGTAGGCCCCGACCGGCTCGGCCGAGCGCACGACCGCGCGCTCGGCCACGGCGCCGGGCGGCGCGACGGCCTCGTCGTCGACGACGGCGCCGCCCGCCGCGCCCGCCGGGCCGGCCGCCGTCACGGGGCGGCCGGGGCCGCGCCCCAGACGGCGTGCAGCGCCGCCGCGTGCTCCTGCAGGCTCGTCACGCGCACCTCGGCGTGGCGGGCGGCGTCGACGCCCTGCACGGCCGCCGAGAGCTGCTGCACCGTCGTGATGATCGGCTTGTCCATCGCCGTCGTCGCCGCCCGGATCTCGTACCCGTCGGCGCGCGCCGCCGTGCCCGACGGCGTGTTGACGACGACGTCGACCTCCCCGGCGAGGATCCGCTGGACCACCGTCGGCTCGCCGGGCCCGCCGTCGCCCGCGGGGCCCGGGCCGGCGCTGTGCTTGCGCACGAGCGTGCTGGGGATCCCGTTGCGCGCCAGCACCTCCGCGGTGCCCGAGGTGGCGAGGACCTCGAAGCCGAGGTCGACGAGCCGCTTGACCGGCAGGACGAGGGCGCGCTTGTCGCGGTCGGCCACCGAGACGAAGACCCGTCCGCTGCTGGGCAGACCGCCGTAGGCGGCCGTCTGCGACTTCGAGAAGGCGGCCGGGAAGTCGACGTCGATGCCCATGACCTCTCCGGTGGAGCGCATCTCGGGGCCGAGGAGGGAGTCGACGACGTCGCCCGCCGGCGTGCGGAAGCGCTTGAAGGGCAGCACCGCCTCCTTGACGGCGACCGGCGCGCCGAGCGGCAGGGCGCCGCCGTCGCCGTGCGCCGGCAGGAGGCCCTCGGCCCGCAGCTCGGCGACGGTCGCGCCGAGCATGACGCGGGCGCAGGCCTTCGAGAGCTGCACGCCGGTCGCCTTGGCGACGAAGGGCACCGTGCGGCTGGCCCGCGGGTTGGCCTCGAGGACGTGGAGGACGTCGCCCGCCAGGGCGAACTGCACGTTGAGCAGGCCCCGCACGCCGACGCCGCGGGCGATGGCCTCGGTGCAGCGCCGCACCCGCTCGAGCTCGGCGCGCCCGAGCGTCGCGGGCGGCAGGACGCACGCCGAGTCGCCCGAGTGCACCCCGGCCTCCTCGATGTGCTCCATGACGCCGCCGAGGTACATCTCCTCGCCGTCGAAGAGCGCGTCGACGTCGATCTCGATGGCGTCCTCGAGGAAGCGGTCCACCAGCAGCGGGTGGTCGGGGCTGACGACGACGCCGGTGCGCCGGGCGCGCTCGACGTAGCCGGCGAGCGTCGCCTCGTCGTAGACGATCTCCATGCCGCGGCCGCCGAGCACGAAGGACGGCCGGACGAGCACGGGGTAGCCGATGTCGGCGGCGACGGCGACGGCCTCCTCCGCCGAGGCGGCCGTGCCCCACCGGGGCGAGGAGAGGCCGGCCTGGGCGAGCACCCGGCCGAAGGCGCCGCGGTCCTCCGCGAGGTCGATGGCGGCCGGGGAGGTCCCGACGATCGGCACGCCGGCCGCCTCGAGGCCCCGGGCGAGCCCGAGCGGCGTCTGCCCGCCGAGCTGGACGACGACGCCCACGACCTCGCCGCTGCGCTGCTCGGCGGCCACGACCTCGAGCACGTCCTCGAGCGTGAGCGGCTCGAAGTACAGGCGGTCGGAGGTGTCGTAGTCGGTCGAGACGGTCTCGGGGTTGCAGTTCACCATCACCGTCTCGTACCCGGCGTCCCGCAGCGCGAAGGCGGCGTGGACGCACGAGTAGTCGAACTCGACGCCCTGGCCGATGCGGTTGGGACCCGAGCCGAGGATGAGCACCTTGCGGCGCCCGGTGCGGGCGACCTCGTCCTCCTCGTCGTAGGAGGAGTAGTGGTACGGCGTCGTCGCGGCGAACTCCGCCGCGCACGTGTCCACCGTCTTGTAGACGGGGCGGACGCCCAGGGCGTGGCGGACGCCGCGGACGACGTCCTCGGGCAGCGAGCGCAGCGAGCCCACCTGCGCGTCGGAGAAGCCCGACCGCTTGGCGCGGCGCAGCAGGTCGACCGACAGCTCGGGGGCGGCGGCCAGCTCGGCCGCGACCTCCTCGATGCCCGCCATCTCCTCGAGGAACCACGGGTCGATCCCCGTCGCCTCGTGCAGGGCCTCGACGTCGACGCCCGCGCGCAGCGCCTGCTGGACGGCGACGATGCGCCCGTCGGTCGGCACGGCCACCTCGGCCATGAGCGAGTCGAGCTCCTCCGGGCCGGCCGGGGCGCCCTCCCAGTGGAAGGTCGAGCCCCGCTTCTCCAGCGACCGCAGCGCCTTCTGCAGCGCCTCGGGGAAGCTGCGGCCGATCGCCATGGCCTCGCCGACGCTCTTCATCGTCGTCGTCAGCGACGCGTCCGCGGCCGGGAACTTCTCGAACGCGAAGCGGGGCACCTTGACGACGACGTAGTCCAGCGTCGGCTCGAAGCTCGCCGGCGTCTTCGCCGTGATGTCGTTGGGGATCTCGTCGAGGGTGTACCCGATCGCCAGGCGCGCGGCGATCTTGGCGATGGGGAAGCCGGTCGCCTTCGACGCCAGCGCCGAGGAGCGCGACACCCGCGGGTTCATCTCGATGACGACCATGCGCCCGTCGCGCGGGTCGACGGCGAACTGGATGTTGCAGCCGCCGGTGTCGACGCCGACCTCGCGGATGACGGCGATGGCGACGTCGCGCATCCGCTGGTACTCGCGGTCGGTGAGGGTCATCGCCGGCGCCACGGTGATCGAGTCGCCCGTGTGGACGCCCATGGGGTCGAGGTTCTCGATGGAGCACACGACGACGACGTTGTCCTTGGCGTCGCGCATGAGCTCGAGCTCGTACTCCTTCCACCCGAGGATCGACTCCTCGAGCAGCACCGAGCTCGTCGGGCTGGCCCGCAGCCCGGCGCCGGCGAAGCGCTCGAGCTCCTCGGCGTCGTTGGCGAAGCCCGAGCCGAGGCCGCCCATGGTGAAGGACGGGCGCACGACGACGGGGTAGCCGAGGTCGGCGGCCGCGGCCTTCGCCTCCTCGAGGGTGTGCGCCATGGCGCTGCGGGCGCTCTCGGCGCCGCAGCGCGCCACGATCTCCTTGAAGACCTGGCGGTCCTCCCCCGCGCGGATCGCGTCGACGTCGGCGCCGATGAGCTCGACGCCGTAGCGCTCGAGCACCCCGGCGTCGTGGAGGGAGATCGCGGTGTTGAGCGCCGTCTGGCCGCCGAGGGTCGCGAGGACGGCGTCCGGGCGCTCCTTCGCGATGATCGCCTCGACGAACTCCGGGGTGATCGGCTCGACGTAGGTCGCGTCGGCGAACTCCGGGTCGGTCATGATCGTCGCCGGGTTGGAGTTCACGAGGACGACGCGCAGCCCCTCCTCCCGCAGGACGCGGCAGGCCTGGGTGCCCGAGTAGTCGAACTCGCAGGCCTGCCCGATGACGATCGGGCCGGAGCCGATGACGAGGACGGACCGGAGGTCGTCGCGGCGGGGCATCAGTCGGTCTCCTCGGCGGTGGCCCTGCCCGTGCTGGCGGGGCTCGTGCTGGTCGGGCTGGGGCTGGCGGGGCTGGGCGTGTCGGGCGTGCGGTCGGGGGCGGCCATGAGGTCGCAGAACCGGTCGAACAGGTAGCCGGCGTCGTGCGGGCCGGCCGCCGCCTCGGGGTGGTACTGGACGCTGAAGGCGGGCGCGTCCAGGCACCGCAGCCCCTCGACGACCCGGTCGTTGAGACACCAGTGGCTCACCTCGGCGGCGCCGTAGGGCGTGTCGAAGGGCTCCCCGATGGGGGCGTCGACGGCGAAGCCGTGGTTGTGGGCGGTGATCTCGACCGACCCGGTGGCCGTGTCCATCACCGGCTGGTTCACGCCGCGGTGGCCGTAGACGAGCTTGTACGTGCCGAGCCCGAGGGCCCGCCCGAGCAGCTGGTTGCCGTAGCAGATGCCGAAGAAGGGCAGCCGGCGCGCGAGGACGTCGCGCAGGACGCCGACCTCGTGCTCGGCCGCGGCCGGGTCCCCGGGGCCGTTGGAGTAGAAGACGCCGTGCGGGGAGAGCGCCAGCACCTGCTCCGTCGTCGCCGTCGCGGGGAGCACGTGGACGCGGACGCCCCGCTGCGCGAGGTGCCAGGGCGTGCGGGACTTGATGCCGAGGTCGAGCGCGACCACGGTCATGGGCCGCCCGTCGACGCCCCGGCGCGGCTCGCCGACGGCCTCGACGACGTACGGCTCCGGGGTCGTCACCTCGCCCGCGAGGTCGGCGCCCGCCATGACGGGGGCGTCGAGGACGCGCACGAGGAGCTCGGAGGGCTCCAGGCGCCGGCCGGTCGTCGGCTCGCGCAGCGCGTCGCCGGAGAAGACGCCCGCGCGCATCGCCCCGCGCTCGCGCAGGTGCCGGGTGAGGGCGCGCGTGTCGACGCCGCTGATCCCGACGACGCCCTGGTCGGCCAGCTCGTCCTCGAGCACCCGCAGGCTGCGCCAGCTCGAGGGGCGGCGGGCGGGGTCGCGGACGACGAAGCCCGACACCCAGATGCGCCGGCTCTCGACGTCCTCGTCGTTGACGCCCGTGTTGCCGATGTGCGGCGCCGTCATGACGACGACCTGCCGGTGGTAGGAGGGGTCGGTCAGGGTCTCCTGGTAGCCCGTCATGGCCGTGCAGAAGACCGCCTCCCCCACCGTCGTGCCGCGGGCGCCGTAGGCGCACCCGGTGAAGGACCGGCCGTCCTCCAGCACCAGCACGGCCTCCTCCGCCGCGCCGCCGCCGCTCGTCCGCGTCAGCGGCTCCGCTCCCGTGCTCGTCACCGGTCGCCTCCCTCTCGATCGTCCACGCCGTCCTGCCCGTCCACGACCTGCTCGTGCCCGTCCTGCTCGTGCCCGTCCTGCTCGTGCCCGCCCTGGGCGTCACCGTCGCGCCCGGCCGCCGTCCCCGGGAGCACCGCGGCCAGCGCGGCGACCAGGGCGTCGGCGTCCGCGTCGCGGCGCAGCCTCAGGCCGGTGTCGACCTCGAGGTCGTCCCCCGGCCCGAGGAGCCAGGTGAGGACGACGAGCCCCTCGCGGTCGACGTACTTGCCGGCCATGCCCCGCTCGCGGCGCACCCGCAGCAGCCGGTCCGCCGGCAGCCACAGGACGTCCTCCCCCTCGCGGGCCACGGACACCCCGGCGGCGAAGACGCCGACCTCGCAGGCGCTGCGCCGGCCGAGGCCGTGGGCGACGACGCGGTCGAGCCAGTCGCCCGCGGTCGTCGTGCTCACGTACACGCCCTCGCGCGGCTCGAGCACCACCGCGCCGGGGTCCCGCGGCGCCCGCGGCGGGGCCGGCAGGTCGCGCTGGGGGGGCGAGCGCCGCCGCCACCCCCACC
>NZ_JBBHZG010000005.1:43385-177433 GCF_037482305.1 Pseudokineococcus sp. 5B2Z-1
CCGCCACCCCCACCACATGAGCGCCCACAGGACGGGGATGGCCAGCAGCACGAGCAGCCCCGCCTGCTCCTCGCTCACGCGCGGACCGCCGGGGCGCCCGCCGGGCTCACGACGCGACCGCCGCGCCGTCGGGCTGGTCGCCGACGAGCGCGCCGTCGAGCACGACCGGGCGGCCGCGCAGCACGGTCGCGACGACGCGGCCGGGCAGCTCCATGCCGCGGTAGGGGCTGTTGCGGCCCTGCGTCGCGTGCTGCTCCGGCACCACCGGGCGGCGCGCGGCGGGGTCGACGAGCACGAGGTGCGCGGGCTCGCCCTCCGCCAGCGGCCGGCCGTGGTCCTCGAGGCGGCCGATGCGGGCGGGGGCGCCCGACAGGACGCGGGCCACGTCGGCCCAGCCGAGGAGTCCCGTCTCGACGAGGGCCTCCTGCACCACCGAGAGGGCGGTCTCCAGCCCCGTCATGCCCATGGCGGCGGCCGCCCACTCGCAGTCCTTGTCCTCCACCGGGTGCGGCGCGTGGTCGGTGGCGACGACGTCGACCGTGCCGTCGGCGACCGCCTCGCGCAGCGCCTCGACGTCGGCGCGCGTGCGCAGCGGCGGGTTGACCTTGTAGACGGGGTCGTAGCCGCGGACGAGCTCGTCGGTGAGGAGCAGGTGGTGGGGCGTCACCTCGGCGGTGACGTCGACGCCGCGGGCCTTCGCCCAGCGCAGGATCTCGACGGACCCCGCGGTGGAGACGTGGCAGACGTGCAGGCGCGAGCCGACGTGGTCGGCGAGGAGCACGTCGCGGGCGATGACCGCCTCCTCCGCCACGGCGGGCCAGCCCCGCAGGCCGAGGACCGAGGACACGACGCCCTCGTGCATCTGGGCGCCCTCGGTGAGGCGCGGGTCCTGGGCGTGCTGGGCGACGACGCCGTCGACCGAGCGGACGTACTCGAGCGCCCGGCGCATGAGCACGGGGTCGTGCACGCACCTCCCGTCGTCGCTGAAGACGCGCACGCGGGCGGCGGAGGACGCCATCGCGCCGAGCTCGGCGAGCCGCTCCCCCGCGAGCCCGACGGTGACCGCCCCGACGGGGCGCACGTCGACGAGGCCCACCTCGCGGCCCAGGCGCCACACCTGCTCGACGACGCCGGCGGTGTCGGCGACCGGGTCGGTGTTCGCCATGGCGTGGACGGCGGTGAAGCCGCCGAGGGCCGCGGCCCGCGAGCCGCTGCGGACCGTCTCGGCGTCCTCGCGCCCGGGCTCGCGCAGGTGCGTGTGGAGGTCGACGAGCCCGGGGAGCGCCACGAGGCCGGCGGCCTCGACGACGCGCGCGCCGTCCGGGGCCTCGAGCGACCCGCCGGGGCCGGTGCGCGCCACGCGACCGCCCGCGAGCAGCAGGTCGGTCTCCTCGCCGCCGAGCAGCCGCGCGCGGCGGACGAGCAGGGGCTGCACCCCGCCGTCCGCGGTGGTCGTGGCGGGCCCGGTCGTGGCGGTGGCGCTCATGCGGCGTCCTCTCCGGCGAGCAGCAGGTACAGGGCGGCCATGCGCACGGCGACGCCGTTGGCGACCTGCTCGACGATCGTCGAGCGCGGGCTGTCGGCGGCCTCCGCGGAGATCTCGAGCCCGCGGTTCATCGGGCCGGGGTGCATGACGAGCGCGTGGTCGGGCAGGAGGCGCAGGCGGCGGGCGTCGAGCCCGAAGCGCCGCGTGTACTCCTGCGCGGAGGGGAAGAACCCGCCGCCGCCCATCCTCTCGCGCTGCACGCGCAGGACCATGACGGCGTCCACCTCGGGCAGCACGGCGTCGAGGTCCCAGCTCGTGCGGCACGGCCACGTGCCGACGCCGACCGGCAGCAGCGTCGGCGGGGCGACGAGCACGACGTCGGCGCCGAGCGTCTCCAGGAGCAGCACGTTCGAGCGGGCCACGCGGCTGTGGAGCACGTCGCCGACGACCGCGACCCGCGCGCCCTCGAGCACCCGGGCCGGGTCGCCGCCGGCCCGCTCGGCCAGCCGGCGCCGCAGCGTGAAGGCGTCGAGCAGCGCCTGCGTGGGGTGCTCGTGCGTGCCGTCACCGGCGTTGAGGACGCCGACGCCCGACCAGCCGGCGTGCGCCAGCCGGTGCGCGGCGCCGGACGCGCTGTGCCGCAGCACGACCGCGTCGGCGCCCATCGCCTGCAGCGTGAGCGCCGTGTCCTTGAGCGACTCGCCCTTGGAGACGCTCGAGCCCTTGGCGGAGAAGGTGATGACGTCGGCCGACAGCCGCTTGGCCGCCGCCTCGAAGGAGATGCGGGTGCGGGTCGAGTCCTCGAAGAAGAGGTTGACCACCGTGCGCCCGCGCAGGGTCGGCAGCTTCTTGATCTCGCGCGCCTGGGTGGCGGCCATCTCCTCGGCGACGTCGAGCAGCTCGAGCGCGCCCTCGCGCGAGAGGTCGGCCGCCGACAGCAGGTGCCTCACCGGGCCCCCTCCTCGTCCGCCGCCCCCGGAGCCTGCTCACGGGCGGGCTCGGGGGCAGGGTCGGGGGCGCCGTCGGGGCCGCTGATGAGCACGGCATCGCGCCCGTCGACCTCCTCGAGCATCACCCGGACGCTCTCCTCCGCGGCCGTCGGGAGGTTCTTGCCGACGTGGTCGGCGCGGATCGGCAGCTGGCGGTGGCCCCGGTCGACGAGGACGGCCAGGCGCACCGCGCGGGGGCGGCCGAGGTCGGAGAGGGCGTCGAGCGCGGCGCGCACCGTCCGCCCGGAGAAGAGGACGTCGTCGACGAGGACGACGACGCGGTCGTCGACGCCGCCGGGCGGCAGGCTCGTGCGCCCCAGCGCGCGCACGGGGTTCCGGCGCAGGTCGTCGCGGTGCATCGTCACGTCGAGGGAGCCGACGAGCTGCTCGAGGGGCCCCGCCCCGGGCTCGGCGGCCACGAGGCGCTCGGCCACCCGGCGCGCGAGGTGGGTGCCGCGGGTGGGGATCCCGAGGAGGACGAGGTCGTCGGCCCCCCGGTTGCGCTCGAGGACCTCGTGGGCGATGCGGGTGAGGACCCGGCCGATCTCCGGGGCCTCGAGCACCGGGCGCGCGGACGCCATGGCGGCGACTCCTTCCCCGCCTCTCGGGACGGAGGTTGAAGGACGTCGGTCGCTCGGAACCTAGCAGCCGGCCCGAGGGCCCCGGACCGCGCGCCCGGTCCGCGGACGCGCTCCGCCGGCCCACCTCGGCAGCCGCCTCCGACGGGTGGACGCCCGTGGACCCAACGGGTGGCGGCGCTTGACGGTCCAGTGACGCTGAGTGACGATCTAGCCCGGTCGGCACGACGCGGGACGACCTCGCGCCGGTGCCCGGCCCACCAGGAGGGGTGCAGTGGCATCGGAGTACGCGAAGGTGCTCGGGAACCGGCTGCGGTCGGTCCGGACGCGCCAGGGACTGTCGCTGCAGGGCGTCGAGGCCAAGTCGCAGGGTCACTGGAAGGCCGTCGTCGTCGGCTCGTACGAGCGCGGCGACCGCGCCGTCACCGTGCAGCGGCTCGCCGAGCTGGCGGAGTTCTACGACGTGCCCGTCACGGCTCTGCTGCCGGAGACGACGCCCGGGGAGACGGCCCTGCCGCCGCCCCGGCTCGTGCTCGACCTGGAGGCGCTGCGCCGCGTCCCCACCGAGCAGTCCGGCCCGCTGCTGCGCTACCTCGCGGACATCCGCGAGGCCCGCGGGGACGAGCAGTCCGACGAGATGCCGATCAGGGTCGACGACCTGCGCTCGCTCGCGGTGATCTTCGACCTGCCGCCCTCGGCCCTCACCGAGCGGCTGATCGGCTGGGACGTGCTGAGCGAGGAGGCCCGGCGGGCCGTGGCCCTGCCGGACGTCTGAGCCCCGTCCCGCCCCGGGCAGGCCCCGGACGCACGAGAGCCGCACCACCCGCTCGGGTGATGCGGCTCTCGCGCGTCCGAGCTGGCGCACCTGAGGGCGCCCGACGACACGCTCGGCCCGCCGAGGCACGAGCGTCCGGGGCGACGCGGCGGAGGGGCACGTCAGGCCGGCGCCCCGACCCGAGCGGCAGCCGCCCCGGGCGTGCCGAGCCAGTGCCCGGAGCCGCGGCGAGCCGGACGCGGACCGGGCCACCCCGGACCTGGCGACGGCCCCAGGCCGACGCGGACGGTCAGGCCGTGAGGGCCGGCTTCATCTCCAGCAGCCGTCCCAGGACCCCGTTGACGAAGCCGGGCGAGTCGTCGGTCGACAGGGCCCGCGCGAGCTCGACGGCCTCGTCGACGGCCACGGCGCCCGGCACGTCGCCCCACAGCAGCTCGGCGGCGCCGAGGCGCAGGACGGCGCGGTCGACGTCCGGCATCCGCTCGACCGTCCAGCCCTGCGAGTAGGTCGCGAGCAGCTCGTCGACGCGCGCGAGGTGGGCGACGACGAGCTCGACGAGCTCGACGGCGTACTCGGGCATCGGCGGCGCACCCGGGTCCGAGGGGTTGGTCGACGCCAGCCGCTGCGAGAGCAGCTCGAGCGGCGGCAGCCCGCGCTGCTCCGCCTCGTAGAGGACGTCGAGGGCCCGCTTGCGGGCCTTGCTGCGAGCCGCCACGTCAGCTGACGCGACCGAGGTAGTCGCCCGTGCGGGTGTCGACCTTGACTTTGGTGCCGCTCTCGAGGAACAGCGGGACGGCGATCTGGTAGCCCGTCTCGACCGTCGCCGGCTTCGTGCCGCCGGTGGAGCGGTCGCCCTGCAGGCCCGGCTCGGTGTACGTGACCTCGAGGACGACCGAGGTGGGCAGCTCGACGTAGAGCGGCTCGCCCTCGTGCATCGCCACCTGCGCGGTGGCGCCCTCGAGGAGGAAGTTGGCGGCGTCACCGACAGTGGCCTCGGGCACCATCAGCTGGTCGAAGGTCTCGGGGTCCATCCACACGAAGTCGGCGCCGTCGCGGTACAGGTACTGCATGTCGCGGCGGTCGACGGTGGCCGTCTCCACCTTGGCGCCGGCGTTGAAGGTGCGGTCGACGACCTTCCCCGAGAGCACGTTCTTCATCTTCGTGCGGACGAAGGCGCCGCCCTTGCCGGGCTTGACGTGCTGGAACTCCACGACGGACCACAGCTGTCCGTCGATCTTCAGCACGGTGCCGTTCTTGAGGTCGTTCGTCGAGGCCACGGGAGTCCGTCCGTCGGGTGCGGGTGGTCGTGCCCGGCCGCGGCGACGGCGCGCGCCCCGAGGGGTGCGCCGGCCGCCGTCGAGCGCGACGGGGCGCGCGGTCGTCCGGGGCGGTGGGGCCAGGCTACCGCCGTCCGCGGCCCCCTCCGGCGCGCGCCGTCCGCTCCCCCGCCGCTGCGGCCCTCGCCGGGGTGCTCAGCCGGTGAGCGCCGTGAGCTCCAGGGCGATGCCGTCGGGGTCGCGGAGCTCGAGGATGCTGAACCCGCCGACGTCCTTCACCGGCCCGTGCGGGACGCCGAGGCGGTCGAGCACCTCGGCGGCGGCCTCGAGCTCCGCGCGCTGGGCGACGGTGAAGGAGACGTGGTCGAGCCCGACGCGGTCCTCGTCGAAGCGGTCGCCGTCCGGGGCCACCGGGCGCAGGCCGAACAGGCCGCCGGCGAAGGCGTAGACGACCCCGCCGAAGAGGAAGCCGAGCCGCTCCCGGGTCGCCTCGTCGGCGTCCGCGGGCACCTCGAGGGCGACGTCCCAGCCGAAGACGGACTCGTAGAAGGCCCGCGAGCGGGCGATGTCGGTCACCGTGACGCGCACGTGCGCGTACCCGGTCGCCGTGACCCGGCCGGTCGTGGCGGTGGGCGCGGGGGTCGGCGGGCCGTCGGGCGTCGTCATCGCCCGAACCTCGCACGGGACCCGCCGCGGCGCCCGCGCACCGGGGAGCGGAGCCGTGGTCAGTCCCGGCTGATGCTCGCGTACGCGGCGGCGAGCAGCTGGGGGTCCGGGCCCTCGAGGCGGGTGGGCCGGGCGACGTCGTCGAGGACGACGAAGCGCAGGAGGTCTCCGCGCGTCTTCTTGTCGCGGCCCATCGCCTGCAGCAGCTGGGGCCAGCGGTCGCCGCGGTAGGTCAGCGGCAGCCCGAGGGACCCGAGGACCGAGCGGTGGCGCTCGACGACGGCCTCGTCGAGGCGCCCGGCGAGCGCCGCCAGCTCGGCGGCGAAGACCATGCCGACGCTGACGGCGGCGCCGTGGCGCCAGGCGAAGCGCTCGACGAGCTCGATGGCGTGGCCCAGCGTGTGCCCGTAGTTGAGGACCTCGCGGTCGCCGAGGTCGCGCAGGTCGCGGCCGACGACCTCGGCCTTGACGGCGACCGCGCGCTCGACGAGCTCGCGCACCACGGGCGAGGACGGGTCGCGCACCGCCTGCGGGTCGGCCTCGATCCGCTCGAGGACCACGGGGTCGGCGATGAAGCCGGTCTTGACCACCTCGGCCATGCCGGCGAGCAGGTCGTGCACGGGCAGGCTCTCGAGGACGGCGAGGTCGCAGATCACGCCGGCGGGCGGGTGGAAGGCGCCCACGAGGTTCTTGCCCTCGGCCGTGTTGATGCCCGTCTTCCCGCCGACCGCGGCGTCGACCATCGCGAGCAGCGTCGTCGGCACGTGGACGACCTTGACGCCCCGCAGCCACGTGGCGGCGACGAAGCCCGCGAGGTCGGTGACGGTGCCCCCGCCGACGGCGACGACGGCGTCGGTGCGCGTGAAGGACGCCTGCCCGAGCACGCCCCAGCAGAAGGCGGCGACCTGCGCCGACTTCGCGTCCTCGTCGTCGGGGACCTCGGCGACGAGGGCGTCGTACCCGGCGGCGCGCAGGTCCTCCTGCACGGCCTCGCCCGTGGTGCGCAGCGCCCGCGGGTGCACGACGAGGACCTTGCGCACGCCGTCGCCCAGCAGGCCGGGCAGCTCGCCGAGGAGACCGCGGCCCACGAGCACGTCGTAGGGCCGCTCCCCCGCCACGGTGATGCGGGTGGTCGGCCTCCCGGTCGGGTCGCCGGCGGACGCGGGCGCTGCGGTGTCCTCGCTCACCGGGCGACCCTAGCCAGCACCGCGCGGCCGACGGCGCCGTGGAGGAGGACGAAGCACGGCGCCCGACGACGCGCAACCCTCTGACCTGGGACGACGCACTGTGACCGGGATCTCGTCCTCCCCGTCGGCGGACTAGGCGGCTGTGGACGGCCGCTGCGGGTGCGGGCGGCGCCGGTCGACGCTGGCCCGGTGGACGACGTCGGCGCACTGGTGGACGAGCTGGCGCGTCGCGGCGGCGTCGCGAGCCGCGGCGCCCTGCTCCGCTGCACGAGCCGGGGGGCGCTCGAGAGGGCGGCCGCCGGGGGCGAGGTCGTGCGGCTCGCGCGCGGTGCCTGGGGCCGGGCGGGAGCGCCGCCCGCCGTGCTGGCGGCCGGTGCCGTGCGCGGGGTCGCCTCGCACGCGAGCGCCGCCCAGCTCTGGATGGTCGACCCACTGCACCGCCCGACCCGGTGCAGCGTGACCGTGCCCCGGCGCGCCCACCGCCGGTGCCCACCGGGGACGCGCCTGCACTACGCCGACCTGCGCGCCGACGAGGTCGACGGTCTGGTGACGGCACCGCTGCGGACGGTGCTGGACTGCTCGCGCTCGCTGCCCTTCCCCGAGGCGCTCGGCGTGGCGGACGGCTTCCTGCGGCGCGGTCTCGTGGACGTCGACGATCTCCTGGGCGCGGCCGCCGCTCTCCGCGGGGCCGGCCGCGCCCGGATCGTCGCCGTGGCGGAGGCCGCCGACGCTCGCAGCGAGAACCCGTTCGAGTCGGCGTTGCGCGCCGCCGCCCTGGCCGCCGGGGCAGGCTTCTTCGTCCCCCAGGTGCCGGTGGTCCTGCCGCGCCTCGGCCTGGTGCGCCCGGACCTCCTCGACGAGGACCGCCGGATCGCGCTGGAGGCCGACAGCTTCGCCTGGCACGGCTCCCGCGCCGCCCTCGCCCGCGACTGCGAGCGGTACGACGCCCTGGTCGTCGCCGGCTTCGCGGTGCTGCGCTTCTCCTGGGAGCAGGTCGTCGGGCGCCCGGAAGAGGTCGCCGCCCAGGTCCGAGCCCTGGTCGACCAGGCCGACGCACGACGTCCTCCGCCGCAGAGGAGGACGAAGCCGCTCAGGGTGCGACCGACGCCCTCCTGACCTGGGGTGACTCCTGCGGCTCACGACGTCTTCCTCCTCGGCGGCAGTCGCCGACGCCGTGGGAGCATCCCGGTGTCGTCCGACCCGACCCCGCGGAGGCCCTCGTGCGCGTGCTCGTCCTCAACGGCCCCAACCTGGGGCGGCTGGGCCTGCGCGAGCCCGCCGTCTACGGGTCGACGACGCACGCCGAGCTGGCGGAGGGCCTGCGGGAGCTGGGCTCCTCGCTGGGGCTCGAGGTGGAGGTCCGCCAGACCGACGCCGAGCACGAGATGCTCGCGTGGCTGCACGGCGCCGCCGACGACGGCGTGCCGGTGATGCTCAACCCCGCGGCGTGGAGCCACACCTCGGTGGCGCTGCGGGACGCCTGCGCGATGCTCACGGCGCCGCTCGTGGAGGTGCACCTGTCGAACATCCATGCGCGAGAGCCCTTCCGGCACCACAGCCACGTCAGCGCCGTGGCGACCGGCGTGGTGGCCGGGCTCGGGCCGGGCGGCTACCGGGCGGCGCTGCGCTGGCTCGCGGAGGCGACGGGCACGACGCCGGCGCACGGCGCGGGCGCGGCCCCCGGCGCCTCCCCCGACGGCCCCGCGGCGGACGAGTGATCGTCCTCGTCGGCTTCCTCGGCGCGGGCAAGACCACGGTGGGTCGCCTGCTCGCCGAGCGGCTCGACCTGCCCTTCCGGGACGCCGACGAGGTGGTCGTCGAGCGGGCCGGTCGCACGGTCGCGGAGGTCTTCGCGACCGACGGCGAGGCGGCCTTCCGCGCCCTCGAGCACGAGGTCGTCACCGACCTCCTGCGCGGCGAGGACGCCGTCGTCTCCCTCGGCGGCGGCGCGGTCGAGCACCCCGGCACGGCGGCGGCCCTGCGCGGGCTGCCGGCCACGCGGCCGGGGGCGCACGTCGTGCACCTGGAGGTCTCGCTGGCGGAGGCCCGGGCGCGGGTGGGCGACGACCGCGGTCGCCCGATGCTCGCCCGGCCCGACCTGGAGGCCGTGCACGTCCGCCGCCTGCCGGGCTTCGCCGACGTGGCGACCGCCGAGGTCGCGACCGCGGGCCGGACGCCGGCCGAGGTGGCCGACGCCGTGACGACGGCGCTCGCGGCGATGTCGGCGTAGGACCGCGCCGGACGTCGCCCTCGTCAGCCGGCGACGGACACGACGAGGGCCAGGGCCCCGGCCGTGACGGAGACGGCGGCCGCGCGCGGGCGCCACCCGCCGGGGGCGGTGGCCGCGGCCGCCCCGACCAGCGCCACGACCGCCAGGGGCCCGACCCCGGGCAGCCGGTGCAGGCCGGTCATGAGGAGGGCCGTCGCGGCGTCCGGCCCGGCGGCGGCGAGGGCGGCGGCCGCGGCGAGCAGCGCACCGACGAGCACGAGCACCGCGAGCGCGGCCGCGCGGCGGCCGCGGCGTGACGCGAGGGGCCTCGCGGTCCGCGGAGCGCGGACCGCGGGACGAGAGCGCGCGAGCGGCGATGCGCCGACCGCGCCAGCCGCGGCCGTCGTGGTGGTGCCCGCGCCGCGCGGGAGCGGCACCCGCGGCGCGTCGGCGGGGGCCTCCGGCTCGACGGGGAGGTCGGCCGGGCGGTGGGCGAGGCGGTCGGCCACGTGCGCTCCCGTCGGGCAGGGCGCGCCGGCGGCGAGCCTCCGCGGCGGTCATCGGCACGCCGGCCTCCGTCCTTGAGCCCGGACGTCGCCAGGCCGGTCCGAGCCGCCGCCCGGCCTCCGGCGCTCGACCTCAGCCCCGGTCGGACGCAGCAGCCCGGGCGAGGGGGCCCAGGCAGGACGCCCGGGCGCCGGGGCGGGCCCTCAGGCGGACGTCACCTGCGAGCGGAGCTCGTCCGGCAGCGCGGCGAGGTAGGCCTCGACGTTGCGGCGGGTCTCGGCCACGGAGTCGCCGCCGAACTTCTCGACGAGGGCCTCGGCGAGCACGAGCGCCGTCATGGCCTCCGCGACGACGCCGGCGGCGGGGACGGCGCAGACGTCCGAGCGCTGGTGGTGCGCCCGCGCCGCCTCGCCGGTGGCGACGTCGACCGTCGCGAGGGCCCGCGGCACGGTGGCGATGGGCTTCATGGCGGCCCGGACGCGCAGCACCTCGCCGGTGCTCATGCCGCCCTCGGTGCCGCCGGCACGGCCCGTGGTGCGGCGCAGGCGCCCGTCGTCGCCCCGCTCGATCTCGTCGTGGGCGGCGGACCCGCGGCGGGCCGCGGTGCGGAAGCCGTCGCCGACCTCGACGCCCTTGATGGCCTGGATGCCCATGAGGGCGCCCGCGAGCCGCGAGTCGAGGCGGCGGTCCCAGTGCACGTGGCTGCCGAGGCCCGGGGGGACGCCGTAGGCGAGCACCTCGACGACGCCGCCGAGCGTGTCGCCGTCCTTGTGGGCGGCGTCGACCTCGGCGACCATCGCCGCCGAGCCGGCCGGGTCGACGCTGCGCACCGGGTCGGCGTCCAGCGCGGCGACGTCGTCGGGCCCGGGCAGCGGGGCGTCGTCGGCCGAGCCGGCCGTGCCGATCGCCACGGTGTGGCTGACGAGCCGGACGCCGGCCGCCTGCTCGAGGAAGGCGGCGGCGACGGCGCCGAGCGCGACGCGCGCCGCGGTCTCGCGGGCGCTGGCGCGCTCGAGGACGGGGCGCGCCTCGTCGAAGCCGTACTTCTGCATGCCGACGAGGTCGGCGTGACCGGGTCGGGGGCGGGTCAGCGGCGCACCCCGCTTCTGGGCGGCGAGCACGTCCTCGTCGACCGGGTCGGCGGCCATGACCGTCTCCCACTTGGGCCACTCGGTGTTGGCCACCTGGATGGCGACGGGGCCGCCCTGGGTGAGGCCGTGCCGGACCCCGCCGAGGAGCGTCACGGCGTCGGCCTCGAAGCTCATGCGCGCTCCGCGGCCGTAGCCGAGGCGGCGGCGGGCGAGCGCGCCCTGCACGTCCGCCGTCGTCACGGCGACGCCCGCGGGCATCCCCTCGAGGACGCCGACGAGCGCCGGACCGTGGGACTCCCCTGCCGTCAGCCACCTCAGCACCGGGCGATCCTCGCACCGGCGCCTCGCGCCGGGCCCGGGGGTCCGCGGGCTGAGCGCGCGGAGCGGGGCCGGCGGGCAGCGACAGCGGCTCCCGGGGACGGTCCTCAGGGCAGCGTGACGGGCTCTCCCCGGACCAGCTGCAGGACCGTCGAGCCGGTGCTGAGGCCCACGCTGTCGACCGCGGCCCCCGTGTCGCCGGCCACCGTGCCGGGGCCCGTGAAGACGACGCCGGACGCCGGGGGCGCCACGCCGAGGGCGCTGCCCGCCTGCGCGGCGACCGTCGTGCCCTGCGTGCCGTCGACCACCGTGAAGACGTACCAACCGCCCTCGCGCACGTCCGTCCACGTGACCTGCAGACCGGCCGGGACGGTGACCGCCGGGGCGGTGGTGACCGGGGTGGTGGAGGGGGCGGCTGGGACGGCGCCCGAGGCGGAGGCGTCCGGAAGGGGGGTGACCGGCGTCGTGGTGACCGGGGTCGAGGCGGCCGGCAGGCCCGTGATCGGGTCGGCAGCCGCGCCGGTCGACGCGGCGCCGGCGCCGGTGGGCGCGAAGGGATCACGGACGGCGGGCTCGTCGACGAGCGCCTGGGCGCCCAGGGGCGCCCCGTCCGCGCCCGGGACGGCGACGGACGGGTCGACCGCCGCACCGGTGGCGGGGTCGACCGCCGCACCGGTGGCGGGGTCGACCGCCGCACCGGTGGCGGGGTCGACCGCCGCACCGGTGGCGGGGTCGACCGCCGCACCGGTGGCGGGGTCGACCGCCGCACCGGTGGCGGGGTCGACCGCCGCACCGGCGGCGGGATCGGCCGCCGGTGCGGGCGCGGGGGTCCCTGCCACCGACGAGACCGGCAGGGCGCTCGGCTCGAGGGCGGGCGGCTCGCCGGGCAGCCCGCTGACGACGAGCGCCGCCGCCGCGACGGCGGCCGCACCCGCGGCGGCGACGACGAGGACCCCGCGGCGCCGGCGCTGCGGCGCCGCCGTGGCGGCGGGCGCGGCGGACCCCGCGAGCCCGGCGGGTGCGGCGGGCGGCGCGGGGGCGGTCGACGCGACGGTCGCCGGGAGGACGCCGGTGGAGGTCGCGGCCGTCGGGACGGTGGCCACCGGGCTCGAGGCGGTCGGGCCCGACGGCTGCGCACCGGTCGCGGCGGCCAGGGCGTGCGGGAGGACCGACGGCCGCGCACCGGTCGCGGGTGCGCAGCCCCCGAGCGACCCGGTCGACGCAGCCGACGCGGTCGACGCGGTCGACGCGGTCGACGGGACGGTCGGCTCGTCGATCGCCGCGGGGCGCAGGGCGGCGCCGACGGCTCCCAGCGCCGTCGCGAGGCGGGCGTCGCGGCCGGCGGGGGCCGAGGTGGGGGGCGACGCCGCGAGGGACGCCGTGACGGCGGACGCCGTCGGCACGGGTGGCGCCTCCGAGGAGGACGGCACGAGCGGCTCGCCCTGGCGGGGAGCGGGCAGGGAACCGGACGAGGGCACGAGCAACGACGTCGGCGCGCTCCCGCCGGGCGTCGGCGACGGCCCGAGCGCCGAGTGCGGGCGGTCGCCGGCGAGGGTCGTCCCACCGGCGGGACGGTCGGCCGCCGCGACGGCTTGGTCCGGCGTCCCGGCGACGCCCGCCCCGAGACCCAGGCCCGCGAAGGGGTTCGCGCCCGGCGCGAGGAGCGGCGAGCTCCCGGCCACCACCGGGGCGTCCGAGACCCCGGGCGAGCGCGGCGCCGGGACGGCGTCGTCCGTCGGCGTCGGCGGCGTCGGGAGGGACGGCGACGTCGCGGACGGCGTCGTGGGCTCGTGGTCGTCCGCAGCGGTCACAGCGGGTCCTCCCTGGTGGGCGGCGCCGCGGCGCTCGCCGCGGAGGGGTCGGTGTCGCCGGGGGTCGACGCGGGAGCGGGGGCCGGCTCGGAGCGCGGAGCGGCACCGACCGTCTCGTCGGGGGCGGTGGTGGCCGCAGCGGCGAGGGCCACGAGCTGCTCCTCCTGGGGCGTCGTCGGCAGCACGAGGGCGTCCGCGGCGACGGACAGCTGCAGCGCGTCCTCCCCCTCGCCCGCGGTCAGGCTGACGCTGCGCACGAGCAGCGCGCGGGGCAGCTCGACCTGCACCAGCCGCAGCAGCTCCTGCAGCTGGGCGAAGGAGCCGGTGGCGGTGAGGGCCACCGGCACCACCTGCACGCCGCCCGGCGCGGTCGGCTCGGTGGGGGCGGGGGTCGTCGGTGCGGTCGCGTCGGCGGAGGCGTCGGCGGGGGCCTCGGCCGGGACGGCGGCCGCGGCCGGCACGTCCGACGGCTCGGTCGGCGTCACCCCGGTGAGCTGGGCCCCGGCGAGGTCGGACAGCTCGGTCACCTGCCGGAGCAGAGCCGGCAGCTGGGCGTCGGCCGGCACCTGCTCGCGCAGCGCGGCGACCTCGGCCCGGGTGGTCGGCACGTCGCCGAGCTGCTCCTCGAGGCGGCGCACCTGCGCCGTGAGGAGCTCGTTCTGCGCGGCGGTGGAGGCGGTCTGCTCGCGCAGGTCCGCGGCGAGCTGCTGACGGGGGCCCACGAGGAGCAGCCACGTCGCCGCCACGAGCACGAGGCCGAGCAGGGCGGCCCCGCCGACCCAGGCGGTGGTCCGGGTGAGGCGCATCTCAGCCCACCTCCGCCGCGCTCGTGCCGCCGGCCACCGGCGTCCCCGCGCCCGCGACCGCTGCGCCGTCGGCGGTCGTGCCCGCCGCGCCGTCGGCGCCCGTGGCCTCCTCCGCGTAGCGCCCGGACAGGGCCGCGGCGTCGAGGTCGGCGTGGGCCTGGACGGTCGTGCCGCCCTCGGCGCCCGCCGTCGTGCTGTCGGCCCAGGGGTCCTCGACGCCGGGGGTCTGGCCCAGGACGTCGAGCAGGTCGGCCGTGTCGGGGACCGTCGTGCCCTCGAGGGAGAGCGTCACCCCGCCGACGGAGCCGACCGTCGCGGTCGCCGCCGGGTCGGCGGGTGCGGCCGCGCCGTCCGCGAGCTGCATCGTCAGGGACGTCAGGCGCATGCCGTCGGGCAGCTGGTTCGCGAGGTGGGCGGAGTAGCGGTACCAGAGCACGTCCTGCGCGAGCGCGGCGTCGCGCGCGCTCGTCAGCGCCGTGCGCTGGGCCTCCAGGAGGGGCACCTCGGCGAACTGGGCCTGCTCGGCCTGCAGCTGCGCCGTGCGCCCCTGCTCCCCGGCGAGCGCCTCCTCCGCGGAGGAGACGCGTGCGCCGGCCAGCACGGTGGCCGCCGCCGCGCCCACGACGACGAGGCCGAGGGCGGCGGCGAGGCCGAGCTGCAGGCGGCGGAACCGCTCGGCCTCGGCGACGGCGCGCGGGAGGAGGTCCACGGACGGCGCCCCCGGGAGGAGGACGACCTCGACGTCGGCGTCGTCCTGGCGCCGCTGGCCCGGGACGGCGAAGGCCGGCGCACCGGAGCCGCCGCCGGCGAAGGGGCTCGCGAAGCTCACGCCGCACCGCCCAGCGCCAGGCCGACCGGGACCGCGCCGAGCGTCGCGACCTCGGCCGCGGGACCGTCGTCGCTCGTCGGGCCGACGACGAGGCGCGAGAGCGCGTCGCCGCGGCGGACCGGGAGGCCCACGACCTCGGAGAGCAGGTCGGCGAAGCCCGGCACGAGGGCCGTGCCGCCGACGAGGACGACGCCGCGCAGCGGGTGACCGCCCTGGGTGGCGGTGTAGTAGTCGAGGGAGCCGCGCACGCCGTCGGCGAGGCGCTCGACGGCGCGGGTCACGACGTCGGCCGAGCGCGGGTCGCCCACGTCGGCGCGGGCGTCGACGTGGACGCCCTCGTCGCGCAGGAGGCGCCGGGCGTCGTCGGGGTCGAGGCCGGAGGTGACCAGCTCGTCGACGACGCGGTCGCCGCCGCCGAGCAGGACGCGCACGAAGCGCGGGGCGCCGTCGGTGTGGACGGCGACCTGCGTGACGCGGGCGCCGATGTCGACGACCGCCTCGGCGCCCTCGCGGGAGCCGGCCGGGCTGGCGACGGCGCGCAGCGCCGCGAACGGGGCGAGGTCGACGCCCGTGACCCGCAGGCCCGCGGCGCGGACGGCGTCCACACGGGCCATGACGGCGTCCTCGGAGGCGGCGACGAGGAGCCCGCGCACCGTCGTGGTGCCCTCGCTGGTGCGCTCCTCGACGGGGTGGAAGTCGAGCACCGCCTGGTCGACGGGCATGGGCAGCACGTCGGCGACCTGGAACGGCAGCGCCTTGCGCAGGTCCTCGGGCGGCATCTTCGGCAGGTCGACCGACCGGACGACGACGCGCTGGGACGCGACGCCCACGGCGACCTTCCGCGACCGGAAGCCGCCGACCGCCCACAGCTCCTCGAGCGCAGCCGTCACGACGGGCCCGTCGAGGACGTCGCCGTCACGGACGGCGCCGTGCGGCAGCGCGACGGAGGCGAAGCGGACCAGCGCCGGCCCGGCCTTCGTCAGCGCCACCTCGGCGGCGCGCACGCCGGACGTGCCGATGTCGAGGCCGATGCTCGAGCGGGGCACGGGGGCCTCCCGGGAGGTCGGCGCCCGCGGCGCGGGCGGTGGGGCGACGGGCGGATGCCGTCGAGGCTCCATCGGCACCCCCGTCCGGGCCTTGAGCCGTCCGAGGGCCCGACGCGCGCCGTCCTCGCCTCGGGAAGGTGACGCCCCCTTCACCCCGAGAGGCCCTGCCCTGGCCCTGGCGAAGGTGACGTCTGCACCACCCCCGGAGGCCTCTGTGCCGGGAAGGTGGCGTCTCCTCCGCGTCGCGCACGGGTCAGGCGACGCCGAGCAGGCCGAGGTAGCCGGCGGCCAGGCCGGGCCCGGCGGCGACGCCGACGGCCGCGCCGAGGAGCATGAAGGGGCCGAAGGGGATCGCAGACCTCCGCCCGGCCCGCCGGGTGGCGAGCAGGACGACGCCGACCAGCCCGCCGACGAGGAAGGCCGCGAAGGCGCCGACCGCGAGCTCGGCCCAGCCGAGGTAGCCCAGGTGCATGCCGAGGAGCCCGGCGAGCTTGACGTCGCCGAAGCCCATGCCGCCCGGCTTGGCGAGCGCGAGGCCGAAGTACCCCAGCCACATCACCGCGAGGCCGACGCCCAGGCGCGCGAGCGCCCACCAGTCCGCCTGCAGCGCAGCCGCTCCCACGAGCAGCACGGCTCCGACGACGTACGACGGCAGCACGATCGCGTCGGGGAGCCGGTGGTGCTCGAGGTCGATCGCGGTGAGCGCCACCGCCACGCAGCCGAGGTAGAGGAACGCCGGCAGCGCTGGCGACCAGCCGACCTGCAGGGCCACGAGGGCGAGCAGGACGGCGGTGCCGAGCTCGAGCAGCGGGTACCGCGGGCTGATCGGCGCCCGGCAGTCGCGGCACCGCCCGCGCAGCAGCACCCACGAGAGGACGGGCACGTTGTCGCGGGCGCGCAGCCGGTGGCCGCAGCGCGGGCACGCGCTCGGCGGGGAGACGACCGACTCCCCCGCCGGCACGCGGTGCACGACGACGTTGAGGAAGGAGCCGACGAGCAGGCCCAGGGCGGCGCAGGCGACGACGAGCGCGGTCATCAGGTCCGACCGCAGGGCTCAGCCGTCCGAGACACGCGTGACCGTCCAGGGGGAGTCCGCAGGCGTCAGGAAGTAGGGCGGGGGGAGGTTCGCCAGCCGCTTGTCGAAGCGGTAGTCCTTCACGTAGCCGTTGGCCCCGCTCTTCACGATGCCGCGGTGCTTCTGCGCGATGGTCCCGCGGACGGTCAGCGTGCCGAGCTCGCCTCCCCGGTCGTAGTTCTGCACGACGAAGCTGTGCCCCAGGGAGAGGATCCCCGCGTCGATCTTCCGCACCGGCTGGGGCAGCAGGCGACCCGAGTCCGACGTCTGCGGGTTGTACACCCAGAGGAACCCGTTGGGGATGAGTCCGAGGACGTCGGTCCCGCCGGTGCCGGTGGCGTAGGTGAGGTCCCCGGTCACCACGACGTCGCGCGCCGCCGCCACCGTGGTCTGACCGGCGAGCGTCCCCTGGACGAAGGCCGTGCCGTTGGCGCAGCCGTAGTCGATCTCGGTGGCTCCCCCGGCCACTTCTCCGGGCAACGGGAAGCCGACGCCGGTGACGCTCGGGCACGAGCCCGGCAGGTCGTCGACGTACACCAGGGGAGGCACGGGAAGTGTCTGCTCGCTCTCGCGGAGGGCCGCGTCGAAGCACCCGGGCGTGCTGGCCGTCGTCTGCGGGCTCAGCACCTTCATCCAGGCCCCCGTGAAGGTGATGCGCGTCTCGCCGGCGTAGGTGCAGCCCGCTGCCGTGCCCTCGGAGAGGATCCGCGCCTTGAGGTCACCGTTGGAGCCGGGGAGCTGGAGGGGCGCGGCGTAGACAGGCTTGGCGCTGCCGTTGCTGGGGTTCCCGTTGCCCCAGTAGCGCGCACCGCTGCGGGGCGCCGGGGTGCTGCCGTCCGGCCAGCTCGTCTCGGTCACCGGGCTGGTGAAGCGCAGCCCTCCCGTCGCGATGCGCATGGCGTCGTTGGTGTGCAGGGGCCCGTCGATGACGTCGCCGTAGCCGAAGGAGATGGCACCGCAGGTGAAGCGCACGGTGCGCCCGTGGTCGGCGCTCGCCGTCGTCCCCCCGCTCGAGTCACGGACGTAGTAGGGCTCTTGCGCGGAGCTGATGTACACCGACGAGCTGTTGTTGAGGTCGCCGTAGTCGTGTCGCCCGGCGTAGTAGTAGGAAGCGCACTTGGCGGCGTAGACGTCGGGGTCCGGGGCGAAGCTCCCGCTGCGACCCACGACCGTGGCGTTGACCTTGGACGTCGTGACCAGCGCCGGGTCGACGACCTCGAGGTCCGAGAAGTAGACGTAGTCGAGGAAGCCCGACTGCTTGAGGGTGGCCGTCAGGCTCCGCGCCACCCCGCGGGACGTCCCGGTGACCCTCAGACGGATGACGCCGTCCTGGACGGTCTGCTCCGGGCTGGTCAGCAGTCGGTACGAGAAGCGCGCCCCGCCCGCCCCCGGGACCTCGGCGCCCGCGCTGGAGAAGGCGGGGTTGGACCCGTCGACGCCCGTCCCCGAGGACGCGTAGTAGCTCGGGTTCGCGACGAGCCGGGCCAGGTAGTCGTCGAGGCCGGACTGCGCGGCGGCGGTCGCCGTCCGAGCGTCCTGCGCACGCCGGCTCAGCGGGGCCGCCGTGACGGCGGCGAGGAGCACCACGAGGGCGAAGGCGGTGAGGACGGCCACGGCGCCGACGACCAGGACGAGGACGCCACCGCGCTCTCGCTCGAGCACGCCCCGTCGTGCGAGCCACGGGCGCAGCGCACCCCCCGGCGCGCTCACGCCGCCCTCGGGACGGTGTTCGGGCAGGTGACGCGGCTCGTCACCGACGAGCTGGTCGCGCGCCCGCCCGAGGTCGCGGTGGCACGGACGTCGATGCCCACGCTGCGCACCTCGGCGGCAGCGGTCGCGGTGGTCGTCCCGGTCGCCTCGGCGAAGTAGGAGAAGGTGACCCCGCCGGCGGTCGTCGTCCTCATGAGGCAGGTGGTGCGCTGGACGCCGTCGGCGCCGAGCAGTGACTCGGTCACGCAGGCGCTCCCTGCGTCGTAGCGGTAGGTGACGAGCGTGAGCGGCGGGTCGACCGCCCGCAGGCTCGCGTTCCCGAGAGCCGCCGGGTCCTGGATGCTGGCGTAGAAGCTCACCTCAGTGCCCGTCATCGTCACGAAGGCCGGCGCCGTCGAGGACGGGGGTGTCGCGACGCGCAGGCGGCGGGCGATGACGTCGGCGGCCAGGCGCACCTCGGCCGTCGTCTCGGTCTTGTCCCGCACGGTCGTGGTCGTCCGCAGGTCCGCCGCGAAGACGGACGCGAGGCAGACGAGCAGCAGCGACCCGACCGCCATGGCGACGAGGAGCTCGACCAGGGTCACCCCGGCGTCGCCGCGGCGTCTCGCCGACGCGACGATCCACCGGCTCACGGTGCCACCGTCACCGGTGTCGCCGTCGAGGCGACGAGCGTGACGGCGACCGAGGTCGTGAAGGCGCTGCTGCTCGAGAACTGCCACGGGCCGTCGGTGAGCGGGAGGTCCAGCGTGGTGGCGGACCCGGTGGCCACCTGCAGGGCGGGCGCACCGACGCAGGCGCTCGTCGGGGCCGGACGGGCGTGCACGACAGCCGGCAGCGGGCCGCCCGCGGTCGTGCTGGTCAGCCGGGCCGTGGCCAGCGCCAGCGTGGCGCTCGACGACCCGCCGGGTGCGACCGGGGTGGAGGAGGGACCCGTGACCGACGTCGAGCAACCGCTGACCCGGTAGCTGCCGGGGAAGAGAGGCTGAGCCGTGCGGCTGCCTGCAGCACCCTCGGTGAGGCAGGGGGTGGTCCCGCTCGCGAGCGTCGCGCAGGAGGGGAAGAGCCGCCGCGTGGTGGGGGTGAAGAAGGCGGCGTCGAGGGTGAAGGGCACGCCGGCCCGTTGCGTCCCTCCAGCGGTCGCCGACGTGGCGATCGTGAGCGCCCCAGCGGTGTCCAGGTCGGCCCGGGGGCGCGCGACCCGTCCGGCGAGGACGGTGAAGGAGCCGGTCGAGGCTGCAGCTTCTCCGCCGCGCGAGACCGCTCCGGTCTTGGAGGCCACCGCCTGGTAGATCCCCTTCTCGACGCCCGTGAAGCCGGCGCAGCCGGACGAGCCGGTGGTCGCGGAGACCGACGTCGCGGCACCGGTGAGGACCACCGCCGCCCCGGGGACACCGGCGCCGGCTGCGTCGCGCACCTGCACGGCCACCGCGCCTGGGAGGGTCGCCAGCTGCGGCGAGGAGGGCGTGGCCGCCAGCTGCGTCCCGCCCCGCACCGGCGAGGTCGAGCCCATGTCGGGCCACGTCACCGTGACCGTGACCGTCTTCGTGAGCGTGGCCGCCGAGGTCTGGGCGCAGGCGTCGGTGCCGGCGGCGCCCGTCGTCCAGGCGACGTCGCGCTGGACCGTGAAGGTGGTCCCCTGCTGCACGACCGTGCGGGAGCTGGGCCCCTCGGCCAGGAGGTCGACGGACTGGCCCCGGGCCTCCTCGACCTCAGCGGTGACCAGGGCCGCCGCCTGGACGCGCTGGTTGTTGCCGCGGGTGAGCCCGAGCGCGCTGATCAGCACGCTGCCGACGGCTGCCGCACCGATGCCGAGGACGAGCGCGGCCACCATGACCTCGGTGAGGGAGAAGCCTGCCTCTCGCTCGTGAACCACCGGTGCCTCCATTGTGAGGCCGGGGGCTGCGACAAGCAGCCCCCGGCTCCTGGGTCGGTCAGCAGGTCCCCGAGGTGAGGCCGCCCGACGCCGAGTACTTCCAGTTCTTCGTGTCGCCCTTGCTGTTGACGACGGCGACGCACCAGTCTGTCGCGTCGACGATCTTCGCCGAGGTGTCGGTGAGGACGACGTTGTCGCTGGCGACGCCGATGTCCCGAGCGGTACCGCCCGTCGGGGTGAGCTGGTACTTGCCGCGCGTCGTCGTCGTCGCAGCGACCTGGCTCAGGATGGGCTTCGCAGTCCCGTCGACGTAGTAGGTGGCGATCTCCTTGCCGATGGTGGACACGTCCGCCTTGGCGGCGCTGTCCTGCGCCTTCGCGCGCTGCGATAGGAAGACCGGCACGGCGATAGCGGCGAGGATGCCGATGATGATCATGACGACGAGGAGCTCGATGAGGGTGAAGCCGGCGTCCTTCTCGCGGATCGACTTCTGGATGCGAGCCATCATGGGCTGGACTCCTGGGAGGAAGAGGTCGAGTCGCCCGGTGGGCCCGCGCGCTGGTTGCGCTTCGCGACTCCTTGCCCCCTCCTGATCGGCTGCGCGCCGCTGTTCTTGAGGCGTCCGACTCCCGACTTCGCACCTTCACCTACCCGGCTCCGCGCGCACGAGCGCCCCCGTCCACCGGACGGGGGCGCACCGGGTCGCGCTGGGCGACGGCCCTACTGGATGAGCTCGAAGACGCTGAAGATGGGCATGTAGAGGGCGATGATCATCGCGCCGATGACCGACCCCAGGACGGCGATCATCAACGGCTCGATGAGCGACGTCAGGGCTTCGGTCGTGGCCTCGACCTCCTGGTCGTAGAACTCGCTGATCTTGTGCAGCATCGCGTCGACGGCGCCGGTGTCCTCGCCGACGGCGAGCATCTGGACGACCATCGGCGGGAACACCGCGTGGCGGGCCAGCGGCGCCGTCATGGACTGGCCCTGGCGCACCGACTCCTTGATGTCGTCCGTCGCAGCACGGACGACCACGTTGCCGGCCGTGTCCCCGACGATGTCCAGGCTCTGGAGGATGGGGACGCCGCACGCGACCATCGTCCCGAGGTTGCGGGTGAAGCGGCTGATGGCCACCTTGCGGAACAGGACGCCGAAGACCGGCAGGCGGAGCTTGAGGGGGTCCACGACCGCTCGGACGCCCTCCCGGTGCCGGACGCGCCCCCAGACCACGACACCGCTGACGCCGAGCACGACCAGCACCGGGGCGAGGGTGCGGAGCAGGTCGCTGAGGACGACGAGCACCTGCGTCGGGAGCGGCAGCTCACCGCCGAGGTCGGCGAACATCCCGGCGAAGACCGGGACGATGAAGATGAGCATGCCCACGGTCGCCAGGACGGCTATGACGAAGACGACCACGGGGTAGGTCATCGCCGACTTGATCTTGGCGGCGAGCTTGACCTCCGCCTCGAAGGTCTCGGCCACCTGCCGCAGCACGGTGTCGAGGAAGCCGCCCACCTCACCGGCGCGGACCATGTTCACCATGAGCGGCGGGAAGACCCGCGGGTGCGCAGCGAAGCCGTCGGAGAGGGACGCACCCGTCTCGACGCGGCTCCGGACGTCGGCCAGGGCCTTCTGCAGCCCCTTCGACGAGCTCTGGTCCGCGAGGATGGCGAGCGAGCGCACGAGGGACAGGCCCGCGCCGACCATCGTCGCGAACTGCCGCGACATGACGGCCAGGTCCTTCAGCGACACCCGGTCGGAGCCGGGCAGGGTGATCTCGCGGTGGAGGCCGGTGCCGCCGCCCTTCTCCTGCAGGGAGACCGGCGCGTAGCCCATCCCCTTGAGGCGGGTGACGAGCGCCGCCTCGCTGGCGGCGTCGAGCGAGCCCGTGACGAGCTGGCCGGAGGCGTCGCGGACGCTGTACTCGTAGGTCTTCGTGGCGGTCGCCATCGTCGTCCTCCCAGACGGGCTGCGGCTCAGGCCCGGCCGCAGAGGCGGGCGACGTCGGCGGGGTTCGAGCTCTTCTCCAGGGCGTGCTCGTAGGTGACGGCGCCGACGCGCACGAGCTCGGCCAGGTGCTGGTCGAGGGTGTGCATGCCGTGCTGGCCGCCGGTCTGCATCGCCGAGTAGACCTGGTGGGTCTTGCCCTCGCGGATGAGGTTGCGGATCGCCGGGGTGGCCATCATCACCTCGGTGGCGACGGCCCGGCCGCGCCCGTCCGCGCGCTTGCACAGGGTCTGGCAGACGACGCCCTGGAGGGCGCCGGCGAGCATGACGCGCACCTGCTCCTGCTGGTCGGCGGGGAAGACGTCGATGACGCGGTCGATCGTCTGCCCGGCGTCCTGGGTGTGGAGGGTCGCGAAGACGAGGTGCCCCGTCTCGGCCGCCGTCAGGGCGATGGAGATGGTCTCGAGGTCGCGCAGCTCGCCGACGAGGATGATGTCCGGGTCCTGCCGCAGCGCGTGCTTGAGCGCGGCGCCGAAGGAGTGGGTGTCCTCCCCCACCTCGCGCTGGTTGACGACGCAGCCCTTGTGCTGGTGAAGGAACTCGATCGGGTCCTCGACGGTCATGATGTGGTCGCGCCGGGTGCGGTTGGCGAGGTCGATGATCGCCGCGAGCGTCGTCGACTTGCCCGAGCCCGTCGGCCCCGTGACGAGGACGAGGCCGCGCGGCAGGTGTGCGAAGGTCGCGACGGCCGGCGGGACGCCCAGCTCCTCGAGCGCCCGGAGCTCGGTGGGGATGGCGCGGAAGGCGGCGCCGACGCTCCCCCGCTGCTTGTAGAGGTTGACGCGGAAGCGCCCCACGCCGGGGACGGCGTGCGCGAGGTCCAGCTCGAGGCGCTCCTCGAAGCGCTCGCGCTGCTTCTGGGCGAGCATCCCGAACAGGCCGCGCCGCAGCGCGTCCGGCTCGCACACCTCGAAGCCCGCGAGCGCGGCGAGCTCGCCGCGGACGCGGACCATGGGCGGCGTGCCGGCCGTCAGGTGCAGGTCCGAGGCGCCGAGCGCCGTCATGGCGGTGAGGGCCGCGACGACGTCGACCTCCCCCTCCGGGCCCCTCTCGCCGGAGCGCGGCTGGGGCAGCAGCGCCTCCGGCAGGCGGGCGGCCCCGAGGCGCGGGGCCTCGGCCGAGGAGGTCGACGGGCCCGGGTGGCCGAGCGGCTGCAGCTCCATGGCTCCCCCATCGGCGGGGGCACGGCGTCCTTGAGGTGGCCGGGGCCGCGGTCACGCCACGACGCGCAGGATCTCCTCGACGGACGTCAGCCCCGCGGCGACCTTGGCCCAGCCGTCCGCGCGCAGGCTCGTCATGCCCTCCCCCGCCGCGAGGCGGGCGATGTCGGAGGAGGACGCGCGCTCGACGGCGAGGCGCTCGACCCCCTCGGTGACCGTCATGACCTCGTGCAGGGCGAGGCGCCCCTTGTAGCCGGTGCGCGAGCAGTGCGGGCAGCCGACGGGGCGGTGCAGCACGGGCAGCGGTGCCCCCGGCTCGTGCGGGTAGCCGGCCAGCGCGAGCGTGTGCTCGTCGGGCCGGTAGGCCTCCTTGCAGCGCCCGCACAGCCGCCGGGCGAGGCGCTGGGCGAGCACGCAGTCGAGCGCCGACCCGACGAGGAAGGGCTCGATGCCCATCTCGGTGAGCCGGGTGATCGCCGAGGGCGCGTCGTTCGTGTGCAGCGTCGAGAGGACGAGGTGGCCGGTGAGGGCCGCCTCGACGGCGATGGTCGCCGTCTCGGCGTCGCGGATCTCGCCGAGGAGGACGACGTCGGGGTCCGAGCGGAGGATCGAGCGCAGGGCCCCGGCGAAGGTGAGCCCGGCCTTGGGGTTGACCTGCACCTGGTTGATGCCGGGGAGCCGGTACTCGACCGGGTCCTCGACGGTGATGACGTTGATCTCGGGCCGGCTGACGATGTTGAGCGTGGCGTAGAGCGTCGTCGACTTCCCGGAGCCGGTCGGACCGGTGACGAGCACCATGCCGTAGGGCTTGCGGTAGCTCGTCGCGTACCGCTCGTGGTTGGCGTCGCTGAAGCCCAGGTCGGCCAGGTCGAGGCTCGCCGTGGAGTTGTCGAGGATGCGCATGACGACCTTCTCGCCCCACACCGTCGGCAGCGTGGCCACGCGCAGGTCGATCTTGCGGCTCTGGTGCACCACGGAGAGGCGGCCGTCCTGGGGCCGCCGGCGCTCGGCGATGTCGATGTCCGCCATGATCTTCAGCCGGGAGATGACGCCCGACTGCACCGAGCGGGGCGAGCGCATGACCTCGTGGAGGACGCCGTCGATGCGGAAGCGCACGCGCAGCTCGTGCTCGCCCGGCTCGATGTGGATGTCGGACGCGCGGTCGGTGATGGCCTGGTCGATGAGCAGGTTGACGTAGCGGACGATCGGCGCGTCCTCGACGGCGGCGGCGACGAGGGACAGGTCGTCCTGCGGGTCGACGTCGGCGGAGATCGCCGACGTGAGGTCGTCGAGGTCGGCGTCCGCGCGGCAGAAGCGCTCGACGGCGGCGGTGAGGTCCTCGCGCGTGGCCACGACGGGCAGGACGTCGAGGCCCGTGATGCTCCGCAGGTCGTCGAGGGCGACGACGTCGCCCGGGTCCGCCATGGCGACGACGAGCCGGCGCTCCTCGTCGAGGCCGATGGGCAGCAGGCAGCTGCGCCGGCACAGCACCGCCGGGACGCGCGCGACGGCCGAGGGGTCCACGGGGTGCTCGGTGAGGTCGACGAAGCCGAGGCCCACCTGCGCGGCCAGGGTGGCGACGAGCTGGGACTCGGTGATGGCCCGCGTGCTGATGAGGGCCTGGCCGAGCCGCTGCCGCGTCGTCTGCTGGTGGGCCAGCGCCGCCGAGAGCTGGTCGGGCGTGATGACGCCCTGCTGCACGAGCAGGTCGCCGATGCGGGTGCGGGTCCTCACGCGCGGCCTCCAGGGCCCCGGGCCGCGGCCGCCCGGGTGGGGGCGGCGGGGGGCGCGGCGAGGGGCCGACGGGGGCATCGGCACGCGTCGCCGGAGGCTTGAGCCGCGTCCGGGGCCGACGCCCGGGCGCGTGGGGCGACCGCCCGAGCGGCCTCGCTCCCCCGCGGCCGGCGCGCCTTCAGCGCTCCGAGGCCGCCGCGGCGCGCCGTCGGCGCTCGGCCAGCCCGGCCTCGCGGAGCAGGTCCGGCGACGGCGCGACGCCCGTCATGAGCCGCACCTGCCCCACGGCCTGGCGCACGAGCATCTCGAACCCGTCGACGACGGGGCCCCGCCAGGCCGCCGCCAGCGCGGTCGGCCAGGGGTCGTAGACGACGTCCAGGAGCACGCCCTGGTGGCTCCCGCCTGCTGCGGCCGCGACCTCCGCGGCCAGGGCGTCGGCCGCCCCCGCCGGGGCCGTGCTGACGACGACGTCGGCCGCCGCCGTGCGGGCGCCCGCCTCGGCGAAGGGCTCGAGCGCCACCGCGACGCCGCTGCGCTCACCCACCTGCCGGAGGGCGGCGGCCCGCGCGGGCGAGCGCACGAGCGCGACGACGCGACGGCAGCCCAGGGACGCCAGTGCGGCGACGGCGGAGACCCCGGTCGCCCCACCGCCGAGGACCACGCCGTGCTCGGGCGCCGCAGCGAGGAGCGGGCCCAGCGCCCCCGCGATCCCCTCGACGTCGGTGTTGGCGCCGAGCGCCTCGCGCGCGGCCCCCTCACCCCGCCAGCTGACGGTGTTGACGACGCCCGTGGCGCGGGCGACGTCGTCGAGCTCGTCGAGCAGCGGCAGGACGGCCCGCTTGAGCGGCATCGTCAGCGACAGGCCCGCCCACTCGGGACCGCACGCCGCGAGCACGCCGGGCAGCTCGGCCTCGGTGACCTCCCGGGCGTCGTAGATCCACCCGTCGAGGGCCATCGCCGCGTACGCCGCCCGGTGCATCACCGGCGAGAGGGAGTGGGCGACGGGCGAGCCGAGGACGGCGGCCCGCCGCGGACCGCCGGCGCGAGCCCCCGACCCCTCGGGCGGCGCCGGCGGCCCGTCAGTCACTGCCGTTCTCGCGCAGCCACTGCTGGAAGAGCCGGACGTTCTCCTGGTGCTCGTCGAAGGTGACGGCGAAGCGCGTCTCCCCCGTCGTCGGGTTGACGGCGACGAAGTACATCCACGGGCCGTCGGCCGGGTTCGACGCCGCGGCGATGGCGCTGTCCCCCGGCGAGTTGATCGGTCCCGGCGGCAGCCCCGGGTAGACGTAGGTGTTGTAGGGCGAGTCCGTGGCGCGGTCCTCGTCCGTCGTCGTCACGCCGCGCTTGCCCGTGGCGTAGTCGACGGTCGTGTCGAACTGCAGCGGCATCCCCGCCGCCACGCGGTTCTCGATGACGCGGGCGACCTTCGGGCGGTCCTCCTCGCGGGAGGCCTCGGCCTCCACGAGGCTCGCGACGGTCATGGTGCGGTGCCACCGCTCCGGCGGGACGCCGCCCTCGACGAGGCCCTGCTCGGCGCGCGTCACCATGGTGGAGACGACCTCGACGGCCGTGACGTCCGGCTCGAAGGTGTACGTGGCGGGGAACAGGTAGCCCTCGAGGTTGCCCTGCGCCTCGGCGGGCAGCGGCACCGACGGGTCGGTCGCCGCGGCGCGCAGCTCGTCGACGGCGATACCGGTGTCGGCCTCGATCTGCGCCAGGGCGTCCACGGCGCGCAGCCCCTCGATGAGCTGCACCTCGAGGTTCACCCGCGAGGCCGGGGACAGCAGCAGGTCCAGGGCGGAGGCCGCCGACATCTCCTCCCGCAGCGCGTACGTGCCCGGCTGGATCCCCGCCGAGTCGGGGTCCGCGGCCGCGGCCGCGGTGAAGGCCCCGACCGTCCGGACGACGCCGGCCTCGACGAGCGCCTCGCCGATGTCCTGGCCGGTGTCCCCCTGCTCGACCTGGACCTGCACCTCGCCGCTGCCCGGGCCGGCGTAGTCCTCCGGGGCCGGCTCGCGGTCCAGCAGGGGGCTGACGAAGTTCCAGCCGACGACGCCGGCGCCCACGACGAGCGCGAGCGCGAGCACCATGACGAGCGCCGCGACGGCACGACGGGCACCGCTGCGGCGCCGGCGTCGCGGGCGCCCGGCAGCGTCGCCAGCCGGGTCGGGCGCGGTCGGGTCGGCGACGGCGCCGACGAGCGGGACGTCCGGGCGCACGGGCGTGCGGCGTCGCCTCACGCCGGCCCCCCGGCGGGCGGCCCGGGGACCGAGCGGGTGGCGGGGCTGCCGACGACGCCTCGGGGCCCCGGTCGCGGGGCGGGCTGGCGGGTGGTGCTCACGGTGGCGTCCTCCTCCGGGGGCGGGCCCTCGGCCCGCACCGCGTCCTCGTCGGCGCGCCCCGCCCCCCGGCGGCTCCCGACCTCGTCGTCCTGGTGCCCGTGCTGGTCCTTCTCGTCGTGCTGGTCCTGCTCCTCCGGCCCCTGCTGCGGGCCGCCCCTCGCCGACGGGCTGCCGCCGGCCGGGCCGCGTCGTCGGCGACCGTCCGGCCCCAGCGGCCGCACGGGGCTCCCCGGCGGCCGGCCCGAGGAGCGCTCGAGGTCGAGCGCGGTCTGGAGGATCCACGCCGCGGCGACCTGGTCGACCACGGCGCGGTGCCGACGGCCCGCCGTCCCCCCGTCGTGGAGGGCGCGGTGGGCGCCGGCGGTGCTCAGCCGCTCGTCGACGAGGCGCACCGGGACCGGCGCCACCAGGTCGGCGAGGCGGCCAGCGTACTGGCGGGCGGCCCCGGCGGAGCGCCCCTCCTGCCCCGACAGCGACCGCGGGAGCCCGACGACGACCTCGACCGCCGCCCGCTCGCGCACCTCGCGCGCCAGGGCCACGAGGTCGGCGGGCGCCACGTCGGCCCCCGGGTCCCCCTCCGCGCGGACGTCCCCGGCGACTGCGCGCCGGCGGTCCCCGTCCCCGTCGCGCCGCGGTCGGTCGCGCGCCAGCGTCTTCACCGCGGTGGCGACCAGCCCGTCCGGGTCGCTCGCGGCGAGCCCCACCCGGACGCTGCCGACGTCGACGCCCAGCCGCACACCGGGGCGCACGCCCCGCGGTGCGTCCGCGACGCCCCCGGCGGCGGACGGGGGCGTCTCCGCCACCGCCCCCGTCGCCGTCACGGCTGCGCGCCCGGCCTCGGCCTCGGGCTCGACCAGAGGCGCGCGCTCGGGCTTGCGCCGGGGCCGCGGACGGCCCGTCCTCGCCACGGGGCCCGCCGTCAGCTGGTCACCGCGGCGCCGACCTGGTGCTCCACGGCCGTGAGGGCCTCCCCGAGGCGGGACGCGTCCGTGCCGCCGCCCTGGGCGACGTCGTCCTTGCCCCCGCCGCCGCCGCCGAGCACGCCGGCGGCCGTCTTCACCATGGCCCCGGCCCGGACGCCCCACTCGCGCGCCCGCTCGTTCGTCGCGACGACGACCAGCGGACGGCCCTTGGCGACGCCGCCGACCGCGACGACGGCCGGCCGGTCGCGGCCCAGGCGGCCCCGGACGTCGAGCGCGAGCGTGCGCAGGTCGTCGGCCGAGGCGACCTCCCCGGCGTCGTGCCCGGCGTAGGCCACGCCGAAGACGTCGGTCGGCGCCGCGGCGAGCTGCCCCGCCGCCGCCAGGACCCGCTCGGTGCGCTGGCGGGCCAGCTCGCGGTCCGCGTCGCGCAGGCGCCCCACGACGTCGCGGACGCGCGTGACGACGTCGCCCTCGCCCGCCCCGAGCACCTCGGTGACCTGCGCCACGAGGTCGCGCTCGCGCGCGAGGTAGCGGAAGCCCTCGACGCCGACGACGGCCTCGACGCGACGGTTGCCCGCGCCCACCGAGGACTCGCCGGTGAGGACCAGCGGGCCGACCTGGCTGCTGCGCTGCACGTGCGTGCCGCCGCAGAGCTCCCGCGACCAGGGGCCGCCGATCTCGACGACGCGCACCTCCTCGCCGTAGGTCTCGCCGAAGAGCGCGAGCGCCCCCCACTCGCGCGCCTGCGGCAGCGTCATCCACTGCGCGGTGACCGGCAGGTCGTCGCGGACCGCCAGGTTGCTGACGTCCTCGACGTCGCGCCGCTGCTGCGCCGACAGCCCGCCCTTCCAGGCGAAGTCGAGGCGCAGGTACCCGGGCCGGTTGTAGGAGCCCGACTGCTGCGCCGACGGGCCGAGCACCTGCCGCAGCGCCGCGTGCACGACGTGGGTGCCCGAGTGCGCCTGGCAGGCGTCGACGCGCCACTGCGGGTCGACGGACGCCTGCACCTGCGCGCCCTGCGCCAGCTCGCCGTCGAGGACGCGCACCTGGTGGACGACGAGGCCCTTGATCGGCCGCTGCACGTCGAGGACCTCGGCCGAGCCCCCGTCCCAGACGAGCGTCCCGGCGTCGGCGCTCTGGCCGCCGGACTCGGCGTAGAAGGGCGTGCGGTCGAGGACGACCTCGACGACGCGCCCCTCCCCCGCCGCCACGACGGGCTCGACGCCGTCGACGACCGCGAGGACCTGCCCGGTCGTCGTCAGCGTCGTGTAGGCCTGCCAGTCGGTCGGCCCGTTCGCCTCGAGGACCTCGCGGTAGGCGCCCGTCGCCGCGGCGCCGCTGCGCTTGGAGCGCGCGTCGGCCCGGGCGCGCTCGCGCTGCTCGGTCATGAGCTCGCGGAAGCCCTGCTCGTCGACGGACACGCCCTGCTCGGCGGCCATCTCGAGGGTGAGGTCGATGGGGAACCCGTAGGTGTCGTGCAGCTGGAAGGCCCGGGTGGCCGGCACCTGCGTGCCGCCTCCCTGCTTCGTCTCGCGCACGGCCGTGTCGAGGATGGTCGTGCCCGCCACGAGGGTGCGCCGGAACGCCTCGTCCTCCGCGGCGACGACCTCGCTGATGCGCCCGAAGTCGGCCTCGAGCTCGGGGTAGGAGCGCGCCATGCGCTCCTTCGACACGGCCGTCAGCTCGGCCAGCGACGGCGCGTCGACGCCGAGCAGGCGCATGGCCCGCACCGCGCGGCGCAGCAGCCGGCGCAGCACGTAGCCGCGGCCCTCGTTGCCGGGACGCACCCCGTCGCCGACGAGCATGAGGCCGCTGCGCACGTGGTCGGCGACGACCCGCAGGCGCACGTCGGACGCCGGGTCGGCGCCGTAGCGCACCCCCGCCATCGCCGAGGCCGCCTCGATGACGGGGAAGACCTCGTCGATCTCGTACATGTTGTCCTTGCTCTGCAGCAGGTACGCCACCCGCTCCAGGCCCATGCCCGTGTCGATGTTCTTGCGCGGGAGCTCGCCGAGGATCGGGAAGCCGTTCTTCCCGCCGCCCTCGCCGCGCTCGAACTCCATGAACACGAGGTTCCAGATCTCGATGTAGCGGTCCTCGTCGGCCGCCGGGCCGCCGTCGCGGCCGAAGCGCGCCCCGGCGTCGACGAAGATCTCGCTGCACGGCCCGCACGGCCCCGGCCCGCCGGTCGACCAGTAGTTCGGCCCCATGCCGAGCCGCTGCACGCGCTCCGGCGAGACGCCGACGTCCTTCGTCCAGATGCGGTGGGCCTCGTCGTCCTCCTCGTAGACGGTGACCCAGAGGTCCTCCTCGCGGAACCCGTAGCCGCCCTGGTCCTGCGGCGTGGTGACGAGCTCCCACGCCCACGGGATCGCCTTCTCCTTGAAGTAGTCCCCGAAGGAGAAGTTGCCGTTCATCTGGAAGAACGTGCCGTGGCGGGTGGTCTTGCCGACCTCCTCGATGTCGAGGGTGCGCACGCACTTCTGCACGCTCGTCGCACGGTCGAACGGCGCCGGCTCCCGCCCCGTGAGGTAGGGGATGAAGGGCACCATGCCGGCGACCGTGAAGAGCAGCGTCGGGTCGGGCGAGACGAGCGAGGCGCTGGGGACCACGGTGTGGTCCTTGCCCTCGAAGAAGCTGAGCCAGCGACGGCGGATCTCCGCGGTCTCCATGGGGGGCCTTCCGTGTCGGGAGGTCGATCACGCCCCGGCGGGGCGCCGACCCCGGTCCGGCGGCGGCTCGGGAGCCCGCGGCGCCGGGGGTGGGCGGCGCGTCAGCCGCGGGGGCTCGAGGGGTTGTCGATGAGGTCGCGCGCCTCGGTCTCGCTCATGGCGCCGGCGTCGACGCCGAGGGCCACGCGCAGCTCCTGCTCGCGCTCGGCGGCACCGGCGCGCACCTCGGCGGCGAACGCGCGTGCGCCCTCCGCCCACCCGGAGGCGCGGCCCTGCAGCCCGGCCGGCGTGTACGAGCGGGCGACCCCGGCGGCGCGGCGCACGGCCACGACGCCGGCCACGGCCCCGAGGCCGATCCAGACGAGGCGACCCACGTCAGCCCCGCTTCCGGCGGCCGGCGATCGCGCCCCGCACGCCGTAGGTGAAGGCGGCCACCTTGACGATCGGCGAGCCGAGCGTCGCCGCGAACAGCGCCGTCAGCGCGGACACGTTGGTGGCGATCTGCGCCGCGCCCGTGGTCACCGTGTCGACGTTCTGCATCTGCTCGTTGACCTGCGTCACGGCCGTCGTCGTCTCGGTGATGAGCGGACGGGTGTCGTCCGACAGGCGGCGCACGGCCTCGCGCGTCTCGTCGAGCACCTTGCCCAGCTTGAGCAGCGGCACCGCGAGCAGCCCCACGAGCAGCACGAACGCGATCGCGGCGATGAACCCCGCGACGTCTCCTCCGGTCATCCGGATCCCTCCAGTCGGTCCGCGCCCACCACCGGACCGGGCCGCGGCCCCTCGGTGGGAGCCGCTGGCCTGCCGTCGGCGGCGCGCGGGCACGGCGCTTCCCGCCCCGCTGCCGAGGCGCGCGGCGACCCTACCGCGCACCCCGCTCACGGACGGCGACCCTGTGGACCTCCCCGACGGCACGTGAGGTCGGCGGCCCGTCGTGGTCGCCACGCGTGGTCACCGGGGTGACGCCGCCGCGGCCGTGCGACGCGTGGTCGCCGGGCGGGGCGCCCGCGCTCGTGGGGGGCACTGGCGACGGCCGCGCGGGGCGCCGAGCACTCCCAGACCCACCGGTCCGCGGGGTCGGGTGGCGGCCTGCCTGACGTGCCCCCCACGAGCACGGCCACCCCGCTCCTTTCCGTGGCACCGGCCGCGCGAGTCCGGACCGGCGGGGCACCTGAGGCGGCCGCCCCTGGGGCGAGCGGCCGAGAGGTGACGCGCGGAGGGGTGGGTGGGTCCGGTGTGGGCACGTCAGCCGAGCGTCCCCAGCGGCCGTCAGGCTGCTGGGGGCGCGTAGGCAGTGCCCTCACCGGACCCGCCCGCCCCGTGCCAGCCCGACCACGACCCGCCGGCCATGACGGATCGGCCACGACGGACCAGAGCAGTGCTCAGTCAGCGCGAGTAGTACTCCACGACCTTCGCGACGTCGCAGGTCACCGGGACCTCGGCACGCTCGGAGCGGCGGACGACCTCGGCACGCAGCTCGGCGAGCTCGACGCGCAGGTAGGCGGGCACGTCGGGCAGGACGTCGCGGTGGGCGCCGGCGGCGGCGACCTGGAAGGGCGGCAGGTCGCGGCTGCGCGGCGCGATCTCGACGACCTGGCCGGGGCGCACCCGGTAGGAGGGCTTGTCGACGCGGGCGCCGTCGACGAGCACGTGGCGGTGCACGACCGACTGGCGGGCCTGGGCGATGGTCCGCGCGAGGCCGGCGCGCAGGACGACGGCGTCGAGGCGGCTCTCGAGGAGCTGGACGAGGACGTCGCCCGTGCGCTCGGGGTGCTTCTTCGCCTCGTCGACGGCGCGGCGCAGCTGGGCCTCGCGGATGCCGTACTGGGCCCGCAGCCGCTGCTTCTCGCGCAGGCGCAGGGCGTAGTCGCTCTCGCTGCGGCGTCGGGCGCGGCCGTGCTCCCCGGGCGGGTAAGGGCGGTTCTCGACGTGCTTCACCGCCTTCGGCGTGAGGGCGAGGCCGAGGCGGCGGGAGAGGCGGACCTGCTGGCGCGAGCGGGTGCTCGACGTGCTGGACGACACGGGTGGGGCTCCTGACGGGATCGGGCGGACGGGCGGCTGGCGCAGCGAGGTCGGGGGCGGGACGACCTGGCGTCCCCTCACGACCGCTCACCTTAGGCTAGCCTCACCTGCATGACGCACCTGCCGAGCGCCGCGGTCGTGGCCGCCACCGCCCTCTCGGGGGCCGGGACGGCCGTCCTCCTCCCCGCCCGGGACGGGGAGCGGGAGGGAGCGCGCGTCGCGGTCCTGCACGCCCGCACGCGGGACGGGGAGATCGTCGTCGTCGCCAGCGACGCCGCGGTCGGCGCCCTGGGACTCGAGCACGGCGGTGAGCAGGACGCTCCGGCCCGGCTCGAGGTGGTCGTCGAGGCGGCGCTGCCCGACCTCACGGTGCCGCGGGCGCAGGTCGTCGTCGACGGCTGGGTGCGCCCGGCCGCGCCGCACGAGGCCGCCGGCGCGCTGGGCGCCGTGTGCGCCGCCGGGGACCTCGCGGACCTCGCGGGGGCGTGGCCCGACGCCCGGGTGCTCCTGCTCGACGCGGCCGCCGTCCGGCTGCACTGGCCCGAGGGGTGCAGCGACGTCGCCGTGGAGGACCTGCGCGCGGCGGCGCCCGACCCGGTGGCGCTTCGGGAGGCGGACGTGCTCGGGCGGGTCGAGGCGGAGCTGGGCGACCGGCTCGTCGGCCTGGTCCGCGCCATGGGCCACGCCCACCCCGCTCCGGGCGGCCGCGGCGCCGGCGTCCCCGGGCGCGACCTGGGCCGCGTCAGCGAGGTGCGCTGCGTCGGCGCCGACCGCACGGGTCTCCTGCTGCGGTGCCGGGCCGAGGAGCCCTGGGAGGGCCTCGGGTCCGGGTGCCGCTGCGGGGGGCACGACGGCGCCGCCTGCCCAGCCGCGACGACGGCGACCCTGCGCCTGCTCTTCCCGGCCCCGGTGGCCGACGCCGACGCGGCCGTCGACGCGCTCGCCCTCATGGTGCTCGGCGCCAGCGCGGGCGACGCCGCCCGCTGCCCCTACGCCCCCGGCGCCGCACCCACCTGAGGACCCGCCGGCTCCGCGACGGCGACGCCGTCACCCCAGCGGGCGACGACACAGGTGGCGTCGCGCACGACGTCGCCACCCGCGTGGTCGGTGACGGCGCGCGCCACGAGCCGCGGGGCGTCGAGGACGTCGACGGCCCGCCGCAGCGCGCCCGCGACACCGGCCGCCCCGAAGGGACGGCCCTCGGGCGAGCGGGCCTCGAGGACGCCGGACGAGGCCAGGACGAGCCGGTCCCCCGCCGCCACGGGCAGCGTCGCGGCGCTGCGGTCGTCGGCGTCCCCGTCGCCCAGCGCGGGTCCCCGCAGGAGGTCCAGCTCCTCGAGGGCCGCCGCGTCGGCGTCGGGACCGCCTGCCGTCCAGCGCAGCACGGAGACCTCGCCGGCGACGACGACCGAGGCCTCGCCGGTGCGCAGGTCGACCCGGACGAGCACGGCGCCCACGCGCTCGTCGCCCCCGGAGCGGTGGCGGAGCACGTCGTCGGCGGTGGCGGCCTGCTCCTCGAGCGGCATCCCGCACCGGCGCGCGTGGCGGACGGCCGCCAGGGCGAGGTCGGCCGCGCGGGCGGCGGCCAGGCCCTCCCCCGCGGCCTCGAGGAGGGCGAGCGTGAGGACGTCGTCGTCGACGGCCCAGTCGAAGAGGTCGCTGGTGGCGAGGTAGGCCGGCTCGACGAGCGCGGCCAGCTCGACGCCGGGGGCCCGGTGCTCCGTGGGCGGCAGGACGTCCCACTGCATCTCCGCGGCGACGCTGAAGACGTGCGAGCGCCGGCGCACCTCGACGGCGTCGCTGCCCTCGGCGGCCTGCCGCAGGACGAGGGCGACCGCGGGGGCGGCGGCAGCGAGGACGGCGCCGCACGCGCGGACGGGCGGGCCGGGCGCGTGCGCCTCGGCGAGGAGGACGCCGAGGCGGTGCCCGCGGACGGTGACCGGCTGGCACGTCGTGAGGCCGTCCGGGGCCACGACGGCGCGCTGCTCGCGGAAGGCGACGGCGGCCGCCCCGGCGACGCCCCCCGGCGCCCCCTCGTCGTCGGCGTCGACGAGGTGGGCCAGCTCCTCCCCGTCGCCCCCGTCGTCCGGCTCCTCGTGCGGGGTCCACCGGGCGAGGCGGTGCAGCTCGACGAGCTGGTGGTCGACGAGCAGGAGCTCGGCGCGGACGGCGCCGGCGGCCGGCCCCACGGCGTCGAGGAGCGCCTGCGGTGCCCGCCACGCCGGGACGGCGAGGCCCGCGGACACGAGCGCGGGCACGACCTCGGCCGGGACGCGCGGACCGTCCCCGCGCCGGGACGGGGCGTCGGACGTCATCGGGCCGCCTCCGCGGCGGCGACGGCGGTGCCGAGGGCCGCGAGGCCGCGCCGCAGCGCCTCCCGGTCCCCCGGCGTCATGCCCGCCGTCGCCGCCTGGAGCGCCGCCGTCACGGCGGCCGTCGAGCGCTGGACGGCGCGGCGCCCGGCGGCCGTGAGCGACACGTCGACCTCCCGGCGGCTGGCGCGCGCCTGGCGGCGGCTCACGAGGCCGAGCGCGACGAGGCGGTCGACGAGCCGGCTGGCGCTCGACGCGACGACGCCGAGCGCCTCCGCGAGGTCGCCGACGCGCGCGCGCCCGTCGGCGGCCGCGAGCACCTCGAGGCAGCGGAGCTGCACGGGCGTCAGCGCGTCCGGCGCGGACGCGACGGCGGTGCGCACGAGGTCCACGAGCACGTGCGAGAGCTCCTCCCAGTCGGGTCCGGCGACCGGATCATCTCCTGGATCGGACACGGCACCCCCTCAAGAGCCCGAGGGTGCCAGACCGACGTCCGACCCCTGCGGCCGGAGGGCTGCCAGAACTGTCCCCTCGGGCAAATGTTGCACGGGTGCAAAGGTTGCGCCACGGTGGCTCCACGACGGGCACGACGGCCGTCGACCGGCACAGCACACGTCTCCCACCGGATCGAGAACCCCCATGACCACAGCCCCAGCACTGCTGGCGAGCGGGACGAGCGCGACCTTCACCGGCACCTCGACCTTCTCCGCCTGGCAGTACGACCTCGTCCTCTACTCCTTCGCCGTCTCGATGTTCGCGCTGTTCGCGGGCGGCCTCTACGCCGTCGCCACGCGCAGCGACGTCTCGAAGCGCTACCGGCCGGCGAGCATCGCCTCGGCCTGCATCTGCTGGGTCGCCGCCCTGGCGTACGGCCTGCTGGTCGTCACGTGGCTGACCGGCTTCACCGCCACGGCCGACGGCGCCTCCTACGTCCCCGACCCCGGCACCTCCGTCACGGGCCTGCGCTACATGGACTGGTCGGTCACCGTGCCGATCCTCACGGCCGAGCTCTTCGCCGTCTGCACCCTGGCCCGCCGCAGCAGCGCCTGGTGGCGCTTCGGCGCCATGGCCAGCGCCTCCCTCATGATCGTCACCGGCTACTTCGGCGCCATCACGCTCGACGGCGGCGACCCCACCGCTCCTCTGCTCGTCTGGGGCGCGATCTCGACGGTCTTCTTCATCGCGCTGTACGTCTTCATGTACCGGCCGTACGCGCAGACGCGCCGCGAGGTCGGCGCCGAGGCGGGCACGAGCCTGCGCAACGCCGTCATCCTGCTCTTCAGCGTCTTCGGCGCCTACCCGCTGCTGTACCTCGTGCCGCTGTGGGCGGGCGCGGACAGCGCCGGCTGGGCCGTGACGGTGCAGCTCGTCTTCTGCGCCGCGGACATCACGGCGAAGGTCGGCTTCGGCGTCCTCATCCACAAGGTGGCCAAGCTGCGCACCGCCGAGGACGCGCGCACCGAGGCGGCCCAGCTCCCCGACCTGTACCCCGCCGAGGTGTACGTCTCCGGCGAGCTCGTGTCGCTGCCCGCCGAGCCGGCCCTCGCCGGCGCGGGCACGACCCCGTCGACCGCCTCCGCGCGCAACGGCCACGTCCCCGAGCACGCGACCCCCGCGGGCGGCCCGCGCCGGTCCCGTCGAGGCTGACGTCGTGGCGACGACGTCCCCCCGCCCCTCCCTGCGGCGTCCGGCGCCGCAGGGAGGGGCGTGGTCGCAGGGCGGGGCCGAGGCCCCCGGTGCGCTCCCCCGCCTGTCCGGACCGCTCCGCGCCGGCGTCGTCGCCGTCCCCCTGGCGGCGGCGGCCCTCGTGGCCGTCGTCGTCCCCGCCGCCGCGGCGCTGGCCCCCGGGCTCGCCGCGGCGGCGGCACCCCTCCTGCTCCTGGCCGCCGTGCTCGTCGGCCTCCCCCACGGCGCCGTCGACCTGCTGCAGCCGGAGCTGACGCCCCGCCGCCGCTCCGGGCGCGCCCTCGTGGGTCTCGCCTACGTCGGCCTCGTCGCCCTCGCGGTGCTCGTGCTGCGCCTCGCGCCGCTGCCGGTGCTCGGCGCGCTGCTCGTGCTGGCCGCCCTCCACTTCGGGCTGGCCGACGACGTCGTGCACCGCTGGCGCACCGGGGCCACGAGCCGCCGGACCGCCGGTGAGCGCGTCGCGGGCGCCGTGCGCGTGCTGGCGCTCGGCGGCGTGCCCGTGGCGGCACCCCTCGCGCTCGGCCACGCCGACGTCGTGCACCTGCTCGACGTCCTCTCCGGCGGCTCCGGCGCCGCCGTCGTCGTCGGAGCCCGCGTCGCGCTCGTGCCCGTCCTCGCCGCGGTGCTCGCGACGGCGCTCCTCGCCGTCCGCCGCCGCGACGCCGTCGGCGCCGTGGAGCCCCTCGTGCTGGCCGCCCTGTTCCTCCCGGCGCCGCCGCTGCCCGCCTTCGCCGCCTACTTCGGCCTGTGGCACTCGCTGCGGCACCTGCTGCGCCTGCTCGCGCTCGACGCCGTCCGGCACGGCGACGGCGGCTCCGGGCGCCCCGTGACCGCGCCGGCGCTGCACGCGGCCGGGCGCCGCTTCGCCCGTGCGGCGGCCCTCCCCACGGGCATGGCGCTCGCGGGCCTCGTCGTCCTCGTCCTCGTCGCCGGGGGCGACGTCGTGCCCGCAGCCCTCGTCCTCGTGCTGTGCCTCACGGTGCCGCACGCCGCGGCGGTCGCCCTCGCCGACCGGGCGCTGCTGCGCCGCTGAGCCCCTCCCGGAGGTCGAGCCCCCGCACCGGGCGCCGGCTCAGGGCCGGGCGCGCCCCTCGAGCACCGCGCGCAGCCGCTCCAGGCGCGCCCCGATCTGCCGCTCGGCGCCCCTGTCCGTCGGCGCGTAGTAGCGCCGGCCGACGAGCGCGTCGGGCAGGTGCTGCTGCGGCGCCACGCCGTGCGGGGCGTCGTGGGCGTACACGTACCCGACGCCGTGCCCGAGCCGCGCGGACCCCGCGTAGTGGCCGTCGCGCAGGTGCGGCGGGACGACGCCGGCCCGCCCGGCGCGCACGTCGGCCACGGCGGCGTCGACGCCGAGGTAGGCCGCGTTCGACTTCGGCGCCGTCGCCAGGTGGACGACGGCCTGCGCCAGGGTGATGCGCGCCTCCGGCATCCCCAGCAGCTGGACGGCCTGGGCGGCCGCCACCGCCGTCTGCAGCGCCGTCGGGTCGGCCATGCCGACGTCCTCGCTCGCCGCCACGACGATCCGCCGGGCGATGAAGCGCGGGTCCTCCCCCGCCTCGAGCATCCGCGCCAGGTAGTGCAGCGCGGCGTCGACGTCGCTGCCCCTCATCGACTTGATGAAGGCGCTGATGACGTCGTAGTGCTGGTCGCCGTCGCGGTCGTAGCGCAGGACGGCGGCCTCGAGCGCGCGCTCGGCGTGCTCGAGGCGCAGCGGCACGGGCTCGTCGTCCGCCAGCCCGGCCTCCCAGGCGTCCGCCGCGGCGGCCCCCGCCGCCGCCTCGAGAGCGGTGAGCGCGCGGCGGGCGTCGCCCTCGGCGACCCGGACGAGGTGCTCGAGGGCGTCGTCCTCGACGGCGACCTCGCCGCCGAGGCCGCGCTCGTCGGCGAGCGCGCGCTCGAGCAGCCCGCGCACGTCGGCCGGCCCGAGCGGCTGGAGCGTCAGCAGCAGCGAGCGCGACAGCAGCGGGGAGATGACGCTGAAGCTGGGGTTCTCCGTCGTCGCGGCGACGAGGACGACGACGCCGTTCTCCACGCCGGGGAGCAGCGCGTCCTGCTGGGCCTTGGTGAAGCGGTGGATCTCGTCGAGGAAGAGCACGGTCCGCCGTCGGTGGAGGTCGCGGCGCTCGCGGGCGACGTCCATGACCCGGCGGACGTCCTTGACCCCGGCGGTGATGGCGGACAGCTCCTCGAAGTCGCCGCCGCTCGCCCGGGAGACGACGTGCGCGAGCGTCGTCTTGCCCGTGCCGGGCGGGCCCCACAGCACGACGGACGTCGGTGCGGCCCGGGTCACGCGGCGCGGCGCCCCGTCGGCCGGCCGCGCGTCGGCGCCGCCCGCGGCGGAGAGGCTCTCGACGAGGCGCCGCAGCGGCGATCCCGCCCGCAGCAGGTGCTGCTGGCCGACGACCTCGTCCAGCGTCCGCGGGCGCATCCGGACGGCGAGCGGCGGGCGCGCGGCCTCGGCGGAGGGCCGGCCCGGCGCCGCGGGGGCCGCGTCGTCGTCGCTGAAGAGGTCCGGCCCGCTCACGGCACCAGGCTAGGACGCGCGTCGCCACGCCCCGCGCGCCGTCCCGGCCCCCCTCGCACACCGGTCGCCCCTCCCGTGAGGGCGACGTCCTCCCGGAACGGCACGCGGCGCGGCGCCTCGTGGTGCAGTCTCCTCGCGTGCCCGACCCCGGCCGGCGCGCGGTGCGCCGCTCGCTCCTCGTCGCCGTCGCGGGACTGGTCGTCACCGTCGTCGTCGGTGCCCTGCCGTCGGTCCCGCTGGCCTACCGCAGCCCGGAGGGCCACCTCGTGCTCGAGACGGTCGTCGCCACGGTCAGCCCCCTCGTGGCCCTCCTGCTCTACGGGCGCTTCCGGCGCAGCCGCCTCCTGCGCGAGCTGCTCCTCGCCCACGCCGTCGCCGTGCTCGCCGTGGCGTCCTCGGTCGTGGCCGTGGCGTCCGTGGTCACGGACGCGGGTCCGGGCAGCGCCCTGACGACGTGGGCGCCGCTCGTGGTGCGGCTCGCCAGCGCGGTGCTCCTGCTCGTCGCGGCGCTCGTGCCGCCGGACCGGCAGGTGGTCGCCGCCCGACCCGCGCGCCAGGTGCTGGCCGTCGCGGCCGTCCTCCTCGGCGTCGGCGCCCTCGCGCAGGCGCTCGGGGCGGCGGTCCCCACGGTGGTCGAGGCGCTCCCGGCCCCGGAGCGGTCCGGGCAACCGCTCCTGGAGGGCCACCCGGTGCTGCTCGTCGCCCAGACCGCGGCGCTCGTCTGCTTCGCGGCGGCGGCCGTGGCGCTCACCCGGCAGGCCCGCCGCAGCGGGGACGACTTCCTCGGCTGGGTGGCGGCCGCGGCGGTGCTCGGCGCCTGGTCCCGGGTCAACTACCTGCTCTTCCCCTCCCTCTACAGCCAGTGGCTCTACACGGGCGACGTCCTGCGCCTCGGCTTCTACCTGCTGCTGCTCGCGGGCGGGCTGCTCGAGGTGGGCTCCTACTGGCGGGCGCAGGGCAGGTGGCCGTCGCGGCCGAGCGCCGGCGCCTGGCCCGTGACCTGCACGACGGCGCCGTCCAGGAGATCGGCTACATCCTCGCCGTGACGAGCGGGGCCGACGGCGGCACCTCACCGGCCGTCCGGTCCGCCGCCCAGCGGGCCCTCGCCGAGACCCGTCGGGCCGTGGTGGCGCTGTCGTCCGCCGACGACGAACCCCTCGAGGCGGCCGTCGCCCGTGAGGTGCGCGAGGTGGGCGAGCGCCACGGGATGACGGTGCACGTCCGCAGCGAGGCCCAGCGCGCGCCCTTGTCCCTGGAGCACCGCGAGCAGGTGGTGCGGATCGCCCGCGAGGCGGCGTGGAACGCCCGGCACGGTCGGGCCACCGAGCTCCGCGTGCTGGTGCGCCCCGGGGAGCTCGTCGTCGAGGACGACGGCGCCGGCTTCGACCCCGCCGCCGTCCCGCCCGGCCGCTACGGGCTCGTGAGCATGGGCGACCGGGCCGAGGGCATGGGCGCCGTCCTGGCGCTCGAGTCGGCCCCCGGCCGCGGGACCCGGGTGGCGGTGGCGTGGTGACCGCGGCGGGGGGCGGGCCGCCCGCGCCGGTGCGGGTCGTCGTCGTCGACGACCACGCGGCGCTGCGGGGGGGCGTGCGGGCGGCGCTGGAGGCCGACGGCTTCACGGTCGTCGCGGAAGGCGCCACGGCGCGCCGCGCCGTCGAGCTGGCGGTCGAGCACGAGCCGGACGTGCTCCTCCTCGACGTGCACATGCCCGGCTCGGGGGTGGCGGCGGCGCAGGAGGTCTCGCGCCGCCTCCCGGGGACGGCCGTCGTGATGCTCACAGCCTCCCAGGACGAGGAGGACCTGCTGGGCTCGCTGCGCGCCGGCGCCCGGGGCTTCCTCCTCAAGGACATGGACCCCGCCCGGCTGGGGGCGGCGCTGCGCGGCGTCCTCGCCGGCGAGGCCGCGCTCCCGAGGGCGCTCGTCGCCCGCGTGCTCGAGGAGCTGCGCGCCGCGCCGGCTCCCGGCGGACCCTGCTCCCCCGGCGCCGGGCCGCGGCCCGCCTCACCGAGCGCGAGGAGGCGGTCATGGTGCTGCTGCGCGACGGCCTCACGACCGACCAGGTCGCCGCGAAGCTGTTCCTGACGCCCGGCACCGTGCGCGTGCACGTCTCCAACGCGGTGAGGAAGCTCGGGGCGCCCGACCGCGCGAGCGCGCTGGGCATGCTCGACGGCGGATGAGCCCGCGGAGCGGCGCGGACGTGGTCCCTCGCGCATAGACGTCTCTGCGCAGATCGGTCCCGGTGGGTCATGTGCCCGCTTCCTGCCGACCCGCACAGTCCTCCTCGAAGCCACCGACCTCGAGGAGACGCGATGAACCGCAGGGCGACGACGCTCGGCGTGATGGCCACCACGCTGGCGATGCTGGGAGCCGGTGTGGCGCGCGCCGACACCCTCAAGAACGACGTGGGGAACGACGTCGGCGGGAGCGGCAACGTGCGCGCCGTCGACGTCGGCACGGCCACGACGGTGGACTACCGCATCCAGGACACCATGGGGAAGGGCTGCGACCCGGCGGACGGGTCGCCCGCGACGGTCACGCTCGTCGTCCCGGCCGGTGTCACGGTGACGCCGGCGAAGCTCGTCTTCACCTCGTGCGACACGACGCAGCCGGTCACCTTCAGCTCGACCACCGCAGGGCGCTACTCGGTGACCTCGACCGTGCAGGACCTGAGGGGCGAGTACCAGACGACGCCCTCCAACTTCTTCCTCGACGTCACGGCGCCCGTCGTCGTCACGCCTCCGCCGCCCCCGCCCGCCCCGGACGCCGACGGCGACGGCGTCCCCGACGCCTCCGACAACTGCCCGGCCGCGGCGAACCCCGGCCAGGACGACGTCGACGGCGACGGCCTGGGCGACGCCTGCGACAGCAACTCCTACGCGCCCGCGGTCGGCCTCGTGGCCCCCGACGCCAGCGGGCTCGAGGGCGCCGGCCTGGAGACGGCGGGCTCCTTCACGGACGGCGACGGCGACGGGAGCCTCACCCTCACCCAGGTGCCCGGCGAGGGCGCGGTGGTCGACCTCGGCGGCGGTCGCTTCAGCTGGAGCCACGCCACGCGCGACGACGGGAGCGGCTCGGTCACGGTCCAGGCCTCCGACGGCGAGCACGCCCCCGCGACGCAGACCTTCACGTGGTCCGCGGCCAACGTGGCCCCCGTCGTCGGCGCCGTCACGGTGGGGCACCTGGGCTCCTGCACCGCGGACCTCTCGGCGACCTTCACCGACGCGGGCCTCGACGACACGCACACCGCCGTCGTGACCTGGCAGGACGGGGTCAGCAGCGACCTGGGCGCCGTCGCGGGCTCCGTGTCGTCCCGCCGCACCTTCACGAGCGCCGGCACCTACGCCGCGACCGTCACCGTGACCGACGACGACGGCGGCGCCGGTTCGGCGTCCACGGCCTCCGCCTTCACCACCGGTGGTACGCCGAGCACGATCCTCCAGCCGATCAACACGACCGGGACGCGCAGCTCCTTAAGTCGGGCAGCAGCATCCCCGTCAAGATCACCGTCAAGGACTGCGGCGGTGCGCCGGTGGCGGGCCTCGCGCCCACGGTCAGCCTCGTCAAGGGCGACAGCGTCCCCGACTTCGCGGTCAACGAGACGCTGACCACCGCCTCGGCGACGAACGGCAAGCTCATGACCTGGGACGCCACCGCGCAGCAGTACGTCTACGTGATGTCGACGAAGACCAACCAGCTCACCGGTGGTGCGCTGACGGACGGCACGTACACGGTCTCGGTCTCCGACCCGAGCTTCTGGGGTGCCGTGGCGAAGGCCACCTTCGACGTCCGCAGGTAGCAGCGGGCGCACCCCTGGACGGGGCCGGGCGGGACTCCCGCCCGGCCCCGTCCGCGCGTCCGCACCGCCTCGCGCTCCGCTCGCCCCTGCGCGCCCCTGTGCACCCGTGGTCGGTCGACCTGCGGGTGGGCTGGTCGCCCCCGGCGCCGGCGTCCGGCCGAGGGGGCGTGCGCCTCTCCCCGGCGCGGGTGCCAGCATCCGGGGCGTGACAGAGGTCCGGGCCCTGCCGGTCGAGCGCCTGCCCGAGGACGTCCCGTTCCTCCGCTGGCACCTCGCGCCGTCGCGCGTGCACGGCGCCTGGCGCTGCGGTGCGACGACGGGCGTGCTCGCCGACCGCCGCCGGGGGCGGTCCCTCGTCGTCCTCGGGCCCGCGGACGACGCCGTGCCCCTCGTCGCGGCGGTGCTCGACGACGCGGCCCCGGCCCTCGTCACCCTGCCCCGCGGAACCCCGGACCGGCTCCGGGAGCAGGTCCCCGCCGTGGGCGCGCGTCTGGTCGGCGGGGACGACTGGGACTGGGCGTGGACGACGTCGGCTCCGGCGCAGCCCCTCTCGGGTGAGGAGCACGTCGTCGTCCTCGACGTCGGCACGCGCGAGGCGCCAGGACCGGACGCTGCGGCGGTGCAGGAGCTGCTGGCCGCCGCCAGCCCGCGCTCGTCGGTGCAGCCGGGTGACGCGCACGCGCGCGCCTGGTTCGGCCTCCGCCGCGGCGACCGCGTCGTCGCGTGCGTCGCCGCGACCGGCGACGACGGCGGCCCCGCGCCGCACCTGGCGTCCGTGGCGACCCACCCCGACCTGCGCGGGCGGGGCCTCGGCGCCGCCGTCACAGCGGGGGCGACACGGCACCTCCTCCGGGAGGCGCCCGCCGTCACGCTCGGGATGTACGCCGACAACGACGTCGCCCGGCGGATGTACACACGGCTCGGGTGGACCTGGGCGCACCGGTTCTCCTCCCGGGTCGTGCGCCCGGCGGCCGACGCCGCGGCCTGACCCCTACCGGCGCCCGGCGCGCCGGCGCCGGCTGAGGGGCAGCGCGCCCCACGTCACGACGGCGAGGGCCGCCAGGGCGCTCGTGGCGACGACCGCCAGGACGTCGCCGAAGAGGACGCGGACGACGAGGAACGCCGCCGACCCGAGCGCCAGGGCCAGCAGCGCGATGCCCCCGACCGCCTGGCGGTTCGCCGTCCGCAGCAGGCCCTCCTTGTCGTAGGGGTAGCCGCGGAGCCGGTGGTAGGCGCTCACGCCGCCGAAGAGCACCACGGCGGCCAGCGCGGAGAGGAAGGCGACGAGGTAGGCGACGCGGCTCGTGGCGTCCTCGCCCTCCCACCCGGACTGGAACGGCACGGTGAGGAGGAACGCCACGAGCACCGTCGTCGCCGGCATGAGCAGGCGCAGCTCCCCCGAGAGCTCGTCGAGGCGGCGGTCGAGGTCGTCGGACGTGACCGGGTGCTCGCCGTCCGCGGAGCGGGAGGCCGGGTCGGGGCCGTCGTCGCGCACGTCGCCATCCTGCCGCCCCCGCGCCGTCGCGGTCGGTCCCCTCGCGGCGCGCCGCCCGGGGCGGACGTAGCGTGAGGCGGTGACCCCTCCGGCTGAGCCGACCCCCTCCGCCCCCACCGGCGCGACCGCCCCCGTCGACGCCACCGAGCTGCTGCTCGACCCCGTCCCGCCCGCCGATCTCCCCCGCACCCTGGGCGCCCTGCGCGCGAGCGGCCACGTCCTGCGCGGCGTGCGCGAGGAGATGCGCGAGAACCTCCTCGCCGCCATGCGCGAGGGCCGCACCGCCGCCGAGCGCTTCCCCGGCGTCGTCGGCTACGAGGACACGGTCGTCCCCGAGGTCGAGCGGGCGCTGCTCGCCGGGCACGACCTCGTGCTCCTCGGCGAGCGCGGTCAGGGCAAGACGCGCCTGGCCCGCACGCTCGTCGGGCTCCTCGACGAGTGGACGCCGGTCGTCGCCGGCAGCGAGCTGCACGACCACCCCTACGCGCCCGTCTCGGCGACCGCGCGGGCCCTGGCCGCCGAGCACGGCGACGACCTCGAGGTCGCCTGGCTGCACCGCAGCTCGCGGTACACCGAGAAGCTCGCGACGCCGGACACGAGCGTCGGCGACCTCGTCGGCGACGTCGACCCGGTGAAGGTCGCGCAGGGCCGCAGCCTCGGGGACCCCGAGACCATCCACTTCGGTCTCGTGCCGCGGGCCCACCGCGGGATCTTCGTGGTCAACGAGCTGCCCGACCTCGCCGAGCGCATCCAGGTGGCGCTGCTCAACGTCCTCGAGGAGCGCGACATCCAGGTCCGCGGGTACGCCCTGCGCCTGCCGCTGGACCTCCTCGTCGTCGCGACGGCGAACCCCGAGGACTACACGAACCGCGGGCGGATCATCACGCCGCTGAAGGACCGCTTCGGGGCCGAGGTGCGCACCCACTACCCCCTCGACGTCGACGCCGAGGTCGCGCTGGTCCGGCAGGAGGCCGTGCTCGCGGCCGAGCTGCCGGACGTCCTGCTCGAGGTCCTCGTGCGCTTCACCCGCGCCGTCCGCGAGTCGCCGTCGGTGGACCAGCGCTCCGGCGTCTCGGCGCGCTTCGCCGTCGCCGCCGCCGAGACGACGGCCGCCGCCGCGCTGCGCCGCTCGGCCCTCGTCGGCGAGCAGCCCGCCGTGGCCCGCGTCGGCGACACCGCCTCGGTCGTGACGACGCTGCGCGGCAAGGTCGAGTTCGAGTCCGGCGAGGAGGGCCGCGAGCACGACGTCCTCGAGCACCTGCGGCGCACCGCCGTGGCCGAGGTCTTCCGGCGCCGCACCCGCGGGCTCGACCTCTCCGGCTTCACGTCCGTCGTCGCTGACGGTGGCACGGTCGAGACCGGCGAGCTCGTGCCGGCCGCCGACGTCCTCGCCTCGCTCGGCGCCGTGCCGGGCCTCGCGCAGGTGCTCGACGCCTTCGGCTTCGGCGACGAGCCCAGCGCCCCGCAGGCCGCCTCGGCCGTCGAGCTCGTCCTCGAGGGGCTGCACCTGCTGCGGCGCCTCGGCAAGGAGGTCGTCGAGGCTCCCGGCGGGCCCCGCACGCTCTACGGCGGCTGACCGCCCCGCCCCGGTCCGCGCCCGGACAGGTCCGCCCAGGGCCGGTCCGGGCCGGCGCCCGTCCCGCACCGCACGCCCCTCCCCGGGAGGTCCTCATGGCCCGCTTCTCCTACGGCGCGTGGGCCGGCGGTCCCGACCCGCTGGCCGGCCCGCTCGACGTCCGCGCCGCCGTCGACGCCCTCGGGCGCGAGGTCATGGAGGGCCGCAGCGTGCGCGACGCGCTGCGCGACCTCCTCGAGCGCGGAGAGGACGGGCGCCGCGGGCTGCGCGACCTCGCCGCCCGGGCGGTGCGGCGGCAGAAGGAGCTGCGACGCTCCGGCGACCTGGCGGGGCCGCTGCAGCGCGCCCGCGAGCAGCTCGCGCAGGCCCTCGACGCCGAGCGCGAGGCCCTGGCCATGTCCGACGACGACGCCGCTCGCGAGCGCGAGCAGCGCCTCGACGACCTCCCCCGCGACACGGCCGAGGCGGTGCGCGAGCTCGAGGACGACGAGTGGCGCAGCCCGGTGGCCGAGCAGCTCTACCGCCAGATCCGCGAGCAGCTGCGCGACGACGTCATGGGCGCCCAGTTCGCCGGGCTGCGCGACGCGCTGGCCGCGGCGCGGGAGGCCCGCCGGGCCGCCGAGGAGGGAGGCGACGCCGAGGGCGCCCGCGCCCAGCAGGCCGCCGCGATGGCGCAGATGAAGGACATGCTCGCCGACCTCAACGCCCTGCTGGCCGCCCACGCGCGCGGCGAGGACACGACCGAGCAGTTCGAGCAGTTCATGGAGCGCCACGGCGACGCCTTCGGCGACGACCGCCCGGAGAGCGTCGAGGAGCTCGTCGACGAGCTGGCTCGCCGGCAGGCGGCCATGGACCGGATGCTCTCGTCCCTGTCGCCCCAGCAGCGCGCCGAGCTCTCCGACCTCATGGCGGACGCCCTCGGCGACGCCGGCCTCGAGGCGGAGATGGCGGCGCTGGGCAACGCGCTGCGCGCCCTGCGGCCGGGCCTCGACCGGCGCTCGCGGGAGCGCTTCACCGGCTCCGACCCGATGGGCGTGGGCGAGGCGACCGACGCCCTCGCCGAGCTCTCCGACCTCGACTCCCTCTCGCAGGCCCTGGGGCAGGACTACCCGGGGGCGACGCTCGACGACGTCGACGTGGAGGCCGTCGAGCGCCAGCTCGGTGCCGGGGCGGCGGCCGACGTCCGGGCGCTGCAGGAGCTGGACGCCGAGCTCCGCCGCCAGGGCTGGCTCTCGCGCGACGGCGCCGACGCGCTGTCCCTCACCCCGAAGGCGATGCGCCGGCTGGGGCAGACGGCCCTCGCGGCCGTCTTCTCGCGCCTGCGCGGCGGGCGGCGGGGGCAGCACGACGACCGGTCGGCCGGCGCCGCCGGCGAGGCGACGGGCAGCTGGCGCGCGTGGGAGTTCGGCGACGAGCAGCCGCTCGACGCCGTCCGCACCGTCCAGCGGGCGGTGCTGCGGACGGCGGGGACGCCCGGGCGCACGGGCGGCGGCGTCGTCGCGCTCGACGTCGAGGACTTCGCCGTCGTCGAGACCGAGCGCCGCACGGGCGCCGCCGTGGCGCTGTGCGTCGACCTGTCGTTCTCCATGGTGGCCGAGGGGCGCTGGGCGCCGATGAAGCAGACGGCGCTCGCGCTGTCCCACCTCATCGCGACCCGGTTCCCCGGCGACGAGCTGGAGATCATCGGCTTCGGGCGTACCGCCGAGGTCCTGACGGCGGCCGAGCTCGCCGCCGTCGAGCCGTCCGGCGTGCAGGGCACCAACCTCCAGCACGCGCTCGCACTGGCGCGCCGGCACGTCGGCCGGCACCCCGGGCTGGACCCGGTGGTCCTCGTCGTCACCGACGGCGAGCCGACGGCGCACCTCGAGGACGGCGAGGCCGTGTTCTGGTGGCCGAGCCTGCCCGAGACCATCGAGGCGACCGTCCACGAGGTCGACGCGCTCACCCGGATGCGGACGCCGATCAGCACCTTCGTCCTCGGCGACGACCCGGGACTGCGCCGCTTCGTGGACGCCCTCGCCCGCCGCAACGGCGGCCGGGTGCTGGCGCCGTCGACCGACCGGCTCGGCGAGTACGTCGTCAGCGACTACCTCGACGCCCGCGCCTCCCGCGGCTGACCGCGCTCCGGAGGAGGAGGCGTCACCTCCACGGTCAGGCGTTGCGCTCGTCGCGCCAGGCGAGCCAGTCGCGCAGGGGGCCGAGGTCGTAGTCGGGGCCGCCGGTGCTCACGGTGAAGAGGGTGACGCCGGCGCCGAGCATCGCGTCGCCGACGGCGGACGGGTCGCCCTCGACGCCGGCGGAGCGCTCGACCTCCCGCGGGTCGCGGCCGAGGTCGCGGCAGTAGCCGTCGAGGATCGCGCCCTTGCGCTGGACCGTCTCGGCGTCGCCGAAGGCGTGCCAGATGTCGGCGTGGCGGGCGACGAGCGGCAGCGTCTTCTTCTCGCCGCTACCGCCGACCATGACGGGGATGTCGCGGACGGGGGCCGGGTTGAGCTTCGCCCAGCGCGCCTCGATGCGCGGCAGGGCCTCGCCGAGGTCGCCGATGCGGGCGCCGGCGGTGCGGAAGTCGTAGCCGTACTCGTCGTAGTCGCGCTCGAACCAGCCGGCGCCGATGCCGAGGACGAGCCGCCCGTCGCTGACGTGGTCGACCGTGCGGGCCATGTCGGCCAGCAGGTCGGGGTTCCGGTAGGAGTTGCAGCTCACCAGCGCGCCGATCTCCACCCGCTCGGTGGCCTCGGCCCAGGCGCCGAGCATGGTCCAGCACTCGAAGTGCTTGCCGTCGGGCTCGCCGTACAGCGGGAAGAAGTGGTCCCAGTTCATCACCAGGTCGACGCCGGCCTCCTCGGCGGCGGCGACGGCACGGCGGATCTGGGCGTAGTCGGCGTGCTGCGGCTGGATCTGCACCCCGACGCGCACGGGGCGGGCGGCGTCCGGGGTCTGGCCGGTCTCGGCGGTGGTCACGCCCGGAGACTACGAGCGCACTGCCCCCGGTGGGGCGCGCCGTCGGGAGAGGTCAGGAGGCGCTGCGGCGGCGCGCGCGCAGCAGCTCGACGGCGAAGGGCAGGAGCGACACGACGACCACGACGGCGATGACCGGCAGCAGGTAGGTGTCGATGCCCGGGATGCGCGCGCCGAGCTCGTGGCCCACGAGGACGAGGCCGACCGCCCAGACGAGCCCGCCCGCGGCCTGCCACAGCGCGAACGAGCTGGCGCGCATGCCGACGGCGCCGGCGAGCGGGTTCATCAGGGTGCGCACCACGGGGATGAAGCGCGCCAGCACGACGGCCTTGCCGTAGCCGTAGCGCTCGAGGACCCCTTCGGCGCGCCGCACCCCCGCCTGCAGGCGCGGGCGGTCGGGGCGGTCCAGCAGCGGCGGTCCCGCGCGGCGGCCGATGAGGTACCCGACCTCCGCGCCGGCGAGCGCCCCGGCCGCGGCGGCCGCCATCGCCGCACCGAGCGGCAGGTGGGCCGCGTCGCCGGCCGACGTCGCCGTGAGGATGCCCGCGGAGAACAGCAGCGAGTCGCCCGGCAGGAAGAAGCCGACGAGCAGCCCGGTCTCGGCGAAGAGGACGGCGAAGAGCCCCACCAGCCCGAAGGTCGCGAGCAGGTGCTGGGGGTCGAGGAGGCTCACCTCCCCATCCTCTCCCCCGGCGACCCGTGCCACCGGTCGTGGGGGGGGGGGGGGGACNGAGGACGGCGAAGAGCCCCACCAGCCCGAAGGTCGCGAGCAGGTGCTGGGGGTCGAGGAGGCTCACCTCCCCATCCTCTCCCCCGGCGACCCGTGCCACCGGTCGTGCGCGGGCTGGAGGCCCGCGCCACGGCCGGCGCGCGACGGGCCTACAGCCGCCCCTGCTCCAGCCGCGTGAAGACGGGCGAGTAGACGGCCTCCCCCACGGGGGCGTCGGCGGCCAGCCGCCGCGCCATGAACTCCGGCCCGGCGTAGGGCCCGGTGATGCCGAGCTCCGAGGCCGGCTCGAAGCGGAAGCGCCCGTAGAAGGCCGGGTCGCCGAGGACGAGCACGAGGGTCTCCCCCGCCACCGTGGCCTCGGCCAGCACGCGCTCGACGAGCTGGCGCCCGACACCGGAGCTCTGGTGGTCCGGGTGCACCGACACCGGCGCCAGCGCGAGCGCCGGCGCCTGGCCGACGTGGATGCGGCTGGCCAGCACGTGCCCGACGACATCGCCGTCGTCGACCGCCACGAGGCTGTACCGGGCGAGGTAGGCGCCCGGCTCCAGCCGCAGCTCGTGCACGAAGGCCGCCTCGGGGCCCGGCTGCGCTCCCGCCCCCGTGAAGGCGGCGGTGACGACGGCGGCGACGGCGGTCTCGTCCTCGGGCCCCTCGGGGCGGACGACGACGGTCACGACGTGCCGCCGCGCTCGGGCGCCGTCGGCGGCTCGCCGGGGCCGGGCTGGGGCTTCGCGTCCACCCCGGCCTCCTTGCGCTGCTCGGCGGTGATGGGCGCCGGCGCCGCCGTGAGCGGGTCGTAGCCGCCGCCGCTCTTGGGGAAGGCGATGACCTCGCGGATGGAGTCGACGCCCGCGAGCAGCGCGCAGATGCGGTCCCAGCCGAGCGCGATGCCGCCGTGCGGCGGGGCGCCGTAGGCGAAGGCGTCGAGGAGGAAGCCGAACTTGGCCCGCGCGTCCTCCTCGGCCAGGCCCATGACGGCGAAGACCCGCTCCTGCACCGACCGCGAGTGGATGCGGATGGACCCGCCGCCGATCTCGTTGCCGTCGCAGACGATGTCGTAGGCCTGCGACAGGGCCGCGCCCGGGTCCTCCTCGAAGCGGTCGACCCACTCGGGGGTCGGCGCGGTGAAGGCGTGGTGCACCGCCGTCCACGCGCCCGATCCGACGGCGACGTCGCCGGACGCCGTGGCGTCGTCGGCGGGCTCGAACAGCGGGGCGTCGACCACCCAGACGAAGGCCCACGCGCCCTCGTCGATGGCGCCCGTGCGGCGACCGACCTCGAGGCGGGCGGCGCCGAGCAGCCCGCGGGCGGAGGACGCCGGCCCGGCGGCGAAGAAGACGCAGTCGCCGGGGCTCGCCCCGACGTGGGCCGCGAGCCCGGCGCGCTCGGCCTCGGAGAGGTTCTTGGCCACGGGGCCGCCGAGCTCGCCGTCCTCGCCGACGAGGACGTAGGCGAGGCCGCGGTGGCCGCGCTGCTTGGCCCACTCCTGCCAGGCGTCGAGCTGCTTGCGCGGCTGGCTCGCCCCGCCCGGCATGACGACGGCGCCGACGTAGGGCGCCTGGAAGACGCGGAAGGGCGTCTCGCGGAAGTAGTCGGTGCACTCGACGAGCTCGAGCCCGAAGCGCAGGTCGGGCTTGTCGCTGCCGTAGCGCGCCATCGCCTCGGCGTACGTCATCCGCGGGATCGGGCCCTCGATCTCGTGCCCGGCCGTGCGCCACAGCGCGGTGAGCAGCTCCTCGGTGAGGGCGATGACGTCCTCGGCGTCCACGAAGCTCATCTCGACGTCGAGCTGGGTGAACTCCGGCTGCCGGTCGGCGCGGAAGTCCTCGTCGCGGTAGCAGCGGGCGAGCTGGTAGTAGCGCTCCACGCCGCCGACCATGAGCAGCTGCTTGAACAGCTGCGGGCTCTGCGGCAGGGCGTACCAGCTGCCGGGCTGGAGGCGCGCCGGCACGAGGAAGTCGCGGGCGCCCTCGGGGGTGGAGCGGGTGAGCGTCGGGGTCTCGACCTCGGTGAAGCCGTGGCCGTCGAGGACGCCGCGGGCGGCCCGGTTGACGGCGCTGCGCAGCCGCAGCGCCGCGGCGGGGCCGGAGCGGCGCAGGTCGAGGTAGCGGTGCTTGAGGCGCACCTCCTCGCCGACCTCCCCCGAGCCGGAGGCCTCGACGGGGAAGGGCAGGGGGTCGGCCGTCGAGAGGACGACCAGCTGGGACGCCACGACCTCGACCTCGCCCGTGGGCAGGTCGGGGTTCTCGTTGCCCGCGGGACGCCGGCGCACCGCGCCCGTGACCTGCACGACGTACTCGCTGCGCAGGTCGTGGGCGCCGGAGGACTCGAGCAGCTCGTCGCGGACGACGACCTGGACGACGCCCGAGGCGTCGCGCAGGTCGAGGAAGGCCACCCCGCCGTGGTCGCGGCGCCGGGCCACCCAGCCCGCCAGCGTCACGGTCGCCGCGTCGGGCGCCGTCCCCTCGGCGGCGGGGGCGTCGGCGGCGTGGTCGGCGCGCAGGGTGCCGGCCTCGTGGGTGCGGAGCACGGTGGGTCCTCTCGGGGTCGTGTCCCCGGCGTCGCTGGACCGGGGCGGTCGTCGCGCCCGCGGCCGCCGGTGCAGCACCGGCGCCCGCCGGCGGGCGCGGCGATCCTACGGGCGAGGTGCGACGGCGGCCCGCGCCGCCGAGCATGGCCCCCGACCGGCGGCGCCGCCCCGAGCGGCCGCCGCACGCCCCGCAGGAGGAGACCACCGTGAGCGACCCGACCACCGGCCGAGGCCTGATCGACCCCTACGAGCACCTCCCGCAGGTGCCGTCCTTCAGCCTGACCAGCGACGACGTCGCCGAGGGCGAGCGCCTCGCGGACCGGCACGCCAGCGGGGCCTTCGGCGTCGAGGGGGGCGAGGACGTCTCCCCGCAGCTGTCGTGGTCGGGCGCCCCGGAGGGCACGAAGAGCTTCGCCGTCACCGTCTACGACCCCGACGCGCCGACGGCGTCCGGCTTCTGGCACTGGGCCGTCGCCGACCTGCCCACCTCCACGACGTCGCTCCCCCGCGGCGCGGCGACGAGCGGCCTGCCCGAGGGCGCCGTCCAGCTGCGCAACGACGGCGGCTTCGCCGGCTTCGTCGGCGCCGCTCCCCCGCCCGGGCACCGCACCCACCACTACTGGGTCGTCGTCCACGCGGTCGACGTCGAGAGCCTCGGCCTCGACGCCGACGCCCCGCCCGCGCAGCTGGGCTTCAACCTCTTCCCGCACACGCTCGCCCGGGCGACGCTCGTGGCGACCTACGACCTGCCGGCCCAGGACGCCTGACCAGCCCCCTCCCCCGGCGCCCGTCCCGCCTGCGCCACGGGTCGAACGCGTGTTCGACCTGTGGCGTAGGCTCGGCCCATGTCGCTGACGACGCAGCCGTCCCTCCTCGACGACGTCGCGGAGGACGCCGGGCCCCGCCTCGGCGAGCTGACCCAGGGCCTCGTGCGGCACGAGCTCTCGCGCGGCGCCTGGGTGGACGTCCGCCCGGGCTGGGTCGAGTCGTCGGGCGCGCTCTTCGAGCACCTGCTCACCGCGGTGCCGTGGCGGGCCGAGCGCCGGCAGATGTACGAGCGCGAGGTCGACGTGCCCCGCCTGCTCTGCTTCTACGGCGAGGAGGCGCTCCTACCCCACCCCCTGCTCGCCCGTGCGCGCGACGCCCTCTCGGCGCACTACCTCCCCGAGCTCGGCGAGCCCCTGCGCACCGCGGGGCTGTGCCTGTACCGGGACGGGCGCGACGGCGTCGCGTGGCACGGCGACCGGCTGGGGCGCTCGAGCCGCGAGGACACGGTCGTCGCGATCCTGTCGCTGGGCGCCCCGCGCCCCCTCGTGCTGCGCCCGCGCGGCGGCGGCCCGACGGCGCTGCGCGTCCCCGTGGGCCACGGCGACCTGCTCGTCATGGGCGGCTCGTGCCAGCGCACGTGGGAGCACGCCGTCCCCAAGACGAGCCGGCCGGTCGGGCCCCGCGTCAGCGTCCAGCTGCGCCCGCGCGGCGTGCGCTGACGACGCCGCGGCCCGGGTGGTCCCGGGACACGCGCCGCGCTCAGAGGGCGAGGGGCAGCTGCTCGGGCTCCGCGACGACGGCCTGCGGGCGGCGACCCGCCCCCGTCGGCAGGCTGCCGGCGGGGAAGGCGCCCTCGTCGTCGCCGGGGACGCCGCGGGCGACCCCGCCGTGCTGGCGGTCGAGGCCGTGGCGGGCCAGCAGCGGCGCGAGCCGCTCCTGCAGCCACGACCGGTAGTGCGGCGGGACGTAGGCGCCGCGGCCGTAGAGGCGGGCGTAGCGCGGCACGAGCCGCGGGTGCGTGCGCTCGAGCCACGCCCAGAACCACTCCCGCGCGCCGGGTCGCAGGTGCAGCGGCAGCACGGTGACGCCCGTCGCGCCCGCCTCCGCGACCCGCCCGAGGGCCTCGTCGAGGTGCTCGACGGTGTCGGTCAGCCACGGGAGCACCGGGGCGACGAAGACGCCGCACGGCAGCCCGGCGTCGCGGACGCGGCGCACGAGCTCGAGCCTGGCGCGGGGCGACGGCGTCCCCGGCTCGAGCGCCTGGTGGAGGTCGTCGTCCCAGATGGCAAGGGACACGCCGATCCCGACGGGCACCTGCCCGGCGGCCCGGGCGAGCTGCGGCAGGTCGCGCGCGAGCAGCGTCCCCTTCGTCAGCACGGAGAACGGCGTGCCGGACGACGCGAGCGCCTCGACGACGCCGGGCATGAGCCGGTAGCGCCCCTCCGCCCGCTGGTAGGGGTCGGTGTTCGTGCCGAGCGCCACGTGCTCGCGCTCCCACGACGCCCGGCCGAGCTCGCGGCGCAGCACCTCGGCGACGTTCGTCTTGACGACGACCTCGCGGTCGAAGCCCTCGCCGGTGTCGAGGTCCAAGTAGGCGTGGGTGCCGCGGGCGAAGCAGTAGACGCAGGCGTGGCTGCAGCCGCGGTAGGGGTTGACCGTCCACCGGAACGGCATGGCCGACCCCGCCGGCACCGCGTTGAGGGCGCTGCGGGCGCGCACCTCGTGGAAGGTGACGCCCGCGAACTCCGGCGTCCGCACCGTGCGCTGCAGCCCGGGGATGCTCGCCGCCGCCAGCCCGGGCAGCGCGCCGTCGTCGACCGCCGCCAGCGTCTGCGTCTGCCACCTCACGGCGCGAGTCGAACACCTGTCCGACGAGGCGTCAAGCGATCGGCGTCGCCGCGCGTCGCGGTCGCCGCGCTCGGGTGGTCCGAGACTTCGGCGCTCAGGCGGGGCGGCGACCGGGGCCACGAGCGCGGACGTCGAGGGCGACGAGGCGGCGCGCCGCCCCGCGAGGTCCGCGCGCGCTGCCGTCACGGCGCGTCGGCCCGCGAAGTCCGCGCTAGGGGCGCCGAGGGCGAACGGGCGACGACTCGCCCTCCCGAGCCCCTCCCCGAGGGCGAACAGGCGACGACTCGCCCTCCCGACCACCGCCCGGAGGGCGAACAGGCGACGACTCGCCCTCCCGACCCCCGCCCGGAGGGCGAACAGGCGACGACTCACCCTCCCGACCACCGCCCGGAGGGCGAACAGGTGACGACTCGCCCTCCCGACCACCGCCCGGAGGGCGAACAGGCGACGACTCGCCCTCCCGACCACCGCCCGGAGGGCGAACAGGCGACGACTCGCCCTCCCGAACCCGTCCCTGAGGGCGGGCCGCGACGGCCCGCCGTCAGGCGGTGGGCTCGTGCCAGGCGACGGTCGGGCGGGCGTCCTCGGCGGGCGGCGCCCACGTCGCCGGGTCCGCGGGCCCCTGGTCGCCGGAGCGGATGTCCTTGACCTCGTGCGCGCCGTCCTCCTGCGGGAACCACACGAAGGGGATGGAGCGGCGGTCGGCGTAGCGGATCTGCTTGCCGAAGCGCGCGGCCGACGGCGCCACCTCGGTGGCGACGCCGCGGGCCCGCAGCGCGGCGGCGACGGCGGCCGAGGCCGCGCGGTGCTCCTCGTCCGCGACGGCGACGAGCACGGCCGTCGGCGTCGGCCGCGAGGCGCGCAGCAGCCCGCGCTGCAGCAGCGGCACGAGGGTGCGCGTGACCCCGAGGGAGAGCCCGACGCCCGGGTAGGTCGTCCGGCCGTCGTCGGCGAGGGCGTCGTAGCGGCCGCCCGAGCAGATCGACCCGAGGTGCTCGTAACCCGTCATGCGGCTCTCGTAGACGGTGCCCGTGTAGTAGTCGAGACCGCGGGTGATGGACAGGTCGGCGACGACCCGGAAGGAGCCGCCCCCGACACCCCCCGTGGCGGCGACGACGGCGGCCAGCTCGTCGAGGCCCTGGTCGAGCAGCTCGTCGCGCACGCCCAGCCCGCGGACCTCGTCGACGAAGCCGGTGCTGCCGGGCTCGGCGCGCAGCGTCGCCAGCGCCAGGCAGGCGTCGGCCTCCCGCTCCCCCAGGCCGACGCCGTCGACGAGGGAGGCGCGGACCCGCTCGGGCGAGGTCTTGTCGAGCTTGTCCACCTCGCGCATCACCGAGGCCGTGTCCGCGAGCCCGAGGCCGCGGTAGAAGCCCTCGACGAGGCGGCGGTTGTTGACCTGCATGACCACGGGCGGCAGCGGCAGGCGGGCGAAGGCGTCGGCCATGACGAGCGGCAGCTCGGCCTCGTGGTGCGGCGCGAGCGAGCCGGCGTCGACGACGTCGACGTCCGCCTGGCGGAACTCGCGGAAGCGGCCCTCCTGCGGCCGCTCCCCGCGCCACACCTTCTGCACCTGGTACCGGCGGAAGGGGAAGGCCAGCTTCCCGGCGTTCTCCAGCACGTACCGAGCGAAGGGCACCGTGAGGTCGTAGTGCAGCGCGAGGACGTCGTCCCCGCCCGCCCCCGCGGCGGCGCCGTCCTCGGCGACCTCGGCGAGCCGGCGGACCGCGTAGACCTCCTTGTCGATCTCGCCCTTGCGCAGCAGCACCGACAGGGGCTCGACGGCGCGCGTCTCGACGCCGGCGAAGCCGTGCAGCTCGAACACCTCGCGCAGCACGTCGAGGACGTGCTCCTCGACGACCCGCTCCTCCGGGAGGAGCTCGGGGAAGCCCGACAGGGGTCGGGGGGTGCGCGCGGCCATCAGGGGCTCTCCAGGAGGTCGGGGTCGAGCAGGTACGGGTTCGTGGCGCGCTCGCGCGCGAGGGTGGACGCCGGGCCGTGGCCGGGCACGACGAGGGCGTCGTCGGGCAGCGCCAGGACGCCGTCGCGCAGCGTCGCGCGCATCGCGGCGCCGTCGCCGCCGGGCAGGTCGGTGCGCCCCACGGAGCCGGCGAAGAGGACGTCGCCGGTCATCACCGTGCTCCGCACCTGCCCGGCGACCGCCGGGGTGCCGGCGGGGAGGCCGTCGGCGGCGGACCAGGAGTCGCCGTCCGGCACGTCCTCGACGACGAGGAGGGTGGAGCCCTCCGTGTGCCCCGGGGCCGCCACCGCGCGGACGCGCAGCGCCCCCGCGACGACCTCGTCGCCGCCCGAGAGCCCGCGCACCGACGCCGGGCGCCGCCACGCGAAGCCGGGGACCTGCACCAGCAGCGCCGCGCGCAGCTGCGGCCCGAGCCCCTCGAGCGGGTCCTCGAGGCGGTGGACGTCGGGGGCGCCGAGCAGCACCGGCGCGCCCGCGGGGTCGGCGACGGCGGCGGCCTCCGCGACGTGGTCGAGGTGCCCGTGGGTCACGAGGACGGCGACGGGGCGCAGGTGCAGCCGCTCCAGCAGCGGGAGAAGGCGGTCGACGACGCCGAGGCCCGGGTCGACCACGAGGCACTCCTCCGGGGAGCCCGCCGTGCCGGCCCGGGCGGCCAGGACGGTGGTGTTGGTGCCCAGCACGCGGGCCGGGACGCTGCGCAGGAGCACCGGGGGAGCCTACCGACGGCCCGTCCGCGCATAGACTCGCCGCCGTCCGCCACGGGCCGCCGCCGCTCCCGTCCCGGGGAGGGCGCGCCACGGCGGCAGGCCCGGCGGGAGGTCGACGAGCGGAGGTCCATCGGTGGCGCCCAGCAAGCGCGAGCGCGACGACGCACGACGTCGCTACGCGGAGCACCTGCGACGCCAGGAGCAGCAGGCGGCCGCGCGCCGCCGGCGGAACCGCGTGCTGGTCGTCGTCGGCGCCGTCCTCGCCGTCGCCCTCGTCGCCGCCGGGGTGGTGACGGCCGTGACGGGCGGCGACGACACGCCCGAGGCCTCCGGGCCCTGCCCGACCCCGACCTCCGGCGCCGTCGCCGACCCGCCGCAGTTCGACGCCGCCCCCGCGCCCGGCTCGAGCGACGCCACCTCGGCGGTCATCGCCACGACGTGCGGCGACATCACCGTCGAGCTCCTGCCCGACGCCGCCCCGCAGGCGGTCGCGAGCTTCGCCTTCCTGGCCGACGAGGGCTTCTTCGCCGGCACGCCGTGCCACCGGCTCGTGACGTCGGGCATCTTCGTGCTCCAGTGCGGCGACCCGACGGGCACCGGCACGGGCGGGCCCGGGTACAGCTTCGGCCCCGTCGAGAACGCCCCCGCCGACGACGTCTACCCCGCCGGCACGCTCGCCATGGCCCGTCAGGGCGGGGACGGCGACAGCAACGGCAGCCAGTTCTTCCTCGTCTACGAGGACTCGTCGATCCCCTCGGACGCCGGGGGCGGCTACACCGTCTTCGGCCGCGTGACCGAGGGGCTCGACGTCGTGCAGACCATCGCCGAGGGCGGCACCGCCGCCGACGGGGTCGCGCCCGCGCGACCCATCAGCATCGAGGGAGTGACGACGCAGTGAGCGACCCCGTGAGCGCCCCCCGCGAGGACGAGGACCGTCCGGAGACGGCGGCGCCCGAGACGACCGCCCCCGGGACGACGGCGCCCGAGGAGACCACCCCGGAGGCCACCGCCGAGGCGGCCCCCGACGCCGACCCGGGCGGGCCCGCGACGGACGGCCCGGCGGGCGACGAGCAGCCGGCGGACGGGGCGGACGCGGGCGCGGCGGTGGAGCCGACCACCCCGGTGACGACGGCGGAGGACGTCGCCCGCGACGCGGCCGGGCTCGACCCTGAGGGCGCGGTGGACGCCCCCCGCGCCGAGGACGACTCCTCGCCCGAGGACACGTCGTCGCCCGGGGACGCCGGCCCGGTGACGGAGGCGGCCGTGCCCTCGGACGACGCCGTGGCGGTGGGCAGCACGGCGGACGAGGTCGTCAGCGACCCCGTCGCCGACGCCGACCCCGGCGCCACCCCTGCCGGCACCTCTCCGGGCGACACCCCTGCCGGCACCTCGGGCGTCGCCACGACGCCGTCGGCCGCCGACGAGCCCGCGGCCGACACGGAGCCGGCGACGGGCGCCGGGGCCGCACCGTCCCCTCGCCCGGCGCCGCGCCCCGGCCCCGGTCGACCCGGGCCGCGCCCCTCCGGGCCGCGTCCCGGCGCCGCCGGGCCCACCTCCTCCACCGGTGCGTCGTCCCCGTCGTCCCCCTCGGCGTCCTCGCGGGGCCCCCGCCCGGCGGGGCGCCCGGGCGGCCGCCGTCGTGACGAGTCCGCGGGGGCGCCCGCGGTGACCGCGGAGCACGCGCCCGCCGACACGGCCGAGTGGGGCCGCGTCGACGACGAGGGCGTCGTCCACGTGCGCACGGCGGACGGCGAGCGGGTCGTCGGCTCCTACCCGGACGTCGCCGCGGACGAGGCGCTGGCCTACTTCGGCCGCCGCTTCGCCGACCTCGTGGCGCAGGTCGACCTCGTCGAGCAGCGCCTCGACGTCGCCGACGCGCCCGTCGGCGAGCTGCGCTCGGCCCTCGCCAAGGTGTCCCGCGCCCTGCAGGACGCGACCGCCGTCGGCGACCTCGCCGGCCTGGGCGAGCGCGTGGACGCCCTCGGCGCCCGCGTCACCGAGCGCGAGCGCGAGGCGAACATCGCCCGCGAGCAGGCCCGCGGCGTCGTCCGCGCGCAGCGCGTCGAGCTCGTCGAGGAGGCCGAGGCGCTCGCCGAGGCCGACCCCGCCCAGGTGCAGTGGAAGGCCTCCGGGGAGCGGCTGCGCGCGCTGTTCGACCTGTGGCGCGAGCAGCAGCGCGCCGCCGGCACGGCCCGCCTGCCCAAGGGCGAGGAGGACGACCTCTGGCGCCGCCTCAAGCACGCGCGCAACCGCTTCGAGCGGCACCGCCGGCACCACTTCGCCGAGCTCGACGCGCGCCACGGCGAGGCCAAGGCCGTCAAGGAGGGCCTCATCGCCGAGGCGGAGGCGCTCTCCGGCTCGACCGAGTGGGGCCCGACGTCGACGGCCTACCGCCAGCTCATGGACCGCTGGAAGGCGGCCCCGCGGGCGGCGCGCAAGGAGGACGACGCCCTGTGGGCGCGCTTCCGCGCGGCGCAGGACGTCTTCTTCAGCGCCCGTGACGCCAAGGACGCCGAGCAGCTGGAGGGCGAGAAGGAGAACCTCGCCGTCAAGGAGGCCCTGCTCGTCGAGGCGGAGGCGATCCTCCCCGTCCGCGACGTGCGGGCCGCCACGGCCGCCCTGCGCGACGTGCAGGAGCGGTGGGACGCCGCCGGCCGGGTGCCGCGGGCCGACCTCGGCCGCATCGAGAAGCGGATGCGGGCGGTCGAGCAGGCCGTGCGCGACGCCGACTCCGAGCGCTGGCGGCGCACGAACCCCGAGGCGCGGGCCCGCGCCGAGGGGGCGCTGGGCCAGCTCCAGGACTCCATCGCCGGGCTCGAGGCCGAGCTCGAGCAGGCGGAGGGGGCCGGGGACGAGCGCGCCGTGCGTCGCGCCCGGGAGGCCCTCGACGCCCGCCGCGCCTGGCTGCAGCAGGTGGAGCGGGCGGCCGCCGACTTCAGCGGCTGAGCCCCCGCTCCCGCGCCCCGGGCGCCCGTCCACAGGCGGGCCCCCGGGGCTCGGCGCCCTCGACCGGCCCGCGCCACGATGCCGGGGTGACGACGGACGCCGCCCCCGCCGGCCCGACCACCGGTCCCGGGCTCCGCCGTGCGCCCGTCCCCGACGGCGTATGGACGCCGGGCGTGGTGCCCGCGGCCGTCCTGCGGGCGATGGCGGCCGAGGGCCTGCTCGTCGAGCTGGTGCCGCAGGTCTGGGTCGCCGCGGACCTGGCGGGCGACGCGGTGGTCCGCGCCGGCGCGCTGGCGGCGGCGGTAGAGCGGGCCGCCGGCCCCGGCTCGCCCGTCGTCGCGCGGGCGCTGCTCGACCGCGGGGTCGTGGGCCTGACGGCGGCCGCCTGGGTCCACGGGAGCGGCGGCCCGCCCGCGCGCGTCGACCTCCTCGTGCCGCTGGGCACGGGCTCCCGCCCCGTGCCGGCGCCGCTGCGGCTGCGCCGGGTCGCCGACCCGTGGGGGCGCAGCGCGCAGGTCGGTCCCCTGCGCGTGAGCGACCCCGGCCGGGCGCGCGAGGACGCGGGCGACGACGTCCGGGACGCCGCGGCCCTGGCCCGCCTGCGCCGCGCGGCGGGGGCGGGCGCGCGCCCGGCCCGGCCGGACGGGGGGCCCCGTCAGGGCGTGCTGTGGCCGGCCTCCTCGCGGCGCCCCGTCGAGCGGTAGACGTCGAAGACGCCGTCGACGCGCCGCACCGCGGCGAGCACGTGGTCGAGGTGGCTAGGGTCGCCCATCTCGAAGGTGAACTTGGAGATGGCCACGCGGTCCCGCGATGTCGTCACCGACGCCGAGAGGATGTTGACGTGGTTGTCCGACAGGACCCGCGTGATGTCGGAGAGGAGTCGCGCGCGGTCGAGGGCCTCGACGGAGATCTGCACGAGGAAGACGCTGTCGGCGCCGACCGACCACTCCACCTCGACGATGCGCTCGGGCTGGCCCATGAGACCGCTGACGTTGCCGCAGTCGCGGCGGTGCACGGACACGCCGTTGCCGCGCGTCACGAAGCCGATGACCGGGTCGCGCGGCACCGGAGTGCAGCAGCGGGCGACCTTCACCCACACGTCGTCGACGCCCTTGACGACGACGCCCGGGTCCCCGGAGCGCCGTCGCGTCGCCGTCCGCGGGGGCGGCAGGACCGCCTCGGCGAGGTCCTCCTCGGCGCCGCTCTCGCCGCCCAGCGCGGTGACGAGCTTCTGCACGACCGACGCGGCGGAGACGTGCCCCTCCCCCACGGCGGCGTACAGGGCCGAGACGTCGGCGTGGTGCAGGTCGCGCGCGACCCCGGCGAGGGAGTCGTGGGACATGAGGCGCTGGATGGGCAGGTGCTCCTTGCGCATCGCCTTGGCGATGGCGTCCTTGCCCTGCTCGATGGCCTCCTCGCGGCGCTCCTTGGAGAACCACTGCTTGATCTTGCTGCGCGCGCGGGGGCTCTTGACGAAGGTCATCCAGTCCCGGCTGGGGCCCGCGCCCTCGACCTTGGACGTGAAGACCTCGACGACGTCGCCGTTGTCGAGGGTCGACTCCAGCGGCACGAGGCGGCCGTTGACGCGGGCGCCCATCGTGCGGTGCCCGACGTCGGTGTGGACGGCGTAGGCGAAGTCGACCGGCGTCGACCCGGCGGGCAGCGCCACGGCGTCGCCCTTGGGGGTGAAGACGTAGACCTCGGCCGCGTTGATCTCGAAGCGCAGGGACTCGAGGAACTCGCCGGGGTCGGACGTCTCGCGCTGCCAGTCGAGCAGCTGGCGCAGCCAGGCCATGTCGCTGCCGCCCGTGCCGTGGCTGCCCGGGGCCCCGCGGTCGGCCGGGTCCGTCGTCCCGCGGCCGCCGGCGTCCTTGTACTTCCAGTGCGCCGCGACGCCGAGCTCGGCCCGGCGGTGCATGAGGTGCGTGCGGATCTGGATCTCGACGGGCTTGCCCTCGGGCCCGATGACCGTCGTGTGCAGCGACTGGTACATGTTGAACTTGGGCATCGCGATGTAGTCCTTGAAGCGGCCCGGGACCGGCGTCCAGCGCGCGTGGAGCGCACCGAGGACGGCGTAGCAGTCCCGGACCGTGTCGACGAGGACCCGCACCCCGACGAGGTCGTAGATGTCGGCGAACTCGCGGCCGCGCACGATCATCTTCTGGTACACGGAGTAGTAGTGCTTGGGCCGGCCCGTGACGGTGGCGCGGACCTTGGCCTGCCGCAGGTCGGCCGCGACCTGGTCGCGGACGACGGCGAGGTACTCCTCGCGGGCGGGGGCCTGCTCGGCGACGAGCCGGACGATCTCCTCGTAGACGCCCGGGTAGAGCGTCGCGAAGGAGAGGTCCTCGAGCTCCCACTTGATGGTGTTCATGCCCAGCCGGTGGGCGAGCGGCGCGTAGATCTCGAGGGTCTCGCGGGCCTTGCGCTCGGCGGACGCCGCGGAGACGTACTTCCACGTGCGGGCGTTGTGGAGCCGGTCGGCGAGCTTGATGACGAGGACGCGGATGTCGCGGGCCATCGCCACGACCATCTTGCGGACGGTCTCGGCCTGCGCCGCGTCGCCGTACTGGACCTTGTCGAGCTTCGTGACGCCGTCGACGAGCATGGCCACCTCGTCGCCGAACTCCTCCCGCAGCTGGGCGAGGGAGTACGCGGTGTCCTCGACGGTGTCGTGCAGCAGCGCGGCCGCCAGCGTCGGCGCCGTCATGCCGAGGTCCGCGAGGATCGTCGTCACCGCGACGGGGTGGGTGATGTAGGCGTCGCCGCTCTTGCGCCGCTGCCCGCGGTGGGCCTTCTCCGCGACGACGTACGCCCGCTCCACCACGGCCGTGTCGGCCTTGGGGTGGTTGCTCCGCAGGCTGCGCAGGAGGGGCTCGAGGACGGGGGACGTCGTCGACGGCCGCGAGCCGAGGCGCGCGAGCCGGGCGCGGAAGCCGCTGCCGCCGGGCTCGTCGGCGCGGGCGGGCTCGCTGGTCGGGTCCGGCGACGCGGGGACGGGAGCGAACGCGCCCGTCGTCGTGGGGGCGGGCGCGCCGGCGCCGGTCTCCTGCGGCGCGGGACCCCTCTGGGCGACCTCGTCGGACACCGGCACCTCCCAGGCGCCCCGGGCGGTCCCGGCGGCGCGTCGTCGCAGGCCACCAGCCTACGTCCGTGCCCCCGTCCCGCGGCCGCGCCCCGCTCGAGGGGCCCTCGGGTCCGGCGTCGCGGTGGCGCGGAGCCGGTTCAGAGCCGCAGCAGCGCGGCCACGCGCCGGCCCGGCAGGGCGGCACGGCCGCCGAGGGCCTCGATCTCGGCGAGCACGAGCACGCCGGCGACCTCGCCGCCGGCCCGCTCGACGAGGCGGCACGCGGCCGCGGCGGTGCCGCCCGTGGCGAGCACGTCGTCGACGACGACGACGCGCGCCCCCGGGGGGACCGCGTCGGCGTGGAGCTCGACCGTCGCCGAGCCGTACTCGAGGTCGTAGGTCTCGGCGAGCACCTCGCGCGGGAGCCGGCCCGCCTTGCGCACGGGCACGAAGCCGGCGCCCGCCGCGACGGCGACGGCCGCCCCGAGGACGAAGCCCCGGGCCTCCACGCCGGCGAGGGCGTCGACGTCGTCGGGGAGCAGGTCGGCGAGGCCCAGCACGGCGTCGGCCAGCGCCGCCGCGTCCGCCAGCAGCGGCGTGATGTCGCGGAAGACGACCCCGGGCCGGGGGTGGTCGGGCACCTCCCGCAGGAGGGGCAGCAGACGGTCGGCGAGGCCCTCTGCCGTCGCAGCGCCCGCGCGGGCGGGGTCAGCCACGCCGGCGCCCTCGCCGCGGCTGCGGGCGCTGGCCCCGCGGCCCCTCGTCGGCGGCGCCGCCGGCCGTGGCGAGGGCCGGGGCCGCCGGGCCCTCCGCGGCGAGGCGGGCCTCCTCGCGGCGGGAGGCGCGCACCTGCTCGGTGTGCGCCCGCACCCGGTCGTCGCGGCCCTTGATCTCGGCGAGGACCGCCGGCGCCACGAAGATGGAGGAGTAGGTGCCCGCGAGCGTGCCCACGAAGAGGGCCAGGGACACGTCGCGCAGGGTGCCGGCCCCGAGGAGCAGGGCGCCGATGAAGAGGATCGAGGCGATCGGCAGGGCCGCCACGACGGAGGTGTTGATGGACCGCACCACCGTCTGGTTGACGGCGAGGTTGATCTGCTCGAGGTAGGTCCGCGAGGACCCCTGCAGCACCCCCGCGGTCTGCTCGCGCACCTTGTCGAAGACGACGACGGTGTCGTAGAGCGAGAAGCCGAGGATGGTGAGGAAGCCGATGACGGAGGCCGGCGTCACCTCGAAGCCGACGAGGGCGTAGACGCCCGCCGTCACGACCAGGTCGTGGACCAGGGCGACGAGGGCGGCCGCCGCCATGGCGAGGTCGCGGAAGTACACGGCGATGACACCGGTGACGAGCACGAGGAAGATCCCGATGCCGATGAGGGCCTGACGGGTGATGTCCGCCCCCCACACCGGACCGACGTAGCTCGACGTCACCTGCCCCGGGTCGACGTCGTACGCCGCCGCGAGGGCGTCCGCGACCTCCGTCGTCCGGTCCTCGGGGACGGCCTCGGTCTGGATGCGAACGGAGTCGCCGCCGACCACCGACACCGACGGGGGCTGGGCGTCGGGCAGCACCGAGGCGACCGCCTCGACCGCGGGGTCCTCCGAGGTGTCCGCGACCTGGGACACGCGGTACTCCGAGCCCCCGGTGAACTCGATGCCGGGGTTGAACCCGCGCACGACGAGCACGAGGACGGCCAGCAGGACGACGACGCCCGTGATGGCGAGCAGCCGGCGCCGGCGCTCGACGAAGTCGAAGGACCGACGACCCGTGTAGAGATCGTTGCCGAAGGCGGCGAAGCTGGGCACGGGTCAGTCCTCCGTCGGGGTCGTGCGGCCGGCGCCGTGGTGGGCGGGGTCGCCGCCCCCGGCGCTGTCTCTGCTGCCGTCGGAGCTGCCGCCGTCGGGGACGCCCTCCTCCTGCTCCCGCCGCTCGCGCGCCTCGGCGGCGCGGCGCTCGGCGATGGTCATCCGGCGCGGCTGGGCCGCGGCGGCCGGGTCGAGGTCGCCCGGGGTGCGGTCGCGGCGGCGCCGCTCCCCCTCGCCGCCGCCGTCGTCGTCCGCGGGCGGACGGTCGTCGGCGCCGGCCGCGAGGTCGCGCCCGCTGGCGGGCTGGGCCACGCGGCCCCTCCCGGCGTAGACGGTGCGCCCGAGGTGCTCCGCGTCGAAGCCGGACAGCCGGTGGCCGCTCGCGAAGAAGCGCGTGCGGGCGAGCAGCGTGACGAGCGGGTGCGTGAGCATGACGACGACGAGCAGGTCGATGAGCGTCGTCAGCCCGAGGGTGAAGGCGAAGCCCTGCACGCCGCCGACCGCGAGGACGTAGAGGACCACCGCGGCGAGCAGCTGCACGACGTCGCTGATGATGATCGTGCGCCGTGCGCGCGCCCAGCCCGTCTGCACCGCCGCGGCGACGGAGCGGCCCTCGCGGACCTCGTCGCGCACGCGCTCGAAGTAGACGATGAAGGAGTCGGCCGTGACGCCGATCGCGATGATGAGGCCGGCGACGCCGGGCAGGCTCAGCCGGTAGCCCGACGTCCAGCTCAGCAGCGTGATGGCGCCGTAGGCCAGCAGCCCGGCCACCGCGAGGCTCGCGACGGTGACGAGGCCGAGGAGCCGGTACTGCAGCAGCGAGTAGACGACGACGAGCCCGAGGCCGATGAGCCCGGCGAGGACGCCGCGCTGCAGCTGCTCGGTGCCGAGCGTCGCGGAGATCTGCTCCTGCGTCTGCACCTCGAAGGAGACGGGCAGGGAGCCGAAGCGCAGCTGGTTGGCCAGCGTCTGCGTGGACTCCTGCGTGAAGGTGCCCGAGCCGCCGTCGTCGATGCGGGCCTGGCCGCCGGGGATGGGACCGTTGACGCTCGGCGCCGAGATGACGAGGCCGTCGAGGACGATGCCGAACTGGTTCTGCGGCGACGGCAGCTGCGAGATCCGCGAGGTGATGTCCGCGAAGGCGTCGCCGCCCGCGCGGGTGAAGTCCATCGTGACGACCCAGCCGCCGGTGGAGAAGCCCTGGTCGTTCGTCGCCGGCTGCGAGGCCGCGCCGGTGAGGTCGGAGCCCGTGAGCTCGACCGGCCCGAGGAGGTACTTGGCCGAGCCGGTCTGGTCGCACGTCGCGAGGGGCAGGGCGTCGTCGGACTCCGTGCCGCCGGTGCGGTTGGCCGGGTCGGTGCAGTCCAGCGCCGCGAACTCGGCCGCCAGGTCGGGGGTGATCCACGCCAGGTCGCTGGCGCTCGTGGGCTCCGCCGCGGGCGCGTCGGTGGGCTGCTCCCCCGGTGCCTCCGTGGCCGGCGCCTCCGTGGCGGGCGCCTCCGTCGCGGGGGCCTCCGTCGCGGGGGCCTCCGTCGCGGGGGCCTCCGTGGTGGGTGCGGTGCGCAGCGCGGGCGGGATGACGCTGCCCTGCGTGGACCCGGGCGTCGGCTCCGCCGTGGTGGGCGCCTCCGTGGCGGGCGCCTGGGTCGACGGCGCGTCCGTGGCGGGCGCCTCCGTCGACGGAGCCGTGGCGCCCGCCGTCGGTGCGTCGGTCGGCGTGCCCTCGCCGGGCTGCGCGGTGGCGTCGATGGGCGTGGGCCCCGCGACGGCCAGGACGGGACGGAAGGTCATGCGCGCCGACTGGCGGATGAGCTCGAGCGTCGCCTGCTGCGTCTGCGGGTCGCCCGGCAGCTCGACGAGGATGTTCTGGCTGCCCTGGGCGCTGACGTTCGCCTCGCCGATGCCGCTGCCGTCGACGCGCTGGCGGATGATCTCGATGGCGTCGTCGATGGTGTCCTCGGTCACCTCGCCGCTCTGGCCCGGCTGGGCCACGGGCGTGAGGATGACCCGCGTCCCGCCCGCGAGGTCGAGGCCGAGGCCCGGCGTCCACGAGGCGGTGGACCACTGCGCGGCGGCGGCGATGCCGCCGTAGAGCAGCGCCAGGACGACGCCGAGGGCGCCGAGCGTGCGGATCGAGCGGGTGCGGGTCGTGGCTGCCACGGCTGCGTCGTCCTCCGAGCGGTCAGGGGCTCCGGGACGCGGCGCCGTCGCGGCGGTCCCCGGGGCGGGTCAGGCGGGGCGGCGCGAGCCGTCCGACGGGTCGTCGCGCGGGTCGTCGTCCTCGACGACGTCGTCGTCGGCGACCCGCTGGTCCTCGACGACGTCGTCGTCCTCGTCGACGACGGGGGCCGCGGGGTCGACCCGACGGGCGATGGCCTGCCGCAGCCACCACGTGCGCACGCCCGGGGCGACCTCGATCTCGACGCGGTCGTCGCGGACGCCGGTGACCGTGCCGAACTGGCCGGACGCCGTCATGACCTCCGTGCCGACGGCCAGCTCGCTCTGCATCTGCGCCACGGCCTTGCGCTGCCGGCTGCCCCGGACGCTGAGGAGCACGAGGGGGACGAGCAGGAGCAGGAGGACGAGGGAGAAGGGATCCATGGCGGGGCGGGGCCAGCCTTCGCAGTCGGCGTCAGGGTCGGTCGCGCGATCACTCGGTCGTGCGGCTGGTCACTCTACGGGAGCACGACACCGGTCCCGGCGCCCTCGACGGCGGTGCCGCGCGCCGTGCCGCGCGCGGCGACGCGCCCGGTCGGGCCCTCAGGACGGCGGCGCCGCCCGGTCGTGGTCACCGTCGTCGTCCCGGTCCTGGCTGTCGCCGTCCCCGTCGCCCCCCAGGGGGAGCGTCGCCTGCAGCGGCGCACCCGGCGGCGGGCGCAGCCCCAGGTGGGCCCAGCCGTCCGCGGTCGCGACGCGCCCCCGCGGGGTCCGGCCGAGCAGTCCCTCGCGCACGAGGAAGGGCTCGGCCACCGTCTCGACGGTGTCGGGCTCCTCGCCGACCGCGACGGCGAGGGTCGAGAGCCCCACCGGTCCCCCGCCGAAGCGGCGGCACAGCGCGTCGAGGACCGAGCGGTCGAGGCGGTCCAGGCCGAGCTCGTCGACCTCGTAGACGCGCAGCGCGGCGCGGGCGGCGTCGGCGTCGACGACGCCCGTCCCCCGCACCTGCGACCAGTCGCGCACCCGCCGCAGGAGGCGGTTCGCGATGCGGGGCGTGCCCCGGGAGCGCCGGGCGATCTCGGCGCCCCCCGCGGCGGTGAGCTCGACGCCGAGGAGCTGCGCGGAGCGGCGCAGCACCTGCTCGAGCTCGTCGGGCGCGTAGAAGTCCAGGTGGCCGGTGAAGCCGAAGCGGTCGCGCAGGGGCGCGGGCAGGAGCCCGGAACGGGTGGTGGCGCCGACGAGCGTGAACGGCGGCAGGTGCAGCGGGATGGCCGTGGCGCCCGCGCCCTTGCCGACGACGACGTCGACCCGGAAGTCCTCCATCGCCACGTAGAGCATCTCCTCGGCCGGGCGCGCCATCCGGTGCACCTCGTCGACGAAGAGCACCTCGCCCTCCTCGAGGGAGGACAGGACGGCGGCCAGGTCACCGGCGTGCTGGATGGCGGGGCCGCTGCTGATGCGCAGCGACTGGCCGAGCTCGGCGGCGACGATCATGGCGAGCGTCGTCTTGCCGAGCCCGGGCGGGCCGGAGAGCAGGACGTGGTCGGGCGCCCGGCCGCGGCGGCGCGCCGCCTCGAGGACGAGGGACAGCTGCTCGCGCACGGCCCGCTGCCCGACGAAGTCGTCGAGGGAGCCGGGGCGCAGGGCCGCCTCGGCGGCGCGGTCGTCGAGGTCCTCGGCCGGCTCGACGAGGCGGCCGCCGCGCGCCGCGCGCTCCGCGAGCTCGGCCTCCTCCGCGGCGGACGGTCCGCGGGCGAGGCCGACCTCGGAGGAGCCGTCGCCGTGGCGGCCGGGGCCGGCGCTCACCGGCCCCGCCCGAGGTGGCGCAGGGCGTCCCGCAGGACGGCGGCGACGTCGCGGTCGTCCTCCTGGCCCTCGTCCGGGGCGACCGCCGCGACCGCCTCCGCGGCCGCCCGCGCCGTCCAGCCCAGACCCACGAGCGCCTCGACGACCGGGCCTCCCCCGTCGGCGGCCGGCGCGGCCGCGGGCGCCGGGGCGGGGGCCGGACCGGCGCCGGCACCGCCCTCGCGCGCGGGACCGAGCCGGTCGCCGAGCTCGAGCACGAGCCGCTGCGCGCCCTTGCGCCCGATGCCCGGCACCCGGCACAGCGCCGTGAGGTCCTCGGCGGCCACGGCGGCCCGCAAGCCGTCGGGCGCGTGGACGGCGAGCATCGCGAGCGCGAGCCGCGGTCCCACCCCGCTGACGGTCTGGAGCATCTCGAAGACGGCGCGCTCGTCGTCGTCGGCGAAGCCGTAGAGGGTGAGCGAGTCCTCGCGCACGACCATGCTCGTGGCGAGCTCCGCCTCGGCACCGACCCGCAGCGTCGCGAGGACGGCCGGCGTGGCGTGGACGAGGAGGCCGACGCCCCCGGTGACGACGACCGCAGCGTCGAGGCGGACGGACGCGACGGGGCCGCGGACGCTGGCGATCACGGTGTGCTCCTCGCTGCGGCGCGCCGTCGGCACGGGACGGGCGGACCGGACAGGTGTTCGACGCCGACGCTAGCGCCCCGGCGCGGCGCCCGGGCGCACCCGTCCACCGCGGCGCGCCGTGCCCCCGGGGGCCTTACCCGCGGCGGCTCCCCACGCCCCGGGCCGCACGGCCCGCGCCGCGCGGTCGGCCTCCGCCCACGCGGCCTGCGCCGCCGTCGCCCGCCCTCCACCAGCGCCGCCACCGCCGGCGGCTCCGGAGCTCGCGGCCCCTCCCCCGGCGGGCGCCCCGCGCCACAGGTGGCACAGCGCGAGCGCGAGCGCGTCGGCGGCGTCGGCGGGCCGCGGCGCCTCGTCGAGGCCGAGGATGCGGGTCACCATCGCCGTGACCTGGGCCTTGCCGGCCCGCCCCGAGCCGGTGACGGCGGCCTTGACCTCGCTCGGCGTGTGCAGCCCCACCGGGACGCCGGCCCGCGCCGCCGCCAGCAGCGCGACGCCGGACGCCTGCGCCGTGCCCATGACCGTGCTGACGTCGTGGCGGCTGAAGACGCGCTCGACGGCGACGGCGTCCGGGCGGTGGCGGGCGACGGCGAGCTCGAGCGCCTCCGACACCGCGAGCAGCCGCTCGGCCAACGGCGCGTCCACGGGGGTGCGGACCACCGCGACCTCGACGAGGCGCGCGCGCCGGCCCGGCAGCCCGTCGACGACGCCGACGCCGCAGCGGGTGAGCCCCGGGTCGACCGCCAGCACGCGCACCGGCCCACGGTCGCAGCCGCGGGACGCCGCGGCGCCGCGCGACGCGCCGGGACGGCCGGCCGCGGCGCCCGGGTCAGCCGACCTGCGCGAGCACCTCGTCGCTGGCGTCGAAGTTGGCGTAGACGTTCTGCACGTCGTCGCTGTCCTCGAGCGCGTCGATGAGGCGGAGCACCTTCTCGGCGCCCTCGGCGTCGAGCTCGACCTGCATCGAGGGCACGAACTGCGCCTCGGCGGAGTCGTAGTCGATGCCCGCGTCCTGCAGGGCGGTGCGCACCGCGACGAGGTCGGTGGCCTCGCTGATGACCTCGTAGACGTCGCCGGCCGCGTTGACCTCCTCGGCGCCCGCGTCGAGCACGGCCGTGAGGACGTCGTCCTCGCCGAGGCCCTCGGCCGGCACCGTGACGACGCCCTTGCGGGTGAAGAGGTAGGAGACGCTGCCCGGGTCGGCCATCGTGCCGCCGTTGCGCGTGAAGGCCACGCGGACGTCGGACGCCGCCCGGTTGCGGTTGTCCGTGAGGCACTCGACGAGCACGGCCACGCCGTTGGGGCCGTACCCCTCGTACATGATCGTCTGGTAGTCGGCCCCGCCGCCCTCGGCGCCCGAGCCGCGCTTGACGGCGCGGTCGATGTTGTCGTTGGGGACCGAGCTCTTCTTCGCCTTCTGGATGGCGTCGAAGAGGGTGGGGTTGCCCGTCGGGTCCCCGCCGCCGGTGCGGGCCGCGACCTCGACGTTCTTGATGAGCTTCGCGAAGAGCTTGCTCCGCTTGGCGTCGACGACGGCCTTCTTGTGCTTGGTTGTTGCCCACTTGGAGTGGCCGGACATGGCGGATCGACCTCCTGCGCGTGCGGGCCCCGGCCCCCCGCCGGGACGTGCGCTGCGGGCCCGGCCCGACGGGCTCGTCGGGTCAGGCCGCGCGGACGATCTCGGCGAAGAGCCGGTGCACCCGGGTGTCCCCGGTGATCTCCGGGTGGAACGACGTCGCGAGCAGGTTCCCCGCTCGCACCGCGACGATGGTACCGGCGGCGGGCCCGGCGGGGACGACGCCGAGCGCCTCGACGCCGGGCCCCGCCTCCTCCACCCACGGCGCCCGGATGAAGACGGCGTGGACGGGACCGGGCGCCACGGCCGCGGCGCCGTCGGGGTCGGGCCACGCCCGGTCGCTGACGCCCGTGATCTCGAGGTCGGTCTCGAAGCTGTCGACCTGGCGGCCGAAGGCGTTGCGGCGGACGGTGACGTCGAGCCCGCCGAGCGTCTGCTGGTCGCGCGTGCCGTCGAGGAGGCGGTCGGCCAGCAGGATCATCCCGGCGCACGAGCCGTAGACGGGCAGGCCCTCGCGGATCCGGCGCACGAGCGGCTCCCGCAGCTCGAAGACGCGCAGCAGCTTGTCGATGACGGTGGACTCCCCGCCCGGCAGCACGAGCCCGTGGACGGCGGCCAGCTCCTCCGGGCGCCGGACGACGACCGCCTCGGCCCCGGCGGCCCGCAGCGCGGCCAGGTGCTCGCGGCTGTCGCCCTGCAGCCCGAGGACGCCGATGACGGGGGCAGCGCTCACGGCGGTCGACCCTACGGGGCGGCGCGGACGCCGCCGGCCACCCCCGACCCGCCCCCGGAGGGGGTGCCGGGCGCCGGCCCCGGGGCCAGGGGCGACGCGAGCCGGGCGCGCTCGACCTCCCGCGCGGCGCAGGCGTCCTCGAGAGCGCCCCGCGCACCCGGGTCGGCGGCCTCGAGCTCCACCAGCTCCAGCGCCCCCGCGGGCGGCCGCACGAGCAGCCACGGCGCGAGGGCGGGCGCGGGCTCGCAGCCGACGTCGACGGTGAGCACGACCTCGGTCGTCCCGCCGGCGCGGACGACGACGGGCGCGTCGGCGCGGGAGGCGAGCCAGCCGGCGCCGGTGAGGGCGACCCGGCCGGGGACGCGGCGTCCCGGCTCCCCGGACCCGCCACCCAGGACGACGACGTCGACGCCTCCGCGCCCCTCGACGGCCAGGCGGACGGCCAGCACGTCGGCGCGCGGGTCCGCGTCGGGGTCGGGGCGCGCCTCGACGACGACGAGGCGCACGGCTCCGGGCTCGTCCGCGGCGGGGGCCGGGGGCCCGGACCGTGGCGAGAGGCCGGCGCCCGCCGCGCCGATCCCGGCGAGGAGGAGGAGCGCGGCGACGGCGTGCGCGGCCGAGGGGACGTGACCAGGACGCTCGGCGCTCGCAGCGGGCGGCGTCGTCACGTCGTCGGGCTCCCCGGCGTCGGGCCTCGCGTCGTCGGGCGGGCCGGCCGGCGTCCCGTCGCGGGCCGGCGTCGCGGGAGCGCGGCCGAGGCCGTCGCGGCTCAAGGCGCGCGCCGGTGCTGCTGCGGGACCTCGTCGTCCACGGCGACCACGCTACGCCGCCTGGTCCCTCCACGACCGTCCCAGCGCGAGCTCCTCAGCGACCTCACCAGCACGACGGGCCCGCGACGAGGACGGGCCCGGCGCCCCAGATGGGGGCGGCGGGCCCGTCGCTGCGGTGGCGGGCTCAGCGCTCGGCGACCACCTCCGCCATGAGCCGCGCCGCGGTCACCGCGTCGCCGCTGACGAGCGCGTGCTCGGCGTCCGCGACGAGGGCCGCCGCGCCCGGCGCCGCGTCGCCCGCGACGACGTCGGCCTGGGCGACGTCGCGCAGCACCTCGACCACGGCGGGGACGACGTCGGCGTCCTTCCCGCGGCCCCGCTGCGTCTGCTCGACGACGGCGAGCAGGCGCTGCCCGGCGGTCGCGCGGGCCGCGGAGGAGTCGCGGACGTCGCCGTCGGCCGTCCACACCGGCGCCCGCAGGGCCGAGCGGACCCGGGAGGCCACGGCCCCCGGCCCGAGGTCGGCCGCGACCGCCTCGAGCTCGGCGCGCGGCGCCGTCGTCGACAGGCCCCAGCCGTAGGGGAAGGCGGGGTCGTAGACGTCGTCGCCCTGGTTGACCGGCACCTGGTCGGCCGACGCCGGCCAGGTCACGGGCAGGCGGCCCGAGAACGGCCGGTCGCCGAAGAGGACGTCGGCGACGCCGGCGCCCTCCGTGCCGGGCAGCCACGTGGCCACGACGGCGTCGGCGGAGTCGAGCACGTCGCCGAGCACGAGCGGGCGCCCGGTGGCGAGCAGGACGACGCAGTCCTCCACCGCGGAGCACACCCGGTCGACGACGGCGCGGTCGGCGTCCGTGAGCTGCAGGGTGAAGCCGTTGTTGCCGACGTCGCCCTGCCCCTCCGCGTACGGGCGCTCGCCGACCACGACGACGCCGACGTCGGCGCCCGTCATGTCCGCCGAGGCGTCGGGGCTCACGACGACGTCCGCGTCCGGCGCCACCTCGGCGATGCCGTCGGCGATCGTCGTGCCCTCGGTCGTCGCGCCCGAGCCGCCCTGCCAGGAGATGGACCAGCCGCCGAGCTGGCGGCCGAGGTCGTCGGCGCTCGAGCCGGCGACGTAGATCCGGCCCTCCTTCGCCAGCGGGAGGACGGGCTCGCCGACCGGGCCGTTGGCGAGGAGCACCTGCGAGGCCGCGGCGGCCTCGCGGGCGACGGCGCGGTGCTCGGGCGAGCCGACCTCGTCGACGCCGCTGCGGTCCGCGAAGGGCTGCTCGAAGAGCCCGGCGTCCATCTTCTCGGTGAGGATGCGCGTCACCGCGTCGTCCACCCGCGAGACCGGCAGGCGCCCGGCCTCGACGCCGTCGGTCGCCGCGGCGATGAAGGCGCCGAAGTTGTACGGCGCCATGACCATGTCCATGCCCGCCGTCAGCGACCGCTCGACCTTCTCGGCGTAGGTGCCGCCGGGCAGCTTGTCGACGGCCTCCCAGTCGCTGATGAGGAAGCCGTCGAAGCCCAGCTCGCCCTTCAGCAGGCCGACGTTGAGGTCCTCGTTCTCCGTCATCCGCACGACCGGGCCGTCGCCGACCTGGACGGCCGAGTACGACGGCATGATCGTCCCGACGCCCGCCGCGATCGCCGGCACGTACGGGTCGACGTGCAGGCGCCGCAGCTCCTCGAGGCTCTTCACCCGGGTGATGCCCTGGTCGATCGGGTAGCCGGACCCGGCGAGCGCCGGGTCGTAGTCGGTGCCGCCGTCGCCGACCCAGTGCTTGGCCGTGGCGAGCACCTCGTCGGACGCCGTGATGTCGCTCGGGTCGTCGCCCTGCAGGCCCTGCACCGCCGGGGCCGCGTAGGCCTCGACGAGCGCCGGGTCCTCGGAGAAGGACTCGTAGGAGCGGCCCCACCGCTCGTCGCGCGTCACGCACAGGCACGGCGCGAAGGTCCACGGGATGCCGGTGGCGCGCACCTCCGCGGCCGTCACCCGCCCCTCGGCGCGCACCAGCTCGGGGTCGCGCGCGGCGCCCATGCCGATGTCGTGCGGGAAGAGGGTCGCGCCGACCACGTTGTTGTGGCCGTGCACGGCGTCGACGCCGTAGACGAGGGGCACCTGCAGCCGCGTGGACAGCGCCTCGCGCTGGAAGCCGTCGACCATGTCGGCCCAGCCGGCGGGCGTGTTGTCCTCCGGCACCGACCCGCCGCCGGAGAGCACCGAGCCCAGGCCCAGCTCGGCGATCTGCTGCGGCGAGGACAGGCCGAGGCGCTCGGCCTGGGCCATCTGGCCGACCTTCTCCGCCAGCGTCATCCGGCCGAGCAGGTCGGCGACCCGCTCGTCCGTCGGCCGCGTGGCGTCGAGGTAGGGGAAGCCGTAGGCGTCGAGGACGACGCGCGGCACCGAGGAGACCTGCACCCCGCTGGGGGCCGTGACCTCGAGGGCGACGGTGCGGGCGTGGTCCTCGTCGGCCTCGCCGCGCAGGGTCGGGACCTCGAACGTCGCGACGTCCCCGTCCACCGAGCCGGCCGGGAGGACGACCTGGCCGCTCGCCGCGGCCACGTGCTCGCCGACGACGGCGCCCGTCCCCGGGTCCTCCGGGTCGGTGACGGCCCAGTCGAGGACGAGGTCCTCGGCCAGCGGCTCGTCGCCCGACAGGTCCAGCCGCAGGCCCGCCGTCGCGGTCTCCCCCGGCGCGACGAGGACGACGTCCTGGGCCGCCTCGACCGAGGTCGTGACGACGGGGGCCGGGGAGCCGCTCACGGCGACGTCGTCGAAGCGGTAGCGCACCGGCTCGGGCGTCCCCGGCGTGAAGGTGACGGCGTAGCCCCAGGCGCGGTCGAGGTCGAGCGTCCCGTTGCGGGTCGCCGCGTCACCGGGCTGGTAGCCGGAGAGCGCGAAGTCCTCGAAGGGGATGACGACGTGCTTCCAGCGGCTCTCCGCGCTCCCCCACCGGTCGAGGAAGCTCGCGCGCCACAGCTCGGAGTGCTCCCCGTCGGTGCCGCCGTCCTTGAGCTCGACGACGATCTCGTTCCCCGCGGTCGGCGAGGCCGGGTTGCTGTCCTGGCTCGCGTACCACCACATCTCGAAGGCGCCGTAGGAGCTCCAGTCCTGCGTCTCGGCGAGGTTGTGGGACAGGCCGCCGTACTGGCCGGACGGGATGGAGTACTCCCCCGCCAGCACGTGGTTCTCCTCGGGCCCCCCGGGGCGGTCGAGCTGCTCCTGGCCGATGCTCGGCACGGCGTCGTCCGAGGCGCCCCAGCCGAAGATCCCGGTCGTGGCGCCGGGCGCGGCGAGCGGGAGGTCGCCCTCGAAGTCGTCGACGACGAGGCGCTGGGTGAGGACGCCGACGTCGTCGAAGCGCCAGTCGCCCGCCCCGAGCGCCGAGAGCGTGACGGCGTAGCCGAAGACGGTGCTCGGGTCGAAGCGCGCGTCCGAGTCCGGCGCGCCCTTCTCGCGCAGGTCCGAGAAGCGGACGGCCACGCGGCGCCAGCCCTCGGCGTCGTCGGCGAGCTGCACCTCGAACTTCGTCGCCGAGTCGGCGTTCGTGCCGCCGCTCTTCAGCTCGTAGGCGAGCGTGCGGCCGGTGCCGCGGCCGAGGAACCAGAAGCCGAAGCCGTCGGCGGCGGACCAGTCCTGGGCGGTGCCGTAGTCGTGGGTGAAGCCGCCCCAGCCGCCGTCCGGCATCTCGGCGACCTGGGCGCGCAGCGCGCTGCCCTCCGTCCCCTCCCGCTCGGCGGGCACGAGGGACAGCTGCGGCGTCGTCGTCGACCCTGAGCCCCAGGCGAAGACGGGCAGCGGCTCGGCGTCGAAGGCGTCGAGCACCGTGACGTCGCCCTCGGAGACGGGCGCGGGCGGGGCCGGCGGCGCCTCCACGGCGGCGACGACGAGCGACGTCGTCGTGCGGGCGCCCAGGGCGATGGCGTCGGTCGGGTCGGAGAGCACGAGCTCGGCCGTGCGCCCCGGCGTGGCGCCCTCGAGGACGGGCACCTCGACCGAGGCCTCCGTCTCGCCGGCGAGGAAGGCGACCTGCGCGTCCACGGCGGCGACGTCCTCGCCGACGACGGCGTCGCCGCCGGCCGACGTCACGCGGACGGTCGCGTCGCGGTCGGCGGGCTGGCCGAGGCGCACGGGCACCGTCGCGGTCGTGCCGGGCTCGGCCTCGGTCGTCGCGGCCGGGAAGGCGGCGGCGGACACGTCCGTCGTGCCGAGCACGCGCAGGGCGAAGGCGGAGTAGCCGTAGCGGTGCGGCACGCTCGGGTCCCAGTCCCACTGCGAGCGCCGCTCGAGCATCTGCAGGCGCACGGCCCGGACGTCGTCGCCGGCGGCACCGAGGTCGAGGACGTCCTCGCCGCCGTCGCCGTCCTCGACGACCTCGACGGTCTCCCAGGTGGCCGCGTCGTCGCCGGGCGCGGCGTCGGAGACCTGCACCGCGTAGCGCGTGGGGTACGCCGCCTCCCAGTCGACCTCGACGGCGCGGACGTCGGCGGGCACGCCGAGGTCGGCCGTCACCTCCGCCTCGAAGACGACGTCGGCGTCGGGGCCGTTGCCGCTGGCCCAGCGGGTGCCCGGGTCGCCGTCCGTGAGGGCCTCGACGGGGAAGGTGCCGTCGGCGTCGTCCTGCGACGCGGACGCCGTCACGAGGGCGGTGAGCGCGAGGTCGCGCTCGGGCGCGGGGGCCGCCGCCGCGCCCGCGGCGCCGAAGCCGGTGAGCGCGAGCGAGGCCGCCGCCGCCGGGGCGACGGCGCGGCGCAGCGCGCGCCGTCGGGACCGGCCGGGGAGGGGTGCGGTGGGGGGACCGCCGGGGAGGGTGGGGGGCATCGACAGCTCCGTCGTCAGGGCGAGCGCCGTCGCCCGCCACCGGTCGCACGCTAGGAGCCCGGACGAACGATGCACAAGGTGCGGACACGGCACAGGTCGCGCACCGGACGGCGAGGACGATCTCGGGGGCGGACGGGCGAGGGGCGGCACCGGGCCGCCGGCTCAGGAGGAGGTCCGCGCGGCGCGCGACGGGTCGAGCGGCGGCGCGCACGCCCGCCCGACGGCGAGGGCGACCTCGGTCGCGGCGCCGCCGAGGTCGACCGGCACGAGGGGCGGGCCGTCGGCGTCGTCCCCGCCGGTCCGCTGCGCGAGGAGGCCGGCGTCGCTCGTCAGGTCCCCCACCCGCAGCGCCCCGGCGCACCGGGGAGGGTCGACGGCGAGGACGACGCTGGTCGTCACGCCCGGGCGGAGCTCGACCTCGCCGTCGGCGAGCGCGACACCGGAGATGCCCCCGCCCCCGAGCACCCGCAGGCGGTAGGCCACGTCCGAGGTGTTCTCGAGCGCGATCCCGACGGCCCGGCCGTCCTCCTCGAGGCCGTGGCCGACGACCCGCACGGGCGCCAGCGCCGTCCTCGCCCGGAGCTCGCACGCGCTCGTCAGGACGTCCTGTGCGGGGCCCTCCGCCCCCTCGGGCGACTGCAGCGCGACGACCCGCGCGCCGCCGCCGTCGGTGCGCACCCGCAGCCACGGCCGCCAGTCGGGCGGCGCCTCGCAGGAGGCCTCGAGCCGCAGGACGAAGGCCCCCACGCCGCCGGCGGGCACGACGAGCGCCTCGCCCGCCCGGTCCGACGGGACCCGCGCGGTCCCGCCCACCTCGACCGACCCCGCGACGCCCTCTCCCGGCGGGCCGGTCCCACCCCCGAGGACGACGGCGTCCTGCGCCCCCAGGCCGACGACCCGCAGGTCCAGCGCCAGCCCGTCGTCGCCCGTCCCGTCGAGGTCGGGGAACGCCGAGACGAGCAGGAGACGGACGTCGGCGGCCTCCTGCGCGCGCACGGCGAGCAGCGCCGCACCGGCGCCGAGCACCGCGGCGACGAGGAGGGCCAGGGCGCCGCGCCACCCCGGACGCGCGCGCCGGCCCGTGGGAGCGCGGGCGGCCTCACCGCCCTCGCCGTCGCTGCCGACCGCTGCGTGGTCGTCGAGCTCGGTCGCCGGCGCGGGCGCCTCGCCCGGCACCCCCGGCGCCGCCCGGCCCGTCATGTCCCGGCCCGTCACGTCCCGGCCGCCCGTCGCGTCCCGGCTCATCGCCGGCCCTCGCCGCGCCGCCGTCGGATGAGCACCGCGCCACCCTAGGCAGGCCCGCCGGTGGCCGTCCGGCCCGCGGCGCCGCCCCGTGGCACAGTCGGCGCCGTGCTGGACGACGCCCCCTCGACCTCCCCTCCCGAGGTCCGGACGACGGCGGCGCCGTCGCCCGGCCGGCACGTCGACGCCGACGGCCTCCACCTGCGCGCCGCCGAGCTCGACGCGGTCGAGCCCCTGGCCCACCTCGTCGAGCGCTTCGTGCGACCCGAGGGCCTCGTCTACCTCGACGGCAACTCCCTGGGCCCGCTGCCGCGGCACGTGCCCGACGCCGTCGCCGACGTGGTGCGCCGCCAGTGGGGCGCCGAGCTCGTGGCCGCCTGGAACAGCGAGGGCTGGTGGGAGGCGCCCCAGCGCGTCGGCGACCGCGTCGGCCGGCTCGTGGGCGCCGCGCCCGGCCAGGTGGTCGTCGGAGACTCCACCTCGGTGCACCTCTTCCAGTGCTACGTCGCCGCCGCCCGGCTGCGCCCGGGCCGCCGCGTCGTCGTCGCCGACCCCGACGCCTTCCCCACCGACCTGCACCTGCTCTCCTCGGCCGCGCGGCTGTGCGACCTCGAGGTCGCGCCGGCCCGACCCGCCGACGTCCCGGCGCTCCTCGCGGCGCGGGGCGACGAGGTGGCCCTCGTCGCGCTCTCGGAGGTCGACTACCGCACCGGGGAGCGCTGCGACGTCGCCGCCCTCACCGCGGCCGCCCACCGCGCCGGCGCCCTCGCCCTGTGGGACCTCGCGCACTCGGTCGGCGCCACGGACGTCGACCTCGACGCGGCGGGCGCCGACCTGGCCGTCGGCTGCTCCTACAAGCACCTGAGCGGCGGGCCGGGCGCACCGGCGTGGGTCTACGTCGCCCGGCGGCACCAGGCGCTCGTCGACCCGCCGCTCACCGGCTGGCACGGGCACGCCGACCCCTTCGCCATGGACGGCCGCTACGCCCCCGCCGACGACGTGCGCCGGATGCGCATCGGCACGCCGCCGATGATCTCGCTGCTGGCCCTGGACGCGGCGCTCGACGTCCTCGACGACGTCACGCCCGCCCAGCTGAGGGCTCGCTCGACCTCGCTCGTCGGCTTCCTCGCCGAGGCGCTCGAGGCGCTCGTGCCCGAGCTGCCGCTCGCCGGGCCCCGCGACCCGAGCCGCCTCGGCGGCCACGTCGCCGTCCGCTCCCCCGACGCCTGGGGCGTCGTGCGCGCCCTCGCCGCCCGCGGCGTCGTCGGCGACTTCCGCGCCCCCGACCTCGTCCGCCTCGGCGTCGCCGCCCCCAGCACGACGCACGCGGACCTGGCGACGGCCGTCGTCGACCTGCGCGCCGTCCTCGACGCCGGCGAGCACCGCGACCCCGCGCACGCCGTGCGCCCCACCGTCACGTGAGCGCCCTGCCCGACGGCGCCCCCGGCGCCCCGATCGACGGCGCCCCCGGCGCAGGAGCCGGCCGCACCGTCCTCGTCACCGGCGCGAGCTCGGGCATCGGGTGGCACGCCGCGCGCCGGCTCGCCGCGCTCGGCGCCCGCGTGCTCCTGGGGTCGCGCGACGCCGTCCGCGGCGAGCGCGCGGCCGCGGCGCTGCGGGCGCGCGTTCCGGGAGCCGACGTCGCGGTGGTCGCGCTCGACCTCGCCGACCTGCGGTCGGTGCGGGCCGCCGCCGCCGACGTGGTCGCCCGCGGCCCGCTCGACGCCCTCCTCGCCAACGCCGGGGTCACCGGAACGCCGGAGCGGCGCACGAGCGCCCAGGGGCACGAGCTCATGCTCACGACGAACCACCTCGGCCACGCCCTGCTCACCGCCGAGCTGGTGCCGGCCCTCGCCGCCGCGGGCGAGCGCTCGGGCGGGGCGCGCGTCGTCGCCGCCGGCAGCATCGCCCACCGCTTCGTGCACCCGCCCGCCGACGAGCGGGGCTGGCAGTCGGCCGACGGCTTCGCCTCCTCCTGGAGCTCTTTCCGGGCGTACAGCCGCTCCAAGCTCGCCGTGCTGCTGCACGCCGCCGAGCTCGACCGGCGCCTGCGGGCGGCGGGCCTGCCCGTCCACAGCCTCGCGTTCCACCCGGGCTACGCCGTCGACCTCCTCGACGCCGAGGACCCGCAGGCCGACGGCGGCCGGCCGGCGCGGCCCTCCCGCGCCCGCCGCGCGGCCGCGAGCGCCGCCGGGGTGCTGCTGCAGGGCAAGGACGGCGGCGCCCGCCCCGCCGTCGCAGCCGTCCTGGCCCCCGGAGCGCTCCCTCAGGACGAGGACGGCTTCGGCTACCTCGGCCCTGGCGGACCGCTGGAGCTGGCCGGCCCGCCGCGACGGGTGCGCACGACCGCCGACGTCCGCGACCGCGCCGCCGCGGCACGGCTGTGGGCGCTCACCGAGCAGCTCGTCGACGCCGACCTCGAGCCGCGCGCCGGCGACCGACCGGGCCCGCGCCGGTAGCGTCGCCGGCATGAGCGAGGCCGCGACCCCCTCCCCCGCCGGTGCCCCCGCCGAGCCCGCCCCGGGCGCCGGTCCCGCGCCGTCGTCGTCCTCGGGGACGGCGTCGCCCTCGCTGACGGTCGGCTACGCCGCGATGCTCGAGCAGTTCACCCCCACCGAGGCGGTCGAGCTGACGGCCCTCGCCGAGCAGCACGGCTTCTCGGGCTGCATGGCGGGCGACCACTTCGCCCCCTGGGTGCCGCAGCAGGGCCAGGCCGCCTCGATCTGGCCCGTGCTCACGGCCGTCGGCGAGCGCACCCGCGGCGACTTCGGCTCCGGCGTCGTCGCCCCGGGCTGGCGGTGGCACCCCGCCGTCGTCGCGCAGGCCTCGGCGACGCTCGCGGCGATGTACCCCGGGCGCCACTGGCTCGGCGTCGGTGCGGGCGAGGCGCTCAACGAGCACGTCGTCGCGCCGTACTGGCCCGAGGGCGGCGAGCGCTCGGCGCGCATGTTCGAGGCCGTGGAACTGATGAAGAAGCTCTTCGACGCCTCGCTCGCCGGGAAGGACAGCAAGTTCCAGGGCACCTGGTACCGGCACGAGACGACGCGGCTGTGGACGATGCCCGAGCAGCCGCCCGAGGTGCTCGTCGCCACCGCCGGGCCGCTCAACGCGAAGCGCGCCGGGCGGTCGGCGGACGGCCTCATCACCGTCGGCGCCCCGCTCGAGAAGATCTCCGGCCTCTTCGAGCGCTTCGACGCCGGCGCCCGCGAGGCCGGCAAGGACCCCTCGACGATGCCGAAGGTGCTGCAGCTGCACCTGTCCTGGGCCCCGACGGACGAGGAGGCCCTCCGCAACGCGCTCGTCGAGTGGCCCAACGGGGGGATGAAGTTCCCCAAGGCCGACATCCGCTCCCCGCACGACTTCGCGGCGATGGCGCAGATGGTGCGCGAGGAGGACTTCGAGGGCCGGATGGTCATCTCGAGCGACCCCGACGTGCACCGCGCCGCCATCCAGCGGCACGTCGACCTCGGCTTCGACCGGGTCTACCTGCACAACGTGGGCCGGAACCAGCGGGAGTGGGTCGAGGTCTTCGGCCGCGAGGTGCTGCCGGCGCTGCACCGGTGACGACGGGCGGCCCCGCTCGTCCCGCCGAGCACCCGGCCGGCGGGCGGAGGGTGGCTGCCGTGCCCTGCCTCGTCGTCGTCGCGGGCCCGCAGGCCTCGGGGAAGAGCGCGCTGGCGTCCGCGCTGGGGGCCGAGCTCCGTCGGCGCGGCGAGCGGGTCGCCGTCGTCGAGCTCGACGCGATCGCCGCGATGGCGGTGCCGACCCTCCCCGGCTGGGCCGAGGCGCACGCGGTCTTCGAGGAGGTCGTGCGGCTCTGGGCGCGCACCGACCTCACCTGCGTCGTCGCGGAGGGCTCCGGCACCGGGGCCGAGGTCGCGCGCCTCGTGCGCGTCGCGCCGCCCGGCGCCGCGGTGCTCACCGTGGCCGTGACCACGGACCTGGCCACCGCGCACGCCCGCGCGCAGGAGGACCCGACGCGGGGGGTGTCGAAGGACCTCGCCTTCCTGCGGGGCGTCTACGACCGCTGGCCGCAGGAGCGGTCGGCGATGGCGCCGGACGTCGTCCTCGACACCACGGCGACCGACGTCACCGCCGGCGTCGCCCGCGTCGTCGACGCCCTGGCGGCACGCCCCTGCTGAGAGGGACGGCGTGCGGCGACGCACGGGCGCCCGGCGGCCGGCCTACCGGTCGCCGCAGCCCCAGAGCTCCAGGTCGGTCTCCCCGACGGGGGCGAGGGCGGCGCCCACGTCCTGCGCGTCGTCCAGCCAGACCGCGAGGTCCTCGGCGAGGTCGTCCCGGCCCCGCGCGTCGTCGAGGCGGACGAGGACGGCCGTGCAGGCGCGCGCGTCGTCGGCCGGGTCGACCCACGTCGTCCACGTGTCCCCCGCCCACGCCGTCGTGACGACGTCGTCCTCGAGGTAGTAGCCCTCGTCCTCGGCGTCGGCCACGAGCGGCAGGAGCGACAGGGGGAAGAGGCCGAGGGTGCCCGTCCCCAGCACCTCCGCGCCCTCGGGCGCCGCAGGGGCGGGGACGTCGACGCCGGGGGCCAGGCCGGGCGACGCGCCCGGGACGCCGCGGGCGGCGAGCACCTGCTCGGTGGTCGAGAGCGGCTCGCGCAGCAGCGTCGTGACGGCGCCCGGGCCCTGGGCGTCGGCGACGGCGTCGACGGCGACGTAGCCGTAGTCGTAGGGGAAGAGGGCGAGCGCGTCGGCGAGGGCGTCGTAGGTGCGGTCGTCGGCGCCCCCCTCGTCCGCGCCCCTCTCCACCGGGTCCTCGTCCCACGCCTCGTCGTAGGCGTCGAGCTGGTCGTCGTCGAGCCCGTCGTACCAGGCCCAGGCGACGCGCTCGGCGTCGCCCTCGACGACGGCGGCGTGCGCGCTCACGGCCTCGGGCGCCAGGTCCGCGTCCAGGGCCGCGTCGAGGTCCACGTGCTGCGCGTCGAGGGCGTGCACGAGCTCGTGGACGAGCGTCTCCTCGACGAGGGGCGACCACCGGGTGCCGCGCAGGACCACCTCGTCGACCTCGGGGTCGTAGAAGCCGAGGACGTCGGCGTCCCCGGCGGACCAGGCCTCCTCGTAGGTCGCGGCCGACGGCGTGAGCCCCAGGGCGGCGTAGGTCTCCGCCCGTCCGTCGCCCGGGTCGTCGAGACCGGCGGGCCAGGCGTCCTCGAGGCCCTCGTCGGGGCGCGCGTCGCCGCTCGAGGGGGCGTCACCCGGTCCCTCGCCGTCGAGCGCCGCCGCGAAGGCGTCGGCGTCCAGGGCCCGCACGGGCACCTCGCGCTCCCACTCCAGACCGCGCTCGTCGGCGACGAACGCGCGCAGGCGGGGCAGCTCGTCGGGCAGCGCCTCGGCGACGGACCGCTCGCCCGACCCTCCCGTGGCGCGCTCGAGGACGTCGCCGAGGGACCCGCCCCCTCCTCCGGCACCGCCGGCGAGGAGGACGCCGCCGAGGGCGCCGGTGCCGAGCCCGGCGCAGCCGCCGAGGACGAGGCCGAGCGCCAGACCGCCGCCGCCCAGCGCCCACGCGGCGCGCGACGGGCCACGAGGCCGCGGCGGAGACGTCGGCGCGGCGTCGGGCGGGGCCTCGTCGGCCGGGCGGGGGTCGCTCACCTCGTCATCCTCGGCGGGCGCCCCGGAGCCGCCGACGGGGCACGGCCTCCCGTCACCCGTTCGGGTGCAGCCAGCACGGTCCAGCCCAGCACGGTGCAGCCCGGCTCGGTGCCGCCCGGTGGGGCGCCCGCGCGGTCACAGGTCCTGCTCGCGCTCCTCGGCGTCCCAGGCCTCGGTGCGCTCGCGCGCCGTCGCCAGCGCCCGCGAGGCCTCCTCGCGGGAGTCGTAGGGACCCATGAGGGTGCGCCCCAGGCTCTGCGGCCCGTGCTCCACCTCCCCCGTGGTGACGTTGTAGAACCACGCCGTCCGCTCGTCGTCCGCCATGGCGCCCATCGTGCCCGCGGCGACGGGCACGGGCGAGACCGGCGCGCGGCGGAGCCGTGCCCGCCGCGGAGCCGGCCGCAGGTCGGGTCGCCGCGTGCGCCGCCCGGCGCCCCGGTGCTTGGATGCCGCCATGGCCCCGCCCGCTGCCACCGCCCCCGCCGGGGCGCTGCGACCCGGTCGGGTGTCCCCGCGCCGCCCCGTCCCCACGGGCGTGCCGCGGCCCGAGTACGTCGACCGGCCGGCGCCCCGGCCCGACGGCGCGCCCGAGGTCAAGGACGCCGAGACGGTCGAGCGCATGCGGGTGGCCTGCCGCCTGGCCGCGCAGGCCCTCGCCGAGGTCGGTCGGCACGCCGTCCCGGGGGCGACCACCGACGAGCTGGACCGCGTCGGCCACGAGTTCCTCCTCGACCACGGGGCCTACCCGTCGACGCTCGGCTACCGCGGCTTCCCGAAGTCGCTGTGCACCAGCGTCAACGAGGTCGTGTGCCACGGGATCCCCGACTCGACCGTCCTCGCCGACGGCGACATCTGCAACGTCGACGTGACGGCGTTCGTGGTGCTCGACGGCGTCGGGGTCCACGGCGACACCAACGCCACCTTCTGCGTCGGCGACGTCGACGAGGAGTCGCGGCTCCTCGTCGAGCGCACGCGCGAGGCCACCGACCGCGGCATCCGCGCCGCGCTGCCCGGTCGGGAGCTCAACGTCGTGGGCCGGGTGGTCGAGCGGTACGCCCGGCGCTTCGGGTACGGCGTCGTGCGCGAGTACACCGGCCACGGCATCGGCACGTCCTTCCACTCCGGCCTCGTCGTCCCGCACTACGACGCGGCCCCCCTGCACGACGACGTCATCGAGGTGGGCATGACCTTCACCGTGGAGCCGATGCTGTGCCTGGGCACCGCTCGGCACGAGATGTGGGACGACGGCTGGACCGTCGTCACCGCCGACCGGCGCCGCAGCGCGCAGTTCGAGCACACGATCCTCGTGACCGGGTCCGGTCCCGAGGTCCTGACGCTGCCGTGAGCGCCGCGGAGCCGGCACCGGCGACCTCCCGCGGGCGGGCGGTGGGCATCGACATCGGCGGGTCGGGCATCAAGGGCGCCCCGGTCGACCTCGGGTCGGGGGCCTTCGCCGCGGACCGCGTGCGCGAGCCCACGCCCCGGCCGTCGACCCCGGACGCCGTCGCGGACGTCGTCGCGGCCCTCGCCGGCCGCTGGCCCGACGGCCCGCTCGGCGTGACCTTCCCGGCCGTCGTCAAGGACGGCGTGACCATGACCGCGGCCAACGTCGACACGGCGTGGATCGGCACCGACGCCGCCGGGCTGCTGGGCGAGCGCACCGGCCGCCCGGTCCACGTCGTCAACGACGCCGACGCGGCCGGCGTCGCCGAGGCGCGCTACGGCGCGGCGAAGGACGTGCGCGGCGTCGTCATCGTGGCGACCCTCGGCACCGGCATCGGCACCGCGCTGCTGCACGACGGCGTCCTCGTGCCCAACACCGAGCTCGGGCACCTGGAGGTCGACGGCCACGACGCCGAGACGCGGGCCTCCGACGCCGCCCGCGACCGCGAGGACCTCTCGTGGAAGGACTGGGCCAAGCGCCTCCAGCGGTACTTCTCGGCGCTCGAGGCGCTGCTGCAGCCGGACCTGCTCGTCATCGGCGGCGGGGTGAGCAAGAAGAGCGAGAAGTTCCTGCCGCACCTGGACCTGCGGGTCCCGGTCGTGCCCGCGCAGCTCCTCAACACCGCGGGCATCGTCGGCGCCGCCGCCCTGGCGGCCGAGGCCGACCTCGACCCCGGCACCGCGGACGCCGCCGGCTCGCCCGGCTGACCGACGGCACCCCGGGCGCCCACGCCCATGGGTGCGGCGGCGTCGAGCCCCGCCGCTCCGGCTCGGTGGGGCCCGCGGGGGCGTCGTGCCGCTCGGGTGTCCCGACGGCCGGCCCGGCTAGGGGCGGTCGTCGGCCTCCACCGCGAGGACGACCTCGCGACGGCGGCGCAGCCACGGCGGCAGCAGGAGGAGCGACGCGAGCGCCACCACGGGCTCGGACGGCTGGGCGGGCTCCGCCGGGGCGACCTCGACGGCCGGCTCGACGGTCAGCACCGGCTCCGGCTCGGGCACGACGGCAGCACCGGGCTCGACGGACGGCTCGGGCATCTCGGGCTCCGGCTGCTCCGGCTCGGCGGACGGCTCGGGCTCCGGCTCGACGGACGGCTCGGGCTCCGGCTCGACGGACGGCTCGGGCTCCGGCTCGACGGACGGCTCAGGCTGCTCCGGCTCGGCGGGAGCGTCGACGACCGGCACGACCGGGGCGGGCGCGGGCTCCGGCTCGACGGGCTGGTCGACGACCGGCTGCTGGACGTCGGGCGCCTGCGTGCCCGGTGCTGCGGCGTCGGGGGCCGACGCGTCCGGGCCGCGCTCCACGGGCGGGGCGGCGTCGGGCTGCCCGGCGTCGGGCTGCCCGGCGTCTGGCTGCCCGGCGTCTGGCTGCCCGGCGTCTGGCTGACCCTTGTCGGGCTGACCCTTGTCGGGCTGACCCTTGTCGGGCTGACCGTTGTCCGGCTGACCGTTGTCCGGCTGACCGGCGTCCGGCTGCCCGGCGTCCGGCTGCCCGTTGTCGGGCTGCCCGGTGTCCGGGGCGTCGGTACCGCCCGGCCGGGGCGTCAGCGGCTCGTCGGTGCCGGGGGTCGGCCGGGGGTCCGGCGTCGTGCCCGGGCCGGTCCCGGGGCCGTCCGTGGTGGGCTGGTCGGTCACGGGCGGGTCCACCGGCCCGTCGGTGACCGGCGGCTCGTCGGGGTCCACCTCGACCGGCGGCGGCTGCGAGGGTCCCTCGACGCCCGGCCCCTCGACGCCCGGCCCCTCGACGCCCGGCCCCTCGACGGGCGGGTCGGCCGGTGCCGGCACCGCCGGCGCGGGGGCGGGGTCCGCCGGAGCGGCGGGCTCGGGAGCCTCCGCCGGCGCCTCGGGCGCAGCGGTCGGGGAGGTCGTCGGGGACGCCGGCGCGGGGGCGGGCAGGCCGAGGACCTCGGGCGGGACGGGCGCGAGCCACCCCTCCGCCTCCTGCGGGTACGGGCGGGCGTCGAGCAGCGACCGCGGCGCGCGACCGGCGGCCGCACCGGGCTCTCCGGCGGCCTCGACGACGCCCTCGTCGCCCGCGAGGCCGGCGGTGCCGGCGGCCTCGGGCGTCGGGGTCGGCCGGGGCACGGCGCCGTCGGCGGAGGCGGCGCGGACGCGCACGGTCTCGCCCGAGGCCGAGGCCAGGGCGCTGTGGCCGGCGGCGACGAGCAGCACGACCCCGGCGCCCACGGTGACGACCTCGGCGGGGTTGCGGAGGGGGCGACGAGCGGGCACGCGCTTCCCCTCCCTCGGGGCCGACCGCGGCGCGGGGCCGCCGGTCCTCGATCTCGGCGCGGGTGCGCCAGGTCCCCCGAGAGTAGCCGTCGGCCCTCCGCCGGTCCGCCGATCTGAGGAGCGGACCGACGCGCCGAGCGCGGGCCTCACCCGTTCGGCCCTCCCGGCGACCACGCGCCCGGCAGCCGCTCCGCGCACCGGCCCCGGGCACCTGCTCCGGGCACCTGCTCCGGGCGCCCGCTCGGTCGCGGGCATAGGCGCTCCCGGTCGACCCCCGTGGCCGGGTCGGGCCGGCCCGACCCGCTGCGCCGGCGTCGTCCGGGCCGGCCGCGCCGACCCGTCAGGCGGTGGGCGCCGCCTCCAGGTGGACGGCCTTGAGCGCGGTGAGCTCGCCCAGCAGGTCGGGGCCGAAGCCCCGGCCCTGCCCGCTGCCCCGGCGCGGGTCAGCGGAGCCGCCCGGCGCGCCCCCGAAGACGGCGTTGACCTTGACGGTGCCGACCTCGAGCGCCTCGGCCGCCTCCAGGGCGTGCGCGGTGCTCGGGGTGAGGACGGTCGCGGCGAGCCCGTAGTCGCCCGCCGCCGCGAGCGCGAGGCCCTCGGCGAAGGAGGAGACCCGGGTGACCGCGGCGACGGGCCCGAAGGTCTCCTCCGTCATGAGCCGCATGCCGTCGGTGCAGCCGTCGAGCACCGTCGCCGGGTAGAAGGAGCCCGGCCGGTCGAGCCGCGAGCCCCCGGCGAGCACGCGCGCGCCCGCGTCGACGGCCTCGCGGACGTGCTCGTCGACGAGGGCGAGCTGGCGCTCGTCGACGAGCGGCCCGAGGCCGGTCGCGGGGTCCGCCGGGTCGCCCGGGCGCAGCCCGTCGGCGAGGGCCACGAGCTCGGCGAGCACCGCGTCGGCCACGTCCTCGTGGACGTACACCCGCTCGACGGCCGTGCACAGCTGGCCGGTGTTGGTGAAGGCGCCGACGGCGACCTGCCGGGCCGCCCACGCCGGGTCGACGCCGGCGTCGACGACGAGCGGGTCCTTGCCCCCGTTCTCGAGCAGGGCCCGGCCCCCGCGCGCCCCGACGGCCGCGGCGATGCGCCGGCCGGTCGCGGTGCTGCCGACGTGGGCGACGACGTGCACGCGCGGGTCGGCGGCCAGGGCGGCCCCCGTCGCGCCGTCGCCCGCCAGCACGTCGAGGACGCCGTCCGGCAGGGCCCCGGCGATCCGGCGCGCGAGCTCGTGACCGGCGCGGGCCGAGCGCTCGGAGGGCTTGTGCACCACCGTGTTGCCCGTGACGAGGGCCGCCGCGAGCAGCCCCGCCGCCGCCGGGTACGGGTCGTTCCACGGCGTGAGGACGGCGACGACGCCGCGCGGCTCCCGACGGACGACGTCGACGGCGTCGACGGCGCCCCCGAGCGAGCGGCCCGTGTCGAGGACGCCCGTGACGGCGGCCTCCTCGAGCAGCTCGGCGGCCACCTCGGCGGACGCGCGCGCCTGGCCGAGCAGCCGGCCCGTGGTGGCCGTGAGCAGGGCGCCGAGCTCGTCGGCGTCGGCGCGCACGGCCGCGGCCGCGGCCCGGAGGGCGGCCGCGCGCTCCCCGGGCGGGGTGCGGCGCCAGGCGGTGCGCGCGGCGTCCGCCGCGGCCACGGCGCGGGCCACCTCCTCCTCCGTGGCGGGGACGACCTCGCCGACCCGCTCCCCCGTCGCCGGGTCGACGACCTCGAGCAGCCGGTCGCCCTCGGCCGGGACGGCGCGGCCGCCGACGAGGTGCTCGGCGAGCCGGTGCGGGGCGGCGCCCCCGGCGGCGCCCACGCCTCGGGCGGGCTCGCCGGCGGGGACGTCGCGGCCCGGCACGAGGTGCGGGGTCGAGGGCTCGGGGGCGGAGGTGGAGGTCACGGGGCATGTCTACCGCCCGCCGCCGACGGCGCCGCCGCCCGCCCGCCGCCGGTGCCGCCGTCCCGCCTCGTGCCGGGACGGTGACGCGCCTCCGCACCCGGCGCACGCCGCTGTCGGTCCGCCGTAGTAGGAAGTGCCCCATGCGCGTCCTCGGCGTCAACGCCGTCTTCCACGACCCCGCTGCCGCTCTCGTCGTCGACGGCGAGGTCGTCGCCGCCGCCGAGGAGGAGCGCTTCAGCCGCCGCAAGCACGGCAAGCGGCCCGTCCCCTTCTCCGCGTGGGAGCTCCCCGAGCTCGCCATGCGCTGGTGCCTGTCCGAGGCCGGCCTCGAGCCGGGCGACCTCGACGCCGTGGCCTACTCCTACGACGCGTCCTGGTGCCGCCCGGCCGAGGAGATGGGCCTGCAGGACCCGTGGGACCACCTGCGGACGACCTACGCCGAGAAGGTCGCCGGCTTCCTCACCACCGCCCTGCCCGGCCTGGACCGCGACAAGGTCGTCCCGGTCCGCCACCACGTGGCCCACGCGGCGTCGGCGGGCCTGGCCGTGGCCGAGGACTCGAGCGTCCTCGTCCTCGACGGCCGCGGCGAGCGCGCCTCGCACCTCGCGGGCCGCTACGTCGACGGGAAGCTCGACGTCCTCACCACCACGGACCTGCCCGACTCGGTGGGCCTCGTCTACGAGTCGCTCACCGAGCACCTGGGCTTCCTGCGCAGCAGCGACGAGTTCAAGGTCATGGCGCTGGCGTCCTACGGCGAGCCGCGCTTCGCCGATGCGCTGCGCGAGCACCTGCACGCCACGGGCGACGGCCGCTACGTCGCCCGCGAGCCCGACTGGACGCGCTTCGCCCCGCGCCGGGTCGACGACGGCACGTGGGGCGGGGCGCACGCCGACCTCGCCGCGTCCGTCCAGCTCCTCGTCGAGGAGCTGCTCGTCGACCTCGCCACCTGGCTGCACGGGCAGACGGGCGACCGGCTGCTGACGATGGCCGGCGGCATCGCCCTCAACTGCGTGGCCAACAGCCGCGTGTGGCGCGAGTCCCCCTTCGAGGAGGTCTGGGTGCAGCCGGCCTCCGGCGACTCGGGCACGGCGCTCGGCGCGGCCCTGCAGGTCAGCGCCGACGCGGGCGTGCGGCCGCGGCCGATGCCGGGCGCCGACCTCGGCCGCTCCTGGTCCGACGACGAGCTGGCGGCGTGGCTGCGCACGGCGCGCGTGCCCTTCACGACGCCGGACGACCTCGCCGGCGAGGTGGCCGACGTCCTGGCGGGCGACGGCGTCGTCGCCTGGTTCGACGGGCGCGCCGAGTTCGGCCCTCGGGCCCTCGGCCGGCGCTCGCTCATGGCCCACCCCGGCCGTGCGGAGAACCTCGAGCGCCTCAACGACGTCAAGGGCCGCGAGCAGTTCCGCCCCGTCGCGCCCATGGTGCTGGCCGAGCGCGCCGAGGAGATCTTCGCCGACGGCCCCTTCCCGAGCCCCTACATGCTCTTCGTGCACACCGTCCGCCCCGAGTGGCGCGAGCGGATCCCCGCGGTCACGCACGTCGACGGCACGGCGCGCATCCAGACGGTCGACGCCGAGCGCACCCCGCACGTCGCGGCGCTGCTCGAGGCCTTCGCCGAGCGCACCGGCCTGCCCGTCGTCGTCAACACGAGCCTCAACACCGCGGGCCGGCCCATGGTCGACGACCCCCGCGACGCGCTCGAGCTCTTCGGGTCCGCGCCCGTCGACGTGCTCGTGCTCGGCCCCCACCTCGTGCGCCGCGCCGACGCCTTCGCCGCGGCGTGACGGCGGCCGTCCCCCCGGCCGACGCCCCGCGCGCGGCAGCGGCGAGCGAGGGCGCCGCGGGAGCCGGCGTCGCCCACGACGTCGTCGTCCCCAGCATCGGCCGCCCCAGCCTGCTCGCGCTGCTGCGCAGCCTGGCGGGCCAGGACGGCCCGCCGCCCGCCGAGGTCGTCGTCGTCGACGACCGCCGCGAGCCCGACCCCGGGCTCGAGGCCGACCTCGTGCGCGCCCTCGGGGAGGACCCGGGGGCGCCGCCGTGGCGCCTGCGGGTCGTCCGCAGCCGCGGCCGGGGCCCCGCCGGGGCGCGCAACCTCGGGTGGCAGGTCACGTCCTCGCCCTGGGTGGCCTTCCTCGACGACGACGTCCTCCTGCCGGCCGGCTGGTCGCGCGGTCTGGCCGCCGACCTCGCCGCGGCGGACGCGGACCTCGGCGGCTCCCAGGGGCGCCTCGACGTGCCCCTGCCCGCGGGGCGCCGCCCCACCGACTGGGAGCGGGGCACGAAGGGCCTCGAGACGGCGGCGTGGGCCACGGCCGACATGGCCTACCGGCGCCGGGCCCTGGAGGACGTCGCCGGCTTCGACGAGCGCTTCCCCCGCGCCTACCGCGAGGACGCCGACCTGGCCCTGCGCGTGCGCCGCGCCGGGTGGTGCCTGGAGCGCGGGCGGCGCACGACGACGCACCCGGTGCGCCCCGCCGACGCGCTCGTGAGCCTGCGCGTGCAGGCCGGCAACCGGGACGACGCCACCATGCGCGCCCTCCACGGGCCGCGGTGGCGCGAGGTCGCCGACGTCCCGCGGGGGCGCCTGCGCTGGCACGCGGCCACGTGCGCCGCGGCGCTGCTCGGCGTCGGCGGGCTGCTGGCCGGCCGCCCGCGCGCGGCCGCCGTCGGGACGCTGGCCTGGACGGCGCTCACCGCCGACTTCGCCCGGCGCCGCATCGCGCCGGGCCCGCGCACCGGCGCGGAGGTCCGCGCCATGCTGCTGACGAGCGCGGCCATCCCGCCCGCCGCCGTGCGCCACCGCGTGCTCGGCGAGCGCGCGGCGCGCCGGGGGCTGCCCGCGTGGCCGCCACCGGTGCGGGCCGTCCTCTTCGACCGCGACGACACCCTCGTGCACGACGTGCCCTACAACAGCGACCCGGCCCGCGTGGAGCCGGTCGCCGGCGCGCGCGAGGTCGTCGCGGCCCTGCGGGACGCGGGCGTCGCCACCGGCGTCGTCAGCAACCAGTCCGGTGTCGCGCGCGGGCTCCTCTCCCCCGCCCAGGTCGAGGCGGTCAACGCCCGCGCCGACGAGCTCGTCGGCCCGTTGGGCACCTGGCAGTGGTGCCCCCACGGCCCCGAGGACGGCTGCCGCTGCCGCAAGCCCGGCCCGGGCCTCGTCGAGCGGGCCGCCGCGGCCCTGGGCGTGCCGGTCGACGCGTGCGCCGTCGTCGGCGACATCGGCGCGGACGTCGAGGCCGCACGGGCGGCCGGGGCGCGCGGCGTCCTCGTGCCGACGGCGCGCACGCTGCGCCGCGAGGTCGAGGACGCCCCCCTCGTCGCCGACGACCTCGCGGGCGCCGTGCGGCTGCTCGTGCCGGGGGCGCTCCCGTGAGCGGGGCCGCCGTCGACGCGCCCGGCGCCGGCGTCGGGGCCGCCGGCTCCGGGAGCGGGCGGGGTCGCGCCCGGCGCGTGCTCGCCGTCCGCCTCGACAGCGACGGCGACGTCCTGCTCACGGGCCCCGCCGTCCTCGCGCTGGGCACGGGGGCCGACGGCGCCCCCCGCGAGGTCGACCTGCTCGTCTCCCCGCAGGGCCGGGCGGCGGCGCACCTGCTGCCGCGCGTCGCCGAGGTCCGGGTCGAGCAGGTGCCGTGGAGCGGGTACGCGCCCGCCGCCGCCGACCCCGCGGCGCTGCAGGCGCTCGTCGCCTGGATGGCCGGGCGGGCGCACGAGGAGGTCGTCGTCTTCACCTCCTTCCACCAGAGCCCGCTGCCCATGGCGCTCCTGGCCCGGCTGGCCGGGGCGCCGCGGGTCGTCGGCACGAGCGAGGACTACCCGGGCTCCCTGCTCGACGTCCGCCACCGCCGCCCGGGCGGCGCCGACGGGAGCGGCGGCGGTCACGAGGTCCTCGCCGCCCTCGACCTCGTGGCGGCCACGGGCCGCGCCGTGCCGAGCCGCCCCCGCCTCGCCGTGCGCACCGACCTCGTCGACGCCGCCGAGCGCGCCCTGCCCGCGACGCCCGCCGGGGCGCGCGGCCTCGTCGTGCTGCACCCGGGGGCGTCCGTGCCCGCCCGGGCGCCCTCTCCCGCCGTGGCCGCGGACGCCGCGGCCGCGCTCGTCGACGACGGGTGGGCCGTCGCGCTCACCGGCTCCCCCGCCGAGGCCGCGCTCGTCGCGGACGTGCGCGAGCGCGCGTCCCGGGCGGCGAGCCCTGGGGTGGGTGGCCGGGCGGGGAGCACAGGGGCGGGCGGCCGGCTGGTCGACCTCGCCGGCGCCACGGACCTCGCCGGCCTGGCCGCCCTGCTGCGGCGCGCCGACGCCGTCGTCGTCGGCAACACCGGCCCGGCGCACCTCGCGGCGGCCGTGGGCACGCCGGTCGTCTCCCTCTTCTCCCCCGTCGTCCCCGCCGAGCGCTGGGCGCCGTGGGGGGTGCCCACGGTCCTGCTGGGCGACCAGGGGGCGCCGTGCGCCCTCTCGCGGGCCCGCGAGTGCCCGGTCCCGGGGCACCCGTGCCTGCAGCTGGACGGCCGCAGCGTCGTGGAGGCCGTACGGTCGGTCGTCGGCGTCCAGCCCGGTGGCGCCGCAGGATCGGTCGAGCGGGTCGCGGGGCCGAGCGCCGCCGGGACGCGAGGAGGAGCACGCCCGTGAGGGTCCTGCTGTGGCACGTGCACGGCTCGTGGACGACGTCGTTCGTCCAGGGGCGGCACACGTACCTGCTGCCGGTGCTGCCCGGGCGCGGCCCCGACGGCCGCGGCCGCGCCCGCACGTGGGACTGGCCCGCGTCGGCCCTGGAGGTCACGCCCGAGGAGCTGGCCGCCTCCCCGCCGGACGTCGTCGTCCTCCAGCGCGCCCACGAGGGCGAGCTGCTGCGCCGCTGGACCGGGCTCGTGCCGGGCGTCGACGTGCCCGTCGTCCACCTCGAGCACGACGCCCCGACCGACCACGCCGCGCGCAGCCGCCAGCGGGCCGCCGACGGGCGCGACCTCGTCGTCCACGTCACCGCCTACAACGCGCTCATGTGGGACAACGGCGCGGCGCCGACGACGGTCGTCGAGCACGGCGTCGTCGACCCCGGCCCCCTCGCCACCGGCGAGCGCGCCTCCCTCGGCGTCGTCGTCAACGAGCCGGTGCGGCGCGAGCGCGTGGCGGGCACCGACGTCGTCCTCGACCTCGCGCGCTCCCTGCCCGTCGAGGTCTACGGCATGGGGATGGTCGCGCTGGGCGAGCTCGCGGACGCCCGCGGCGTCCCCGCCCTCGGCAGCGCCTCCGGCGCGCTGCACGACGACCTGCCCCAGCACCGGATGCACGCCGAGCTGGGCGCCCACCGCGCCTACCTGCACCCCTACCGGTGGACGAGCCTCGGCATGGCGCTGGTGGAGGCCATGACGATCGGCATGCCCGCGCTCGCCGTCGCCAGCACGGCCGCCGCCGACGCCGTGCCCGCGGCCGGCGGCGTCGTCAGCGCCGACCCGCGGGTCCTCGCCCGGGCGGCCCGCGCGTGGCTCGACGACCCGGCCCGGGCGCGGGAGGCCGGTGCGGCCGCGCGCGAGCACGCCCTCGCCCGCTTCGGGCTCGCCCGCTTCCTCGCCGACTGGGACGAGGTCCTCGACGCCGTCGTCGCCGGCGGCCTGCCCGCGGCCGCCCGCCGGGAGGTCCTCGCATGAGGGTCGCGATGGTCTCCGAGCACGCCAGCCCGCTCGCCGCGCTGGGCGGCGTCGACGCCGGCGGTCAGAACGTCCACGTCGCCCACCTGGCCGCGGCGCTGGCGGCGCGCGGGCACGCGGTCGACGTCTACACGCGGCGCGACGCCGTCGACCTGCCCCCGCAGGTCGAGCTCGTCGACGGCGTCACCGTGGTCCACGTCGACGCCGGTCCCCCGGCCGAGGTGCCGAAGGACGCGCTGCTGCCGCACATGGACGCCTTCGGCCGGCGCCTCGCCGAGCACCTGCTCGAGCGGCCCGCCGACCTCCTGCACGCGCACTTCTGGATGAGCGGGGTGGCGACGCGGGAGGCCGCCCGCTCGGTCGGGCTGCCGTGGGTGCAGACCTTCCACGCGCTCGGCTCGGTGAAGCGGCGCCACCAGGGCGGGGAGGACACGAGCCCGCCCTCGCGCGTGGCCGTCGAGACCGAGCTCGCGGCCGAGGCGGACGCCGTCCTCGCCACCTGCCGCGACGAGGTCTCCGAGCTGGCCGACCTGGGGGCGCCGCACGACCGCGTGCGCGTCGTCCCCTGCGGCGTCGACGTCGACCTCTTCACCCCCGAGGGGCCCGTCGGCGGGCCGGAGCGGCAGCAGCAGCACCGCGTCGTCGTCGTGGGCCGCCTCGTGGAGCGCAAGGGCGTCGAGGAGGTCGTGCGGGCGCTGGCCCTCGGACCGACCTCGGCGCTGGCGCGGACCGAGCTGCTCGTCCTCGGCGGCCCGCCCGCCGACCACCTCGCCATCGACGCGGAGGCCCAGCGGCTGCGGGGCCTGGCCGAGGAGCTCGGCGTCGCGGACCGCACGCACCTGCTGGGGCGGGTGGACCACTCCGACCTGCCCGCGCTGCTGCGCGGGGCGGACGTCGTCGTCGCCACCCCCTGGTACGAGCCCTTCGGCATCGTGCCGCTCGAGGCGATGGCCTGCGGCCGCCCCGTCGTCGGCAGCGCCGTCGGGGGGCTGCTCGACACCGTGGCCGACGGCGTGACGGGCGCCCTCGTGCCCCCGCGCGACGCCGTGGCGCTGGCCGCGGCCCTCGGGCCCCTGCTCGAGGACGCCCCCCGCCGCGAGGCGTGGGGCCGGGCGGCGCGCGAGCGCGCCGTCGCCGGCTTCAGCTGGCGGGAGGTGGCCGCCCGCACCGAGGACGCCTACGAGGGCGTGCTCGCCCGCACCCGCCTGGAGGCCCTGTGAGCGACGAGCCGACCCGCCGCGAGACGAGCGGACCGGGGCCCGAGCCGGGCCGCGAGGCCGGCGCGCCCGCCGGGCCCCACGAGCACGTGGAGGGCGGACCCTGGCTGTCCGAGCACGTCGACGAGCTCGTCGCCGCGCTGGGGCGGCTGCGCGCCAGCGCCGACCGCGTGCACCGGTGGGGCGCCGAGCTCGCGGGCGTCCTCGCCGGCGGCGGCCGTCTGCTCGCGGCCGGCAACGGCGGCAGCGCGGCGGAGGCCCAGCACCTGACGGCCGAGCTCGTCGGGCGCTTCGTGGGCGAGCGCCGACCGCTGTCGGCCATCGCGCTGCACGCCGACTCCTCGAGCACGACGGCCATCGGCAACGACTACGGCGAGCGCGAGGTCTTCGCCCGCCAGGTGCAGGCCCACGGCCGCCCCGGCGACGTCGTCGTCCTGCTGTCGACGTCCGGGCGCAGCCCCAACGTCCTGGAGGCGGCGGCGCGGGCGCGGGCCGGCGGCCTGCGGGTGTGGGCGCTCACCGGCCCCGCCCCGAACCCGCTGGCCGAGCTGGCCGACGAGGTCGTCGCCGTCGACGCCCCCTCGACCTCGGGCGTGCAGGAGGGGCACCTCGTGCTCGTGCACGCCCTGTGCGCCGGCGTCGACGCGGCGCTCGCGGCGGCCGACGCCGGCGCCCAGCGGCCGGTGGCCCTCCCGGGCGCGGTCCCCGCGGCCGTCCACGCCGCCGAGGACCCCGCGGGGTCCGAGGCCCCTGCGGACCTCGGGGCCGCCCCGGGCCGGGACGACCTCTCGCGCGGGACCGTCGGCGCAGACATGGGCGAGCCGGTCGACCAGGAGCCGGTCGACCAGGGCGCCGAGGACGACGTCGAGCGGCCCCGTCGACGCCGCCGGCGGGTCGTCGTCGTCGGCGACGTCGTCCTCGACCGCGACCTCGACGGCGTCGTCGAGCGGGTGGCCCCGGACGCGCCGGTGCCGGTCGTCGACCTGCGCGCGACGACGGAGAGCCCCGGCGGCGCCGGCCTCACCGCGCTGCTCGTGGCCGCGGGCCGCGGCGACGGGCGCCCCGGCACGACCGGACCACGCTCGACCAGCGGCCCGGGCGGAGCGCCGCGCGGCGCGGAGGACGCGGGCGTCGACGTCGTCCTCGTCGCCCCCGTCGGCGACGACGAGGACGGCGAGCGGCTGCGGGCGGCGCTGGCCGCCGCCGACGGCTCCCTGGAGCTCGTCGCGCTCCCCCACACCGGCGCCACGCGGACGAAGACGCGCGTGCGCGCCGCGGGGCAGTCGCTCGTGCGCGTCGACTCCGGCGGCCCGGGCACGCCCTCGGCGCCCGACCTCGACGAGCTGCGCGCCGTCCTCGCGCGCGCGGACGTCGTCCTCGTGTCGGACTACGGCGCCGGCACGACGCACGACCCCGGCGTGCGCGCGGTGCTCGGCGCGGCCGCCGCGGCGGTCCCGGTCGTCTGGGACCCGCACCCCCGCGGCGGGGAGCCCGTCCACGGCTGCGCGCTCGTGACGCCCAACCTCTCCGAGGCGGCGCGCGTCCTGGGCGGCGCCCCGCGCGCCGACGACGCGGCCGGCGCGCTGGCGCGGCGGTGGGCCGCCCGGGGCGTCGTCGTCACCGCCGGCGAGCGCGGGGCCTTCCTCGGCCTCCCGGGCAGCGAGCCCGTCTACGTGCCGGCGCCGGTCGTCGCCGGCGGCGACCCGTGCGGCGCGGGCGACCGCTTCGCCGCCACGGCCGCCCTCGCCCTCGCCGACGGCGCCGTCCTGCCCGAGGCCGTCGTCGACGCCGTCGCCGACGCCTCCGCGTGGGTGGCGGGCGGCGGCGCCTCCGGGTGGCGGGCCCACCGCGCCGCGGCCCCGACGAGCGCCGCGGCGCTCTCCGGCCGGCGCGGGGCGGTGGCGCCGGTGGAGGGCCCGGCGGCCGACGGGGTCCCCGCCGGCACGGCGTCCGCGGCGGACGCGCGCGCCCACGTGGCGGGAGTGCGCGCCGCGGGCGGTGTCGTCGTCGCCACGGGCGGGTGCTTCGACGTGCTCCACGCCGGGCACGTGGGCTGCCTCGAGGCGGCGCGCCGGCTCGGTGACGCCCTCGTCGTCCTCGTGAACTCCGACGCGTCCGTGCGCCGGCTCAAGGGAGAGGGCCGCCCGGTCCAGAGCCAGGCCGACCGCGTGCGCGTCCTCGAGGCGCTGGAGGCGGTCGACGCCGTCGCCGTCTTCGACGAGGACGACCCCCGCGAGGCCCTGCGCGTCCTGCAGCCGGACGTGTGGGCCAAGGGCGGGGACTACGGCGCCGCGGGCGCCGACATGCCCGAGGCGCCGCTCGTGCGGGGCTGGGGCGGGCGGGTCGTCCTGCTCCCCTACCTCGACGGGCGCTCGACCACCGAGATCCTCCGCCGCGGGGCCCCCGCGGCGGTCGTCGCAGAGCAGGAGAACCCGTGACCGAGAGCTCCACCCCGACCGACCCGACGACGCCGGCGGGCCCGACCACCGGCACCGGCCGCACCATCGCCCCGGCCACCGGTCCCGCCGTGGGCCCCGAGGGCGGCATGGCCGGTCAGCGCGAGCTGGGGGTCGTGTACGTCACGGGCGGCTCGTCCGGCCTCGGCGCGGCCGTCGTCGAGGTCGTCACCGCCCTCGGCGGCACCGCCGCCGTCATCGACCGGGACGCGCCCGCCTCGGGCGCCCCGCACGCCGTCGCCGACGTCTCCGACGCGGCCTCGGTCGAGCGCGCCGTCGCCGAGCTCGTCGAGCAGGTGGGCCCGCCGACGGCCGTCGTCACCGCCGCGGGCACCGACGCCGTCGGCCGCCTCGAGGACGTGCCCGCCGAGCGCTGGGCGCAGGTCGTCGGCGTCAACCTCGTCGGCACGGCGGCCGCGGTGCGCGCGTGCCTGCCGCACCTCAAGGCCTCCCGCGGCGTCGTCGTCACCGTGTCGAGCTCTCTCGGGCTGCGCGCGGCGAGCGACGCGACCGCCTACTGCGCCAGCAAGTTCGGCGTCGTCGGCCTCACCCGCGCCCTCCAGCTCGAGCTGGCCGGCGAGGTCGGCGTGACGATGCTCGTGCCCGCCGGGATGCGCACGAAGTTCTTCGACGGCCGCACCGAGCAGTACAAGCCCGGCCCGGACGCCGACCTCATGGACCCGCGCGTCGTCGCCCACTCCGTGGTCCACGCGCTGCGCCAGCCCGTCGGCACCGAGGTGCGCGAGATGGTCGTCACCGTCTCGACGGAGCCGTCCTGGCCCTGACGCCGGGCCCCTCGCCCGCCGCCCCGACGGCGCCGCCGTCGGGGGTGGCCGGGCCGCGGGTCGTCCTGGCGCTGCGTGCTCTGGGTCTCGGGGACGCCCTCACGGGCGTCCCCGCCCTGCGCGGGCTGCGGCGGGCGCGTCCCGACCACCTGCTCGTGCTCGCGGGCCCGCCGGGGCCCGGTGAGCTGCTGCGGCGCCGGGGCGTCGTCGACCGGGTGCTGCCCGTGGAGGGCGTGCGCGCCCTCGACGAGGCCGCGGTCGCCGGCGCCCTGCGCGCCTCCCCCGACGTCCTGCCCCCGGGGCGCTGCGTCGACCTCGCCGCCAACCTCCACGGCCGGGGGCCGCAGAGCGCCCGCGCCCTGCGCGCCGTGCTCGACGAGCGCGGCTCCGCGGGCGCCCGGCTCGTCGGGCACCGCTGCCCTGCAGCCGGTCTCGACGAGGGCCCGGAGTGGGACGGCGACGCCGCGGAGGTCGACCGGTGGGTGCGCCTCGTCGTCGCCGCCGGCGGCCCGTGCTCGGCGGACGACCTCGTGCTGCCCCCCGCCGGCTCCGGTCCCGCCGGCGACGGCGAGCTGCCCCGCCTCGCGGGGGTGGTCGTCCTGCACCCGGGCGCCGCGTCCGGGGCGCGCCGGTGGCCCGCCGACCGGTGGGCGGCGCTGGCCGCCCAGCTGCTGGCGGACGGCCACCGGGTCGCGCTCACGGGCGCGGGCGCCGAGGCGGAGCTCACGGGCGAGGTCGCCCGCAGGACGCGGGCGGCGAGCGCCGGAGCCGCCCGCACCGGAGGGCCCGACGACGACGCGGGGCACCTCGTCGACCTGGCGGGCCGCTGCGACCTCGAGCAGCTCTCCGACCTGGTGGCGCGGGCCCGCGCCCTCGTCTGCGGGGACACGGGTGTGGCGCACCTGGCGACCGCCCTGCGCACGCCCTCGGTGCTCCTGTTCGGGCCGACGTCGCCGGCCGCGTGGGGGCCGGCGGTGGACCGCGACCGGCACGCCGTCCTCTGGCGGGCGCCGGACGCGGGCTACCGCGGCGACCCGCACGCCGACGCCGTCGACCCGGTGCTCGCGCGCACCGGGGTGGACGACGTCCTCGCGGCCCTGCGGGCGCTCCCGTCCCGGCCGGCCGCGTGAGCGAGGCGACCGCGGCGCAGCCCCTCGCCGCGGCGAGGGTCGCCTTCACGCCGCCGCTGCACGCGCCGCAGCTCTTCGGCCACCTCGCGGCGACGGCGGTCCCGGGGGTCGAGGCGTGGACCGGCGGCGCGCTCGTCCGCAGCCTCGCGCTGCCCGGCGGACCGGGCGTCGTCCGCGTCGCCCCGCCGGGGCCGGACGAGGACGCCGTCGTCGTCGAGCTCCTGAGCGGCTCCCCGGACGACCTGCCCGCGGCGGCCGCCGCCGTCCGCTGGTGGCTCGACCTCGACGTCGACCCGGCCGCCGTCGACCCCGTCCTCGCGCGCGACGCGGTGCTGGCCCCGCTCGTCGCCGCGGGCCCCGGGAGGCGGGTGCCCCGCTCGGCCGGAGCGGCGGAGACGGCCGTGCGGGCCGTCCTCGGCCAGCAGGTGAGCACCGCGGCGGCGCGCACCCACACCGGTCGGCTCGTCGCCGCCCACGGCACGCCGCTCCCGGTGCCGGTGGCCGGCGTCACGCACCTCTTCCCGACGCCGGCGCAGCTCACCGCGGTGACGGCCGCCGAGCTGGCCCTGCCCCGCACGCGGCAGCGGACCCTCCTCGGCCTCGTCGCCGCCCTGGCCGACGGTCTGCTCGCGCTGCCGCCCGGCCGACCCGCCGCGGAGGTGCGCGAGGAGCACCTCGCCGCCCTGCGGGCGCTGCCCGGCGTGGGCCCCTGGACGGCCTCGACCGTCGCCCTGCGCGGCCTCGGCGACGACGACGCCTTCCTGCCGGGCGACCTCGGCGCCGTCGCGGCCGCGCGCTCGCTCGGTCTCACCGACGGCGCCCGGGGGCTCGAGCGGCGGTCGGCCGCCTGGTCCCCCGTGCGCGGCTACGCCCTGCAGCACCTCTGGGGCGCGCTGCCGCACCCGATCAACGCGCTGCCGGTCCGGCGCTGACCTGGCCCCGGGCGCCCCCGCCCCCGCTGCCGCCGCTCTCCCCCTCGCCGCTCCCCCCGTCACCGCTCCCCCCGTCACTGCTGCCCCTGCCACTGCTGCCCCTGCCACTGCTGCCGCCCTCGAACCAGCGCGCGACGAGGACGTCGGTCGAGGAGTGGGCGAGGACGGACAGCACGATCGTCAGCGCGACGAGGTGGAAGAGCTCCTGGCTCGCCGGGATGCCCGAGCCGAGCACGAGGAGCCCGTAGACGACGGACGCGAAGCCCTTGGGCCCGAACCAGGCGGCCGCGACCTGCTCGCGCACCGGCAGGCCGGTGCCGAGGAAGGAGGGGAAGAGGGCCACGGGGCGGGCGACGACGATGACCGCCACGGCGAGCACCCAGCCGAGCACGGGGATCTCGCCGAGGAACTGCGGGGAGATGAGCGCCCCGAAGACGAGCAGCGCCGCCAGCTTGAGCAGCTCGGAGACGAGCTCGCCGAACTCCTCGAAGGCCTCGTGGTGGCGCGGAGAGACGGTCGCCGTCGTCACGCCGGCGGCGAAGGCGGCGAGGAAGAGGTTGCCGTGGGTGGCCTGCCCCAGCCCGAGGACCAGCAGGCCGATCGCCACGGCCGTCAGCGGCTGGTAGTCGCGCGAGGCCGCGAAGAAGCGCGTCGCCTCGAGCTTGAGGGCCACGAGCGGGACGACGACGCCGATGGCCAGGCCGACGGCGAGCTCTCCGGCCAGCGTGCCGAGGTCGAGGTCCTCCGCGCCCGAGGCCACGGACAGCAGGACGAGGACGAAGGGCAGCGCGAGGCCGTCGTTGAGGCCCGACTCGACGTTGAGCAGGTGCCGCAGTCGCTGCGGGACCTTCTCGTTCCCGACGAGCGCGGCCGCGAAGACGGGGTCCGTCGGGGCCAGGACGGCGCCGAGCAGGAGCGACTCGACCCACGACAGGTCGGTGAGCAGGTGGGCCAGCACCGCCGTCACGCCGAGGGTGAGCGGCAGCCCGAGGACGAGCGCCCGGCCCGGCAGGCGCCAGGCGGACCGCAGGTCCGACCAGCCGGCGCGCATCCCGTCGGAGAAGAGGACGGCGAAGAGCGCCAGCTCGGCGAGGGTCCCGACCACCTCGTCCTCCGGGGCCAGGGGCAGGACGTCGGTCACGCCGCTGCCGAGCAGGAAGCCCGCCGCGAGGAAGAGGACGGCCGTGGACAGCACGGTGCGCCGTGCCAGGTTGGAGAGCAGCACGGCCACGAGGAGGACGGCCGCGAAGGCGACGAGGAGGGCGGTCACGCCCGCCAGGCTGGCGCAGACCCGCGCTCCCGGCCCGGTGGCGGCGCGGCGACGGGTCCGGGTGGCGGGGCGGCGGCAGGCCCGGGTGGCGGCGGGGCTGGGCGCCGGGGCACGGTCGTGCCGTGGGCGCGAGCGCGGGTCCGGGCGAGGACGGGGACACGGGGCGGGACACGGGGCGGGACACGGGGCGGGACACGGGGCGGGTGACGGCGGGCGACGAGCGCGAGCGCCTGCTCGCGCGCTACCGGGAGCTCGTCCTCGACGTCCTGCCGCGGCGGGGGTGCGCGGAGGGGTGGGCCGTGCAGGTCGACCACTGCGTGGGCCGGGTGGTGCTCGACAACACCCTCGGCGGAGCCTGGCGCACCGTGCTGCCGGCCGGCCGCGGTGCGGCCTACGCGCGCCTGGCGCCCGAGGAGCTGGCCCGCGCCGTCGAGCTGGCCGAGCGGATGGACGCCGAGGGCGCCGACCTCGTCGCCGAGCTCGACGCGCGCAGCCTCGCCTGGCGCGGCAAGCCCGCCAAGCGGCCCCCGCGCTGAGGAGGCGGGCGAGGACGGTCGCGTCCCCGCCGTCGGCTCCGGCATCTGCTCGACGGACGTGACCGTGCGCGGTCACCTCCGTCGACCAGGTCCGGCGTCAGGACCCGTGGAGGTCCGTCGCCTCGTCCGTCCGGCGCGACGTGCGCCGCCGCCGTCCCCAGGATGGACCGATGGCCTCCCGTGGGACGACGCACGACGACCTGCCCGCCGAGCTCGGCGAGGTGGTGGAGCGCCGCCGCCTCGGCGGCGGCGACATCGGCGCCTCGGAGGAGGTGCGGCTGGCCGACGGGCGGCGCCTCTTCGTCAAGCGCTACGCCCGCGAGGACGGCGCGGAGATGGTCGCCTCGGAGGCCGCGGGGCTGCGCTGGCTCGCCGGGGCCGACGGCGGGCCGCCCGTGCCCGAGGTCGTCGCGGCGCACGGGCAGGTGCTGGCGCTCGAGCTGGTCGACGTCGCCGGGAGCGCGGCCTCCGACGACGAGGGCCTCGAGCGCTTCGGCCGCGAGCTGGCCGCGCTGCACGACGCGGGCGCCGACGCCTTCGGCGCCGTGCCCGGGGGCGCGTCGCCGCACCTGGGGTCGCTGCGGGTGCCCGTGGAGCCGACGTCGTCGTGGCCCGCCTTCTGGGCCCAGCAGCGGGTGCTGCCGCTGGCCCGGCTGGCGACCGACCGCGGGCGGCTCGCACCGCGCGACCTCGCCGCCGTCGAGGGCGCCGCCGCCCGCGCCGAGGAGGTCATGGGCCCGCCGGAGCCTCCGAGCCGGTGCCACGGGGACCTGTGGTGGGGCAACGTCGTCCGCGCCCGGGACGGCCGCCGGTGGCTGCTCGACCCGTCCGCGCTCGGCGGGCACCGCGAGGCCGACCTCGCGCTCCTCGACCTCTTCGGCGGGCTCCCGCCCCGGCTCGTGGCCGCCTACGAGGATGTCCACCCCCTCGCCGGCGGGTGGGAGGGGCGGGTGGCGCTGCACCAGCTCGTGCCGCTCCTCGTCCACGCCGCGCTCTTCGGCGGCCCGTATGGGCCCGCAGCGGGCGAGGCGGCCCGCACCGGGCTCTGACGGCGACAGCGCAGAGGACGGGGAGGCCCGGCGGTGGTCCGGCGTCAGCCGGTGACGAGGAGGGCGACGCCCCCGACGACGAGGGCCGGCACCACCGTGACGGCGCTCGCGAGGACCGCCGAGCGGCGTCGCAGCGCCAGCAGCGGGATGAGCGCGTCGCCGTCCTGGCTCACGGCGTTGGCGAGCAGCGTCGCGACGGGCACCGCCCCCGTGAGGTAGAGCGACGTCAGGACGATCTGGACGGCGCAGCCGGGCACGAGCCCGACGAGGGCCCCGACGACGACCCCGGCGACGCCGACGAGCGGCAGCTGCGAGCCGTCGAAGCCGGTGGCGCCCGAGAGCACCTCCCAGCCGACGAAGACGGCGGCCACCCACCCGACGATGACGGACGTCTCGGCGGCGCCGCGGCGCAGCACCTCCGCCGGCGTGCGCACGTCGGCGGCCAGGCGCTCGCGCCCGCCGCGGCGGGCCAGCAGGACGGCGCCGCAGACGAGCGAGCCGAGGACGCCCAGGACGAGCAGCGGGTCGACGCCGCCCAGGGCGGCCAGCGGCCCGGTGCGCGCCTGCGCCGCGACGGCGACGGCGGCCGGCACCGACAGCACCACCACCGCCCAGAAGACCCGGTCGAGCGGCTCCAGCCGCTCGGAGGGTGCCGCGGCTCGGAGCGGGGGCGGCCCGGACGGCGGTGGTGACGCCCCGCCCCCCGGGCCCGCGCGGAGGGCGAGCCGGCGCCAGGGGCCCCCGCTCGTCGTCGCCGCAGCCCGGCGCACGGCGGGCACCGCCCGCTCGGCGGCGAGGTCCTCCGGCGAGGGACCGAGGCCCACGGCGTCGACGACGTAGCCGGTGACGACGCCGGTCACGAGGAGCACCGCGTGGACGACGAGGGCCGTCACGGGCTCGCCCGCGATGATCACCCAGGAGGAGTCGCCCATCGTCGCGACGAGGGCGGCGACGACCGTCCCGAAGGAGACGGTCCCGCGCAGGAAGAGGGGGACGACGAGGATCGCCCCGGCGCAGCCGGGCGAGACGCCGAGCAGCGCGCCCACGGCGGGCGCCCAGCGCGCCCGGCGGGCGAGGAGGTCGAGCAGCCGGTCCCCGTGGCGCACCTGCAGCCACCCGAAGGCGGCCACGAGCACGGCCACGGGGACCCCCACCTGGAGGAACGCGTCCGCCAGGGCGGTGGCCAGCCGCTCGAGGAGAGGCACCGCCGGTCAGGCGCCCGCGGGCACCGCTCCGGCGGGCACGCCGCCGGCGCCGTCACGGGACCCCGCCGCGACGGGGCCCGTGCCGCCGTCCGCGAGGGCCTCGCGGAACCACGCGACGGTGCGGGCGAGCCCGTCCTCCCACGCGACCTCCGGCGCCCACCCGAGCGCCTCGGCCGCGAGGCGCGTGTCGGGGCGGCGGACCTGCGGGTCGTCGACCGGGCGCCCGACGAAGGCGAGCTCGGAGGAGGACCCGGTGGCGGCGATGACGTCCTCGGCGATGCGCCGCACGGTCAGCTCGTGCGGGTTGCCGATGTTCACCGGCCCGGCGTGGCCGGAGGAGGCGAGCAGCAGGATGCCGCGGACGAGGTCGTCGACGTAGCAGACCGAGCGCGTCTGCAGGCCGTCGCCCGCCACCGTGACGGGCTCCCCGGCGAGCGCCTGCCGCACGAAGGTGGGGATGGCCCGACCGTCGTGGGGCCGCATCCGCGGGCCGAAGGTGTTGAAGATGCGCACGATGCCCGTGTCGACGCCGTGGGAGGTGCGGTACGCCGTCGTCAGCGCCTCGGCGTAGCGCTTGGCCTCGTCGTAGACGCCGCGCGGGCCGACGGGGTTGACGTGGCCCCAGTACTCCTCGGGCTGAGGGTGCACCTGCGGGTCGCCGTAGACCTCGGAGGTGGAGGCGAGCACGAAGCGGGCGCCCTTGTCCTTCGCGAGCCCGAGGGCGTGCATGGTGCCGATCGAGCCGACCTTGAGCGTCTCGATGGGCAGCTTGAGGTAGTCCACCGGCGAGGCCGGCGACGCGAAGTGGAGGACGAGGTCGACGTCGCCCGGCACGTGCACGTAGTCGGTGATGTCGCACCGCACCAGCCGCAGTCCGGGGTGCTCGGCGACGTGCGCGAGGTTGGCCGGCGTCCCCGTGAGGAAGCTGTCGAGGCCCACGACCTCGGTGCCGCGGGAGAGCAGCTCCTCGACGAGGTGGCTGCCGAGGAAGCCGGCCGCCCCGGTGACGACCGCCCGCCGCGGCGGGTCGGGGCGGGTCGTCACCGGGGCGATCGAGGCCAGGTCGCTCACGCGGGCTCTCAGGCCTGGTCGGAGAAGGCCGAGCTGACGCCGCTCGGGCCCTCGTACTCGCGGTCCGGGATGCCGCGCAGCGCCTCGAGCACGTCGTCGGGCGCGCCGCTGTCCTCGGCCTTCTTGACGATGGCGTCCTTGCCGGCCGGGTAGTCCAGGCCCGACAGGTGCTTCTGCAGCTCGATCGGGTTCGGGCGGTTCGCCATGGCTCCTCCAGCGTGGTCGGGCGCCGAGGGGTCGTCGGCGCCGGTGTCTCCGCCTCGCCCGGGCGCGCTGGCCCGGACGTCGCACGGGTCGCGCCGGTGCGCGCCCGCGGCCCCGCGCAGGGGCCGGCGCGGACACTCTGCCGCCTCCTCCCGACGGGCGCGCGGCGGCCCCCCGCTAGCGTCGCGGCCCGTGAGCACGCCTCCCCCTCCCGAGCCCTCCCCCGCCGCTCCGGCGAGCACCCCCGCCGCCGCCCCCGCCGGTCGGGGCGGGGCCCGCCGCGGCGCGCGCACCACCGTCGTCGTGGCGAGCATGAACCGGCGCGAGGAGCTCCTGGCGAGCCTGCGCCGCCACGAGGGGCCCGTCGTGCTCGTCGACAACGGCAGCACCGACGGCACGGTCGAGGCCGTGCGCGAGCAGCTGCCGCACGTCGACGTCGTCGCGCTGCCGGCCAACCGCGGCGCCGCGGCGCGCACCATCGGCGTCGAGCGGGCGCGGACCCCGTACGTGGCCTTCGCCGACGACGACTCCTGGTGGGCTCCGGGGATGCTCGAGCGCGGCGCCGACCTCTTCGACGCCTCCCCGCGGCTGGCCCTCGTGTGCGGGCGGATCCTCGTCGGCCCGGAGGAGCGGCCCGACGGCATCGGCGACCTCATGGCGCGCTCCGCGCTCGGCACGGACGACGACCTGCCCGGCCCGTCGCTGCTCGGCTTCGTCGCGTGCGCCGCGATGGTCCGCCGCGACGCCTTCCTCGAGGCCGGGGGGTTCGACGACGTCGTCGTCTTCCCCGGCGAGGAGGAGCGGCTGTCCTACGACCTGGCGGCCGCCGGGCACGGGCTCGCGTACGTCGAGGACCTCGTCGTCCACCACCACCCCTCGCCGTCGCGGGACGCCCCCCGCGAGCGCCAGGTCCGCATCGCCCGCGCCGCGCTGCTCACCGCCGTCATGCGCCGCCCCTGGCCGGCCGTGGCGCGGAGCCTCGTGACGACGCTGCGCTCCCACCCCGGGGCCGTGCGCCGGGCGCTGCCGTCCCTGCGCGCCGCCCTGCGGGCGCGGCGGCCCAACCCGCCCGCCGTCGAGGCCGGCATCCGGGCGCTGCGGCAGGCGGGCTGAGGCGCACGAGGTCCGGGGGCCTCCTCCGGAGGAGGACGTCGGCGGCGCGGGTAGCGTCGTCGCCGTGTCCGACCGCACCGCCGCGCCCTCCCCCGACGACGTGCCGCCCGCCGGCGCCCAGCCCTCGAGCGCGTCCTCGGTCGGGACGACGGCCCCTCCGTCAGCAGGTCCGGGCCCGCGCCACGTGCCCGCGCACGGCCTGCACCTGCTGCACGTCGTCCGGACGGAGACCGTGACGCCGCAGATGCTGCGCGTCGTCCTCGGCGGGGCCGACCCGGCGGTCTTCACCGACGCGGCGCCGGGGGCGAAGGTCAAGATGGCCTTCCCCGCGCCGGGCGCGGGCTCCCCCGGCCTGGACGAGCTCGCCGTCTGCGCGCGTCGCTCGTACACGGTGCGGCGCGCCCGCGCCGGTGAGGGTGCCCGTGCCGGGGACCCCGCGGCGGGCGAGGTCGACGTCGACGTGGTCCTCCACGAGGGCGGGCTCGCCTCGGGCTGGGCGCAGGCCGCGCGGCCGGGCGACACCGTCGGCGCCTCCGGGCCGTCGTCGGGCTACCGGGCGCTGCCGACGACGGACGTCCACCTCCTCCTCGCCGACGCGACGGGCCTGCCCGCCGTCGCCGCCGTCGTCGAGGCGCTGCCCGCGGGCGCTCGGGCGGTCGCCGTCGTCGAGGTCGCGGACGCCGCCGAGGAGCAGGAGGTGGCCACGGCCGCCGACGTGGAGTGGCGCTGGGTGCACCGCGGGCCCGACGTCGCCGTCTCCGGGCAGCCCCTCGAGGCCGCCGTGACCGGCCTGGACTGGCCCGCGGGCGACGGCGAGCAGGTGCAGGTGCTCCTGGCCGCCGAGTCCGGCGCGGTGCGGCGCCTGCAGCGCCACCTGTCGGAGGTGCGGCGCGTCGACCCGCAGCGCGTGCACGCCAAGGGCTACTGGAAGGTCGGCGCGTCGAAGAACGCCCCCGGCGTGCGGAGGCTGCGGCCGACGACGCCGCTCCCGGGCTGAGGCCGGCGCGCGCAGGGCCCTGCGCGCTCCCTGCGCGACTGGCCCGCCCGCCGTCGCGCCCCCAGCATGGGTCGCTCCCGCCCGCACCACCCTGGAGGACTCGTGTCCCGCTCCGGCGACGACCTGCACCTGCGCATCGGCCGCGACGAGCTCGTGCTCCGGCAGCGCTACGAGCTGCTGAGCATCGTCAACGACGTCCTCATGGCGCTGTGGTTCGTCATCGGCAGCATCCTGTTCTTCTGGGAGTCGACGAGCTACGTCGGCACGTGGTTCTTCCTCGTCGGCAGCATCCAGTTCCTCGCCCGTCCCGCCATCCGGCTCGCGCGCAAGATCCACCTGCAGCGCCGGCACGGCTCGCCGCTCGACAGCGGCGCCGAGTACTGACCCGCGGACGGCGGCGCCGGAGCGCGAGAGCCGCCGCGGAGTCCGCGGGGCAGCACGCCGTCGGACCGACGCGACCGCGGACCTCGAGGGCCGACGCGCCGTCACGACACCCCTGATGTCCGCGGCCGACGGAACCCGCTCGGTCGGGTGATCATCGTACTCACGTTCGAGTGACGACACATCATTGCAGGTCAGAGGCCTGCGGCGGCGGCTCGGCTGTCGGTGGTCACCCCTAGCGTCGTCCCCGTGGCAGTCGAGGACGGCGGACGCGACGGGACGGGCGAGCAGCCCGCCCCGTCCACACCGACGAGCCCTCCCACCGCCTCTGGTCCGCCCCCCGAGCCCGACGCCGAGGCTTCCCTCGAGCCCGACGCCGAGGGCGCCGCTGAGCAGGACGCCGCGACGGTCGCCGACGGTCTCGCCGCCCTGACCGCGACCCTCGACGCCCTGCTCGCCGCCGAGACCTGGCGGTGCACCGACGACGAGGTCCGCGCCGCCGTGGTCGACCTCGAGCGCCAGGCGTCCCGTCTCGACGCCGTCCGCCTGCGCCTGCTGTCCACCGCCGAGGAGCGCCGCGTCGGACGCGCGACCGGGGCGCCGTCGACCGCCGACTGGCTCGTCGGCGCCACGACCACCCGCGCCGAGCACGCCCGCCGCCGGGTCGACCTCGCCGTCGCGCTCGACACCGACCTCGCCTCGACCCGCACCGCCCTCGCGGACGGCGACCTGACGGGCGACCACGCCGGCGTCATCCGCACCGCCCTGCTGCGCCTGCACCCCGACGTCGACAGCGCGACCCGCGTCGACGCCCAGGCCTTCCTCGTCGAGCAGGCCCGCCACCTCGACCCGCGCCAGCTCGCCCGCGTGGGCCGCCACCTCACCGCCCGCCTGGACCCGGGTGCCGACGACGACCTCGCCCGCACCGAGGCGCGCCAGGAGAACCAGCGACAGGTCCGCTGCACCCAGACCGACGACGGCGCCTGGCTCCTGTCCGGCGTCCTCGACCCGGTCGGCGGCGCCACCCTCATGGCCGCCCTCGAGCCGCTGTCCGCCCCTCGGCCCGCCTCCGACGGCACCCCGGACACCCGGTCCCACGCCCGACGGCTGGCCGACGCGCTGCTCACCGTCGCCGACGCCCACCTCGCCGGCCGCACCGGGTCCTCGTCGTCACGCCCCCGCCTGCTCGTCACCGTCCCGTTGGCAACCCTGCTCGGCCCCGCGGCGCCCGGCGCCGCCCCTGGCCACCTGCCCGGCGGGCACCCCGTCTCCGGCGAGACGGCGGCCCTGCTCGCCTGCGACGCGCAGCTCGTGCCCGTCCTCACGACGGCGGAGGGGCAGCCGCTCGACGTCGGCCGGTCCGTCTACGCGTGGCCCGAGGCGATCCGCACCGCCATCCGGCTGCGCGACCAGACCTGCACCTTCGGCTCGTGCACCCGCCCCGCCGAGTGGTGCCACGTCCACCACATCACCGAGTACTCCCGCGGCGGGTCGACCAGCGAGCGCAACGGCACCTGCCTCTGCGGCCACCACCACCGCCTCGTCCACCGCCAGGGCTGGCGCGGCGAGCTGCGCGGCACCCAGGTCGTCTGGCACCCGCCGGACCGCAGCGAGCCCCACGTCCCGCCCCCGCCCTGGCGAGAACGCGTCGACCGCGTCGTCGACGCCTGGCGCCAGCGCGCCACCACGCGCGGAGAGGAGGAGGGCCACCCTCGCGGCCGCGCGGCCTGAGGCGCCGCCCGAGCCTGCGGTGGCACAGGAGTGGGTTTGACCACCTCGGTGCCGCCCCAGCGCCGACGAGGCCTCACCCGCCCGACGGCGAGTGCGTCAGTCGTCCTGCCACCCGAAGAGCAGTCGCTCGACGACGGCCCTCGCCCGGCGGGTGCGGCGTCGGTGCTCGTCGTCGAGCGCCCCGGCGGAGCCGGTCGGCATGCCGAGGAGACGGGCGACGCCCTCGAGGTCGTCGAGGTCGGTGGGCACGACGTCGCCGGGGCGCCCGGTCCACAGGGCGATCGCGGCGCGCACGCGCGAGCCCCACCGCCAGGCGTCCTCGAGGACGTCGGCGTCCTCGGCCGCGACGAGGTCGGCCACGGTGGCGGCCGCGAGGGCGCCGAGCGTCGACGTCGTCCGCAGCGCGGGCACGCGGTGCGCGTGCTGCAGCTGCAGGAGCTGGACCGTCCACTCGACGTCCGAGATGCCGCCGGGCCCGAGCTTGACGTGCCGGCGCGGGTCGACGCCGCGGGGCAGCCGCTCGGACTCCACGCGCGCCTTGATGCGGCGCACCTCGCGCACCCGCGCGTCGTCGAGGCCGCCGGCGGGGTAGCGCACGCCCTCGACGAGGGCGGTGAAGGCGGCGCCGAGCTCGGCGTCCCCGGCGACGACCTCGGCGCGCAGGAGCGCCTGGGCCTCCCAGACGTCCGACCAGCGCGCGTAGTAGGCGGCGTAGGAGGACAGCGAGCGCGACAGCGGGCCGTTCCGGCCCTCGGGGCGCAGCGCGGCGTCGACCTCGAGCGCCGGCTCGGGGCCGAGGGACTTCAGGAGGCGCTGGACCTCCCCCGCCACGGCGACGGCGACCTCCTGCGCCTGCTGCTCGGAGGCGCCGTCGCGCGGCTCGTGCACGAAGAGGACGTCGGCGTCGCTGGCGTAGGTGAGCTCCCGCCCGCCGAGCCGGCCCATCCCGACGACGGCCATGCGCACCGGGAGGGGCTCCCCCAGCCGGGCCGACACGGCGCGGACGGCGGCCACGAGCCCGCCCTGCAGGACGACGCGCGTCGCGGCCGACAGCGCCTCGCCCACCTCGTCGAGCGTGACGACGCCGGACAGGTCGCCGACCGCGGTGCGGGTCATCTCGCGGCGCCGGACGGCGCGCACCGCCGTGACGGCGTCGACGGGGTCGCGGTGGCGCGCCAGCACGGAGCCGACCTCGGCGCGCAGCTGCTCGTACAGGCGCGGACGCAGCTCGGACTCGCCCTCGAGCCACCGGGCCGCCTCCGGCGCCTGCAGCAGCAGGTCGGCCGCCATGCGGCTGCCGGTGAGGAGGTTGGCGAGCCGCTCGGCGGCCACGCCGTCGTCGCGCAGCATCTGCAGGTACCAGTGGGTCCCGCCGAGGGACTCCGACAGCCGCCGGAAGGACAGGAGCCCGGAGTCGGGGTCGGCGCCGTCGGCGAACCACCCGAGCAGCACGGGCAGGAGCTGGCGCTGGATGGACGCCCGCCGGGTCACCCCCGCCGTCAGCGCCTCGAGGTGGCGCAGCGCCCCCGCCGGGTCGCGGTAGCCGAGGGCCTGCAGCCGCTCGCGGGCCGCCTCGGGGCCCAGACGCACGTCCTCGGTCGACAGCCGCGCAGCGGCCCCCAGCAGCGGTCGGTAGAAGAGCCGCTCGTGCAGGCGCCGCACGGTCGTGCGGGTCTGCTGCCAGCGCTCCTCGAGCGCCGCCTCGCCGTCGAGTCCGGCGGCCCGCGCGAGGCGGCGCAGGTCGCCCTCGCCGGTGGGCAGGACGTGCGTGCGCACGAGGCGCGACAGCTGGAGCCGGTGCTCGAGCACCCGCAGCCACCGGTAGGCGCGGTCGAGGGCACCGGCGTCGCCGCGGCCCACGTACCCGTACGTCGCCAGCGCCTCCAGGGCGTCCAGCGTCGTCGCGCTGCGCAGCCGCGGCTCGGCGCGCCCGTGCACGAGCTGCAGCATCTGGACGCTGAACTCGACGTCGCGCAGGCCGCCGGGACCGAGCTTGAGCTGGCGGGGGGCCTCCTTGGCCGGGATGTGGTCCTCGACGCGGCGGCGCATCGCCTGGGTGTCCGTGACGAAGCCGGGGCGCTGGGCGGCCTCCCACACGAAGGGGCGCACCGCCGCGAGGTACGTGGCCGCCACCTCGGCGTCGCCGGCGACGTGGCGCGCCTTGAGGAGCGCCTGGAACTCCCACGTGCTGGCCCACCGCTCGTAGTAGGCGCGGTGGCTCTCCGGCGTCCGCACGAGCGGGCCGGCGCCGCCCTCGGGCCGCAGGTTCGCGTCCACGGGCCACAGGGCGCCCTCGGCCGTGTACGCCGAGCAGTGCTTGGCCAGCAGCCGCGCGAGCTTGGTGCCGACGGCGACGGACTGCTCCTCCGAGGCGCCCTCCCCCGGCTCGACGGCGTAGACGACGTCGACGTCGCTGACGTAGTTGAGCTCGCGCCCGCCGCACTTGCCCATCCCGATGACGGCGAGGCGGGCGGCGCGGTGCTCCTCGCCCACGTCGCGGCGGGCGAGCGCGAGCGCCGTCTCCAGGGCGGCGCCCGCGAGGTCGGCGAGCTCGCGGCCGACGTCGCCCACGCGGCGCTCCGGGGTGCGGGCGGCCAGATCGCGCCCGGCGAGCGAGAGCAGGCGGCGCCGGTAGGCGCGGCGGAGGTCGTCGCCCGTGGCCTCCGGCGCCGCCACGGGGGCCGGGTCCTGCGGGTCGGCGCCCACCCACCGCAGCAGCTCGGCGCGCAGCGCCTCGCCGGGCACGGGGACGTCGTCCTCCTCGAGGACCTCCGCGTCGCCGGGGTGGCGCACGAGCCCGTCGGCCAGCGCCGACGAGCCGCCGAGGACGGCGACGAGCCGGTCGCGGCCCGGGCCGGGCACCGAGAGCAGCCGCAGCGCCGGTGAGCCCGGGTGCTCGGCCAGCCGGGCGACGGCGCGCAGCGCCGCGTCGGGGTCGGGGGCGGCCCCGAGGACCTGCACGAGCTCCTCGGCCGCCTCCTGCGGGGGCAGCGACGCCGTCGGCGCGGGAGGACGGCGCGCCCCGCCGCGCGCCGGCGGGCGCGCCGCGCCCTCGACGGCGCCCCAGCGCCGCAGGACCGCCCCCGTCGCCTGCTCCGCCAGGACCCGCTGCGCCGCACCGGGGTCAGTGAAGCCGCGGCGGGCGAGCAGCGCCGTCGAGACGGTGGGGGCGCTCACGCCGGAGCCCCGGCCGACACCCTCGCCGGCGCCACCGGTGCGCCCGCCGGCGCCCCGCGCGAGCGCTCGGCGCGGACGGCCGCCGCCTCGGCCAGGAGGACCCGCGCGTGGTGGCGGGCGCCCTCGGCGAGCTCGGGCTCGGCGTCGGCGACCGCGCCGACGACGCCCTCGACGGTCAGGCCACCGGCGGCGAGCTGGCGGCGGACGTCGTCGTCGTCGCACCAGGCGGCGACGACCTCGCCGGTGGCCTCCGGGTGGTACTGCACCCCGCGGGCGCGGCCCACGCGGAAGACCTGGACGTCGCACGCCGCCGACGTGGCGAGCACCTCGCCGCCCGCCGGCAGCTCCAGCACCGCGTCGCCGTGGGACTGGACGGCGCGCCACGGGCCGTCCCCGCCGACCGCGGCCACGAGGTCGTCCTCGACGCCGGGCACCGGCAGCACCGGCAGGACCCCGTGCTCGGGACCCCGCGGCGCCGGCCCGGTGCGGCCGCCCGTGGCCCGGGCCAGCAGCTGGGCGCCGAGGCACACCCCGAGCACGGGCGTGCCGTCGGCGACGCAGGCGGCGAGCAGCGCCCGCACGGCGGGCAGCCACGGCCAGCGCGCGTCGTCGTCGGCCGCGGCCGTGCCGCCGAGGACGACGAGCGCGTCGTGGCCGCCGTGGCGGCGGCCGGGGCCCCGCCGGCCGAGCGAGGACGGCAGCGGCTGCCCGAGGTCGGGGCGGACGACGTCGACGACCGCGCCCTCCCGCACCAGCGCGTCGCCGAGCACCGCCGGCGGGCACACGTCCTCGTGCTGGACGACGAGCACCCGCAGCGGCTCGCCCGCGCCCGAGCCCTCGCGATCCGGGCTCTCGTGCCCGGAGCTCTCGTGCCCGGTGCCCTCGCTCCCGGTGCCGTCGTGCCCCACGCCGGCCCCCTCGCCGCCCGTCACGTCGTCGGCCTCAGAGCCAGGAGAGGAAGCGGCGGAGCTCGAAGGGCGTCACCTGGGCCCGGTAGTCGACCCACTCGGCGCGCTTGTTGCGCAGCACGTGCTCGAACATGCTCTCCCCCAGCGTCTCCGCGACGAGCTCGCTGCCCTCGGTGAGCGAGATCGCGTGGTCGAGGCTGGCCGGGAGCTGCCCGATCCCCATCGCGCGGCGCTCGGCCCCGGACAGCAGCGCCACGTCCTCGTCGACGCCGTCGGCGAGCGGGTACTCCTCCTCGACGCCCTTGAGGCCGGCCGCGAGCAGGACGGCGTAGGCGAGGTAGGGGTTGGCCGCCGCGTCGATGCCGCGGTGCTCCACGCGCGCCGACTGCGCCTTGCCGGGCTTGTACATCGGCACCCGCACGAGCCCCGAGCGGTTGTTGTGCCCCCACGCGATGTCCGAGGGCGCCTCGGACCCGCCCCAGAGCCGCTTGTAGCTGTTGACGAACTGGCTCGTGATAAGCGTCGTCTCGGGCGCGTGCCGCAGGAGGCCGGCGATGAAGTGGCGCGCCGTCGCGCTGAGCTCGTACTTGGCGCCGGGCTCGTGAAAGGCGTTGCGGTCGCCCTCGAAGAGGGACAGATGCGTGTGCATGCCGCTGCCCGGCTGGTCGGCCAGGGGCTTGGGCATGAAGGAGGCGTAGACGCCCTGCTGCAGCGCGACCTCCTTGACGACCGTGCGGAACGTCATGACGTTGTCGGCCGTGGTCAGCGCGTCGGCGTACCGCAGGTCGATCTCGTTCTGCCCGGGGCCGGCCTCGTGGTGGCTGAACTCCACCGAGATCCCCATGGCCTCGAGCATCGCGATGGCCGCGCGCCGGAAGTCGTGGGTCGCGCCCCCGGCCACGTGGTCGAAGTAGCCCATGGTGTCGACGGGGACCGGCGGGTGCACCGGGTCCGTCCGGCCGTCGCCCACGCTGTCCGCCGGCGTGCCGCGGAAGAGGTAGAACTCGATCTCGGGGTGCGTGTAGAAGGTGAAGCCCTTCTCCGCCGCCCGCGACAGCGTCCGCTTGAGCACGTTGCGGGAGTCCGCGAGCGCCGGCTCCCCGTCGGGCGTGAGGACGTCGCAGAACATGCGCGCCGTACCCGCGCTGCCGCCGTCGCCGCGCCACGGGAGCACCTGGAAGGTCGACGGGTCCGGCCGGGCGATCATGTCGGCCTCCGACCGCCGCGCCAGGCCCTCGATCGAGCTGCCGTCGAAGCCGATGCCCTCGGAGAAGGCGCCCTCGAGCTCCGCGGGCGCGATGGCCACCGACTTCAGGCCGCCCAGCACGTCGCTGAACCACAGCCGGACGAAGCGGATGTCGCGCTCCTCGATCGACCGGAGCACGAACTCCTGCTGGCGGTCCATCCGTCCCCATCCCTTCGCCGGTGCCGGGCCGCGCCGCCCCTCGGGCGCGGCGGCCCGAGCGGGCGGGCCACCGGCCGCCGGGCGTGGTCGTGCGGACCTCGTCCCGGCGACGTGCGCGGTGCGCCCGCGGGCGCGGCGCCCATCCTGCCAGCGGCCCGCCCTTCGTGACCCGGTGGCGGCGCGGCCTCCGGTGGCGCGCGCCCCCGAGGGGTGGCGTCGCTTGCCTCGACATACCGTCCCGGCGTGACGAGCACCCGCCCGCAGCCCCCGCAGGCGCACCCCGAGCCCGGCGACGCCGGCGACGGCCGCGACGAGAGCCGCCCCCCGCAGCCCGGCCGCGCGCCGGGCGGTCGCGAAGGCGAGGGCGAGGGCGACGGCCGGGGCCAGCAGCAGGGCCAGCAGCAGGGGTACGCGCACGGCCAGGACCCGCGGCGCTGGAAGGCGCTGGCGGTCTGCCTCGTGTCGGGCTTCATGACGCTGCTCGACGTCTCCATCATCAACGTGGCGCTCCCCTCGATCAGCCAGGACCTCGGCGCCAGCGGCAGCGACCTGCAGTGGGTGCTCTCGGGCTACGCGCTGGCCTTCGGCCTCGTGCTCGTGCCGGCGGGGCGCCTCGGCGACGCGCACGGACGGCGGCGGGTCTTCGTCGCCGGGCTCGCGACCTTCACCCTGGCGAGCCTCGCGTGCGGACTGGCGCCCTCCCCCGGCTGGCTGCTCGCCTTCCGCCTGCTGCAGGGCGTCGGCGGCGGCCTCCTGCAGCCCCAGGTGGCCGCCTTCATCCAGTCGCTCTTCGCCGGCCCCGAGCGCGGCCGGGCCTTCGGCCTCCTCGGCACGAGCATCGGCCTGTCGACGGCGGTCGGCCCCCTCCTCGGCGGCACCATCCTCTCGGTCGACCCCGACCCGTCGTCGTGGCGCCTCGTCTTCTTCGTCAACATCCCCATCGGCCTCGCGGGCGTCGTCCTCGCGATGCGGTGGCTCCCGGCGAGCCGTCCGGCGGACGACGGCGGGCGCCGCCCGAAGGTGGACCTCGTCGGCGTCGCGCTGCTGGCCCTCACCCTCACCGCGCTGCTGCTGCCCCTGCTCGAGCAGCCCCCGGCGCCGGCCTGGGTCGCCCTGTGGCTCGCGTCCGCGGCGCTCGCCGTGGCGTTCGTGCGGTGGGAGCAGCGGCAGGGGCGCACCGGGCGCGACGCCGTCGTCGACCTGTCCCTCTTCCGCGCGAGCCGCTACCGCAACGGCGTGCTCGTGGGGCTCGTGTACTTCACCGGCTTCACGACGATCTTCTTCGTCCTGTCCATCTACCTCCAGGACGGCCTCGGCATGTCGCCCCTGGCGGCGGGCCTGACCCAGACGCCCTTCGCCGTCGGCGGCGCCATCACCCCGGTCATCGCGGGGAAGGCGGTCGAGCGGCTCGGCCGCCGGCTCGTCGTCGGCGGCCTGACGGCCGTGGCCGTCGGGCTCCTCGGGGTGCTCGCCGTCGTGGCGACCCTCTCGAGCTTCCTCGAGCCCTGGCAGCTCGGCCTCGTGCTGGTCGTCCCGCTCCTCGTCGGCGGCGCCGGCAGCGGCGTCGTCATCTCCCCCAACACGACCCTCACCCTGTCCGTCGTGGACCCGGGGAGCTCGGGCTCGGCCAGCGGGGTCCTGCAGACGAGCCAGCGCATCGGCTCCTCCGTCGGCATCGCCCTCGTGGGCGCCGTCTACTTCGGCGTCGTCGCGGCCTCGGGCGGGAGCACCGGCGGCGGCGTCCCCGGCGGTGGGGGCGGCGGCGCGGGCGACGCGAGCGCCTACGGGGCGGGGCTGTCGGCCAGCCTGGCGGTCGCCGTGGTGCTCGTCCTGCTCGCCCTCGTGCCGGCCGTCGCCGACCTGCGCGCCGAGCGGCGCGAGCAGCGGGCCGACGAGGGCGACGGCGCCTCCGCCTAGCCTCCTCCCCCCGAGCCGCCGGGCCCCCTCCCCCCGAGCGACCGAGCGACCGAGCCGCCGGGCGGACCGAGCCGCCGGGCGACCGAGCCGCCGAGCGACCGGGCGGGGGGGCCGGGCGCCGCGTGGCTACGCTCGCGGCATGCCCTCCCTGCGCCTGGCCCTGGCCCAGGTCGACACCACCGTGGGCGACCTCGACGGCAACGCGGCGCTCGTCCGGCGCGCGGCCGCCGAGGCCGCGGCGGCGGGCGCCGACCTCCTCGTCCTGCCCGAGCTGGCGCTCACCGGCTACCCGGTGGAGGACCTGGCGCTGCGGCGCTCGTTCGTCGACGCCTCTCGCGCCGCGGTCGGCCGCCTCGCCGAGGACCTCGCGGCGGACGGGCTCGGCGACCTGCCCGTGCTCGTCGGCTACGTCGACCGTGCCTCGGGCCCCGTCGCCGAGGGCGTCAGCGCGGCCGGCCGCGGCCAGCGGGAGGGCGGCGGCGAGGAGTCCGCCGGCAGCGAGAGCGGCGCCACCGGCGTGCCGAAGGGCCTGCCGCAGAACTGCGCGGCGCTGCTCCACGGCGGCCGGCAGGTCGGCCGGTACGCCAAGCACCACCTGCCGAACTACGGCGTCTTCGACGAGTTCCGGATCTTCGTGCCCGGCCGCGACCTGCTCGTCGCCCGCGTGCGCGGGGTCGACGTCGCCGTCGCCGTCTGCGAGGACCTCTGGCAGGAGGGCGGCCCCGTCGCGGCGGCGCGCGAGGCCGACGCCGAGCTCCTCGTCGTCCTCAACGCCTCCCCCTTCGAGCGCGCCAAGGACGACACCCGCCTGGCGCTGTGCCGGCGTCGCGCCCGCGAGGCGGAGGCCGTCCTCGCCTACGTCAACAGCGTCGGCGGCCAGGACGACCTCGTCTTCGACGGCGGCTCCGTCGTCGTCGCCCCGGGCGGCGAGGTGCTCGCCCGCGGCGAGGCCTTCGCCGAGCAGCTGCTCGTCGTCGACCTCGACCTCCCGGAGGGCGACCCGAGCCCGCCCGAGGTGGAGCGGGTCCAGCGCGTCGTCGTCTCGCAGGAGCCCGCACCCGCGCGCGAGCCCGTGCCCGCGCCCCTCGCCGAGCCGCTCGAGGACATGGCGGAGCTGTGGGCCGCGCTCGTCCTCGGCCTGGGCGACTACGTCCGCAAGAACGGCTTCCGCCAGGTCCTGCTCGGGCTCTCCGGCGGCATCGACTCGGCGGTCTGCGCCGCCCTCGCCGTCGACGCGCTGGGGCCGGAGGGCGTCGTGGGCGTCTCCATGCCGAGCTCGTACTCGACGGAGCACTCGCGCAGCGACGCCGACGACCTGGCCGAGCGGCTCGGCATCGACTACCGCGTGCACCCCATCGCGCCGATGGTCGAGGCCTTCCTCGCGAACGTGCCGATGAGCGGCGTGGCCGAGGAGAACCTGCAGGCGCGCGTCCGCGGCACCCTGCTCATGGGCGTCTCGAACTCCGAGGGCCAGCTCGTCCTCACGACGTCGAACAAGAGCGAGCTGTCCGTCGGCTACTCGACGATCTACGGCGACTCCGTCGGCGGGTACGCGCCGCTCAAGGACGTCGCCAAGACCGACGTGTGGCGGCTGGCGCGCTGGCGTGACGCGGACGCCCGGGCCCGCGGGGAACGCGAGCCGATCCCGGAGGCCTCCATCACCAAGGCCCCGTCGGCCGAGCTGCGCCCCGACCAGACCGACCAGGACTCCCTGCCCGAGTACGACGTGCTCGACGCGCTGCTCGAGGACTACGTCGTGCGCGCCATGGGCCGCTCCGAGCTCCTCGAGGCGGGCCACGCCCTCGAGGACGTGGAGAAGGTCGTCGGCCTCGTCGACCACGCCGAGTGGAAGCGGCGCCAGGGCGCCCCCGGCCCGAAGACGACCGCCGTCGCCTTCGGGCGCGACCGCCGCCTGCCCATCACGACGCACTGGCGCGAGGAGGACGAGTGAGCGAGCAGCCGGCGCCCTACGGCCCCGCCCACGTGGCGGCCGGTGACGCCGCGGCCGCCCCGGCGCGCACCCCGCGCGTGGTCCGGACGACGACGCTCCAGCGCTGGAAGGCCCAGGGCCGCCGCTGGGCGATGCTGACCGCCTACGACGCTCTCACCGCCTCCGCGCTCGACGACGCGGGCGTGCCCGTGCTCCTCGTCGGCGACTCGGCGGGCACGACCGTGCTCGGGCAGACGTCGACCCTCGCCGTCACGGTCGAAGAGATGCTCGTCCTCACGCGCGCCGTCGTGCGCGGGACGTCGCGGGCGCTCGTCGTCGCGGACCTGCCCTTCGGCAGCTACCAGGAGGGTCCCGCCCAGGCGCTCGCCACGGGCGTGCGCATGCTCAAGGAGGGCGGCGCCGCGGCCGTCAAGCTCGAGGGCGGCGCCGCCGTCGCCCCGTCGGTGCGCGCGCTTGTCGACGCCGGGGTGCCCGTGATGGGCCACGTCGGCTTCACCCCGCAGTCCGAGCACGCCCTCGGCGGCTACCGCGTCCAGGGCCGCGGCGGCGACGCCGACCGCCTCCTCGCGGACGCGCTGGCGCTGCAGGACGCCGGGGCCTTCGCCGTCGTCATCGAGATGGTGCCGTCCGCGGTCGCCGAGCGGCTGGCCCGCGAGCTGGCCGTGCCCGTGGTCGGCATCGGCGCCGGGCCGGGGACGGACGCGCAGGTGCTCGTCGTCACCGACATGGCCGGGCTCGGCGGCGGCCGGACGCCGCGCTTCGTCAAGCGCTACGCCGACCTGCGGGGCGAGCTCGGCCGCGCGGCGGCGGCCTTCGCAGCGGACGTCGAGGACGGCTCCTTCCCCGCGGCGGAGCACGAGTTCACCGACTGACGCCCGCACCGGCCGGGGCGTGAGAGGTCTCTCATCCGTCTCTCACGCGAGAGGGGCACCGGGCGGTCACACTCGCCGCATGAGACGGCGCCTCCTCCTGCCGGTGCTGGCGGTCGCCACGGCCCTCGGCTCCGGCGTCGCCATCGCCCAGGTCGTCCCGGGCACCTCGGCGCCCCCCTCCCTCGGCGGCCCCGTCGTGGTCGGCGAGGAGCCCGCGGGCGCGGTCCGGCCCACCACCTCGGCGAGCTCGCCCGGACCGACGCCCCCGGCCGACCCGTCGCCGTCGGACGGCGCGTCGGGTGCGGCCCCCGACCCGGCACCGCCCACCGACCCGGCACCGCCCACCGACCCGTCGCCTGCTCCGGCCCCTGACCCTGCTCCTGACCCGGCCCCGAGGACCGCCGCGGAGGTCCCCGTCGTCCCCCCGGCCGCCCCGGTCGAGTACGACGACGACCACGGCGGGGACGACGGGGACGACCACGGCGGGACGGACGACGACGGGGACGACGAGGACGACCACGGCGAGGACGACCACGGCGGGGACGACCACAGCGGGAAGGACGACGGCAGCGGCGGAGGGGACGACGAGGATGACCGCTGAGCCGCGCAGGCGCCTGCCGTCCCCCGGGGTCGCCGCCCGGCTCGTCATCGCGGTCGTCACGGCGGCGGCGGCGGGCATGCTCGTCGCCGGCGTCGTCGCGCTGTGGGTCCAGGAGAGCGTCGTCGAGCGACGGGTGGACGCGTCGCTGGCGCAGGAGGTCGAGGAGCTGAGGGCCCTCGCCGCCGCCCGCCCCGGCTCCGCCCAGCCCTACGCGGACGTCGAGCAGCTGCTCCGGGACGTGCTGCAGCAGGACGTCCCCGACTCGGGCGAGGGCGTCATGGTGCTCCTCGACGGCAGCGTGCCCTTCGTGCCGGGCGGCGAGCGCACCCTGCGCCCGGAGGAGCTCCCCGAGCTGCGCGAGCGCGTGGAGGGGCTGGCCGCGACCGACGACCCGGTGCTGGGCTCGGTCGTCGCCGACGTGGGCGGGACGCCCACGGACCTCCGCTACGTCGCCGTCCCCGTGACCGTGCCCGGCGACCCGCGCACGGGCCTGCTCGTCACGGCGACGGACGTGGACGCGGCCCGCGCCCAGGTGCGCAGCGGCGCCACGGCCTACCTGCTCGCCTCCCTCGCGGCCCTCGCGCTCGTCGCCCTCGTCGGGTCCGCCGTCGCGGGACGCCTGCTGCGGCCCCTGCAGCTGCTGTCGGACACGGCGCGCCGGCTCACCGAGGAGGACCTGTCGCAGCGCATCCCCGTGCGCGGGCACGACGAGGTCTCCGCGCTGACCCGCACCGTCAACGGGATGCTCGAGCGCCTCGAGCGCGCCTTCACGGGCCAGCGCCAGCTGCTCGACGACGTGGGCCACGAGCTGCGGACGCCCCTCACCGTGGTGCGCGGCCACGTCGAGCTCATGGACCCCGACGACCCGGCGGACGTCCGGGAGACGCGCGACCTCGCACTGGACGAGCTGGACCGCATGCACCGCCTCGTCGACGACCTCGTCCTCCTGGCGCAGTCCCAGCGCCCCGACTTCCTGCGCTGGGGCGTCGTCGACGTCGACGTCGTCGTGGAGCGCACGCTCGAGCGCGTCCGGGCCCTCGGCGACCGGCGGTGGCGCCTCGACGCCACGAGCGGCACGACCGTCGACGGCGACGCGCAGCGGCTGGTGCAGGCCCTCATGCAGTTGACGTCGAACGCCGTGCGGCACACCGGACCCGACGACGAGGTCGCGCTCGGGTCCGCCGTGGAGGGCGACGTCGTCCGGCTGTGGGTGCGGGACACGGGGCCGGGCGTCGCCGAGGCGGACAAGGAGCGCATCTTCGCCCGCGCGCAGCAGGGCCAGGCGCTGGCCCCGCGTCCCGCGGCCCGCGACGGCGAGGGTTCCGCCGCAGCGCACGAGGGCTCGGGGCTCGGCCTCGCCATCGTCACCGCCATCGCCGACGCCCACGGCGGCCGGGTCACCCTCAGCAGCACCGCCGGCGCCGGCGCCGTCTTCGCGCTCGAGCTGCCGCTGCGGACGGCTCCCGACGACGCGACGGCGCAGGAGGGGCCGGCGCAGGAGGGGCCGGCGCAGGAGGGGCCGGCGACGGGCGCGCCGACACCGCCCCTCGGGGTCCCCGCGGTGCACCTCGGGGAGCGGTCGGCCCGTGCGCACCGCCCGACGAGCACGGCGGTCGGCGGGGGGCGCTCGTGAGCGTCGTGCTCGTCGCCGAGGACGAGCCGCGCATCGCGTCCTTCGTCGCCAAGGGCCTGCGGTCGGCGGGCTTCACCCCGCTGGTGTGCGGCGACGGCGCCACGGCGCTGGACCACGCGCTCGGCGGGGACGTCGCCCTCGTCGTCCTCGACATCGGGCTGCCCGTCCTCGACGGCTTCGAGGTGCTGCGGCGCCTGCGCGAGCGCGGCAGCACCGTGCCCGTCGTCGTCCTCACCGCCCGGGGCTCGGTCGACGACACGGTGGCCGGGCTGGAGGGCGGGGCCGACGACTACATGGCCAAGCCGTTCCGCTTCGAGGAGCTGCTGGCCCGCATCCGCCTCCGGCTGCGCGAGTCCCGCGCCGAGCCCGTGGCCACGAGCCTGCGGGCCGGGGACGTCGAGCTGGACCTGCGCACCCGGCGGCTGTCCGTCGGCGGCGAGGGCAAGGACCTGTCGGCGCGCGAGTTCGGCCTCGCGGAGACCTTCCTGCGCCACCCCGGGCAGGTGCTGACCCGCGAGCAGCTGCTCTCGCGCGTGTGGGGCTACGACTTCGACCCCGGCTCGAACGTCGTCGACGTGTACGTGGGCTACCTCCGCCGCAAGCTCGGCCCCGGCCGCCTCGCCACCGTGCGCGGCATGGGCTACCGGCTCGACCCGCGGGGCTGAGCCCCTCCTCCTCCAGGAGGGCGGGGGACGGGATGCCCCGCCCCCGGCAGACGGCGGTGCTGCCTGGCACCTCCCTGAGGTGGCCGCGGGAGCACGGGAGCCGCACGGGGCGCCGGACACCGGTGGGTGGGCGCTGACGAGGGGCTCGGAGACGGCGACGGGGGGTCACGGGGCGTCCTCCGCCGCGCGGACGGGAGAGGTGACCGGCGTCCTCGGCCCCGACGGCGGCGCCCCGGGCCTGCGGCGGAAGGCGTGCACGGCCACGAGCCGCACCGCGGCCACCTCCCGCAGGACGTCGGTGCGCGCCGCCCCCGCCGGGTCGGTGGTCGTCGGGTGGCCGCCCTCCCGGAGCCCGGCGCGCAGGCCGGCCGCCGCCGCGGCCACCCGTCGGCGCCCCGTCGCCGGGCGGGAGGGCGAGACGGCCGCGAGCCGGTCGAGGTGGGCGAGGAGGTTGGCCACGTCGGCGGCCGGGTCGGCGAGCGCGGCCGTGTCCCAGTCCAGCAGCAGCACGCCGTCCCCGCGGACGAGCACCTGGCCCTCGTGGAGGTCGCGGTGCGCCGGGACGCGCTCGGCGGCGGGCAGGGCCGCGAGCGCGGCGAGCGCCCGCTCCTGGCGCGCCGCGAGCGCCGCTGCCTCCCCCGGGGGGAGCACGCCGGCGGCGGTCGCCGCGGCCGTCCACCGGCGCGTCGTCGCGGCCTCGTCCTCCAGCGTATGGGTCGGCCACCCCCCGTCACCGGCCGTCGGTGCGGGTCCGGCCGCGGCGAGCACCGCCAGCGCCCGGCCGAGCAGGAGACCGGCCCGGCGGCACTCCCCCGCGCGCCCCCGCGCCAGCAGCGCGTCCAGCGGCGTGCCGTCCGCCGCGGCGAGGACGACGACGCCGGCGCCCGGGTCGGCCTCGAGGACCTCGGGGCGGGCGGGAGCCGCCGCGGGGGCGTCGGCGAGGAGGGCGTCGACGGCCGCGAGCCGGGCGAGGGCCCGACGGGTGGCGCTGCGGCGCGCCACCTTGGCGAAGGCGCCGTCCGCGCGGCGGACGACCGCGCGCCGGCCCGCGCGGTGGCCGACGACGACGGCGCCGGGCTCGGCCGCGAGGGCGGCGAGGGCGGGCAGGTCCGGGTCGTCGTCGAGGACCTGCAGGCCTCCCCCGACGACGCGTCCGGCGCGCACGCGCCCGTCGACCTCGAGCTCCAGGACGAGGTCGGGACCGGGCGCCCGCAGGTCGGCCGGCCACGCGCGCCGCTGCACGACGGCGCTCACCGCGCGCCCCGCAGCGCGTCCTCGGCCACCCCGAGCAGGACCTCGACGCCGTCCGGCCACGCCGGGTGCCGGCGCCGGAACGGCTCGACCGCGCGCACGAGGTGGGTGGCCGCGACGACCGCCGGCGCGGCGCGACCCCCCAGCGGCACCGGGTCGACGCCGGGGGCGAGCGCCCGCTGCGCGGCCTCCCAGCTCGCGGCGTCCCAGCCCCGCGGGAGGAGACCCGCCCGGTCCCAGTCGAGGACGTGCACAGCCCCGTCGGGCGCGACGACGACCTGGTCCGGGGACAGGTCGCCGTGCGCGGGCGCGAGCGGCTCGTGGGCGAGCAGGCGTCGCAGCAGGAGGAGGAGGCGCGCCGCGCGGGCGCCCCAGTCGTCGTCGAGGGCGCCGAGGCCTCCCGCGGCGGCCGTGACCGCGCGCTCCAGCCGCCGCCGCGCCTCCCCCGCCGCCCCCGGGCCCGTGCCGTGCCGGCCGGCCGCGTGCTCGTCGAGGCGGGCCCGCACGGCGTCGGGGCCGTCGTCCGGCGACCACGGCCGTCCCGGCACCCACGCCAGCACCTCGACGTGGCCGCCGGCGTGACGACGGACGAGCAGCGGCTCCCCCTCCGCGCCGGGCGCCGCCGGGTCCAGCCGGCCGACCCAGCGGCGACCGGGGTTGTGCGCCAGCGTCGTCGCGACGACGTCCCCGCCCCGGGGCGCCCCCCGCGGCCGGCGGACGGGCGCCCCGGTGTCGGGACGCAGGCGCGCCAGGCCCCGCAGCGCCCGGTCCGAGGCCGCCGGGGCCAGGAGCAGGCGGGTCTCCGGGGCGACGTGCGCCGGGAGCCCGGAGCGGTGGGCGGCGTCGACCTCCTTGTGCGCCTTGACGTCCCAGTCCCGGCCGGCGCGCGCCGTCACGAGGACGCGGGGCGTGCGGCCGTCGGGGCCCTCGAGGCGGACGCCGGCCCGGACGGACGCCCCGGGCTTGACGCGCAGGCGCTCGAGCACCGCCGTCGCCGCCGGCTCGGGCCCGGCGAGGGCGGCGAGGACGGACCTGAGCCGGTCGGCGTCGAGGAGGACGGCGAGCCCGGGCAGGTCGGGGTGGCGCGCCGCCACGGCGGCGTCCGCGGCGGCGGCCCGGGCCGCGGCGACGGCGCTCGCCGCGCCCTCCGCGGGGGGCGCCGCCCCCCCGGGAGGCGCGCCCCGCGCGGCGTCCGCGAGGGCGGTCACCGGCCCACCGCCTGGGGGGTCACCGGGGTGCGGAGCGGAGCGACGGCGACCGGAGCGGACGCCGGCGGCCGCGAGCGCTCGACGAGCCGGCCGTCCTCCAGCGCGACCACCCGGTCGACGCGGTGGAGCAGGGCGGGGTCGTGGGTGACGAGCAGCGTGGTGCGCCCGCGCGACAGCTCGAGCAGCGCGTCGAGCACCTCGGCGGCGCTGCGGGCGTCGAGCCCGGTCGTCGGCTCGTCGAGCAGGACGAGCGCCGGGTCGCGCAGGAGCGCGCGGGCGACGGCGACCCGCTGGCGCTGCCCCCCGGACAGGGTGGCGCCGCGCTCGGCGACGGGGGTCTGGAGGCCCTCGGGCAGCACGTCGAGCAGCGACCCGAGGCCGGCGCGCCGCAGGGCGTCCTCGACCTCGGCGTCGGTCGCGCCGAGCCGCCCGAGCCGCACGTTGTCGGCGAGGCTCCCCTGGAGCAGCACCGAGTCCTGCAGCACCACGGCCGTGGCCTCCCGCACGCTCCGCCGCGTCACGTCGACGAGGTCGTGGCCGTCGAGCCGCACCGTCCCCTCGAGGGGGTCGAGGAAGCGCAGGAGCACCTGCAGCAGGGTCGACTTCCCCGCGCCGCTGGGCCCGACGACGGCCACGGCCTCCCCCGCCCGCACCCGCAGGTCCGCGCCGCGCAGGACGGGCGCGCGGCCCGGGTGCCCGACGACGAGGCCCTCCACGTCCACGGCGCACGCGCGGCCGCGCGTGCGCGGCAGCGGCCGCGCCCAGGAGCGGTCGCGCTCGGGGACGGCGCCGTCGAGCGCGTCCGCGATGCGCTCCCCCGACGCCGCGGCCCTGGCGATGCGGCCGGTGTGCTTGGCGAGGTCGCGCAGCGGCTTGAACGCCGTCTTGAGGTAGGTGAGGAAGACGACGAGCTCGCCGGGCGTGACGGCGCCCTGGAGCACGCGCCACCCGCCCATGACGAGCACGACGGCCGTGGCCGCGCCCACGACGACGTCGGTCCGCCGCTCGAGTCCGGCCGTCAGCCGCCTGGTGCGGACGCCCTCGGCGAGGCCCTTGGCGTCGTCCCCCCGCAGCCGGGCGGAGAGGTGGTCGACGAGGCCGTACGCCTGCACGGTGCGGACGGCGGCGAAGGCCTCGCCCGCGTCGCCCGCCATCCGGCCCTCCTGCGTGCGCTGGCGGCGGGAGGCCCCGGTGATGCGCCGGGCCGACGTCCGGCCGGAGAGGACGAGCAGCGGCAGGACGGCCACGACGACGAGGGCGAGGACCGGGTCGAGCACGAGGACGACCACGACCATGCCGACGACCGTGAGGACGTTGGCGAGGAGCGGCAGCCCGGCGGTGACGGCGACCTCCTGGACGCGGCCGACGTCGCCGACGACGCGCTGCACGAGGTCGCCGCTGCGGGCGGTCTCGTGGAACGCCAGCGGCGCGCCGAGGAGCCGCTCGTGCAGGTGCGCCCGCAGCCGCGTCGTCACCCGGGCGCCGACGAGGGCGAAGGCGACGGTCGAGGCGTACGCGGCGCCGGCGCGCACCGCCGCGACGACGAGCACCGCGACGCCGGCGCCGAGGAGCAGCTGCGTCGTCCCGGGCGGGACGCCCCGCCCCGTGACCGCGGGGATGACCCCGTCGACCACCCAGCTGACGGGCCAGGGCTCGAGGAGGCGGGCGGCCACCTCGACGAGGACGGCCAGCAGCCCGCCCCCCGCCAGCAGGCGAGCACCGCCCGTGTGCGGGCGGACGACGCCGAGGGTGCGGCGCAGCGCGCCCGCGGGCGGGCGCTGCACCGGCCCCCGGGCGGCCGCACCCCGGCCGCGGCTCACGGCCGGCTCCCGGCGAGCCAGCCCGTCGCCCCGGCGGCGGGAGAGGGGGCGGCGGGAGGACGGTCGAGGGGGCCGGCGCCGCCAGCGGCGGCGGCGGCGTCCGCGGACGCCCGGCCGGCGTCCGCCGCCGCGAGGGTGCGGTCGACGACGTCGTCCCAGGAGGAGCGCGCCTCGGCCGCAGCGCGCCCCGCGGCCGCGAGCCGCGCCCGCAGCGCCGGTTCGCGGACGAGCCGCCGGAGGGCGGCCGCCAGCGCGACGTCGTCGCCCGGGGGGACGAGGAGGACCTCGCGCTCGTCGTGGAGCAGCCGTGGCACGTCCGCCACGGCCGACGCGACGACGGGCAGGCCCGCCGCGAGGTACTCGACGAGCTTGAGCGGCGAGAAGTACGCCGCACCCGCCGGGTACGGCGCCGCGGCGACGTCGCACCCGGCGAGCAGGGCGGGCACCTCCGCCGGGGCGACGGCGCCGGGCGCCACGACGTCGACGCCCGCCGCGGCGGCGCGGGCCAGGACCCGCTCGCGGGTGGGGCCGTCGCCGACGAGGAGCAGCCGTACGGCGTCGGGCGTCCCGACGAGCGAGGCCGCGGCGTCGACGAGCAGCTCGAGCCCGTGCCAGGGACGGAAGGTCCCGACGAAGCCGACGACGAGCGGCTCCCCGGGGGCGGCGCCGCTCCCGGTGGGAGGCCCGAAGCGCGCGGCGTCGACGCCGTTCGGCACGACGAGGACGGGGACGCCGGCGAGCTCGCGCGCCCACGTGGCGACGGCGCCGCTCACGGCGACGGCCGCGTGGGCCGCGCGCAGCGCGCGGCGGCTGAGGGCGACGGCGCCCTCCTCGTGGACGAGGACCCGGTGGCGCGCCTGCTCGTCGACGAGCGGCGCGTCGACCTCGAGGACCGTCGTCGCGCCCGCGGCCCGCGCCCGCTCCAGCGTGACGGCGCTCCAGAGCCCGTAGCGCTGGTAGACGACGGGATCGGCGCCCCCGCGGCCGCGCAGCCCGACCACCAGCTCCTCGACGAGGCCCGCCGCCCGCTCGTCGAGCGCCGTGAGCGCCCGCTCGGCGGCCGCGGGACCGTCGGCGCGGGGGCGGCCGAGCTCGTGGACGACGACGCCCTCCAGACCGGCGGGCGCGTCCCCGCCGACGCGGGCGGCGACGAGGTGCACGGGCACGCCGCCGGCGCGGGCCACGAGCCGCCGCAGCACCTCCTGCACGTGCACCGAGCAGCCCTTGCGCCCGTACGCGGGCACACCCGGGTCGAGGACGACGTGCACGGCGGGCCGGGGGACGGCGCTCACGGCGTCACCGCGCAGGTCGGGCCGGCGGAGGTCGCGGGCGCGGGCGCCAGGGCGCCGGACGTCGCGGCGCCGGACGTCGCGGCGCCGGACGTCGCGGCGCCGGACGTCGGGGCGCCGGACGTCGGGGCGCCGGACGTCGGGGCGCCGGACGTCGGGGCGCCGGACGTCGGGGCGCCGGTGCGGGCCGCGGCGACGTCCGCGGTGATCGCCCGCAGCGCCGAGGCCTGGAGACGCACGTCGAAGCGCTGCTCCACGTGCGCGCGCCCGGCCCGCGAGAGCCGCTCGCGCTCGTCGCCGTCCGCGAGCAGCCGCTGCAGGGCGTCGGCGAGGGCCGCGGCGTCGCGCTCGGGCACGAGGAGCCCCGTGACGCCGTCGAGGACGGCCTCGGGGACGCCGGTGACCGGCGTCGAGACCACGGGCGTCCCCACGGCGAGCGACTCGAGGACGACGGTGGGCAGGCCGTCGCGGTCGCCGTCGTCGGCGACGACGCAGGGGGCCGCGAAGACGGCGGAGCCGCGCAGGAGGCGACGACGTCGTGCTGCGGGAGCGGCCCGAGCAGCTCCACGACGTCCTCGAGCCCCAGCCGGACGACCTGGGCGGCGAGGTCCGCCCCGCCGTCCCCCGCCCCGGCGAGGCGCAGCCGGACGTCGACGCCGCGCCCGCGCAGCAGCGCGACGGCGTCGAGGAGGACGTCGAAGCCCTTCTTCGGCACGATGCGCCCGACGGCGGCGACGACGGCCGGCCGGCGGGCCGGGCTGCTCCAGGTCAGCTCGTCGAGGTCGAGGCCGTTGTGGACCCGGTGCAGGCGGGCGGCGGGGTGGCGCTCGGCCAGCCAGGCCGTCGTCATGTCGCTGACGGCCACGACGCCGTCGGCGTCGGCCATGACGGCCGCGAGGCGGCGCGGGTCGACGTCGTCGTGGAAGACGTCCTTGGCGTGGGCGGTCACCGTCCACGGCAGGCCGGTGAGCAGCGCGGCGAGGCGCGTGGTCCGGCCGGGGAGCGAGGCGAAGTGCGCGTGCAGGTGCGTGACGCCGGTCTCCACCGCCCAGCGGGCGACGCCGACCGCCTGGGCCGCCACCCCCGGCTCCTCGTCGAGGAGGGCGTCCAGGGCCCGGCGCGAGGGGACGACGCCGGCCGCGCGCAGGGCGCCCCACCCGTCCCAGAGGCGGACGAGGCCGCCGCGGACGTCGTCGGGCACGTAGGTGACCGGCGCCTGCACCCGGGCGAGCAGGGCGTGGAAGCGCGGGTCCCGCGGTGGCCGCAGGCTCGCGACGACCGCCCGCTCGCCCGCCTCCTCGCGGGCGACGAGCTCGCGGACGACGAAGGTCTCCGAGAAGCGCGGGTAGCTCTTCACCACGTAGCCGAGGACCGGCCCCCCGGCGCGGCGCGGCCCCGCGACCGGTGCGAGGAGCGGCGGCGCGAGGGGCGGCGGTGCGAGGAGCGGCGGCGCGAGGGGCGGCGGCACGCGGGTCGGGGCGCTCGGGGCGAGGGGCTCAGACAGCAGCACGGCGGGTCTCCCAGGGGTCGTCGGTGGCGGCGGCGGCGAGGGCGGACGCCCACGGGCCGGCCGGGGGCAGGTGGCGGGCGGCGCGCTCGGCGACGGCCCGCAGGCCGTCGAGGGCCAGACCGGAGCGGTCGGTGCGCCGGTCGACGGCACCGGCGAGCCAGGCGCCGAGGCGGCCCGGCGTCACCTCGTCGGGGAGGAGCACCTCCAGGGCCCCGCGGGCCTCGAGGGCGCGGGCGCGCACCTCCTGCTCGCGGCGGGGGCGGGTGCGCGGCACGACGAGCGCGGGGACGTCCGTGGCGAGCAGCTCCGCGACCGTGTTGGCGCCGCCCATGGCGACGACGGCCGCGGCACCGGCGGCCCACGCCGCGCTGTGGAGGCTGAACCGGACGACGTGGAGGTCGTCGCGCGCGCCGGCCCGGCGGCGCAGCGCGCGCAGGTCGTCCTCGGGCAGCTGGGGCCCGGCGACGAGGACGAGGGTCGTGCCCGCCGGCGCGGGTGCGCCCGCGAGGGCGCGGGCGAGCGGCGCGCCGTCCTGGCCGCCCCCGACGACGCCGAGGACCCAGCGCGCGGTCGGGACCGGTGGACGCGCGCCGGCGTCGGCGCCGGGCACGCGGCCCTCGGCGAGGTAGCCGACGTGGACGGCGCGGGCGGCGACGTCAGGGGCCATGCGGGCGGCCGCGGGCAGGTCGTGGACGGCGACGTCGCCGTAGACCCACACCTCGTCGTAGCAGCGCCGGACGGCGTCGTCCCCGCCGTCGGCGGCCCACTGGGCGGCGGCGGACGCGGGGTCGTCGAGGACGTCGCGGAGGCCGAGGACGGCGCGGGCGCCGCGGCGGCGGAGGGCGGGCAGGACGCCGGCGAGCTCGCCCCGGAAGCCCCACGGCGCCTTGTCGACGACCAGGAGGTCGGGGGCGAAGGACGTCAGCGCGGTCGTGAGGAGCGCGCTGCGGATCCCCACGACGTCGGCGAGGTCCGAGCGCAGCGCGCGGGGCGCGTACCCGCCGTCGGCGTCCTTGCGGACGCCCGGGAGCACGACGACGTCGACCCCCGGCGGCCGGGGGAAGAGGCCGGCCTCGGGGGCTCCGGTGAGGACGAGGACGTCGGCGCCCGCGCCGCCGCGGCCGTCGCCCGCGAGGACCTCCGCGAGCGCCAGGTTGCGGCGCAGGTGCCCGAGTCCCTGCGTGTCGTGGCCGTAGAGGGCGACGCGGCGCCGCGGTCGGGGCGCGCCCGGCAGGGCGCGCACCCCCGCGCGCAGCCGCCGGGACGGGGGGTGGGTGGTGCCGCGCTCGACCATGGGCGCGACCGTGCTCCACGACCATGACGGGCCTGTGAGCCGTCGATGAGGGCGTCCTCACGGACGCCCGCGGGTCGAGGGCCCCGACGAGCAGGAGCCGTCCACGGGCGTGACCGTGCACGGTCACG
>NZ_JBBHZG010000005.1:177460-178345 GCF_037482305.1 Pseudokineococcus sp. 5B2Z-1
AGAACCTCGTCGTCACGGCAGAGCTGGAGGCCGACGCGGCCCGCTGATCCCCGCCGGGCGCAGGAGCCGTCCACGGGCGTGACCGTGCACGGTCACGCCCGTGGACGGCTCCTGCGCCCGGCGGGGATCAGCGGGCCGCGTCGGCCTCCAGCTCTGCCGTGACGACGAGGTTCTCGGTGGAGCGGCCGCCGTCCTCGCGCTGGAAGCACGTGATGAGCACGAGGCGGCCCGGGTGGACGGCCCAGACCTCGTCGGCGTCCGGGAGCTCGCCCTTGCCGTAGCGGCGGACGTCGGTGACGGCGTACTCCGCCGTGCCGGACGGGGTCTCGACCTCGACGACGTCCCCGGGGCCCACCGCGCCGCCCCGGAAGTCGGCGTCGAGCAGCGGGTCGAAGGCGGCCTCGCCGCGGCTCCACGAGTGGGCGGCGATGTAGACGGTGTTGTCCGGCGCGGAGGCCCCCGCCCCCGGCTGGCCGTACGGGTCGATCCAGTAGGCGTCCGTCATCGTGGGCGGGTTGATGGCGCCGCCGTCCGGCTCCAGGGGGTGCACGGGCAGGTCGATGCCGACCGCGGGCACGCGCAGGCGGACGTCGGCGTCCGCGGCCAGGGCCGGCACCGCCGTCGGCTGCGGCTCCACCGCCGTGGGCTGCGGCTCCCCCGCCGGGGCGGTGACCCCCTCCGCGCGCGGGGCCACGGTGAGGGCGGGCTCCGGCGCGGGGGCGCCCTGCGCCGACGTGCCGGCGGCCCCGGGCTCGGGCTCCTCCCCCGTCAGGCCCGCGGTGAGGAGGCCGCCCCCCGTGACGGCCAGCAGCCCCGCCGCGACCAGCGCCGCAGCGCGCCGCGGGGGGGGGGGGGGGGGGGGGGGGGGGGGGGGGGGGGGGGGGG
>NZ_JBBHZG010000005.1:178463-219508 GCF_037482305.1 Pseudokineococcus sp. 5B2Z-1
GCGCCGGCGCCCGCCGACGAGCCGGTGTCAGGCGCGCCCACGGCGTCCCGTGCGGATCGCTGCGGCCCCGCCGACGGCGGCGACGGCGACCAGGCCGGCGCCGACGGCCACGAGGCCACCGTCCACCCCGCCGCCCTCGACGCCCGTGTTGGAGCGCAGGCCCGGGTTCTGGCGCGCGGGCGCTGCGGGAGCCGGCGCGGGGGCCGTGACGGTCACCGTCGGCGTGGGCGCGGGAGCGGGCGCGGGGGCCGCCGCCAGCTCGAGCCCGCCCAGGGCGACGACGCCGACCGCGTCGTCGCCGGTGGGCGGGAAGAGCACCATGAGGTAGCTGCCCGGGTCGAGGTCCTCCGACGGCTTGACGACGGCGGTCGAGCCTCCCGCCCCGGCGGTGTCCTCCCCGTCCTCGACGTCGAGCACCGTCGCGCCCTCGAGCACACCGGCCGGGTCGCCGTCCGTGCCGCTGCCGATCTCGGCGAGCGTCCGGGCGAGGCCGGCCTCCCCGGCCGAGGCGGCCCCCTCGACGCTCGCGGCGCCCAGCGCGGCGAAGGAGTCGGAGAAGGACTCCAGCACGAGGTCCACCCCCTCCTCGTCCTCGGTCGCCAACGGCACGAGGAAGCCGTCGAGCCCGTCGAGGTCCTCGACTCCCAGGTCGCGCAAGCTCGACTCCTCCGGGAGGACGACCTCGAACGGCACCCCGACCTGCGCGGCGACCGGCTCGTCGACGGAGGCGACGGCGTCGAGGTAGCTCGCGTCCACCTCGGCGGGCACCTGCACGAGCTCGGCGGCCTCGTCGGTCGGGGCGAGGTCGAGCGGCACGACGACCTCGAGGGAGGGCGCCTCGGGGAACTCGAGGACCTCGAGGCCGTCGACGAGCAGGTAGACGTCGTCGACGACCGCGCCCTCCTCGTCGACGAGCGCGGGGTCGTCGACCGGGAGCTCGACGGTCAGCAGCGGCTCCTCCACGGCGACCTGGAGGTCCGACGCGAGGGCGATCGCCCGGTCGCGGGGGTCCTCGCCCGAGTCGTAGGCCTCCTCGAAGTCGTCCGCCGGGACCAGCACCGCCGACAGCTCGCCGTGGTCGACGGCCAGGGCGGGCAGCTGCACCTCGACGGTGCCGTCCGTCATGTCGACCGGCGTGGCCTCGAGCTCGTCGGCCTGGTCCGCGTCCAGCGGGAAGCCGAACGCCGAGAAGACCACGTCCTGCCCGGGGTCGAGGACGAAGGAGGACGTCGCCGCCGTCGCGCTGGGCGCGGCGAGGGCGAGGGCGGTGGTCGCGGCCAGGGCGCCGAGCCCGGTGGCGGCGGCTCGGCGGGTGGTCGTGCGCGGCATGGAGGCCCCTTCGGGGGTCGAGGCGGGCGCATGGCGGCCCGCGGCGTCGAGAACCTATCGGCCGCGCACCGTCCGGACCGGAGACTTCCGACATCTCGGTGCGGTCACGCACGACGCCCCGCCCACCCGCAGGTGGACGGGGCGTCGGGGTCGTGGGCGGCGGGTGGCCGGCCCGGGGGCCGGCCGCCGCCTCACCAGCCGCGCGAGGCCAGGCGGTGCGGCTCGGGGATGGCGTCGACGTTGAGGCCGACCATCGCGTCGCCGAGGCCGCGGGAGACCTTCGCGACGACGTCGGGGTCGTCGTGGAAGGTGGTCGCCCTGACGATGGCCGCGGCCCGGTCGGCCGGGTTGCCCGACTTGAAGATGCCGGAGCCGACGAAGACGCCCTCGGCGCCGAGCTGCATCATCATCGCGGCGTCGGCGGGCGTGGCGATGCCCCCCGCGGTGAAGAGGACGACGGGCAGCTTCCCGGCCGCCGCGACCTCGGCGACGAGCTCGTACGGCGCCTGCAGCTCCTTGGCGGCGACGTAGAGCTCGTCGCTGCTCATCGACGTGAGGCGGGCGATCTCGCCGCGGATGGTGCGGATGTGGCCCGTGGCGTTCGAGACGTCGCCGGTGCCCGCCTCGCCCTTGGAGCGGATCATCGCCGCGCCCTCGGTGATGCGCCGCAGGGCCTCGCCGAGGTTCGTCGCGCCGCAGACGAAGGGCACCGTGAAGCGCCACTTGTCGATGTGGTGGACGTAGTCGGCGGGGGTGAGGACCTCGGACTCGTCGACGTAGTCCACGCCGAGGCTCTGCAGCACCTGCGCCTCGACGAAGTGGCCGATGCGCGCCTTCGCCATGACGGGGATCGAGACGGCGTCGACGATGCCCTGGACGAGGTCGGGGTCGCTCATGCGGGCCACCCCGCCCTGGGCGCGGATGTCCGCGGGGACGCGCTCGAGGGCCATGACGGCGACGGCGCCGGCGTCCTCGGCGATCTTCGCCTGCTCGGCCGTGACGACGTCCATGATGACGCCGCCCTTGAGCATCTCGGCCATGCCGCGCTTGACCCGGGCGGTGCCGCGGGCCGCGCTGTCGCGGGCGCTCTCCCCCGGCCCGGTGGGCGGCTGGGCGGCGGCGGGCTGGGTCGTCTCGGGCGTGGGCACCGGTACCTCGCAGGTCTACGGACGGGTGGGGGCGTCGCGTCGGGCGGGGGCCGCTCGACCGCGGGCGGGCGCGGCGGCGGGCGCCGCCTCACCGCGTCCTCATGGTAGGCCCGGGGCCGCCCTCCCCCGTCGCCGGGCGCGCTGCCCCGGACGCGGCCCGGGACGAGGGCGGAGGGGCGTCGCGCGGGGCGCCACCGGGCTCAGGGCAGCAGGCCCGGGGGCGGCTCGTCGTCGACCTCGAAGGTGCGCGGCTCCGGCGCGCGCCCGGCGAGGCGGCCCCACCGCACGAGCCGGCTGCGCCGGCGGCGCCGCACCTGCACCTGCGCCTCGTTGGAGAACCGCCGGGCCAGGCGCAGCCGGCGGCACTCCGCGGCCAGGTCCTCGAGCAGGGGGGCTGCGGAGGGGTCCCGGCCCAGGGGCCCGAGCACCTCGGGCGGCAGGGCGGCCCGCAGCGCGGCCGACAGGTCGCTCTCGGCCCGCTCGCGCTCGGCGGTCAGCCGTCCCGGCCCCGTGGCCGCGTCCGCGCCCGACCACCCCTCGCCGAGCCGGCCCGCGTCCCGCCGCCCTCCCTCGGCGCTCGACGCCGCGGCCTCCTCGGCCTCCTCCCCCTCCCCGAGGGCGTCGGCGGCGGCCACGGCGAGCAGCACCGACGACGCCGGGTCGAGCAGGCCGCTGCGCGCCAGCCGGTCGGCGGCCGCGGCGCGGCGCACGAGCTGCTCCACGAGGGCCGCCCGGGCGCCGTCGGCGCGCCGGTGGAGGCGGTCCAGGCGCCGGGCCGCCGTGCTGAGCAGCAGCGCCGCCAGGGCCAGACCGAGGACGACCAGGGGCACCAGCACGAGGACGCGGACGTCGACGAGCACCCCCGCCGGGCCCGCCGCGGCCACGAGCGCGCCCCTCACCGCCAGCCCCCCCGGCGGGTCGGCGGGACGGGCGCGCGGGCCTCCGCGCGGCTGCCCCGCAGCACCGTCTCGTAGACGGCGACGAGCTCGTCGGCGACGACCGCCCAGTCGTAGCGGCGCACCGCCGCCGCGGCCGCCGCGCGGCGGGCCGCGGTCGCCGCGGGGTCGTCCAGGACGCCCGCGACGGCGGCCGCCAGCGCGTCGGCGTCACCGACGGCGAAGAGCGTCCCGAGCTCCCCCTGCCCGAGCACGCGCCGGAAGGCCGGCAGGGCGCTGGCCACGACCGGCGCGCCGGCCGCCATGGCCTCGACGAGGACGATGCCGAAGCTCTCCCCGCCCGTCTGCGGGGCGACGTAGGCGTCGACCGAGGCGAGCAGCGACCGCTTGCCCTCCTCGCTCACGGGGCCGAGGAGCTCGAGCGCGGCGGCGTCCTCGGCGGGCAGCCGCCGCAGCGCCCCGCCGTCCCCGGACCCGGCCACGAGCACGCGCACGCCGGGGTGGGCGGCGCGCAGGCGCGGCAGGGCGGCGGCCAGCACCGCCAAGCCCTTGCGCGGCTCGTCGAGGCGGCCGAGGAAGCCGAGCACCGGGGGCCTCCCCGCCCGCGCCCCCAGCCACCGCGGGTCCGGCGCCGCGCCGGCGAAGTCGTCCACCCGCACGCCGTTGGGGACGACGACGGCGTCGCCGCCGAGGTGCTCGACGACGGTCCGGCGCGCGTCCTCGCTCACCGCCACGCGCGCGGAGATGCGCTCGAAGCCCGGCCGCAGCAGCGGCTGGGCCGCCCGCATGGCGCGCGAGCGCTCGAGCGCGCTGTGGAAGGTCGCGACGACGGGCACCTCGGCGGCGAGGAGGGCGAGCAGGCCCAGGCTCGGCGACGCCGGCTCGTGGACGTGGACGAGGTCCCAGCGCCCGCCGGCCAGCCACCGGCGCACGCGGGCGGCCGTGACGGGTCCGAAGGACAGGCGCGCGACCGACCCGTTGAAGGGGACGGCGACGACGCGGCCCGCGAGCTCGAGGCCCGGCTCCCCCGGCTCGTCGTCGTCGCGCGACGCGGCGGGTCCCCGCTCCCCGCCCGGGGCGAGCACGCCCACCTCGTGCCCCAGGCGCCGCAGCTCGCGCGCCTGGTCGCGCACGTGCAGCTGGACGCCGCCCGGCACGTCGAGGGCGTAGGGGCAGACGACCCCGATCCTCACGACGCGCCTGCGCCCTCGCCCGGGCCCTCGACCGCGCCCGCGCCCGCGCCGGCCGGCGCCCCGGCGGGTCGCGGGAGGAGCACCGGCTGCAGCACGTGCCAGTCCTGCGGGTGGCGCGCGACGGCGGCGCCGAGCACGTCGGCGACGCGCTGGGTGGTGCGGGCCACGCGCTCGGGCCGCGAGCCGTCGGCGACGCGCTCGACCGGGTGCGGCCGTCCGCGCACCACCCAGCCCCCGGGCACGGAGGGGTCGCGGTCGTACCAGGCCTCGAGGGCGAACAGCGGGGCGCCCGCCAGGTCGGCGAGGGCCGCCGCGCCCGAGGCCACGCGCGCGCGCCCGCCGAGCAGGTCGACCTCCACGGCCGCGCCCCCGAGGTCGCGGTCGACGAGCAGGGGCACGAAGCCCCCCGCCCGCACGCGGCGCACCAGGGCGGGCAGCGGGGGGGCGCCGCCGCTCAGCGGCAGGGCCTCCACCCCGAGGGCGGTGCGGACCCGGCCGAAGGCCGCGTGCAGGTCGTCGTCGGCCAGCCGTTCCGCGACCGTCGTCACCGGCGCCAGCTCCAGCGCCGCGTAGGCGCCCATGACGTCCCAGCTCGCGGAGTGCGACAGCGCGACGACGGCGCCGCGGCCGTCCGCCAGCGCGGCCCGCAGGGCGTCGTCCTCCTCCAGCCGCACCGCCCGGCGGCGCCGGTGCTCGGGCCACCGCTCGAGGCGGAAGAGGTCGACCCAGTACCGGGCGTAGGAGCGCAGCGCCGCCCGCAGCAGCCCTCGTGCCGCCCGGGGCGGGCGCCCCGGGTCGGTCAGCGCCAGGTTGGCCCGCAGCTGCCGCACGCCGGCGAGGGCCCGGGCGCCGCGCACGCCCGGCGTCACGGCGAGCAGCCACACCGCGTCGGCGGCGAGGCCGCCGGCGGTGCGCGCCACGGGCTCCGGCAGGACCGCGACGGCGCGCCACACGACGAGCAGGGGCGCGCTCACGGGGTGCGGCGGGCGAGCGCGGACGCCTGGCGGCGCACGGTCGCCACGCGCTGGCCGACGGTCACGGCGCTCAGCACCGCGAGGACGGCCAGCACGACGACGAGCAGGAGCGTCGGCGCGCCGAGGCCGACGAAGAACGTCGCGGCGAGCACGGCGACGAGCCGGTCGGCGCGGGCGGCGATGCCCACGTCGGCGGTCATGCCCAGGCCCTCCGCGCGGGCCTTGGCGTAGGAGACGACCGAGCCGAGCACGAGGCAGACGAGCGCCAGCACCCCGGCGGCGGGGCTCGCCCCGTGGCCGAGGGACCACAGCGCCACGCCGAGGAAGATGGCGGCGTCGCCGACGCGGTCGAGGGTGGAGTCGAGGAAGGCGCCCCAGGGCCCCGAGCGGCCCGTCATGCGCGCCATGACGCCGTCGAGGGTGTCGGACAGGACGAAGGCCGTGATGACGAGGGGGCCGACGACGAGGTGGCCCGCCGGCAGGAGCAGCAGCGCGGCGAGCACGACGCCCAGGGTCCCCAGCACCGTGACGACGTCCGGGCTCACGCCGCGGCGCACGAGGGCGCGCGCCACCGGGGTGAAGACGGCGGCCATCACGGCGCGGGCGTAGCGGCTGAGCATGGTCAGGGAACCCTAGCCATGCGCACCACCGGCGTCGGACCGCCGCGCGGGGCGCTCGGGACCGTGCTGGGGCCCGGCGTGGTCAGGTCGGGCGTGGTCGGCGGGCTCAGGGCCGGGCGCGGTCGGGCGCCGGCCAGGCGGCCGCCAGCTTGGCCCGCGTGTCGCCCAGCAGCTCGGGCACGGCCTTGGTGCGGCCGACGACCGGCAAGAAGTTGGCGTCCCCGCCCCACCGCGGGACGACGTGCTGGTGGAGGTGCCCGGCGATGCCGGCCCCCGCCACGGCGCCCTGGTTGACGCCGAGGTTGAAGCCGTGGGGCGCGCTGACCTCGGCGAGCACGCGCAGCGCGGTGCGCGTCATCCGGGCGACCTCGACGGTCTCGGACTCCGTGAGGTCGACGTAGGCGGCCACGTGCCGGTAGGGGCAGACCATGAGGTGCCCGGGGTTGTACGGGTAGAGGTTGAGGACGGCGAAGCACTCCTCGCCGCGGGCCACGACCAGCCCGTCGGCGTCCTCCCCCTCGCGCGCCCGGCAGAAGGGGCACTGCGGCCCCTCCTGCTCGTCAGCGGGCTTGTCCACCCCGCCGATGTAGGCCATCCGGTGCGGGGTCCAGAGGCGCTCGAAGCCGTCGGCCTCGCCCGCGTACCACCCGGCGGGGTCGACCTGGGGCCCGGCGTCCCCCGGGTCACCGCCGGACGCGCCCGCCCCGGCCGGGGCGCTCACACCTGCGCCTTGGCGCGCACGGCGTCGACGACGCGCGCCACCGCCTCGTCGACGGGCACGCCGTTGTCCTGGCTCCCGTCACGGAAGCGGAAGCTCACGGCGCCCTTCTCGACGTCCTCGGCGCCGGCGATGAGCAGGAAGGGCACCTTCTGCTTCGTGTGGGTGCGGATCTTCTTCTGCATCCGGTCGTCGGAGTCGTCGACCTCGACCCGCACCCCCTGCGCGCGCAGGCGCGCGGCGACGTCGTGCAGGTGCGGCGCGAAGTCCCCGGCGACGGGGATCCCGACCACCTGCACGGGCGCGAGCCACGGCGGGAAGGCCCCGGCGTAGTGCTCGAGCAGCACGCCGAAGAAGCGCTCGATGGAGCCGAAGAGCGCCCGGTGGATCATGACGGGCCGCCGGCGCGAGCCGTCGGCCGCCTGGTACTCGAGCCCGAAGCGCTCGGGCAGCTGGAAGTCCACCTGGATGGTCGACAGCTGCCACGTGCGGCCGATGGCGTCGCGCGCCTGGACGGAGATCTTCGGGCCGTAGAACGCCGCGCCCCCCGGGTCGGGCACGAGCTCGAGGCCGGAGGCGCCGGCGGCGTGGCGCAGCGCCTCGGTGGCCTCCTCCCAGTCCGCGTCGCTGCCGATCGACTTGTCCGGGTTGCGCGTCGACAGCTCGAGGTAGAAGTCGTCGAGCCCGTAGTCGCGCAGCAACCCGAGCACGAAGTCGAGCAGGCTGACGAGCTCGCCGGCCATCTGCTCGCGGGTGCAGTAGATGTGCGCGTCGTCCTGCGTCATGCCGCGCACGCGGGTGAGGCCGTGGACGACGCCCGACTTCTCGTAGCGGTAGACCGACCCGAACTCGAAGAGCCGCAGCGGCAGCTCGCGGTAGGAGCGCCCCCGGCTGCGGAAGACGAGGTTGTGGAACGGGCAGTTCATCGGCTTGAGGTAGTAGTCCTGCCCCTGCCGGCGCAGCGTCCCGTCGGCGTCGCGCACCTCGTCGAGGTGCATCGCCGGGAACATGCCGTCCGCGTACCAGTCGAGGTGCCCGGAGGTCTCGAACAGGTCCTTCTTCGTGATGTGCGGGGTGTTGACGAAGGAGTAGCCCGACTCCTCGTGGCGGCGCCGCGAGTAGTCCTCCATCTCCCGGCGCACGACCCCGCCCCGGGGGTGGAAGACGGCGAGGCCGGAGCCGATCTCGTCGGGGAAGGAGAAGAGGTCGAGCTCGCTGCCGAGCCGGCGGTGGTCGCGGCGCTCCGCCTCGGCGAGCCGCTCGACGTAGGCGGTGAGGCCCTCCTTCGTCGCCCACGCGGTGCCGTAGACGCGCTGCAGCTGGGCGTTGGCCTGGTCGCCCCGCCAGTAGGCGGCGGCGGAGCGCGTGAGCGCGAAGGCGTTCCCCAGCGCCTTCGTCGAGGGCGCGTGCGGGCCCCGGCACAGGTCGCGCCACGCCACGGAGCCGTCGCGACGGACGTTCTCGTAGACCGTCAGCTCGCCGCCGCCGACCTCCACGGAGGCGCCCTCGGCGACCTCCTCGCCGCCGCCCGGGCCCTTGAGCCCGATGAGCTCGAGCTTGTACGGCTCGTCGGCGAGCTCGGCGCGCGCCTCGTCCTCGGTGACGACGCGGCGGCGGAAGCGCTGCCCCTCCTTGACGATGCGGCCCATGGCCTTCTGCAGGGCCTGCAGGTCCTCGGGCGTGAAGGGGACCTCGACGTCGAAGTCGTAGTAGAAGCCGTCGGTGACGGGCGGCCCGATGCCGAGCCGGGCGTCGGGCCGCGCCGCCTGGACGGCCTGGGCCAGGACGTGGGCGGCCGAGTGCCGCAGCACGGCCAGCCCGTCGGGCGAGCCCGCCGTCACGGCCTCGACGACGTCGCCCTCGGCGACCTCGGCGTCGAGGTCGCGCAGCTCGCCGCCGACCCGGGCGACGACGACGGCCTCGTCGCCGCGCGCCCCGCGGTGGTCGTCCTCGAGGACCTGCCACGCCGTCGCGCCCCGCGGCACCCGGCGCTCCGCGCGGCCGGTCCCGGTCTCGACGAGGACGGTGACGAGCGGCTCGTCGGGGGCGGTGGTCTCGGGGCTCTGCGTCACGGCCGCGATGCTATCGACGCCGCCACCGGCCCCGTCGTCCCCGAGTCCTCGTCCCCGCGCCCCTCGTCCCCGGGCCCCCTCGCCCCGGGCCCCCTCGTCCCCGGGCCCCCTCGCCCCGGGCCCCCTCGCCCCGGGCTTCGCCGTCCGGGTCAGGCGGTCGTGGTCGCGCCGCCCCCGAGCCGGCGGACGACGTCGCCGACGGCGACCTCCCCCGCGACGAGGACGTCGGCGTAGACGCCCAGGCAGCGCCTCGGGGTGCGGGTGACGACGAGGCGCGCCCCGCCCACGGCGAGGACGTCGCCGACCCAGCCGCGCTCCGCGCCGGGGCCGGCGCCGAGGTCGAGGTCGAGCACGACGTTGGCGCGGGGGGCGGGGTCGCACCCCTCGGCCCCCGGGCCGGCCTCCGCGCCGACGCTCACGAGGTGGACGGGGGCCACCGCCGCGCCGCCCGGGGCCGCGCCGTGGTCGTCGGCGGGCGCCGTGCCGGCGCCGGGGACCCCGGTGGCCGCGGCCAGGCCCGCCGCGTCGAGGCGGCGCCCCTCCGCGTCGCGCACGACGAGGCGGTCGCCCTCCAGCGCCGCCACCAGGCCGGCCAGCGCGGGCGCGTCCCGCCCCCGCAGGGCCCGCCCGTCGCCGTCGACCAGCACGTGCCCGCGGTCGCCGGCCAGGCCGGCGCCGGTCACGTCCGCGCGCTCGAGGTCCTCGCCGCGGGCCGAGCGCAGCGGGTAGCGGGCCAGCGCCGCGACGACGCCGACGACGACGCCCGCGTCGTCGTCGGCGTCGACGGCGGGGACGTCACCGCCGGGGGGCCGGGGACCCGTCGCTGCCGCCACGCGCACCTCCTCGCGACCGCACCGGGCCGCACCGCCGGGACGACGACGGCCGGCTCCCCGCAGGGAACCGGCCGTCGTGGGTGGTGGGCGATACTGGGATCGAACCAGTGACCCCCTCGGTGTGAACGAGGTGCTCTACCGCTGAGCCAATCGCCCGTGACCCCGCTGCTGCGGCGTCGGTCGGCAACAGTACCCGATGCGCCCGTGCGGCTCGACCCGCCGGGCCGCTCAGCCCGTCCGCTCGACGCCGGGGAGGCGGTCGAGGTGGAGCGCCAGCCCGTCGGGCACCCACGCCGGGACGCCGAGGACGACGGCGAGCCCGAGCGCCACGGCGACGACGACGAAGGCCACGGCCGCGGCCGACCCCAGGAGCCGGGTCCACAGGGGCAGGGCCGCGGACCACTCGGCGAAGCGGTGCGCGGCGACGCGGGCGCGCACCAGGAGGCGGCGGGCCCAGGAGAACTCGGTGGACAGCACCGCCAGGGCGAGGAGGAACAGGGGGATGCCGCCGGGACCGGGCAGCCAGCTGAGGAGCGCCCACGCGACGAGCAGCAGCCCCCCGACGACCGCGACCCCGACCCGGTACACGCGGTAGACCCGGGGACGCCGGCGCAGGCGCGCCCGCCAGCGCCACCGCGCCAGCGCCGCCTCCTCGGGCGCGCCCGGCTCGTCGGGCGGGCCGGTGGCCGAGGGCGGCGCGCCCTGCGCCGTCTCCCCCGGCGCGCCGGCCGAGGGGCCCGTCGCCCCCGGGGCGGCGCGGGGGCGCACCGCGAAGGGCGCGGGGCCGTCTGCCCCGTCGGCGCTGCGGGGCGGGCCCCCTCCGGAGGCCCCGGGCGCGGCGTCGACGTCGCCGCCGGCGGGCTCGCTCGAGCCCGGCTCGGCGTGGCGCGGACCGCTGGCCATGCCCCGAGGGTAGGCGAGGCCGCGGGCCCGGCGGGGCGTCGTCCGGGCGGGGACGCCCTGCTCGGCACGGCCGGTGACGGCCTTGAGCGACCGGGTGGCACCACTGCTCCGTCCGGGGCATGCGCGCGCCACGGGTTTAGCCGGAGCCCCCTCGGGGCACATGCTCGTCAGACCGGACGGCCGCTCGGGCCGCCCCGCACCGCAGAGCCACCGCAGGAGGCCCGCATGTCCCCCGTCACGCCCCGCAGCTCCGGCCGCCCCGCGGACGTCGAGTCGCCGGTCGACCTCCGCCTCGTCTCGCCCGACGGCGACGCCGTCGCGCTGCCCGTGGTCCTGCGCTACAGCGCCGACGACCCGTTCGCGGTGACGGTCGCCTTCGGCTCGGGCGGCGAGCCCGGCTCCGACGTCCAGTGGGTCTTCGCCCGCGAGCTCCTGCTCGCCGGCCTCGAGGCGCCCAGCGGCGACGGGGACGTGCGCGTGTGGCCCGCCGCCGACGGCCGGCCCGACACCACGTGCGTGGCGCTGAGCTCCCCCGACGGCCGGGCCCTCCTCGAGGCCGCCACCAGCGACCTCCGGGCGTTCGTGGCGCGCACCCTGGCCGCCGTGCCGCGGGGCGGCGAGTCCCGCTGCATGGACCTCGACGCCGAGATCGGCCACCTGCTCACGGCCTGAGGCCCCGGCGGCGGGTCCCCTCCGAGCGGGGGCCCGCCACCCCGTCGCGCACGAAGGCCCCGCCGGTCCGCCGGCGGGGCCTTCGTGCGTCCGGGACGGGACGGACCGCCGGGCGACGGCCCTCAGGACGGGTCGACGTCCTCGGCGGCCCGGCGCGCGAAGAGCTCCGCCGCGCGCGCCGGCAGCCCGTCCGTCGCCAGCGGGCGCCCGTCGAGCGCCGTCTGCACCTGCACGTCGCGCAGCGACGAGGTGAGCAGCACGGCGGCCGCGTCCTCGAGCGCCTCCACCGGGATCGCGCGCTCGACGAGCGGGAGCCCCTCCTCCGACGCCCAGCGCAGCAGCAGGGCCCGGGTCACGCCGGCCAGGCACCCCGAGGACAGCGGCGGCGTCACGAGCTCGGGCGCCGGCGCACCGCGGTCGTCGCGCAGCTGGACGACGACGTTGCTGCCCGTGCCCTCGCACAGCTCGCCGCGCGTGTTGGCGAGGAGCGCCTCGCCGGCGCCCGCGGCGAGCGCCCGCCGCAGGGCCACGACGTTCTCGGCGTAGGACGTCGTCTTCAGCCCGGCCGTGGCGGCCCGCTCGTTGCGCGTCCACGGGACGAGCACGACGGACGGCGCCGCCGCGGGCGCCGGGGCGGGCGCGGCGGCCACGACGAGGGTCGAGCCGCCGTGCCGCTCGGACCCCAGCGGCCCCGGCCCGCTCGTCCAGGTGACGCGCAGCCGCCCGCGGCCGAGCGGGCGCTCGGCGAGGACGGCGCCCACGGCCTCGCGCACGCGCGCCGGGTCCGGGGCCGGCAGGCCCAGCCCCGCGGCGGAGCGGGCGAGGCGCTCCAGGTGCAGGCCCAGGGCGAAGGGGACGCCGTCCACGACCTTGCACGTCTCGAAGACGCCGTCCCCCGTCGTCATGCCGTGGTCCAGGGCGTCGACGACGGCGCCGCCCCCCGCGTGCAGCCGCCCGTCGACCCAGACGACCGGCGGCCCGGCCGCCGCGGCGGGCGGGGCGGCCGACGGGACCCGCATCCCGTCGACGCCCGCCTCCGCGGCCCCGACGGCGCCACCGGCCCCGGGTGCTCGTCCTGCGCCGCCCACGCGGCCCTCCGCCGGTCCGCCGTCCGCCATGGCGTCGATCATGGTGCGCCGGGGACGCGGGAGGCCAGCCGCAGGAGGCGCGCCGCCTTGAGCTCGGTCTCCTCCCACTCCCCCTGCGGGTCCGAGCCCCACGTGATGCCGGCGCCCGTCCCGAAGCGCAGGACGCCCCCGGAGGCCGCGAAGGTCCGGATGCCGACGGCGAGCTCCGCCGCGCCCCGGCGCGCGTCGACCCACCCGACGCCGCCGCAGTACGGCCCCCGCGGCGCTGCCTCGAGCGCGGCGAGCGCGTCGAGGGCCGCCCGCTTGGGCGCGCCGCTCACCGAGGCGGGCGGGAAGGTCGCCCGCAGGAGGTCGGCCCACGTCGTCCCGGCCCGCAGCCGGCCGCGCACGGTGGAGACGAGGTGGTCCAGCCCGGGGTGGGCCTCCCGCGCCAGCAGGGAGACCACCTCGACCGTCCCGGGCCGGCACACGCGCTGGAGGTCGTTGCGGACGAGGTCGGTGATCATGACGTTCTCGGCGACGTCCTTCGGGCCGAGCGGGCCCCCGGGCGCGGCGGTGCCCTTGATGGGCCCGCTCTCGACGACGTCACCGCGCCGGCGCAGGAAGAGCTCCGGCGACGCGGGCACGACGAAGCCCTCCTCCCCGAGGTCCAGGACGCCGGAGAACGGCGCCGCGTTGCCCTCCCGCAGCCGCGCGGCGAGCGCCCAGGGGTCGGCGCCCGGCGGCAGGGGCGCCTCGAGGAGCCGGCAGAGGTTGGCCTGGTAGACGACGCCGGCGCGGACCAGCTCGCGGACGAGGCCGACGCCGGCCGTGTAGGCGGCGCGGTCCGCGGAGGAGGTCCAGTCCTCGGCGCCCGGGCCGCCCCACGCCCCGCCGTCCGGGGGCGCCGCGGGCCGCACCCGGCCGAAGCGCCACGCGCGGGCCCGGCCGCGGGCGTCGGCGCTGACGGCGCTCGGCTCCCCCACCGGCGCCTCGAAGTCGAGGACGACGAACCACCACCCGTCGCGCTCGAGGGCGCCCGGGTCCTCCGCCAGGTCGACGACCTCCTCGACGTCCGTGGCGAGGAGCCCGCCCCACCAGGCGGCGGGCGGCGCCGGCCGGGCCGGGGGACCCGCCGCGGCGGGTCCGGGGCCCTCGGGCGCCGGCCCGGGCGCCCGCCCGTCGGCGCGGAGTCCGGGCGCCGCGACGGGGCCCGGCGGGGCCGAGTTGGACGAGTCGTTCACCACTCGTCTAGAGTCCAGCACGCACGCCGACGGCGGCCCCCCGGGGCCGGCGGAGGCAGCGTGCGGACGTGGCTCAGCTGGTAGAGCATCACCTTGCCAAGGTGAGGGTCGCGGGTTCGAATCCCGTCGTCCGCTCGGAGGCAGTGCCTCGGCACGCCTCACGGTGGAGTGGCCGAGAGGCGAGGCAACGGCCTGCAAAGCCGTGAACGCGGGTTCGAATCCCGTCTCCACCTCGGTGTCCCGCGGAGGAGACGTCGAGCCGCGGACGACGCACCCCGGGCGATTGGCGCAGCGGTAGCGCGCTTCCCTGACACGGAAGAGGTCACTGGTTCGATCCCAGTATCGCCCACCACCCACGAGAGCCCCGGTCCGACGGACCGGGGCTCTCGTGCGTCCGGGGCTCTCGCTCGCCCGCCCCCCGGCGTCCCGGGTCCGCCTCCTCGTCGGTCGACGCCCCCGGGGGCCCCCGGCCGGCGCTCAGGTGCCCTCGGCCGCCCGCTCGTCGACCGTCATGCCGTCCTCGTCGCGCTGGGGCCGCACGTGCTCGACCGCGGCGTTGAGGCCGGCGCCCACGAGGACGCCGAGCGCCAGCAGGTAGAACCACAGGAGCAGGACGATGGGCGCCGACAGCGGGCCGTAGATGGCGACGCCGCGCCCCGTCCCGACGGTGAGGCCGAGCAGGGCCCGCAGCCCCCACGAGGTCACCACCCACAGGCCGAGCGCCACCGCCGCGCCCGGCAGCGCCCGCCGCCAGGCCAGCCGGACCGGCGTCGCGGCGTGGTACAGCAGGGCGAGCAGCAGCGAGCTCAGCAGGAGCACGACGGGCCAGTACAGGGAGAGGAGCCCCTCGAACGGGTCCGGCAGGAGCCGTTCGATGACCGCGGGGCCGAGCAGCAGCAGGGGCAGCGCGACGGCGCCCGCCCCCAGCCCCAGCACGTAGAGCAGGAGCGAGAGCGCGCGGGCGCGCACGGGGCCGCGCTCCCCGCCCATGCCGTACATGATCGCGACGGTGTCGAGGAGCACGGCCAGGGCGCGCGAGCCCGACCAGAGCGACAGCACGAAGCCGATGGAGATGAGGTCGAAGCGGGGGCCGTCCAGGGCCGCGGTGATGGTCGGGACGATGGTCCCGCCCACGACGTCCTCGGTGAGGAAGGGCGCGAGCTGGGTGCTCAGCACGCGCTCGAGCTGCGCCGTCGTGTCCGCCCCGAGGCGGGAGCCGACGAGCGCGGCCGTGCCCGTGAGCCCCAGGACGAGGGGCGGCAGGGACAGCAGGGCGAAGAAGGCGGCCTCCGCCGCCAGGCCGGTGACCCGCTGGCGCAGCCCGAGCCGCACGGCCTCGACCACGACCGCGGCGACCGCGCCCAGCACGGGGACGCCCCGCAGACGACCGCCGACCTCACGGCCCCGGCGGCGCAGGTCCTCCCCCACCCCGGCCACGCGGCGAGGGTAGGGCGCCGCCCCGGGACCGGCCCAGGTGCGGCCCCCCGGGAGAGGGCCCCGGGAGAGGGCCCCGGGTGGGGCCCCGTGGAGGCGCTCACCGGTCCGCCCCCGCGGTCGCCGGGGGCGGACCGGTGAGCAGCACGGCGCGCGATGCGGTGGGATGGGGTGCCGCGCCGACCGGCACCGCACAGCGCCCGGCGCGGCGAGCGCCGACCGACCGCCCCCAGACCCGAGGGACGACCCGCACATGCAGACCTACCCCGGCAGCCCCTACCCCCTGGGGGCCACCTACGACGGCACGGGCACGAACTTCGCCCTCTTCAGCGAGGTCGCCGAGCGCGTCGAGCTGTGCCTCGTGGACGACGAGGGCGGCGAGACGCGGGTGCCGCTGACCGAGGTGGACGGCTTCGTGTGGCACGCCTTCCTGCCGAACGTGCGCCCGGGCCAGCGCTACGGGTACCGGGTCCACGGCCCCTACGCCCCGGCCTCCGGGCACCGGTGCAACCCCGCGAAGCTCCTGCTCGACCCCTACGCCAAGGCCATCGACGGCCAGGACGACGGGGACGAGTCCCTGTTCTCCTACCGCTTCGGCGACAAGGACTCGTTCAACGACGACGACAGCCTCGGCCACACGGCGCTGTCGGTCGTCATCAACCCGTTCTTCGACTGGAGCGCCGACCGCCGCCCGGGGCACGAGTACCACGAGAGCGTCATCTACGAGGCCCACGTCAAGGGCCTGACGATGACGCACCCGGACATCCCCGAGGAGCTGCGCGGCACCTACGCCGCCGTCGGCCACCCGGCCATGGTCAAGCACCTCACCGACCTGGGCGTCACCGCCGTCGAGCTCATGCCCGTCCACCAGTTCGTGCAGGACTCCCACCTCGTCGACCGGGGGCTGCGCAACTACTGGGGCTACAACACGATCGGCTTCTTCGCCCCGCACGGCGAGTACTCCTCGGCGGGCACGCGCGGGGACCAGGTGTCGGAGTTCAAGGCGATGGTGCTGGCGCTGCACCAGGCCGACATCGAGGTCATCCTCGACGTCGTCTACAACCACACCGCCGAGGGCAACGAGATGGGCCCCACCCTCTCCTTCCGGGGCATCGACAACGCCGCCTACTACCGCCTCGTCGACGGCGACGAGCAGCACTACTTCGACACCACGGGCACCGGCAACAGCCTGCTCATGCGCCACCCGCACGTCCTGCAGCTCATCATGGACTCGCTGCGCTACTGGGTGACCGAGATGCACGTCGACGGCTTCCGCTTCGACCTCGCTTCGACCCTGGCGCGCCAGTTCCACGAGGTGGACCGGCTCTCGGCCTTCTTCGACCTCATCCAGCAGGACCCGGTGGTCAGCCAGGTCAAGCTCATCGCCGAGCCCTGGGACGTCGGCGACGGCGGCTACCAGGTCGGCGGCTTCCCCCCGCTGTGGACCGAGTGGAACGGCATGTACCGCGACACGGTCCGCGACTTCTGGCGCGGCGAGGAGTCGACGCTGGCGGAGTTCGCCAGCCGCATCTCCGGCTCCAGCGACCTCTACGAGAGCTCGCGGCGCCGGCCCGTCGCCTCGATCAACTTCGTCACCGCGCACGACGGCTTCACCATGCGGGACCTGGTCTCCTACAACGACAAGCACAACGAGGCCAACGGCGAGGGCGGCGCCGACGGCGAGAGCCACAACCGGTCCTGGAACTGCGGCGTCGAGGGCCCGACCGACGACCCCGAGGTCCTCGTCCTGCGCGCCCGCCAGCAGCGCAACTTCCTGCTCACCCTGCTGCTGAGCCAGGGCGTGCCGATGCTCCTGCACGGCGACGAGCTCGGCCGCACCCAGGGCGGCAACAACAACGGCTACTGCCAGGACAACGAGACCAGCTGGATCGACTGGCGGCTCGACGAGCAGCAGGCCGAGCTGCTCGACTTCACCCGGCGGGCGGTGGCCCTGCGCCGCGAGCACCCCATCTTCCGGCGGCGCCGCTTCTTCAAGGGCGAGGCCTCCAAGGGCGGGCAGTCGGACCTCTCGGACATCGTGTGGATGACGCCCGCCGGCGAGGTGATGAAGGACGGCGACTGGCACAGCCACTTCGCGCGCGCGGTCACCGTCTGGCTCAACGGCCACGAGATCAACGAGCCCGGCCCCCGCGGCGAGCGGGTGGAGGACGACAAGTTCCTCGTCCTCTACAACAGCCACCACGAGGGGCTGGAGTTCGTCATGCCGGACACCGCCTACGGGCCGGCGTGGCGGGCGCTCGTCGACACCGCCTCGCTGCTCGAGGGCCAGGTCGTCCAGGCCGGCGGCTCGCTGCACCTCGGCGCCCGCAGCATGGTCGTCCTCGTGTGCGACCCGGCCCACGCCGAGCCGGAGCCGCTGCGCGCGGCGTCCGCCACGGCGGCCGTCGACGACGGCGCCACCGCCCGCCGCACCCGGGCCGCCCGCAGCCCCGGCGCCGGCGACACGCCCGCGACGCCCGCGACCCCCGCGGCAGACCCGAGCTCCGCCCCGTCCCGGAGCCGGACGCCCCGCCGCCGCAAGGGGGACGCGAAGTGAGCGCACCCGAGACCCCCACCACCGCACCCGTCGCCCCACGGGAGCCGGAGGACCAGGACGCCGCGACGGCCGCGCGCCAGCACCGCCCCGGCCCGGGCCGGACGGTGCCGACGTCGACCTACCGGCTGCAGGTGCAGCCGGAGTTCACCTACGACGACGCCGCGGGCGTCGCCGGGTACCTCGCGCGCCTGGGCGTCACGCACGCCTACCTCTCCCCCGTGCTGCAGGCCGCCCCGGGCTCGACGCACGGCTACGACGTCGTCGACCACTCGCGCCTGTCGCAGGAGGCCGGCGGCCGCGAGGCCTTCGACCGCATGGTCGCGGCGCTGCGCGAGCACGGGCTGTCGGCCGTCGCCGACGTCGTGCCCAACCACGTCGCCGTGCCCACGCCCGCGAGCGCGAACGCCGTCCTGTGGTCCGTGCTGCGCGACGGGCCCTACTCGCCGTACGTCAGCTGGTTCGACGTCGACTGGTCGACCGAGGACCACGCCCTGCTCATGCCCGTGCTGGGCTCGCGCATCGGCCAGGTGCTGGCCGCCGGGGAGCTCGAGCTCGACACGAGCGGCGACGAGCCCCTCCTGCGCTACTACGACCACGTCTTCCCCGTGCGCCCGGGCACCGAGGCGCTGCCGATGGACCGCCTCGTCGAGGCGCAGTGGTACCGCCTGGCGCACTGGCGGGTGGCCGACGAGGAGCTCAACTACCGGCGCTTCTTCGACGTCGACACCCTCGCCGCCGTCCGGGTCGAGGACGAGGGCGTCTTCGACGCCACGCACGCGCTGCTGCTGGAGATGCTCCGCACGGGCGAGCTCGACGGCCTGCGGATCGACCACCCCGACGGCCTCGCCGACCCGCGCGAGTACCTGCGCCGCCTCGCGGACCGCACCGGCGGGGCGTGGGTCGTCGTGGAGAAGATCCTCGAGGGGGCCGAGCAGCTCCCCGACGACTGGCCCTGCGCGGGGACGACGGGCTACGACGCGCTGCTGCGCGTCGGCGGGCTCTTCGTCGACCCGGCGGGCGAGGCGCCGCTGACGGCGCTCTTCACGCAGGTGACCGGCGACCCGGCGGACTTCGGGCCCGTCGTCGAGCAGGCCAAGCGGGAGGTCGTCGCCGAGAACCTCTACACCGAGGTGCACCGCCTCGTGGACCTCCTCAGCGGGATCTGCCACGCCGACGTGCTCCTGCGCGACCACACCCGCCGCGGGCTCACCGAGGTCGTCACCGAGCTGCTCGTGGCCTTCCCCCGGTACCGGGCCTACGTCGTGCCCGGCGAGGCGGCGCCCGCGGAGGCCGCGCACGTGCTCGACGAGGCGGTCGAGGTCGCCCGGGCGCACCTCGCGCCCGAGCGCCACGAGACCCTCGAGGTCGTCCGCGACCTGCTGCTGGGCCGCGAGGCCGGCTCGGCCGGTCGCACCGCGGAGGCGGAGCGGGCCGAGCTGGTCGTCCGCTTCCAGCAGACGTGCGGGCCGGTCATGGCCAAGGGCGTGGAGGACACGGCCTTCTACCGGTGGTTCCGCCTCTCCAGCCTCAACGAGGTGGGCGGCGCGCCGGAGCGCTTCGGCGTGTCGCCGGAGGAGTTCCACGCCTTCTGCGCGGGGATCGTCGAGCACTGGCCGACGACGATGACGACGCTGTCCACGCACGACACGAAGCGGGCGGAGGACGCCCGCGTGCAGCTGTCGGTCGTCTCGGGCGTGCCCGCGGCCTGGGCCGAGGCGCTCGCGCTGTGGCGGCAGGCCGCGGCCGAGCACCGCTCGGCCCTCCTCGACGGCCCCACCGAGATGCTCGTGTGGCAGACGCTCGTCGCCACGTGGGAGCCGGCCGGCGCGGACGGCCCCGGCGGGCCGATCTCCGCCGAGCGCCTGCTCGCCTACCTCGAGAAGGCCGTCAAGGAGGCGAAGCGCCGCACGACGTGGACGGCCCCCGACGAGGAGTACGAGCAGGCCGTCGCCGGCTTCGCCACCGGCGTCCTCGGCGACGAGGCGGTGCTCGCGCAGGTGGGCGCCTTCGTCGCCGCCACCGCACCGGCGGCGCGCTCGGCGGTGCTCGGGCAGAAGCTCGTGCAGCTGACGATGCCGGGCGTGCCCGACGTCTACCAGGGCACCGAGGTCGGCGAGCGCTCGCTCGTCGACCCCGACAACCGCCGGCCGGTGGACTACGCGCGGCGCAGCGCGCTGCTCGAGCGCCTCGACGGCGGGGCGCGCCCCCGTGACCTCGACGAGGAGAAGCTCCTCGTCACCTCGCGGGCGCTGCGCGTGCGCCGCGACCTCGCGGCCGCCTTCACGGGGGCGGGGACGGGCTACGCGCCGCTGCCGACGTCGAGCGGCTCCGCCGTGGCCTTCGCGCGGACGCAGGACGGCGCGCCGCGCGCCGTCACCGTCGCCACGCGGCTGCCCGACGCCCTCGCCCGCTACGGCGGGTGGGGCGAGCACTCGCTCACGCTGCCGGGGACGCCCGCGGGGGCCTGGCGCGACGTGCTCACCGGGCGGGAGCACGCCCCGGGCGCCGCCCGGCTGGCGGACGTCCTCGCCGACCTGCCCGTCGCCCTGCTCGTCGAGGCCTGAGCGCCCCGGACGTCGGGCGCCCGCCGCGCCCGACGTCCGGCCGATCGTCCGACACCCGCACCGCCGCAGGAGGAACCGTGCACGTCTTCACCGTCTGGGCCCCCGACGCCACCGGCGTCGAGGTCGCCGTCGGCGCCTCCGGCGCCCCGGCCGAGGGGGGCCGCCTCGTCACGATGGACGCCTCCGGGGGCGGGTGGTGGTCGGCGACCGTCGAGGACGCCGGCCACGGCACCGACTACGCCTTCTCCGTCGACGGCGGCCCCGCGCGCCCCGACCCGCGCAGCGCCTGGCAGCCCGAGGGCCCCGACGGCCCCAGCCGGGTCTTCGACGCCGCGCGCTTCGCCTGGTCCGACGGGGCGTGGACGGGCGTGGACGGCCGCGGCGCCGTCTTCTACGAGCTCCACGTCGGGACCTTCACGCCCGAGGGCACGCTCGACGCGGCCGTCGGGCGGCTCGACCACCTCGTCGACCTCGGCGTCCAGGTCGTCGAGCTGCTGCCCGTCGCCGCCTTCCCGGGCCGCTGGGGCTGGGGCTACGACGGGGTCGACCTGTGGGCCGTGCACCACCCCTACGGCGGGCCGGAGGCGCTGCAGCGCTTCGTCGACGCCTGCCACGCCCGCGGCCTCGGGGTCTGCCTCGACGTCGTCTACAACCACCTGGGCCCGGCGGGGAACTACCTGCCCGAGTTCGGCCCCTACTTCACCGACCAGCACGAGACGCCCTGGGGCACGGCGGTGAACCTCGACGCGCCGGGCGCCCGGGAGGTCCGCGCCTTCGTCGTCGAGGGGGCCCTGCGGTGGCTGCACGACTTCCACGTCGACGCCCTGCGGCTCGACGCCGTCCACGCGCTCGTCGACGACTCGCCCGTCCACGTGCTGGCCGAGCTGTCGCTGCGGGCGGCCGACCTGTCCGACGAGGTCGGGCGGCCGCTGACGCTCGTGGCGGAGTCCGACCTCAACGACCCGCGCATGGTCGAGCCCGCCGTCGAGGGCGGCTACGGCATGCAGGCGCAGTGGGCCGACGACGTCCACCACGCCGTGCACGCCCTCGTCACCGGCGAGCGGCAGGGCTACTACGTCGACTTCGGCTCGCTGGAGTCCGTCCGCGCCGTCATGACGGGGGCCTTCTGGCACGCCGGCACGTACTCGCCCTTCCGCGAGCAGGTCTGGGGGCGGCCGGTCGACCCGACCCGCCACCGCGGCGGCTCCTTCGTCGCCTACACGTCCAACCACGACCAGGTGGGCAACCGGGCCACCGGCGACCGCCCGTCGGCGAGCCTGCCCGGCGGGGTCCTCGCCGGCAGCGCCGCCCTCGTCCTCCTCGGCCCCTTCTCCCCCATGCTCTTCATGGGCGAGGAGTGGGGCGCGCGCACGCCGTGGCAGTTCTTCACCGACTTCCCCGACCCCGAGCTCGCCGAGGCCGTGCGGACGGGGCGGCGCTCGGAGTTCTCCTCCCACGGGTGGGACGCCGAGGACGTGCCCGACCCGCAGGACCCGGCCACCCGCGACGCCTCGGTGCTCGACTGGGACGAGCCGACGTCGGGGCGCGGCGCGGCGCTGCTCGCGTGGCACCGGCGCCTGCTCGAGCTCCGTGCGACGGAGGGGGACCTGCGCGACGACGTCCTCGGCCGCTCGCCGAGCCTCGACGTCGTCGGCGACGAGGACGCCGGCTGGCTCGTGCTCGTCCGCGGGGCCTTCCGCGTCGCGGTCAACCTCTCCGACCGGGCGCGGGAGGTGCCGCTCGAGCGCGGCGCCGGCGTCGAGGGCGAGAGCGGCGCCGAGCTCGTCGCCTCCTACGCCGAGGACGGCGAGGTCGCCCTGGAGGGCGAGGTCGTGCGCCTGCCCGCCCACGCGGTCGCGGTGGCCCGGCTGCGCTGACGCGGGAGGGGGCCGGCGGACCTCGAGGTCCGCCGGCCCCCGGCGCGTCGGCGTCGGCGCCGGCCGCCGCCCCGGGCGGCCCCGGTCAGGGCCTCAGCGCAGGCCCCCGCGCACGAAGGGGTTGGCGCCCTCGACGCCCATGAGGAACCACGCCGTGGCGCCGATGTGCTGCGACTGGAAGTAGGCGAAGCCGAAGCCGGTGTCGAGCACGCTCGTCGCCGCGACGACGCCGGAGTCCGCCGGCAGCGGCGCGCCGCCCACCGTCTGGTCCTGCCCCACGAGGTCCTGGGCCACCGTGATCTGCCCGAGCAGGCCGCGGGCGCGCCGGGCGTCCGCCTGCCCGCGGCCGCGGTCGGCGTAGGCCGTGGCCAGCTGGCCGGTGCCCTCGAGCCACACGCCCTGCGGGTCGACCGTCAGCCCGTTGTAGACCGCGGTCGAGGTCAGCGACGCCGAGCTGAAGGTCACCCCGGAGACGCGGACGCCGTCGGGCAGCTGGCTCAGCGGCTGCGCGGCGTCGTCGGTCACGGCGAGCGCCTGCCCGGCCCAGTCGAGGGCCCGGGCGTAGCGGCCCTCGCGCAGCGCGAGCCAGCTCCACGCCTGCGGGTCCAGCGGCAGGGGGTCACGGTTGACCGTCGTCCCGTCGTCGCTCCCCGTGTAGAAGTACCCGCCGTCGGGCTCCCAGACGCGCCCGAGGAAGGCGCGGGCGCGCGCCGCCTCCTCGAGCCAGGAGCGGTCGCGCGTGGCCGCGGCGAGCTGGCGGAAGAAGCCCACGCAGTCGACGTTGTGCTCGGTCGAGACGTTGGGGATCCGCTCGTCACCCGCGGTCACGCCGAACGAGAAGCCGCCCAGCGCGCCGTCGTTGCGGGCGTTCGTCGTGATCCACCGGGCGATGGCGAGCGCCCCGTCGAGGTAGCGCTGCTCGCCCGTGCGCTCGTGCAGCTGGACGAGGGCCATGCCGGGCCAGGCCATGTCGCCGACGGCGGTGCCGAGGAAGCCGAACTGGGAGCCGATGTTCGCGGTGCCGTCGGGGAGGCGGAGGCCGTAGGGCTGCGGGACGCCGTCGTAGAAGACGTACGGGCCGACGTTGTAGGCCTGGCGCAGCCGGCCGTCGTCGTAGGCGGGGTCGTTCCCCTGGGCGAACAGCAGGCCGTCGCCGAGACGGCGCGCGAGGGCCTCGCCCCGCGCGGTGCCCGTGGCGAGCGCCGCGCAGATGCTGAGCGCCTCGTCGTAGACGAAGGCCGTGCTGAAGAGCCCGTTCTGGTCGGAGTAGCTCTGCGCCAGCACCGGGCCGTCGCCGTTCGCCGCCGGGTAGGCGTCGGTCATGACCTGGAGGAAGTCCAGGGCGCGCGCGCCCGCGCGGCGCAGCGACGGCGTCGCCACCGAGGGCGGTGCCGCTGCGGCCCCGGTGGCCGGGGCGACCGCCAGCGCCAGGGCTCCGGCGCCGGTGGCACCGGCGAGGACCGCCCGCCGGCTCGGGGCGCGCCGCGGGTCGCGGGTCGGGGTGCGGTGCTCGTCCACGTCGTCTCCTCCTCGGGGGGCGACGCCCTCGTCGCCCGCGGCGGCACTCTCACCCCCCGCGGCGGGAGGGTCAAGGTCGCCTGTCCTCGGGCTCCTGGGCGCCGGTCCCCGTCCGCGGGCGCGCGCGGGGCTCAGGCCCCGTCGCGGGCGAGGGACGTGAGGCGCGAGAGGGCGCGGGAGTACTTCTTCCGGTAGCCGCCCGCGAGCATCTCGGGGGTGAAGAGGTCCGCGAGGCTCGCGCCCGACACGGCGAGCGGGATCGAGCGGTCGTACATCCGGTCGGCGAGCACGACGGTGCGCAGCGCCACGTTCTGGTCCGCGAGCGGGCGCAGCCCCCGCCAGAAGACGTGCGTGACGCCGTCGAGCAGCGCGCCGTAGCGGCTCGGGTGCACGCGGGCGAGGTGCTCCGTCAGCGCGCCCGCGTCGTCGAGGACGGCGCCGCCGCCGACCGCGCGGGCACGGGCCTCGAGCTCGTCGTCGGGCAGCGGCGCGGGCGGGTCGGGCAGGCCGCGGTGGCGGTAGTCCTCGCCCTCGATCCGCACGACGTCGAAGTTGCTGCCGACGGCCTGGATCTCGCGGAGGAAGTCGTCGGCGGCGAAGCGCCCCTCCCCCAGCGAGCCCGGGAGGGTGTTCGAGGTCGCCGCCAGCCGCACGCCGGCGTCGACGAGCTCGCGGAGCAGGCGCGCCATGAGCACGGTGTCCCCCGGGTCGTCGAGCTCGAACTCGTCGATGGCGACGAGGGTCATGGGCGAGAGCGCCCGGACGGCCTCGGCGAAGCCGAGCGCGCCGACGAGGTTGGTGTACTCGACGAAGGTGCCGAAGGCCTTCGGCCCGGGCACGGCGTGCCAGGTCGCCGCGAGCAGGTGCGTCTTGCCGACGCCGAAGCCCCCGTCGAGGTAGACGCCGGGCGCGGCCTGCGGAGTGGTCGGGCGACCGCGCAGCAGCCGCCGCAGGCCGCCCTCCTTCTGGCCGCGCGACGCCTGGGCGTCCCGGACGCGCTCCGCGTGGGCCTCCAGCTCGGTGACGGCCGCCGCCTGCGAGGGCTCGTCGGGCGAGGGCTCGTAGGAGGCGAAGGAGACGTCCGCGAAGCGCGGCGAGGGCACGAGCTCGGCGACGAGCCGGTCGCGCCCCAGCTGCGGCTCGCGGCCCACGAGGGAGCCCACCCCCGTCTCGCGCCCGCCCCGCTCCTGGCTCGCCGGGCCCTCGCCCGCCGGGTCCCCGCTCGTCGTCGTCACGGGCCACGACCCTAGGCGGCTCGTCGCCGTCCGCAGCGTGGGCGCGGCTGCGGCCGCTGCCCCGGTGCGGGAAGATCCGGCCGCTCCCGAGGTGTTGCCCGGTGAGCAGGACGCGGACCGCGACCACCCGCGGCGGCGAGAGCCCCGCGCGCGGGCCCGCGACGACCACGACAGCGACCGACTCGTGCGATCCCGAGGAGAGCCCCGTGCCCGTCCCCACCGACCCGAGCCCGGCCCTGGCCGAGTACGCCCACCCCGAGCGCCTCGTCACGACCGCGTGGCTGGCCGACCACCTCGGCGACGAGGGCCTCGTCGTCGTGGAGTCCGACGAGGACGTGCTGCTCTACGAGACCGGCCACATCGCCGGCGCCGTCAAGGTCGACTGGCACACCGACCTCAACGACCCGGTGACCCGCGACTACGTCGACGGCGAGGCCTTCGCCCGGCTCATGTCGGCCAAGGGCATCAGCCGCGACTCCACCGTCGTCGTCTACGGCGACAAGTCGAACTGGTGGGCGGCCTACGCGCTGTGGGTCTTCACCCTCTTCGGCCACGAGGACGTGCGGCTCCTCGACGGCGGGCGCGCCGCCTGGCTGGCCGAGGACCGCCCCATGACGACGGACGCGCCGTCGCCGGCCCCCACGGACTACCCCGTCGTCGAGCGCCGTGACGAGGAGGTCCGCGCCTTCGCGCCCGACGTCCTCGCGCACCTCGGCACCGGCCCGCTCGTCGACGTCCGCTCGCCCGAGGAGTACACCGGCGAGCGCACGCACATGCCCGCCTACCCGGAGGAGGGCGCCCTGCGCGGCGGCCACATCCCCACCGCCCAGTCGGTGCCGTGGGCGCGCGCGGCGGCCGAGGACGGCCGCTTCAAGGGCCGCGCCGAGCTCGAGGCCATCTACACGGGCGAGAAGGGCCTGCAGCCGGGCGACGACGTCATCGCCTACTGCCGCATCGGCGAGCGCTCCTCGCACACGTGGTTCGTGCTCACCCACCTGCTCGGCTTCGACAGGGTGCGCAACTACGACGGCTCGTGGACCGAGTGGGGCAACGCCGTGCGCGTGCCCATCGCCACGGGCTCCGAGCCCGGCGACGCCCCGGCGCGGCGCTCGTGACCGCCGCGACCACCGGCGGCGCCGCGGGCACGGGCGGCCCCACGGAGGGCCTGCCCGCGGCGCTGGCCGAGATCGTCGAGGACTTCCACGCCGTCAGCGAGCCCGAGCGGCTGCAGCTGCTCCTCGACTTCAGCCGGGGCCTGCCGGCGCTGCCGCCGCGGTACGCCGACCACCCCGAGCTCCTCGAGCCGGTGCCGGAGTGCCAGTCGCCGATCTTCCTGCTCACCGAGGTGGACGACGACGCCGACCGCACCGTGCACCTGTTCTTCTCGGCCCCCGCGGAGGCGCCGACGACGCGCGGTTTCGCCGGCATCCTCGCCGAGGGCCTCGACGGGCTGCCCGCCGCGCAGGTGCTCGACGTCCCGGGCGACGTCTGCTCGCGCCTGGGCCTGGACCGCGCCGTCAGCCCGCTGCGGCTGCGCGGCATGACCGGGATGCTGGGCCGCATCCAGCGCCAGGTCCGCGAGTCGACGGCCGCCTGACGGCCGGCGTGGGCGTGCGGCTCCTGCACCCCCCGTCGCTCGGCGCCCCCCGCGAGGTGGCGCCGGCGGCGGGGGGTGCGGCGTCCCCGGACGCCGAGGACGACCTCGCGGCGCTCTACGCCCACGACCTCCCGGAGCCGGGCCGCGACGCCCGGGTCCGCGCCAACCTCGTCACCACCCTCGACGGCGCCGCCGCCGGCGAGGACGGCTCGAGCCGCTCGATCTCCGGGCCCACCGACCTCCGCGTCCTCGTCCTGCTGCGCTCGCTCGCCGACGTGGTGCTCGTCGGGGCGCGGACGGCGCGCGCGGAGGTCTACGGACCGCTGCGGGTGCGGGCGTCCCTGGCCGCCCGGCGCTCCGCCCTCGGGCAGGCGCCGGCCCCGGCGCTCGCCGTCGTCACCCGCTCCGGGCGGCTGCCCGACGCGGCGCTCGCCCGTCGCGACGACGGCGGGGCGGTGATGGCCGTGACCTGCGAGAGCGCAGGAGAGGACGTGCTGGGCCGGCTGCGCGCGGCGCTGGGCGACGGCGGCGTCGTCGTCACCGGGCACGACGACGTCGACCTCGCGGCCGCCGTCGCCGCGCTGGCGGACCGGGGCCTGCGGCGCGTGCTCTGCGAGGGCGGCCCCGCGCTGCTGCGGGACGTCGCGGCCGCCGGCCTGCTCGACGAGCTGTGCCTCACGACGTCGCCGCTGCTCGTCGCCGGCGACGGCCCGCGCGCCCTCGTCGGCCCCGCGCTCACCGCGCACCTCGACCTGGCGTCGCTGCTGCTGGCCGACGACGGCGGCGGCACCCTGCTCGGCCGGTGGGTCGTGCGCCGCCCCGGCAGCGCGTAGACGCGCCGACCGGGGACCTGGGGGCGCCACGCCGTCAGGTCGTCGGCACCGCGGACGTCGAGGGACGGCACGCCGTCACGAGCCCCGCGAAGTCCGCGGACGTCCGGCAGGCCCTCGACGCGTCCCCCTGCCGACCTCCCTCGGCACCGCGGGGGTGCGGGCACGTGCGCAGCCGGCACGCCGGGCCGGCTCCGCACGCCCGCCCGGTCCGGCGTCAGAGGTGCTCGAGCAGGAACCGGGCGACCTCGCGCTCCCAGCGCTCCGGGTCGGTGTTCCACTCCTTGGTGTGCTGCGCTCCCGGGAAGTCCCGGAAGACGACGAGGTCGGGTCGGGCGGCCGCGAGCCGCCGCGAGGGCCCGATGGGGACGACGTCGTCGTCGGCGGCGTGGAGCAGCAGGACGGGCAGCCGCAGCTCGTCGGCGCGGACGACCCAGTCGAGGCGGGCGACGTCGATGGGCGCGCTGACGCCGAGCAGCGCCCGCGCCTCCGGCCGGGCCAGCATGGCGACGCCGAGACGACCGGCGGCCCAGGGCAGCCGGTTCCGGCGCGCCGCGTGCTCCAGCACGTCGCGCCAGTCGACGACCGGCGAGTCGAGGACGACCGCGCGGACCCGGTCGGCGGTCCACGACCGCGTGGCGAGCTGCAGGACGATGGCCCCGCCCATCGACCAGCCGACGAGGACGACCTCCCGCGCGCCGTGGTCGAGGGCGTGGAGCACGGCCGCCTCGACGTCCAGCCACTCGGTGTCCCCCAGGCCGTAGTGGCCCGCGGACTCGGGCGGGGCGTCGGCGTCGTTGCGGTAGGCCGGCACGAGGCACGGCAGCCCCAGGCGGTGCAGCAGCGGCACCGCGCGGAGGCACTCCTCGCGCGTGGCGCCGCGGCCGTGGACGAGCACGGCCCAGACCTCGCCCCCCGCCCGCCCGGTCGACCCGGCGCCGCCCTCGGCGTCGCGGTGCCCACGGGCGGCCGGCACGAACCACGCGGGGAGGCCGCCGAGCGGCGTCGCGACCCGGACGTCCTCGTGCGCGAGGTCGAGCGCCGACGTCGGGTCGCCGACGTGGACGGTCCCGCTCCAGCGCGCCGGGCCGGGCGCGAGGCCGCCCTCCGGCGCCGTGAGCAGCTCGCGCACGACGGCGCCCCGCTCCTCGCGCACCACCGCGCCGACCTGCGCCGCGCGGCGCCCGCCGTCGAGGAGGAGGACGTAGCGGCCGGGGGCGCGGGTCTGGGCGTCCGCCGTCACCGTGACGACGGGCCCGTCCGGCCCGGCGCCCTCGAGGTCCACCGCGAGGACCCGGACGTCGTCCGGCCGCTCGTGCACGGGCCTGACCACCTGCCGGACGAAGAAGGCGGCGAGCCCGGAGACGGCGGCGGCCGCCAGCGACGTCGCCGCGACGGCACCGGCCCCGCTCCAGGCCGCCACCCGGGCCGCGGTGCGCGCCCGGCGCCGGGCGACGGGCCCCACCGGCAGGCGCCGGCGCACGGCGCCGAGCCCGCGCCCGGCCGCGGCGACCGGCGCCCCCCACGGCGCGCCCCGACCCGGGAGCCGACGACGACCGGTCGACCACCCCCCGCTCGTCGGGCGTCCTCCGCTCATCGGGGCCTCTCCGCTCATCGGGGACACCGGGCGACCGCGAGGGCGCTCACGACCATCGGCACCTGCAGCGGCACCCGGACCACCGTGACCACCCGCCGGGTCCGCGAGGCGCGGGGCGAGCGCAGCGCGCGCTGCGCCATGGAGATGTTGGCGGGCCAGACCGCCAGCAGCAGCGCCGCGGACAGCACGCCCCCGGCCCGGCGGGTGTCGGGCGCGGCGAGGGCCGCGGCGCAGACCAGCTCGGCGGCCCCGGACAGCAGCGTCCAGGGTCGGGGCGCGCCGAGCGCGCGGGGCACGGCCGCGTCGAACACCGCGGGGCGCACGAGGTGGAGCAGCCCGGTCGCGGTGAAGGAGGCGGACATCCACCGGGCGGCCGCGTCGGCGCCCGTCCGGCGCCGCCGCCCGTCCCCCCTGTGGTCCCGCCCGTGGTCCCGCTCCTGCCGGAGGAGCCGGTCCCCCGGGCCGCCGCGTCCTCGACGTCCAGCCATGCCGCCATCCTGCCCGGCGCCCGCGCCCCGCGCGGCGCGGGCGGCGCGGGCAGCGCGGGGCGCCGTGGCCCACCGCCCGCTGCAGACCGGGGTCGAGGGCGCCGGTGGACGCCCCGGGTCCGGTGCCCGGGTGCGGTGCCCGGGTGCAGGATCGGCCCGTGCCCACCTCCCGCCGCCCCGCCGCCGACGCCGAACCCGGGCCCGAGCCGGTGCCCGGCGGCGCGCGCCTCGCCCTGCCGGTGCTGCCGCCCGTGGACCCCATGCTCGCGCGGGCGGTCGGCGCCGTCCCGGAGCCGGCGTCGGTCGACGGGGGCCTCTGGTACGAGCCGAAGTGGGACGGCTTCCGCTGCGTCGTCTTCTACGACGGCACCGCCGAGGGCGGGCCGGCGGTCGAGCTGGGCAGCCGCGGCGGCAAGCCGCTCACGCGCTACTTCCCCGAGGTCGTGGCCGAGCTCGTCGACCAGCTCGGCGGCGCGCGGTGCGTCGTCGACGGCGAGGTCGTCGTCCGCCGCGGCCAGCCGGGCGCCGAGCGCCTGGACTGGGAGGCCCTCTCCCAGCGGATCCACCCCGCCGCCTCGCGCGTGCGGACCCTCGCGGAGGAGACGCCCGCCTCCTTCGTGGCCTTCGACCTGCTCGCCGAGGGCGACGAGGACCTCACCGACCACCCGGCCGAGGAGCGGCGCCGCCGGCTGGAGGCGGCGTGGGCCGGGGTGCGGGGGCCCCTGCACGTGACCCAGCGCACCGACGACGCCGACCTGGCGCGGCGCTGGCTCGCCGACTTCGAGGGCGCGGGCCTCGACGGCGTCGTCGCCAAGCCGCGCGCGGCGCGCTACGAGCCCGGCCGCCGGGTGATGGCGAAGGTCAAGCACGCCCGGACGGCCGACGTCGTCGTCGTCGGGTACCGGGTCCACAAGAGCGGTGAGGGCGTGGGCTCGCTCCTGCTCGGCCTGCGCCCGCCGGACGGCGAGGACTTCCACCAGGTGGGCGGCGCCTCAGCCTTCACGGCGGCCCGGCGCCGGGAGCTGGTGGACGAGCTGGCCCCGTACGTCGAGCGGGACGAGGACGGAGAGCCGGTCCGGGGCGCCGGCGAGCGCAACCGCTTCTCCGCGAGCAGGGACGGCTCCTTCGTCGTCGTGCGCCCCGAGCTCGTCTGCGAGGTCGGCTACGACCAGCTCGAGAACGGCCGGTTCCGGCACGTCGTGCGCTTCCTGCGGTGGCGCCCGGACCGGGAGCCGCTCTCGTGCACCACCGACCAGATCGAGGTGCCGGCGGCCTACGACCTGGCGGCCGTGCTCTCCGGGGGCTGACGCCCCGGCGCGAGGGCTCGACTAGCCTGCGCCCGTGCCCGAGGAGAGCCTGCCCCCCGAGACCGCCCCCACGGCCGCCGCCTCGGAGGTCGTCCTGCTCCTCACCGAGGAGGCCCTCGACGAGGGCGACGCGGAGCGCGTCGCGGCGCTGCACGAGGTCGAGGGCGTGCGGGCCGCCTACCGCGTCCTCGTGCCGGCGGACACCGAGCGCAACCTGCTCGCGGACGTCGTCGACCACCTCAGCCTCTTCGAGATGCGCGCCGCCCTCGACGCCGTCCGCGAGGGGCAGCCCGACGAGCGGGAGGCCCGGGCCGAGGCGACGAGCGCCCTCGAGCAGTCGCTCGCGGCGCTGCGCGGCGCGGGGTGCGCCGCCGAGGGCGAGGTCGTCCAGGACGACCCGCTGCCCGCGCTCGAGGCGGCCGTCGGCGCGGGCGGCGTGCGCGAGGTCGTCGTGGTCACGCGCCCCCACGCCGTCGAGGACACCTTCCACCGCGACTGGGCCTCGCGCGCCCGCGACGCCCTCGGCGTGCCGGTGCTGCACGTCTACGGCGGGACGGCGCGGCTGGGCTGAGGCTACGGTCGCCCCCATGACCGAGAGCGACCCCCAGGGCCTGGACCACCTGCAGAACCGCCTGCAGCACGTCCTCGGCGAGCTGCGGCGGCTGCAGGGCACGCCGCCCGCCGAGATCCGCGAGCAGCTCGTCGCGGCCATCGCCGCGGAGGGCCTGCCGGACCAGCCGCCGTCGTGGCTGCGCGACGCCTCCGCCGAGCTGTCCGCCGGGCGCCTCGTCGTCATCGGCCCCCGGCAGATCCCCGAGGAGGCCGAGCACCTCGAGCCCGACCCCGACCAGCACGCCGCGGGCTGACCGCCCCGCCCGCCCGGGGAGCTCGGCCCACCTCCCGCCCGGGGCCCCCGCGTCGGCTCAGGTCTCGTCGGGCCCCTCGGGGTCGTCCTGGTCGTCCCAGTAGCCCGAGCGCGCCTGGCCGCTGCCGTCGGCGTCGTCCGCGCTGCCGCTGGCGAGGTGGATGCCCTGGCGCCAGGCGTCCTCGGGCTCGGCGTCGCCCGCCGCCGTGGTCGCCGCGGGCTCGTGCGCGGGCGTGCCGGGGCTCGCCTCCGTCGGCACGAGCACCTCGTCCCCCGAGTCGTCCCGCTCGGTCCCGCCACCGGGCTGCTCACGCACCTCGTCCGCCTGCATGGCCCCATCCTGGCGCGCCCGGCGGCGCCGCCGCTCCCGGTGGGGCGTGCGGGGCGCGGTGCGGGGGGCGAGGGCGCGGCGGGAAGGGGGTGGCGGGCGCCCGTGTTGGGACGGGCATGACCTCCACCTCCCCGAACCCGTCCGCCGGCCCTCCGTCCGCCGGCACTGTGCCCGAGCCGGCGGGCGCGCCGGAGCCCGTGCGCCGCAGCGACGCCGAGTGGCGCGAGCGCCTGTCGCCCGAGGAGTACTCGGTGCTGCGCCTCGGGGGCACCGAGCGCCCCTACACCGGTGAGTACACCGACGAGAAGACCGTGGGCGTGTACAGCTGCCGCGCCTGCGGCACGGAGCTCTTCCGCTCCGAGACGAAGTTCGACTCCCACTGCGGCTGGCCGTCCTTCTACGCCCCGCTGGCCGAGGACCGCGTGCGCTACATCAGCGACCGCTCCCTCGGCATGGTCCGCACCGAGGTCCGCTGCGCCGCGTGCGACGGCCACCTGGGCCACGTCTTCGAGGGCGAGGGCTACGGCACCCCGACCGACCAGCGCTACTGCATCAACTCCGTCTCGCTGCGCCTGCAGCCCGAGCGGTCCTGAGCGGCCCGGTGGCCCGGCTCGAGACGGTCGCCGGCCGCTCCGACGGGGACGCCGTCGCGGGCCCCGTCGGCGAGGTCCGGCGCGCCCGACCCGACGACCTCGACGCCGCCACGCTGCACGCCCTCGTGCGGCTGCGGGTCGACGTCTTCGTCGTCGAGCAGGAGTGCCCCTACCCCGAGCTCGACGGCCGGGACCTCGAGCCGGGCACCGAGCACCTGTGGCACACCGGCGACGGCCGCGTGCGCGCGGGCGAGCGCGTCCCCGTGGCGGCGGCCCTCCGCGTCCTCGAGGACGCGGGGGGCGGGCCGCGGCGGGTCGGCCGCGTCGTCACGGCGCCGTCGGCGAGGGGCCAGGGCCTCGCGTCGGTGCTCCTCGCCGACGTCGTGGGCCGGCACGGCCACGAGGACCTCGTCCTCGACGCCCAGGCGCACCTGGCCGGCTGGTACGCCCGCCACGGCTTCGAGGTCGTCGGCGAGGAGTTCCTCGAGGACGGCATCCCCCACGTGCCCATGCGCCGTCCCGGCACCGCGGGCTGACGCGCTCCCCCGCCGGGGTCGTCCGGGCCCGCGGGACGCACGAGAGCCCCGCCCCTCGAGGGGCGGGGCTCTCGTGCGTCGGGGTGCCGGCGCGGCCGTCAGGGCAGGCGCTCGACCGCCTCGGCCGGGCTCACCCGCGGCCCCGTGTAGAAGGGCAGCTCCTCGCGGACGTGGCGCCGCGCCTCGGTGGCCCGCAGCTCGCGCATGAGGTCGACGATGCGGTGCAGCTCGTCGGCCTCGAAGGCCAGCAGCCACTCGTAGTCGCCCAGCGCGAAGGCGCTCACGGTGTTGGCCCGCACGTCCGGGTACGGCATGGCGGCCATGCCGTGGTCGCGCAGCATCTTCTTGCGGTCGGCGTCCTCGAGCAGGTACCAGTCGTAGGAGCGCACGAAGGGGTACACGCACAGGTAGCCGCGCGCCTCCTCCCCCGCCATGAAGGCCGGCACGTGCCCCTTGTTGAACTCCGCCGGCCGGTGCAGCCCGGTCGAGGACCACACGGGCTCGAGCACGCGGCCCACCGCCGAGCGCCGCAGCCGGTGGTAGGCGCCCTGCAGGGCCTCGACCGACGACGCGTGCCACCAGACCATGACGTCGGCGTCGGCGCGCAGGCCGCTGACGTCGTAGAGGCCGCGGACGACGACGTCGTCGTCAGCCGCGAGGAGCTCCTCGAGCTCGCGCGCCGCCGCGGGGCGCTCGTCCTCGGGCATCCGCCCCGCGGCCCGGAACACCGACCACATCGTGTAGCGGATCGTCGCGTTGATCTCCGCCGAGGTGGGGGCCGCCGCGGCGGCCGCCTCCGGGGCGGACGAGGTGCTGGTGGACGCGTCGCTCGTCGTCTGGCTCACGTCCCCATGGTCCCAGGCCCCTGCGGCACGGGCCCGGCGGGAGGGGCCCCGCCGACCCCGGCGACCGGTGCGCTCCCGACGAGGAGCCGCGCCGCGGCCCGGCGGCCGGACGCGACGCACGCGGGGACGCCGACGCCCTCGTACGCCGAGCCCGCGACGGCGAGCCCGGGCCGGGCGGCCACGTCGGCGAGCGCGCGGGCGACGAGGTCGAGGTGGCCGGGGCCGTACTGCGGCAGCCCGTCCCGCCAGCGCACGACGCGGCCGCCCAGCACCGGCACCGCCGGGGAGCCGGGCCCGCCGAGCAGCTCGCCCAGCTCGGCGGCCGACGCGCGGAGCAGGTCCGCGTCCTCCCGGTCGAGGACGGCCTCCTCCCCCGCCCGCCCCATGGACGCGCGCAGCACGGCCGGCGGGTCGTCGCCCCCGCCCGCTCCCCCCGCGGCCGCGGAGCGGGCGAGCCAGCGCCACTTCACGCTCGAGAACGTCGAGGCCTTGACGAGGCGGCCGTCCACGGGCGGCACGAGGAGCCCCGAGCGCCCCGCCCCCGCGAGCACCCGCCCCGGGACGACGAGCGTGGCGATGGCGCTGCTCGCCGTGCGGACCTGCCCGAGGGCCGCGGCGGCGACGGGCGCCGCCCCCCGCAGCAGCCGGGCGGCCGCGGGCGCGGGCAGCGCGACGACGACGGCGCTCGCCACCACCGGCCCGGCGGGGGTGCCGACGACCCAGCGGCCGCCCGACCCGGACAGGGGTGCGGACGACGGCCCGGAGGCCGGCCCGGACGACGGCGCGGACGACGACCCGGGCAGCGGCTCGAGCGAGGTGGCGGGCGTCCCGCGGCGCACCTCGACGCCGTCGCGCACGAGCTGGGCGGCGACCTCCTCGGCGAGCCGAGCGACGCCGCCCCGCACCCCCGCGAAGACGGGGCCGGCCGCGGGAGCGCCCGCGGTGGTCGGGGCGCCCGCCGGCGCCGTCGTCGCCCCCGCCCCGCCGGCGCTCCCCCCGCTCGCCGCCGCCCCGGGACGCAGGAGCGGCTCGCCGCGGACGGCGACGTCCCACAGCGCCGGGACGGTGGCGCGCAGCGACAGGGCGCTCGCGCTGCCGGCGTAGACGCCGCCGAGCAGCGGCTCGACGAGGCGGTCGACGACGGCGCGCCCCACGCGCCCCGCGACCCACGAGGCCACGTCGACGTCGTCGGCGGTGAGCGGGGCGACGCGCTCCTCGGCGGCCACGCGGGCGACCTCGGCCGGCGTCAGCAGCCCCGCCAGGTGGGCGGTCGAGCGCGGCACGCCCATCGTCGTGCCGGGCGGCAGGTCGTGCAGGCGCCCCCGCGAGGCCACGGCCGCCGGCACGGCCTCCGGGTGCTCGACCTCGTCCGCGAGGCCGAGCTCGTCCAGCAGCGCGACGGCCTCGGGGCGCCGGGCGAGCAGCGACTCGGGCCCGAGGTCGACGACGAGCGGCTCGTCGCGGCCGGGCACGTCCACCGCGCCGCGGGACATCACCCCGCCGACGCGGTCCGCGGCCTCGAGCACGAGCACCTCGGCGCCCCCTCGGCGCAGCTCGCGGGCCGCCACCAGGCCGCTGATGCCGGCCCCCACCACGACGACCGGGGCGACGTCCGGGCCGTGCCCGTCCCCCCCGTGACCGCCCGTCGGCACGGCGCCGCTCAGCGGGTCGTCGTCTCGTGCACGAGGTCGACGACCCGCGCGAGCACGTCGGGGTCCGTCGTCGGCAGGACGCCGTGGCCGAGGTTGAAGACGTGGCCCGGGGCGGCCCGCCCGGCCTCGAGGACCTCGAGCACGCGCTCGCGCACCACGGGCCACGGGGCGAAGAGGGCGGCCGGGTCGAGGTTGCCCTGGAGGGGCACCGGCCGGCCCACGGCGGCGGCCGTCCGCCGGGCGGCCTCGTCGAGCGGGACGCGGAAGTCGACGCCGACGACCTCGGGCCCCGCCTCGGCCATCGCGCCGAGCAGCTCGCCCGTCCCGGTGCCGAAGTGGATGCGGGGCACGCCGAGGTCGGCCACCCCCTCGAGCACCGCCGTCGAGTGCGGCAGGACGTAGCGCCGGTAGTCGGCGAGCGGCAGGGCGCCGATCCAGGAGTCGAAGAGCTGCACGGCCCGGGCGCCGGCCTCGACCTGCACGCGCAGGAACGTCGTCGTCAGCGCGGCGAGGCGCTCCATGAGCGCGTGCCACAGGCCCGGGTCGCCGTACATCATCGCCTTGGTGACCTCGTGGTGGCGGCTCGGGCCGCCCTCGACGAGGTAGCTGGCCAGGGTGAAGGGGGCGCCGGCGAAGCCGAGCAGCGGCACGTCGCCGAGCTCGGGCACGAGCATCCGCACCGCCTCGTCGACGAAGCCGACCTGCGCGGGGTCGAGGACGGGCAGGGCGTCGACGTCGGCGGCCGTCCGCACGGGGGCGGCGATGACGGGTCCGGTGCCGGGGACGATGTCGAGGTCGACGCCCGCGGCCGCCAGCGGCACGACGATGTCGCTGTAGAGGACGGCGGCGTCGACGCCGTAGCGGCGCACCGGCTGCAGCGTGATCTCGGTGACGAGCTCGGGCGTGCGGCAGGCCTCGAGCATCGCCGTGCCCGCCCGCGCCGCCCTGTACTCGGGCAGGGAGCGGCCCGCCTGGCGCATGAACCACACGGGGGTCCGCGAGCCCCGCCGTCCCGCGGCAGCGGCGGCGAAGGGGCCCTCCGCCGCGCCGCCGGCGCGAGGAGCGTCGGCGCCGGCCCGGCCGGTCCCCGCTGCGGCGTCGGCCTCGACGTCGTGGTCGGCGTCGGTCGGGGCGGTGGTGCGGGGGGTGTCGGGCACCCGCCGATGGTCCCACGGGGTGCTCGTCGGCGTGGCGGGGCCGCGGGTCCGCCCCCGCCCGCCCGGGGCCGCCTACCGTGCGGCGCGTGGACGGGCGCGGGAGCAGGGACGGCACGCGCGGCGCCGCCGGCGCCGGCAGCGGCTCCGTCGTCGAGCGCTGCACCGCGAGCCTGCGCGCCGCGCGCACGCGCCCCGAGGTGCGGCTGGCCGAGGTCCCCGCCCCCGCCCGGGTGGCGCCCTTCGCCGTCGCCCTGTCGGCCGACGTCGCCCGCGCCGGCGACGACGAGGACCTCGCCACGGGACGCTTCGTGATGCTGCACGACCCCGCCGGCCAGGAGGCCTGGGAGGGCGACCTGCGCGTCGTCACCTTCGCCCGGGCCGAGCTCGACCCCGAGACCGGCGCCGACCCGCTGCTCGGTGACGTCGGCTGGTCGTGGTTCGTGGACGCGCTCGCCGAGGGCGGCGTCGAGCACGCCGCCGCGGGGGGCACCGTGACGCGCGTGCTGTCCGACAGCTACGGCAGCCTCGCCGAGCGCGAGCCGACGGTCGAGCTGGAGGTCCGCGCCTCCTGGTCCCCGCTCGGCGGGCCGGACGCGGTCGGCGACCACCTGCGCGCGTGGGCCGACCACCTGCTCTGCACGGTGGCCGGCCTCCCGCCGCTGCCCGCGGGCGTCACCGCCCTCCCCCGCCGCACCCGCTGACGGCCCCCGCAGCGGCCCCTGCCGCAGCAACCCCTGCCGCAGCAGCCCCTCCCGCAGCGTCCCCGCTGCAGCGCGCGGGCGGCTGCCGCCCGGGCCGCGGGCGTGCCGCCCGGGAGGGCGCCTGCCGCGCAGCGGAGGCGACCGCCGGGCAGGTCCTGTAGCCGAGGCCCGGTGACGGCTCAAGCGCCCGGACGGGTGTGCCGATGGGACTCCAGACAGCGCCCATGGAGGGGCGCTGCGAAGGGAGCCCTCGTGTCCGCCGTCCTGCCGCCCACCGCACGGCCCGCCGCGCCGACCGCCGTCCGCACCGGCGCCCGCCCGGCCGCGCCCGCGGTCGCCCGCATCCCCAGCCAGCAGCCCCGGACCCGCGAGGGCCTCTCCGGCGAGCGGGGCACCGCGCTCGTCGCGCTGTCCTCGTCGTCGCTGCGCCGCGCCGCCGTCCGCGTGCTCCGCGCCCTGGGCGCCCGCGAGGTGCTGGCCGCCCCCGACGCGGCCGCCGCCCGCACCCTCGCCACCCGCCGCACGGGTGCCGTGGCCGTCGTCCAGCCGTCCTTCGGGGGCGGGACCGGCCTCGGGCTCGTCCGCGAGACCGCCGCCGGCGGGTGGGCGACGACCGTCGTCGTCGACCACCGCCGCGAGGGCGCCGACGCCGCCGCCGCCGCGGGCGCCGCCCTGGCCGCGGGCGCCCGCTGCTACCTCGTCGTCGACCCGGTCGACGAGGACGGCGGCCCCCTGCGCCCGGTGCGCCGCCTCGACGCCGTGCCTCCCACCGGCGCGTGGGAGGACCTCTCCGAGCGCGAGGTCCAGGTCATCTCCCTCGTCGCCGAGGGCCGCTCCAACCGCGACGTCGGCGAGGTGCTCGGCCTGTCCGCCCTCACGGTGAAGAGCCACCTCGCCCGCATCGCCCGCAAGCTGCGCACCGGCGACCGCGCCGAGATGGTCGCCATCACCCTGCGAGCGGGCCTCGTCAGCTGACGACCCGCCCCGCCCGCCCGGAGCCCGGTCGGCTCCCACCGGACCGTCCCACCGCCGCGCGCCCGACCCGGGCGCGCGGCGGTGGCGCGCCGGGCGCCGGTGCGGTGCGCACCGGCGGCACCGGACCCAGCACCGACCCGGCGCCGTCCGGCGTCGATCCGGGCAGCGCGGCGCGCGGGCCTACGGTGACCCCATGACCGACGGCCAGCCCCGCACCGCGGCCGGTGCCGCCGAGGGCGACGTCCCCGAGGACGACGCCCCCGCTCTCCCGGTGCTCACCGAGCCCGCCGAGGGCGTCCCGGAGGTCGTGGCCGACGGGGCGGGCCTCGCCGACGCCGCGGAGCGCCTCGCCGCGGGGACCGGCCCCCTGGCCGTCGACGCCGAGCGGGCCTCGGGCTACCGCTACGGCCAGCGCGCCTTCCTCGTCCAGCTGCGCCGGGCGGGCACGGGCACGCTGCTCGTCGACCCCGACGCGCTGCCCGACCTGTCCGTCCTCGCCGACGCCGCCGGCGACGCCGAGTGGGTCCTCCACGCCGCCGGGCAGGACCTGCCCTGCCTCGCCGACGTCGGGATGCGACCGGGCGGCGACCTCGTCGACACCGAGCTCGGCGCCCGCCTCGCCGGCTTCCCCCGCGTGGGCCTGGCGGCGGTCCTCCAGCGCCTCCTGGGCGTCGACCTGGCCAAGGAGCACTCGGCGGTCGACTGGTCCACGCGCCCGCTGCCCGAGCCGTGGCTGCGGTACGCGGCGCTCGACGTCGAGCTGCTCCTGCCGCTGCGCGACGCGCTCCTCGCCGTCCTCGACGAGCAGGGCAAGCTCGACTGGGCGCGGCAGGAGTTCGCCGCGGTCCGCGACGCGCCACCCGCCCCGCCGCGCACCGACCCGTGGCGCCGCACCTCCGGGCTCCACGCGGTCCGCTCCCGGCGCCAGCTCGCCGTCGTCCGCGAGCTGTGGGAGGAGCGCGAGCGCATCGCCCAGCGCCGCGACGTCTCCCCCGGCCGCGTGCTGCCCGACCGCGCCGTCGTCGCGGCCGCGACGGCGATGCCGACCTCCCCGGCGGCCCTGACCGCCATGCCCGTCTTCTCGGGCCCGGCCAACCGGCGGCGCGCGGCCACCTGGCTCGAGGCGGTGCGCCGCGGCCAGGCGCTGCCCGAGCGCGACCTGCCCCCCACCTCCACGCCGTCCAGCGGGCCCCCGCCCCCGCGCTCGTGGAAGGACAAGGACCCGGCCGCCGCGGCGCGCCTGGCCGCGGCGCGCGACGTCGTCGCCGCCCGGTCCGAGGAGCTGGCGGTCCCCGTCGAGAACCTCCTGCAGCCGGACCTGCTGCGGCGCACCTGCTGGGAGCCGCCCTCCCCGCTCGACGAGGCCGGCCTGCGCCGCGCCCTGGCCGCGGGCGGCGCCCGCCCGTGGCAGGTCGACCTCCTGGCGCCGGCCCTGGCCGCGGCGATGCGCGGGGCGGGCGCCGGGAGCACGGACGACGGCGGCGGCGGGGCGGCTCAGCCGTAGGGGTCCTCCCCCAGGGGCGAGTCGGAGTGGAAGTCCCCCAGCTCGCTCCCGCTCGTCTCGACGCCCTGCCCGGGGCCGTCGCCGTAGAGCCCGTCGCGGTCGTCGGCGGCCTCCAGGGTGCCCTGCTGCGGCCCGTCGCCGTAGAACCCGGTGTCGGGCACCGCCTCCGGCTCCGTCGTCTCGCCGTGCATCTCGCTCATCGACCCTGTCCCTCCTGCGGTCCTCCTCCCCCGGCAGCGGCTGCTGCGGGGCTCGCGGTCGGTGCCGCCCGGCGCCCGACCGCGGCGCCGGCGTCCGCCGGGGGCCGAGCGGGCCGGCGCGACGGGTCGGCGGCGGCGCGCTCCACGCCGAGCCGGTCGACGGCGGCGGGGTCCTCCACCCGGCGCGCGAGGTGCGCCAGGGCCTGGACGGGGGTGCGGCCGAGCGCGGTCGCCGCGGAGGCCAGCGGTCCCCGGTCGGCCGGCACGCCCGCGAGCACCCGCCACGCGCTGTCGGCCGCGTAGGTCGAGGTCGCCGCCAGCCGCTCCCACTCCGCCCGCGCCGGCTCGTCCGGGCGCAGCCCGAGCACCTCCCGGAGCCAGGGGCCCCGCGCGGCCGCGGACAGCGCCTCCGCCGTGGTGCCGTCGGCCGAGCGCAGCACCTTGGCGGCGACGCCGTGCGCCCAGGCCCGCGAGGCCCACCGCGCCGGCACGGGGGCCACCGGCTCGCCCCGCAGGCCGGCGAGGACCCCGGCCGCCACGCCGGTGGCCACCTCCTCGGGCGGCGCAGCGCCCAGCACCGACCGCCGGGCGCGCACGCACGACCACGCCAGCCCGGCGACGGCCGCCTCGCCGGCCGCCCCGCGCCACCCGGCCACCAGGGCCTCGCGCGCCGCGGGCACGAGCCGCGGCGGCACCAGCCCCGTCAGCGCCGCCACGGTCCACGTGTCGACGAGCAGGCCCAGCAGCGGCTCGGCCGCCACCTGCGCCCCCCGCGCGACGTCCCGCTGGCGCAGCGCCCCCGGCGCGCGCACGGGGCCGTACCAGGGGGGCAGCGGCCCCACGAGCGGCGCCGGGTCCGCCGGCGGGGGCCCTCCCCCCTCGGGGGCGAGGGGGACGTCGACGAGCACCGGGGCGTCGCAGGAGGACGTGTGGACGGCGAAGCGCCCGGGGGGCAGGGAGACCACGTGGGCGGACTGCGCCTCGTCCATGCCGGTCGCGGGGGGGGGGGGGGA
>NZ_JBBHZG010000005.1:219666-246752 GCF_037482305.1 Pseudokineococcus sp. 5B2Z-1
CGGAGACCTTCACCGCGGTGTTCTTCACCACCTCGGGCGCGAGCGAGGTCGGCACCTGCTCGGCCACGACGAGGCCGACGCCGTAGGCGCGCACCTCGGCGAGCAGGTCGGTGAAGGCCCCGACGGCCCGGGCGGCCGCGGGCGAGAGCCGCGCGGGGTCGCGCAGCAGGCGGTGGGCCTCCTCGACGACCACCACCCCGCGCAGCTCCCCCGGCCGGGGGTCGTCCCGGTGGCGCACGCGCACGGCCTCCGCCAGGCGCGCGAGGAAGAGCCCCATGAAGAGGGCGCGGTCGGCGTCGGCCCCGAGGTCCTGCAGCTCGAGGACGACGTTGCGCCGCAGCACCTGCCGCAGGTCCAGCGGGTAGCCGCTGCTGAAGGCCGCCCGCCGGGTGCCGGTGGTGAGGGCGCCCAGGCGCATGTCGACGAAGCCGTGGACGTTGCTCGCGACCTCGCGGCCGTAGCCCTTCTCGTCGACGACCCGGTGGCAGGCGGCCACCAGCTCCTCCACGCCCGGGTGCGCGTGGACGACGCCGTCGCGCGCCCACGGCCCCGCCGGCTCCGAGAGGCCGGGCTCCCACCCGGCCTCGCGCACGCAGCGGTCGGCCGCCTGGACGAGGACCTCGGGGAAGGGGGACTCGGCGTCGAAGGCGGCGACCATGACGTCGACCGCGACGTCGAGGTGGGCCTGCTGCAGGTGACCCGGCTCGGGCTCCAGGGGGTTGATCGACACGGGCGTGGCACCGGCGTCGCCGGGGCGCACGACGTGGACGGCCCGCAGCGACGCGTCCGGGAGGTCCCCGGCCGCCGCCAGGCGCGCGGCCATGCCCGTCGCGTACTCGGCCTTCGCCGGCTCCAGCACGGTCCACGGCACCCCCCGCCGGGTGAGCTCGGTGAGCAGGTGGCGCACCGTCCGGCTCTTCCCGGCGCCCGTCGAGCCGTGGACGAAGGTGTGGCGGGCGAGCTCGCCGAAGGGCACCTCGAGGTCGCCCACCGGTGAGCCCGAGGCGTCGACGACGGCCCCCAGCGGCAGGGACGGCCCGCGCACCGCGGCGGGCCACGCGACGTCGAAGGGGTTGGCCGCGCGCACCTCCACCCCGGGCACCTCCACGACCGGGGGGCGGCAGAGGGCGGCGAGCGCGGGCGTCCCGGCGACGAAGGGCGAGGCCGGGGCGTGCGCCGCCGCGGCGTCGACCGGCGACGCGAGGACGTCGGGCAGCCGCCCCGTCGGCCCCGTCGGCGCGGCGAGGTAGCGCACCCCCGCCCCGGCGCCGGAGGCGGCCGCCGCCCAGAGCCCGGCGACGCGGCGCAGGGCCGCCCCGTCCTGCGCGCCGACGAGCACGTGGACCCGCCACAGGCCCGACGCGCGCGCCGCCGTCCTCTCCGCCAGCTGCGCGCGGGCGACGGCGCCCAGCAGGTCGGCACCGGCGCGGCGCTCCCCCCGGGCGCTGGCGTCGAGGGCCTCGGCGGCGGAGGCCACCTCGGCCTCCACCGCGTCGTCGCCGAGGGGCACGCCGACGACGACGACGGTGACGGCGTGGTCGACGAGGTGCCCGAGGGCCTCCTCCAGGAGCGGCTCGGCGTCCCCGCGGCCGGGGCCGTCGTCGGCGCGGGGGCGCTCGACGTCGACCGCCGCGCCCACCCGGACCCAGCACGGCTGGTCGGCCGCCGCGACGACGGCGGCCAGGGGCGCGGCGCCGCACGAGCGCGTCCCCGGGGGCCACTGCACGTGGTGGCCCCGCGCGTCCGCGCGGGCGGCCGGGAAGCCGCGCGTCCCGCCCACCCACACCCGGAAGGGGCCGTGGGCCGCGCGGTGCCACACCGACGTCACCCGGGCGCCCGCCTGCCAGGCGGTCGCGAGCGACCGCGCGACGGCGTCCGCCGCCGCCCGACCGTCCCGGCGGACGACGCCGACCACCTCGTGCAGCACCGCCTCCTCGCCCGCGGGGGCGAGCACCCGGCGCCAGTCGTCCTCGGCCGCAGCGGGTCCCGCGCTCACGGAGGTGCTCACACGGGCTCCGCCGGGCGGGACGGCACCTCGGGCTCCCTCTCGGCGGGGAGGGACGCCCGGTTCGCCGGGGCGAAGAGCGAGGGCGGCACCGGCTGGTCGGCGTAGAGGTCGAGGACGCCGGTGGTGCCGTCGCGCTTGACGAGCATCGTGTACGGAGGCAGGGCGTTGAGGCGCTCCAGCACCGCGAGGCTGTCGTAGGAGCGCGACCGCGTCGTGCCGTCCGACGTCCCGCGCGAGGTCCCCGTCCCCTTGCTCTCCGACCACGACTCGCCGTCGGTCTCCGACCACCCCTGGGACCGCGAGCTGCCGCGCTGACGGGAGCGGGAGTCGGCGAAGAAGAGCCCGAGCCCGTTCTCGACCATCGTCTCCTGCTGCGAGGTCCCGCCGCTCCGGCTGCTGGACCGCGAGCGCCCGCTGGCGGTCGTGCGCTGCTCGGTCTGGGCCTGGGAGATGGTGCTCGTCACCGACGTCTCCCGCTCCGTCCACTCCTTGCCGAAGAGGTCGGCCAGCCGCTCGGCGGCCTGGGCGCCGTGCCCGCCGAAGGCGGCCAGGGTGGCCCGCCCGCGCAGCATCGGCTCGAGCACCTCGTCGAGCTCGGCCGCGCACAGGCGCAGCGGCGCGTCGACGGCGCTCGTGACGTCCGCCAGCCGCCGCAGCTCCTCCAGCGCCAGCCGCTCCGCGCCGACGACGACGAGGCCGCCGGGTGCCAGTCCGCGCCGGACGGCCTCGCCCGCCGCCGCCAGCGCCGCGGCCCTCCGGACGGCGAGCGGCCGGCGCGCGAGGACCGGCGACACGGCGACGAGCACGGACCCCCCGCGGCGCAGCAGCGCCCCGCGCGCCCCCGGACCCTGCCACCGCCCGGGCCACCGCCCGGGCTCCCGCCCGGGCGGCCCGTGGCCGGCCGCCTCGTCGCCGGCGAGGGCCCGCAGCGCCAGGCGCAGCGCGGACCACGTGGGGTGCGCCTGCTCGGTCTCGCGCCGCGTGAAGAGGTCGGCCACGGCCGGGCGGGGGCCGGGGTCGCCGCCGGGCGACGGCTGCGGCGCGGCGCCCGCCACGGGGCCGCCGAAGTCGTCGTGCGACGGGGCCGGCGCGACCGACCTCGCGGCCGGGCCCCCGCCGTCCGGGGGCGCCCCGAGGAGCTCCTCGAGCGCGCTGCGGACGCCGTCCAGCGTCGGTGCGCCCCCGTGGCGGCGGAGGTGGCCGACGAGGACGCGCAGGGTGTGCTCGGCGGTGCCCGCGTCGCCGGGGCCGAGCGCGGGCGCGGCCGCGGCCGTCAGCACCTCCACCAGCTCCTCGTCCTCGTCCGCCGCCCCCTCGACGAGGGCGACGGCGTCCGCCCCGTCGGCGAGGTCGAGGTCGAGCAGCGGGCGGCCGCGGGCCGCCGCCTCGGTGCGCGTGCGGTCGAGCGCGCCGGCTCCCTCGAGGTCGAGCACCCAGACGTCCTGCCCGCGCAGGCAGGCCGCGGCGACGAGGTGGTGCACGACGTCGCCGCGCTCGCGCGGGGCCCCGCCCAGGACGACGGTGCGGCCCGGCGGGGGCAGGACGGGGCGCAGGGGCTCGAAGTCCTCGAGCCGCCGCGCGTGCAGGGCGCAGCGCTCCTCGTGGTCGCGGTCGAGGCGCACGTGCTCCTCCCGCACCTGGGCGGCGAGCGCCGAGGCGCGGCGCCGTGCGTCGGCGCGGCGCTCCCGCTCGTCGAGCCAGGACCGCAGCAGGGGGGCGGGCCACCGCTCGAGGTGCGCCGGCGCACCGCGCGCACCGCCGCGCAGGACGAGGGGGCGCCGCAGCAGGCCGAGCACCCCCGCGGCCAGCGGGACGAGGGGGAAGACCGCCGCGGTGGCCCACTGCAGCCAGGGGTCGTCGTCCGGCACGCCGCCCAGCGCCCTCAGCAGGACGACGACGAGGAGGGCGAGGCCGCCCGCGAGGAGCACGGCCACGACGGCGGTGCCGAGCAGCCGGCCGATCCCGGCGGGACGCCCCGCCGGCCGCCGTCGGGCGTGGACGGCGGGGGCGGCGAGCAGCGGGGACACCAGGCACAGCAGGAGCAGGACGGTCGGCCAGCCCTCCAGCTGCGCCGGGGTCGGGTCGGTCCCGAGGAGGGCGAGGGCCACGACGAGCGCCAGGAGCAGCACGCCACCCGCCCCCGCCGCCATCAGGGCGGCCAGGGCCGGGCGGCGCACGGCGCGCAGCCGGCCGGCCGCGTCCGCCCCGACCGCCGCCAGGTGCGCGAGCTCGGCGTCGGCCCGCTCCTGCAGCTGCCGGTGGGCGTGGTCCGGCAGCGGCGGGGGCGTCGGCGCCGGCACGACCTCCACGCCCAGCAGCTCGCGGCGCCAGCCCAGCGCGCCCAGGGTCTCGGGGCCGACGGGCGGCAGGGAGGGCGTGTCCGCGCTGGTGACCATCGCGATCTCCGGGGGGTCGTCGACGAGGTGGCGGCACGCTAGCCACCTGTCGGCGCCCTGTGAAGGCCCTGGGCCGCCCTCGGCCGGCGTCGGACGACGCCCTCAGGCGACGGCGCTCACGGCTCCCGGCGGGCCGTCTGCTCCGCCGGGGCCCCGCTGCGGGGACGCCCCGCAGCGCCGCCGTCCTCGGCCTCGGCGTCGCCGTCGAGGGCGGCCACCCGCCCGAGCACGTCGCGGGCGACGTCCTGTGCGGTGATGCCCAGCTCCTCGAGGACCTGCGCCCGCTCGGCGTGGTCGACGAAGGCGACCGGGACCCCGACGCAGCGGACGTCGACGCGCACGCCGGCGTCGGCCAGCTCGTCGCGCAGCCGCGAGCCGACGCCGCCGGTGCGCAGCCCGTCCTCGACGACGACGACGAGGCGGTGCGCGGCGCACGCCTCCAGCAGCGCGGGGTGCAAGGGCAGGACCCAGCGCGGGTCGACGACGGTCGAGGAGACCCCCTGGGCGTCGAGCCGACGCCCGACGTCCAGGCCGAGCCCCGCGAGGGCGCCGACGGCGACGACGAGGACGTCCGCCCCGCCGTCGCCACGGCGGGCGCCGCTGCGCGCCAGCACGTCCGGGGCGCCCCACGCCCCCGGAGCGCCGAGGCGCTCGAGGGCCGGGACGTCCTCCGGCGCGGAGCCCTTGGGGAAGCGCACGACCGTGGGCGCGTCGTCGACGGCGACGGCCTCGCGCAGCTCCTCGCGCAGCCTCGCCCCGTCGCGCGGCGCCGCCAGGCGCAGGCCCGGGACGTGCTGCAGGAGCGCCATGTCCCACATGCCGTGGTGGCTGGGCCCGTCCGGCCCGGTGATGCCGGCGCGGTCGAGGACGAAGGTGACCCCGGCCCGGTGCAGGGCGACGTCGAGGAGCACCTGGTCGAAGGCCCGGTTGAGGAAGGTGGCGTAGACGGCGACGACCGGGTGCAGGCCGGTGAAGGCCATGCCGGCCGCCGAGGTCGTGGCGTGCTGCTCGGCGATGCCGACGTCGACGACCCGGTCGGGCATCGCCTCGGCCATCTTGTGGAGGCCCACGGGGATGAGCATCGCGGCGGTGACGCCCACGACGTCGTCCCGCTCCCGCGCCACCTCGAGCACCTCGTCGGCGAAGACCGACGTCCAGGAGGCGCGCTTGGGCGCGCCGCCGGCGGGCACCGGCGCCCCCGTCACCGGGTCGATGACCCCGACGGCGTGGAACTGGTCGGCCGCGTCGGCGAGCGCGGGGGCGTACCCCTGGCCCTTGTTCGTCAGCGCGTGGACGATGACCGGTCCGCCGAAGTCCTTGGCGGCCGCGAGCGCCCGCTCGAGCGCCTCGAGGTCGTGGCCGTCGACCGGGCCGAGGTACTTCAGACCCAGGTCCTCGAACATCCCCTGCGGGGCGACGATGTCCTTGAGGCCCTTCTTGACGCCGTGGAGCGTGTCGTAGGCGAGCCGCCCCGGGGTGCCCCCGCGGCGCAGCGCCTGCTTCCCCCACCCGAGGAAGCGCTCGTACCCGCGCGTCGCCCGCAGCGTCGAGAGGTGGTGCGCCAGACCGCCGATGGTCGGCGCGTAGCTGCGCTCGTTGTCGTTGACGACGATGACGAGGGGGCGGTCCTGCGCCGCGGCGATGTTGTTGAGGGCCTCCCAGGCCATGCCCCCCGTGAGCGCCCCGTCGCCGACGACGGCGACCGTGAGCCGTCCGGGCTCGCCCGTGAGCGCCCGCCCGCGGGCGATGCCGTCGGCCCACGACAGCGACGTGCTGGCGTGGGAGTTCTCGACGACGTCGTGGGCCGACTCGGCGCGGCTGGGGTAGCCGGCCACGCCGCCGCGCGTCCGCAGCGTCGACAGGTCCTGGCGGCCCGTCAGCAGCTTGTGCACGTAGGACTGGTGCCCGGTGTCGAAGACGACCGTGTCCGACGGGGAGTCGAAGACCCGGTGGATCGCGATGGTCAGCTCGACGACGCCGAGGTTCGGGCCGAGGTGGCCGCCGGTGCGGGCCACCGACTCGACGAGGTGGACGCGCACCTCCTCGGCGAGGCGGCGCAGCTCGTCGGGGCCGAGGGCGCGCAGGTCCTGCGGGCCGCGGACCCGCGGGAGCACCGGCACGGGCCCCGTCGGCACCACCGCGGACCCGGGACGCCGCCCCGGCGCCCCCTCGGCCGGGTCGTCCGACGTCCCGCCGACCGGTCCGGCCGCCTCCGCGCTCGACACCGCGCACCACCTCGTCTCCGCGCCCCGGGCGCCCGCCCGGGGGCTGCCACTGTAGGTCGCCGACCGGGGCCGACCCCAGCGCACCCGTCCGGCGCCGGGCTCGCCCGCCCCGGAGCACCGGCCCGGAGCGCCGGCCCGGAGCGCCGGCTCAGGGCACCGGCTCGGGGCACCGGCCTAGAGCACCGGCACGACGGACGCCCCGCCCAGCGCCTGCTCGACGAGGACCGCGCCGCGCTCGACGTCCAGGAGCCGCAGCCGCTCCGCCTCGAGCGCCTCCAGGGCCTCGTCGACGACGCGCGGCCCCACGGCGCCGGACAGGTCGGCCCGCAGCGTCGCGACGGCCCGGCGGAGCCCGTCGAGCTGCGCCGCGGCGTGCAGGACGGCCAGGCGCGCGAGGACCCGCGGCTGGCGGGCGAGGACGGGGTGCCCCCGGTAGTCCGGCGGGCAGGCGTCGAGCAGCCAGGCCGCGGCCCGCCGCTCCCAGCCCGGGGCGCCCGGCGGCGGCACCTCCGCCGGCCACCCCGCCGGGGCGCCGCCCCCGCCGGCCCGCAGCCGCACCGGCGGCCTCGGCGGGCGGCCCGGGCCGGGCCGCCCCGCGCCGGCCGCCCCGCCGCCGCGCGACGCGCCCCCGGGGGGCGTCCGCACCCCTCGCTCCCGCTCGTCTCCGCCCGCGTCCACACCCCCATCGTGCGCGCGACCTCCGACAGCCGCCCCCGCCCCCTCCCGGGCACCTCGCGGCGCGCCGCTGGTGGCGCCCGCTCGCGCCGCGCACCAGGCTGCCGGGGTGCCCCCTCCCCCGCTCCCCGACCCCGGCGCGACGACCCCCACCACCTGGTGGGCGCCGCTCGGGGCGGGCCTCGCCCTGCCCGTGCACGAGGTGCGCCCGAGCGCGGGAGCGGACCCGCCCGACGGCGCCGCGCCGTCGCCGGTGCTGCTCCTGCACGGATTCCCCGCGTCGTGGCGCTCCTGGGACGCCGTCGCGGAGCCCCTCGCCGCGGCCGGCCACCGCTGCCTCGCGCCCCAGCAGCGCGGCTACACCGCCTCCGCGCGGCCGGCGGAGCCCGGCGCCTACCGGCTCGAGCGCCTCGCCGCCGACGCCGCGGCCGTCCTCGACGCGGCCGACGTGGAGAGGGCCGTCGTCGTGGGCCACGACTGGGGGGCCGTCGTCGCCTGGGCGCTCGCGGCGGCGCACCCCGAGCGCGTCGAGCACCTCGTCGCCCTGTCCGTGCCCCACCCGCGCGCCTTCGCCGCGGGCCTGCGCGAGGACCGCGAGCAGCGGCGGCGCTCCGCCTACATCGGCCTCCTGCGGCGGCGGGGCGTCGCCGAGCGGGTCCTGCTGGGCGGCGGCGCCCGCGGTCTGCGGGCCGCCTACGCCGGCTCCGCGGTGCCCCGGCCGCTCGTGGACGCCCACCTCGCGCCGCTGGCCTCGCCGGGCGCGCTGGCCGGCGCCCTCGCCTGGTACCGCGGGCTGCGGGGCCGCGACCTGGCGTCGGTCGGCCCCGTCGACGTGCCGACGACGTACCTGTGGAGCGACCGCGACGTGGCCGTCGCGCGCGGCACGGCCGCGCGCTGCGCCGAGCACGTCACCGGCCCCTTCCGGGCGGGCACCCTCGAGGGCGTCTCGCACTGGGTGCCCGAGGAGCGCCCCGACGACGTCGTGGACGCCGTCCGGCGGCCCCCCGCCTGAGGGATCCGCCGCACCCCTCCTCCCCGGCCCCGGCCCGGGACGACGACGGCGGGGTGTCAGGGCAGCGCGACGACCTCGGCGAAGCGGACGTCGCTGCTCTCCACCACGCGCTGCGCCGCGGCGTCCCACCGGGCGAAGTGCTCCGAGCCCTGGTGGTCGACCTCGAAGGCCTCCCGCGAGGCGTACACCTCGTGGAAGTGGAAGCGCAGCGGGTCCTCGACGTCGCGGTGCACGGTGAAGGAGAGGCACCCCGGCTCGTCGCGCAGCGAGCACCGCGCGTCGTCGGCGATGGCGGCGAGGAACTCCTCGACGCACCCCTCGCGGACCTGCTGCACCGCCCACAGGACGAAGGTCCCGGGCGGGTACGAGCCCGGCTGGTCGCCGCTCGTCAGGAGGTCCTCAGCCACGCGGCGCCCCCAGGAGGGAGCGCAGGACGTACTGGAGGATCCCGCCGTGGCGGTAGTAGTCCGCCTCCCCCGGCGTGTCGATGCGCAGCCGCGCGTCGACCTCGACGGTCTCGCCGGAGTCCTTCGTCGCCGTGACGCGCAGCGTGCGCGGCGTCGTGCCCTCGTCGAGCTGGGTGACGCCGGAGACCGAGAACGTCTCCGTGCCGTCGAGCCTGAGGCTCTCGGCCGTCTGCCCGTCGGGGTACTGCAGCGGCAGGACGCCCATCCCGATGAGATTCGAGCGGTGGATCCGCTCGTAGCTCTCGGCGAGGACGGCGCGCACGCCGAGCAGGCGCGTGCCCTTCGCCGCCCAGTCGCGGCTGGAGCCCGAGCCGTACTCCTTGCCCGCGAGGACGACGAGCGGCGTGCCGGCGGCGGCGTAGGACTGCGCGGCGTCGTAGATCGTCGTCTGCTCCCCGCCCGCCGTGAAGTCGCGGGTGAAGCCGCCCTCGACGCCGTCGAGGAGCTGGTTGCGCAGCCGGATGTTGGCGAAGGTGCCGCGGATCATCACCTCGTGGTTGCCGCGGCGCGAGCCGTAGGAGTTGAAGTCCCCGCGCTCGACCCCGTGCTCGGCGAGGTAGCGGCCCGCCGGGCTGTCGGCCTTGATGGACCCGGCCGGGCTGATGTGGTCGGTCGTCACCGAGTCGCCGAGCTTCGCGAGCACCCGCGCGCCCTCGATGTCCGACAGGGGCGCCGGCTCGGCGCCCATGCCCTCGAAGTACGGGGGCCTGCGCACGTAGGTCGAGCCCTCGTCCCAGGCGAAGGTCTCGCCCTCGGGCGTGGGCAGCGAGCGCCACCGCTCGTCGCCCGCGAAGACGTCGGCGTAGTCCTTCGTGAACATGTCGGTCGTGATCGAGCCGGTGACGACCTCGTCGACCTCGGCCGCGCTCGGCCACACGTCACGCAGGAAGACGTCGGCGCCGTCGGTGTCCTGGCCCAGCGGCTCGGTCTCCGGGTCCCAGTCCATCGTCCCGGCGAGCGCGTAGGCGATGACGAGCGGCGGGCTCGCCAGGTAGTTCATCTTGATGTCGGGGTTGATCCGGCCCTCGAAGTTGCGGTTGCCGGACAGGACCGACACCACGGCGAGGTCCTCGTCGTTGACGACCTTCGACACCTCGGGCGCCAGCGGGCCCGAGTTGCCGATGCACGTCGTGCAGCCGTACCCGACGAGGTGGAAGCCCAGCTTCTCCAGGTACGGCGTGAGGCCGGCCCGGGCGTAGTAGTCCATGACGACCTTCGAGCCCGGCGCCAGCGACGTCTTCACCCACGGCTTGGCGACGAGGCCGCGCTCGACGGCGGCCTTGGCGAGCAGCGCCGCCGCGACCATGACGGTCGGGTTCGAGGTGTTGGTGCAGGACGTGATGGACGCGATGGCCACGTGGCCGTGGTCGAGCTCGGTGCGCGTGCCGTCCGCCAGCGTGACGGGGCTGCGCCGGGAGGCCCGGCGGGTGGCGGTGTCGACCTCGTGCGGCGCCCCCGAGCCGTCCTGGCCGCTGCCCGTGGGGGCGTCGCTGGCCGGGAAGGTCTCGGCGAGGGCCTCGTCCTGGCCGTCGCCCGTCGTGGCGGGGGCGTCGTCCGGGTCGGACTGCTCGTCGAGCGGCGCGTAGTCGGCGAGGGCGCCGCGGAAGGCCTCCTTGGCCTCCGACAGGGCCACGCGGTCCTGCGGACGCTTCGGGCCGGCGATGCTCGGCACGACCGTGGACAGGTCGAGCTCGAGGTACTCCGAGTAGCGCGCCTCCTGCGCGGGGTCGTGCCAGAGGCCCTGCTCCTTGGTGTAGGCCTCGACGAGGGCGACCTGCTCCTCGCTGCGCCCGGTGAGGCGCAGGTACCGCAGCGTCTCGGCGTCGACGGGGAAGATCGCGGCGGTCGAGCCGAACTCCGGGCTCATGTTGCCGATGGTGGCGCGGTTGGCGAGCGGCACCTGCGCGACGCCCTCGCCGTAGAACTCGACGAACTTGCCCACGACGCCGTGCTGCCGCAGCTGCTGGGTGATCGTCAGCACGACGTCGGTGGCGGTGACGCCCGCGGGGATCTCCCCGGAGAGCTTGAAGCCGACCACGCGCGGGATGAGCATGCTCACCGGCTGGCCGAGCATCGCGGCCTCGGCCTCGATGCCGCCGACGCCCCAGCCGAGGACGCCGAGGCCGTTGACCATCGTCGTGTGGGAGTCGGTGCCCACGAGCGTGTCGGGGTAGGCGACGCCGTCTCGGTCGAAGACGACGCGCGCGAGGTGCTCGATGTTGACCTGGTGGACGATGCCGGTGCCCGGGGGGACGACCTTGAAGTCGTCGAAGGCGCCCTGGCCCCAGCGCAGGAACTGGTAGCGCTCGCCGTTGCGCTCGTACTCGATCTCGACGTTGCGCTCGAAGGCGTCGGGGCGGCCCGCCACGTCGATGACGACCGAGTGGTCGATGACGAGCTCGGCCGGCGCGAGCGGGTTGATGCGGGACGGGTCGCCGCCCAGCTCCGCGACCGCCTCGCGCATGGTGGCGAGGTCGACGACGCACGGGACACCGGTGAAGTCCTGCATGACGACGCGCGCGGGCGTGAACTGGATCTCGGTGTCGGGCTCGGCCGACGGGTCCCACCCGGCGAGGGCGCGGACGTGGTCGGCCGTCACGTTGGCGCCGTCCTCGGTGCGCAGGAGGTTCTCCAGCAGCACCTTGAGGCTGTAGGGCAGGCGCTCGGCGCCCTCGACCGCGGACAGGCGGTAGATGCCGTGCTCGCTGCCGCCGACCTCGAGGACCCCCCGGGCCCCGAAGGAGTCGGGGCCGGTGCGGCCGGCCCCGTCGCTGCTCGTGCTCATGTCGTCTCCCGTCGACGCTGACTGACCTGGCTCATGGTCGCGCCGCCGGCGCCCCGCCGCGGCCCGAAGTATCTTGACGTCAAGATACTAGGCGGCGGGCCCGCCCGTGTCACGGGAGGCGCGCCGCCGTCCCGGGGGCGGGCGAGGGCGTGGGCGCGCGCCCGCCGGACCACGCGCCTAGCGTCGAGGGACGGGTCCGGCGGTCCGCCCCGCACGGGGGCGGTGCGCGGCCGGGCCCCCGCGAGGAGGACCCATGACCAGCGACGCGAGCACCGCCGACGACCGCGAGCCGACGACCGGCGAGCCCGAGGACGGCGCCCCCCAGGACAGCGACGGGGACCCGGGGCAGATGCCGCACCGCGCCCACGTGCGCGACGCCGTGGACGGCGCCGCCCAGGACGACACCGAGCCGGGCTCGGACCCGGACGGCGACGCGGAGGAGCTCCGCTCCGGCTCCTGACCCCGGCTCGTCCCGAGGGACCGCCCCCGGCCGCGCACGACCGCGCGGCCGGGGGCGGTCGCGTGCTCAGCGCGGGTCGTCCCGGGGGACGAGCCGCGCCACCGCCTCGAGGTGGTGGGTGCTGGGGAAGAGGTCGAACCCCCGCAGGCCGGCCAGGACGTAGCCCTCCTCGGCGAAGACGGCCACGTCGCGCGCCAGCGCGGCGGGGTCGCAGGCCACGTAGGCCACGGCGCGGGGGCGCCGGGCGACCACCGCGCGCACGACGCCCGCCCGGGCGCCCGTGCGGGGCGGGTCCAGGACCACGACGTCGACGGGCCGCGGGTCGTCCTCCTCCTCGAGGAGCCGTTGCACGGGGCCGTGCAGGAGGCGCACCTGCGGGTCGTCGTGGAGGTTGCGGCGGGCGTCGGCCACGGCGCGGGCGTCGCCCTCGACGGCCGTGACGGCGCCGCCCGGGCCGACCGCCGCGGCGAGGGCGGCCGTGAGGAGGCCGGCGCCGCTGTAGAGGTCGAGGGCGCTCTCCCCCGGACGCGGCTCCAGCGCCTGCAGCACCGCGCCCGTCAGCGCGGCCCCGGCACCGGGGTGCACCTGCCAGAAGCCCGCGCCGGTGACGCGGAAGGAGCGCCCGTCGACCTCCTCGCGCACCCACGTGCGCCCGCTGACCCGCTGCGGCGCACCGGGCGGACGTCGCGGGCCCCGCGGGGGCGCCGTCGCGACCGAGACCCCGGCGGGCAGCGCCGGCAGGGCCGGGCCACCGGTGCGCGCGCCCGGGCGCGCCGGGCCCCGCCCGCGGTCGGCGCCGGGCCTCCGCCCGGAGCGCGTCGTCGCCGACGACCCCGGCACCTCGCGCGGCTCGGCGACGACGAGCGCGCCGCTGCCGGCGCCGCCGGGCACCACGGCCTCGACGGACCGCCAGCCGGTCCAGCGCCGCTCCGGCAGGCCGAGGTCGACGACGCCGGGCGTGGCGATGGGGCACCGCTCGACGGGCACCACGCGGTGCTCGCGGTGGGCGCGGAAGCCGAGCCGCCCGGCGCCGTCCGCCGCGTAGGTGACCCGCGTGCGCCAGCCCAGCCCGCGGGCCGCGTCCTCCGGCGAGGTGCCGGTGCCCGCCGGGACCGGCACCTCCTCGACCTCGACGTCCACCTCGAGGCCCGCGAGGCGCTGCAGCTGCTCGCGCAGCACCTCGGCCTTGAGGCGGCGCTGGGCCGCCGGGGCGGCGTGCTGCCAGTCGCAGCCCCCGCAGCCGCCGGGACCGGCGACGGGGCAGGCGGGCTCCACGCGGTCGGCGGAGGCCCGCAGCACCTCGACGGCGTCGGCCCGCCAGTACGCCGCCCCGTCCCCGGCCTCGGTGAGCCGGGCACGCACCCGCTCCCCCGGCAGGGCGTGCCGCACGAAGACGACGCGGCCCTCGTGCCGGGCCACGCAGTGGCCGCCGTGGGCGACGTCCCCCACCTCGAGCTCGAGCAGGCCGTCCTCGCCCCCGCTCACCGCGAGGCCCCCGGCCGTGAGCCCGCCCCGGGGTCCGGGGCGGCGGGGCCCTCCGGCGAGCGCGTGACGGCGCCGCGGCGCACGTCCCCGGGCGCCGGCGCGCGGTCGTCGACGTCGGCGCCCTCGCTGGAGGCCAGCTGCCAGGGCACGCTCGCGACGACGACGCCGCGGATGAAGTGCAGGCGCGACTTGAGCCGCAGCGCGCTCTGGTTGTGCAGCAGCTGCTCCCACCAGTGGCCGACGACGTACTCGGGCACGTAGACGACGACGAGGTCGCGGGGGCTCTCCCGCTTGAGGGCCCGCACGTAGTCGACGACGGGCCGCGTGATCTCGCGGTAGGGCGACTCGAGCGCCTTGAGCCGGACGGGCAGGCCGCGGCTGTCCCACGCCCGCTGCAGGGACCGGGTCTCCGCCGGGTCGACGACGACGGTGACCGCCTCGAGCACCGACGGCCGCGAGGCCCGGGCGTAGGCGAGGGCCCGCAGCGTGGGCAGGTGCAGCTTGGAGACGAGGACGATGGCGTGCACCCGGCTCGGGAGGACGCGGGGGACGTCGGAGCCCTCGGCGAGCTCGAGCTCGGCCGCGACCCGCGCGTAGTGCGTGCGCACCCCGCGCATGAGGACGAAGAGCACCGCCATGGCGAGGATGGCGATCCAGGCGCCGCGGGTGAACTTGGTCGCGAGGACGATGACGAGCACGACGCCGGTGAGGCCGAGGCCCACGGTGTTGATGGCCCGCGAGCGCAGCATGCGGCCGCGGGCCGCCGGGTCCGTCTCGGTGCGCAGGTGCCGGTTCCAGTGCTTGACCATGCCGAGCTGGCTCAGGGTGAAGGAGACGAACACCCCGACGATGTAGAGCTGGATGAGGCGGGTGACCTGGGCGTCGAAGGCGACGACGAGGACGATGGCCGCCCCCGCCAGCAGGATGATGCCGTTGCTGAACGCGAGCCGGTCCCCGCGCGTGTGGAGCTGCCGGGGCAGCAGGCCGTCCCGGGCGAGGATCGACCCGAGCACCGGGAAGCCGTTGAAGGCCGTGTTCGCGGCGAGGACGAGGATGAGGCCCGTGGCCGCCGTCACGACGAAGAAGGCGAACGGCGCGGAGTCGAAGACGGCGCGGGCGAGCTGCCCGATGACCGGGTCCTGCTGGTAGTCCTCGCCGACGGGCACCCCGTCGCGCAGGAGCTGGGTCGCCGGCAGCTCGGCGAACCGGAGCCCGGTGAGGTTGGCGAGCGCGATGACGCTGAGCAGCATGGTGATGGCGAGCGCGCCGAGCAGCGCCAGCGTCGTCGCGGCGTTGCGGCTCTTGGGCTTGCGGAAGGCGGGCACGCCGTTGCTGATCGCCTCGACGCCCGTGAGGGCCGCGCACCCGGAGGAGAAGGCGCGCAGGACGAGGAAGGCGCCGACGACGCCGGTGAGGCCCTCCTCGTACCCCGGCTCCGCGACGAGCTCCAGCTCCGCGCTGTCGACCACGGGGAGGTCGCCCGACGCGGCGCGCACGAAGCCCCAGGCGCACATGCCGAGGACGGACACGACGAAGACGTACGTCGGGACGGCGAAGGCCCGGCCCGACTCGCGCACGCCGCGCAGGTTGATGCCCATGAGGAGCAGGACGAGGGCGACGGCGAGGCTCGTCTCGTGGCCCGCGAGGAAGGGCAGCGCGGACGCCGCGTACTGGGCGCCCGAGGAGATGGAGACGGCGACGGTGAGGACGTAGTCGACGAGCAGCGCGCTCGCGACGACCAGGCCGGCGCCCCGGCCGAGGTTCGTCGTCGCCACCTCGTAGTCGCCGCCGCCCGAGGGGTAGGCGTGCACGTTCTGCCGGTAGGAGGCGATGACGACGACCATGACGACGACGACCGCCACGCCGATCCACGGCGACAGCACGTAGGAGCTGATGCCCGCGATGGCGAGGGTCAGGAAGATCTCGTCCGGCGCGTAGGCCACGGAGGACAGGGCGTCCGAGGCGAAGACCGGCAGCGCGACCCGCTTGGGCAGCAGCGTGTGGCTGAGGCGGTCGCTGCGGAACGGACGGCCCAGGACGAGGCGCTTGGCGCCGTCCGCGATGCTCTGCACGGCGCCGATGGTAGGAGCCGCCGGACCCCGGCCCGCGCCGCCGCGGGAGGGCTCGGGCGGGGCGGGGGCGTGCGCGGGGGCGCCGTCGCCGGACGGAGTAGCGTCCGGCGCGTGCACTTCGTCGTCATGGGCTGCGGCCGCGTCGGCTCGACCCTGGCCGTGGCCCTCGAGCGCCACGGCCACTCGGTGGCCGTCGTCGACAAGGACGAGCTGGCCTTCCGGCGCCTCGGCGCGGGCTTCGAGGGGCGCACCGTGACGGGCGTCGGCTTCGACCGCGACGTCCTGCTCGAGGCGGGCGTCCAGGAGGCGTACGCCTTCGCCGCCGTCAGCAGCGGCGACAACTCCAACATCCTCGCCGCCCGGGTGGCGCGAGAGGTCTTCGGCGTGCAGAACGTCGCCGCCCGGATCTACGACTCCGCCCGCGCCGAGGTCTACGAGCGCCTCGGGATCCCCACCGTCGCCACCGTCAAGTGGACGGCCGACCAGCTGGTGCGGCGCCTGCTGCCGCGCGGGGTCGTGCCGGACTACACGGACGCGAGCGGGTCGGTGCACCTCGCGGAGGTCTCCGTGCCGGCGTCGTGGGTCGGCACCCGGCTCACCGAGCTCGAGCGGGCGACGTCGACGCGGGTGGCCTTCCTCACGCGGCTCGGCAGCGCCCGCCTCCCCCGCCCCGACACCGTCCACCAGGAGGGCGACGTGCTGCACCTGCTCGTGCCCGACGCGGCCGTGACCGAGGTCGAGAAGGTGCTCGACGCGGGCCCCGAGCCCGACTGACGCCCGGCGTCCCGCACCACCACCGATCCGACCGGCTCCCGGGGCAGCACCCCGGGGGCGGACCCCGAGGAGGCGCCGTGCGCGTGCTCATCGCCGGCGCCGGCAGCGTCGGCCGCTCCATCGCCCGCGAGCTCCTGGCGGGCGGCCACGACGTGCTGCTGGTCGACCGCAACCCCGAGAACGTCGGCCGCGCCTCCGTCCCGGGGGCGCGGTGGCTGCTCGCCGACGCCTGCGAGATCACGTCGCTGTCCGGCGCCGGCCTGGAGGCCACCGACGTCGTCGTCGCCGCCACGGGCGACGACAAGGCCAACCTCGTCGTCAGCCTGCTCGCCAAGACGGAGTTCGGGGTGCCCCGCACGGTCGCCCGGGTCAACAACCCCAAGAACGAGTGGATGTTCGACGAGGCCTGGGGCGTCGACGTCATGGTCTCGACCCCGCGCCTCATGACGGCGCTCGTCGAGGAGGCCGTCGCCGTCGGCGACGTCGTCGAGGTCTTCTCCTTCCGCGGCGGCGCCCGGATGCTCAGCTACACGATCCCCGACGGGTCGCCGCTGGCCGGGACCGCCGTCGGCAGCACCGACTGGCCGCCGGACACGGTGCTCGTCGGCGTCGTGCGCGAGGGCCGCCCCCTCGCGCCGACCGACGACGACGCCCTCGAGGCGCGCGACGAGCTGCTCCTGCTCGCGGGCGACGAGGACGAGCAGGAGCTGCGCGACCTGCTCTCCCCCGGCCGCTGGCAGCGGGACGCCTCGCCGCGGGCGGCCGGCGCCGAGGTCGTCTAGCTCCTCAGCCCTCCGCGGGGCCGCGGGCGGGCGCCTCGGCGGGGCGGGTCGCCAGCGGTACCCGGCGCACGAGGAGCCACGTGAGGTAGGCCGCCACGCCGAAGAGCGGGAAGCCCATGACGACGCGGGCCGTGCCGAGGGCGGCGACCTCGTCGGCGAGGTAGAGGGGCCCCTGGACGAGCAGGCGCAGGACGAAGAGCGCGACCCAGATCCACGTCACCTGCACGTAGACGCGCAGTCGGCGGGGGTCGTCCTTCCAGGCCAGGCGCTCGTCGGTGAGCAGGCCCAGGGCGAGGCCGAGCACCGGCCACGGCCCGCGGGGCACCCGGACCCGGCGGCCGCGGCCGAGCCGGAGGGAGAAGGCCGGCGTCCGCACGGTCGACAGGGCGTACACGGCCGCGTAGACGACGTTGACGAGGAGGCCCCAGACGAAGAAGTCGCGCGCCTCCCCCGTCCGCGAGGCGATGAGCGCGCACACGGCCACCCCGAGCAGCCCCGAGACCGCCTGCCCCGGGGAGCTGCGCCCCACGAGGCGCACGAGCACGAAGAGCGCGGAGGTGCCGAGCGCCGCCCAGATCGCCGTCCGCAGGTCCTGGACGACGCTGATGACGACGACGAAGACGACGCTGGGGAGCGCGACCTCGACGACGCCCCGCGGGCCGCCGAGCGCCTGCGACACCGAGAAGTCGGGGCCGAGGGCGGCGGCGAGGCCCGAGCGGCCGGCGGCGGGCGCCGGGTCCGCCCCGGGCGCGCTCCCCTCCTCGGCGCCCCGGCTCACGAGCGCGGCGCGGGGGCCGACGGGAGGAGCTCGTACCGCGGGTTGTACATGACGGCGTGACCGTCGACGACGCTCACCAGGCCCTCGACCTTGATGCGCCGTCCGGCCTCGACGCCGGCGATCTCGCGGCGCCCGAGCCAGACCACCGAGAGCGAGCCGGAGCCGTCGAAGACCTCGGCCTCCAGGGCCGGTGTGCCAGCGCGGGGCCGCAGCGTGACGCTGCGCAGCGCGCCCGCGACGAGGACGCGGTGCCGGTCGCCGAGGGACGCGCACGGGCGCCCGCCCTCCCGCGCCGACTCGGCCTGCTCGGCGGCGCAGTGCATCTCCTCGCGGCTGCTGAAGCGGCTGACCGCCTCGCGCAGACCGCCCAGCCCCGACCGGGGGGCGACGACGGCGGGGGCGGCGCTCTCGCGTCGGTCCGTCGTGGGGTCCGTCGTGCGGCCCAGGAGCCCGCGGGTGCGTGCCACGACCTCGTCCTCCTCGTCGGCGCGCGCCCTGCGCGCCCCGTCGGCGGTGTCCGCCGGTGCGGGAGCCGCAGCGGCGCGCGTCCAGCGTAGGCGCTCCGCCGGGCGGTCCCGCGCCGGTGCGGGGAGACCACCCGGACGAGCGCGGGACCCTCGGCGGGCCCCGCCGGCCGGTCCCGGGTCAGCGCGTCTCGGTGGTCTCCGGGCCGCGGTGGAAGGGGTCCAGGGGGCCGAGCCCGTCGTCGCCGCCGTCGGGGGACGCCGGGCTCCCGGTGCCGCTGCCCGGGGTCTGCTGCTGCTCGACCGGCTGGGGCCGGCCGGGCTGGGACTGGCCGGGCTGGGACTGGCCGGGCTGGGACTGGCCGGGCTGGCCGGGGTCGGACTGGGCCTGGCCGGGCTGGCCGGTGGCGGGGCGGGCCTGGTCCTGGGGCGGCAGCCGCAGCGGCAGCATGTCGCGGGGGGCCATGGCCTCGTCGCCGCGGTCGACGACGACCGCGCGCAGCATCGCCTCCAACGGCGCCGCGGCCTCCCGCTCCACGGCGGCCCGGCCGCCGAAGACGGCGCGGACGAACCAGCGGGGGCCGTCGACGCCGGCGAAGCGGACGGCGCGGTGCCCGGTGCGGCCGTCGTCGGTGCGCACGGGGACGCGGGCGAGCACCTCGGGCCCGAAGACGCCCTCGGCGTCCTCGCTGGCGCCGCCCTGACGGCTCACCTGGGCGCGGATCTCCGCGCGGCCCTCCTCCCAGATGCCGTCCGTGCGGGGGGCCGCGAAGGCCTGCAGCTGCAGCGTGGAGGGCCCGAGGACGACGACGGCCCCGATGACGCGCTGGGTCTTCTCCTCGAGCTCGAGCCGCAGCTCCATGCCCTGGACGGCGGGCAGGCGCAGCGCGCCGAGGTCCACGCGCGGGCGGGCCGCGTCCTCCTCGCTGATCTCCGTGAGGTCGAAGGGGCCCTGCGTCCGGCGCCGCGCCTCGCGCGCCAGCGCCGCGGTGCGCACGCGCTCGGCCTCGGCCTCGGCGGCGACCCGTGCGGCGCGGTCGGCGACCGCCTGGGGGTCCTCCTCCTCGGGGACGGCGACGTCCTCCGCCTGCTCGGCCTCGACGGGCTCGTTCCTGCGGCGCCACTTCACGGCTGCTCCTCCCCGGCGGCGCGCGGGCCCCCGGCGGTCGTCTCGGTCGGGTCGGCTCCGCTGCTGGCGCCGGGCCCGCTCGTCCTGGTGGTCGTCCTCGTGGTGCCCTGCGCGGCCGGGCGGGCCGCGCCGGCGGTCGGCGGGTCCGCCGCGCCCGCGGCGGCACCGGTCCCCCCGTCCCGGCCCCCCAGCGTGGCAGACGCGCCCCCGAGGGCGCCGTCGGCCGCTGCGCCCCCCTCCGGGCCGGTCCCCCCTCCGCTCCCCCAGCCGCCCGTCGAGCCGTGCCCGCCGGCGCCCCGCCCCGAGGGGGGCAGCTCGTCGACGACGCGGAGCTCGGCCCGCGCCACGCGCTGGACGACGAGCTGGGCGATGCGGTCGCCCCGGCGCACGTCGAAGGGCTCGGCGCGGTCGGTGTTGACGAGGGTCACGAGCACCTCGCCGCGGTACCCCGCGTCGACGGTGCCGGGTGCGTTGAGGGTCGTCACGCCGTGGCGGGCGGCGAGCCCGGACCGCGGGTGGACGAAGGCGGCGTACCCCTCGGGCAGCGCCAGGGCGACGCCCGTGGCCACGGTCGCCCGGCCGCCCCCGGGCGGCAGGTGCGCGTCGTGGCGGGCGACGAGGTCGGCGCCCGCGTCGCCCGGGTGCGCGTACACGGGCAGGGGCAGGTCCGCGTCGAGCCGGCGCAGGGCCACGGGCACGACCTCGGCCGCCTCCGACGGCGCGGCACCGGCGGCGCTCGACGGGATGGCCTCCACGGGCGTCGACCCTAGTCCCGGGTAGCGGGCGCCCACCCGCTCGCGGCCGGCCCGCGGGTCGGCCGCGGTCGGGGGCGGCGGCGCCGCGGCGGCGGCTCGTGCCAGGCTTCCCGCGTGGCCCCCCGAGACGACGCAGGCGCTCCGGACGCGGCGGGCGCGCACGACGACCGCGCCGCGGGCGCCCCGCAGGACGGGGCCCGCGAGGACCTCGGCGGTGGGGTGCTCTTCCGCGAGCGCGTGTGGCCCTCGCTCGGCACGTGGGTGGCGGCCCCGGCCCTGGCCTCCCTGTCCGGCCTCGCCGCGGCGCCCCTCGGCGTCGGCGTCGTCGTCGTGGTCGTCGTCGCCGTGGCGGCCGTCGTCGTCCTGGGACTCGTGCGGAACAGCCCGGTCGTCGTCGTGACGGACGGCGAGCTGCGCGCCGGCGGCGCCCGGATCCCCCGCTCCGAGCTCGGCGCGGCGACCGGCTACGACGGCGAGGACGCGCGCCGCCAGCGCGGCCCGGTGCTCGACGCGCGGGCGCACCTCGTGATGCGCGGGTGGGCCGACGGCGTCGTCCGCGTCGAGGTCCTCGACCCCGAGGACCCGACGCCCTACTGGCTGGTGTCGACCCACCGCCCGGCCGCCCTCGCCCGGGCCCTGCAGCCGGGCACCGGCCGACCGCCCCGGGGCTGAGGCTCGGGCCCTCGAGGACAGGGCCACGGACGACGACGGGGGCCGGCACCCGCCGGAGCGGGCGCCGGCCCCCGTCGTGGCCGACCTGCGTGCGGGTGGGCGGCGTCAGGCCGCGCACTCGGTGCAGACCAGGCGGCTGGGCGTGGACTCGCCCGCCAGCTGGCTGCGGTGGTGCACGAGGAAGCAGGACGAGCACGTGAACTCGTCCGCCTGGCGCGGGAGGACCCGCACCNCCGCGCACTCGGTGCAGACCAGGCGGCTGGGCGTGGACTCGCCCGCCAGCTGGCTGCGGTGGTGCACGAGGAAGCAGGACGAGCACGTGAACTCGTCCGCCTGGCGCGGGAGGACCCGCACCGAGAGCTCCTCGTTGGACAGGTCGGCGCCGGGGAGCTCGAAGCCCTCGGCCGCCTCGGTCTCGTCCTCGTCGACCTTGCCGGAGCTCTGGTCGGCGCGACGGGCCTTCAGCTCCTCGATGGAGTCCTCGTTGAGCTCGTCGTCGGTCTTGCGCGGTGCGTCGTAGTCGGTGGCCATGTCGTGCGTCACGCTCCAGGTCGGTGGTCGTCGGTGCTGGCCCGGCGGGAGCGGGCGCCCCCGCTGCCCGCCGGCCGTCGTGGCGGGCTCGCGCCGCTGCTCGGCGCACGGCCGCGCCGTGGTCGCGCGCGTCGCCGCCCGTCGGGGTCCCCAACGCCCGGAGGTCGTCGAAGATGCCCGCCGCCGGCCACCCGCGCGACGGCGCATTGTGCACCACGGGTGGCCGCCCGGTACTCCGGGTCACGACGCTCGGACGCCGCGCCACCGCCTGCGACGCCCGCGGGCTGCTCCCCGGTGACGGGCGGGTGTCGCACGGGTGGCGGGCGCGCGACGATCCGGCGCCCACCCCCTCCCCCGCCTCCGGACCGGGGGACGACGGGCGCGGGCCGTCCCCCGCGGCGTCTACCCTCGGGCCAGCAGCCGGCGGCCGCCGCGCTGCGGGGCGCCAGCCCCCGACCCAGCGCGGGTGCCCCGCGCCGCCCCTCCGGAGGTGTGATGAGCGAGTTCGCGACCAACGTCAACGAGCGCGTGCGAGAGGCGCGCAGCGCGCTCGACAGCGCGCGCGCCGAGGGCGACGAGTACCTCGTCGGCGTGCACACGGGAGAGCTGGAGTCGCTCGCCCGCCTCGCCCAGGAGAACGACGTGGCGCTGCCCGAGGGCGGCGCCGGCGAGAGCAGCAGCGACACCACGACCGGCGCCTGACGCCGTCCCCGGGCGCCGCGGGGGGCGCCGGCTCCCTGCAGGAGGGGGACGCCGCGCCGCCTCAGGCCCCGGGCGGGGGCGGCGCCTCCTCCTCGCACAGCGGGTCCAGCCCGACCACGAGGTCCCCGAGCCGGGCGGCCAGGGCCGGGGCGGCGGCCAGGCAGAAGCGCTCGGAGGCGGGCTCGTCCGGCGCCAGGCCGCGGACGACGGCGCCCGCCTCCTGGGCCACGAGGGCGCCCGCCGCGTGGTCCCAGGGCTGCAGGCCCCGCTCGTAGTAGGCGTCCAGCCAGCCGGACCCGACCGAGCAGAGGTCGAGCGAGGCGACGCCGCTGCGCCGCACGTCGCGCACGTGCGGGAGCACCCCGGACAGCACGCGGGCCTGCGCCGCTCGCCGCTGGGGGGTGTAGCCGAAACCGGTGCCCACCAGCGCCTCTCCCAGCGGCACGTCGGCCGGCCCGGCCAGCGGGACGCCGTCGAGCCGCGCCCCGCCGCCGCGCGTCGCCGTCCACGTGCGACCGCTCACGGGGTCGTGCACGCACCCCGCCACCGCCGTCCAGGTGCGGGGGTCGGGGCGCTCGTCCGGGGCGCCGGCCCCGACGACGGCCGCGACGCTGACGGCGTACCCCGGCAGCCCGTAGAGGTAGTTGACGGTGCCGTCGATGGGGTCGACGACCCACGTGACCCCGCTCGTGCCGCCCGTCGCGCCGCCCTCCTCTCCGAGCACGCCGTCGGCCGGGCGCTCTGCCCGCAGCAGGCGGACCAGGAGCTCCTCGCTGGCCGTGTCCATCGCCGTCACCACGTCGGTGGCGCTGGACTTCGTGGCCATGACCTCGAGGCGCTCGGGGCGGCCGCGGTGCACCAGCTCGCCCGCCGCCCGCGCCGCGCGCTCCGCGAGGCCGACGACCTCGGCGAGCTCCTCGGGGCCGGGGAGGACGACGTCGGGGGCGCTCACGCGCCGGCGCCCGGCGCCGCGCCGGCCTCGAGCAGGGCCCGGGCGCCCGGCCAGTCCCGGCCGCACGCGGCGGGCCGCCCGCGGTCGCGCAGGTTGGGGCAGCACCCGACCGGGCAGACGTCGTGGGAGGGGCCCACCGCGCCGCTCGAGGGCCGCGGCGGCGCCTCCTGCTCGCCGGCGGCGGCCCGCTCGACCGCGGCGCGCTCGACGACGAGGTCGACGAGGCCCGCGACGAAGGCGGGGTCGACGCCCGCGGTGGCCGCGCGCTCCATCGGCAGGCCCAGACGGTCCGCGGTCTCCCGCGCCTCGGTGTCGAGGTCGTAGACGACCTCCATGTGGTCGCTGACGAAGCCGATGGGCGCGACGACGACGCCGGGGACGCCGCGGGCGGCGAGCTCCTCGAGGTGGTCGTTGACGTCGGGCTCGGTCCACGGCTGGCTCGGCGGGCCGCTGCGCGAGCAGTAGACGAGGGTCGACGGCAGCGCCGCACCGCCGGCGCGCGAGCGGACGACGTCGGCCACCACGGCGGCCACGTCCTCGTGCTGGCGCACGTACGCACCCCCCTCCGGCCCGGCGGTGTCCGCCATGGCCGTGGGGATCGAGTGCGTCACGAAGACGAGCTCGGCGCCCTCGCGCGCGCCCTCGGGGAGCCGCTGCCACGCGGCGGTGACGGCGTCGGCGTTGGCCGCGACGAAGCCGGGGGCGTCGAAGTAGTGCCGGATCTTGTCGACCCGCAGGTCGCGCCCCTCGGCCGCGAGGTCCACGAGCGCGCCCGCGAGGTCCTCGCGGTACTGGCGGCAGCCGGAGTAGGACGCGTACGCGCTGGTGGCGACGACGAGGACGCGCCGCGCGCCGCCCTCGTGGAGCTCGCGCAGCGCGTCGGTGACGAAGGGCGCCCAGTTGCGGTTGCCCCACGCCACGGGGACGTCGAGCCGGCGGGCGGCGAGCTCCGCCCGCAGCGCCGCGAGGAGCTCGCGGTTCTGGTCGTTGATGGGGCTGCGCCCGCCGAAGTGGTGGTAGTGCTCGGCGACGGCCTCGAGGCGCTCGTCGGGGATGCCGCGCCCGGCCGTGACGTTGCGCAGGAACGGCATGACGTCCTCGTGCTGCTCGGGACCGCCGAAGGACAGCAGCAGCACCCCGTCGTAGGGGGCGAGCGAGGAGGACGGCGCGGCGGGACCGGTGGGGAGGCTCTCGGCAGACGGCACGCGCCCATCGTGCCCGGTGGGGCCCGACCTCCGCGCGCGGGCCGCCGTCCGTCCGACCCGCGCCTCGACCCGCCGCTGGGCCTCGCCCACGCGCGGGCGCCGGGGTGGCAGGCTGCCCGGCGACGTCGGCGAGGAGCGCCGACCGGCGGAGGGGCGGACGACGATGCAGGACCTGACGCTCGTCGGGGTGGACGACGACGGGGAGCACCTCGTCCTCGCCGCCCCCGGCGGCACCCGGTTCCGCCTCCGCGCGGACGACGCGCTGCGCCTCGCCGCCCGTCGGGGGCCGGCGGCCCCCGCCGCGCCCGCCGGACCGCCCGCGGCGCTCACGCCGCGCGAGATCCAGGCCCGGCTGCGCGCCGGGGAGGACGCCGCCGAGATCGCCGCCGCCACGGGCGTCGCCGAGGAGCGGGTGCGCCGCTACGAGGGCCCCGTCCTGGCCGAGCGGGCGCACGTCGCCGAGCGGGCGCGGGCGCTGCCCGTGCGGTGGCGCGACGGCTCCGGCCGCAGCCCGGCGCTCGAGTCCCTCGTGGCCGACCGTCTCCTCGAGCGCGGGGCCGAGGGCGGCGCCGCCTGGGACGCGTGGCGCCGCGAGGACGGCGCGTGGCTCGTGCGCGCGGCCTTCCGCGCGGGCGGGCGGGAGCGCCGCGCCACCTGGTCGCTCGACCTCCAGCGCGCCCACCTCGAGGCCCTCGACGACGAGGCCCGCTGGCTGTCCTCGGTCGACGTCGACGAGGCGCCCCCGGCCCCGGCCCCCCGTCTCGCCGCCGTGCGCGAGCAGGTCTACGACGTCGACGAGGGCGGCGCCGCCCGCCCCGCCGCCCGCGACGACGCGCCCGTCGACCTCGCCAGCCGGCGAGGGCGCCCCTCGCCCGCCGGCACCGGGCGTGACGAGCGGACGGGCGACGCGGGCGACGCGGGCGACGCGGGCGACGCGACGAGCGGCGCCCAGGCCGGCGACGAGGCGGACGGCGAGGACGCCGCCGCGCGCGCCGAGGCGGACCGGCGCGAGCGGGCGGGCCGCACGCTCGACCTGCTCGAGCACCTGCGCGGTCGCCGCGGTCGCCGCCAGCCGCTCGCCGACCCCGACGACGACGAGCTGGAGGCCCTGACCTGGGCCGAGCTCGAGGCGCTCACCGGACCCCGGGGCGACGAGGAGGCCGAGGGCGGGGCCGAGGGCGACGACGCCCGCGCCGGCGAGGACCCGTGGGACGCGGCGGGCGAGCCGCCGGCGGCCCACCCGCCGGCCTCGCGCCCCGAGGAGGCGGTCGACGACGGCGTCCTGGCGCTCGAGCCGCTGCCGGAAGCGGCGACCGCGGACCCCGCGGCAGCTCCCGCGGACGCCGCGCCGTCGGACGCCGACGAGGACGAGTCCCCGGCCCCCCGCCGCCGGCGGCGGCGCGGCGCTGCCCGGCCCACCGAGGACGAGGGCGTGCCCGGCCAGGAGGAGCTGCTCCCCGAACCGCCGCGCCCCCCCGCCGCGGGCGCCGACGAGGAGGGCGACGCACCCGCGGACCAGGCCGAGCGGCCGAGGCCGCGCCCGTCGAAGCGCGGCGCGCGCCCGAGCGTGCCGAGCTGGGACGACATCGTCTTCGGGCAGCGCAAGGACTGACGGGCGACCGGGGCCGGCCGGCTGGCTCAGCCGAAGGGCAGCACGTCCGGCGAGAGGGCGGCGGCGCGGGCGGCCGCGGCCGTGCGGCCCTGCCGGTGGTGGCGCCGGCACAGCACCTCGTAGCCGACGTCGCCCTGCGCGTCCGTCCCGACGTCCCCGACGACGACCTGCTCGCCCTCCACGACCATCGCGCCCCCGACGGTGCGGGCGTTGTGGGTGGCGCGGGCGCCGCACCAGCACAGCGCCTCGACTTGCAGCACCTGCACGCGGTCGGCCAGCTCGAGCAGCCGCTGCGATCCGGGGAACAGGCGCGTGCGGAAGTCGGTCGTGATGCCGAAGGCGAAGACGTCGACGTCGAGCTCGTCGACGACGCGCGCCAGCTGCTCGACCTGCGCAGCTGAGTAGAACTGGGCCTCGTCGCACACGAGGTAGTCGACGCGCTCCCCCGCCGTCCGGCGACGGCCCACCTCGGCCCACAGGTCCGTGCCGTCGGCGACCTCGACGGCGCGGCGGCGCAGTCCCAGGCGGCTCGAGACCACGGCCTCTCCCGCGCGGTCGTCGCGGGTGAACACGAGGCCACCGCGACCGCGGGCGGCGTGGTTGTGGTCCATCTGCAGCGCCAGCGTCGACTTGCCGCAGTCCATGGTCCCGGAGAAGAAGACGAGCTCGGCCACGGGCGGCCATCCTGCCCGAGGCGGTCGCGGCCCGACGACGCCGACGTCCTCGCCCACCGGCCGACGACGGTCTCCGCGTCACCGGCCGACGCCCTACCGCCGGCCCAGCAGCGCGTCGCCCGCCCGATGAGCGCCTCAGCTCCGGGGAGCTCGCTGCCGCACCTTCCCCTCGCGACGCCCGCTGGAGCGCCGTGTCGGCGCTGCGGCGCCCGTCCGGGGCCGTCGCGACGCGGGGGACGACCACCCGCCCCGGGAGGGTGGCGAGGACCACCCGGACGAGCGGTGGTCGAGCACTCGCCTCGTCATCCACTCTTCCGTAGACTTCGAACACGTGTTCGAGTGACGGTGAGTGGGTGGTCGCGGTGGGCGTGCCGACCGGCGACCTGCCCCTGGCCCGCCGCCGCGCCCGGGCCCTCGTCGAGGAGATCCGCGCCGAGGAGGCCGAGCGCTCCCGCGCCCACGCCCGCACCC
>NZ_JBBHZG010000006.1:0-17134 GCF_037482305.1 Pseudokineococcus sp. 5B2Z-1
ACACTTGACCAGAACCACGCGACACCGAGCCCACCGACGGCAGACCCAGCACCACCAGCCCAGCCCACAAAAATGGCATTCGACTTCGGTACGCTGTTGAGTTCTCAAGAAGCAGACCCGCACACCGGACCAACCCTGTGAAGGCGGCCCCCGTGTGAGGCGCTCCGCACCGTTCCCGGCGCGGCTCCGAAACACTAACCCAGATCCGCAGGCCATCCGACCAACCCGATCCGAGCCCCACGCACACCCGACAGACCGTCACTCCCCAAGAAGTGCCAGCCAGTCGGCCGAGCGAAGGAGCCTGACCCAGCGGGGACCGGCCACCGAGCTGGTGTCCGTTCCTCCCTCCCGGGCGGCGAGGAAGAACGTTAGGACACGCCTGCGGGCGCGCGCAAGTCCGTCCCCCGACCGGCTTCGCGAGCCGTGGCACGACAGTGCCGGCGGGGGCCCGGAGCGGTCAGCGCGGGCGGGCGTCGACGGCGGCCAGGGTGCGCTTCCCCCGGCGCAGGACCGCCCATCGCCCGTGGAGGAGCTGAGCCGGACCGAGCTCGGCGTCTCCGTCGCGGACCGCGACGTTGTTGACGTACGCCCCGCCGTCGGCCACCGCACGACGGGCCGCCGAGCGGCTCGGGCTGAGGCCGCTCGCCGCCAGCAGCTCGACGACGGTCCGGGCCCCCTCCCCCACCGCCGTCTGCGGGAGCTCGGCCAGCGCCGCCGTCAGCACCGGCTCGTCGAGGGCCTCGAGGTCCCCCCGCCCGAAGAGGGCGGCGGCGGCGGCCTCGGCGGACGCGACGGCGGCCTCCCCGTGCACGAGCGCCGTCACGTCGTGGGCCAGCGCGCGCTGGGCCTCACGCGCCCCGGGGCGCTCCGCCGTCGCCCTGGCGAGCGCCTCGAGCTCCTCCCGGCTCCGGTCGGTGAAGACCCTCAGGTACCCGTCCACCGCGGCGTCCTCGGCGCGCAGCCAGAACTGGTGGAAGGCGTAGGGCGTCGTCAGGGCGGGGTCGAGCCAGACCGTCCCGCTCTCGGTCTTGCCGAACTTCGTGCCGTCGGCCTTGGTCACGAGCGGCACGGTGAAGGCGTGCACCTGGGCCTGCTCCGCCCGGTGCACGAGGTCGACGCCCGCGGTGATGTTGCCCCACTGGTCGCTCCCCCCGAACTGCAGCGTGCAGCCGTGGCGGCGCCACAGCTCGAGGTAGTCCATGCCCTGCAGGACCTGGTAGCTGAACTCGGTGAAGCTGATGCCCCCGTCGCTCGCCATGCGGGCCGCCACGGCGTCCTTGGCGAGCATCCGGCCCACGCGGAAGTGGCGACCGACGTCGCGCAGCAGGTCGACGGCCGACAGGCGCGAGGTCCACTCCATGTTGTCGACCATCCGCGCCGGGTTCGGCCCGTCCAGCTCGACGAAGGGCTCGATCTGCCGCCGGACCCTGTCGACCCACCCGGCGACGACGTCGGCGTCGTTGAGCTGCCGCTCGGCCGTGGGCTTCGGGTCGCCGATGAGGCCCGTGGCCCCGCCGACGAGCAGGAGCGGGTGGTGCCCGGCCCGCTGCAGGCGCCGGGCGACGAGGATCTGCACGAGGTTGCCGATGTGCAGGCTGGGCGCCGTGGGGTCGAAGCCGACGTAGAAGGTGCACGGGCGGGCCAGCGCGGCCCTCAGGGCCTCCTCGTCCGTGGACTGGGCCACCAGCCCGCGCCAGCGCAGGTCCTCGAGCACGTCGCTCACGCCACACCTCTCACCGCAGCCGCCGTCCCGGCGGGCCGTCCGGGGCGGGCGGCCGCTCCAGCCTGCCAGAGCCTGTGCCGTCGCCCCCCGTGCCACCACGCCGCCCTGACCGGCGCGGCGCGGCCCGCCGGTAGGGCGACACCGACGGCTCGCCCTCGAGGTGCAGCCGCCAGGGGAAGCGGGCCCCGTCGCCGCCCTCCCCCGAGACACCGGTCCGGGGACCGCGGCGGACGCGCCCGGGGTCGACCTCGTCGCCGCGACGGCGCCCGAGGAGCCACGGGGAGGCCCCCGAGAGCAGGTCGTGGCCGTCGGAGGCGCCGTCGAGGCCGAGGGCGACGGTCAGACGGGCGGGGCCGCGGGCCAGGTCGCGGTCCTGGCGGGCCGTGGGGCGCCGGGCTCGGGCCAGCGCGAGCCCCTCGACGACCTCGCCGCCGCGCAGCAGCACGGCGGACGCCGTCCCGTCCGGACCGCAGACGACGTTGGCGCACCAGTGCAGGCCGTACGAGCGGTACACGTAGAGGTGCCCGGGCGGCCCGAACATCACCGCGGTCCGCGGCGTGCGCCCCCGGGCGGCGTGGGACCCCGGGTCCCCCGGCCCCGCGTAGGCCTCCACCTCCGTGAGCCGGACGACGACCGCGCCGTCCGGCGTCGCGTGGACGACGTGGCAGCCGAGGAGGTCGGCGGCCACGTCGAGCACGGGCCGGGCCAGCGCCGCCCGGGTCAGCGGGGCCGGCAGCCCCCCGGGGAGGCCGCCGGCGAGGGGCCCGGGGTGCTCCGTCACGCCGGCGAGGACGCCCCGGGGGCCCGCTGCGCCCACGCCCGCAGCGCGGCGCTGCGCGAGCGCGCGGCGCCGAGCTGCTCGGCGACCCGCACGGGCGCCGTGCCGCCCACGGCGTCGCGGGAGGCGAGGGAGCCCTCGACCGTGAGCACGTCGCGGACCGAGGGGTCCAGGTGCGGCGAGATCTCCGCGAGGTCGCCGTCGGTGAGGTCGACGAGCTCGACGCCGCGCTCCTCGCAGCGCCGCACGCAGGCGCCCGCCACCTCGTGCGCCTCCCGGAAGGGCGTGCCGCGGCGGACGAGCCAGTCGGCCACGTCGGTCGCCAGGGAGAAGCCCTGGGGGGCGAGCTCGGCCATCCGATCGGTGCGGAAGCGCAGCGTCGCGACCATGCCGGTGACCGCGGGCAGGAGCACCTGCAGCGTGTCGACGGCGTCGAAGACCGGCTCCTTGTCCTCCTGGAGGTCGCGGTTGTAGGCGAGCGGGAGCCCCTTGAGCGTCGTCAGGAGGCCCGTGAGGTCGCCGACGAGGCGCCCCGCCTTGCCGCGGGCGAGCTCGGCCACGTCGGGGTTCTTCTTCTGCGGCATGATGCTCGACCCCGTCGAGAAGGCGTCGTCGAGCACGACGAAGGAGAACTCCTTCGTCGCCCACAGGACGACCTCCTCCGACAGCCGCGAGAGGTCCACGCCCGCCATCGCCAGCACGAAGCAGGCCTCGGCGACGACGTCGCGCGCCGCCGTGCCGTCGATGGAGTTCTCCACCGGCCCGTCGAAGCCGAGCTCGGCGGCCACGGCCGCCGGGTCGAGCCCCAGCGAGGAGCCCGCGAGCGCGCCCGAGCCGTAGGGCGAGCGCGCCGCCCGCGCGTCCCAGTCGTGCAGCCGCTCGACGTCGCGCAGCAGCGGCCACGCGTGCGCCAGCAGGTGGTGCGCGAGGAGCACCGGCTGGGCGTGCTGCAGGTGCGTGCGCCCGGGCATCGGGGCCGTCGGGTGCGCGGCCGCCTGCTCGGCCAGGGCGTCCACGAGGTCGAGGAGCAGCCCGCCGACCACGCGCAGCTCCTCGCGCAGGTACGAGCGCACCATCGTGGCGATCTGGTCGTTGCGGGACCGGCCCGCGCGCAGGCGACCGCCCAGGTCGTCGCCCGCGCGCTCGAGGAGGCCGCGCTCCAGCGCCCCGTGCACGTCCTCGTCCGCCGGCGACGGGCCGAAGGCGCCGGAGACGACGTCGGCCTCCAGGGCATCGAGGGCGGCGAGCATGCCGTCGAGCTGGCCGTCGTCGAGCAGCCCCGCCCGGTGCAGCACCCGGGCGTGCGCCCGGGACCCCGCGAGGTCGTGGCGGGCGAGGCGCCAGTCGAAGTGCGTCGAGCGCGACAGCTCGGTGAGCGCCTGCGCGCTCGTGCCGGCGAAGCGGCCGCCCCAGAGCCGCCCCTCGCCCGTCGCCCCCGCGCCCCCTGCGGCCTCAGCCACGGGTGCGCTGGTCCCGGCCCGAGGCGATCTTGCTCGGCAGGCCCCAGATGTCGACGAAGCCCTTGGCGAGCGACTGGTCGAAGGAGTCGCCCGAGTCGTACGTCGCGAGGGAGAAGTCGTAGAGGCTCGTCTCGCTGCGGCGCCCCGTGACGACGGCGCGCCCGGCGTGGAGCACCATCCGCACCTCGCCGGTGACGTGCTCCTGGCTCTCCGCGACGAAGACGTCGAGGGCGCGCTTCAGCGGGGAGAACCACAGGCCGTCGTAGACCAGCTCGGACCAGCGCTGGGACACCCCGCGCTTGAAGCGGGCGAGGTCGCGCTCGAGGGTGACGTTCTCGAGCTCCTCGTGCGCCGTCAGCAGCGCGATCGCCCCCGGCGCCTCGTAGACCTCGCGGCTCTTGATGCCCACGAGGCGGTCCTCGACCATGTCGATCCGGCCGACGCCCTGCTCGCCGGCGCGGCGGTTGAGCTCCTCGATCGCCTGCAGCACCGTGACCGGGCGGCCGTCGAGGGCCACCGGCACCCCGCGCTCGAAGGCCACGACGACCTCGTCCGGGCCCGGGGACTGCCCCGGCTCCTGCGTGTAGCTGTAGACGTCCTTGGTCGGCGCGTTCCAGATGTCCTCGAGGAAGCCCGTCTCGACGGCGCGGCCCCAGACGTTCTGGTCGATCGAGAAGGGGTTGCTCTTCGTCGTCTCGATGGGCAGCTCGTGGGCCTGGGCGAACTCGATGGCCTTGTCGCGCGTCAGCGCGAGGTCGCGGACGGGCGCGATGCACGACAGCTCGGGCGCGAGGCTCTGGATGCCGACCTCGAAGCGGACCTGGTCGTTGCCCTTGCCGGTGCAGCCGTGGGCGACGACGGACGCGCCGTGCTGCTGGGCCGCCGCGACGAGGTGCTTGACGATGACGGGCCGCGAGATCGCCGACACGAGCGGGTAGCGGTCCATGTAGAGGGCGCCCGCCTGCAGCGCGGGCAGGCAGTACTCGTCGGCGAACTCGTCGCGGGCGTCGGCGACCTCGGCCTCCACGGCGCCGCACGCCAGGGCGCGCTCGCGGATGGTCTGGAGGTCCTCGCCCCCCTGGCCGACGTCGACGGCGACGGCGACGACCTCGGCCCCCGTGCGCTCGGCGATCCAGCCGATGGCCACGGAGGTGTCGAGGCCTCCGGAGTAGGCGAGGACGACGCGGTCGGTCACAGGGTGCTCCTCAGGTGCTCTCGGGGGTGGTGCGTGCGGGGTCGTGCGTGCGGTGGTCGTGCGGTGGTGGGGGCCGGGCTCAGGCTCCCGTGCGCCCGGCGGCCAGGTCCAGCAGGCGGCGCGCCGTGGCGTCGCCGTCCGGGCCGCGCCCGATGACGAGGACGGTGTCGTCGCCCGCGATGGTGCCGAGCACCTCGGGCAGGACCGAGGTGTCGATGGCGGAGGCCAGGTACTGCGCCGCGCCGGGCGGCGTGCGCAGGACGACGAGGGACCCGGAGGCCTCCGCCGTGACGAGGAGCTCCTCGGCCAGGCGGGACAGCCGGGCCAGCGACGTCCCGGCCGCCCGCGCGGCGACCGGCGTGCGATCGCCGCCCTCGCCCGGGACGGCGTAGACGAGCCCGTGCTCGGGGTCGCGGACCTTGGTGGCGCCGAGCTCGACGAGGTCGCGCGACAGCGTCGCCTGGGTGACCTCGACCCCCTCGGTCGCCAGCAGCTCGGCGAGCTCGGTCTGCGAGCGCACCGGCCCCGAGCGCAGGAGGGCGACGACGCGGGCGTGGCGGGCCGCACGGGTCGAGGGACGTCCCGTCCCGGCCGCCGGCCCCGCTCCAGCCCCGGCGCTCACGCCTCCTCCTGCGCCGCGGCCGCGAGGACCGCCGGCAGGGCGGCGACGAACGAGCCGGCCTGCTCGTCGGTGAGGACGAGCGGCGGGGCGAGGCGCACGGCCGACGGGGCGACGGCGTTGACGACGAAGCCCGCCTCGAGGGCGGCCCGCGCGACGGCCGGCGCGGCCGGGCGCGAGAGCTCCAGGGCCAGGAGGAGGCCCTCGCCGCGCACCCCCGCGAGCAGCCCGGTGGGGTCGTCGACGCCGGCGAGGTCGGCCTTCCAGCGGGCGCCGAGGTCGCGCGCGCGCTCGACCAGCCCGTCGCGCTCGAGCACGTGGAGGACGGCCAGGGCCGCGGCGGCGCAGACGGGGTTGCCCCCGAAGGTCGTGCCGTGCTGGCCGGCCCCGAGCAGCGCGCCGGGCCCCTCGCCCAGGCCGACGACGGCGCCGACGGGCAGGCCGCCGCCGAGGCCCTTGGCGAGGGTGACGACGTCGGCGTCGACGCGGCCGTCGGGGCCCGCGGAGGCGAACCACCGCCCGGTGCGCCCCACGCCGGTCTGCACCTCGTCGACGACGAGCAGCGCGCCGGCGGCGGCGGTGAGCTCCCGCGCCGCGGCGAGGTAGCCGGGGGGCAGGGGGCGCACGCCGGCCTCGCCCTGCACGGGCTCGACGACCAGGGCGCCGACCCGACGGCCGGCGTCGCCGTCGAGGGCCGCCGCGAGCGCGTCGAGGTCGCCGAACGGCAGGTGCCGCACGCCCCCGGGCAGGGGCTCGAAGGGCTCGCGGATCGCCTGCTTCGCGGTGAGGGCGAGCGCGCCCATGGACCGTCCGTGGAAGGCGCCCTCGAGGGCGAGCACCTCGGGGCGGCCGGTGCGCCGCGTCATCTTGAACGCGCCCTCGTTGGCCTCGGTGCCGCTGCTGCAGAGGAAGACCCGGCTGCCCTCGGGCGCCCCCAGGAGCTCGAGGAGCCGCTCGGCCAGGGCGACCTGCGGGCCCGTCGCGAAGAAGTTCGAGACGTGGCCGAGGGTCGCCATCTGCGCCGTCACCGCGGCGGTGAGGACGGGGTGGGCGTGGCCGAGGGCGTTGACCGCGATGCCGGCGAGCAGGTCGAGGTAGCGCCGGCCGTCGACGTCCCACACCCAGGCGCCCTCGCCGCGGACGAGCACCCGCTGCGGCGCGCCGTAGGTGCCCATGAGGGCGCGCGCGTAGCGCTCGGCCACGGCGCCGCCGACGGCGTCGCCGACGCCCGGGACCTCCGCGACCGCTCCGGCGCTCACGGCAGCACCACCTGGGTGCCGACGCCCTCGGGCGTGAAGACCTCGAGGAGCACGGCGTGCTCGACCCGGCCGTCGAGCACGGTGGCCTGCGGCACTCCGGCCCGCACGGCGCGCAGGCACGCCTCCATCTTGGGGATCATCCCGGCGTCCAGCCCCGGCAGGAGCGCCTCGAGGTCGTCGGCCGTGATCGAGCGGACGAGCGAGGAGCGGTCGGGCCAGTCGGCGTAGAGGCCCTCGACGTCGGTGAGGACGACGAGCTTGGCGGCGCCGAGCGCCGCGGCGATGGCCGCCGCGGCCGTGTCGGCGTTGACGTTGAGGACGGCCCCGGCCTCCACGGCGTCGCCGTCGGCCTCGGGCGCGACCGTGGCGACGACGGGGATGCGGCCCGCCTCGAGGAGGTCGAGGACGGCCGTGGGGTCGACGTCGACGACGTCCCCCACGAGGCCCACGTCCACGGGCTCCCCGTCGACGAGCGCCTCGCGGCGGACGGCGCGCAGGAGGCCCGCGTCCTCGCCGGACAGGCCGACGGCGAGGGGGCCGTGCGCGTTGAGGAGGCCGACGAGCTCGCGCCCGACCTGGCCGACGAGCACCATCCGGACGACGTCCATCGCCTCGGGCGTGGTCACCCGCAGCCCGCCGCGGAACTCGCTCTCGATGCCCAGGCGGCCGAGCATGCTCGAGATCTGCGGCCCGCCGCCGTGGACGACGACGGGACGCACGCCGACGGAGCGCAGGAACACCATGTCCGCGGCGAAGGCGCGGCGCAGGCGGTCGTCGACCATGGCGTTGCCGCCGTACTTGACGACGACGACCTCGCCGGCGAAGCGCTGCAGCCACGGCAGCGCCTCGACGAGCACGGCGGCCTTGGCCCCGGCGTCGAGGCCGGAGGCGGTGCCGGGTCCCGTGGCGGAGGTCGGGTCGGCGGGCTGGGCGGAGGTCGGGGCCCCGGCCCCGTCGGCGGTGGGCGCGCTCACGTCGAGTACGCCGAGTTCTCGTGCACGTAGGCGTGCGTGAGGTCGTTGGTCCACACCGTGGCCTCCTCGGGGCCGGCCTTGAGGTCGACGACCACCGCGACGTCGCGCGCCGAGAGGTCGACGAGGGAGCGGGGCTCGCCGACCGCGCCGTCGCGGCAGACGGCGACGCCGTTGAAGGAGACGTCGAGCACCGCCGGGTCGAAGGCGGCGGAGGTCGTGCCGACGGCCGCCATGACGCGGCCCCAGTTCGGGTCCCGCCCGAAGACGGCGGCCTTGAAGAGGTTGCTGCGCGCCACGGAGCGGGCCACCTCCAGGGCGTCGGCCTCGGAGGCGGCGCCGCGGACGGTGATGGCGACGTCGTGCTCGCTGCCCTCGGCGTCCGACAGCAGCTGGGAGGCCAGGTCGGCGCACAGCGGCCGCAGCGCCGCCGCCAGCTCCTCCGCGCTGACGCGCACGCCGGAGGCCCCGCTCGCCAGCAGGGCGACGGTGTCGTTGGTCGACTGGCAGCCGTCGGAGTCGAGCCGGTCGAAGGTCGCGGCCGTGGCGGCGCGCAGGGCGGCGTCGGCGTCGGCCGGCTCGACGACGGCGTCCGTCGTCAGGACGACGAGCATCGTCGCGAGCGCCGGCGCGAGCATGCCCGCGCCCTTGGCCATCCCCCCGCACGCCCAGCCGTCGCGCTCGACGACGGCCGTCTTCGGCACCGTGTCGGTCGTCATGACCGCCACGGCGGCGTCGTCCCCGCCCTCGGCCGACAGCGCGCCGGCGACGGCGTCCACGCCCGCGAGGAGCCGCTCGGCGTCGAGCTGCTCGCCGATGAGGCCGGTCGAGCAGACGAGCACCTCGCCCGCGCCGCAGCCGAGGAGCTCGGCCGTGCGCTCGGCGGTGCGGTGGGTCGCCGCGAAGCCCTGGGGGCCCGTGTAGCAGTTGGCCCCGCCGGAGTTGAGGACGACGGCGCGGCCGCGCCCCGTGCGGGCGACGACCTCCGACCACAGCACCGGGTTCGCCTTGCAGCGGTTCGAGGTGAAGACGGCGGCCAGCACGTCGAGGGGCCCGTCGTTGACGACGAGCGCGACGTCGGGGCGGCCGCTGGGCTTGAGGCCGGCCGTCACGCCGGCGGCGCGGAAGCCCGCGGGGGCGGTGGTGCTCACGAGGGCCTCCTGGCGGTGGTGCCGGCGGACGGGCGACGGGGGGCGGGGACGGCGGGGCGGCGGACGCTCACGGCGCCAGCCCGACGGCGCTGAGCCCCGCGCCCTCGGGGAGGCCGAGCGCGAGGTTGAGGCCCTGCACCGCAGCGCCGGCGGTGCCCTTGACGAGGTTGTCGACGGCGGCGACGGCGACGACCCGGCCGACGCGCTCGTCGAGCGCCACCTGGAGGTGGACGGCGTTGGAGCCGGCCACGTCCTTGGTCCGCGGCCAGCGGCCCTCGGGCAGCACGTGGACGAAGGCCTCGTCCGCGTAGGCGTCCTGCCAGGCGGCCCGGACCTGCGCGGCCGTCGTCCCCGGACGCGCGCGGGCCGTCGCCGTGGCGAGGATGCCGCGCGGCATCGGCGCGAGCGTCGGGGTGAAGGACAGCCGCACCGGCGCGCCGGCGGCGGCGGACAGGCCCTGCTCCACCTCGGGCGTGTGCCGGTGGACGCCGCCGACGCCGTAGGGCGACATCGAGCCCATGACCTCGGCGCCGAGCATCGCGACCTTCGCGGCGCGACCGGCGCCCGAGGTGCCGGACGCGGCCACCACGACGACGTCGTCGGCCTCGCACAGGCCGGCGGCCATGCCCGGGGCGAGGGCGAGGGTGCAGGCCGTGGGGTAGCAGCCGGGGACGGCGAGGCGCCGGGCGCCGACGAGGGCCGCGCGCTGGCGACCGCCGCCCGCCAGCGGCAGCTCCGGGAGGGCGTACGGCCACGTGCCGGCGTGGGGGCTGCCGTAGAAGGCCTCCCACGCGGCGGCGTCAGCGAGCCGGTGGTCGGCGGCGGCGTCGACGACGAGCACCTCGTCGCCGAGCTCGGCGGCGAGCGGGCCGGAGCTGCCGTGCGGCAGCGCCAGGACGACGACGTCGTGCCCGGCGAGCACCTCGGCGCTCGTCGGCTCGAGGACCCGGTCGGCCAGCGGCAGCAGGTGCGGGGCGTGCTGGCCCAGCGGGGTCTCGGCGCTCGAGGCCGCGGTGAGCGCCCCGACCTCGACGTCCGGGTGGCCGAGCAGGAGGCGCAGGACCTCCGCCCCCGCGTAGCCGCTGGCCCCCGCGACCGCCACCCTCACCATGCGCATGACCATACACATCCATGGATGCTCATGCGAACGGCGCCACGCCCGTCCGGCCGGCGGACCGGCGGACGCCCAGCCGACGGCGCGAGCCGCCGGTGCCGGCCGCCGGTGCCGGCCGCCGCCCTCAGGTGCCGCGCAGGACGGCGCCCGTCGCCTCCCCCGCCGCGGCCACCGCGGCCTCGCGCGCCTGCGCGACCTCGGCGCCGGTGAGCGTGCGGTCGGCGGCCCGGAAGCGCAGCGCGAAGGCCAGGGAGCGGCGGCCCTCGCCCACCTGCTCGCCGGCGTAGACGTCCACGAGCCGGCACTCCTCGAGCAGGGGCCCGGCGCCGCGCCGCAGGGCGGCCTCGACGTCGGCGGCGGGCACGGACGCGTCGACGACGAGGGCGACGTCCTGCTTGACCACGGGGTAGGTCGCGAGGGCGCCCGGTCGCGGCGGGCCGGGCAGCGCGCCCAGGAGCACGTCGAGGTCGAGCTCGAGCGCGACCGTGCGGGCCGGCACCTCGAGCGCCGCGACGGCCCGCGGGGCCAGCTCGCCGGCGTAGCCGACGACGGCGCCGGCGGCCGGCCCCCCGGCCACCCGCAGCGCCGCGCAGCGACCGGGGTGGAACGGCGGCCGGTCGGCCTCGGCCGCGGCCGTCAGCGGGACGCCGAGGACCTCGCCGACGAGGAGGGCGAGCTCGACGGCGTCACGGGCGTCGGCGCTGCGGCCCCGACCCTCCCAGTCGCGCGGGGTGCGCGCGCCGACGAGGAGCGCCGCGACGTGGAGGGGCTGGTGCGGCACCGACGCCCGGACGGCCGCCTCCTCCTCGGCGGTCGGCCGCCGGTCGACACCCGGCCGGGGCGACGGCGCGCGGTCCGCCGCGGGCAGCGCCACGGAGCCCAGCTCGAAGAGCGCCACGTCGTCGGCGCCGCGGCCGACGTTGCGGCGCAGCACGTCGACGAGCGTCGCGAGCAGGCTCGTGCGCAGGAGCGGCTCCTCCTCGCGCAGCGGGTTGGCCACGCGCAGGGCGCGGCGGCGCTCGTCCTCCTCGGCCAGCCCCAGGGCGTCGGCCCGCTCGGGCGCGACGAACGGGTAGCTGGCCACCTCGACGAGCCCCGCCTCGGCGAGCGCGCGGGCCACGGAGCGCACCGCGCGGCGGCGCGCCGTCAGGCCACCGCCGGCGAGGACCCCGCCGGCCGTGCCCGGCACGGCCCGGGGCAGCACGGAGGGGATGCGGTCGTAGCCGTCGAGGCGCGCGACCTCCTCCACGAGGTCGGCGGCCTGCCGCAGGTCCGGCCGCCACGACGGCGGCTCGACCGTCCAGGCGCCGACCGCCCCGGAGCCCGCGAGCGCGTCCGGCGCGCCGGGGCCGCCGGAGACCGCGCACCCGACCTGCTCGAGCAGCGCGCGCACGCGCTCGGGGGCGTAGTCGACGCCCACCAGCCGGGCGGGCTCGCCGACGGGGAGGGCGACGACCGGTCGCTCGACCGGCCCGCCGACGTCGGTGAGGCCGTCCTCGGCGGTGCCGCCGCCGTGCTCGACGAGCAGGTCGACGGCCAGCTGGGAGGCGGCCGCGGCCATCGCGTCGTCGACGCCGCGCTCGAAGCGACGGCTCGCCTCGCTGGGGAGGCGGTGCCGCCGGGCCGTGCGGGCGACGGAGACGGGGTCGAAGCACGCCGCCTCGAGGACGACGTCGCGGGTCGCCGCGGTGACCTCGGTGCTCGCCCCGCCCATGACGCCGGCCAGCCCGACGGCGCGGGCCCCCTCCGCGCCGTCGGCGATGACGAGGTCCTCGGGGTGCAGGGCCCGCTCGACGCCGTCGAGCGTCGTCAGGCGCTCCCCCGCACGGGCGCGGCGGACGACGAGGGCCCCGTCGAGGCGCGCGGCGTCGTAGGCGTGCAGCGGCTGGCCGACGAGGAGCATGACGTAGTTCGTCACGTCGACGGCGAGGGACACGGGGCGCATCCCCGCCTGGACGAGCCGGCGGCGCAGCCACCACGGCGACGGACGGCTCGGGTCGACGCCGCGGACCGTGCGCGCGGTGAACCGGCTCGCCCCCGGCCGCCCGCCGAGGGGCCCCTCGTCGGCGAGGACGACGTCGCGCTCGCCCGGCCCGCTCGGCACCCGGACGCCGGCCAGCGGGTCGCGGAAGGCCGTCGCGACGTCGAGGCCCCGCCCGTGGGCGTGCTCGCGCCCGAGCCCGCGGACGCTGAGGCAGTAGCCGCGGTCGGGGGTGACGTTGACCTCGACGACCCGGTCGTCCAGCCCGAGGAGGGCCGTGGCGTCGTCGCCCGGCGCGGCGCCGTCCGCCGCGGCTCCCAGCAGCTCCCCGAGCACGACGATCCCGTCGGAGTCCTCCCCCAGCCCCAGCTCGGCGGTGGAGCAGATCATCCCGTCGGAGACGTGCCCGTAGGTCTTCCGCGCGGCGATGGCGAAGCCGCCGGGCAGCACGGCGCCGGGCAGGCTGACGACGACGAGGTCGCCGGCGCCGAAGTTCTGCGCCCCGCAGACGATGCCGCGCGGCTCCTCCTCGCCGACGTCGACCGAGCACCAGTGGATCGTCTTGCCGTTCTTCTGCGGCTCGGGCTCGGCCGACAGGACGCGCCCGACGACGACGGGGCCGCTGACGTCGCCGCCGTGCAGGCCCTCCTCCTCGAGGCCGACGCGCACGAGCACCGCGGCGACGTCCTCCGCGGTCGCGCCGTCCGCGACGTCCGTGACCTCCGCGAGCCAGCTCACCCCGACGCGCATCAGACCTCCACCCCGAAGCGCCGGCTGAACCGGGCGTCGCCCTCGACCATGTCGCGCATGTCCTGCACGCCGTTGCGGAACATCAGCGTCCGCTCGACCCCCATCCCGAACGCGAAGCCGGAGAACCGCTCGGGGTCCACGCCGGCGGCCCGCAGGACGTGGGGGTTGACCATCCCGCAGCCGCCCCACTCGATCCATCCCGTGCCCCCGCAGGTGCGGCAGGGGGCGCCCTCGCCCGCGGGGTCGTCCGCGCGGGTCGAGGCCGCCTCCTCGGCGGCGGTCGCCGCCCCCTGCGCGCGGCCGGCCGGCCCGCCGTCGGGGGCGACGACGCCGGTGCCCGTGCACACGGGGCAGCGGACGTCGAGCTCGGCGCTCGGCTCGGTGAAGGGGAAGAAGGCCGGGCGCAGGCGCGTCACCGTGCCCTCCCCGAGCATCGCCACGGCCAGGGCGTCGAGGACGCCCCGCAGGTGGGCCATGGTCAGGTGCTCGTCGACGGCGAGCCCCTCGACCTGCGTGAAGACGGGCGTGTGGGTGGCGTCGAGCTCGTCGGTCCGGAACACGCGCCCGGGGACGGCGACGTAGAGCGGCGCGCCGTGGTCGAGCAGGGCGCGCGCCTGCACGGGCGAGGTGTGCGTGCGCAGCACCAGCCCGTCCTCCGGCGGGTCGACGAAGAAGGTGTCCTGCATCTGCCGCGCGGGGTGGTCGGGGCCGAAGTTGAGGGCGTCGAAGTTGAACCACTCCGCCTCGACCTCGGGGCCCTCGAGCACGCTCCAGCCGAGCCCGGTGAAGAAGTCCTCCACGCGCTCGACGAGCAGCCCCAGCGGGTGCCGGGCCCCCCGGGGGCGCCGCGACGTCGGCTGCGTGAGGTCGAGCGCCTCGGTGACGAGGACGGCGGCGTCGCGCTCGGCCTCGAGGACGGCGCGGCGCTCGGCGACGGCGTCGGCGACCCGCCGCCGCGCCTGGCCCATCCGGCGGCCGGCGTCGGCCTTCGCCGACGGCGGGAGCGCCCCGATCTCGCGGTTGGCCAGGGCCAGCGGGCTCCGGTCGCCCCCGTGGGCGCGGGAGGCCGCCGCGAGCTCCTCGAGGTCGCCGGCCGCGGCGACGGCCGCGAGCGCGTCGGCCACGGCGCCCTCGACCTGCTCGGCGTCCAGCGGCGTCACCTGGACGGGGTCGAAGTCCTTGTTCGGGGCAGACACGGGGGGTGAGTCTAGGGACCGCCCGCGGCCGGGCCGCCCGTCGTCCGCCGCCGCCGACCCCCGTGGCGGTCAGACGTCGGGGTGCAGGTCCGCGGTGGGGTCGCCGGCGGGGAGGGTGAAGACGAAGCGGGCGCCGCCGAGGTCGGAACGGCGCACGACGATGCGACCGCCGTGCGCCTCCACGAGGCCGCGGACGACGTAGAGGCCGAGGCCGGTGCCCCCCCGGCTCTCGCCGCGCCAGAACTTCGTGAAGACGAGGGGGATGTGGGCCTCGGAGATGCCGGGGCCGGCGTCCTCGACGCAGACGACGAGGGCCTCGGCGTCGCGCGAGGGCACGGCGTCGAGGGCCTCGGAGGCGACCGCGCCCGTCCCCAGGGACAGGCGCACGAGCCCGTCGCCGTGGCGGACGGCGTTCTCGACGAGGTTGGCGAGCACCTGGTCGAGGCGGTCGCGGTCCGCCCACACCTCGGGGAGCGCCTCGGCGGGCGGCGCGTCGACGCGCACGCGGTCCGGGTCGAGCCCGGAGGCGACCGCCCGCTCGGCGTGGGCGCGCAGGACGGCGCCGAGGTCCACGGGCAGCGTGCGCACCTCGAGGCGGCCCACGTCGATGCGCGAGATGTCGAGGAGCTCGGTGATGAGGCGGGTGACGCGGTCGGCGTCGTGCTCGACGGTCCGCAGCATGAGCTGCTTCTGCTCGTCGGTGAAGCGCTCCCAGCGGCGCAGCAGCGTCGAGGTGAAGCCCTTGACGCTCGTCAGGGGCGAGCGCAGCTCGTGCGCCACGGTGGCGATGAGCGCGGCGTGGTCGGCCTCGGCGCGGCGGCGGGCGTCCGTCCCCCGCAGCGCGAGGACCACCCGGCTCACCGGCTCGCCGCGGCCCGGGCGCACGTAGCGGGCGGTGACGAGCACCTCGCGCCCGCCCGGGAGGACGAGCAGGCGCTCGCGGTGCCCCCGGCGGGTGGCGAGGCCCGACCACGGGTCGGTGCAGGCCCACCAGCGTCGCCCCGAGGTGTCCTGCAGGGCCAGCGCGTCGCGCACGTCGCGCCCCAGCAGGTCCGCGGCGCGCAGCCCCAGGCAGCGCTCGGCCTCCGGGGTGACGACGACGACGCGCGCGTCGGCGTCGGCGACGACGAGCCCGTCGGGCAGGTCGCCCGGGTCGAGGAGCATCTCCTCGCTCACGCCCGGGCCCCCGCGGCGCAGGACGTCCGGGGCCGGTGGGCCCGGGCGGCCGCGTAGAGGCAGACCGCCGCCGCCGTGGCGAGGTTGAGGCTCTCGGCGCGGCCGTGGAGCGGCACGCGGACCACGGCGTCCGCGAGCTCGCGGTCGGCCGGCGACAGGCCGTGGGCCTCGGTGCCGAAGACCCAGGCGACCGGCCCCGCCAGGGGGCCCCCGCCGTCGGCCGCCGCGTCCGCGAGGTCGTCGAGGTCGTCCTCCCCCTCGCCGTCGGCGGCCAGCACGGCCGCGCCCGCCGAGCGCAGGCCCGCCACCGCCTCGGCCAGCCCGACGCCCGTCACGACGTCGAGGTGGAAGAGGGAGCCCGCCGTCGAGCGGACGCACTTGGGGTTGTAGAGGTCGACGCTGCCGGAGGTGAGGACGACGGCGTCCGCCCCCGCGGCGTCGGCGGCCCGCAGCACCGTGCCGGCGTTGCCCGGGTCGCGGACCTCGGCGAGGACGGCGACGAGCCGGGGCCGACGGGCGAGCACGTCCGCGAGCGGGACGTCGACCGGCCGGCAGACGGCGAGCAGGCCCTGCGGCGCGACCGTGTCGGCCATCGCCGCGAGGACCTCGTCGGTGCACGGCCGCACGGTCGCGCCGCGGCGCGCGGCCTCCTCGACGAGCGCCCCGTGCCGCTCGAGGGCCTCCGGCGTGCCGTAGAGGTCGCGGACCGCCCCGGCCGGCACGGCCTCCCGCACCGCCTGCGGGCCCTCGGCGAGGAAGGCCCCGGCCCGCACGCGCGCGGGGCGCCCCGCCAGCCGGCTGACCGACCGCACCCGCTCGCTGCGGGGGTTGGCCAGCACGGCCGTGGCGGGACGCCCCGGGGGGTGCTGCTGGTGCTGGTCGTGCTGGGGGGCGGACGCGCTCATGCCGCCCGCCCGACCCGGCGTCGCTGGGCTCAGGCCGCCGCGCCGGCCTGAGCCGGCACGTTGGCGCGAGAGAGCTCGACGAGCGCCGCGAAGGCCGCCTCGTCGTTGACGGCCAGCTCGGCGAGCATGCGGCGGTCGACCTCGACACCCGCGGCCTTGAGGCCCTGGATGAAGCGATTGTAGGTCATGCCGTTGGCGCGCGCGCCGGCGTTGATGCGCTGGATCCACAGGCGGCGGAAGTCGCCCTTGCGCGCCTTGCGGTCGCGGTAGGCGTAGACGAGGGAGTGGGTGACCTGCTCCTTCGCCTTGCGGTACAGCCGCGAGCGCTGGCCGCGGTAGCCGCTGGCGCGCTCGAGGGTCTCCCGGCGCTTCTTCTGGGCGTTGACCGCCCGCTTGACGCGTGCCACTGGGGTGCTCCTCGTCGTCTCGGCCCGGGGGCCGTGGGGCCCGGGCGGCCGGAAGGCCGCCGCGGGCGTGTGCTCGGTGGGGTGCCCGCCCCGCGAGCGGGGTCGAGGCGGTGGGGTCGCTCGCGCGACCGCCGGGGAGCCGGGGCGTCGGACGCCCGCCCCGGCGGGGGCTCAGCGCCCGAGGAGCCGGCGCGCCGTCTTGGCGTCGGCGCCGGAGACCTGGGCGTCGCCGGCGAGGCGGCGGGTCACGCGGGAGGACTTGCCCTCGAAGAGGTGGCGGCGGCCGGCGCGCTCGCGCATGACCTTGCCCGTGCCGGTCAGGCGCAGGCGCTTCTTGGCGCCGCTGTGGGTCTTGTTCTTCGGCATGGCGCCGGGTCTCCTCATGCTCGTGCGCGGGCCCCCGGGGTGAGCCCCGGGGGCGGTGGTGCGGGTGGTGCTGGGCGGGCCCG
>NZ_JBBHZG010000006.1:17304-24173 GCF_037482305.1 Pseudokineococcus sp. 5B2Z-1
CCGGCGCCGCCTCGGCGGCGGGGGTGTCGCGGCGACGGCGCTGCTCGGCGCGCGCCTCGGCCTTCTTCCGGTGCGGGCCGATGACCATGACCATGTTGCGGCCGTCCTGCGTGGGGGCGCTCTCGACCGAGCCGAGCTCCTCCACGTCGGCCGCCATCCGCTGCAGGAGGCGGTAGCCCATCTCCGGCCGCGACTGCTCGCGGCCGCGGAACATGATCATGACCTTGACCTTGTCCCCCGCGGAGAGGAACTTCTCGGCCTGGCCCTTCTTCGTCGCGTAGTCGTGCGGGTCGATCTTCAGGCGCAGGCGCACGGTCTTCAGCACCGTGTTGGCCTGGTTCTTGCGCGCCTCGCGCGCCTTCATGTCGGCCTCGTACTTGAACTTGCCGAAGTCCATGAGCTTGCAGACGGGGGGTCGCGCCTGCGGGGCGACCTCGACCAGGTCGAGGTCGGCCTCCTGGGCCAGGCGGAGGGCGTCCTCGACGCGGACGATCCCGACCTGCTCCCCGCCGGGGCCGACGAGTCGGACCTCGGGGACGCGGATCCGGTCGTTGATGCGCGGTTCGCTGATGTGCTGCTCCCTAGTCGCGTGCGGGCGGCACCGCCGCAGCGAGGGTGGGCCCCGCGCCGCGGACGCGTCGACGGCGGCGCGCCCACCCGGGGCCGGCCACCCCCGCGCCGCCTCTCGGGCGGCGCACGGGGGCGCACGCGGACCGGCCCGTCCCGGGCCGACCGCGGACCGGACCCGGCCACCTCCGCCAGGACGGCGGGGTCGCTCTCGGGTGGGAAGCTCGGCCTCCGCTTGGCGTCCCGCTCCCCCGTGCCGCCGGGAGGCGGGCGCGCGGGAGCGGTCGGTCTGCGTGGAAGGGTAGCAGGCATGGCTGACCAGACCCCCGAGCTCGACCCCGCGGCCGAGGGAGCGCGCGAGCTCCGCGACATCGCCGAGGTGCCCTCCGTGGAGGTCATCACGACCGCGGCCGTGCACCTCATGAGCGCCGCAGCGGTGAAGTGCGGCCTCGCCGAGGGGCCCGAGGCGCGCGAGCACCTCGACCTGGCCGAGGCCCGCGTGCTCATCGGCGCCCTCGCCGGACTCGTGACGGCCGCGGCGCCCGACATCGGCAACCAGCACGCCCGCGCGCTGCGCGACGGCCTGCGCTCGCTCCAGCTGGCCTTCCGGGAGGCCTCCGTGGTCCCCGACCCGCCGGGCCAGGGCCCCGGCGAGCGCCTCACCGGGCCCGTCCGCTGACCCGCCCCCCCACGGGCCGGCCCCCTAGGCTTGACGGGTTCCAGACTGGGTGGTCAGGTGAGCCGGTGAGCACCCCCGCCGGCCCGCCGACGGCGCCCTCCCCGGGCGCCGCGCTGCTGCGCGGCGCCGGTCTGCGGGCGACCGCGCCGCGCGTCGCGTCCCTCGCCGTGCTGGCCGACCAGCCCCACGCCGACGCCGACGACGTCGCCCGCGGCGTCCGCGAGCGCATCGGCAGCGTGTCGGTGCAGGCGGTCTACGACGTCCTCGGCGCTCTTCAGCGGGCGGGCCTCGTCCGCCGCATCGAGCCGGCGGGCTCCCCCGCGCGCTTCGAGCTGCGCGTCGACGACAACCACCACCACCTCGTGTGCCGGGGCTGCGGCGAGGTGCGCGACGTCGACTGCGCCACGGGGGCCGCGCCCTGCCTCGAGCCCGCGCGGCCCCGCGGCGCCGGCGGTGGTCCCGCCCTGGACGGCTTCGTCGTCGACGAGGCCGAGGTCATCTACTGGGGCACCTGCGCGCGCTGCGCCGCCGGCTGAGCGCGGGCGGGGAGCCGGCTGGGAGGAGCCCTCCCGGGGATGCGGGCCGCTCCGCCGGCACGCACGGTGGTGGGGTGCAGGTCGTCGTCCCGGCGACCTCCCCCGCAGACCAGCAGGAGGACCCACCGTGACCGCCGAGGCGACCTGGACCACCAGCAACGCCGGCATCCCCGCCGGCAGCGACGAGCACTCGATGACGCAGGGCCCGGGCGGCGGGACGCTGCTCCAGGACCACTACCTCGTCGAGAAGATGGCGCAGTTCAACCGCGAGCGCGTGCCCGAGCGCGTCGTCCACGCGAAGGGCGGCGGCGCCTTCGGCACCTTCGAGGTCACCGGCGACGTCAGCCGGTACACGCGCGCCGCCCTCTTCCAGCCCGGGACGACCACCCGGATGCTGGCGCGCTTCTCGACGGTGGCCGGCGAGCAGGGCACGCCGGACACCTGGCGCGACCCCCGCGGCTTCGCGCTGAAGTTCTACACGAGCGAGGGCAACTACGACCTCGTCGGCAACAACACGCCGGTGTTCTTCGTCAAGGACGCCATGAAGTTCCAGGACTTCATCCGCTCGCAGAAGCGCCTCCCCGCGTCCGGCCTGCGCGACAACGACATGCAGTGGGACTTCTGGACCCTCTCCCCCGAGAGCGCGCACCAGGTCGTCGTCCTCATGGGCGACCGCGGGGTGCCGCGCACCTGGCGCCACATGAACGGCTACGGCTCCCACACGTTCCAGTGGGTCAACGCAGAGGGCGAGGCCTTCTGGGTCAAGTACCACCTCAAGACCGACCAGGGCAACGAGTTCCTCGAGCAGGACGAGGCCGACCGCATCGCGGGGGCGTCGCCCGACCACCACCGCCAGGACCTCTTCGCGAAGATCGCCAAGGGCGACTTCCCGAGCTGGACGATGCACGTCCAGGTCATCCCGGTCGCCGAGGCGGAGTCCTACCGCCACAACATCTTCGACGTCACGAAGACCGTGTCGCAGAAGGACTACCCGTTGATCGAGGTGGGCCGGATGACGCTGGACACGAACCCCGAGAACTTCCACGCGCAGATCGAGCAGGCCGCCTTCGACGTCAACAACATGGTGCCGGGCATCGGGCCGAGCCCCGACAAGATGCTCATGGGCCGGATGTTCAGCTACGCCGACGCGCACCGGTACCGCATCGGCACCAACTACACCCAGCTCCCGGTCAACGCGCCCGTGGCCCCGCTCGGCACGTACGCCAAGGAGGGCGCGATGGCGTACCGCTGGAACCCCCCGACGCAGCCCGTCTACCAGCCGAGCAGCGTCGGCGGCCCGGTGGCCGATCCCCAGCGCGCCGGCGAGACGCCCGGGTGGACGGCCGGCGGCCCGACGGCGCGCACGGCCTACCTCGACCACGCGGAGGACGACGACTGGGGCCAGGCCGGCACGCTCGTCCGCGAGGTCATGGACGACGGCGCGCGCAGCCGCCTCGTGACCAACGTGTCGGGCCACCTGCTCAACGGCGTCTCCGAGCCGGTGCTCGAGCGGGCCTTCGCCTACTGGCGGAACATCGACAAGGAGACGGGCGACCGCATCGAGGAGGCCGTGCGCGAGCAGAAGCCCTCGTCTGCCCCCACGACGAGCGCGTCGCCCACGACCCCCGGTGACGAGGCCGAGAAGCGCTGAGCCGCTCGTCCTCACGCGAGGGGCCCGGGAGCAGCTGCTCCCGGGCCCCTCGTGCGTCCGGTCCGGTGCGGCGAGACCGCTCGCCGCACCCGTCAGGAGGTGCGCAGGCGGGCCAGGGCCCGCTCCTCGGCGGGGATGCGCACGAGGAGCAGCAGCGCGGCGTTGAGCACCGTGAACACGACGGCCGTGACCCACGCGGTGTGGACCAGCGGCAGGGCGACGCCCTCGACGGCGACGACGACGTAGTTGGGGTGGCTCAGCCAGCGGTAGGGGCCGCGCGTGACCCGGCGCAGGCCGGGCACGACGACGACCCGGGTGTTCCACTGCCGCCCCAGCGTGGCGATGACCCACGCGCGCGTCGCCTCGGTGAGGACGAGCAGCGCGAGCATGGTCCACCCGAGCGCCGGCACGAAGGGCCGGTCCGCCACGACGACCTCCACGAGGCAGGCCACGAGCAGGCCCGTGTGGAGGGCCACCATGACGGGGAAGTGGCCGCGCCCGGACTCGAACCCGCCGCGGCGCAGGGCCCACGCCAGGTTGCGGCGCGAGATGACGAGCTCGGCCAGCCGCTCGAGGCCGACGAGCAGGACGACGACGGCGTAGACCCCGACGCTCACGCCGCCACCGCGGCGCCGGCCCGGTCGTCGCCCGCCCCCGCGGGCTCGGGCCAGCGGAGCAGGACGAGCTCGGCGCAGAAGCCGGGCCCCATGGCGAACATCAGCGCGTGGTCGCCGTCGGCGGGCGGCTCCGCCAGCGTCTCGGCCAGCACGTGGAGCACCGAGACCGACGACATGTTGCCGTTCTCGGCGAGGTTCTCCCACGAGCGGGCGAGGGCGTCCTCGGGCAGGTCGAGCACCTCGGTCACCGCGTCGAGCACCTTCGGCCCACCGGGGTGGGCGACCCAGCGGGCGACGTCCCCCGTCGCGAGGTCGTGGCCGCCCAGGAAGCCGGTGACGTCGTCGGCCAGGTACTGCCGGACGACGTCGGTGACGCTCGTCGTGAGCACGATGCGGAACCCGCTGCCGCCGACGTCCCAGCCCATGACGCCCGCGGTGTCGGGGTAGAAGCGGCTGCGGGCGCCCACGACCTCGGGGCCGGGCAGACCGAGCTCGGCGGCCCGCCGGTCCCCGAGGAGGACGACGGCGGCGGCGCCGTCGCCGAAGAGCCCGGACGCCACGAGGTTGGCGGTGGAGGTGTCGTCGCGCTGCACCGTGAGCGAGCAGAGCTCGACGCCGAGGAGCACGGCGACGGCGTCCGGGTCCCCGCGGAGGTGGTCGTGCACGCGGGCGACGCCCGCCGCGCCGGCCACGCAGCCGAGGCCGAACAGCGGCATCCGCTTGACGTCCGGCCGGAGCCCCAGCGGCTCGACGAGGCGGGCGTCCAGCGACGGCGCCGCGACGCCGGTGGTGCTGGCGAGGACGAGGACGTCGACGTCCTGGGGCGTGAGGCCGACGCGCTCGAGGGCCTGCCGCACGGCGCGCTCGCCCAGCTCGAGCCCGACCCGGACGTAGGCGTCGTTGGCGGAGCGGAAGCCGTCGAGCTGCGGGTACTCCTCGAGCGGCAGGGCCAGGTGCCGCTGGCGGACGCCGGTGTTGCCGTGCAGGCGGTGCAGCAGGGCGCGGCGGGGGCCGTCGAGCTCACCGCCCGAGGCGATGACCTGGCTGAAGGCGTCGGTGATGTCCGCCTGGGCCGACGTGCGCGGCGGCACCGCGGTGCCGACGGAGACGATGCGGGTCATGGGGCTCCTTCGTGGCGCGCGCCGCCGCTGGGCTGCGCGGCGCCACCCATCCTGCGCCGCGCCCCGCCGGGTCGCGACGGCGGGCGCCCCCGGTGTCGGGCGGGCGTCGCGCTGCGGGGGGCGCGGGACGGGTGGCGCGGGGCCGACGCTCAGCCGACGCGGACGGCGCCGGCCCCCTCGACGACCACGACGTCCCCGGAGGCCAGCTGACGGCCCCGGCGCACCTCGACCTCGCCGTTGACGCGCACGACGCCCGCCGCGAGCGCCTCCTTGGCGTCGGCGCCCGTGTCGACGAGCGAGGCGAGCTTGAGGAGCTGGCCCAGCCGGATCCCGCCCTCGACCGGCACGACCGCCGGCTCGGGACCCGCAGGGTCGCCGTCTGCGGGGCCGGCGTCGGGCGTGCCGGCGTCGGGCGTGCCGGCGTCGGGCGTGCCGACGTCGGGCGTGCCGACGTCGGGCGTGCTGGCGTCGGGCGTGCTGGCGTCGGGCGTGCTGGCGTCGGGCGTGCTGGCGTCGGCGTCGTCCACGGCCGCCATCCTGCCGCCCCGACGGCGGCGCCCGCCCGCCCGTCGGGGCGGAAGGGACGCCGGGGCGGCGGCGTTCCGCCGAGGTGCTCGACGTCCCGCTGTCCCTGCTCGACCGCGCCCGCACGCGCACCGGCGAGCCCGACGCCCTGGCCCTGACCGGGGTCGTCGAGCGCGCCCGGCGCGCCGAGGCGCTGGGGCTGCACCGCTTCTGGGTGGCCGAGCACCACGCCGTCCCCGGCGTCGCGGGCTCGGCGCCGGCGGTGCTGGCCGGCGCGGTGCTGTCGGCGACGGCGCACCTGCGTGTGGGCTCGGGGGGCGTCATGCTGCCGAACCACGCGCCCCTCGTCGTCGCCGAGCAGTTCGCGACGCTCGCGGCGCTGCACCTCGGGCGGGTGGACCTCGGCGTGGGGCGCTCCCCCGGCTTCACCGCCCCGGTGCGGCGCGCGCTGCGGCGCGAGGGCGTCGCGGCGGACGACGACGCCTTCGCGCGCGACCTCGAGGAGCTGCGGGCCCACCTCGACGGCGCCGCGGAGGTCACCGCGCGGCCGCAGGGCGCCGACGTGCCGCTGCTCGTCCTCGCCACCGGCGCCGGCCTCGGCGTGGCGGCGCGGCTGGGGCTGCCCGTCGTCGTCGGCGGGCCGCTGCTGGCGCCGCTGCTGGACCCCGAGCGGGACGGGGACGGGGCGGCCGCGGCGCTCGAGGCCCTCGCCGCCTACCGCAGCGCGTTCGTCCCCACCGCGCGCGAGCCCCGCCCCCGCGTGGTGGTGGCGCTGGACGTCCTCGTCGCCGACGACGCGCGCGTGGCGGCCGACCTGGCGCTCCCGGAGGCGTGGGCCATGGCCGAGGCCCGCACCCGGGGCGCCTTCCCGCCGCTCGAGCCGGTGGAGGCCCTGCGGCAGCGGCGCCCCACCGGCTCCGAAAGCCGGCACCTGGAGGCCGCCGGGCGCACCACGGTCGCCGGCGCGCCCGACGAGGTGGAGCGGGTGCTGGCGCGCCTCGTCGACGCCACGGGGGCCGAGGAGGTCATGGCGACGTCGAGCACCACCGACCGCGCCGCGCTGGCCGCCTCGGACGCGCTCCTGGCCTCCCTCAGCGCGCCGGCGGTGGGGGGGGGGGGGGGGGGGGGGGGGGGGGGGGGGGGGGGGGGGGGGGGGGGGGGGGGGGGGGGGGG
>NZ_JBBHZG010000006.1:24230-70491 GCF_037482305.1 Pseudokineococcus sp. 5B2Z-1
GGCGGCCCGGGAGCGGGCCGCCGCCGGCCGGACCTGACGGTCAGTCGGCGCTGATCTGCAGCCGGAAGCGGTCGCGGCCCGTGTGGAGGTCCCACAGGTGGTCGGCGAGCACGCCCGGGTCCTTCTCGGGGTCGCCCTCGACGATCTGGCCGCCGATGACGAGCTGGGCGACGTGGATGCCCTCGTCGCGCAGCTCGTCGTGGAGGAGCTGGAGGTAGGCGGCCTGGCCGGCGAAGGCGACGCTCGTGCCGGTGACGGCGCGGCCGGGCGTGACGGCCGAGCCGCCGTTGACGAACAGCAGGGTCCCCCTGCCCTCGCCGAGGAACCGCATGCCGGGCAGCACCTGGTGGACGGCGGCGACGGGGCCGTAGATCGAGAACTCGACCGGGCCGCGCAGGTCCTCGGGCGTCGTCTCGAGCACGGGCCGCATGAAGTCCTTCTGCGGCAGCGGGCTGTACTGCAGCACCTCGATCGGACCCAGCTCGGCGGTGGCCCGCTCGAGAGCCGCTGCGAGGGAGGCCGGGTCGCGGACGTCGGCGGCGAAGCCGCGGGCGTGCACGCCCTCCGCGCCGAGCTCGTCGGCGAGGGCGTCGACGCGGGACTGGCTGCGGGACAGGAGGGCCACGGAGAAGCCCTCGGAGCCGAAGCGGCGGGCGACGGCGCGACCCAGGCCGCGGCCGGCGCCGATGATGGCGATGGTGGTCATGGGGCCTGCCAACCGGCCTCCCCCGGCGGCTGTTCCACCCGCCTCGTCAGGGCCGGTGGGGCGCGGCGGGTCAGGACGCCGTGGTGAGCCGCACCTCGAGGGAGTCGACCGCCTCGGCGACGAGGGGCGAGGCGGCCAGGCGCGTCTGCACGCGCTCGAGCAGGGCGTCGAGGGCGGGGCGGTCGAGGCCGGGCGCCAGCGCGAGGACGACCGCCGTCTCCGCGCGCCGTCCGCGCTCGACGACGGCGGAGGCCACCGCCGGCTCGACCTCCGCGGCGGTCCGGACGGCCGCGGCGACGTCCTCGCGCTCCCACGACGGCCGCCACGCCCGCTGCTGGGCCAGCGCCTCGAGCGCGGGGCGCGGCACGACGAAGGGCCGCTCCGCCGCAGGGTCGACGACGAGCAGCGCGCAGCCCTCGTCCGCGGCGGACAGCGCGGCGCGCTCGACCTCGCTGGGCACGGGCCGGGCCGCGGCGTCCCAGGCGCTGAGCGCGGCCGTGGAGGTGAAGACGGGCAGCGCCCGGCGCCCGTCCGGGGCCTGCAGCGTGACGACGGCCATGTCGGCCCCCGTGTCGGACGTGGCACCGGTGAGGGGCGGGGCCTCCTCCCCCGCCGCGACGGCCACGACGGGCACGAAGACGCGCGTGCCGGCGAGCGCCGCCACGACCGCCGCGGGGCCCGTGGCGTCACGGTCAGCGAGGGCGGCGAGCACGCGCCCGTCGGCCGCGCCGTCGTCGCCCGCGAAGGGGCTGGGCGTGAGGGTGCGCCCGGCCCACGGGACGCCGCCGGAGTCGGCGCCCGCCCCGTGGCCGTGGCCGTGGCCGGGAGCGGGCGTCGTCACGGCCGCCCGGCGACGTCGAGCGCCTCGCCGAGCGTGAACGCCCGCGCGTAGAGCGCCTTGCCGACGATGGCGCCCTCGACGCCGCTGGGCACGAGGGCGCGCAGGAGGCGCAGGTCCTCGAGGCTCGAGACGCCGCCCGAGGCGACGACGGGTCGGTCGGTGGCCGCGCACACCTGCTCCAGCAGAGCGGCGTTCGGGCCGCGGAGGGTGCCGTCCTTGGTGACGTCGGTGACGACGTAGCGGGCGCAGCCGTCGGCGTCGAGCCGGGCGAGCACCTCCCAGAGGTCGCCGCCCTCCTGCGTCCAGCCCCGCGCGGCGAGCGTCGTCCCGCGGACGTCGAGGCCCACGGCGACGCGGTCGCCGTGCTCGGCGATGGCCCGGCGGGTCCACTCCGGGTCCTCGAGCGCGGCCGTGCCGAGGTTGACGCGACGGCAGCCGGTGGCGAGCGCCCGCTCGAGGGAGGCGTCGTCGCGGATGCCGCCCGACAGCTCGACGGCGACGTCGAGGCGTCCGACGACGTCGGCGAGCAGCTCGGCGTTCGAGCCGCGCCCGAAGGCGGCGTCCAGGTCGACGAGGTGGATCCACTCCGCCCCGCCCTCCTGCCACGCGAGCGCCGCCTCGAGCGGGTCGCCGTAGCCGGTCTCGGAGCCGGCCTCGCCCTGCACGAGGCGGACGGCCTGGCCGTCGGCGACGTCGACGGCGGGCAGCAGCTGCAGGCGCTCGGCCTCGCCGGGGGTCTGGTCGCTCGGCTTCTCGTCGCTGGAGGTCACCCGCTCATCCTGGCAGCCGCGGACCGGGCCCCGGCCCTAGCATCGCGTCGTGGCTGGTCCGGCGTGGACGCTCACCGTGGACTGCGCCGACCCCGGGGTCATGGCGACCTTCTGGAAGGCGGCGCTCGGCTACGTCGACGCGCCGCCGCCCGACGGCTTCGCGAGCTGGCCGGCGTGGCTGACGGCGATGGGCGTCCCCCGGGCGGAGTGGGACGACGGCGCCGCGATCGTCGACCCGTCCGGTGACCGGCCGGCCGTGTCGCTGCTCCGTGTCCCGGAGGCGAAGCTGCAGAAGAACCGCTGGCACGTCGACCTGCCCGTCAGCGGAGGGCGCGCGCGGAGCGCCGAGGACCGCGAGCGGCTGGTCCGGGCGGAGGTCGTACGGCTGGGCGCCCTCGGCGCGCGGGTGCTCGCGGAGCACCGGACGGCCCGCGGCCTCGACCACGTCGTCATGGCCGACCCGGAGGGCAACGAGTTCTGCGTCGTCTGACCCGCTCGGGCGCCCGGCCGTGAGGAGGCCCGGGCTCCCGTCAGCGGTCGAGGGCGTACGGCACGAGGTAGAGCCCGGCCCCGACGAGGGCGAGCACGGCGAGCACCCCGGTGACCACGGCGCCGCGGCGCAGGCCCTGGCGACCGAGCGACAGGGCCCCGCCGAGCAGGAAGGCGGCGAGGACGGCGAGGACCAGCCCGAGGACGAGCTGGCTCACGCGGCTCCCCCGTCGCCCAGCGCGGCGACCCAGCGCCGCAGCAGCCGCTGGCCGGCGTCGCCGGACTTCTCCGGGTGGAACTGCGTGGCCGACAGGGGCCCGTCCTCGACGGCGGCGACGAAGCGCGTGCCGTGCTCGGCCCACGCGACCCCCGCCGTCGACGGGCCGCGCCACTCCTGCACGGCGAAGGAGTGCACGAAGTAGTACCGCTCCTCGGGGTCCGGGTCCTCACCGAAGAGCACCGACCCGGCCGGCGCCTCGACGGTGTTCCACCCCATGTGCGGGACGACGGCCGCGGGCAGCCGGGCGACGTCGCCGGGCCACAGCCCCAGCCCCTCGGCGGCGGACGCGGGGTCGTCGGCGTGCTCCAGCCCCCGGCCGAAGAGCACCTGCAGGCCGACGCAGATCCCCAGCACGGGTCGGCCGGCCGCCAGCCGCTCGGCCACGACCTCGTGTCCGCCGACGGCGCGCAGGTCCCGGGCCACGGACGCGAAGGCGCCGACGCCGGGGACGACGAGGCCGTCGGCGGCGAGCGCCGCCGCGCGGTCGCCCGTCAGCGCGACGTCGGCGCCCGTCGCCTCGAGGGCGCGGACGGCGGAGCGGACGTTGCCCGAGCCGTGGTCGAGCACGACGACGCGCGGGGAGGTCACGCGCCCAGCCTAGGCGGGCCGCGGTCGCCGCCCGAGCGCCCTGCGCGGCCCTTCCCGCCGGTGCGGGGCTGCGGTAGGAAGCCCGCGGGGCCGCCGCCGGGGCGGGCCCGCCGTCCGGAGGTCGCCATGGCTCCCGCTCCCCCCGACCTCGCCGCGGCCACGGGCGGCGGGGGGCACCCGGCCGACGGCCACGACCGCATCCGCGTGCACGGCGCCCGCCAGAACACCCTGCGCGACATCTCGGTCGAGCTGCCCAAGCGCCGGATCACCGTCGTCACGGGCGTCTCGGGGTCGGGGAAGAGCTCGCTCGTGTTCGGCACCATCGCCGCGGAGTCGCAGCGCCTCGTCGACGAGACCTACAGCGCCTTCCTCCAGGGCCTCATGCCCGGCCGGGCGCGCCCCGACGTCGACGTCCTCGACGGCCTGACGACGGCGATCGTCGTCGACCAGGAGCGGATGGGCGCGAACGCCCGCTCGACCGTCGGCACGGCCACCGACGCGAACGCGATGCTGCGCATCCTCTTCAGCCGGCTCGCCGAGCCGCACCTCGGCGGGCCGCAGGCCTACTCGTTCAACGTGGCGTCGGCGAGCGGCAGCGGAGCCGTGACGGTCGGCGCGGCGAAGGCGGTGCGCCGGAGCTTCACCGTCACGGGCGGCATGTGCCCGCGGTGCGAGGGGCTGGGGCGCGTCGACGACATCGACCTCACGGCCCTCTACGACGCCTCCCTGTCGTTGGACGAGGGCGCCATCACCGTGCCCGGCTACAGCACGGAGGGCTGGTACGCCCGCATCTTCCGGGGCTCGGGCTTCTTCGACCCGACCAAGCCCGTCGGCGAGTTCACTGACGCCGAGCTGCACGACCTGCTCCACAAGGAGCCGACGAAGGTCGTCGTCGACGGCATCAACCTCACCTACGAGGGGCTCGTCCCCAAGATCCGCAAGTCCTTCCTGTCCAAGGACGTGGAGTCCCTGCAGCCGCACGTGCGCGCCTTCGTCGAGCGCGCCGCCACCTTCGCGCCCTGCCCCGCCTGCGGCGGCACCCGGCTCTCCGAGGGCGCGCGCTCCTCGCGGGTGGCGGGCCGCTCCATCGCCGACGTCTGCGCGCTGCAGGTCACCGACGTCGCCACCTGGCTCCGCGGGCTCGACGAGCCCTCCGTCGCACCGCTCCTCGGGGCGCTGCAGGGGCTGCTCGACTCCTTCGTCGAGGTGGGGCTGGGGTACCTCACCCTCGACCGGGCCACCGGCACGCTGTCGGGCGGGGAGTCCCAGCGCACGAAGATGGTGCGCCACCTGGGCTCCTCGCTCACCGACGTCACCTACGTCTTCGACGAGCCGAGCAGCGGCCTGCACCCGCACGACGTCCAGCGGCTCACGGCGCTGCTGCGGCGCCTGCGCGACAAGGGCAACACCGTGCTCGTCGTCGAGCACAAGCCCGAGGTCGTCGCCGTGGCCGACCACGTCGTCGACCTCGGCCCCGGCGCCGGCTCGGCCGGCGGCGCCGTCTGCTTCGAGGGCACCGTCGAGGAGCTGCGGGCCAGCGGCACGCTCACGGGTCGCCACCTCGCCGACCGCACGCCGCTCAAGCAGCACGTGCGCACGCCGACGGGCGTGCTGGAGGTGCGCGGGGCCACGCGGCACAACCTGCGCGACGTCGACGTCGACCTCCCGCTGGGCGTCCTCCTCGTCGTCACGGGCGTCGCCGGGTCGGGCAAGAGCTCGCTCGTCCACGGCTCGCTGCCCCGGGAGGTCGACGGGCGACCCGTGGTGCGGGTCGACCAGACGCCCCTCAAGGGATCCCGTCGGAGCAACCCGGCGACGTGGACGGGACTGCTCGAGCCGGTCCGCAAGGCCTTCGCGAGGGCGAACGGCGTGAAGCCCGCCCTCTTCAGCGCCAACTCGGCCGGCGCGTGCCCCGTCTGCTCGGGCGCAGGAGCCGTCTACGTGGACCTCGCCGTCGGCGGCGGGGTCTCGACCACCTGCGAGGCGTGCGAGGGCCGCCGCTTCGACGCCTCGGTGCTCGAGCACCGCCTCGGGGGGAAGGACGTCAGCGAGGTCCTCGAGATGCCGGTGGCTGAGGCCGTCGCCTTCTTCGGCCCCGCCTCAGAGCACCGGGAGGCCCGCGTGCCGGCCGCCCACGCCGTCCTCGCCCGCCTCGACGCGGTCGGGCTCGGCTACCTGCGGCTGGGGCAGCCGCTGACGACCCTGTCCGGCGGCGAGCGCCAGCGGCTGCGCCTCGCCACGGCGATGGCCTCCCCCGGCGGGGTCCTCGTCCTCGACGAGCCCACGACCGGCCTGCACCCCGCGGACGTCGAGCACCTCCTCGGGCTGCTGGACCGGCTGGTCGACGAGGGGACGTCGGTCGTCGTCGTCGAGCACCACCAGGCCGTCGTCGCGCACGCCGACCGCGTCGTCGACATGGGGCCCGGAGCGGGGCACGACGGCGGCCGCGTCGTCTTCGAGGGCACGCCCGCCGAGCTCGTCGCCGACGGCTCCACGCTCACCGGGCAGCACCTGGCGGCCTACCTCGGCGTCTGAGCCGAGGAGCGGCCGGCCGCCCGGCCAGGCGTCGCCGTCGGCGTCGCCGTCGGCGTCAGGTGTCGGAGGAGTCCGCGCGGTCCTCCCGGGCGGCGGCGCGACGGCGCAGCGCGGCGGTCGCGCCGAGCACGACGCCGAGGAGCGCCACGGCGGCGACGAGCACCGACCCGCGCCCGGCGAGCAGCTGCGCCACCTCGAGGAGGAGGACGAGCAGGCCCGCGACGGCGAGGACCGCGGGGAGGACCGGCGAGGGCGGGCGTGGCGCCCCCGGTCCGCCGGCCGGTGCGCCGCTGCGGCCCGCCGCCGCCCGGGCGGCGGCCACGCGCCCCAGCCCGGCGCTGCTCGTCGCTCCCGGCAGGTCGGCGGCCTCCACGGCGCCGTGGACCACGCGCTCGGCGGCGTCGGGCAGCCCCGCCAGCACGAGGCCCGGCGAGCGGACGGCGTCCGCGCCCTCCTCCCGCCGGCCGCGGCGCCACTGCTCCGCGCGGACCGACCCGCCCGCTCCCGCGGTGACGTCCGAGCGCAGCACGACGACGGGCACCGGCCCGAGCGCGCGCGAGGCGCCGCGCACGACGGCGTCCGGGTCACCGTCGCTCGGCGCCGCGACGAGGCACCCGCGCCCGTCGAGGGGCGCGACGACGGCGGCCACCCGCGCGAGCGCGAGCGCACCGGCGAGGCGGCCGGCGTCGGCGACGGGCGCCACGACGACGACGCGCTCCGCCGGGCCCCCGACCGGCGCGTCCTCGACGTCGTCGCCCTGCCCGTCGAGGGGCCCGTCGAGGGGCTCGTCGGGCCCGCCGGTCAGAGCGCGCCCTTGGTGCTCGGGACGCCCGTGACCCGCGGGTCGTGCGCGAGCGCCGTCCGCAGCGCCCGGGCGACCGCCTTGAACTGCGTCTCGACGACGTGGTGCGCGTCGCGCCCCGCGAGGACCCGCACGTGGAGGCCGATGTGGGCGTGGAAGGCGAAGGACTCCAGGACGTGCCGGGTCAGCGAGCCGAGGTAGGGGGTGTTGCCCGGGCCGCCGCCGATGAGCACGTGCTCCTGGCCGGCCGGCTCCCCCGAGTGGACGCAGTAGGGGCGCCCGGAGACGTCGACGACGGCCTGCACGAGCGCCTCGTCGAGCGGCACCGTGGCGTCGCCGAAGCGCACGAGGCCGCGCTTGTCGCCCATGGCCTGCCGGAAGGCCTGCCCGAGGCAGATGGCGACGTCCTCGACGGTGTGGTGGGCGTCGATGTGCAGGTCGCCCTCGGCCTCGACGACGAGGTCGACGAGGCTGTGGCGCGCGAGCGCCGTGAGCATGTGGTCGTAGAAGCCCACGCCCGTGCTGATGCGGGACTCGCCCGTGCCGTCGAGGTCGACCTCGACGACGACGGAGGACTCGCTCGTGCGGCGCTCGACGCGCGCGCGACGGGCCGGGCTCTGGACGGCGGCGGGGTCGGTCATCGGGTGCCCTCCGGGGCGTCGGGGCCGGCCGCGCGGGCGCCGGCGGGGGTGGCGAGGACCTCGACGAGCGCGTCCCTGAAGGCGGCGGTCTCCTGCGGCGTTCCCACCGACACGCGCAGCCACCCCTCGGGGCCCGTCTCCCGGACGAGCACCCCGCGGTCGAGCAGGCCCTGCCAGGCGGCGTGGCGGTCGGCGAGACGCCCGAAGAGCACGAAGTTGGCGTCGCTGTCGGCCACCTCGAGGCCGAGGCCGCGCAGCCACGTGACGAGGGCGTCGCGCTCGGCGCGCAGCGCGTCGACGCCGCGGAGGAGCTCGGCGGAGTGCCGCAGGGCGACCCTCGCCACCGCCTGGGTGACGCCGGACAGGTGGTACGGCAGCCGGACGACGCGCAGCGCGTCGACGACGGCCCGCGACGACGCGAGGTAGCCCACGCGCGCGCCCGCCAGGCTGAAGGCCTTGCTCATCGTCCGGCTGACGGCCAGGCGCGGGTAGCGCTCGAGCAGCTCCAGCGCGCTCGGGACGCCCTCGCGGCGGAACTCGGCGTACGCCTCGTCGACGACGACGACGCCCGGCGCGACGTCGCACACGGCCTCGACCACCTCGCGCGGCAGCGCGGTGCCCGTCGGGTTGTTCGGCGAGGCGAGCAGGACGACGGACGGCCGCTCCCGCTCGACGAGCGCCACCGCCGCCGCCGGGTCGACGGTGAAGTCGTCGCGGCGCCGGCCGACGACCCAGCGGGTGCCGGTGTCCCGCGCGTACTCGGGGTACATCGAGTAGGTCGGCGCGAAGGACACCGCCGTGCGGCCCTCGCCGCCGAAGGCCTGCAGCACCTGGAGCATGACCTCGTTGGACCCGTTGGCCGCCCACAGCTGCTCGGCCGGCAGGCGGACCCCCGACTCGAGCGCGAGGAAGTCGGCGAGGTCGGCCCGCAGGTCGAGGAACTCGCGGTCGGGGTAGCGGTTGAGCCCGCGCGCGGCGGCGGCGACGGCCTCCCCCATCTCCCGGGCGACGACCTCCGACGGCGGGACGGGGTTCTCGTTGACGTTGAGCAGCACCGGCACGTCGAGCTGCGGAGCGCCGTAGGGCTCGACGCCGCGCAGGACGTCGCGCAGCGGCAGGTCGGCGAGGGAGGCCGCCCGCGCCGCGGCGGCGTCGGGGGCCGGCACGGCCGCCACCGGGTCCGTCGTCGTCGCGCCGGCGGGGCCGGCGTCGCCGCTCACGCGCCGCTCCCGCGCAGGCGCGCCGTGACGGCCTGGCCGTGCGCGGGCAGGTCCTCCGCCTCGGCGAGCGCGACGACGTGCGGGGCGACGTCGGCGAGCGCCTGCGCCGAGTACTCGACGACGTGGATGCCGCGCAGGAAGGTCTGCACCGACAGCCCGCTGGAGAAGCAGGCGCAGCCGCCGGTCGGCAGGACGTGGTTGGAGCCCGCGCAGTAGTCGCCGAGGGAGACGGGGGCGTGCGGCCCCACGAAGATCGCGCCCGCGTTGCGCACCCGCGCCGCGAGCCCGGCGGCGTCGGCCGTCTGCACCTCGAGGTGCTCGGCGCCGTAGCCGTCGGCGACGGCGAGCAGCCCGGCCTCGTCGTCCACGAGCACGACGGCGGACTGGGGGCCGGCGAGCGCCGTCCGCACCCGCTCCGCGTGCTTGGTGGCGGACGCCTGGACCTCGAGCTCGGCCTCGACGCGCGCGGCCAGGTCCTCCGAGGTGGTGACGAGGACGGCGGCGGCCACCGCGTCGTGCTCGGCCTGGCTGACGAGGTCCGCGGCCACGAGCGCGGGGTCGGCGGAGCCGTCGGCGAGGACCATGACCTCCGTGGGGCCGGCCTCGGCGTCGATGCCCACGACGCCGCGCAGGAGGCGCTTGGCGGCCGCGACGTAGCGGTTGCCCGGACCGGTGACCATGTCGACGGGCGCGCACAGGCGAGAGCGGTCGTCCTCGCGGGCGCCGAGGGCGAGCATCGCGACGGCCTGGGCGCCCCCGACCGCGTAGACCTCCTCGACGCCGAGCAGCGCGCACGCCGCCAGGACCGTCGGGTGGGGCAGTCCGCCGTGGTCGCGCTGCGGCGGGCTCGCGACGACGAGCGAGCCGACCCCGGCCTCCTGCGCCGGCACGACGTTCATGACGACGCTGCTGGGGTACACGGCCACGCCGCCGGGGACGTAGAGGCCCACGCGCCCCACCGGGACCCACCGCTCGGTGACCGTGCCGCCGGGCACGACCTGCGTCGTCGTGTCCGTGCGGCGCTGGTCGGCGTGGACGAGGCGCGCGCGGCGCACCGACTCCTCGAGCGCGGCGCGCACGGCCGGGTCCAGGGCGGCCAGGGCGTCGGCGAGGGCGTCGGCCGGCACCCGCAGGTGCGGCGGCCGGACGCCGTCCAGGCGCTCGCCGAGGTCGCGCAGCGCCGCGGCGCCACGGGCGCGCACGTCCTCCACGATCGGGCGGACGACCTCGAGGGCCGACTCGACGTCCTGCTCGGCGCGGGGCAGCGTGCCGCGCAGCTCGCGCGCGTCCAGGGCGCGACCGCGCAGGTCCAGGCGACGGATCACCGCTCGATGGTAGGGGGCGGCGCCACCGCGCCCCGGCGCGTCCTCGGCGCGCCCCGGGGCCCACCCGGGCGCGCGGCCTCCCTCCGCACCGCGCGGGGCCGCGCCGTACGCTCGCGCGGTGCAGCCGCTCCCGCTGTTCCCGCTCCCGTCGGTGCTGGTGCCCGGCCTGGTGCTGCCGCTCAACGTCTTCGAGCCGCGCTACCGCGCCCTCGCCCGCCACCTGCTCGACACGCCGCCCGAGCGCCGGGTCTTCGGCGTCGTCGCCCTGCGCCCGGGCCGGGACGTGCGCCAGGGCGCGGACGCCGTCCACGAGGTCGGCTGCACCGCGGTGGTCCGCGACATCACCGAGCTCGACGACGGCCGCTTCGAGATGGTCACCAGCGGCGCCCTGCGCTTCCGCCTCCACGGCCTCGACGACACGGCCGGCACCCCGTGGGCCACGGGCCTCGTGACCCCGCTCGAGGACCCCGAGGGCGACCCCGACGAGGCGGCGGCGCTGGGCGTGCGCGTCGCCGCCGCCTTCGCCGCCTACCGGGCGCGCCTCGGCGGCGCCGAGGACGCGGTCGGGGTCACGTCGCCGCGCGTCCTGTCCCACCTCGTCACCGCCGGGATGGTCCTGCCGCTGCCCGAGCGGCAGGCCCTGCTCGAGCAGCCGGACGCCGTCGCCCGGCTGCGCGCCCAGCTGCGCCTGCTCGCCCGCGAGGAGGCGCTGCTCGACGCGACGGGCGCGCTGCCCCAGACCGGGCCCGACCTGTCCTTCGCCACGCCCAACTGACCCCGCGCCGCCCGCAGGACGGAGGAGCGCCGTGGCCCGCCGGACCCCCGCCCCGACCGCCGCCGTGCGGGTCCTCGTCGCCGACGGCGCCGCGCACGCCCTGCGGCCCTACGCGCAGGACCCGCGCGCCGCCGCCGGCGAGGGCTACGGGCTCGAGGCCGCCAGCGCGCTCGGCGTCGACCCGCACCGCGTGCTCAAGACGCTCGTCGCCCTCGTGGACGAGCAGCCCCTGCTCGCCGTCGTCCCGGTGACGGGGCGCCTCGACCTGCGGGCGCTGGCGACCGCACGGGGCGGTCGCCGCGCCGTCCTGGCCGAGCCGGCCGCGGCGGAGCGGCTCACGGGCGGCGTGGTGGGCGCCATCAGCCCGCTGGGCCTGCGCCGACCGCTCCCGGTCGTCGTCGACGCGAGCGCCGCCGCGCACGAGGCCGTCCTCGTCAGCGCCGGACGCCGGGGGCTCGACGTCGAGATCGCGCCGGCCGACCTCCTGCGGCTCTGCGGGGGCGCCTACGCCGAGGTCGCCCGGCCGTCGTCCCCCTGAGCGGCGTCCCCCTGGGCGGCCGCGTCCCCCCGAGCGGCGTCCGCCCGGGCGGCGTCCCCCTGGGCGGCGGCGTCCCCGGAGTCGGCGGTGGACGGCTCCCGCCGCGCCGGGGCGCGGAGCATCCCCGCGATGAGGACGACCGTCACGAGGAGGGCGGCCGCCGTCGGCGCCACCGCGAGCGCGACGGTCGCCTGCAGCTGCAGGCCGGCGGGGGCGACCTGGACGCCCTCGGCGAGCCGGGAGGCGACGTCCTCGGGCAGCGCCGGCCCGCGGCGCGGCCCTGCCACGAGACCGCCCAGGGCGCTGCCCAGCCACGACGTCGCGAGCGCACCGGCGGCCGCCGCCACGAGGGCCACCACCGCGGCGGGGCCGGTGGGCCCGCGACGGGCGCGCAGGACGGCCGCGCCGGCGGCGAGCCCCGCCACCGCGGTGACGAGGACGAAGACGCCGTCCTGCGCCGCCGCGAGCTCCGGCAGGCCGGGCGAGACGCGCTGCGTCCCGTCGGTGACGACCTGCGGCTGCGGCGCCAGGAGCCACCACGCCAGCGCGGACACCAGGACGAGACCCGCCCAGACCGGCAGGACCCGTGCGAGCAGGGCGCTCACGAGCGGAGCCGGACGAGCAGGCCCCGCGCGGGGACGGCCCCGAGCGCCCTCACGGGCGCCTCACGCAAGGCACGAGGGCCCGAGCAGCGCCTTGAGGTCCCCGTAGAGGGACGGCGACGGCGTCACCCCGAGCGCGGAGTCCAGGCGCATGAGGGTCGCCCGCTCCGGCGACGTCCGCAGCCGCAGGTGCACCTCGGTGGGGCCCGCGTGCATGAGCAGCACGTCCTTGAGCCGCTCGACCCGCGGCGGCGTGCAGCGGCTCGTCGGCATCTCGATGACGAGGGGACCGCCCGCCGCCTGGCTCGTGTCGGGGATCGACATCTCCGAGGCGTAGATCGTCGGGACGTCGTCGCGCCGGTTGACCCGGCCCCGCACGACGCAGACGAGGTCCTCGCGCAGCTCGTGCATGACCTCGGCGTACGTCTTGGGGAAGAAGAGCACCTCGACCGAGCCCTCGAGGTCCTCGACCGTGGCGATGGCCCACGCGCTGCCCTGCTTGGTCATCTTGCGGGTGACCGTCGTGACCATCCCCGCGATGGTGATGGTCGAGCCGTCCTGACGGCCCTCGTCGGCGACGAAGGCGGAGATCGAGCAGTCCGCGGCGGACGCCAGGACGTGCTCGAGGCCGAAGAGCGGGTGGTCGGAGACGTAGAGCCCGAGCATGGCGCGCTCGCTCGCGAGCAGCTCCCGCTTGTCCCACTCCCCGTCGCCGACCGGCGGCAGGGCGGCCAGCTGGACGGCGGACTCGTCCCCCAGCCCGCCGAAGAGCGAGTCCTGGCCGATGGCCTCGGCCCGCTTCTCGACGACGACCGCGTCGACGTAGACCTCGTGGACCGCGGCCAGGCCCCGGCGGGTGTGCCCGAGGGAGTCGAAGGCGCCCGCCTTGATGAGCGACTCGATGGTCCGCTTGTTGCACACCACCGCCGGCACCTTGCGCAGGAAGTCCTCGAACGAGGTGAAGGCGCCCTTCTCCTCGCGCGCGGCGACGATCGCGTCGACGACGTTCTGGCCGACGTTGCGGATGGCGGCGAGCCCGAAGCGGATGTCCTCGCCCACGGCGGCGTACGTGCCGATCGAGGAGTTGACGTCGGGCGGCAGCACGGTGATGCGCATGCGCCGGCACTCACCGAGGTAGAGCGCCGACTTGTCCTTGTCGTCGCGCACGCTCGTGAGCAGCGCCGCCATGTACTCGGCCGGGTGGTTGGCCTTGAGGTACGCCGTCCAGTAGGAGACGACGCCGTACGCCGCCGAGTGCGCCTTGTTGAAGGCGTAGTCGGAGAACGGCAGGAGGATGTCCCACAGCGTCTTGACCGCGGCCTCGGAGTACCCGTTGGCCGCCATGCCGTCGCGGAAGCCGATGTACTCGGCGTCGAGCACCTCGCGCTTCTTCTTGCCCATGGCGCGGCGCAGCAGGTCGGCCTTGCCGAGCGAGTACCCGGCGAGCTTCTGCGCGATCGCCATGACCTGCTCCTGGTAGACGATGAGCCCGTAGGTCTCGCCCAGGACGTCGGCCAGCGGCTCCGCCAGCTCGGGGTGGATCGGGGTGATCTCCTGCTGGCCGTTCTTGCGCAGCGCGTAGTTCGTGTGCGACCCCGCGCCCATCGGCCCCGGGCGGTACAGGGCGCCGACGGCGGAGATGTCGGCGAAGACGTCGGGCTTCATCAGCCGCAGCAGCGAGCGCATGGGCCCGCCGTCGAGCTGGAAGACGCCCAGGGTGTCGCCGCGCTGCAGCAGCTCGAAGGTCTTCGGGTCGTCGAGGGTGAGCACGTCGAGGTCGACCGGCTCGCCGCCGTTGGTGACGATGTTCTTCAGGGCGTCGTCGAGGACCGTGAGGTTGCGCAGCCCCAGGAAGTCCATCTTGATGAGGCCGAGGCCCTCGCAGGTCGGGTAGTCGAACTGCGTGATGATGGCGCCGTCCTGCTCGCGGCGCATGATCGGGATGATGTCGATGAGCGGCTCGCTCGACATGATGATCCCGGCCGCGTGCACGCCCCACTGGCGCTTGAGGCCCTCCAGGCCGCGCGCGGTCCCGACGACCTTCTGCGCGTCGGCGTCCTGGCCGTGCAGCTGGCGGAACTCCTCCGCCTCGGCGTACCGCTTGTGCTCGGGGTCGAAGATCCCCGACAGCGGGATGTCCTTGCCCATGACCGCGGGGGGCATGGCCTTGGTCAGCCGCTCCCCCATGGCGAAGGGGTAGCCCAGCACGCGCGAGGAGTCCTTGAGCGCCTGCTTGGCCTTGATGGTGCCGTAGGTGACGATCATCGCGACGCGGTCGTCGCCGTACTTCTCGGTCACGTAGCGGATGACCTCGCCGCGGCGGCGCTCGTCGAAGTCGACGTCGAAGTCGGGCATGGACACGCGCTCGGGGTTGAGGAAGCGCTCGAAGATGAGGCCGTGCTCGAGGGGGTCGAGGTCGGTGATCCGCATGGCGTAGGCGGCCATCGACCCGGCGCCGGAGCCGCGGCCCGGCCCGACGCGGATGCCGTTCTCCTTGGACCACGTGATGAAGTCGGCGACGACGAGGAAGTAGCCCGGGAAGCCCATCTGGGCGATGACCTGGCACTCGAAGTCCGCCTGCGCCTGCGACGCCTCGGGGATGCCGCCGGGGTAGCGGCGCTCGAGGCCCCGCTGCACCTCCTCGACGAACCACGACTCCTCCGTGTGCCCCTCCGGCACGGGGAAGCGCGGCATGTACGTGCCGTTGCCCTCGGTGAAGGACACGTCGCAGCGCTCGGCGATGAGCAGGGTGTTGTCGCACGCCTCGGGCAGCTCGCGCCACGTGCGCCGCATCTCCGCGGCGCTCTTGAGGTAGAAGTCGTCCGCGTCGAACTTGAAGCGGTGCGGGTCGGCCAGGGTGGAGCCCGACTGCACGCACAGCAGCGCCGCGTGCGCCGTCGCGTCCTCCGCGCGCGTGTAGTGCAGGTCGTTGGTGGCGACCATCGGCAGCTGCAGGTCCTTGGCCAGGCGCAGCAGGTCGTCGCGCGTGCGGCGCTCGATGTCGAGGCCGTGGTCCATGAGCTCGAGGTAGTAGTTCTCGGCGCCGAAGATGTCGCGGTAGTCGCTCGCCGCCTGCAGCGCCTCGCGGTACTGCCCGAGCCGCAGCCGGGTCTGCACCTCCGAGGACGGGCAGCCCGTGGTGGCGATGAGCCCCTTCGCGTACCGGCTGAGGATCTCCCGGTCCATGCGCGGCTTGAAGTAGTGACCCTCCATGGACGCCCGCGAGGCGAGCCGGAAGAGGTTGTGCATGCCCTCCGTGGTCTCGCTGAGCATCGTCATGTGCGTGAAGGCGCCGCCGCCGGAGACGTCGTCGCGGCTCGAGGTGCCCTGGGCGCCCCACTTCACCCGCGTGCGGTCGCCGCGGTGGGTGCCCGGCGCGACGTAGGCCTCGAGGCCGATGATCGGCTTGACGCCGTGCTTCTGGCCCGCGCGCCAGAAGTCGTGGGCGCCGAAGACGAACCCGTGGTCGGTCGTGGCGATGGCCGGCATCCCGAGCCGCGCCGCCTCGGCCATGAGGTCGTCCACCCGCGCCGCGCCGTCGAGCATCGAGTACTCGGTGTGCACGTGGAGGTGGACGAACTGGTCCTCCCCCGACCTGCTGGACGTCGACGTCGTCGCGGGCTGGGGCATCGTGCGGGCCTCCCGGGGGCGCCGCCGGGGCGGCGCGGTGGTGTCTGGGACCGTCCTCGCCTGGTGCTCCCGCACCCCCGCGGGGGGCGCGGCAGGAGGACCCGGCGAGTGTAGGTCGGGGCGCCGACAGCCCGGAGCAGGCGCCGCCGCGCCGGGGCCCCGACCTGCCCCGTCCGCCCGCGGCGACGTGGCCGACCGCACACGCGCCGCCGGCACCTCCCGGGGGGCCGCTGTGGTTCGGTGGCCCGCGGGGCCGCGGACGCGCGAGGTGGTGCGGGCCCGCGACGCGAGGAGGCGCACGTGACGACGACGTCGAGCACCGGCGGCGGCCCGACCGACGGGTCCCGGCCCGCCCGGGGCACCGGCCGTTCCGCCGACCGGGCGAACGGCCCCGGGGACGACACCGAGGGCGGTCCCCACCGCTCGCCGGGCCGCACCTGGGCCCTGCGCGGGCTGGGCGTCGTCCTCGCCCTCGTCGTCTACGCGCTCCTCGGCGGGGCCGAGGACCTCTCGCAGGAGGGCCGCCTCACCGCGGCCGTGGCCGTGCTCATGGCGACGTGGTGGATGACCGAGGCGCTGCCGCTGTCGGCCACCGCGCTCGTGCCGGTCGTGGCGCTGCCCGTCCTGGGCGTCCTCACGGTGGCCGAGGCCACGGGGCCGTACGCGAACCCCATCGTCTTCCTCTTCCTCGGCGGCTTCCTCATCGCCATCGCCATGCAGCGGTGGGGCCTGCACCGGCGCATCGCCCTGAGGACGCTGCGCGCCGTCGGCACCAGCCCGAGGCGCATCGTGCTGGGGATGATGGTCTCGACCGCCTTCCTGTCGATGTGGGTCTCCAACACCGCCACGACGCTGATGATGCTGCCCATCGCCCTCAGCGTCCTCACGCTCGTCGTGGACCGGGTCGGCGCCGGCTCGCAGGCCGAGCGCGCGGCCCAGCAGGACGCCGTCACCGACTCCACGACGACGATCGCCGACGCCGTCAGCGACCCCGCCGTGAAGACCTTCGGCGTCGGCCTGCTCCTGTCCGTGGCGTGGGCGGCCTCCATCGGCGGCCTCGGGACGCTGCTCGGGAGCCCGCCGAACGCCATCGTCGCCGGCTACGTCGCCGACGAGCTGGGCGGCGAGGTCGGCTTCCTCCAGTGGATGCTCCTCGGCGTCCCGCTCGTCGTCGTCTTCGTCGCGGTGGCCTGGCTGCTCATCACCCGCGTGCTCTTCCGCTCCGACCTGCCCGAGATCCCCGGCGGGCGGCAGATGATCGACGAGCAGCTCGCCGAGATGGGCCCCATGAGCCGCGGCGAGCGGATGGTCGCCCTCGTCTTCGCCTCCGCAGCCTTCCTCTGGGTCGTCCCCGGCCTCCTCGCCCAGCTGCCCGGCCTCGGCGACGCGGCCCCGTGGCTCGGCGAGCTCGACGACACGGCCATCGCGATCGCCGCGGGCCTCGCGCTCTTCCTCATCCCCGCCGAGCGCGGCGGGCGCATGGTGCTCGTGTGGGAGGACGCCCAGAAGGGCCTCCCCTGGGGCGTGCTGCTCCTCTTCGGCGGCGGCCTCAGCCTCGCCGGGGCGGTCGCCGCCAGCGGCCTCGACGTGTGGATCGGCGAGCAGGTGGAGCCCCTCGGTGCGCTCCCGCTCGTCCTGCTCGTCGCCGCGGTCGTGCTCCTCGTCCTGCTGCTCACCGAGGTCACGAGCAACACGGCCACGGCCGCGACCTTCATCCCCGTCCTCGGCGGGGTGGCGCTCGGGCTCGGCGTCGACTCCCTCACGCTGCTCATCCCCGCGGCCCTGGCCGCGACGTGCGCCTTCATGCTCCCCGTCGGCACGCCGCCCAACGCCATCGTCTTCGCGACGGGCAAGGTGACGATCGGCGAGATGGTCCGCGGCGGCGTCGTCCTCAACGTCGTCGGCGTGGTGCTCATCACGCTCGCCGCCTACGGCCTGGGCGGGCTCGCGTTCGGCATGTCCTTCTGACGCGCTCGGTGCGGGGCTCCCGGGCGGGAGCCCCGCTCCGAGCGGTCAGGCCCGCAGCCGCTCGAGGGCGGTGGCGAGGTCGTCGGGGTAGGTGCTCTCCACGACGAGGGGCAGGCCGGTGCCGGGGTGGGTCAAGCCGAGGCGCACCGCGTGCAGCCACTGGCGCCGCAGCCCGAGGCGGTCGGCCAGGCGCGGGTCGGCCCCGTAGGCCAGGTCGCCGACGCAGGGGTGGCGCAGCGCCGAGACGTGCACGCGGATCTGGTGCGTGCGCCCGGTCTCCAGGCGCACCTCGAGCAGGGACGCCGCCCGGTGCGCCTCGAGGGTCGTGTAGTGGGTCACGCTGTCGCGCCCGCCCTCGACGACCGCGAAGCGGTGGTCGGCGGTGGGGTGGCGCCCGATGGGGGCGTCGATCGTGCCCGCCGACGGGTCGGGGTGGCCCTGGACGAGCGCGTGGTACGTCTTCTCGACCGTCCGCTCCCGGAAGGCCTGCTTGAGCGCCGAGTACGCGCGCTCGCTCTTCGCGACGACCATGAGCCCCGACGTGCCGACGTCGAGGCGGTGGACGACGCCCTGGCGCTCCGCCGCGCCCGACGTCGCGATCCGGTAGCCGGCGCCGGCCAGGCCCCCGACCACGGTCGGCCCCGTCCAGCCGGGGCTCGGGTGCGCCGCCACGCCGACGGGCTTGTCCACGACGACGAGGTCGTCGTCGTCGTGGACCACGCGCATGCCCGGCACCGGCTCGGCCACGACCGTCGGCGGTGCCGGCGGGTCGGGGAGCTCCACCTCGAGCCAGCCGCCCTCCGGGAGGCGCTCGGCCTTGACGACGTCGCGCCCGTCCACCCGCACGCCGCCTGCGGCGACGACCTCGGCCGCGCGGGACCGCGAGAGCCCCAGCAGGCGCGCGAGGGCGGCGTCGACGCGCTGGCCCGCCAGCCCGTCGGGGACGGGCATCGACCGGAGCTCACCCACGGCGGTCCTCCTCGGTGGGACCTCCGGACGGCTGCCCGGACGACTCCGACGGCTGCTCGGAGGACGGGCGGGCGTCGGCGGCCGCGTCCGCGTGCTCACGACGACCGGGCTCACGACGCCCGTCGACCCCCACTCCGCGGAAGCTGAGGACGACGACGAGCACGGCGGCCACGACGATGGCCGAGTCGGCGAGGTTGAACACCGGCCAGCGCGGCAGGCGGAGGAAGTCGACGACGTGCCCCGTGCCGAAGCCGGGCTCGCGCAGCAGCCGGTCGATGAGGTTGCCGAGCGCGCCGCCGAGCAGCAGCCCGAGCGCGTACGCCCAGGCCCGGGAGCCGAGGCGGCGCGCCATGAGGGCCACCGCCACGACGACGCCCACGGCGACGAGGGTGAGCACCCAGGTGAGCCCCGTGGCGAGCGAGAACGCCGCGCCGGGGTTGTAGAGCAGGTACAGGTCGAGCACGCCCGGGACGAGCTCGACCGGCTCGCCCTCGGTGAGGCGCGAGACCGCCAGCGCCTTCGTCAGCTGGTCCAGGCCCCCCACGAGCGCGACGACGGAGACCAGCAGCACGAGCAGACGGCGCCGCCGCGCGGGCGGGACGACGGGCTCGTCCGGCCCCGTGAGCGGGGCGCCCTCCTGCGGGCGCCCGGGGCGCTCGTCGTCGGCGGCGGGCGGACCGGGGGTGCCAGCGGTCAGCTGGGGCTCCCCGTCGTCGCGGTGCCGTCCGAGCCCGGGACGACGGCCGCCGTGCCGTCGAGGTCGCGCAGCTGGCCCTCGAGGTAGGCGCGCAGGCGGCTGCGGTACTCGCGCTCGAAGCCGCGCAGCTCGTCGATCTTGCGCTCCAGCAGGGTGCGCTCGCGCTCGAGGGCGCCGAGCTCGCTCGTGCGCTGCTCCTCGAGCTGCTCGAGGGTCGTGCGGCGCTGCTCCTGCGCCTCGGTGACGAGGCGCTCGGCCTCGGCCGACGCGTCGCCGACGAGGCGGTCGCGCTGCTCCTCGCCCGCGCGCACGTGCTCGTCGTGCAGCCGCTGGGCGAGGGCGAGGACGCCCGCGGCGCTGCCCGCGGCCCCCGGGGCGGCGGAGCCGCCGGCGAGGCCCTCGTCTGCCACCGCGTCCTCGGGCGCCGTGGCCTGCGCGGGGACGGCGGGCGCGGACGGCGCGGGGACCGCCTCCTGCGCCGGGGCGTCCTGCGGCACCGGGGCCTCGTCGCGGGCGGACGCGGCCTCCTCGGCGCGGCGCTCGGCGTCGGCGAGCTGCTCCCGCAGCCCGTCGTTCTCGCTGCGCAGGCGCGTGAGCTCGCCGACGACCTCGTCGAGGAAGTCGTCGACCTCCTCCACGGCGTAGCCGTGCCGGAACTGCGTCTGCGTGAACGTGCGCTCCGTCACGGCCTCGGGCGTCAGAGCCATGAGCCTCCACCTTCGTCCTCGGGTCGGGCTCCGCCGTCGCCGGGGAGCGGGACGACGGTAGCGGACCGGGCCGCCTGCTCCTCGCCGACCGGTGCGCTCAGCGGGCGGCGACCGCGAGGCCGCCGAGGAGCGAGCGCAGCAGCCCGAGACCGAGGAAGAGGACGATGAAGGCGAGGTCGAGCTGCACCTGGCCGATGCGGATCGGCTTGATGACCCGGCGCAGCGCGCGCAGCGGCGGGTCGGTCAGGGAGTAGACGCCCTCCGCCAGCACGAGCACCGGCCCCGTGGGGCGCCAGTCGCGCGAGAACACCTGGACCCAGTCGAGGACGAGGCGGCCGAGCAGCACGACGATGTAGAGGAGGACGACGAGGGAGAGCAGCTCGAGGACGACGGACACGGAGCCCCTAGCTCTGGTTGAAGAACGAGCTGGAGGTGCCCGTCCGCTGCGGGCTCGCCTGCTCGGCGGTGACCTCGACGTGCGCCGGGGAGAGCAGGAAGACCTTGCTCGTGACCCGCTCGATGGAACCCCGCAGCCCGAAGACGAGCCCGGCGGAGAAGTCGACGAGGCGCTTGGCGTCCGCGTCGTCCATGTCGGTGAGGTTCATGATGACCGGCACCGACTCGCGGAAGCTCTCCCCGATGGCCTTGGCCTCGTTGTAGCTGCGCGGGTGGATGGTCGTGATGCGGCTGAGGTCGCCCCCCAGCGGCTCGGGCACGACGCGTGACATGGAGCGCTCCCGGGTGATCGGCGTGACGGCGGCCCGGTGCTCGGGCCTCTGCTCGGCCCGGGACTCGCCCCGGGGCTCGGGGTCGGCGGGACGCTCGGCGGAGCGGTGCGCCCCGCCGCGGCGCTCGTCGGCGTCGCGGCGCTCCTCGCCGTCGTAGCCGTCGAGCTCGTCCTCGCGGGGGTCCTCCTCCGCCAGGCCGAGGTAGACCATCGTCCTGCGCAGCGCGCCTGCCATGCCACTCCCTCGCCGTCCGCCGTGCGGTGCCCGCGGGCTCCCGCCCGTCCTCGCCGTCCGGCGCCGGGCCCCCTGCGGGCCGCGCCTCGGGGCGAGACGCTACCGGAGCGGCGGACGGCCGCCGAGGACGGCGCGCCCGACACGCAGGTGCGTGGCGCCCGCCGCGACGGCCTCCTCGAGGTCCTCGCTCATGCCGGCCGACAGGACGTCGGCACCCGGGTGGTCGGCCCGCACCCGCGCCGCGAGGGCCGCCAGGGCGGCGAAGGCGGCCGCCGGGTCGGCCTCGCGGGGGGCGACGGCCATGAGGCCCGCCAGGCGCAGGCCGGGGACGCCGGCGACGTGGTCGGCGAGCGCGGGCACGACGCCGGCGGGCGCGCCGCCGCGCGCCTCGTCGCCCTCCTCGCCGTCGAGGTCGACCTGCACGAGGACGGGCAGCTCGCGCCCGGCGCGCTCGGCGCCCCGCCCCAGGGCGTCGGCCAGCCGCGCGCTGTCGACCGAGTGCACGAGGTGGGCCCAGGCGGCGACGGCGCCCGCCTTGTTGCGCTGCAGCCGCCCGAGGAAGTGCCAGCGCAGCTCCTCCCCCCCTCCGGCGGCGAGGACCTCTTCCCGCTTGGCGCGGGCCTCCTGCTCGCGCGCCTCCCCCACGTCACGGACGCCGAGGCCGGCGAGGTGGAGGACGTCGGTCGCGGGGAAGGTCTTCGTCGTCACGACGACGCGGACACCCGCCGGGTCGCGCCCCGCCGCGGAGCAGGCGCCCCCGACCCGACGGCGCAGGTCGTCCAGCGCCGCGGCGAGCTCGGCGCGCCGCCCGGGCCCCTCGGGGCCGCCCTCCGCGTCGGGCCGCCCACCACCCGGGGCCGGGGGGCGGGCGCTCACGCCGGCACCCACGCGAGACCGGCCGTGCGGCCGCTCGCCGCGCCGTCGCGGCGGTAGGACCAGAGGTCGGCGCGCTCGGCCGTGCAGCCGGGCACCTGCTCGACGCGGACGCCGGCACCGGCGAGCTGCTCGAGCACGAGGGCCGCGACGTCGAGCGCCGGGGCGCCCTCCCACGTCGTGCTCGCACCGACGGGGTGCTCGGCGGCCACCGCCGCACGCAGGTCCGCCGGCACCTCGTAGCAGCGCGGGCAGATGCTGGGGCCGAGGACGGCGACCACGTCGCGGGCCCCGAGCCCGCGCATCGCCTCCACCGCGCGCACGGGCGCGCCGAGCAGCGCGCCCCGGCGCCCGGCGTGGGCCACGCCCACCACCCCGGCGACGGGGTCGGCCAGCACCACGGGCACGCAGTCGGCGACGAGGACGGCGAGCGCCACCCCGGGGACGGCCGTGACGGCGGCGTCGACCGCCGGCGCGTCGGGGACCCCGTCGGCGCCGCCCGGGCCCGCCTCGTCGACGACGAGGACGTCGGCGCCGTGGACCTGCTGGAGGTAGCGCACCTCGCGGGCGCCGCGGCCCGCGAGCTCACGGGCGAGCGCGCGCCGCGCGGCGCGCACGGCCGTCTCGTCGTCGCCGACGTGCAGGGCGAGGTCGAGGCCGTCGTAGGGCCCCGGCGGGGCGCCCCCGGCGCCCGGGGGCCCCCACCCGGCGCCGGCGCGCGAGGTGAGGGCGAGCACCGCCCCCGGCCCGGCCCCGGGGCCGCCCTCCCCGTCGCCGACCTCCCCGTCCCCGCTGCCGCCGCCGCGACCGGGGAGCGCCCGCGACCACGCGAGCAGCCCGCCGCCCCGCCCGGGAGCGGACGGGTCGGCGGGCTGCGGCGCGGGCGGGAGCGTCGTCCCCCCGGCGGTGCCGTGCGCGCTCAGCGCAGGAAGTCCGGGACGTCGAGGTCGTCGTCGGAGGAGCGCTGCCCGCGGCCCCAGGCCGGCCCCTGGTCGAGCGGCTGCGGCGAGGGCGCCTCCTCGCGGCTCCCCGGGCGCTCCTCCGCCGGCGCCTCCTGCTCCTGCTGGCCCTGCTGCTGGCCCTGCTGCTGGGAGGAGCCCGACGCCTGGCCCGCGGTGGCACCCGGCCACGGCGAGGTCGGGACGTCGTCACCGCCCGGCGCCGGCTGCTGGCGCGGGGGGACGGCGCCGCGCGCGGGCTGCGGGCGGGCCGGGGCCGCCTGCGCGGCCCCGCGCTCGTCGCGGCGGCGCGACGGGGTGCCGCCGTCGAACCCGGCGGCGATGACGGTGACGCGGACCTCGTCGCCGAGGGCGTCGTCGATGACGGCGCCGAAGATGATGTTGGCCTCGGGGTGCGCCGCCTCCTGCACGAGGCGCGCGGCCTCGTTGATCTCGAAGAGGCCGAGGTCGGAGCCGCCCTGGATGGACAGCAGCACGCCGTGGGCGCCGTCGATGCTGGCCTCGAGCAGCGGCGAGGAGATGGCCGCCTCGGAGGCGAGGACGGCGCGGTCGTCACCCCGGGCCGACCCGATGCCCATGAGGGCGCTGCCGGCGCCCTGCATGACGCTCTTGACGTCGGCGAAGTCGAGGTTGATGAGGCCCGGCGTCGTGATGAGGTCGGTGATGCCCTGCACGCCGGACAGGAGCACCTGGTCGGCGGAGCGGAAGGCGTCGAGCATGCTCACGGCGCGGTCGCTGATGGACAGCAGCCGGTCGTTGGGGATGACGATGAGGGTGTCGACCTCCTCGCGGAGGCTCTCGATGCCGCTGTCGGCCTGGTTGGCGCGCCGACGGCCCTCGAAGGTGAAGGGCCGCGTCACGACGCCGATCGTCAGGGCGCCGAGCTCGCGCGCGATCCGCGCGACGACGGGCGCGCCGCCCGTGCCGGTGCCGCCGCCCTCGCCGGCCGTGACGAAGACCATGTCAGCCCCGCGCAGGGCCTCCTCGATCTCCTCCGCGTGGTCCTCGGCCGCCTTGCGGCCGACCTCGGGGTCGGCGCCCGCGCCCAGGCCGCGGGTGAGCTCGCGGCCCACGTCGAGCTTGACGTCGGCGTCGGACATGAGGAGCGCCTGCGCGTCGGTGTTGACCGCGATGAACTCGACGCCCTTGAGGCCGACCTCGATCATCCGGTTCACGGCGTTGACCCCGCCGCCGCCGATGCCGACGACCTTGATGACGGCGAGGTAGTTCTGCGGTGATGCCACGAGGCGAGCCCTTCGCTGGAGTTCCTGGGTGCGGTGCCGGGTGGACCCTCACCCTCAGGTTGAGGGTGATAGTTATGTCAGGTCCGTGCTGGGCTGAACGGTAGGTCCCCCGGGTCGGCGCTGTCGACCGCCGCGCCGGGACACGCCGCGACGCGCCGACGTCCGGGCGCGCCGAGGCACGAGGAGGGCTCACGGGCCGGGCGGAGGGTCGCTCGCCGGGGTGCCCGAGGGGCTGCCGTCACGCCGGGTGCCGCACGGCGGGCGGTCCGGCGCCGGGGCGGGGGGTCAGCCCTCGCGCGTGACCGGCGCGGCCGGGGAGCTGACGTCGTAGACGGCCGCGGGGCGCTGCAGCAGCGCCGTCAGGACGTCGGCCTTGACGGGCGTCTGCTCGGCGCCGCCCCAGACGACGCGCGCGCCGGAGCGCAGCTGCAGCACGACGTCGTCCGGGCTCGTCCCGCCGGCGGTCGCCACCTGCTCGCGCAGCTGGGGCGGCAGCCCGTCGAGCACCCGGGTCACGGCCTCGACCGTGCCGGGCCGCGCGCTCCCGAGGTCCACCGCCACGAGCGGGACGTCCGTCGGCACCTCCGCCTCGTGCAGCACGGTGAGGCCCGTCCGGTCGACGACGCTGTAGCCCCCGGCGGGGTCGGCGACGGCCGCCACGGGCACCCGCTCGACGACGCGCACCTCGAGGCCGGAGGGCCACACGCGCGCCACGGTCGCCGTCTCGACGAGCGGCACCTGCTCCACGACCTCCTCGAGCGCCGCGGTGTCGACGCGGGCCAGCGGGGTGCCGACGGCGGGCTCGACGAGCTCGGCGACGGCCGGGCGCTCCAGGCGCTCGACGCCGACGACGCCGACCTCGCGCACCACGAGCAGGGGCGACCACAGCAGGACGTAGGCGAGCCCGGCCACCACGACGAGCGCCGCGAGGACGGCCAGGAGGGGGCGCAGCGCGAGGCGCCGGCGCGCCCGCGCCCGCTCGGCGAAGCGCCGCGCCGTGTCCGTGGGCGCCGCCGCGGCGCGGCGGCGCCCCAGCACGGCGGCGGGGGCGGCGCCGGACGGCGCCGCGGCCGAGGCCGCTGACGACCGGCGCAGGTGCACCGGCCCGGGGCTCCCCGGCCGGGACACCGGCGAGGAGGAGCTGCGGGACACCGGCGACGAGGAGCTGCGGGACACCGGCGAGGACCCGCCGCGCGGGCGGGGCGGCAGACCGCCCTGCGGCGGTCGGGGGCGGCCGTCCCGGCGCTCGGGGGCGCCGTCGACGTCGTCGACGGGAGCCGCGCCGGTCGGCTCGTCGGCGTCCTCGACGGGCTCGGGCACCTCGGTGCGCCCGGGGGCAAGGCCGGGGTCCGCCGCCGGAGGGGCCTCGGCGGCCGGACGGGCCCGCGGCGCCAGCGGTCGCCGGCTCACGCCGCGCCACCACCGGCCGTCGCGGCGGGCGAGCGGCGCTCGAGCTCCCCCAGGACCTCGCCGGCGACCATCGTCACGTCACCGGCCCCGATGGTCAGCACGAGGTCACCGGGCCGGGCGCGCCCCGCGGCCTCCCGCGCGGCGTCGCCCCACGAGGGCACGTACGCCACCCGCTCCGGGGGCAGCGGCACGGCGCGGGCGACGAGCCCGCCGGTCACCCCGGGCACCGGGTCCTCGCGCGCCGCGTAGACGTCCATGACGACGACCTCGTCGGCCGCGCCGAGCGCGGCGCCGAACTCGGCGGCGAAGTCCATCGTGCGGCTGTAGAGGTGGGGCTGGAAGACGGCGACGAGGCGCCCCTCCCCCGCCACCTGGCGACCCGTGGCGACGGCCGCCGCGACCTTGGCCGGGTTGTGGGCGTAGTCGTCGTAGACGCGCACGCCGTCGGCGCGGCCGCGGTCCTCGAAGCGGCGCCGCGTGCCGGTGAAGGCCTCCAGGCCGGCCACGGCGGTGGCGGGGGCGACGCCCAGGCGCGTCGCGGCCGTGTAGGCGGCCGCGGCGTCGAGGGCGTTGTGCAGCCCGGGCACCTGCAGGTGGACCTCGCCCTCGCGGCGGCCCGCGTCGACGAGGGCGAACGACGTCCGCCCGCCCTCCGGCTCGAGGTCCTCCAGGCGCACGTCGGCGGCCGGGGACTGCCCGTAGGTGACGACCCGGGGCCAGGCGCCGGGCTCGCGCTCGTGCGCCCGTGCGACGGCCGCGGCGAGCCGGGCCGCGCCCGGGTCGTCCGCGCAGGCCACGAGGACGCCGCCGGGACGCACGCGCCCCGCGAAGGCGCCGAAGGCCCGCTCGACGGCCGCCGCCTCCCGGTAGTGGTCGAGGTGGTCGGGCTGGACGTTGGTGACGACGGACAGCTCGGGCTCGTAGACGAGGAACGACGCGTCGGACTCGTCGGCCTCGGCGACGAAGAGGTCCCCCGTGCCCTCGTGGGCGTTGGTCCCGGCGCCGCGCAGCTCGCCGCCGACGGCGAAGGACGGGTCGAGGCCCGCGTGCTGCAGCGCGACGACGAGCATCGACGTCGTCGTCGTCTTGCCGTTGGTGCCCGCGACGGCGACCGCCCGTCGGTCGGCCATGAGGGCCTGCAGGCCCTGCGAGCGGTGCAGGACCCGCAGGCCCCGCTCGCGGGCGGCGACGAGCTCGACGTTGTCGGCGCGGATGGCCGAGGACGCGACCACGGTCCCGGCGCCGTCGAGGCGGGCGGCGTCGAAGCCGGCGTCGACGCGACCGCCCACGGCGCGCAGCGCCGCCAGGACGGGCACGTCCTTGGCGTCGCTGCCGCTCACGGGCAGCCCGCGGGCCAGCAGCACCCGGGCGATGCCCGACATGCCCACCCCGCCGACGCCGACGAGGTGCACGCCGCCGAGCTCGGCGGCCGGCGGGACGGGGGCGGCGACGTCGAAGGCCAGGGGCACGTCGCCGGACAGGAGGTCGGCGTCGGCGGCCGAGAGGTCCCCGGCGGACGGGACCCCGGCGGTGGGCGCGGCGCTCACGAGCGGCCCGCCGCGGCGAGCACGAGGTCGGCGAGGCGCTCGTCGGCGTCCCGCACGGCGCTGGCCTGCGCCGCGGCCGCCATCGCCGCGAGCCGCGGGCGGTCGACGAGGAGCGGGAGGAGCTGCTCGCGCAGCCACGCCGCGTCGAGGTCGGCGTCGGCCACCAGCAGGGCCCCGCCGGCCTCGACGACGGGCTCGGCGTTGCGCCGCTGCTCGCCGTTGCCGATGGGCAGCGGGACGAAGGCGGCCGGGAGGCCGACGGCGCTCACCTCGCACACCGTCCCGGCGCCGGAGCGGCACAGCGCCGCGTCGGCGGCGGCGTAGGCGAGGTCCATGCGGTCCGTGTACTCGAGGACGCGGTGGGCGGGGCCGCCCGGCCGGTGCGCCGCCACGACGGCCTTGCCGGCGCCGGTGAGGTGGAGGACCTGGACGCCCGCCGCCTCGACGTCCGGCCACGCCCCGGCGACGGCCTCGTTGAGGCGCTGCGCCCCCAGCGACCCGCCGACGACGAGGAGGGTCGGGCGGTCGGGGTCGAGGTCGAAGTGCCGCACGGCCTCCCCGCGGAGGGCGGCCCGGTCGAGGTGGGCGAGCGCGGGGGCCATGGGCAGGCCGACGCGCACGGCCCCCCGCAGCGGCGTGCCCGGGAAGGTCGTCGCGACGTGGGGGGTGAGCCGGGCGCCGAGGCGGTTGGCGACGCCCGGGCGGGCGTTCTGCTCGTGGACGACGACGGGCACGCCGCGCCGCCGCGCGGCCAGGTAGGCGGGCACGGCCACGTAGCCGCCCATGCCGACGACGACGTCCGCGCCGTCCGGCCCGCAGGAGGCGAGCGCCCGGTCGGCCGCCGCGACGGCCGCGCGCAGGCGGCCGGGCAGCGACAGCAGCTCGGCCGACGGGCGCCGCGGCAGCGGCACGCGGGGCACGAGCGCCAGCTCGTAGCCGCGCGCCGGCACGAGGCGGGACTCCAGGCCCGCCTCGGTGCCGAGGGCCAGGAGGGACGCGTCCGGGTACCGGCGCCGCAGGGCGTCCGCGAGCGCCAGCATGGGGTTGACGTGACCGGCCGTGCCGCCGCCCGCCAGGAGCACCGAGGGCGGCCGGGTGGCCGCGACGTCCTCGCCCGGCCGCGTCGAGGCGTCCTGCGACGGGAGGGCTCCGGACGACGACGCGGGGCTCGGGGCGGTCACCGGGCGGCCCCGCGCTCGGCGCGGCGGGCGCCGCGGCGCCCCCGCCCGCTCGGGCCGCCCGCCGAGCGCCGCGAGAGCGGCGCGGCGGCCACGACGAGCGAGCGCCGGACGACGCCGGCGCGGGTGGCGAGCAGCGCCGGTGCCCCGGGCTCGGTGCGCGCGAAGGAGAGCACCACCCCGAGGGCCAGCAGCGTCGCCACGAGGGCGGAGCCGCCCGCGCTGACGAGCGGCAGCGGCACGCCGATGACGGGGACGAGGCCCAGGACGACGGCCATGTTGACGAGGGCCTGGCCCACCACCCACGCCATGACGCCCGCGGTGACGACCTTGGCGAAGGGGTCCTCGTGCCGCTTGATGACGCGCATGCACCCCACCGCGAGCGCGCCGAAGAGGACGAGCACGAGCAGCGTCCCGAGCAGGCCCAGCTCCTCGCCGATGATGGAGAAGATGAAGTCGTTGTGGGCCTCGGGCAGGTAGGACCACTTCTCACGGCTCGACCCGAGGCCGAGTCCCGTGACCCCGCCGCCGGCGAGCGCCATGAGCCCGTGCGCCGACTGGTAGCAGCCGCCCTGCGGGTCGCACTCCCCCGAGAGGAAGTCGCCGATGCGCGTCATCCGGTTGGGGCTCGTGAGGACCATGACGGCGGCCACCGCGGCGAGCGCCCCGGCCGGGAGCAGGAGGATCTTGGCGGGCACGCCGGCGACCCACAGCGCGGCGGCGATGACGAGCATGACGACCATGCCCGTGCCGAGGTCGTGGCCGAGCAGCACGAGGCCGAGCACGCCCCCGGCCACCGGCACGACGGGCACGGCGACGTGCTTCCAGTCCCGCAGCAGCGGGGCCTTGCGCACGAGCACCGCGCCGAGCCACACCGCGAGGGCGAGCTTGGCGAACTCCGAGGGCTGGAGCGAGAAGCCCCCGACGTAGATCCAGTTGCGGTTGCCCCCGACCTCGTCGCCCAGCGGGCTGAAGACGAGCAGCTGGAGGACCGCCGCGAGGCCGACCGCCGGCCACGCCAGCGCCTTCCAGACCCGGACCGGCACCCGTGAGGCGGCGTAGGCCAGCGGCAGCCCGAGCACGGCGAAGAGCAGCTGGCTCGTGAAGGCGGCGAACGGCGAGTTCCCCGCCTGCAGCGACTCCACGCTCGAGCTCGACAGGACCATGACGAGCCCGAGGACGACGAGGACCCCCGTCGTCGCGGACAGCAGGTAGAAGCTCGTCGCGGGCGTGTCCGCGCGGGCGAGCCACGACACCACCACCCCGCCCGCGCGCTCCAGCGCGCGGCGCGGTCCGCCGCGGCGGGGGTCGGGCGCCGGGTGGGCACCGGCCCGGGCCGCCGCACCGGCGGGGCCGGGGTGGCGCGCGCCGCGCTGCGCGGGCGGGCGGGCGGTGCCCTGGTGCGCACGGGCGGGCGAGGTCCTCGAGGCCACGGTCAGCGCCCGCCGTCCCCGTCGGCGCCGCCGGTGCGGGCGAGGACCGCCGCGGCGAAGGCGTCACCGCGGGCGCCGTAGTCGGTGAACTGGTCCATGGACGCGCACGCCGGGGCCAGCAGGACGACGTCGCCCGGGCGGGCCAGGTCGCCGGCGAGCGCGACGGCGCGGTCCATGACCGCGCGCCCCGTCAGGGCCGTCGTCGGAGGTGCCACGGGCTGAGCCACCCCCGCATCCTGCGACCGCTCGACCTCCACGACGGGGACCTCGGGGGCGTGTCGCCGCAGGGCCGACCGCAGCGGCTCGCGGTCGAGCCCCACGAGCACCACGCCGCGCAGCCGGTGGGCGTGGCGGGCCACGAGCTCGTCGAAGGAGGCGCCCTTGGCGAGGCCCCCGGCCACCCACACCACCGGGTCGAACGCCGTCAGCGAGGCCGACGCGGCGTGGGCGTTGGTGGCCTTGGAGTCGTCCACCCAGCGCACGCCGTCCGCCTCGGCGACGAGCGCGATGCGGTGGGCGTCGGGGCGGTACCCGCGCAGCGCGTCGCGCACCGCCGCGGGCGGCACGCCGTGGGAGCGGGCGAGCGCCGCGGCGGCCAGCGCGTCCTCGACGACGTGCGGGGCGGGCCCGGTGCCGCCCGAGGCGGCGAGGAGGTCCTCCAGCGTGCCGAGCTCGGCGGCCGCGCCGGACCGCTCGGCGACGAAGGCGCGGTCGGCGAGGACGTCCTCGACGACGCCGAGCATGCCGACGGACGGGACGCCGAGCGTCACGCCCACCGCCCGCGCGCCCTCGACGACGTCGGCATCCCGCACGAGCCGCTCCGTCACCGGGTCGGCGACGTTGTAGACGCACGCGCGCTCGACGCCCTCGTAGACCCGGCCCTTGGCGGCCGCGTACGCCTCCATGCCGCCGTGCCAGTCGAGGTGGTCGGGCGCGAGGTTGAGCACGGCCGCGGACTGAGCGGCGACCGAGGAGCTCCAGTGCAGCTGGTAGCTCGAGAGCTCGACCGCGAGCACGTCGTACGGCTGCGGGTCGACGACGGCGTGCAGCACGGGCGTCCCCACGTTGCCGACCGCCGCGGTGCGCAGGCCGGCGGCGGACAGCATGGCGGCGAGCATCCGCGTCGTCGTCGTCTTGCCGTTCGTCCCGGTGATCGCGAGCCAGGGCGCGCGGCCGGGGCTGCCCGGCGGCGGCTGCAGGCGCCACGCGAGCTCGACGTCGCCCCAGACGGGGACGCCGGCCGCGGTCGCGGCCGCGAGCAGCGGCGCGGTGGGCCGCCACCCGGGCGAGGTGACGACGAGGTCGGGCGCCGCGCCGTCGACGCGCGGCAGGTCGCCGCCGAGGGCGGCCGCGGCGTCGTCGCCGAGGAGCGCCCGGACGTCCATGACGTCGAGCACGCGGACCTTCTCGCACTCCTCCGCCCCGTCGCGCGCGTCGACGACGAGCACCCGGGCACCGCGCTGGGCGAGCGCGTCGGCGGCGGCGAACCCCGACGCGCCGACGCCGGCGACGACGACGCGCAGGCCCGCCCACTCCGCGCCGGCGTCGACGAGGGGCGCGGTGCGGGCGGTGACGGGCTGCTCCCCCGGGCCGAGGGGGCTCACAGGCCCGTCCCGACGACCCACTCGGCGTAGAAGATGCCGAGGCCGAGCGCCGCGAAGAGCACGGCGACGATCCAGAAGCGGATGACGATGGTCACCTCGGCCCACCCGGCGAGCTCGAAGTGGTGCTGCAGGGGCGCCATGCGGAACACCCGTCTCCCGGTGAGCTTGTAGGAGCCGACCTGGATGACCACGGACAGCGTGATGATGACGAAGAGGCCGCCGAGCAGGACGAGCAGCAGCTCGGTGCGCGAGAGGATCGCGAGGCCGGCGAGCGCGCCGCCGAGGGCCAGCGAGCCCGTGTCGCCCATGAAGATCTTGGCGGGCGAGGCGTTCCACCACAGGAAGCCGAAGCAGGCGCCCATGAGGGCGGCCGCGACGACGGCGAGGTCGCGCGGGTCGCGCACCTCGTAGCAGTTGGGCCCCGCCGTCGCGATGCTCTGGCAGCTCTGGTTGGACTGCCACACCCCGATGAGCAGGTAGGACCCGGCCACCGCCGTCGTCGCGCCCGTGGCGAGGCCGTCGAGGCCGTCGGTGAGGTTCACGCCGTTGCTGGCCCCGGCGACCATGAGCAGCGCCCAGACGACGAAGAGCACCGTCCCCAGCAGGGCCCCCGCGAAGGCCAGGTCGACGCCCGTGTCGCGGATGAAGCTGATGCTCGTCGACGCCGGCGTGCGGAACCGGTCGTTGGGGAACTGCAGCGCGAGGACGGCGAAGACGACCGCGACGCCGATCTGCCCGAGCAGCTTCGGCAGGCTGCGCAGCCCCAGGCTGCGCTGCTTGGAGATCTTGATGTAGTCGTCGAGGAAGCCGACGACGCCCAGGCCGGTCATGAGCAGGAGCACGAGCAGGCCCGAGGCGGTGGGGGCGTCGAGCGTCGCGAGGTGGGCGCCGAGGTAGGCGAGGACCGTCGCGGCGACGATGACGACGCCGCCCATCGTCGGCGTGCCGCGCTTGGTCTTGTGCGTCGTCGGGCCGTCGTCGCGGATGAACTGCCCGTACCCCTTGCGCACGAGCCAGCGGATGAAGACGGGCGTGCCGAGCAGCGACAGGACGAGCGCGAGGGCGGCGGCGACGAGGACGGTCAGCACGCGGCGCCCCCCTCCCCGCGCGCGGCCGAGCCGGCCGCGGCGGACGCGTCGGAGGGGGGCGCGTCGGCGACGAGCTGCTCGCCCAGGGCCCGCAGGCCCGCGGCGTTGGACGACTTCACGAGGACGACGTCGCCGGGGCGCAGCTCCGCGCGCAGCAGGGCGAGGGCCTCGTCGACGTCGGCGACGTGCACGGCCTCGTCGCCCCACGAGCCCTCGTGCTGGGCGCCGGAGTGCACCGCGCGGGCGCCCGGCCCGACGGCCACGAGGTGGGAGACGTTGAGGCGCACGGCGAGCCGGCCGACGAGGTCGTGCTCGGCGGTGCTCGAGGCGCCCAGCTCGAGCATCTCCCCGAGCACGGCCCAGGTGCGGCGCTCGCGCCCGTCGGGGCCGCGGCGCATCGCGACGAGCGCCTTGAGCGCCGCGCGGACCGACTCCGGGTTGGCGTTGTAGGCGTCGTTGACGACGGTGACGCCGTCGGCGCGCTCGGTGACCTCCATGCGGGCCCGGCTCGCGGGGACGGCGCGGGAGAGCACCGCGGCCACGCGCTCGAGCGGCAGGCCGAGGTGCAGGGCCGCCGCCGCGGCGGCGACGGCGTTCGCGACGTGGTGCTCGCCGACGAGGCGCAGCGCGATGCGCGCCTCCTGCGGCGCGTCGTCGTGGGCCCCCGCGCCCGCCCCCGGGCCGAGGCGCGACAGGAGGCGGAAGACCGCGCGCCCGCCCGCGTCGAGGTCGACGTCCTGCGCCCACACGGCCGCGCCCTCGCCCGACCCCGCGGCCCGGACGGCGAGCACGCGGCCACGGGTGCGCGCCGCCATGCGCGCGACCCGCTCGTCGTCGGCGTTGAGCACGGCCGCGCCGCCCTCGCCGAGCGCCTCGGGCAGCTCGCCCTTGGCGCGCTCGATGGCGTCCACCGAGCCGAACTCGCCCACGTGCGCGGAGCCGACGTTGAGGACGACGGCGACGTCCGGCGGCGCCACCCGGCACAGCGCGGCGACGTGGCCGACGCCCCGCGCCCCCATCTCGAGGACGAGGTGGCGGGTGCCGGGAGGCGCGGCCAGGACCGTCAGCGGGAGGCCGACCTCGCCGTTGTAGGACATCGGCGTGGCGGTGGTCGGGCCGAGCTCGGCGAGCAGGACGGCCAGGAGGTCCTTCGTCGACGTCTTGCCCGCGCTGCCGGTGATGCCGACGACGACGGCGCCCTCGGCGCGCAGCGCGTTGACGTGGTGGCGGGCGAGCGCCTCGAAGGCGGCCTGCACGTCGGGCACGACGACCTGGGGGCCCGCGAGGTCGCCGTCGGGCCCGGCACCGGGGTCCACCACGGGGCGGGCGACGAGGCTCGCGGCGGCGCCGGCGGCGACGGCCGCGACGACGAAGTCGTGGCCGTCCGCGCTCTCCCCCGCGCGGGCGACGAAGAGGCCGCCCGGCTCGACCGACCGCGAGTCCGTCGCCGCGGGCGCGCTGACGTCCGGCCACCCGTCGGCGGAGGTCCCCTCGGGACCGTGGGCGGGCAGCCGCAGCTCACCCCCGACGACCTCGGCCAGGCGCTGCGGGGACAGGGGGATCATGCGCTCTCGCTCTCGTCGGGGCCGAGCAGCGCGTCCAGCGCCGCACGGACCTCGTCGCGGTCGTCGAAGGGGTGGACCACGCCCGCGACCTCCTGGCCGCGCTCGTGGCCCTTGCCGGCGACGAGGACGGTGCCGTCCTCGCCGGCGGCGTCCAGGGCCGCGCGGATGGCCGCGGCGCGGTCGGCGACCTCCAGGACCTGCGGGGCCGGCCGCGCCCCCCGGGGGGCGCCGCCGTCGGGCTCCGGCGCGGTGGCGCCGGCCAGGACGGCGGCCCGCACGGCCGCCGGGTCCTCCGAGCGGGGGTTGTCGTCGGTGACGACGACGACGTCGGCGTGCCGGGCGGCCGCGGCGCCCATGGGGCCGCGCTTGCCGCGGTCGCGGTCGCCGCCCGCGCCGAGGACGACGACGAGCCGCCCGCGCGCGCTGGGGCGCACGGCCTCCAGCGCCGCCGCCACCGCGTCGGGGGTGTGGGCGTAGTCCACGAGGACGCGCGGGACGCGGGCCGCCCCCGGCCCGCCGGCCGGGCGCGAGGGGGACACGACCTGCAGGCGCCCGGGCACCCCGCCGGCGCGCGCGAGGCCGGCCGCCAGGGCGTCGGGCGTCGTCGCACCCGGCAGGAGCGGCGCCGCCTCGAGCAGCACGACGGCGGCGAGCGCCGTGTTCGCGACGTTGAAGGCGCCGGGCAGCGGCGCCCGCAGCGGCAGGCGCGCCCCACCCGGCCCCGCCAGGACGAAGCCCGTGCCGGTGCTCCCCACCTGCGGGTCCAGCGCCACCCAGTCGGCGTCCTCGCCCGGCCGCGCCCCGGGCCGGGTCGTCACCGTCGTGACGGGCACCCGGGCCTCCCGCGCGAGGCGCTCGCCCCAGGCGTCGTCGACGACGACGACGCCCCGGCGGGAGCGCTCGGGGGTGAACAGCGAGGCCTTGGCGGCGAAGTAGTCCTCCATGCCGTCGTGGAAGTCGAGGTGGTCCTGGGAGAGGTTCGTGAAGGCCGCGACGTCGAGGACGACGCCGTCCACGCGGTGCAGGACGAGCGCGTGGCTCGAGACCTCGAGGGCGGCCACCTCCACGCCGGCGCGCTCCATCCGCCCCAGGAGCGCGTGGAGGTCGGGCGCCTCCGGCGTCGTGCGCGTGCTGGCCACGACCTCGCCCGCGACGCGCGTCTCGACCGTGCCGACGAGGCCCGTGGTGCGGCCGAGCGCGGACAGGGCGCCCTCGAGGAGGTAGGCCGTCGTCGTCTTGCCGTTGGTGCCCGTGACGCCGAGGAGCACCGGGGCGCGACCCGGCGCCGCGTGGACGCCCGTGCGGTGCACGCGCGCCGCGAGGTCGCCGAGGACGGCGCGCGGGTCGGGGACGACGAGGACGGGCGCCCCCGCGGCCGCCGCGCGACCGGCCCCCGCGGGGTCGGTGAGCACGCAGGCCGCACCGGCGGCGACGGCCGCCGCCGCGAAGTCGGCGCCGTGCGCGCGCGCCCCGGGGAGAGCCGCGTAGAGGTCGCCGGGGCGCACCGCGCGGGAGTCCAGCGTCGCCCCGAGGACCCGCACGCCCGCGGCGTCGCCGTCGACCCGCGCGCCGGGCAGGGCCGCGACGAGGTCGGTCAGGTCCGCGCCGGCGCCCTGGGCACCCCGCTCGACGGGGTCCGTCCGCCGCTCGCTCACCGCGGCCTCCGACCGACCGCCGCCGCGCGCGGCGTCGTGGGTCGGCTCGGGCACCCCGGGAGGCTACCGGCGCGCGAGCGCGACCCTCGCCGCGCCGCCGAGGGGGCGGGGGCGGGGCGGCGGAGGGCCGGCGCCGCCGGCTCCGGGCGGCTCACCAGGTCTGCGGGTAGAGGCGCGCCGGCTCCGAGGACGGCATGTCGCCGCGGGCGGTGAGCGCGTAGGACAGGACGTCCTTGAACACCGGCGCCGCCACCTGGCCGCCGTAGAACCCGTTGGTCGGGCGCTGGACGATGACGGCCACGACGACCTGCGGGTCGTCGGCCGGCGCGTAGCCGATGAAGGAGCTCGTGTAGCCGGTGTAGCCCCCGCGGTCGTCCGGCGCCTCCGCCGTCCCCGTCTTGCCGGCCACGCGGTAGCCGGGGATCGCGGCCGCGTCGCCGGTGCCCTCGGCGACGACGCCCTCGAGCATCGTCGAGACCTGCTGGGCCGTCTCGGGGCTCACGACGCGCACGCCGGGCGGCTGGGCCGCCGGGTGCTCCGTGCCGTCGGGGTCGACGGTGCCCGCGACGAGGCGCGGCGGGACCCGGACGCCGTCGTTCGCGATGGTGGCGTAGACCTCCGCCGCCTGCAGCGCGTTGACGGAGACGCCCTGGCCGAAGAGGACCGTGTACTGCTGGCGCCCGTCCCAGTCGTCGGCGGCGGCGAGGATGCCCGGCGTCTCGCCCGGCAGCTCGATCCCGGTGCGCTCGCCGAAGCCGAAGCGCCGCATGTAGTCGTGGCGCTGCTCCCGGGTGAGCCGCTCGCCCACCCGGACGGTCCCGGTGTTGGAGGACTCGCCGAGGATGCCGGCGAAGGTCAGCCTCTCGAGGTCGTGGTGGTGGGAGTCGCGGAAGGACTGGCCGTTGGCCGCCTCCCAGGTGTAGGGCACCTCGAACCGGTCCAGCGGCTCGACGACGCCCTCCTCGAGGGCCGCGGCCGCCGTGACGACCTTGCTCGTCGAGCCGGGCTCGAAGACGTCGGAGACGGCGCGGCTGCCCAGCGCGGCGGGGTCGGCCGAGGCGAAGTCGTTGGGGTCGACCGTCGGCGACTCGGCGAGGGCGAGGACGTGCCCGGTGCCCACCTCGAGCGCGACGACGCTGACCCACTCGGCACCGGCCTGCTCGCGCATCGCGGTCGCCCGCTCCTGCGCCGTCCACTGCAGGTCGCGGTCGATGGTCAGGCGGACGTCGGAGCCGGGGACGGGCTCGACGCGCTGGCTCTCCCCCATGGGGATGGCCTGGCCCATCCGGCCGCGCTCGACCCGCTGGAAGCCGTCCGTGCCGGCGAGCTCGTCGTCCATGACCGCCTCGACGCCGCCCAGCCCGGCGTCGCCGTCCCCGCCCGTGTAGCCGAGGACGTTCCCGGCGAGGTCACCGCCCGGGTAGCTGCGGCTGAAGCGCGGCTCGGACGTGATGCCGGCGACGCCCAGGGCCTTGACCTGCGCCCACAGCTCCGGCGTGATGTCGCGGGCCACCACGCTCCAGCGGGACCCGCCGCCCCGGGTCAGCGCGGCGCGGACGTCGGCGGGGTCGCGATCGAGGAGCGCGGCGAGGTCGGCGACGGCGCCGTCCAGCCCCTCGGCGACGACCTCGCCGTCGGCGTCCTCGCGCTCGTAGCCCTCGGCGGCGATCTGCGGGTCGGCGATGACGTCGCGGCGCTCCACGCTCGCGGCGAGGACCTGGCCGCTCGCGTCGAGGATGCGCCCGCGCTGGGCCAGCAGCGGCTGCTCCACGCCCATGCGGTCGGCGAGCGCCTGCTGGGCGACCGCCTCGGCGTCGACGGCCTGCACCTGCACGAGGCGCCCGGCGAAGACGACGAGGAGCGCCAGCACGAGCGCGAGGATCAGCCGCGCCCGCCGCTCGTGGCGCACGAGCGGCCTCGCGGGGTGGTGGGGCGTGCGGTGCGGGCTGCGGTCGGGGCCGGGCATCAGGGCGCGCTCTCCTCGGCGGTGCTGTCGTCGGCGGTGCTGTCCTCGGCGGTGCTGCCGCCGGCGGCGGCCTCGTCCTCGGCCCGGTCGCGGGCGGTGCGGTCGCCCTCGGCCGCCGCCTCGGCGGGCGGCGGCTCGTCGGCGGCGAGGTCCTCGACGCCGAGGTCCCCCGGGGCGGGCGCGGCTGCGGCCGTCCCGGGCGCCGCCGCGCCCTCCTCGCCGGCGGGCGGCTCGGGGGCGGGCGCGGGCGCGCCGACGACGACGCCCTCGGGCAGCCGCACGAAGCCCGTGGTGCCCGACGGCACCATGCCGAGGTCGGCGGCGCGCCGGCCGAGCTCCTCGGGGGACGCGCTGCGCTGCACCTGCTCGGTGAGGGCCTGGCGGCGCTCCCCCGCCTGCTGCTGGCGGGCCTGCACGTCGTGGAGCTCGTAGGCCCCGTGCGACAGCGAGATGTTGAGCAGGAGCACGGCGAGCAGGGACGCGAGGACGACGACCGCGCACAGGGCGCCGAAGGGCAGCCGCCGGCGCGAGGAGGCCGGCGGTGCGACGAGGCGCACGCGCGGCGCGGCGCTCTCACGACCGGTGTCCTGACGCCCGGGCAGCGGCCGGGCCGGCGCCGCGGCGCGCGCCGTGGCGGCGGCCGCGCCGACCGGAGGACGAGGGGCGGGGCGGGAGCCGGGCCGGGCGCCCGCGCTGCGCGCCAGCGGGGACGCGGCCCGGGCGGACCGGCTGCGGGGAGGCCCGAGGGGGCGCGCGGGCCGGGCGGCGCCGGTGGCGCTGACGGCTCGAGCGGCGCTGGCGGCGCTCATGCGGCGCTCCTTCGGAGGCGGCCCCCGCGGACGCGCTCGGCGGCGCGCAGCCGCACCGACGCGGCTCGGGGGTTGCGGGCGGTCTCGGGCTCGGGCGCCGTCTCGGCGCCCCGGGTGAGCAGGCGCAGCAGCGGCGCGTGCTCGGGCAGCTCGACCGGGAGGTCGGGCGGTGAGGTGCTGGCCGCACCGGCGGCCAGCACCTGCTTGGCGATCCGGTCCTCGAGGGACTGGTAGCTCATGACGACGACGCGGCCGCCGACGGCGAGCGCGTCCACCGCCGCGGGGAGCGCGCGGCGCAGGGCGTCGAGCTCGCCGTTGACCTCCACCCGCAGCGCCTGGAAGGTCCGCTTGGCGGGGTTGCCGCCCGTCCGGCGCGTGGCGGCCGGCACGGCGTCGCGCACGAGGTCGGCGAGCTCGCGCGTCGTCCGCAGCGGCGCGACCTCGCGCGCCGCGACGACGCGGTCGGCGATGCGGCGGGCGAAGCGCTCCTCGCCGTAGTCGCGCAGGACCCGCGCCAGGTCCCCGGCGGGGTAGGTGGCGAGCACGTCCGCCGCCGTCGGGCCGCCGGTGGGGTCCATGCGCATGTCGAGGGGCGCGTCGCGGGCGTAGGAGAAGCCCCGGTCGACCTCGTCGAGCTGCAGCGAGGAGACGCCGAGGTCGAGCAGCACGCCGCCCACCTGGCGCACGCCGAGACCGGCCAGGGCGCGGGGCAGCCCGTCGAAGACCGTGCGGACGAGGTGGACCCGGTCGCCGAAGGGGGCCAGGCGCTCCCCCGCGAGCGCGAGCGCCTGCGGGTCGCGGTCGAGGCCGACGAGCACCGCGCCCGGGCAGCGGCGCAGCAGCGCCTCGGCGTGGCCGCCCATCCCCAGCGTCGCGTCGACGACGACGGCGCCCTCGGCCGCGAGCCCGGGGGCGAGGAGGTCGACGCACCGCTCGAGGAGCACGGGCACGTGGCGGTCGGCGGTGCCCCGCTCGGGCGCCGCGCCGGGAGGGGGGCCGTCGGGGAGGCGGTCCCCCTCCGGGGGCGTGACCGCGTCGGGCTGCTCGCCCATGCCCGCCCCCTCTCCTGCGGCCCGGGGGCCGCGCGTCCGCCGCGTTCCGCCGCCGGGACTGGTCCCCATCCGCTCCGGCCGGTCCCGGGGCCTGGCGCCGGGGAAGTGCGCCAGGACCTGGGGCGGCGGGAGCGGCTGGAGGCCGGACCGGGCGCCGGGTGGTGCTCGTGTGACTCGTGTGACTGTCGTGAAGCGTGTGACTGGCTGTGCGGCCCGTCACGTTGTGCTGACCGATCGTGCAGGTCAGGGGCCCGCGGGCCAGGGAGGCGCGCGGCGCGTCGCCCCGGGGTCCGTGCCGGGCGGACCGGCTCGGGACGCCCCGTCAGAAGAGGCCGGGAACGACCTCCTCGGCGGTGCTGGCGAAGGACTCCTCCTGCTCGGCCAGGTAGGCCTCCCAGGCGGCGGCGTCCCACACCTCGATGCGGGTGCCGGCCCCGATGACGACGACGTCGCGCTCGAGACCCGCGTAGGTGCGCAGGGGCTGCGGCACCGTGATGCGCCCCTGCCGGTCCGGGACCTGGTCGAACGCCCCCGCGAGGAGGACGCGCGCGTAGTCCCGGGCCTGCTTGCTCGTCACGGGCGCCTGGCGGAGCTGCTCGTGCAGCTCCTCGAACGCCCGCTCCGGGAACACGTAGAGGCAGCGCTCCTGCCCCTTCGTGACCACCAGGCCGTCGGCCAGCTGGTCCCGGAACTTCGCGGGGAGGATCAGCCGGCCCTTGTCGTCGAGGCGCGGCGAGTGCGTGCCGAGGAACACCGGCCGCTCCTCCCCTGCGAGCCCCGACCACCCCTCCCCCGGTGCCCGGGAGGGCCGGTCGACGCTCTCTCGCTCCGACGTCCCCCACCGTACTCCACTTCGCCCCACCGTCAACGCGCCGCGCGCCCGCCGGACCACCCGTCCGGAGCAGCGCGGACGACGTCTGCCCAGGTCAGCGCGTCAAGACGGCGGACGGGCGGTGGTGGGGGGCGGTGGAGGGGCGGTGGGGGCGCGCGGCACCCGGAGCGGCGCCGCCGCCGGGCCGCCCGGCCGCAGAGCCCCGCTGGCGCCCCTCCGGGGCCCTGCTGGGCCTCGAGACGCGCGCGGAGGGCACCCGCCGGGTGGCCGAGGAACGCGGGTGGAGGGGAGTGGGGGGCGCCCGGCGCACGGTCGAGGACCGGTGGGGCGGGCGGGTGGGGACCGGTGGGGCGGGCGGGTGGGGACCGGTGGGGCGGGCGGGTGGGGACCGGTGGGGCGGCCTGACGCCCCGTCCGGGGGACGCCGCGGGAGGACCTCGTGCCCGGCGGGGGGCTCACGTACCGTGCGCGGGTGACGTCGACGACCGCGCCACCGAGCGCCGGCACGGCGGGTGCGGCGTCGCCGCCCCCGCCCTCCCCCGAGGAGCTCGAGCAGGCGCGGCGGGTCGCCACGGCCGTCGTGGACGAGGTGCGGGCCGTCGTGCGCGGCAAGGACGAGGTCGTGCGCACCGCCGTCACGACGCTCGTCGCGGGCGGGCACCTCCTGCTCGAGGACGTCCCCGGCGTGGGCAAGACCGTCCTCGCGACGGCCCTCGCCCGCTCGGTGGACCTCAGCGTGCGGCGCATCCAGTTCACGCCGGACCTGCTGCCGAGCGACGTCACCGGCGTGAGCATCTGGGACCCGGGCGAGCGCCGCTTCACCTTCACCCCCGGCGCCGTCTTCGCCGGGCTCGTCGTCGCCGACGAGATCAACCGGGCGTCGCCCAAGACGCAGTCCGCGCTGCTGGAGTGCATGGCCGAGGGCCACGTCACCGTCGACGGCACCACGCACGCCCTGCCGACCCCCTTCTTCGTCGTCGCCACGCAGAACCCCGCCGACATGGAGGGCACCTACCCCCTCCCCGAGGCGCAGCGGGACCGGTTCCTCGCGCGCGTGTCGGTGGGCTACCCGGCTCCCGACGAGGAGGTGGCCGTGCTCCTCGCGCGCAGCGGCGGGGCCGCGGGCGACCCGCTGGACGCCGTCCGCCCCGTCGCGGACGCCGCCGACGTGCGGCGGCTCGTGGACCTGGCGGCCCGCGTGCACGCCGCGCCCGCGCTCGTGCGCTACGTCGTGGACCTCGCGGCCGCGACGCGCGAGCACCCCTCCGTGGTGCTCGGCGCCTCCCCCCGCGCGGCCCTGCACCTCCTGCGCGCCGCCCGCGCCCGGGCCCTGCTCGCCGGCCGGCCGCACGTGCTGCCCGACGACGTGCAGGCGCTGTGCGGCCCCGTGCTGTCCCACCGGCTCGTCACGGTGGACCGCGGCGACCTCCTCGCCGACGAGCGGGCCGCGCGGTCGGCGCTCGACGACGTCCTCGCCCGCACGCCGGTCCGGGGCGGCTGAGAGCCGTGACCGAGCGGGCGCGGGGTCGGCGGCGCGAGGCCGCCGCGCGCGCCCGCGCCTCCTGGGGCGCTCTCACGGGGCGGGGGGCGGCGCTCACCGCCACGGGCGTCGTCGCCGCCGCGCTCGGCGTCGCCCTGGGCCACCGCGACCTCGTGCGCCTGGCCGTCCTCCTGCTCGTCCTTCCCCTCGCCGCCTGGGTGGGAGCCCGCGCGGCGTCGCCGTCCCTCGTCGTCGACCGCTCCGTGTCGCCCGGCGTCGTCCCGGTCGGCGGGAGCGCCTCGGTGCGCCTGGACCTGCACGGCCGCGGCCGCGGCGGCCGCACCCTGCTGGCCGAGGACCTCGTGCCGCCGGCGCTGCGCGCCAGCCCCCGCTTCGTCGTCGAGGCGCTGCCCGAGGGGACGTCGGCCTCCGTGCGGTACGCCCTGCGGGGCGAGCGCCGGGGCCGCCACCCCGTGGGCCCGCTGCGGCTCGTGGTGCAGGACCCCTTCGGCCTCGTGGCGGTCACCCGCTCGACGACCGCCGTCGACCCCCTCCTCGTCGTGCCCGCGCTCGCGCCGCTGGCGCCGGTCGCCGTGCGCGGCGACTCCGCGGGCGCCTCCTCCGTGGACCCGGGTGCGGGCGAGGACGACGTCGTGCCGCGCGAGTACCACCCCGGGGACGACCGGCGCCGGGTGCACTGGCGCACCAGCGCCCGCCGGGGCGAGCTCATGGTCCGGCGCGACGAGCGCCCGCGCCGCGCGGGCGCCTCGGTGCTGCTGGACCGCCGCGCCGGCGCGGTGACGGGCGCGGACGACGCCCGGGGCGTCGCGGCCTTCGAGCGCGCCGTCGCGGCGGCGGCCTCGGCCGCGGAGCGCCTCGCGCGCGACGGCCTGGCCGTCCGCCTCCTGCTCGGCGGCCCCGGGGACGCCGCCCGGGCCGACGCCCGGGGGCGCGCCGCCCGGCTCGAGCGCCTGGCCCTGGTGACGCCCGAGACCGCCGCTGGGCCGACGTCGCAGGCCGCTCCGGAGCTCACCGACGACGCGGGCGGGCCGGGGCGCGCGGGCCGTGGGAGGGACGGGGGCGGGGACGCGGCGGAGGCTGCGGTGAGGGAGCTCCGCGGCCGCCGGGAGGACCTGCTCGTCGTCGTCTGCGGCCCTCGGGAGGCGCGCGCCCTGGCCGCCGCGCCGGCGCGGCGGCGGCTCGCGCTCGTCGTCGCACGCGGGGACGAGGGCCCGGAGGCGGACGCGCCCCACGGCACCGATGCCGCCGGGAGCAGCCGCTCCGGTGGACGGGGCACGGCCGCGGGCCCGGCCGGGACGGGCGCCGCGGGGACGGACCCGGACTCCGTGGGCGCCGTCGTGCGGGCCCTCCGGGCCGCCGGCTGGGGCGCCGCGCGCCTCGGCCCGGACGACGACCTGGCCGACGCCTGGGCCGCCGCCCTGCGGGGCGGTGGGACGACCGCGCCGGAGGACCGGCGCGCCAGCGCCACCGCCTCCGCCACCAGCGGGCGCCGGGTACCCGGCAGCCCTGACGCGGGCGCGCGAGGCGCCGCGTGAGCGCCGAGCGCCGGCCCGGCGGGCGCGAGGGCGTGCCGCCGGGCGCCCCCTCGCTCCTCGCCGGCGCGGCCGTCCTCGCGGCGGCCCTCTCGCTGCTGCCGCTCGTCGACGGGCCCGGCTGGTTCGTCGACGCCGTCGTCGTCGTCGTCGTGGTCGGCCTGGTCGGCGTCGTGCTCGACGCGCTGACGTCGTCGGCGCTCGTCCGGACCGGCGCGCAGGTCCTCGCGGCGCTCATGGTCCTCACCGCCCTCTACGCGCCCGGCAGCGGTGTCCTCGGCCTGCTGCCCGGGCCCGCAGCGTTCGCGTCGGGGCGCCTCCTCGTCGACGAGGGCATGGCCGTGGTCCGGTCCTCCCTGCCGCCCGTCGCCGATCCGCAGGGCCTGCGGCTGCTCGTCGTCGGGGGCGTCGGGGCCGTCGCGGTGGCGGTCGACGTGCTGGCCGTCCGCCTCGGGCGCGTGAGCGCCGCCGGCGCGCCGCTGCTGGCCCTCGTCGCCACCGCCGCCGCGCTGCAGCGCACCGGGCTGCCCGTGGCGGCCTTCGTCGTCGCCGCGGTGCCCTACCTCCTCCTCCTGCGCGCGGAGAGCCGCTGGCGCGAGGGGCGCTGGGGGCGCACGGCCACCCGGTGGCGCCGCGGCGGCGGTCGGGCGACCCGCCCGCGCCCGCCGCTGGTGGCCGCCGCGGCGACGGCGGCGGTCGCCCTGCTCGCCGCCGTCGTCGTGCCCGCCCTCGGGCCCTGGGGCGGCACCGGCCTCCTCGGGGCGCAGGGCTGGGGCGGGGGGCCCGCCGGCAGCGGGCCGGGTGGGGCCCGCGTCAACCCGCTGCTGAGCCTGGCGGACGACCTCGGCGAGCGCTCGGACGCGACGGCCCTCACCTACCGCCTCGAGGGCGGCGGCCCGGCCACCGAGCCCCTGCGCCTCGTGACGGTCGACGTCTTCGACGGCGACACCTGGCGCCCCCGCGACGACGGCACGTCCCTGCAGCCCCTCGAGGAGGGCGTGCCCGAGCCGCCCGGCCTCGACGTCGAGGCGGCCGTCGACGCGGGCGTCGCCGTGCCGCAGGTGCTGCAGGTCCAGGTGGCCGCGCTGCGGCAGGAGTACCTGCCCGCCCCCTACCCCGCCACGGCGGTGGAGCTGCAGCCGGACGCCGGCGCCTGGGGGGTGCGCCCGGGGACGCTCGACCTCGTCGGCGAGGGCGGCACGACGACGACCGAGGGGCAGACCTACGCGGTGCGCTCCCTGCGGCTCGTGCCCGACGCCGCCGACCTCGTCGAGGTGGGCGGCCCCCCCGCCTCCGTCCGGACGACGTGGACGGAGCTGCCGGACGACCTGCCGCCGGAGATCGGCGAGCTCGCCGAGCAGGTGGCGGGCGACGGCGAGCCCCTGCAGCGCGTGGCCCGCCTGCAGGCCTTCTTCCGCGACGACGGCGGCTTCACCTACAGCGAGGAGGCGCCGGGCGGCACCGGCGCCGGCTCGGTGGCGGCCTTCCTCGACCGCCGCTCCGGCTACTGCGTCCACTTCGCCTCGGCCATGGCGCTCATGGCGCGGTCCCTCGGGCTCCCCGCGCGCGTGTCCGTGGGCTTCCTGCCGGGGACGGCGCAGGCGGACGGCAGCTACCGCGTGCGCCTGAGCGACGCGCACGCCTGGCCCGAGGTGTACCTCGGCAGCGACGGCTGGGTGCGCTTCGAGCCGACGCCCGGCGTGCGCACCGGGGCGGCGCCGCGCTGGAGCACCGTCGACGCGGCGGACGCGGCGGTCGCCGCCCAGGAGGAGGCGCAGTCCCCCGCCCCCGCGCCCGCGCCGGCGCCCGCGGAGCCGGGACCGGCGGGCCAGGTCCCGGAGGCGGACGGCGCCGTCCCCGGGGCGTCGGACCCGGCGGCCGACGCCGGGGCCCCCGTCCTCGCCCTGTCCCTCGTCGCGGGCGCGCTGCTCCTGGTCCTCGCCCTCGGTCCCGCCGCCGCGGCCGGCCTCCTGCGGCGGCGCCGGTGGCGGGCGGCGCGGCGGGCGGCCGCAGCGGGCTCGCCCACCGCCCTCGTCGAGCGCGCCGAGGACGACCTGCGGCGCGGCCTGGCCGACCTGGGCCTCGCCCCGCAGGCGTCCGACACCCCGCGCGCCGAGGAGCGGCGCCGCGCCCGGCTCGCCGGCGTCGAGCCGGACGACGGTGACGGGCACGGGGACCGGTCGCCCGTGCTCGCGGGCGTCACCGCCCACGGCGCGGGCGAGGGCACCAGCCCCTCGCGGCCGACCGTGGCGGACCCGGGCCCCGCCTCGACGCCGGCGCCGCCCCCTCAGGAGGCCGCGGAGTCGGAGACGGAGGCGGTCGGCGTCCGCGACCGGCTGCGGCGGCAGCGCGAGGCGCTCGAGGCCGCGCGCTACGGCGTCCCTCAGCCTCAGGTCGAGGTCGAGGTCGAGGGTTCCGAGGCGGTGGACGACCGTGGGCGGCGCGCGAGGGCCGCCGCCCGTGAGGCGCGGGCCGACGTCGACGTCGTGCTCGCCGCCGTCGCGGCCCGGCGCCCGCGCCGGCAGCGCTGGCGCGCCCGCTGGGTGCCGCTCGCGCGGCTGCGGCGCTGACCCGCTGAGCTCGCCGGCGGGGCGGCGACCATCACGGGCCGACACGGCCGCACACCACCCCTCCCAGCACCCCCGCAGGGCGACACGGCCACACATCGCCCCCGCTCGCGGCACGCCGGGGCGACATGGCCACATGTCGCCCCCGTCGGCGGGCGCACCAGGGCGACACGGCCGCACCTCGCCCGCTGTCGGAGCCGGCCGTCGTGCGGCTGGAGCTCGACGACTGCGCCCGCTCTGGCGGCGACCGCCCTCTCCGCAGCTCTCTGGTGACGACGTCGCCGGGGCGCCGCAGCGGAGACGGCACCCACCGGGACGTCGGCGACCCGGTCGGCGACGGGCGCGCACGAGCACTCAGGGGGCACGACGGCGTGAGGGCCGGGCGGACCTCTCGGTCCGCCC
>NZ_JBBHZG010000006.1:70657-88715 GCF_037482305.1 Pseudokineococcus sp. 5B2Z-1
CGTCGCGGCGCTTCTGCCACCGCTCCTCCATGCGCTCCATGAAGGAGCCGGAGGACCCGGGAGCGCCCTTGCCGCCGCGGCCGGTGCGGCCCGGCCGGCGCGCGGTGCGGCCGTCGCCCTGGACCACGCCGACGGGCCCCGGCGCCGGCGCACGGCGCGGGCTCGAGACGGCGTAGGCGGCTCCGGCCAGCATGAGGACGAAGGCGACGACCCCGACCAGCACCTGCTGGGAGGCCACGCCCACGACGAGGAGGAGCAGACCCACGACGATGCCCGCGCCGCCGAGCAGCAGGCGGCCGGCCGAGCCGCCGCGGCGGGAGGAGCCCTTCATCGCCGAGGCGAACTTCGGATCGTCGTTGAGGAGCTGCTGCTCCATCTGCGAGAGCAGGCGCTGCTCGTGCTCGGACAGCGGCACAGGACCTCCCCGGTGTGGCGGCGCGACCGCCACCAGCGGCGCGTCCGTGCACCAGAGTATGTCGCCGTCCGCGCGCTGGAAAGCCGGGTCTACCACGTCCTCCGGACGGCGTGGTCGAGCGTCGCACGGCGAGTCGTCGGCAGGTCCGCCCGGACCCCGCCCAGACCGTCCCCGAGCGCCCGCGCAGGCCCGTCGCGGCCTCGTCGGCCCTCGCCCGGGGCACGCCCGGGCGGGAGGGGGGGTCAGCGCGGGCGTCCGCCCGGGTCGCCGCGGCCGCCCCGCAGGAGGCTCGCGGACGTCACGCTGCCGCCGCCGAAGCGCGCCACGGCCCGGTCGGCGGCCCGGTCGGCCTCGCGCCAGCCGCGGTCGGGCTCGTCGAGCCGCATCTGGCGGTGGGCCGTGCCGGCGGGCGCCAGCCCCTCGACGCGCACGCCCACGAGGCGGATGCGGGCGCGGTCCAGCCGCAGGCCCTCCCAGAGCCGGCGCGCGGCCGCGTAGACCTCGCGGCTCACGTCGGTGCGCTCGTCGAGGGTGCGCGACCGCGTGATGGTCGTGAAGTCGGCGAAGCGGACCTTGAGCACGACCGTCCGCCCGACGGTGCCCGCGGCGCGCAGCCGGGCCGTGGTCAGCTCGGAGAGCCGCAGCACCTCCCGGAGGACCACCGCCTCGTCGTCGACGTCGGAGGAGAAGGTCTCCTCCGCCCCCACGCTCTTCTCGGGCGCGGACGGCACGACGGGTCGCGGGTCGCGCCCCCACGCGAGGGCGGCGAGGTGCGCGCCGCTCGCCTCCCCCAGGGCGCGCACGAGCGTGGCGCGCGGGGTGTGGGCGATGTCGCCGACGGTCCGCAGGCCGAGCCGCTCGAGCTGCTCCGCGGTGCGCTCGCCCACGCCCCACAGCGCCGACGCCGGCAGCGGGTGCAGGTAGTCGACGACCCGGTCGGCCGGGACCACGAGCAGCCCGTCGGGCTTGCAGCGGGAGGAGGCCAGCTTGGCGACGTGCTTGGTGGAGGCCACCCCCACCGAGCAGGTGACGCCCTGCTCGTCCTCGACGCGGCGGCGCACCTGCTGGGCGATCTCCCGGGGGCTGCCGAGGCGCCGCAGGGCGCCGCTGACGTCGAGGAAGGCCTCGTCGAGGCTGAGGGGCTCCACGAGGGGGGTCACGGAGCGGAAGACCTCCATGACCCCGGCCGAGACCTCGGCGTACCGGCGGTGCTGCGGCGGCAGGACGACGGCGTGGGGCGCGAGGCGGCGGGCCCGCCCCATGGGCATGGCCGAGTGCACCCCGAGGGCGCGCGCCTCGTAGGTGGCGGACAGGACGACGCCGCGGGTGCCGGCGCCGCCCACGACGACCGGCTGCCCGACGAGCTCGGGGAGGTCCAGCAGCGAGACGGACGCGTAGAAGGCGTCCATGTCGACGTGCAGGACGGTGCACCCCGTGTCGTCGGCGTCCGGGCCCGCGACGGGGGCGCCGCCGACCGGGTCGGCCCTCCCCGCCCCCGCGGTGCGGTCGAGCTGCGAGCGCCCCACGGGACCTCCTCTCGGCGACGTCCTGGTCCGACGGCCAGCCTGACGGCGGGGTGTGACGACGGGCCACGGCGGCGGGACTGCGGTGCGGCGGCCCCGCCGCACCGGCGGCCGGGACCTCTTCGGCGGACCTCTCGGGCGAGGGGCTCGGGCGGGTGCGCGCCGGGGACGGCGTCAGACGGGCGCGGCGTGCAGGTGGAGCTGCCCGGCCGCGCCGAGGAGGGCGGGGTCGGTGCCGGCGACCCTCTCGAGGTCCTCGAGCGCCTGGACGGCGGCGGGGTCGAGGGCCGACCCACCGCGGGGGGCCAGCGCCGGCAGCACCCCGACGCCGTCGGCGCGCAGCACGGAGAAGCCGGCGCCGGCGAGGAGCCGTCGGGCGCCGTCGGCGTCGAAGCGGCGCAGCAGGGGGTCCTGCGCGCCCCAGCGCCCGTCGGGGTCGAGCTGCAGGGCCCGCGCCTGGCGCAGGTGGCCGGAGGCCACGCGGGCGAGGAGGGCTCCCCCGCGGGCGGCGACGAGCGCGCTGAGGCGGCCCGTCGGCCGCAGCGCCCGCCGGCACGCGACCAGCGCGCGCCCCGGGTCGTCGACGACCTCGAGCACCCCGTGGCACAGCAGGAGGTCGACGCTGCCGTCGGCGACGTGGTCGGGCAGGTCCTCCGCGTCCCCCTGCACGCCGGTCAACCGGGCGCCGACCCCCACGTCGTCGGCCCGCCGCGCGAGGGCGGCGAGCGCGTCCGGGCTGGGGTCGACGACGACGACCTCGTGCCCCGCGGCGGCGAGGCGGACGGCGAGCCCGCCGGTGCCGCCCCCGAGGTCGAGGACGCGGGCGGGGGCGCCGTCGCGGGGCGCCGCGGCGGCGAGCAGGTCGTCGACGCCCTCGAGCAGCAGCGACGGCGCGGCGGACCGGGCGCCGCGGCGCTCGGCGCGCGCCTGCCCCGACGGCGGCGCGGCCGGGACCCCGGACGGGGCCCCGGACGGGGCCCCCGAGAGCGGCACGGGCTCGGTCACGGGATGGGCGTCGGGCCGGCGGTCGGCGCCGGCCGCTGCGTCAGCTGCCACGTCGGGGCCTCCTCCGGGTGGGCGCCCACCCACCCTAGTGAGGCCTCCCGGCACGGCGGCGCCCCGCGGACCTCGGGCGGGCGCGCCCGCGCCCCGCGGGCGGCGGACGGGCGCGGCGGCGCCCCGCGGGCGGCGGACGGGCGCGGCGGCGCCCCGGTGGTCGCGGGCCGGCGCGGCGGCGGGCTCGTGCGCGGTCACCGGCCCGAGCTCCCGGAGCTGGAGTGCCAGAGCTTGCGCGGCGCCCCGGCCGCCCCCCGGTCCTGTGCTACCCGGTCCTGGGCGGCGCGGTCGGAGCCCGCGGGTCCGCGAGCGGCTCCGCCCGGACGGCCGCCGCGGGCCATCCCGCGGGTGTCGCGCACGTCGCCCCCGGGCGGCCCGACGTCGCTGTACGGCGACTGCCGGAAGCCGCTGGCGTGGACGAGGACGCGGCGCGCCCTCGGGGCCCCCTCGGTGCCCGTGGCCCCCGCCCCGAGCCCGGACGCGGCCGCGGCGGCGGCCGCCTCCTCGGCCTCCTCCACGGCGGCGGCCGCGGCGGCCGAGCGCGACGCGACGGCCACGGCCCGGCGGAAGGCCGCGGCGGCCGAGCGCTCCGCCTCTGCGCCCGCCGCACGGCTGGGCCCGTCGTCGCGCAGCGCACCGTCGTCGCGCCCGGTGCCGACGGTGCGCCCGGTCCGCTGCTCCACGGCGACCCACCGGGCGGCGGCGACCGCCCCGGGGCGCGCCCGGTCCGGGGCCCCGGCCGCCACCGGCCGGGGGGAGCGCGAGCCCGCCGCGCCGACCACGGCGGCCTCGTCGTAGGCGGCGGCCTCCCCGGGGTCGGGGAGGGCCGCGAGGGCCTCGTGCAGCGCCCGGTCCCCGCCCGCGGACCAGGCCGCCCACAGCGCCGGGAGGTCCCAGGCGCCGGTGGCGCGCAGGGACACCCCGCGGGGGCCCGTGCGGCGCAGCACCCCCCGCACGACGAGCAGCCACGAGCCGAAGACCGTCGCGGCGCAGGGCCCCTGCACGTCCTCGAAGAACGTCGCGTCGACGGGGCCCGTCGAGTCGTCGAGGGTGAGGAACACCACCCGACGCCCTGAGCGGATCGGCGGCGTCTGCGTGGCCACCTTGACCCCGGCCACGAGCACCTCGCTGCGCGCGCGCCGCCCCACCAGCTCGCGCGAGCCGGTGGTGCCGAGCGCCCGCAGCAGCGGGGCGTAGAAGTCGAGCACGTGGGCGCTCGCGTCCAGGCCCAGCACCTCGAGCTCGGCGCGCACCCGCTCGGCGCCCGTCATCTCCGGCAGGCCGGACGGGGGCGCCTCCCCCGGGCCGCCGACGTCGAGCGCCAGCTGGACCTCGAGCGCGCCCGCGGCCGGGGCGGGCGCCGCCGCCCGCGACTGGCGGGCCGCAGCAGCGGCGACGTCGCCCCACCGCCCCGGTCCGGGCGGCCCGTCCGCCCGCACGGCGTCGCCGCGGGACCCCGGCCGCGCGGGCAGCGGTGCGGACGCCCTCCCCGGGAGCCCGGAGGACGCCACGGAGGACGCGGGCGGGCGCCCGGGCCGACGCCCGGCGCGGACGGCGGCCCGGTCGGCGCCGCGCGTCCACCGGTCGAGGTCGCCGAGCTGCAGCAGCAGGTCCCGGCGGGTGACGACGCCCCGGCGCCGCGCGGGCGCCCCGGGGCCCGTGCCGTGGACGGAGTCCAGCGCCCCTGCGAGCACGAGCCGCTCGGCGACGGGCCGGCTGGGCCGGGCCCGCTCCCACAGGTCCTGCAGGGAGGCGTAGGGCCGCCCCGCCACGATCCGCGCCACCTCGGCGTCGCTGATGCCCTTGACGTCGGCGAGGGAGAGCCGGATGCCGTACCCGCGGGCGTCCGGGACGGCCGCGTCGGTGCGCAGGGCGGCGCCCCGCCACGGCGGCTCGCCGTCCCGCCCGGGCACGGGGACGCGTGGCCCGTCGTCCGGCGCCGGCGGGTCGACGGCTCGCGCCCCGGGGCGGCGCGGGGCTGCGCGGCCCGCTGCGTCCCCGTCCTCCCCGGCCCGGTCCTCCCCGTCCCGCTCGCCCCCGTCCCGCTCGCCCCCGTCCCGCTCGTCCCCGTCCCGCTCGTCCCCGTGACGTCCGACCTCGACCCGCTCGACCCGGTACACGGCGTCGGAGGCGTTGACGTCGAGACCGAGCACGGCGATGCCGAGGTTGCGGGCGTCGTCGAGCACGAGCCGCTTGGGGTACATGCCGGGGTCGTGGGTGAGCACCCCGGCCAGGAAGGCCGCCGGGTGGTGGGTCTTGAGCCACGCGGACTGGTAGGTGGGCAGGGCGAAGGCGGCGGCGTGGGCCTTGCAGAACCCGAACGAGGCGAACGCGGCCAGCACCTCCCAGACCCGCTCGGCCTCGGCGCCGTCCAGCCCGCGGGCGGCCGCGAGGGGGAACCACTGCTCGCGCACCTCGGCCTGCCCCTCGCGGGTGCCGAGGCGCCGGCGGACCTCGTCGGCCTCGGCGAGGTCGACGCCCGTGGTGGAGGCCACGAGCCGGATGACCTGCTCGTGGAAGACGACGACCCCGCAGGTCTCCTCCAGCGCCGGGTCGACGAGGGGGTGCACCCGCTGCGGCGGGTCCCAGCCCTGCCGGGCGCGCAGGAAGGGGGTGATCATGTCGGACTTCACCGGTCCGGGCCGGAACAGCGAGATGTCGGTGACGAGGTCGGCGAAGTCCTGCGGCGCGAAGCGGCCCACGAGCTCGCGCTGGCCGGGCGACTCGATCTGGAAGCAGCCGAGGGTGCGCGCGGAGCGCACGAGCCGGTAGGTGGGCTCGTCGTCGAGGGGGACGGCGTCGAGGTCGATCCGGCCGGTGGCCGGGTCGAGGTACGGCGCGTCCTCGCCGTGCCCGCCGGCCGCGGCCGCGGCCGGCCCGTCGACCCGCTCGACCTCGGCGACGGCGTGGGCCATGGCGGACTGCATGCGGATGCCGAGGACGTCGAGCTTGAGCAGCCCGAGGACCTCGACGTCGTCCTTGTCGAACTGGCTCATGGGGAAGCCCGCCCAGCTGGCCTCGACGGGCGTGCGGTCCCCGAGGCCCGCGTCGGACAGCAGCACCCCGCAGGGGTGCAGGGCCACGTGGCGGGGCAGGGCGTCGAGGTCCTCGACGAGGTCGAGCAGCAGGGACAGGCGCTCGTGGCCCAGCCCGGAGGCGCGCAGCTCGGGCAGCTCGGCGATCGCCGCCCGGGCGTCGCGCGCCCGCACGTGCGGGAAGGACGTGGCGATGGCGCCGACCTCGGACGGCGGCATGCCGAGCGCCGCCCCGACGTCGCGGACGGCGTGGCGCACCCGGTAGGTGTCCATCATCGAGACGGCGCTGACCCGCTCGCCGCCGAAGCGCTCGACGACGCGGGCGTAGACCTCCTCGCGGCGGGCGGACTCGACGTCGACGTCGATGTCGGGCAGCTGGGCCCGCTGCACGGTGCAGAAGCGCTCCATGAGCAGGCCCTGGGACAGCGGCTCGACGCCGGAGACGCCGAGCAGGTGGTTGACGAGGCTCCCCGCGCCCGAGCCTCGCGCGGCCACGCGCACCCCGAGCCCGCGGATCTCGTCGCAGACCTGCGCCACGGTGAGGAAGTACGACGGGTACCCCAGCTGCCGGATGACGGCGAGCTCCTCCTCGAGCCGGTCGCCGACGCGGCGCAGGTGCGCGGCCGACGCCCCCGGGTAGCGGGAGCCCACGGCGCCCTCGCACCGCAGCCGCAGGGCGAGGTCGAGGTCGCCCTCGACGCCGAGGACCGAGGCCTCCGGCAGGTGCACCCGGCCGATGCCGAGGTCGGCCGCCGGGTCCAGGCGGCACCGCTCGGCGAGCCGGTCCGTGCAGCGCAGGAGGCCCGGACCGCCCGCCCCGCGGGCGGCCCGCTCCCCCGCGGCGCCGGCGGCCCGCTCCCCCGCGGCGCCGGCGGCGTCCTCGACGCGGGCGGCGACGTCGCGCATCTCCGCCGTGCCGGTGAGGTGCGCCCGCGAGCTCGTGCGGTCCAGGTGGCGCAGGTCGAGCGGCACGAGGCGCCGGGTGGCGTCGAGCACGTCGGCCGTGCGCGCCCCCTCGGGGCGGGCGTGGCGGACGGCGCCGGTGAGCACGGCGGGCAGCCCCGCGGCGCGGGCGAGGGCGAGCATGCGCCCGGCGTGGGCGAGGCTGCCCGCGCTGCCCGGGGGGCCGTCGTGGCAGACGACCTCGACGGCCAGCGAGCCCAGCGGCAGCGCGTCGTACCAGCGGGCGAGGACGGCGCGCGCGACGTCGTCGCGCCGGGCGAGGACGGCGCGGCCGAGCTCGGAGGCCGGGCCGAGCAGCACGGTGAGCGCGGGGGCCCCCGTGCGGGCGCCGGTGGCGTGCTCGGCGACGAGGTCGAGCGCGGTGACGGGCGCGCCGCGCTCGCCCCGCAGGTGGGTGGCCGAGACCAGCCGGCACAGCGCCGCCCACCCCTCGCCGGGGGCGAGCACCTCGGAGCCCGCCGGGGCCGACCGCCGGTGCCGGCGCCCGTCGGCGTCGGTGCCGCCCGCGTGGGCGAGGACGGTCACGCGGGGCAGGCGGGGGTCGACCGCCGCGCCGCCCCGCGCCGGGCCCCCCGCCGCCGCGCGCTCGCGCACGGCCCGGGAGGGGTCGGCCCACGCGGGCAGCCCGGCGGCCAGCCCGGACGGCTCGACCGCGAGGTCGACCCCGAGGACCGGCGCCAGGCCCGCCTCCGAGCAGGCCGTGACGTGCTTGACGGCGCCGTACAGGCCGTCGCGGTCGGTGAGGGCGAGGGTGTCGAGCCCCAGCTCGGCGGCCCGGGCCACGAGCGCGTCGGGGCTCGAGACCCCGTGCCGCAGCGAGTACCCCGACGCGACGTGCAGGTGCGGGAAGGGCACGGCTCAGCCCCCGCCGGCGCCGGGCGCACCGGCGCGTCCGGGCCGGGGGCCGGCCGCGACGAGCCCGACCGGCCCCGTCGGCACCGGGCGCGGCAGCCCGAGGACGTCGGCGACCACCCCGGTGAACGCCTCGGCGTCGCGCAGCAGGTCGTCCGCGTCGCGCGCGCTGACGACGCCGGTGCGGCCCGCCTCGACGGCGGCCCGGCGCGGCGCCCCGGCCGCGAACAGCAGCGCCCACTCGGCGAGCTCCGGGCAGACCCGCGGGAGCACCTGCCACACCCCGAGGACGGCGCCGCGCCGCGGGCGCCCCCGCACCGCGAGGACGGCGGCGGCGCTGCGCAGGGCCGCCAGGTGCGCGGCCACGTAGCGCTCGCCCGGGCTGCCGGCGGCGCGCGCGGCCCCGAGGCCGTCACGGGCGCGCGCCAGCAGGTCGGCCGCGGCGGCGGCCGGCCGGCCGGCGAGCACCGGCCCGGCCCCCCGGTCGGCGCTCCCGCCCCGACCGGTGGCCACCGCGCCGCGCACCGCCGCGCCCACCACGTCCGTCGCTGTCGTCCTGCTGGTCGTGCCCGTCCTGCCCGTCGTGCTCGTCGTCGTCACCGGGCCCCCTCAGTCGTCCACGCGGCGCAGGGTCCACCCGCCGGGCACGGCGGGGTCCTCGCGGCACAGCTCGTACACGCCGCTGCCGGCGGCCCGGCCGGCGCTGGCCTCGACCTGCCAGACCTCCCGGTCCAGCGACGGCGCCCGGACGGCCCGCGCGGCCCTCGGCGCGGCCGACCCGGCGGCCACCAGCACGGGCGCCTCCTCCGCGCGCTGGGGGTCCTGCTCCCACCAGGCCCGGCGCTCGTACCACCGGCCGAGGACGGCGCGCACGACGTGCAGCCGGCCGTGCCAGACGAAGGCCGCGGGCTGCTCGGCGGCGGCGCCGTCCGCGGGCTCGCCCTCGGACGCCCCCGCCCGCGGTGCGGTGCGGACGTCGACCTCGTCGTCGTAGGTGCGTGCCACGCTGCCCCCTCCGGCCCGGGCCCCGCTGAGCGGAGGCCCACCTCCTGTCGAACACCTGTTCGACGCACTGGAGTGAAGCGCGGCCCACCGACAGCCGTCAAGACGAGCCGGGGACACGCCGCGGACACCCGCGGGACACGCCGACAGGCCCGGACGACGACCTCGGCGAGGGCACGGGCGAGGGCACCTGCGCACGGACCACGGGCGCGCGGCGGGGACCGCGGCGCGTCGCACCCGGGCGGTGGCGGAGCCGGGGCCCGGCCCCACTAGCCTCCGCGCATGTCGCCGCCCGAGGCCGTCGCCGCCGGGACGCCGGGCGCCACGCCGCCGACGCCGCCGACGCCGTCGACCGCTGCGGCCGCCGAGGGCCCCCCGGCCCGCGACGACGTCGTCGCGCTCGCGGACGCCGACCCCCGCACCACGCGGGTGCGCCAGGCGCTCGCCGACGCGGGGGCGGAGGCGGACGTCGTCGTCCTCGACCACGTGGCCCGCTCCCCCGAGGACCTCGCCGACGAGCTGGGGGTCCCCGTCGGGGCGCTCGTGCGCTGCCACCTGCTGCTCGTCGAGGAGGAGGACCCGGCCGCGCCGACCGCCACCCGGTACGACGACGAGCTGGACGAGGACCCGCGGCCGCCGCTCGCCGGCGGGGCCGAGCGGCGCGGCGCCGGTGACGCCGAGGTGCCGGCCGTCCTCGTCCTCGCGCCCCAGCGGCGGCGCGTGCGCGCGACGGACGTGGCGGGGGCGGCGTCCGGCCTCGGCGTCACCGCCGTCCGCGCCGCCGCCCCCCACGAGGTGCTGGCCCTCACCGGCTGCGCCCCGGAGGACCTCCCGCCGACGGGCCTGCCGACCGACGCCCTGCGGGTCGACGTCGTCCTCGTCGACACCGCCCTGGGCGACCACGCCGTCCTGTGGGCGCCCGCGGGCCGCCCGGGCACGGCGATGAGCACCAGCTACGAGGAGCTGCTGCGCATCACCCTCGGGCACCCGGTCGAGCTGTCCTGACGCCGGCCCGGGGGTCGCGCCCCCCGGGCCGGCCGACCACGACCACGACCCGGGTCAGTAGCCGCCGCCCTGCTGGCCGTGGTGCTCCGGGCCGGTGTCACCGCTGACGGCTCCGTCGGTCGACGGCGCGTCCTCGCCCGCGAGGACGCCGCCCAGCGGGTCGCCGCCGGAGGTGCCCGTGGAGTCCGGCAGGTGGGTGGTCTCGTCCTGGTCCTCCGGCACCGAGCCGCCCCCGGAGGCGCGGGAGACGTAGTTCGTCTGCTCCCCCTGGACGGTCTCGACCTCCGCGTTGTCGAAGACGTCGACCTCGCGCGGCTCCTCCGCGCGGTCGCCCTCGGTCCCGTCGGCCCCGGTGCTGCCCGTCTGCTCGCTCACGCGTCCTCCTCGTCCCACCGGCGGGCGTCCGCCCGCCGGTGCCCCACCCTGGGCGCCCCGCCCGGGGAGCGCGACCCCGACGGGCACGGGACGAGGAGGTCGGCGAGCGGGGGCGACCAGCCGGGGGGGGAGGAGCCTCAGCCGCCGACGCGGTCGAGCACGAGCTCCGGGACGTCGGGGCGCGAGCCCTCGGGGGCGACGTCCACGGCGCCCTCGAGCGCCTCGCGGGCGCGCCCGAAGCGCTCCGGGGTGTCGGTGTGCAGGGTCATCAGCGGCTGGCCGGCGCGGACGGCGTCGCCCGGCTTGGCGTGCAGCTCGACGCCCGCCCCCGCCTGCACCGGGTCCTCCCGCCGCGCGCGCCCGGCCCCGAGGCGCCAGGCGGCGACGCCGACGGCGAGCGCGTCGAGGCGCACGAGGACGCCGTCGGCGGGCGCGAGGACGACGTCCGTCTCGCGGGCGCGGGGCAGCTCGGCGCCCGGGTCCCCGCCCTGCGCGGCGACCATGCGCCGCCAGACGTCCATCGCCCGCCCGTCCGCGAGCGCGTCGGCCGGGTCCACCCCGTCCACGCCCGCGGCCGCGAGCATCTCGCGGGCCAGCGCCAGGGTGAGGTCGACGACGTCGCGGGGGCCGCCGCCGGCGAGCACCTCGACGGACTCGCGCACCTCGAGGGCGTTGCCCGCCGTCAGCCCGAGCGGCGTCGACATGTCGGTGAGCAGCGCCACCGTGCGCACACCGGCGTCGGAGCCGAGCGCCACCATGGTCTCCGCGAGCTCGCGGGCGCGCCCGAGGTCCTTCATGAACGCGCCGGAGCCGACCTTGACGTCGAGCACCAGGGCGTCGGTGCCCTCGGCGATCTTCTTGCTCATGATCGAGCTGGCGATGAGCGGCACCGACTCGACCGTGCCCGTGACGTCGCGCAGCGCGTAGAGGCGCTTGTCGGCCGGCGCCAGGTCGGCCCCCGCGGCGCACACGACGGCGCCGACGTCCTCGAGCTGGCGGCGCACCTCGTCGGTGGACAGCGACGCCCGCCAGCCGGGGATCGCTTCCATCTTGTCGAGCGTCCCGCCCGTGTGGCCGAGGCCGCGCCCGGACAGCTGGGGGACGGCCGCGCCGCAGGCGGCGACGAGGGGCGCCAGCGGGAGCGTGATCTTGTCGCCGACCCCGCCGGTGGAGTGCTTGTCCGCCGTGGGGCGCGACAGGCCCGAGGAGAGGTCGAGCCGCTCCCCCGAGGCGATCATCGCCGCCGTCCAGCGCGCGGTCTCGGCGCGGGTCATCCCGTTGAGGAGCACGGCCATGGCGAGCGCCGACATCTGCTCCTCGGCGACGACCTCGCGGGTGTAGGCGTCGACGACCCAGTCCACCTGGGCGTCGGTCAGCGCCCCGCCGTCGCGCTTGGCGCGGATGACGTCGACGGCGTCGAAGGGCTCGGGCTGGGCGGCGGTCATGGCCCGGACCCTACGGGCGAGGCCCGCCCTCCTCACCCGGCCCCGCCCGGCGGCACCGGGATCCCCCGGCGGCGTCGCGGGGAGCCGTCGCGACGAGCAGCGCGAGCGTCTCCTCGTCGGGCTCGGCCCTGCAGTCGCGGGCGGTCGACGTCTACGGTGGCTGGCCGTGGGACGACCGGCTCGCCGAGCTCTGGGGGCGGCGCTCGCCGTGGTCGGCGTGATGTCGGTCGCGACCTGCGCCGGTCAGGAGGTGCCCGCCGGCTTCCCGGAAGCGGACGCTCTGCCCATCGAGGTCGAGCAGCTCGGCCGTGGCGTCGGGCCAGGTGATCTGGGGGACTGCCCTCCTGACGGCGAAGTCCTCTCCGAGCCCTCCTTCATCACGGGCGACGACGTCGAGTACGTCGGTGAGTCCGCTGTCGTGACGGTCGGCGTCTACGAGGTCCGGACCTCCGGTCCCCGCGAGGCCGTCGGGCGGCTCGCGGCATCGCCCGGGCCGTGCACGCGAGCTGACTTCGAGGTGCAGCGCGACGAGGCGTCCGAGATGGTCGTGGCCGACGCCGTGGACGTCGAGCGAGGAGCCGTCGTCGTCCTGAGGGCCGCGACGGGCGGGCTCGGACCCGGCGCCGAGGTCTCGCAGGGGTACCACCGCGCCGCCGTGGACCTCGGCGACGGTCGTCTCGTCGTCGTCACGGTCGCCACGTCGAGCGAGATCGTGGAGACGGGCCTGGTGGCGGCCACGGGAGCCGCCGTGGAGGCCGCACGCGGCGTCGACGGTCTGCCCGACGCCGACGCCCTGGAGCAGGTGCCGCCCGGGGTCCGGTGACGGCTCTGCCTGCCGCGCCGAGCCGGTCGTCGCGGCCGAGCAGGCTCGACGCGTCCTGCACGACCGCGAAGAAGAGCGGCTGGACCACGGCTCCGGCGTCGGCCAGCTGCGCCCGGGCACGAAACCCTCGCCGCGGGCGCGCCCGAGACCGTCGCCGCGCTCGCCCGGTCGGGTGAGCGGGGTGGCACGGGCGGTGGGCGGCCGACCGTCACCCACCGCAGGGCCGCCGGCCGGCAGTAGCGTCCCGCTGCGGCAGCACACGCATACAGGGGACCAGTGAGCACGGGCGGTGAGACCGTGGCGGTCGATCGGGTCGAGACGGTCGCGGCACTCGACGTCGTCGACGACCTGGCGGCGGCGTGCCGGAGCCGCTCCATGGCCGCAGGCCTCTCCGATCAACCCCTACGGCGACGTCTCCCAGGAGGACGGACGACGCGGTGCCTCGTCGGCGTCGCCGTGACGACGGCGCTCGCACTCTCGGGTTGCACGTCGGGCGGCGAGAGCGTGTCGACGCCCCCGCCGGAGTCCGCCTCGTCGTCACCGCAGCCGCTGGCTGACGAGGTCGCTGACGGTGCGGACACGGTCTGCGGCCTCATCAGTCGCCGGGACGTCGAGACCGCCGTAGGGGCCTCCGTCGACCGCGTCGACGGTGGCTACCGACCCCGTGCGGAGGGAGGTGCCTTTCCCGCGGGCGCCCCGTGCGAGGCCTACGCTGACGGAGCAGCCGAGGCCTCGCTCGAGGTCTTCGTCGTCGCAGGTCCCGAGAGCGTCGCCCAGGACGTCGCCCGCACGGCACGGGAGGGTCGCGCGGAGTTCAACTACCCCGTCGACGAGCTGCTCGGTACCGCGAAGCTCTCCGCGAGGGCAGGGGATGACGCCTGGGTCGCGCAGCTGCTGGTCAGCGCGAGTGGCGAGGACGGGAGCCGACGCCCCGCCCGCATCCAGGTGGTGCTCCGCCCCGTCGACGCTCGACTGCGTGACCCCGTGCGCGACGTGGCAGCGCTTGGTCGCCAGGCCGTCCACGCCTCCGGCATGGCGCCCCTCACCGGAGACGACGTAGCGCTCCTCGAAGAGGTGACGCGCTAGCCATGCCGCCAGGACGAGAGCCGACGGGCCTGCTGGACGGTCGTGCCGCGCGAGACCGCCGGAGAGGGCGTCGAGAGGTCGGCCTCGGACCGGCTCTGCTGGTCGCCGCTGCGGTCCTGGCCGCGTGCGGTGCCCCGGACCCGCCGGCCGGCTTCCCCTCCGGCGACGCACTCGGGCTGGACGACCTCCAGCGCATCGAGGACGACTCCCTCGTCACCACGGTCGGCATGTGCCCCGTGGGGGACGAGCCCTTCTCCTCCCTCAGCGCGACGAACGGCCGCCAGGTCAGGTACGTCGCCGAGCAGCGACCAGCGGTCGGCCTGTTCGAGCTGGGCGAGGGCCGGGTCGAGGAGGTCGTCGCTGTGGCGCGCGCCGCTCCGGGGGCCTGCTCGACACGGCAGGCTCGCCTCGAGCTCGACGAGGACGTGGCCGCGGCGGTCGCCTCCAGGGCAGGCCTCGACGCGTCAGAGGTCGTCGTGCTGACCGGCGAGGACGGCATCTCCCCGCCCGTCTCGGTGTACCGCAGAGCGGCGGCCGGCCTGGGTGACGGCCGGCTCGTCGTCGTCACGAGCGGTGACGTGCCCGACGGCCTCCTGGAGCAGCAGGTCGTCGCAGCCGTCGACAGCGCCCGTGAGGTCACCGGGGTGCCGAGACGCTGACGTCAGGTGCCGACGGCCGTCGCCCGCGCCACCGGTCCGGGCTGCCCGCCGTCGACGAGCGCCCGGCCCCACGTCGTCCGTCCGGGTGACCGGCGCTGCAGCAGGGGCCTCGGTCGTCGCCCTGCGCCCCCTCACCCGCGGGAGCAGCTCGGCGAGCGTCCGCCCCGGTCGGCGTCGAGGAGCAGGTCGGCGTCGCTGCTCCCCGCGCTCACGGCGACGCTCCGGCGCACCCCGGCGCCTCCCCTCTCGCGGGCTCGCCATGGCTCGCCGCCCGGGTCGGGAACCGGCCGTCAGCGGCGACAGCGGCCCGGGACCGCCCGGTCGGGTGAGGGCGGTGGCACGAGCGGTGCGCGCCCGCCCTCAGCCCTCCCCGGCGGCCGCGCCTGCACTACCGTCCCGCCCGGACGACACCGGCACCCAGGGGGACCATGAGCACGGGCGGCGAGACCCTCGCGGTGGGGCGGGTCGAGGTGGAGGCCGCCCGCGATGCCTCGAACGACGCGGCCGCGGCCCTCCGATGCGCGTGCGGGCCGCTCGCAGCGGCATCCCGAGGAGCCACGGCCGGCGCGGGTCAGCTCGTCGCGCAGCTCCCCCCGGGTTGGCCGCCGCCCTCGCGAGCTGGCAGGGGGCGCTGTCGGTCTGCTCCACCTCCGCAGGGCTCGTCGCCAGCAGCATCGGGCGCACCGGCACCGGCACCGACGTCAGCGCCGTCGACGTCGACGCCCGCACGGCCATCGTCCTGTGAGCGCCCACTACTGGATCGACGTCGACACCCAGACGCTGATGTCCGCCCAGGACCGCCTGACGCCGCACCGGGCTCGATGCCGGTCTGGCAGGGCGCGACGCTCCCGCCCGACGCCGAGCGCTTCGGCCGCGACGCGGGCGTCAGGGCGAACATCGACAGGGCCGCCGTCGAGCGGCTGCTCGGCGACTGGGGGCCTCGAGCACGGAGGCCGAGGTCGTCGTCGCCGCCGGCGTGGCGGCAGCGGGGCGGGACCTGATGCAGGAGGCCATGCGGTCCGAGCTGAGGGCCGACCGCGACGCGGGCGCCCTCCTGCTGAGGGGGGAAGCCCTGCCGTCACTGGGGGACGCGAGCCACACGCGCAGCGGGGCGCTCGCCTGGGTGATCGACCACGGCTTCGAGGAGCGCTCCGACCAGCACGCCCGGGAGCAGGCCCAGGCGAAGGCCATCTCCCAAGATCTCAGTGCGCTGTCCTCGACCCCTGTGTCCGGCCCTCTCGTGGGCGCCGGCTGGGGACTCGGGCAGGTCGTCTCCCAGGTGCAGCAGCGGATCGAGGACGTGGACTGGGGTGCCGACTTCTCGACCCTCTACGAGGACACGGCCACGGGCCTGGAGCGCACCTTCGTCGCCGACCTCTTCGCGACGGGCCTGGTCACCGAGGACTCCTTCGCGAGCGCCAACGGTCCTCCGTCCGTCACGACCTACGTCCCCCCTCCGCCCGGCGCCTTCGTCACCGTCGAGGGTCAGCGTCTGCTCGACCCGACGAGCGCTGCTCTACTCCGTTGGGCCGAGAAGGAGACCGACCGGCCCGGCGAGGAGCACGCCACGATCCCGTTCCACACCGCCTTCCCCCGCTACGTGAGCGACCAGTGAGACGTGGGCTCTCAGGGCGGGCCCTCGCTCTCGTCGTCGTCATCGGCGCGGTCGGAGGGTGCTCCTCATCGGCGACCCCGTCTCCTCGCGCCTCGGACCTCTCGACGCTCGGCGTCGAGCCGGATGGCGGTGGGGGCGGGGACCTGCTGTGCGGTGCCATCCCCGCGGACGCAGCCGAGCGCGTCACCAGCGGACAGCGCATCCTCGACAGCGACGGAGAAGTCCTGCGCTACCCCGACGGTGGCGTCGGGTCGGCGCGCTGCGAGGTCTACGTCAGCGGTCAGCAGGCACCCGCCATCCGCCTGGTGCTCAACACCGCAGTCGCCGGGGGGCAGGACGCGGTGCTCCGAGCGTCCAGCGGGGGCAACGAGCCGCTGCCCGAGGCTGAAGGCATCGGCTACGTCGGGACGGGCGAGGCCGAGCCGGAGAGCGAGGGAGGTGCACCTCTGCGCACGGCAGGGGGTGAGCTCCTCGTCGAGACCCAGGTGCCCAACTCGGACGCGCCGTTGCGGATCCTCATCGAGGTGAAGGTGACGGCGACCGGACGTGACCAGGCCGACGACGTCGCGGCCCTCCTCGGCCAGGTCCGACGCAGCCTCGACCTCGTGCCCCTCATGGAGCTCCCCGCCGACGTGAGCAGCCGGACGGCCTCGGCGGGTCCGAGTCGCTGACTGCTCGCCGGACGAGCGCCTGCGGAGCTGACCACGCTCAGCGCGGACTTCGGTCGTCCCGCACGTACCGCCGTCAGCTCTGCAGCAGCGCCAGCGCGTCCTGCACCACTGCGAGGAACAGCGGCTGGTCCACCGCCCCGCCGTCCGCCGCCTGCGCGACGAGCACGAGCTGCTCGCCGTCGGCGCGCTCGAGGTACCACGACGCCGCGAGGACGCCGGGGGCGCTGCCGCCCTTGAAGGCGGCGTAGTCCCAGACGTCCTCGTCGAGCGGGAGGCCGGGGTTCTCGGCGAGCACCTCGCGCACCGGCTCGAGGCCGGGCCGCTCGGCCAGCTCCTGCAGGCCGACGTGCGCGCGGCAGACGTCCTGCGCCGAGGCCCGCCACCCGACGTCCCGCTGCCACACCGGCGTCGCGACGTCGGCGGCCTCGACCCCGCCGAGGTCCGGCGGCAGCTCGGCGAGGAGCTCGCGCCGCTCGGCGACGTCCGCGTCGGGCCACCGCTCGAGCAGCTCGGGCGCGCCCCACCCGAGGGTGAAGACCTCGCGCGTGGTCGGGAAGGGCACGAGGCCCGAGGGGTCCTGTCCCTGAGCCTGCTGAGCGCCGAGCGCGGTCACGGCCGCCTCGACGGCCGGGCGCCCCACCGTCGTCGCCAGCAGGTCCGCCGCCGTGTTGTCGCTGATGGCGATCATGCCGCCGGCCGCCTCGCGCACGCTGACGGCGGCGCCCTCCGGGGCGTCCTGCAGCTCGCCCGACGGGAGGCTCCGGACGTCGTCGGTCACCTCGAGGTCCTCGTCCCACGCCAGCGACCCGTCCTCGACCGCGGCGGCGACGGCCCCGAGCACGTAGAGCTTGAAGACCGAGGCCAGGGGCGCCGGCTCGTCGGCCGCGACGACGGCGGCCGGGGCGACCGGCACGCACGCGCCGTCCTCGACCCGGGCGGCCAGCAGGTGGGTCTCCTCGGCCAAGCCCGCCAGGTCGTCGGCCACCTCGCTCCACGACGTGGCCGCCTCCCGACCCGCGACCGTGTCCTCGGTGAAGAGGAGGCCGCCGATGACGCCGTCGGCGTCGACGACCACCTGCATCCGGTAGGCCGTGCCCGACCCCGTCGCCAGGGACACCAGGGCCTCGGTGTCCGAGCCGTCGACGGCCGTCGGCGTCCACGGACCCAGCGCCCGCAGCCCGTCGAAGACCTCGGACACCGGCGTCGCGCCGAGCTGGTCGAGGAAGCCGGGCGAGAAGCGCTGCCGCGCCTCCTCGGGCGTCGGCCCCCCACCGGCCGCCAGCTGGTCGAGCACCCACCCGGCCGCCTCGCCGACGGGCGTGCCGGGCAGCGCCACCGCCGACGGGCTCGCCGCCGGCGTCGACGGCGCACCGGTCGCCCCGCTCCCCGGCTCCGACCCGCCCGTGCACCCCGCCGAGACCAGCGCCAGGAGCGCCACCGGTGCCGCCGCGCGCGTCGTCCTCCCCCGTCGCACCACGCCCCCACCGTCGCACGCATCGACGGAGCACCCCACCGGCGACCTGGTCGGGGGGT
>NZ_JBBHZG010000006.1:88842-94394 GCF_037482305.1 Pseudokineococcus sp. 5B2Z-1
TCGCCGCTCGTGACCGTGCACGGTCACGAGCGGCGAACAGGTCGCTCCCACCACGCGGACGCCGCAGGCTGACGGGGTGCCCGGAACGGTCGTCGTCCTCCCGGACCCGTCACTGCGCTGGCTGCTGCCGCCGCGCGACCGGGAGGCCGGCCGCCGCCTGCGCCACGACCCCGACGCCACGGCGCGGCACGTCGTCGAGGCCGCCGGCGTCCCCCGCACCGAGGTCGGCGCGCTGCGCCGGCGCGGCGCCCCGCTCGACCCGGCGGCCCGGCTCGAGGGCGGCGACGTCGTCGAGGTCGTCCCTCCCCCGCGCCCGCAGGCGCTGCCCGCCGGGGGCCTGCTGCTCGACGTCCACCTCGGGACCCTCGCCCGTCGGCTGCGCCTGCTGGGCCTCGACGCCGCCGACGACCCGGCCCTCGACGACGCCGGGCTCGTCGCTCGGGCGGCTGCCGAGGACCGCCTGCTGCTCACGCGCGACCGGGGCCTCCTGCGCCGTCGCGCCCTGCCCGCCGGCGCCCTCGTGCGCGGCGACGACCCCGACGACCAGCTCGCCGACGTCCTCGACCGCTTCCGTCCGGCGCTCGCCCCGATGACGCGGTGCACGCGCTGCGGCGGCCGCCTCGAGCCCGTCGCGAAGGCCGACGTCACCGACCGCCTGCCCGCGGGCACGCGCCGCAGCTACGACGCCTTCACGCGCTGCACCCGGTGCGGGCACGTCTTCTGGCGGGGCGCGCACGCCGAGCGCCTCGACGCGCTCCTGGCCCGGGCGGCACCGTCCGCGCCGAGGAGCGGCTAGCGCGTCTCCAGGTCGCTCGGTCCGAAGGCCTGCGGCAGCACGTCGCTCATGGGCAGCACGCCCTCGGGCGTCGCGAGCAGGCAGTCGGGGCCGCCGTTCTCCCACAGCAGCTGCCGGCACCGCCCGCACGGCATGAGCGCCGTCCCCGACCGGTCGACGCACGCGACCGCGACGAGCCGCCCGCCGCCGGTGGCGTGCAGGGAGCTGACCATCCCGCACTCGGCGCACAGCGTGACGCCGTAGCCGGCGTTCTCCACGTTGCACCCGACGACGACGCGCCCGTCGTCGACGAGCCCGGCGACCCCCACGGGGAACCCCGAGTAGGGCGCGTACGCCCGCCCCATGACGTCGGTGGCCGCGGCACGCAGGGCGTCCCAGTCGACCGCCGGGCCGGTCTCGGCCGAGGCGCCCACGTCGTCGCTCACTTCTCGTAGGGGACGCCGGCCGCGGCCGGTCCCCGCACGCGGCCGACGAGCCCGGCGACGGCGAAGATCGTCGCGAGGTAGGGCGCCATGAGCAGGAACTGGCTGGGGATCGGCGTGCCGATGACCGACAGCACGTTCTGCAGGTTCGAGGCGAAGCCGAAGAGCAGGGCCGCCCCGAGCGCGCCCAGCGGGCTCCAGCGACCGAAGATCATGGCGGCCAGGGCGATGTAGCCGCTGCCCGCCGTCATCTCGCGGTTGAAGGCCAGGCCCGCCGCGGACGCGCCGAGGGTGAACGACGCCCCGCCGAGGCCGGCGATGGCCCCGCCGAGGACGACGGCGCGGAACCGGGTGCGCGCCACGGGGATGCCCACCGTGTCGGCCGCCTTGGGGTGCTCGCCGACCGCCCGCAGCCGCAGGCCCCAGCGGCTGCGGAAGAGCATGACGTTGAGCACCGCGACGACGACGTACATGAGGTAGACGAGGAGGTTCTGCGCGAAGAGCACCGGCCCGACGACGGGGATGGCCGAGAGCACGGGGATCGGCAGCTGCGGCAGCCCCGTCGGCGAGTTCCACCCCGCGTTGTCGCTGAGCACCGTCGAGTACAGGAAGCTCGTCAGCCCGATGGCGAAGACGTTGAGGACGACGCCGACGATGATCTGGTTGACGAGGTAGCGCACGGTGAAGACCGCGAGCAGCAGCCCGATGAGCATGCCGCCGACGGGCGCCGCGACGAGCCCGAGGTAGGCCGTGCCCGTGAGCGACGCCACGACCGCGCCGAGGAAGGCGCCGAGCAGCAGCTGCCCCTCGATGGCGATGTTGACGACGCCCGAGCGCTCGCTGACGACGCCGGCCATGGCGCCGAAGACGAGCGGCGCCCCGAGCAGGAGCGTCCCGCCCAGCAGGCTCACGACGGAGACCCGCGAGCCGGTGACGACCCACACGAGGAAGGCGAGCACGAGCAGCACGCCGAAGACGGGCACCACCCAGCCGGGCGTGCGGCGCCCGGCCGCCGTGCGCACGACGGCGAGCCCCGTGAGCGCGGCGCAGCCGACGAGCAGGACGGCGGAGGCCCACCGGCTGGGCAGCACGAGGTCGGGCAGCGAGACGACGTCGCGGCTGCTCGCGAGGGAGAGCGTGCTCGTGCCCCCGCTCGCGAGGAGGACGAAGACGAGCAGCCCGACGGCCGTGAGGACGGCCATGACGACGGACGCGCGCCGCGACGGGCGCGCCTCGTCGGTCCCGTCGGCGGACGCCGCCGTGGGGGCGGTGCTGGTGGCGGACGGCAGGCTCATGCCCGGGCTCCCCTCGCCTGCGGGTCGCGCAGTCGGAAGATCGCGCGCACGAGCGGCGGCGCGGCGATGAACAGAACGATGAGGGACTGGACGACGAGGACGATGTCGATCGGCGTCCCGGTGCGCGCCTGCATCGACACCCCGCCGGCCTGCAGCGCGCCGAACAGGAGGCCGGCCAGCACGACCCCGCCCGGCCGCGAGCGGCCGAGCAGCGCCACGGTGATGGCGTCGAAGCCGAAGGACCCGGCGATGCCGGCCGTCAGCGAGTCCTCCGTGCCGAGCAGGTGGACGGCGCCCGCGAGCCCGGCCAGACCGCCGGACAGGAGCATCACCGTGACGTAGGAGCGCGGCACGGAGATGCCCGCGGTGCGGGCGGCCGCGGGGTTGGCCCCGACGGCGCGCAGGCCGAAGCCGACGGTGCTGCGCTCGAGGAGCCACCACACGCCCGCGGCCGCGAGGAGCACCAGCAGCAGCCCCGCGTGGAGGCGGAAGCCGGACCCGAGGAGCTGCGGCAGCTGCGCCGACGCCTCGACCGGCGGGCTGATGGGGTTGGCCTGCCCCTCGCGCTGGAAGGCGCCGAGGGTGAGGAGGAACTCCACGAGCCGCAGCGCGACGTAGTTGAGCATGATCGTGACGATGACCTCGTGGGCGCCCGTCCGGGCCTTGAGGCCACCGGCGATCCCGCCCCACAGCGCGCCGCCCACCACGCCCCCGACCAGCGCCAGCAGCAGGTGCAGGCCCACGGGCAGGTCGAGCGCGAAGCCGATCCAGCCGGCGAGGACGGCGCCGAGGATGATCTGGCCCTGCGCGCCGATGTTGAACAGGCCCGCGCGGAAGCCCAGCGCCACGCCGAGGCCCGCGGCGATGAGCGGCGTCGCCACCGTGAGGGTCTCGGTGAGGGGCCGCACGACGCGGGTCGCCGACCCGGCCGTCCAGTCGAGGAAGGCGCCCTGCAGCAGCGCCGTGTAGGCGCCGCCGACCGCGCTGCCCACCGCGGCGAAGAAGTCGCTGGGGCGCGCCGTCAGGTAGGTGGCCGTCTCCTGCACGCGCGGGTCGGCGGCCGCGATGAGCACGGCGCCCACGACGAGGGCGAGCACGACGGCGAGCAGCGAGAGCAGCCCGGAGCCGTCGCGGACGGCGGCGAGCGCCGCGCCGAAGCGTCCGGGCTCGCGCCCGGGGGGCGGCGACTGCTGGTCGGGGTCCTCGGCGTGGGCCTCGGCCTGCTGGGCGCTCACCGGTGCGCCTGCCGGCGCCGGCCTGCGGGGGCGGTCACGGGGTCTCCTCCACGGTCTCCTGCGCGGGCGCCGGACGCGGCTCCGCGGTGGCGCCCGCGCCGGCTCGGGGCTGCCGGGCGTCGGGGTGGTCGGTGCGGGTGGGGTGGTCCCCCGCCTGGCGGCGCGCCTCGTCCTCGGGGACGCCGGCCATCATGAGGCCGAGCACGTCGCGGTCGGTGTCGCCGTCGACGACGCCGACGACGCGGCCGCGGTACATCACCGCGATGCGGTCGGCGAGCTCCACGACCTCGTCGAGCTCGGTCGAGACGATGAGCACCGGCGTGCCGGCGTCGCGCTCGGCCACGATCCGCCGGTGCACGAACTCGATCGAGCCGACGTCGAGCCCGCGCGTCGGCTGGGAGGCGATGAAGAGCTCGAGGGAGCGGGAGAGCTCACGGGCGAGCACGACCTTCTGCTGGTTGCCGCCGGACAGGGTGCCGACGGGGGCGTCGACGCCGGTCGTGCGGACGTCGAACTCCTCGACCCGGCGGTGGGCGTTGGCGCGGATGGCGTCCCGGCGCAGGCTCAGGCCGCGCCGGTACTCCGGCGACCGGAGGAGGTCGAGGACGAGGTTCTCCGCGACCGACAGCGACGCGACGACGCCGTCCGTCGAGCGGTCCTCGGGGACGAAGCCGACGCCGGCGTCGAGCACCTCGCGGGTGCTGAGGCCGAGCAGCTCCCGGCCCCCGAGCCGTACGGAGCCGGACTCGGCGGGCACGAGCCCCACGACGGCCTCGGCGAGCTCGCTCTGGCCGTTGCCGTCGACGCCGGCGACCGCGAGGACCTCGCCGCGGGCGATGGACAGCGAGACGCCGTCGACGGCGCGGGCGCCGCGCGGGTCGCGCACCACGAGACCCTCCACGACGAGGTGCTCCTTCCCCCGCTGCGGCGCCTCCTTGCCGACGCCGAGGCTCACGGACCGGCCGACCATGAGGGACGCGAGCTCGTTCTCGGAGGCGTCCGGTGTCGCGGTGCCGACCACCTTCCCGCGGCGGATGACCGTGATCCGGTCCGCGACGGCGCGGACCTCGCGGAGCTTGTGGGTGATGAAGACGACCGAGGTCCCGCCCGCCTTGAGCTGGCGCATGATGTCGATGAGCTCGTCGGTCTCCTGCGGCGTGAGTACCGCGGTGGGCTCGTCGAGGATGAGGACCTTCGCGTCGCCGACGAGCGCCTTGATGATCTCGACGCGCTGCTGCACGCCGACGGGGAGGTCCTCGATCCGCGCGTCGGGGTCGACGCCGAAGCCGTAGCGGTCGGAGACCTCGCGCACCTGGGCGCGCGCGGCGTCGAGGTCGAGCAGCGGGCCCCGCGTGCGCTCGTGGCCCAGCACGACGGACTCGGCGACGGTGAAGACGGGCACGAGCATGAAGTGCTGGTGGACCATGCCGATGCCGGAGGCCATGGCCTCGCCGGGTCCGCCGAAGGTGACGGCCCGGTCGTCGAGGAGGAGCTCGCCCTCGTCGGGGGTGTACAGGCCGTACAGCACGTTCATCAGCGTGCTCTTGCCGGCGCCGTTCTCCCCCAGGAGGCAGTGGATCTCCCCCGGCTCCACCACCAGGTCGATGGCGTCGTTGGCCACGAGCGGCCCGAACCGCTTCGTGATGCCGCGGAGCTCGAGCCTCACGTCGTCCTCCTGCTCGCCCTGGGGGCTCTCACGCCCCTCGTCGGGCGCCCCTCGTCGGGCGCGCCGTGGGTGGTGCCGGTCTCGCGGGCGCTCCCCGTGGTCGGGGCGCGCAGCGGGGGGGGGGGGGGGGGGGGGGGG
>NZ_JBBHZG010000006.1:94479-120938 GCF_037482305.1 Pseudokineococcus sp. 5B2Z-1
CCGACCCGGGCCCGGGGGCTCGGGTCGGCGCCGGGGTGGGCCGGGCGGGTCAGCCGTCCGTGCTCGGCGAGGACGGCGACTCGACCGTCACCTCGCCGGAGACGATCTGCTCCTGCAGCTGCGTGATCTGGTCCTGCAGCTCCGCCGGGACCTGGTCCTCGAAGTCGTGGTACGGGGCCAGGGCGACGCCGCCGTTCTCCAGGGTGCCGACGTACGGCTCGCCGGAGAAGGTGCCGTCCACGCCGGCGGCGATGGAGTCCTGCACCGCGGCGCCGATCTCCTTCACGACGCTCGTGAGGATGATGTCGCCGTACTCGGTGGACTCGTAGCCGTCGGAGTCGACCCAGATGAGCTTGACGCCGTCGGCGCCCTGCGCCGCCGACGCCGCGCCGAGGCCGACCGGGCCCGCCACCGGCAGGACGATGTCGGCGCCCTGGTCGATGAAGTTCTGCGTCGTGTTGACGCCGTTGGTCTGGTTCTCGAAGTCGCCGGTGAAGGAGCCGGTCTGCGCCTCCGGGTCCCAGCCGAGGACCGTCGTGTCGGTGCCGTTCTGCTCGTCGTAGTACTCGGCGCCGCGGGCGAAGCCGTCCATGAAGACGGTGACCGAGGGGATCTGCAGGCCGCCGAAGGTGGCGATGGTGCCCGTCTCGGTGGTCCCGGCGGCGAGGTAGCCCGCGAGGAAGGACGCCTGCGCGGTGTCGAAGAGCAGCGGGCGGAGGTTGTCGTAGGACTGCTCCGTCGCCGCGTCCACGAGCGCGTAGCTGAGGTCGGGGTTCGCCTCGGCCGCCGCCGCGGTCGCGTCGGCGAGGAGGAAGCCGACGGAGATCGTCTGGTCGCAGCCGAGCTGGACGGTCTGCTGGACGTTCTGCTCGAAGTCCGAGGCGCTCTGGGACTCCAGCTCGCGCAGCTCCACGCCGAGCTCGTCGCGCGCCGCCTCGGCGCCCTCGCGCGCCGACTGGTTGAAGGACTGGTCGTCGAACCCGCCCTGGTCGGAGACGAGGCAGGCGAGGTAGTCGCTGCCGCCCTCGGGGGCGGCGGTGCCGCCCGACCCGCCGGCGTCGGTCTCCTCCGGGGCGTCGCCGCAGGCGGTCAGCGCCAGCGCGAGCGCACCGACGAGCGCGGCTCCGCGCACGGTCTTCTTCACGTCGTCCTCCAGTTCCGACCCCCGGGCCCGTCCTCGGCGGTCGCAGGACTATAGGCAGCGCGCAGGGGTGGTCGAGGACGCCCGAGCCCGGGGAGACGAGACCGTTACCCGGTCGCGACGCGCGCCGCCACCCGGCCGGGTGGCGGCGGCCCCGGCGTCAGCCCAGGAGGGCGACCGCCGTGAGGAGGCGCACGCCGACCTCGACGGCGCCCTCGTCGGCGACGAAGTCGCCCTGGTGCAGGTCGAAGGTGCGGCCGCCCGGGCTGCGGGTGCCGAGGCGCGCCAGGGCCCCCGGCGCGCCGTCCTGGAGGTACCACCCGAAGTCCTCGCCCCCGAGGCTCTGCTCGGTGCGCGCCTCCGCCCCCTCGGGCAGCACGAGCCGGGCGGCGTGCTGCAGCACGCGCACGCTGTCCTCGTCGTTGTCGACGGGCGGGACGCTGGGCGTCACCTCGACGACCGCCTCGACGTCGTAGGGGGCCGCCACCGAGGCCACGACCTCCTGGAGCAGCTCGCCCGCCTCCTTCCACGCGGCGACGTCGAGCACGCGCAGCGTCCCCTCGACGCACCCCTCGACCGGGATGGCGTTGGGGGCGCCGCCGGCCTCGACGCGGCCCCAGGTGAGGTTGACGCCGGTGCGCGGGTCCAGGCGGCGCGACAGCACCGCGGGCAGCGCCGTGATGACCTGCCCCAGCGCGAAGACGAGGTCGCCCGTGAGGTGCGGGCGCGAGGTGTGCCCGCCCCGCCCCCGCAGTCGGACGCGCACGTGGTCCGACGCCGACGTGATGGGGCCGTGCCGCAGCCCGACCCGGCCGACGTCGAGGCGGGGGTCGCAGTGCACCGCGTAGAAGCGCTGGACCCCCTCGAGCACGCCCGTGGCCAGCACCTCGATCGCGCCGCCGGGCGTCACCTCCTCCGCCGGCTGGAAGAGCAGCCGGACGCGACCGGGCAGGAGCGCCCGGCGGTGGGCCTCGACGAGGACGAGGGCGGCGCCGAGCACGACGACCGTGTGCACGTCGTGGCCGCAGGCGTGGGTCGTGCCCGGCGTCGTGGAGGCGAAGGGCACCCCGCTCGTCTCGGTCACCGGCAGCGCGTCGATGTCCGCGCGCAGGACGACGGGGGGCGCGTCCGGGTCGCCGACGTCGACGACGAGACCCGTGCCCGGCAGCAGCTGCGGCGCCAGACCGGCCGCCTCCAGCCGCTCGGCCAGCAGGCGGGTGGTCCGGTGCTCGTGGTGGCCCAGCTCGGGGTGGGCGTGGACGTCGCGCCGCAACGCGAGGAGCTCGGGGACCAGCTCGGGCACCGTCGCGTCGACGAGGGCCCGGACGTCGGCCTCCCGCTGCGCCGCCGCGACCGCCTCCTGCGGGCCGGGCCCGGCCTCTCCCCCGGGGCCCGGGCCGGCCCCCGCCGGCGCACCGGCCACCGGGCCGACCATCGCGCCGGTCACGGGGTCCGGGGAGGGGCTCGTCACGGGCGTCGACGCTACCGCGCGCCGGGCGCACGCTCCCCGGGCGACCGCGGGCCGGGCGGGTCGCCCCCGGGCCGTCCTCGGGTCGTCGCGCTCGCACCACGGCGCTCACGTCGGGGTCGGCGGGCCGCCGAGGGCGGCCAGCACCTCCCGGGCGGCCTGCGTGGCCGGCACCTCGCCCGACCGCACCCGCGCGGCGGCGGCCGCGAGGCGCTCCCGCGCCGCGGGCTCCTCCAGCCGCGCGAGCAGCGCGTCGCGCACGGCGGCGCGCATCCAGTCCACCTGCTGCTGCCCGCGCCGGCGCGCCAGCTCCCCGGCGCCCTCGAGCGTGCGGCGGTGCGCGAGCACCGCGTCCCACACCTCGGCGACGCCCCGGTCCTCCACGGAGCTGGCCTCGAGGACGGGCGGGTGCCACAGCGCGTCGGGCGGCGTCACGAGCCGCAGCGCCGAGCGCGCCTCGGACGCCGCGGCGCGGGCGTCGGCGGCGTGGGGCCCGTCGGCCTTGTGGACGACGAGGAGGTCGGCGAGCTCGAGCACCCCCTTCTTGATGCCCTGCAGCGAGTCCCCCGTCCGAGCGAGGACGAGCACGCAGAAGGTGTCGACCATCTGCGCGACGACGGCCTCGGACTGGCCCACGCCGACGGTCTCGACGACGACGACGTCGTACCCGGCGGCCTCGAGGACGACGACGGCCTCCCGCGTGGCCCGGGCGACGCCGCCGAGGGTCCCCGCCGTCGGGGACGGACGGACGAAGGCCGCGGGGTCGGTGGCCAGGCGCCCCATCCGCGTCTTGTCGCCGAGGATCGACCCGCCGCTGCGGCTGGAGCTCGGGTCGACGGCGAGCACGGCCACCCGGTGGCCCGCCCCGGTCAGCCGGGTCCCCAGCGCCTCGACGAACGTCGACTTCCCCACGCCCGGCACGCCCGTGACCCCCAGGCGCACCGCTCCCCCGGCGTGCGGCAGCAGGGCCGTGAGCAGGTCCCCGGCGCGGTCGCGGTGGTCGGGCCGGCGCGACTCGACGAGGGTCAGCGCCCGGGCGACGTCGCCCCGTCGCCCGGCGAGCACCCCCTCCGCGAGCGCCGGCACGTCGACCGGCGTCCGGCGCGGCGGTGCGCCCGCGCCGCCGCCGGCGGCCCCACCGGCAGCGGGCGTCACCGCCGCGCCCGCAGCTCGGCGAGGAGGTCGCGCGCCGCGGTCGCGATGACGGTGCCCGGCCCGAAGACGGCTGCGGCGCCCATCTCGAGCAGGCGCGGGACGTCGTCCGGCGGCACGACGCCGCCGACCACGACGACGACGTCCTCGCGCCCCTCCGCGGCGAGCGCTGCCCGCAGCTGCGGCACGAGGACGAGGTGCCCGGCCGCGAGCGACGAGACGCCGACCACGTGGACGTCCGCCTCGACGGCCTGGCGGGCGACCTCCTCGGGCGTCGAGAAGAGCGGGCCGACGTCGACGTCGAAGCCGAGGTCGGCGAAGGCGGTGGCGATGACCTTCTGCCCCCGGTCGTGGCCGTCCTGGCCCATCTTGGCGACGAGGATGCGCGGCCGGCGGCCCTCCTCGGCCTCGAAGGCCTCGACGTCCGCGGCGACCTCCTCCACGGCCCGGGCGCCCTCGTCGTCGGCCCCCGCCGCCTCCCGCCGGTAGACGCCCCGCACCGTGCTCACCGCTCCCGTGTGGCGCCCGAAGACCTCCTCGAGCGCGCTCGACATCTCGCCCACCGTCGCGCCGGCGCGCGCCGCCTCGACCGACAGGGCGAGGAGGTTGCCGTCCTCGGCGTCGGGCCCGCCGCGGCGGGTCCCGTCCGCGACCGAGCGCGCCGCCGCCGTCAGCCGGCCCAGCGACTGCGCGACCGCTCCCGCGTCCCGCTCGGCCCGCAGCCGCTCGAGCTTGGCGACCTGCTGGGCGCGCACCCCGGCCGCCTCGACGCGCCGCACCTCGACGACGTCCTGCTCCTCGCGCGGGACGGTGAAGACGTTGACGCCGACGACCTGCTGGCGCCGGGCGTCGATGCGCGCCTGGGTGCGCGCGGCCGCCTCCTCGATGCGCCGCTGCGGCACGCCCTCCTCGATGGCCCGCGCCATGCCGCCCGCCGCCTCGACCTCGGCGATGTGCGCCCGCGCCCGCGCGGCGAGGTCGCTCGTGAGCCGCTCCAGCGACGCCGACCCGCCCCAGGGGTCCACGACGGACGTCGTGCCGGTCTCCTCCTGCAGCAGCAGCTGCGTCACCCGGGCCGTGCGCGCCGCCGCGTCCGAGGGCAGCGCCAGCGCCTCGTCGAGGGCGTTCGTGTGCAGCGACTGGGTGCCGCCCTGCGTCGCCGCCATCGCCTCGACGCAGGTGCGCACGACGTTGAGCTGCACGTCCTGCGCCGTGAGCGACCAGCCCGAGGTCTGGCAGTGCGCCCGCAGCGTCGAGGAGCGCGGGTCCCGCGGGCCGAACGGCTCGAGCAGCTCGGCCCACAGGACGCGGGCGGCCCGCAGCTTGGCGACCTCGGTGAGGAAGCTCGTGCCGACGGCCCAGAAGAAGGACAGCCGGGGCGCGAAGGCGTCGACGTCGAGGCCGGCCGCGACGCCGGCGCGCAGGTACTCGACGCCGTCGGCCAGCGTGTAGGCCAGCTCGAGGTCGGCCGTCGCCCCCGCCTCCTGCAGGTGGTACCCGGAGATGGAGATCGAGTTGAACCGCGGCATCCGCGCCGAGGTGTGCGCGAAGACGTCGGAGACGACCGCCATCGAGGGCCCCGGCGGGTAGATGTAGGTGTTGCGGACCATGAACTCCTTGAGGATGTCGTTCTGGATGGTCCCCGTGAGGCGCTCGCGCGGGACGCCCTGCTCCTCCCCCGCCGCGACGTAGAGCGCGAGCACCGGCAGCACCGCGCCGTTCATCGTCATCGAGACGCTCATCTCGCCGAGCGGGATGCCGTCGAAGAGCTCGCGCGCGTCGAGGAGGGAGTCGACGGCGACGCCCGCCATGCCCACGTCGCCCGCCACGCGCGGGTGGTCGGAGTCGTACCCGCGGTGCGTCGCGAGGTCGAAGGCCACCGAGAGGCCGCGCTGGCCCGCCGCGAGCGCCCGCCGGTAGAAGGCGTTGGACTCCGCCGCCGTGGAGAAGCCCGCGTACTGGCGCACCGTCCACGGCTGCGTGGCGTACATCGTCGGGTACGGGCCGCGCAGGTGCGGCGCCAGGCCCGGGTAGCCGGCGACGGCCGCGCGGTCGGACGCCGGCAGCGCCGCCAGGTCGGCCGGCGCGGACAGCGGGGGGACGTCGAGGCCCTCCGGCGAGCGCCACGCCGGCGGCGGGGCGACGCCCTCGGCGTCGTCGCCCCGCCCCGCGTCCGCGTCGTCCCGCCCCGCGTCCGCGTCGTCCCGCCCCGCGTCCGCGTCGTCCGGGCCGGGCCGCAGGGGCGCGTCGAGCAGCTCGGGACCCGCCGGGTCCGCGGCCGGCGACCCACCTCCGGTGGGCGCACCGTCCGCGACGGCGTCGTCGGCGGCCGTGCCGTCGGCCGGTGGGGCGCCCAGCGCGTCGAGGAGGCGGTGCAGGACGGCGAGGAGGTCGTCGCCCTCGGCGACCCGGTCGTCCACGCCCTCGACGAGGGCCTCGCCCGCGGCACCGGTCCCCGCCGCGTGGAGCACCCGGCGCACCCCCCGGGCGCGCAGGGCCGCGACGGCCGCGGCCACCACGTCGGCGTCGGCCCCCACCACCACGGCGGCGGGCGCGTCGCCGACGGCGTCCGCGGGCTCCTCGCGGCCGACGAGGCCCCCGACGGCGAGGACGCCCGCGGCCCACGCCGCGGCGGCGCGCCCGGCGGAGGCGCCGCGGGGCCCCTCGTCGGGGGCGGCCGTGACGAGCGGCACCTCCGGCGGTGGCCCGTCGTCCCCGCGCAGGGCGTCGGTGCGCGCCCGCAGCGCGTCCACGTCCTGCGACCAGCGGTGCACGGGCCAGCCGCCCTCGCCCTCGGCGCGCGCCGCCGGGTCGGGGTCGCGCCGCAGCGGCCGGGCCGCCGGCTCGACGACCGTCGTCGTCCCCGTCAGCGGCCGGGCGCGGGTGGCCACCGCCCGGCGGCGCCGCTCGTGGGTGGCCGCCAGGTCGCGGGCGGCCGAGCCGTCGGCGAGGGCGCCGAGGGGGCCACCGCGCCGCTCGAGGTCGACGAGGAGCCCCCACGCGCGCCCGGCGAGGGACCAGGTGCGCTCCTCGAGCGCGGGGGCGCCGCCCGCCGGGTCGACCACCCGCCCGAGGGAGGACTCGGCGAGCAGGATCGTCGACGTGCCGCGCGCGAGGCGGCGGGCGGACGGCGTGCTCGCCCCGGCCGCGGCGTCGTGGGGCAGCACCGTGACGGCCTCGGCCCCGCCCGTCCCGGCGGCGAGGGCCGCCACGGTGCCGCGCAGGACGTCGACGTGCGGGTCGCGCAGGCCGAGCACCGCGGGGGCGGTGACGGCGTGCAGCCGCAGGCCCCGGGCCTCCGCCGGCACGCCGAGCAGCCCGGCGGCCCGGTCCCACAGCACCCGGGCCGCGCGCAGGGACGCCGTCGTCGTCCACTGGTCCGGCGTCGCGGGCAGCCGCAGCTCGAGCAGCCGCGCCGCGTCGGACGGAGCGACGCCCGCTGCGAGGAGCCACCGCAGGTGCTGGACCGCCGCGCCGACGCCCCAGGCGAGGACCTGCGCGGGCGTCCCCCCGGCGTCGTGCGCCGGCAGCGCGTCGACCGCCAGGGCGCCGGGGGCGAGGGGGCGCGTCAGCGCCAGCCCGGCGAGCGCGAGGACGACGGTGCGCCCGCCCTCGCCGTCGGCGGCGGGGCGCCCGGTGCGGGCCGCCCGGGCGATCGGGTCGGCGCCGAGGCCGAGCGCCACGGGCTCCCCGCCCGCCGGCGCCAGCGCGAGCAGGGCGCGCGCGGCGGCCACCGGGTCCTGCGCCGCGGCCGTGCGCAGGACGACGGGTGCGAGGTCGAGCAGCACGCCGTCCAGCGCGCGCCCGAGGTCGCCGGGCGCGACGCCGCCCGGGCCGCCGACGTCGAGCCACAGCGACGTCGCGCCGCCCTCGAGCTCGGCGAGCGCGGCGCGGCGCACCTGCTCGGCGTCGGCGTCGGACACGCGCTGGCGCACGTCCCACCCGGCGGGCCGCTCGGCGTCGCGGCCCGTCGACGGCGCCCCGAGGGGCAGGGCCCCGCGCGCGAAGGGCGGGGCGCCGGGGCGCCCCGGGTCGGGGGCGCCGCAGGCGGCGAGCGTGCCGGCCGTGCCGAGCGCGGGGTGGCGCAGGCCGTCCTCGTCGACGGCGGCGAGCAGCTCCTCGGGGGCCTCGGGCGCCTCGTCCGCGCCGAGCCGGCCGGCGCGCCGCAGCGCCCGGACCACCGCCCGGCGCCACTCCTCGAGCCCGTCCTCGTGCCCCTCCGGGGCGGGCGGGCGGGCGGCGGAGGAGGACGTCGGCGTCACGGCCGCCGATGCTAGGCGCCGCCGCCGACGACGGGCCCGCGGCGCGGGCCGACGGCGCCCGGCTCAGAGCAGGTCGCCGCGCCCCTTGGCCCTCAGCGCCTCGACGACGCCCTTGACCTCCTGCGCGCGGGCGCGCGTCGTCACGAGCACGGCGTCGTCGGTGTCGACGACGACGACGTCGTCCAGGCCGATGACGGCGACGGTCCGCTGCCCCCGCGGCACGACGACCCCGGTCGCGTCCTGGACGACGACCGACTCCATGTCTCCGAGGACCCGCAGCGACGAGCCGTCGAGGTCGGGCACGAGCGAGGCGAGGGCGTCCCAGTCGCCGACGTCGTCCCAGGAGAAAGAGCCCTTGACGACCGCGACGCCCCCGGCGGCCGCCACGGGCTCGGCGATGGCGTGGTCGATGGCGATCTTCGTGAGGGTGGGCCACACCCGCTCGACGACGTCCGCCGCCTTGTGCGCGGGCAGGTCCTCGTGCGCCTCCGCCAGCTCGAGCAGGCCCGCGTGCAGCTGCGGCAGCTGCGCCTGCAGGTGCCCGAGCAGGACGTCCGCCCGGGCGACGAACATGCCCGCGTTCCACCGGTGGTCACCGCCGGCGACGTAGCGCTCGGCCGTCGCGGCGTCCGGCTTCTCGGTGAAACCGGTGGCCCGCACCGCGTCCGGGGCGCCCTCGACGTCGAGCGGCTCCCCCGTGCGGACGTAGCCGAAGCCGGTGGCCGCCGAGGTCGGCTGGATGCCGATGGTGACGACGTGGCCCTCCTGCGCGACGGCGACCGCCTGGCGCACGGCGCCGCCGAAGGCCCGCGCGTCGGGGATGAGGTGGTCGGCGGCGAAGGAGCCCACGACGGCGTCGGGGTCGCGGCGGGCCACCACGGCCGCCGCGAGGCCGATGGCCGCCATCGAGTCGCGCGGCGAGGGCTCGAGCAGGAGGTTGCCGCGCTCCAGCTGCGGCAGCTGCCCGCGGACGGCGCCCGCGTGCACCTCGCCGGTGACGAGCAGGAGCCGCTCGGGCGTGGCGAGCGGCACGAGCCGGTCCCACGTGGACTGCACGAGCGTGCGGCCCGACGACGTGAGGTCGTGGAGGAACTTGGGCGCCCCGGCGCGCGAGAGGGGCCACAGGCGCGTGCCCGACCCGCCGGCGGGCACGACGGCCCAGAAGTGGTCCAGGGACGCGCCCTTGCTCGGCGCGGGGCTCGGCATGGGCTCACGATGGCACGGCGCCGGTGAGCGGTGCGTCACAGCGGCCGGGTCCGCGCCCGCCCGGGTGCCGAGCCACCCGGGCGGCTCCGTACGATGTGTCCCGGCTGGGTGGCGAGGAGGACCTCGCGACGCCGGCCCCCGGGGAGCCGCTCGGCCCCCCGCGCCGAGACGTCCTCCGAGGAGCCAGCCGTGGCGACCGAGACAAGCACCCGGTCGGTGGTGCCGCAGGGCACGCTGTACCGGGGCCGCGAGGGCATGTGGTCCTGGGTCGCCCACCGGATCACCGGCCTGCTCATCTTCGTGTTCCTGCTCGTGCACGTGCTCGACACGTCGCTCGTGCGCGTGGCCCCGGAGGCGTACAACGCGGTCATCGAGACCTACAAGAACCCCGTGGTCGGCCTCGGGGAGGCGGGCCTCGTGGGCGCCGTCCTCTTCCACGCCTTCAACGGCATCCGCGTGATGCTCGTCGACTTCTGGTCCCAGGGGCCGCGGTTCCACCGGCAGATGCTCTGGGCCGTCGGCGCCCTGTGGGTGCTGCTCATGGTGCCGTTCCTGGTCCGCCACCTCTCCAACGTCTTCGGAGGCTGACCGTGGCCGCTCCCTCGCTCGAGGCCCCGCGCTCGACGCCGTACCGGCGCTCGACGTCCCGGCGCTCGAACTACGAGATGTACAGCTGGCTCTTCATGCGGCTGTCGGGCGCCGTGCTCGTCGTGCTCGTCATCGGGCACCTCTTCGTCAACCTCATGGTCGGCGACGGCATCAGCGGCCTCGACTTCGGCTTCGTCGCCGGCAAGTGGGCGAGCCCCTTCTGGCAGGTCTGGGACCTCGCCATGCTGTGGCTCGCGATGATCCACGGCAGCAACGGCGTCCGGACGATCATCAACGACTACGCGCAGCGCGACACGACGCGCATCGTGCTGAAGACGCTCGTGCTCGTGGCGCTCGTCTTCACCGTCGTCCTCGGCACGCTCGTCATCTTCACCTTCGAGCCGTGCCCGGTCGGCCCCGACGGCGCCTTCCTCGAGGGCGTGCCGTCCTTCTGCACGAGCTGACCCACCGCACCCGCCAGAGGAGACCCGCCGCCCCATGAGCAGCACCGAGCGCGAGGCCGTCGAGGCCGCCGCGGACCGCAACGACGAGCAGGTCGACGGCGACGGCCGCCCCCACGGGAGGGCGGGCGAGAGCGCGTCCGCCGACGGCGGCCAGCTCGGCGCGATCCCCCGCTTCGACGTCACGCTGCGCATCCGCCGGTACAGCGCCGAGGACGCCGAGGACGGGAAGCCCGCCGAGGCCCGGTGGCAGGACTTCACCGTCACCGTCAACGGCACCGACCGCGTGCTCGACGCCCTCCACAAGATCAAGTGGGAGCAGGACGGCTCGCTGACCTTCCGCCGCTCCTGCGCGCACGGCGTCTGCGGCTCCGACGCCATGCGGATCAACGGCGTCAACCGGCTCGCGTGCAAGGTCCTCGTCAAGGACGTCAACCCCGACAAGCCCATCACGGTCGAGCCCATCAAGGGCCTGCCCGTCGAGAAGGACCTCGTCGTGGACATGGAGCCGTTCTTCCAGTCCTACCGCGAGGTCATGCCCTTCCTCATCACCTCCGGCCACGAGCCGACGCGCGAGCGGAAGCAGAGCCAGGAGGAGCGCGCCCGCTTCGACGACACGACGAAGTGCATCCTCTGCGCCGCCTGCACGTCCTCGTGCCCGGTGTTCTGGACGGACGGCCAGTACTTCGGCCCCGCCGCCATCGTCAACGCGCACCGCTTCATCTTCGACAGCCGCGACGAGGGCGCCGACGTCCGCCTCGAGGTCCTCAACGACCGCGAGGGCGTGTGGCGCTGCCGCACCACCTTCAACTGCTCGGAGGCCTGCCCGCGCGGCATCCAGGTCACCAAGGCGATCCACGAGGTCAAGCGGGCGCTGCTGACGCGCAGCGTCTGACCGCTCCGCCCGACGCGCGACGGCCCGGTCCCCCGCGGGGGGCCGGGCCGTCGCGCGTCATGGCCTCTGCCGTCCCGGCCCCGGAGAGGCGGCCGGGCCGGGGGGCCGGGTGCCTGTCAGTCGCGGTCGCGCAGGCCGTGCACGACGGCGCGCACCGCGCCCGTCGTCATCGTCGCGAGGCCGGCGCCCACGACGCCGAGCAGGGCGCCCGCCGCGAGCGTCGTGCGGTCCGTCGTGCGCTGGTCGAAGGCCACGGCCGCGCGCGGGCGGGGGCCGGCGGGGACGTCGAGGTCCTCGCGCGGCGCGTGCGCGCGGCGGGCGTCCTCGCGCCGCTCGAGGCGCACGCTGCCGGCGTCCTCGGCGGTCGTCGCGGCCCACGCCGCGGCGACGAGGGTGACCCGGGACAGCAGGTTGAGCCACACGAGGATGGCCCCGAGGGTGGCGCTGGCGGCGACGACGGGGTTGTTGCCGCCGACGAGCTGGAGCAGCGCCCCGCCGATCGTCGTGATGAGGGCGAGGGCGACGCCGCCGACGACCGCGCCCTGGCGCACGTCGCGCACGGGGAGCCGCAGGTCGGACAGGACCCGGAACAGCAGGAGGAAGACGCCCGTGTCGAGGGCGGCGACGACGGCGAAGGTCGCCACGCGCAGCGCGACCGCCCCGACCGTCGAGCCCTGGAGCCCCACCGCCTGCAGGAGCGGCCCCGCCGCCGCGCCGACGACGACCGTGGCCGACCCGGACAGGAGCACGACGAGGCCGAGGGTGAGGAGGACGAGGAGGTCGCGGCCCTTCTTGGCGAGGAAGGGGCGCCGGTCCGGCGGCTCGGTGAAGACCGAGCGGATGCCCTCGCGCAGCGCGTCCAGCCACCCCAGCCCCGTGAGGAGCGCCACGAGCAGCGCCACGCCGCCCGTGACGCTGAGGACGTCCGAGCGCAGCAGGCTGCTCGGGTCGAGCAGACCGCTGTCGGGGCCGTCCAGCTGGAGGAGGTTCGGGACCGCCGCGTTGACCTGCGCGTAGACGTCGTCCTGCAGGGCCGGGCGGGACCCGAAGAGGAGCCCGAGGACGGACACGGCGACGACGAGGAGCGAGACGAGCGAGAACAGGCCGACGAAGGCGACCCCGCCCGCCAGGACGTTGCCGCGGTTGGCGCTGTAGTGCAGGTAGGCGCGCACCGGGCGGACGTGGAGCACGCGCCCCACCACGCCGGGCGGCTGCTCGTCGGCGCTCGCGCTCACGCCGGTCCCCCGGCGAGGGCGAAGCGGCGGTCGGGGCGCCAGACGCCGTCGACGCCGTGCCGGTACAGCCAGAACGCGTCCACGGGGAACACCACCTCGTAGTCGGACAGCTCGTCGAGGGCGCGGTCGAGCGACGCGGCGTCGACGTGGTGGGCGACGGTGACGTGCGGGTGGTAGGCGAACTCGACGTCCCGGGCCAGCGGCCCGCACCGGACGGCCCCCTCGAGGACCTCGCACGAGGAGACGCCCTCGGCCACCTGGACGAAGACCACCGGCGACACCGGGCGGAAGGTCCCCGCGCCGCGCAGGCGCATGGTGAAGGGCGCGGCGGACCTCGCCGCCCCCTCGAGGTGGGCGACGACGCGCTCGACGTCGGCGACCGGCACGGGGGTCGGCGGCAGCAGCGTCACGTGCGCGGGGACGGCGTCGGCCATCGGGTCGCCGAAGCCCCGCCGCCGCTCGCGCAGCTCCGCGGCGTGCGGCTCGGGCACGGCGACGGCGACGCCGACGGTCACGACGCCGTCGGCCGCCGGCACGAGCGGCAGCCCCATCGTCGCGTCGGGGAGGGGGGCGTCCCCGCCCGACCGGTCCTCGCCCGCGCGGGGCCCGGACGCGGCGCTCACCCGGTCGTGGCCGGCGGCAGGAGGCCCAGCCGGTCGTGGGCGCGGGCGAGGACGTCGCCGGCGACGGCGCGGGCCCGCTCGGCCCCGCGCGCGAGCACGGCGTCGAGCTCGGCCGGGTCGTCGAGGAGCGCGAGGGTGCGCGTCCGCACGGGCGAGAGGGCCTCGACGACGACGTCCGCGACCTCCTTCTTGAGGTCGCCGTAGCCGCGGCCGGCGAAGCGCGCCTCGAGCTCGGGCACGTCGACGCCCGACAGGGCGCTGTGGACGGCGAGGAGGTTGGACACGCCCGGCTTGGCCGCCGGGTCGTAGACGACCTCCCGACCGGTGTCCGTGACCGCCGAGCGGATCTTCTTGGCGACGACCCTCGGCTCGTCCAGCAGGTCGATGAGGCCGGCGGCGCTGGCGGCGCTCTTGCTCATCTTCGCCGTCGGGTCCTGCAGGTCGGCGATCCGCGCCGTCCGCGGCGGGATGTACGCCTGCGGGAGGGTGAAGGTGCGGCCGTAGCGGGCGTTGAAGCGGCCGGCGAGGTCGCGGGCCAGCTCGAGGTGCTGGCGCTGGTCGTCGCCGACGGGGACCTGGTCGGTGTCGTACAGGAGGATGTCGGCGGCCATGAGCACCGGGTAGGTGAACAGGCCGACGTTCGCCGTCTCGGCGCCCGCGCGCTGGGACTTGTCCTTGAACTGCGTCATCCGGCTCGCCTCGCCGAAGCCGGTGAGGCAGGACAGCACCCAGGCGAGCTGCGCGTGCTCCGGGACGTGGCTCTGCACGAAGAGCGAGGCCCGCTCGGGGTCGACGCCCGCGGCCAGGTACTGCGCCGCCGTGCGCCGGGTGCGCGCCCGCAGGGTCGCCGGGTCCACCTGGACCGTCAGCGCGTGCAGGTCGACGACGCAGTACAGCGCGTCGTGGGTCTCCTGCAGCGCCACCCACTGGCGCAGCGCCCCGAGGTAGTTGCCGAGGTGGAGCGAGTCCGACGTCGGCTGCATCCCCGAGAGGATCCGGGGGCGGTGCTGGGCCGCACCGGGCGCGGCGGTCTCGCCGGCGGCCCGCGTGCTGGCGGCGGGCCGGTCGGGCGCGGTGGTCGCGGCGGTCGCCGCGGGCGGAGCGGGCATGGCCGCCATCATGGCAGCCCCGCACCACGCGTCGGCGGAGGACCGTCCGCCGGGTCCGCGGCGGACCGCGGCGGGTGCGCCGCGCACCGGCGCCCGCCCTCGCGGCCCCGGCGCGCCACCGGGCTGCCGGGCGTGCCGACCCTCTCCCCCCGGGCGTGCCGCTGGGCGCCGCGGACCGCAGGATCGGGGCATGACGACCGAGACCGCGCCGTCCTCGACCTCCTCCGACTCCTCTCCCCCGCACGGCGAGCCCCGCGTCGTCGACGTCCTCGTCGTCGGCGGCGGCTCCGCGTCCGAGACCGCCGGGCCGCGGGCGGCCGCGGCGGGCCTGTCCGTCGCCGTCGTGGAGGGCTCCCTCGTCGGCGGCGAGTGCCCCTTCTGGGCCTGCGTGCCGAGCAAGGCGATGCTCCTCGCGGCCCACGGGCACCGCCGCAGCGGCTCCGACGACCACGACGCCGCGTGGGCGTGGGCCCTGCAGCGCCGCACCGACGCCACGGCGGGCCGCGACGACAGCGGCAAGGCCGACGGCCTGCGCGAGGCGGGCGTCGAGCTCGTGCGCGGGTGGGCGGCCGTCGAGCGCGACGACGCCGGCGGCGGCCTCGCGCGGGTGCGCCGCGGCGGGGGCTCGCCGGACGACCCGGGCGAGCTCGTCGACGTCCTGCGCTGGCGCACGCTCGTCCTCGCCACCGGCAGCGCCCCCGCGGCGCCCCCCGTCGACGGGCTGGGCGACGTGCCGACGTGGACGAGCGACGAGGCCCTCTCCAGCGACCACCGGCCGGCCAGCCTGCTCGTGCTCGGCGGCGGGGCTGTCGGCTGCGAGCTCGCGCAGGTCTACGCGTCCTTCGGCGTCCGCACGACCCTCGTCGAGACGGCGCCGCGGCTCCTGGCGAGCGAGAACCCCTCGGTGGGCGAGGCCGTGGCGCAGGCCCTCACGAGCGCGGGCGTGGACGTCCGCACCGGGGTGACGGCGTCGCGGGCGCGCGCCGACGGCGACGGCGTCGTCCTCGAGCTCGACGACGGGAGCGAGGTCACGGGCGAGCGGGTGCTCCTCGCGAGCGGGCGGACGCCGCGCCTGGAGTGCGTGCAGACGCTCGGCTTCGACACGACGGACGCCGGCGCGCTCGCCGTGGACGACCGCTACCGCGTCCTCGCGGACGGGCGGCCCCTCGACGACGTCTACGCCGTCGGGGACGTCAACGGGCGGGCGCCCTACACGCACGGCGCCAACTACCAGGCCCGGGTCGTCGCGGACGCCCTCGTCGGCCGCCCCCGGGAGGGCGACGAGACGGGGATGCCCCGCGCCGTCTACGTGGACCCGCCCGTGCTCGCCACGGGGCTCAGCGCGGACGGCGCCCGGGAGGCGGGGCACGACGTCGTCGTCGCGACGCAGGCGAGCCACGACACCGGGCGCGCGCACGTCGAGCGCTACGACGGGCCCGGCACGGTGGAGCTCGTCGTCGACGCCGCGTCCGGCGTCCTGCTCGGCGCCAGCGTCGTCGGCCCGGAGGCCGACAGCTGGGGCGGCGAGCTCGTCCTCGCCGTCCGCGGCCGCCTCGGCGTCGAGCTGCTCGCCGAGGTCGTGCACCCCTTCCCCGCGTGGGGCGAGCTGCTGCTGCCGGCGGCCGAGGACGCGCGCGACCAGGTGCACGCCCGCCGGGGCGACGTGCGGCCGGGCCGCGGCGCCGGGCAGCCGGCGCACACCGCCTGAGCGCTCCCCCGCGGCGGGGCGCCCCCGCCGCGGGGTGGTGGCTCAGAGGGCGTAGGTCGCGACGACCGGCGCGTGGTCGCTCCACCGCTCGGCGTAGGACGGCGCGCGGTCGACCTCGCAACGGCGCGCCGCGGCGCCGAGGGCGGGGGTGGCCACCTGGTAGTCGATGCGCCAGCCCGCGTCGTTGTCGAAGGCCTGCCCGCGCCAGGACCACCAGGAGTAGGGGCCGTCGACCTCGCCCGCGAGCGCCCGGGCGACGTCGGTCCACCCGAGGCCCGGCCCGCCGGCCTCCGCCGCGTCGTCGCCGTCTCCCGCGCCGCCGGCCCCGGAGTCGTCGGGCGCGCGGAACCACCGGTCGAGGGCGGCGCGCTCCTCGGGCAGGAAGCCGGCCTTCTTCCGGTTGCCCTTCCAGTTCTTGATGTCGAGCTCGCGGTGACCGACGTTGAGGTCGCCGGTGACGACGGCGAGCGCCCCGTCGGCGCCGAGCACGGCCATGCGCTCGGTCGCCGCGGCCAGGAACGCCATCTTGTCCTCCTGCTGCGGGGTGCCGACCTCGCCCGAGTGCACGTAGGCGCTGACGGCCGTCAGCGTCCGGCCGTCGGGCAGGGCCACGTCGGCCTCGAGCCAGCGCCCGGCGCCGGCGAAGCGGCCGCCCGCGTCGGCGTCACCGAGGCCCTCGCGCACCGCGGCGAGCGGGAGCCGGCTCGCGACGGCGACGCCCGCGCGGCCCTTCGTGCCGGCGTCGGTCGGCTCGACGTGGGCGACGTGCCAGCCGGCGACGGCGTCCCCCTGCGCGGCGCCCTTCGCCGGCGCCTCCTCACCGGCCATCTCGGCGATCACCCGGCGCAGGGTGTCGTCGTCGGCGCGGACCTCCTGGAGGCACAGCACGTCGACGCCGCGGCCGTCGAGCCAGGCGCCCATGCCGCGGCGGGCGGCCGCCCGGATGCCGTTGACGTTGGCGGTCGCGACGACGAGCGGGCGCCCGGACGTGGTGGACGGGTCGGCGTCGGTGGAGCGGGCGGCGGCGGGCTGGGCGGGGGCTGCGTCGGGCACCGGGGGATGCTAGGCAGCACCCATGGCCGCCGACGAACCGCGCTCCCCCGCCGCAGGACCTCCCGCTCCCGAGCCCGCCCCCCGACCCACCTCGGGCCCCGCCGGAGGGGCCGCCGGGCGCCGCACCGCCGTCGTCACGGGCGCCAGCAGCGGTATCGGCGCGGCCACCGCGCGTCGCCTCGCCGCCGACGGCTTCGACGTCGTCCTCGCCGCCCGTCGCGAGGACCGGCTCCGCGCCCTCGCCGAGGAGGTGGGCGGGCGCGCCGTCGTCTGCGACGTCACCGACGACGCGTCCGTCGCCGCCCTGGCCCGCGAGGTCGACGAGTGCGCCGTCCTCGTCGCCAACGCCGGCGGCGCGGTCGGCATGGACGCCGTCGTCGACGCCGACGTCGAGGAGTGGCGCTGGATGTACGAGGTCAACGTCCTCGGCGTCCTGCGCGTGGTCAAGGCGCTCATGCCGGCCCTCGTGGCGAGCGGGGCGGGGCACGTGGTCGTCATGTCGTCGACGGCGGGGCACGTCGTCTACGAGGGCGGCGGCGGGTACACCGCCGCCAAGCACGGGACGACGGCGCTGGCCGGCACCCTGCGCCTGGAGCTGCTCGGGCAGCCGGTGCGCGTGAGCGAGATCGCCCCGGGCATGGTCGCCACGGACGAGTTCTCCACCAACCGCTTCCGCGGCGACGCCGACGCCGCCGCGAAGGTCTACGAGGGCGTCGCCGCGCCGCTGGTCGCCGAGGACGTCGCCGACTGCGTCTCCTGGGTCGTCACCCGCCCCCCGCACGTCGACGTCGACCTGCTCGTGGTCCGGCCCCTCGCCCAGGCCGCCCAGCACCGGGTGCACCGGGAGGGCTGACCGGCACGACGGCCCGGCACGACGACGGGGCGCGGACCGGGCGAGGGCCCGGGTCCGCGCCCCGTCGGCGTCGGTCGTCCCCGTCCGCCTCCTGGGCGTCAGCCGGCCGCGCGCTCCGCGGCCTCGACGACGTTGGCGAGCAGCAGCGTCCGCGTCATGGGGCCGACGCCGCCGGGGTTGGGCGAGAGCCACCCCGCGACCTCCTCGACGCCGGGGGCGACGTCGCCGGCGAGGCGGGCGTTCCCCTCGGTGTCGACGACGCGGCTCACGCCGACGTCGAGGACCGCGGCACCGGGCTTGACGTCCTCGGGGCGCACGATCCCCGGCACGCCGGCCGCCGCGACGACGACGTCCGCCCGGCGCAGGTGCGCCGCGAGGTCGCGGGTGCCGGTGTGGCACAGCGTGACCGTGGCGTTGACGTCGCGCCGGGTCAGCAGCAGGCCGATGCTGCGGCCCACCGTCGTGCCGCGCCCGACGACGACGACCTCGGCGCCGTCCAGGGGCACCTCGTGCCGCTGGAGCAGGTCGATGACGCCGCGCGGCGTGCAGGGCAGGGGCGAGGTGACCTCCTCGCGCACCCGCAGGACGAGGCGCCCGAGGTTGGTCGGGTGCAGGCCGTCGGCGTCCTTCGCCGGGTCGACGAGCTCGAGGAGGCGGTTGGCGTCCATCCCCGCCGGCAGCGGCAGCTGGACGATGTAGCCCGTGCACGCCGGGTCGGCGTTGAGCCGCTCCAGGTGCTCCTCGACCTCCGCCTGCGTGACGTCGGCCGGCAGGTCGACGCGGATCGAGGCGATGCCGACCTCGGCGCAGTCGCGGTGCTTGCCGCGCACGTACGTCGCGCTGCCCGGGTCGTCGCCGACGAGCACCGTGCCGAGGCCGGGGACCACGCCTCGCTCGCGCAGCGCCGCCACCCGCTGCGCCAGGTCGGCCTTCACGGCCGCGGCCGCCGCCCTCCCGTCGAGGACGACCGCCCGCCCGCCCGTGGTCGCAGGGGCGCTCACCACTCCTCGAGGCCGGGGTAGAGCGGGAAGCGCTCGGCGAGGTCGGCCACGCGGGCGCGCAGGTCGGCGACGTCGCACTCCGGCTGGAGCGCGGCGGCGATGACGTCACCGACCTCGGCGAACTCGGCGTCGTCGAACCCGCGGGTGGCGAGCGCCGGCGTCCCGATCCGCAGGCCCGAGGTGACCATCGGGGGCCGCGGGTCGAAGGGGACGGCGTTGCGGTTCACCGTGATGCCCGCCTCGTGGAGGCGGTCCTCCGCCTGCTGGCCGTCGAGCGCGGACTCGCGCAGGTCGGCGAGGACGAGGTGGACGTCCGTGCCGCCCGTGATGACGTTGACGCCGGCCGCGCGGGCGGCGTCCGTCGTCAGGGCGGCGGCGACGGCCTTGGCGCCGCGCAGCGTGCGCTCCTGGCGCTCGCGGAACTCGGCGCTCGCCGCGATCTTGAAGGCGACCGCCTTCGCCGCCACGGCGTGCATGAGCGGGCCGCCCTGCTGGCCGGGGAAGACGGCCGAGTCGATCTTCTTCGCGTGCTCGGCGCGGCAGAGGATGACGCCGCTGCGCGGGCCCGCGAGCGTCTTGTGCACCGTCGAGGTGACGACGTCGGCGTACGGCACGGGCGAGGGGTGCAGGCCCGCGGCCACGAGGCCGGCGAAGTGCGCCATGTCGACCATGAGCAGGGCGCCGACCTCGTCGGCGACCGCCCGGAACGCGGCGAAGTCGAGGTGGCGGGCGTAGGCCGACCAGCCGGCGATGATGAGCTTCGGCCTCCGCTCGAGCGCGGTCTCGCGGACGCGGTCCATGTCGACGAGGTGGGTGCGCTCGTCGACGCCGTACGTCGCGACGTCGTAGAGCCGCCCGGAGAAGTTGATCTTCATGCCGTGCGTGAGGTGGCCGCCGTGCGCCAGCTCGAGGCCCATGATCGTGTCGCCCGGGCGGATGAGCGCGTGCATGACGGCGGCGTTGGCCTGCGCGCCCGCGTGCGGCTGCACGTTGACGTGCTCGGCGCCGAAGAGGGCCTTCGCGCGCTCGCGGGCCAGCTCCTCGGCGACGTCGACGAACTCGCAGCCGCCGTAGTAGCGGCGCCCCGGGTAGCCCTCGGCGTACTTGTTCGTCAGGACCGAGCCCTGCGCCTCGAGGACCGCACGCGGGGCGAAGTTCTCGCTGGCGATCATCTCGAGGGTGCCGCGCTGGCGGCCCAGCTCGCGCTCGAGGACCTCGGCGATCTCGGGGTCGACCTCGGCGAGGGGGCGGTCGGTGACGCCCCCCTCGACCGGCGTGCGGGAGGCCCCCGGCGCGGGCGCGCCCGGCGGGTCCTCGTGCACCTGCTCGGGGCTCATGGGCTGGACGGGCTCGACCGTCGTCATCGCGTCTCCTCGTGGCTGGCGGGCACGGGCCGGTGGCACGGGCGGCAGGCGGCCCAGGCGGACGACCGCGCTGCCCGGGCGCGCGCCCGGTGGCGGCGCCCGACCTCGCTCGCCGCTCCCCGGTGGTGTCCCACCCTCGCCAGTCGCGGCGGGGCCAGGGTAGACGCACGGCGGTCCGCCGTGGGGGCGCGCCCGCGCCCTGCGCCCGCGCCCTGTGCCCGAGCCCTGTGCCCGAGCCCTGTGCCCGACGAGGGGCCCGGCGCTGGCTAGCCTCCTCGACCGTGACCTCCCCCGACGCCGCGCCGCTGCGCACGGACGAGGGCGCCGCCCCGGCGACGCCGTCGTACGTGCTGGTGCTCACCTGCCCCGACGGCCCCGGCATCGTGCACGCCGTCAGCGGCGTCCTGGCCGGGGCGAGCGGCAACATCACCGAGAGCCAGCAGTACGGCGACCCCGGCACCGGGCGCTTCCACCTCCGCGTGCAGGTCGAGGTGCCGCTCGCGCGCGAGGAGCTGGCGGCGCTGCTCGCCCCCGTCGCCGAGCGCTTCGGCATGGACTGGTCCCTCGACGTCCTCGGTCGCCCGCTGAGGACGCTCGTGCTCGTCTCGCGCGCCGGCCACTGCCTCAACGACCTGCTCTTCCGGCAGCGCTCGGGCCGCCTGCCCGTCGACGTCGTCGGCGTCGTCGGCAACCACCGCGACCTCGAGCCGATGGCCGCCGCGGCCGGCGTCCCCTTCACGCACGTGCCCGTCGAGGCCGGCGGCAAGGACGCGGCGGAGGCCCGGCTCCTCGCGATGGTCGAGGAGCACGACGTCGAGCTCGTCGTCCTCGCGCGCTACATGCAGGTGCTCTCGGACGACCTGTGCCGCGCCCTGCACGGCCGGGTCATCAACATCCACCACTCGTTCCTGCCGAGCTTCAAGGGCGCCCGCCCCTACGCCCAGGCCCACGGCCGCGGCGTCAAGCTCATCGGCGCGACGGCGCACTACGTGACGGCCGACCTCGACGAGGGGCCGATCATCGAGCAGGACGTCCACCGCGTGGACCACGCCTCGACCGAGGCGGACATGGTCGGCATCGGCCAGGACGTCGAGGCGCAGGTGCTCGCCCGCGCCGTGCGCTGGCACGCCGAGCACCGCGTGCTGCTCGACGGGCACCGCACCGTCGTCTTCCGCTGAGCCGCAGCGGCACCCGCCCCGTCCGGTCGGAACGCTCGGTCGTCGGAGCGCTCAGTCGTCGAAGCGCCGGCCGCTCGGGTAGCCCTGCGCACCGTCGACGACGACGTCGGTGCCCGACACCCACGACGCGCGGTCCGAGAGCAGGAAGGCGACGACCTCGGCGACCTCCTCGGGACGCCCGAGGCGGCCGAGGGGGAACTCCCGCTCGACGAAGTCGGCGTAGCGCTCGGGGTGCGAGGCCTCGAAGGACTCCCAGCCGCCGCCGGGGAAGCGGATCGAGCCGGGGCTCACGGAGTTCACGCGCGTGCCCTGGACCGCGAGCTCGCGCCCGAGCGTCGCGGCCAGGTGGGTCTCCCCCGCCTTGGCCGCCGCGTACGCGGTGCGCGGCGCCGGCCGCTGCCCGGTGATGGAGGAGACGACGACCGCCGCCCCGCCGCCGGCCGCCGCCAGGTGCGGCGCGGCCGCGCCGAGCAGCGCGACGGCGTGGCCGACGTTGAGCGCGTAGGTGTCGACGAACTCCTGCGCGGTGCCGGTGAGGAGGTTGCCGCCGCCGACCGTCCCCCCGGCGTTGGCGACGACGCGCGAGAGCCCGCCGAGCGCCTCGGCGGCGGCGTCGACCTCGCGGGCGAGCGCGACGAAGTCGGTGACGTCGACGGCCGCCGTGACGACGCGCGTCCCGTGCCGGCCGACCTGCTCCGCGGCCGCGGCGAGGCCCTCGGCGCCCCGGGCCAGCAGGGCGACGTCGGCGCCCTCCGCGGCCAGGGCGTCGGCCACCGCCAGCCCGATCCCCCGGCTCGCGCCGGTCACGAGCGCCTGCGTCCCCGCCAGTCCCAGGTCCATGCGGCGCACCCTAGGGGCCGGGGCGCCGGGTGCCGCCGGGTCGGAGACCCGGCGGTGGGGACCCGGCGCTAGCGTCACGGCCGTGCCGACGCCGACCGAGCCTCCCGGTGGCCCCTCCCCCTCGGACGCACCCCCGGACGTCTTCTCGAGCGCGGAGGCCCTCCTGCGCGACCTCCTCGCCGGCACCGGCGGGTGGTGGTCCTCGGCGCACCTGGCCGTCCGCCGTGCGGACGGCCTGCTGCCGGCGGGGGCGGCGCGGTTGCTGCTGCGCCGCCCGCTCATGGGCGTGCCCGCGGGCGTGCGCGTCGAGGACGCCGCCGGGCGCGTGCTCGCGGTCGGCCTGGGCGCCGAGCTCGACGACGACCTGCGGGCGCTGCTCGACCCGCTCGCCCTGGCGACCGGCCTGCCGCCCGCCGTCGGGGCCCTCCCGTCGCCGGAGCGACGCGCGGTCGTGGCGGGGCTCGTCATCGAGCGCGCGCGGGAGGTCGTCGTCGACGGCGTCGCGGCGGTCTCCGGCCTCCTGTCCGGCGGGGGGCTGAGCGGCGGGGGGCCGCGCGGCTCGGCGCCGACGGACCGCCGCGCCGACGTCGCCCCCACGGACGTCGTCCTCGAGCGCGCCGGCGGCCTGCCGCTGTCGGTGGCGAGCAGCGGGGCGCTGCCCCGCCTGGTGCTGGCGGTCGAGCAGCTCGACGCGCGGCTCGAGGACGACGTCTTCGGCGGGTGACGGGGCGCCCGCGTCGCCCGCGCGGCGCAGGTGTGCTCCCCTCGGCGCATGACGACACCCGGGGCAACCACCCGTGAGGGCGACGAGGCTCCTGAGGACCACGAGACCCGCGAGGGCGGCGGAGGCCACGAGGGGTCCGCCGGCGGCGGGGGCCACGCCGGCTCGCGCGCCGCGATCTTCGCCGCCCTCGCCGCGAACGTGGGCATCGCCGTGACGAAGTTCCTCGCGTACCTGCTCACGTCCTCCTCGGCCATGCTCGCCGAGTCGATCCACTCCCTCGCCGACTCCGGCAACCAGGTGCTCCTGCTCGTCGGCGGGGCGCGCTCGCGCCGGGCGGCCACGCCGGAGCACCCCTTCGGCTTCGGCCACGAGCGCTACGTCTACGGCTTCGTCGTCGCCGTCGTCCTCTTCACCCTCGGCGGGCTCTTCGCGCTCTACGAGGCCTACGAGAAGTTCCAGGAGCCGGAGCCCATCACCGCCTGGCGCTGGGTGCCCGTCGTCGTCCTGCTCGTGGCGGGCGTCATGGAGGGCCTCAGCCTGCGCACCGCCGTGCGGGAGGCCGGGGAGGTGAGGGGCGAGCAGAGCCTGCCCCGCTTCGTCCGCACAGCGCGCGCCCCCGAGCTGCCCGTCGTCCTCCTCGAGGACAGCGCCGCCCTCCTCGGCATCCTCTTCGCCCTGACCGGCGTGGGGCTGACCCTCCTCACCGGGGACGGGCGCTGGGACGCCGCGGGGACCGCGGCCATCGGGCTGCTGCTCACCGCCGTCGCCGTCGTCCTCGCCGTGGAGATGAAGTCGCTCCTCGTCGGCGAGGGCGCCCGCCCCGCGCAGGTGCGGGCCATCGAGGCGGCGCTGCCGGGCGACGGGGTGACGGGCGTCATCCACCTGCGGACGCTGCACCTCGGCCCGGAGGAGCTCCTCGTGGGCGCCAAGATCGCCGTGCCCGACGCGATCACCGCCGCCGAGGTGGCGCACGCCATCGACGCCGCCGAGCGCCGCGTGCGCGCCGCGGTGCCCATCGCCCGCGTCATCTACCTCGAGCCCGACCTGCCGCGGGAGCCCCCGGCCGACGGCGACCGGCCGGACGCGCCCGTCGCCGGGTAGGCCCCGAGAGCCGGAGGGCCCTCGTCGTCGGGCGGGGCGGTCAGCCCAGGCGGGCCGAGAGGTTCTCGTCGAGCGCCGCGAGGAACTCCTCGGTGGTGAGCCAGCCCTGGTCGGGGCCGACGAGCATCGCGAGGTCCTTCGTCATCTTGCCGCTCTCGACGGTCTTGACGACGACGTCCTCGAGCGTCTCGGCGAACTCGGTGACGGCCGGCGTGCCGTCGAGGCGCCCGCGGTGCGCGAGGCCCCGCGTCCAGGCGTAGATCGACGCGATGGGGTTGGTCGACGTCGGCTTGCCCTGCTGGTGCTGGCGGTAGTGGCGCGTCACCGTGCCGTGGGCCGCCTCCGCCTCGACCGTGCGGCCGTCGGGCGAGGTGAGGACCGACGTCATGAGGCCGAGCGAGCCGAAGCCCTGCGCGACGGTGTCGGACTGCACGTCGCCGTCGTAGTTCTTGCAGGCCCAGACGTAGCCGCCCTCCCACTTGAGGGAGGCGGCGACCATGTCGTCGATGAGGCGGTGCTCGTAGGTGATGCCCGCCGCCTCGAACTTCTCCTTGAACTCGGCCTCGAAGACCTCGGCGAAGATGTCCTTGAAGCGCCCGTCGTAGGCCTTCATGATCGTGTTCTTCGTCGACAGGTAGACCGGGTAGCCGCGGTCGAGCCCGTAGTTCATCGAGCTGCGCGCGAAGTCGCGGATCGACTCGTCGAGGTTGTACATCGCCACCGCGACGCCGGCGCCGGGCGCCTGGAAGACCTCGTGCTCGATGGGCTCGGAGCCGTCCGCCGGCTGGAAGGACACGGTGAGCGTGCCCTCGCCCGGGAAGCGGAAGTCGGTGGCGCGGTACTGGTCGCCGAAGGCGTGGCGGCCGACGATGATCGGCTTGGTCCAGCCCGGCACCAGGCGGGGGATGTTCGAGATGACGATGGGCTCGCGGAAGATGACGCCGCCGAGGATGTTGCGGATCGTCCCGTTGGGCGAGCGCCACATCTTCTTCAGCCCGAACTCCTCGACGCGGGCCTCGTCGGGCGTGATGGTGGCGCACTTCACGCCCACGCCGTGCTTCTTGATGGCGTTCGCCGCGTCGACCGTCACCTGGTCGTCGGTCGCGTCGCGGTGCTCCATGCCGAGGTCGTAGTACTCGAGGTCGACGTCGAGGTACGGGTGGATGAGGCGGTCCTTGATGAACTGCCAGATGATCCGCGTCATCTCGTCGCCGTCGAGCTCGACGACGGTCCCCTCGACCTTGATCTTGGCCATGCGGTAGCACTCTCCTCGTCGCGAGCGGTGGGTGTCTCGACGTCAAACTACCGGTCGGCGCGCTCGGGGCGCCCCCGCCGGCCGCCCGCCCCGCGCCACGACGCCGGTGCCGATAGCGTCGCGGTGCCCGGGGACGCCCCCGTCCCCCGCAGGACCCCGCAGACCCCTCGAAGGAGCGCAGCGTGACCTCCAGCACCGCCGAGACCGGCAGCCGCCGTCCCGTCACCGTCGCCGTCACCGGCGGCGCGGGGCAGATCTGCTACAGCCTGCTCTTCCGCATCGCGAGCGGGGCGCTGCTGGGGCCCGACGTGCCGGTGCGCCTGCGCGTCCTGGAGATCACGCCCGCGCTCGGGGCGGCCGAGGGCGTCGCCATGGAGCTCGACGACTGCGCCTTCCCGCTGCTGCGGTCGGTGGACATCTCCGACGACGCCGCCACCGCCTTCGACGGCGCCAGCGTGGCCATGCTCGTCGGGTCCCGCCCCCGCACCAAGGGCATGGAGCGCGGTGACCTCCTCGAGGCCAACGGGGCGATCTTCACCGGCCAGGGCCGGGCGCTGGCGCAGTCGGCGGCCGACGACCTGCGCGTCCTCGTCGTCGGCAACCCCGCCAACACGAACTGCCTCATCGCCATGAACAACGCCGCCGGCGTGCCCGCCGAGCGCTTCTCCGCGATGACGCGCCTGGACCACAACCGCGCCGTCGCGCAGCTCGCGAAGAAGGCCGGTGCGCCGGTGGCCGACGTCGAGCGCGTGGCCATCTGGGGCAACCACTCGGCGACGCAGTACCCCGACCTCACGCACGCGGTCGTGGGCGGCCGCCCGGCGCTCGAGGTCGTCGACCAGCCGTGGGTCGAGTCCGACTTCATCCCCACCGTGCAGAAGCGCGGCGCGGCCATCATCGAGGCCCGCGGCTCCTCCTCCGCGGCGTCCGCGGCCAACGCCGCCATCGACCACGTCCGCACGTGGCTCACCGGCACCCCGGAGGGCGGCTGGACGTCCATGGCGGTGCGCTCCGACGGCTCCTACGGCGTGCCGGAGGGCCTCGTGTCGAGCTTCCCCGTGACGACGCGCGACGGCTCCTACGAGATCGTCCAGGGCCTCGACGTCGACGACTTCTCGCGCTCGCGCATCGACGCCTCCGTCGCCGAGCTCGGCGAGGAGCGCGACGCCGTGGCGGGCATGGGCCTGCTCGGCTGACCCACCGCGACCGCGACGGCCCGCGACCGACCCGCAGAGGTCGGTC
>NZ_JBBHZG010000006.1:121110-126080 GCF_037482305.1 Pseudokineococcus sp. 5B2Z-1
CGGCGTCGGACGCGAGGTCAGACGCGGGGCTCCCCGCCGGGCGTGAGCAGCGAGAGCAGGACGAGGGCGACCGCGAGGACGAGGACGACGGCCGCGTCCACCGCCCGCGAGCGCACCGCCAGCGGCCCCGCGGCGCGGGTGGACCCCGTCAGGCGCACCACCGCGACGACGACGAGTCCCGCGCCGAGGACGAGTCCCGTGGCCCGGAAGCCGAGGACCACGCCGGAGACCAGCGCCCCCGCGACGAGCGCCGCCACCGCCACGAGGACGGCGCTGCCCCGCCGCCCCGCCGTCGCGTCGACCTCCGCACCCCGTCCCCCGACCTCGGGGACGTCGGGCGCCTGGCCCTCGACCCCGTCCGGGGGCCCCTCCTCCGGCACGGGGCTCAGTGCGTGAAGTGGCGGGCGCCGGTGAGGTACAGCGCCGCCCCGGCGGCCTGCGCCGCGGCCACGACCTCCTCGTCCCGCACCGACCCGCCCGGCTGGACGACGGCGCGGACGCCGGCGTCGAGGAGCACCTGCAGGCCGTCGGCGAAGGGGAAGAAGGCGTCGGAGGCGGCCACCGACCCGGCGGCGCGCTCGCCGGCGCGCGCGACGGCGAGCCGCGCCGAGTCGACCCGGTTGACCTGGCCCATGCCGACGCCCGTCGTGGCGCGCCCGGACGCCAGGAGGACGGCGTTGGAGCGCACGGCGCGCACCGCGCGCCAGGCGAAGGCCAGGTCGGCGAGCACGTCGGCCCCCACGGGCGCCCCGGCCGCCAGCGTCCACCCGCTCGGGTCGTCGCCGGGCGCCTGGAGCCGGTCGGCGGTCTGGACCAGGAGACCGCCGTCGACGGGCTTGACCTCCAGCCGGTCGCCGCCCGCGGGGGCGTCGGCGCGCAGGAGCCGCACGTTCTTCTTGCGGGTGAGCACCTCGAGGGCGTCGGCGTCGAAGGCGGGCGCGACGACGACCTCGGTGAACACCTCGGCGACCTGCTCGGCCATGGCCGCGGTGACCGGCCGGTTGACGGCGATGACGCCGCCGAACGCCGACACGGGGTCGCAGGCGTGCGCCGCCCGGTGCGCCGTCGCCACGTCCGTGGCCACGGCGATGCCGCAGGGGTTGGCGTGCTTGATGATCGCCACGCACGGCTCGTCGTGGTCGTGGGCGGCCCGCCAGGCGGCGTCGGCGTCCGTCCAGTTGTTGAAGCTCATCTCCTTGCCGTGCAGCTGCTCGGCCCCGGCGAGGCCGGGCGCCGCCGCGCCCCCCGCGGGGCGGTAGAGCGCCGCCCGCTGGTGCGGGTTCTCCCCGTAGCGCAGGGACGCCGTCCGCGCGTAGGCGAGCTCGAGCCGCTCGGGCGGGGCGCCCGGGGCGTCCCCGGCCCCGTCCTCGGCCACGGGCTCCTGCCCCGCCGTCGACGGCACGAGGACGTCGCGCGTCCACGCGGCGACGGCGGCGTCGTAGGCGGCGGTGGCCGCGAAGGCGCGCGCGGCCAGCCGGGCTCGGGCCGCCAGGTCGAAGCCCCCGCCGGCCGCGGCCGCGAGGACCTCGTCGTAGGCGTCCGGGCTCGTGACGACGGCCACGCTGGGGTGGTTCTTCGCGGCGGCCCGGACCATCGAGGGGCCGCCGATGTCGATCTGCTCGACGCACTCCTCGACGCCGGCGCCGCTCGCGACCGTCCGCTCGAAGGGGTAGAGGTTCACGACCACGAGGTCGAACGGCTCGACGCCGAGGTCGGCGAGCTGGGCCTCGTGCTCCGGCCGCCGGCGGTCGGCGAGGATCCCCGCGTGCACGCGCGGGTGCAGGGTCTTGACCCGGCCGTCGAGGCACTCGGGGAAGCCCGTGAGGTCCTCCACCGCCGTCACGGGGACGCCGGCGGCCGCGATGCGCGACGCGGTCGAGCCGGTCGAGACGAGGGCCACGCCTGCGTCGTGCAGCCCCCGGGCCAGGTCTTCCAGGCCCGTCTTGTCCCAGACGGAGACGAGGGCCCGGCGCAGCGGCCGCCGGCCTCCGGCCTCGGTGCTGGTGGGGGCGGCGGACGGCGAGGCGTCGGTGGTCGGGGAGCTCACGGGAGGTGCACCTTCCGGGGGTCGTCGGGCGAGGTGGTCCAGCCGCCGCGGGCCATGCGCCCGACGACGTCGACGAGCAGGGGCCGCTCGGCGGCCTTGATCCGCTCGTGGAGGGTCGCGACGTCGTCGTCCTCGAGCACGGGGACCGCCACCTGGGCGAGCACCGCACCCGTGTCGACGCCCTCGTCGACGAGCAGCACGGTGGCGCCGGTGACCTTGACGCCGTAGGCGAGCGCGTCCGCGGGGGCGCGGGTGCCGGGGAAGGACGGCGACAGCGCCGGGTGGGTGTTGACGACGCGCCCGCCGAGGCGGGCGAGGAAGGCGGGCCCGACGAGCTTCATGAAGCCGGCGAGCACGACGAGGTCGGGCTCGAGCGCCGTGACCGCGCGGGTCAGCGCGACGTCCCAGGCGGCGCGGTCGGGGTGGTCGCGCAGGGCGACGACCTCGGCGGGCAGCCCGGCCGCGCGGGCCCGGTCCAGCGCCGGCGCGTCCGCGCGGTCCGCGACCACGCCGACGACCTCGGCGCCCCAGCCGGGCCGGCGGGAGGCCTCGAGCAGCGCCCCGAGGTTCGTGCCCGCCCCCGAGACGAGGACGACGACGCGGGACGCCCGCCCGCCCACCGCGGCGGGGACGGCCGCGGGGTCGGGCGCCGACGGCTCCCCGGGTGCCGCGGTACCGCCTGCCGTCACGGTCGGAGACCATAGCGGCACGCCCGGCGACCGCCGGAGCGCGACGAGCCCGTGGAGGACACCGTGGCCGCCCCCGGCAGCACCCCGCCCCGCCGCTCCCCCGGTGGCTCCGACGGCCAGGGCGGGTCCGGCGAGCCCGGTGGACGGCACGACGCCCCGGAGCGGGGCCCGGCCGCCGACGCGGTGCGGCGCTCGCTCCTCTTCTCGCTGCTGCTCCTCGGGGCGCTGCTCGCCGAGCGCCTCCCCTTCCCGTGGTCGGGGGTCGGCCTGCTCTTCACGGCGGGGGCGCTCGTCGCGGGCGGCCTCGCCCTCGCCGACGCGGTGCGCGCCCGGCGCAGCGGCACGCTCGTGGTGCTGTCGGCGGGGATGGTGCTGGCGCTCTTCGTCCTCGTGGCGCAGGTGGTCGCGCTGGTCGTGTGGCCGCTCCAGGACGGCCTGCGGGACTGCCTCGCCGGCGCCGTCACGGAGCAGGCGCAGGCGGTCTGCCAGCAGCAGTCCGTCGAGGACCTCACCCGCTGGGCGGAGGGGCTGAGGGGCCTCGCGTCCGGCGGCTGAGCGCCGGCACCGGCTCGTCAGCCCTCGTCGCTCCGCGCCCGCACCGCCCGCCGCGGGCCGACCCCCGCCGGCACCAGCAGCACCGCGGCGGCGCCCAGGGCCACGAGGAGCCCGACGGCCCCCCCGGTCTGCCAGGCGACGGGTCCGACCCGCCCCAGCGCCCCCGGGCCCACCGGGCCCGACGACAGGAGGGCGAGCAGCGCGGCTCCGGCCCCCGCGACCGCACCCGTCCCCGCGGCGCGCAGGAGCGCGGGCAGCCCGCGCCGGGCCAGCTCGCTCCGCAGGCGCTGCGCCGTGCCGGCCTCCTCCTCGCCGTCGCCGTCGCCGTCGCCCTCGCCGTGGGCGGGGACGGGGGCGGCCAGCGGCGCGAGCAGCCGCAGCCGCGCCGCGGCGACGGCGCCCGCGGCCACCGGCAGGAGGACGACCACCCACAGCCACCCGCCACCCGTGCCCTGCTGCGGCAGGCCGCCGAGGAGGGGCAGCGCCGGCAGCAGCCCGAGGTCGGTGCCCCCCGGCGTCACGGACGTGCCCGCGCCGACGGCGAAGCCGGGGCCGGCCGTCCACGACAGGGCCCACACGAGCGCCGTCGGCAGCAGGAGGAGCTGGCCGAGCACGAGGACGGCACCGCCGACCACGCCCGCGTCCAGGGCGCCCTGCAGGTCGAGCACCTGGGGGGCGCCCGCGGCCAGGGACACGACGAGGCAGGCGCCCGCGCCCACGAGGCACCAGGCCAGGGCGCGGCCGCCGGCCGCGGCCACCGGCCGGGCGGCGAGGGGCACGCGCACGAGGTCCGCCAGCGCGGGCAGCAGCCGCGGGGCCGGGACGGCGCGCCGGCGCGGGCCCGCGGCGGACAGGCGCAGGCGGGCCGCCGCCATGGCGGCGCCCGCGGACGTGCCCGCCACGACGAGCGCGCCGAGGGCGGCCGAGCCCGGACCGGGCCGCACGACCGGTGAGCCGGCGACGAGGGCCACGGCCGTCGTCAGCACGACGTAGGAGGCGACGACGCCCGCCAGCGCCACCACGAGCGCGCCGTCGAGGCCCGAGCGGGCCGACCGGGACGCCGGGTGGGTGGCCTCGAGCGCCACCGCGGTCCTGCGGCCGGCGGAGACGCACCACGCCACGGGCAGCAGGGCGAGGCCCAGGGGCCACAGCGCGAGGCTGCCGCCGGGGACGGCGAGCGCGGTGCCGTGCGCGAGCAGCCACCCGTCGGCGGCGACGCGCAGCGCGCCGTCCCACGTGGCCCCCGTCCGCGACGCCACGAGCCAGACGGCCATGACCGGGGCCACGACGCAGAGCAGCGACCCGAGCACCGCCTGGGCGCCCGCCAGCAGGCCGATGAGCAGCGGCGAGCGCAGGAGCGCCCCGCCCGGCGCGGCCGGGACGGCGAGGTGGGCCCCCGCGGGCGTCGACGGCGCGGCGACGTCCCCCGGCGCCGTGGGCCCCGCCGAGTCTCCCTCGAGCCCGTCCTCCCCGGGCGCGCACGGCGTCGAGCCCTCGTCGAAGGGCTCGTCCTCGGCGCGCGCGTGCGCCGGGGCGTCGTCCGCGGACGGTGCGGCGGGGTGTCGGGGCGGGCGCGGCGTGGACATCCCCGCCATGCTCCCCGACGCCGGGTCGGGCGAGGACGAGCGCCACGCCGCCGCGGCCCGCACCGGGACGCGGGGGGGGGGGGGGAGAACCGA
>NZ_JBBHZG010000006.1:126206-181010 GCF_037482305.1 Pseudokineococcus sp. 5B2Z-1
GAGCGCCCGTCACCCCCCGGGGGTGACGGGCGCTCGCGGGAGCGGAACCGCTCAGGCGGGGAGCACCTCGCGCAGCAGCCGCGCCGTCTCCGAGGGGGTCTTGCCGACCTTGACGCCGGCGGCCTCGAGGGCCTCCTTCTTCGCCTGGGCGGTGCCGGCGGAGCCGGAGACGATGGCGCCGGCGTGGCCCATCGTCTTGCCCTCGGGGGCCGTGAAGCCGGCGACGTAGCCGACGACCGGCTTCGTCACGTGGTCGCGGATGTACGCGGCCGCGCGCTCCTCGGCGTCCCCGCCGATCTCGCCGATCATGACGACGGCGTCGGTCTCGGGGTCGGCCTCGAAGGCCGCGAGGGCGTCGATGTGCGTCGTCCCGATGACCGGGTCGCCGCCGATGCCCACGGCGGTGGAGAAGCCCAGGTCCCGCAGCTCGTACATCATCTGGTACGTCAGCGTGCCGGACTTCGAGACCAGGCCGATGCGTCCGGGGCCGGTGATGTCGGCCGGGATGATGCCGGCGTTGGCCTTGCCGGGACTGATGACGCCCGGGCAGTTCGGGCCGACCAGGCGGGTCGTGCCCTTCTCGGCCGCGTAGGCGTAGAACTCGGCCGTGTCCTTCACCGGGACGCCCTCGGTGATGACGATGGCCAGCGGGATGCCCGCGTCGACGGCCTCCACCACCGCGGCCCGCGTGAAGGCGGGCGGCACGAAGAGCACCGAGGTGTTCGCCCCCGTCTCGGCCATGGCCTCGGCCACGGAGCCGAAGACGGGCACCGAGGCGGTGCGCTCCTCGCCGTCGGTCGTCGTGAAGGTGAAGTCCTGCGACGTGCCGGCCTTGCGGGGGTTGACGCCGCCGACGACCTGCGTGCCCGAGGCGAGCATGCGCGTCGTGTGCTTGGTGCCCTCGGAGCCGGTCATGCCCTGGACGAGGACCTTGCTGCTGTCGTCGAGGAAGATCGCCATGTCAGTGCCGTCCTTACTTCGCAGCCGCGAGCTCGGCCGCCTTCGCGGCGGCCCCGTCCATGGTGTCGACGAGGGTCACGAGCGGGTGGGCCGCCTCGTCGAGGATGCGCCGCCCCTCGACGACGTTGTTGCCGTCGAGGCGCACGACGAGGGGCTTGGTGGCCTGGTCCCCGAGGATCTCCAGCGCCGAGACGATGCCGTTCGCCACGGCGTCGCAGGCGGTGATGCCGCCGAAGACGTTGACGAAGACGCTGCGCACCTGCTCGTCGCCGAGGATGACGTCGAGGCCGTCCGCCATGACCTGGGCCGAGGCGCCGCCGCCGATGTCGAGGAAGTTCGCCGGCCTCACGCCGTGCGCCTCGCCGGCGTAGGCGACGACGTCGAGCGTGCTCATGACGAGGCCCGCGCCGTTGCCGATGATGCCGACCTCGCCGTCGAGCTTGACGTAGTTGAGGCCCTTGGCCGCGGCCTTCGCCTCGAGGGGGTCGGCCGCCGCGGCGTCCTCCAGCTCGGCGTGGTCCTCGTGGCGGAAGGAGGCGTTCTCGTCGAGCGTCACCTTGCCGTCGAGGGCGATGACGTCGCCGCCCTCGGTGCGCACGAGGGGGTTGACCTCGACGAGCGTGGCGTCCTCCTCGCGGTAGACGTCCCACAGCCTCTGGAAGGCCTCGACGACCTGCTCGCGCACGTCGGCGCCGAAGCCGGCGGCGTCCGCGATCTCCTCGGCCTTGGCGCGGTCGACGCCCGTGCGGGCGTCGACGGGCACCCGGGCGAGGGCCTCGGGGCGCTCGACCGCGAGCTGCTCGATCTCGACGCCGCCCTCGACGGACGCCATGGCCAGCAGCCGGCGCTCGGAGCGGTCGAGGAGGATCGAGAAGTAGTACTCCTCGGCGATGGCGGCGCCCTCGGCGACCATCACGCGGTGCACGACGTGGCCCTTGATGTCCATGCCGAGGATCGCCTCGGCGTGCGCCTGCGCCTCCTCGGGGCCCTTCGCGACCTTGACGCCGCCGGCCTTGCCGCGGCCGCCCGTCTTGACCTGCGCCTTGACGACGACCACGCCGCCGCCCAGCTGCTCCGCCGCGTCGCGCGCCTCCTGCGGCGTCGTCGCGACGACCCCGCGCAGCACGGGGACGCCGTGCCGCTCGAAGACGTCCCGGGCCTGGTACTCGAAGAGGTCCACCAGCGATCCTCACCTCGGGGTCTGCCGCCGCCGGTCGGCGGCACCGCGGGCGACCCTATCGGCGCTGCGCACGCCCGCCCGACGCGGCGGCGGCCGGCGGCGGCTCCGGGCCCCCGCCCGGCTCGCCCGGCTCGTCCCCTCCCACCGGACGACGACGGCGGGCCGCCCCCGCAGGGACGACCCGCCGTCGCGGGGGTGCGGCGCTCAGCCGGTGAAGAGCGTGACCACGCGGCGCAGGGTCTGGACGAGCCCGTAGACGAGCGGGACGCCGACGAGCGTCCACCCGATCCCGAGCAGGGCCTTCTGGACGCCCGCGGACGGGTCGTTGCGGCCGGCGCTCTCGCGCTCCGGCTCGGCGGCGGTGCTGGACATTGGCGGTCTCCTGGTGGCGGTCGGGTCAGCGGGCGGCGGCGGGCGCGGGCGCCGCCTGGTCGGCCGGCTCGTGGAAGCGCTCGGCCACGGGCTTGATGAGCAGGTTGGCCACGAAGCCGATGACGAGCAGCACGACCATCGTCAGCAGCGCGGGGCGGTAGTCACCGGCCACGAGCTGGCCGGGCTCCCCCTGCGCGTCGAGGAAGCCGTTGACGATGAGCGGCCCGGCGACGCCGGCGGCCGACCACGCGGTGAGGACGCGGCCGTGGATGGCGCCCACCTCGTAGGTGCCGAAGAGGTCGCGCAGGTAGGCCGGCATCGTCGCGAAGCCGCCGCCGTAGAAGGAGATGATGACGAGCGCCAGCAGGACGAAGAGCGCCGTCGCGGTCTGGCCGACGAGGGCCAGCAGCACGTAGAGGACCGCGCCGACGCCGAGGTAGACCATGTAGATGCGCTTGCGGCCGATGACGTCGGACGTCGAGGACCAGACGAAGCGGCCGGCCATGTTGCCCAGGGAGAGCAGCCCGACGAAGCCGCCGGCGGCGACCGCGGAGATCGCGGTGGTGCTGCCGTCGCGGAAGAAGTCCTGGATCATCGGCGCGGCCTGCTCGAGGATGCCGATGCCCGCCGTGACGTTGCAGAAGAGCAGGATCCACAGCAGCCAGAACTGCGGGGTGCGGATGGCGTTGTTCGCCGAGACCGACGCCGTCGTCACGAGAGCGGACTGCTTCCTGGTCGACGGGTCCCAGCCGGGGGGCGCGTAGCCCGGCGGCGCGACGCGGATGGTGAAGGCGCCGTACATCATGGCGATGAAGTAGACGATCCCGAGCGTGACGAAGAGCTGCGCCACCGCGGAGCCGCTGGCCACGGAGCCGGCCGTCCCGTCGAAGTCCGCGTCGTACGCCCGCAGGAGCTGGTTCGACAGCGGGCTCGCGATGAGCGCGCCGCCGCCGAAGCCCATGATCGCCATGCCGGTCGCGAGGCCCGGACGGTCCGGGAACCACTTGATGAGCGTCGAGACCGGCGAGATGTAGCCGATGCCGAGGCCGATGCCGCCGAGGACGCCGTAGCCCAGGTAGACGAGCCACAGCTGGGTCGTCGAGATGCCGAGCGCCGCGACGAGGAAGCCGGCGGCCCAGAAGCAGGCGGCCGTGAACATGGCCTTCCGGGGGCCGCCGTGGTCGACCCACTTGCCGAGGACGGCGGCCGACAGGCCGAGCATGACGATGGCGATCGAGAAGATGACGCCGATCGACGTCAGGCTCGTGCCGAAGGTCTCGACGAGCGAGGACTTGTAGACGCTGGTCGCGTACACCTGCCCGATCGAGAGGTGGACGGCGAGCGCGGCGGGCGGGATGAGCCACCGCGAGTACCCCGGTCCCGCGACGGTGCGGGACCTGTCGAGGAAGCTGGCCATGGACGCGGACTCCTTCGTCGGTCGAGGCACCAGCTCGGGGGAGGCGGCACCGAGCGGGACGCTACAACGGTCAAGCAGCCGCGGCGGTTCCCGCGGACCGCGACACCCCGACCGTGACCGGTCCGTCACCGGCGCCACCCGTCCGGGGGCGCGTCACCCCCACCCCGGAGGGTGACGTGTGGCCATATCGCCCCCAGGCCCGCCCCCGCGAGGCGACGTGTGGCCATATCGCCCTCCCGGCCCGCCTCGGCGAGGCGACGTGTGGCCATATCGCCCTCCCGACCCGCCTCGGCGAGGCGACGTGTGGCCATATCGCCCTCCGCGCCGCCCGTGCAGGACCACGTGTGGCCACCTCGCCCGGCGCATGGGGCCCTCCTGGCGGCAGAGGTGCTGCCAGGCCCCGGCGAGCCGCACGACGTCGGCGGAGCGGTGACGGACCGCTCAGCGGGACGAGCGTCGACCGCGCTGGACGGCGCTGCGGACGGCGGCGACGACCAGCGCGGGTTCGCGGAGCATGTCCGCGGTCACGTGCACGACGCTCCAGCCGACGCCCTGGAGCGCGTTGGACCGCGCTCTGTCCCGGGCGAGCTGCTCCGGGTGCCCGTGCCAGGCGCCGTCGTACTCGACGGCCACCCGCGTGCCGTCGACAGCGAGGTCGACGCGCGCGACGAACGCCCCGTCCGCCGTCCGCACGACCACCTGCGGGGTGACGTCCAGACCAGCGTCCTGCAGGAGGAGCCTCAGACGGGTCTCGGGCGGTGACGCGGCGCGGGCGTCCGCCAGGTCGGCGGCCGCGCGGGCGGCCACCACTCCCCGCTCCCGGTGCACGGAGAGACCTCGACGGACGTCGTCGAGATCGACCAGTCCGGCGTGCGCCACCGCGTCGAGCCGCACGACCGCCTCGTCCCGAGGCAGACCCAGGGAGAGGTCGAGCGCCATCCGCAGCGGTGGGGCGCACGGCGTCGAGCCGACCGATCCCTCCGGGGCGGCGAGGGGGACGACCACCCGGCGCTGCCGCACGCCCCTCACCCGGCAGCGGTACGCCGACTCGGGGAGCACGACCTCGACGTCGTCGTCGGCGAGCAGGAGAGGCAGCCCACGGACCGTGGCCAGGGACGCACCGGTGATCATGGCCGCGGGAGGCAGGACCAGAGCGGCCGCCTCGCACCTCAGCTGGTGCGTGCGCGGCACCTCGGCGAGGGCGTAGACGCCGGGCAGCAGTCGCTGCACGAGGGGTCCGCGCAGCTGCTTCGGCGTCAACCACCCCTCCCGGACGGCCGTGGAGCCCTTGAAGACGCGTGGGAGACGTCGTCGCTGCAGCACGCGCCGAGGCTCGCGCCCTCGCCGGCGCACGCGACCTGCCCACGGTCGTCGGTGGACGAGGAGCCGGTGCCCGGCGGCTGTGGACGTCGGTCGGACACCAGCCCGCGACCGCGCGTCGGCGGGCGACCCCGTGCTCCTCGCCGTGAGGGGCGACATGGCCACGCATCGCCCCCACTGCCCGAGGCGCGAGGGCCACATGGCCACACATCGCCCCCCGAACAGGTCGCGAGGGCCACATGGCCACACGTCACCCCCGCGGGCGCTGCCTCAGGACGACATGGCCACACGTCGCCCCGCGAGAGCGGGGCGGAAGGGGGACATGGCCACACGTCACCCCCGCGGGCGCTGCACCAGGGCCACATGGCCACACATCGCCCCGCGGGAGCGGGCGGGAGCGGGCGGTGGACCCGCCCGCGTCAGAGCTTCTCGACCGGCGCGTACCGCAGCAGCAGGCGCTTGACGCCCTGGTCGCCGAAGTCGACGTGCGCCACGGCCTTGTCGCCCGAGCCGTCGACCCGCACGACCGTCCCGAGCCCGAAGGCGTCGTGCGTGACGCGGTCGCCGCCCTCCAGGTGGACGACCTCGCGGTTGCCGGGCGAGCGCACGCCGGGCCGCTGCGCGAGCCGCGCGACCGCGGGCGTCGAGGACGGCGCGACGGCGCTCGAGGCCCCGCGGCGCCACTGCAGGAGGTCGGGGGGCACGTCGTCGAGGAAGCGGCTCGCCGGGTTGTACTGCGGCTGGCCCCACGCCGTCCGGACCGCGGCGCGCGAGAGGTACAGCCGCTCGCGGGCCCGCGTGAGGCCGACGTAGGCCAGGCGGCGCTCCTCGGCGAGCTCGGTCGGGTCGGCGAGCGAGCGCTGGTGCGGGAAGACCCCCTCCTCCATGCCCGTGAGGAAGACGACGGGGAACTCCAGCCCCTTCGCCGTGTGCAGCGTCATGAGCGTGACGACGCCCTGCTCGGCGGCCTCGCGCGCCGCGGCGACGTCGTCCGGGTGCGCCCCCTCCCCCGGCTCGTCGGGGATCTCGTCGGCGTCGGCCACGAGCGAGACCTGCTCGAGGAAGTCGCCGAGCGAGCCCTCGGGGTTCGCCGTCTCGTACTCGCCCGCGACGGCGACGAGCTCGGCGAGGTTCTCCACGCGCGACTCGTCCTGCGGGTCGCCGCTGCGCCGCAGCTCGTCCACGTAGCCCGTGCGGTCGAGCACGGCCTCGAGGACGGCGGCCGGCCCGGCGCCGCCCTCGACGACGGTCCGCAGCTCCTCGAGCAGCTCCCGGAAGCGCGTGACGGCGGTGAGGCTCCGCGTGGCGATGCCGGGGGCGTCCTCGGCGCGGCCCAGCGCGGCGGCGAAGGGGAGGCGCTCGCGCTCGGCGAGCGCGGCGATCGTCGCCTCGGCGCGCTCGCCGATGCCCCGCTTCGGCACGTTGAGGATCCGCCGCAGGTTGACCGTGTCGGTGGGGTTGGCCAGCACGCGCAGGTAGGCGAGCGCGTCCTTGACCTCCCGCCGCTCGTAGAAGCGGGTGCCGCCGACGACCTTGTAGGGCACGCCCGTGCGGACGAGCACCTCCTCCAGCGCCCGGGACTGGGCGTTGGTCCGGTAGAAGACGGCGACGTCGCCGTAGCGCAGGCCCGCCTCGTCGTGGAGCCGGTCCACCTCCTCGGCGATGAACGCGGCCTCGTCGTGCTCGGTGTCGGCGACGTACCCGACGACCGGCTCGCCCTGCCCCGACGCCGTCCAGAGGTTCTTGGGACGGCGGTCGGGGTTGCGGGCGATGACGGTGTTGGCGGCGGTGAGGATCGTCTGCGTCGAGCGGTAGTTCTGCTCGAGCAGGATCGTCGTCGCGTCGGGGTAGTCGCTCTCGAACTCCTCGATGTTGCGGATCGAGGCGCCCCGGAAGGCGTAGATCGACTGGTCGGCGTCGCCGACGACCGTGAGCTCCGACGGCGGCAGGGCCGCGTCGGAGCCGTCTCCTCCTCCGCCCTCCGCGCGCTCGGCGTCGGCCCCGTGCACCGCCCCGCCGACGAGCTCGCGCACGAGGACGTACTGGGCGTGGTTGGTGTCCTGGTACTCGTCGACGAGGACGTGGCGGAAGCGCCGCCGGTAGGCCTGCGCGACGTCCGGGAAGGCCTGCAGCACGTTGACGGTGAGCATGATGATGTCGTCGAAGTCGAGGGCGTTGGCCTGCCGCAGCCGGGCCGTGTAGAGCCGGTACGCCTCGGCGAGCACCTTCTCGGCGGGCGTCCCCTCGGCCGCGACGCGGGAGGCGTACGTCTCGTCGTCGACGAGCTCGTTCTTGAGGTTGGACACCTGCGCGGTGAAGGACCGCGGCGGGTGCCGCTTGGGGTCCAGGTCGAGCTCGCGGCACACGAGCGCCATGAGCCGCTGGCTGTCGGCCGCGTCGTAGATGGAGAAGCTGCTGCGCAGGCCGACCGCCTGCGCCTCGCGCCGCAGGATCCGCACGCACGCGGAGTGGAAGGTCGAGACCCACATGGCCCGCGCGGCGGGCCCGACGAGCGCCTCGACGCGCTCGCGCATCTCCGCGGCGGCCTTGTTGGTGAAGGTGATGGCGAGCACCTCGCCGGGCCGCACCCCCCGCGCGGCGAGCAGGTGCGCGATGCGGTGCGTGAGCACGCGCGTCTTGCCCGACCCGGCGCCGGCGACGAGCAGCAGCGGGCCGCCGGAGTGGAGCACGGCCTCCCGCTGCGGCGGGTTGAGCCCCTCGAGCAGCGCCAGCGCACGGGCCGACCCCGGGCCGGTGCCCCGATCCGTGCCCGGCAGCCCGTCGCCCTCGGACGGGCTCGCGGGGGCGCCGGAGCGGCCCGCGAGCAGCCGCTCGCGCACGCCGCCGGCCGCCGTGGCGGCGCCGGGCGGGGTGCTCCCCCGCGGTCGCAGGCCCGGCAGGGGCAGGTCGTCGAAGAGGGTGCTCATGGCGCTCCCGAGGGTACGCACCGGAGCCGACGGCGGTGCTCCCCCGCAGCCGCGCCGTCAGCCCGCGGCGAGCGCCAGCCGCACCACCTCGGTGACGCCGACCGCGCCGCTCGCGAGGTCGGCCAGGGGCACCCACGCCGCCGCGTCCGAGGTCCCGCCGACGTCGAGGACGACGGGCTCGCGCTCGTCGTCGGTCTCGCCGGCGAAGACGAGCGAGATGCCGTGGAAGTCCTCGAGGCGCCCGTCGGGGGCCCGGCCGGTGAAGTGCGAGGAGCCGACGTCGAGGACGTCCCCGACGACGACGTCGAGGCCCGTCTCCTCGTGCGCCTCGCGGCGCGCGCCCTCGCGCGGGTGCTCGCCGTGCTCGAGCCCGCCGCCGGGCAGCGACCACAGGCCGGGCCGCGGCGTCCCCGGCGACAGCCGCGACAGCAGGACCGCCTCCCCCCGCCGGCACAGCACGTAGGCCGCCACGCGCTGGCGGCGCACGGCCTCCTCGTCGGTCCGCCCGGCCGCCCCGTCCACGGCCCGGGACGCTACGCCAGGGGCGGGACGTCGTGCCCGGCACCTACGCTCGCCGCATGGCTCCCGAGCACGCGACGGCGTCCGCCCCCGCCCGGCTGCGGCGCCGCGCGTACCCGCTCCTGCTCGGGGTCTTCCGGCGCCTGCCCGCCCCGCTGCGGCGCGGGCTCGTCCGCGCCGGCACGCCCGGCTTCACCGTGGGCGCGGTCGTCGCGATCGAGCACGACGGCGCGGTCCTCTTCCTGCGCCAGCCGCACCGCCAGGGCCTCAGCCTCCCCGGCGGCCTGCTCGACCGCGGCGAGCGCCCGGCCGAGGGCGTCGAGCGCGAGGTCCGCGAGGAGACGGGGCTGCGCGTGCGGGTGGGCCTGCCCGTGGCCACGCAGGTCAACGCCCGGGTCCGCCGGGTCGACGTCATCTACCGCCTGCGCGTCGACGAGCGGCCGCAGGTGCGGGTCGGCGGCGAGGCCCAGGACCACCGTTGGGTGGCGCTCGCCGACGTCGGCGAGGCGGACGACTCCACCCGCGAGATCGTCGACCTCCTCCGCCGCGCCGAGCAGCCCGGCTGCTACGACGGCGAGGTGCTGGCGGCCGCCGGGGAGCCCGGGCGCCCGCACCGGGGCTGAGCCCCGTGGTGGCCGACCGGGCCGGGGTCGTGCTGGCCGCCGGCGCGGGCACGCGCCTGCGGCCGCTCACCGACCTGCGGCCCAAGGCCCTGTGCCCCGTCGGCGGGCGACCGCTGCTCGAGCACGCCCTCGACCGGCTGGCCGACGCGCTGCCCGGCGCGGCGGCAGCCGCGCGGGAGCACCTCGCCGTCAACGCGCACGCCCACGCCGACCAGGTGGAGGCCTTCGTGGCGCGCGGCCCCGGCGGGCCGCGGGCGCACCTGGCCCGCGAGGCGCCCGAGGCCCTCGGGACGGCCGGGGCGCTGGGCGCCCTGCGCGGCTGGCTCGACGGGCGCGACGTCGTCCTCACCAACGCCGACGCCTGGCTGCCCGCGGGCCTCGACGGCCTCCTCGACGGGTGGGACGGCGAGCGCTGCCGGCTCCTCGTCGCTCCCGTCGACCCCGCGAGCGGGGACGGCGGCGACCCCCTGGGCCCTCCGGGCGAGGAGGGCCCCGCTGTCCGGTACGTCGGCGCCTGCGCGCTGCCCTGGCGCCTCGTGCGCGACCTCGCGCCCCGCCCGAGCGGGCTGTTCGAGGTGCTGTGGCGCGCCGAGCGCGACGCCGGGCGCCTCGAGCTGCACGCCACCGACCAGGCCGCGGTCGACTGCGGCACGCCCCGGCGCTACCTCGCCGCGAACCTCGCGGCCTCCGGCGGGCGCAGCGTCGTGGGCGCGGGCGCCCGCGTCGAGGGCGAGCTCGTCCGGTCAGTCGTCTGGGACGGCGCCGTGGTCGACGCCGGCGAGGTCCTCGTCGACTGCGTCCGCGCGGGCGGCGCCGACCACCGGCTCACCGTCGGCGCCGGGGGCTGACCGCCCGCACGGCGGGACCGTCGTCCTCGCGCCGGGCACGCTCGCGTCCCGACCGGCCGTGCTGCGCCTGCAGCCCCGCGGCCGACCCCCTAGCGTCGGGCGGGTGGGCAGCCTCTACATCGCCTCCGTCGAGGGCGAGACGCGCAAGTCGACCGTCGCGCTCGGCGTGCTCGCGGCCCTGCGGGCCCGCGAGGGCCGGCGGGTCGGCGTCTTCCGACCGCTCGTGCGCGCCGACGCCGGCCGCGACGACGTCCTCGACGTGCTCCTGTCCGAGCTCGCGGACGGCGGCGAGGTCGACGACGAGACCTACGCCGCGAGCGTCGGCGTGGGCTACGAGGACGTGCGCGACGACGCCGACGCCGCGCTCGACGAGGTCGTCGCGCGGTACCGGGCGCTCGCGGCCCGCTGCGACGAGGTCATGGTCCTCGGCAGCGACTACACCGACGTCGCCGGCCCCACCGAGCTGGCGCTCAACGCGCGCCTGGCCGCCGACCTCGGCACCCCCGTGCTCCTCGTCGTCAAGGCGCTCGGCCGCAGCCCGCGCGAGGTGCGCGCCGTCGCCGACGTCGCCCGCGACGAGGTCGTCGCCCAGCACGCCCAGGTGCTCGGCGTCGTCGCCTCCCGCGCGGACCCCGACGGCCTCGCCGACGTCGTCGCCGCGCTCGAGCAGCCCGGCCGGCGCGACGACCCGCCGCTCGTGCCGGCCTTCGCCCTCCCCGAGGACCGCCTCCTCACCTCCGTCGGCGTGCGCGACCTCGTGGCCGCCTGCGACGGGCGCCTCGTCCTCGGCCCCGACGCGGCCCTCGACGAGCGCGCCGGCGGCCTCGTCGTCGCCGCCATGTCGATGCCCCACGCGCTGGAGCACCTCGAGGAGCGGGCCGTCGTCATCGTCCCGGGCGACCGCAGCGAGGTCGTGCTCGGCCTCATGACGGCGCACGCCTCGACGACGCTGCCGCGCCTCGCGGGCGTCGTCCTCACCGGCGGCTTCGCCCTCCCGCCCGTCGTGACGACCCTGCTCGAGGGCCTGGGCGAGGGCCTCGGGGGCGACCTGCCCGTCGTGAGCACCGACCTCGGCACCGTCGAGACCGCCGCCCGGCTCCTCGCCGTGCGCGGCCGCCTCTCGCGGGGCACCGAGCGCGCCCGCGAGCAGGTGCGCGCCGCGCGCGACCTCTTCGCCGCCCACGTCGACGGCGCGCGCCTCGTCGCGCTCGCCGACGAGGCGGTCGTCGACGTCGTCACCCCCCGGGCCTTCGCCGCCGAGCTGCTCGAGCGGGCCCGCAGCTCCCGCGTGCGGGTGGTGCTGCCCGAGGGGCTCGAGCCGCGCGTCCTCCTGGCCGCCGCCGAGCTGCTGCGGGACGGCGTCGTCGACCTCGTGCTGCTGGGCCCCGAGGAGGAGGTCCTCTCCCTCGCCGAGGAGGTCGGTGCCGACGTGGCGGGTGCGCGGGTCGTGGACCCCCGGGCGTCCCCGGACCGCACCCGCTACGCCCAGGAGTACGCGCGGCTGCGCGCCCACAAGGGCGTCACGCCCGAGGCGGCGGAGGAGCTGCTCACCGACGTCACGCGCTTCGGCACGCTGATGGTCCACCTCGGCGACGCCGACGGGATGGTCTCCGGCGCCGTCCACACGACGGCCGAGACGCTGCGCCCCGCCTTCGAGGTCATCAAGACGGCCCCGGGGCGCGACGTCGTCTCGAGCGTCTTCCTCATGTGCCTGCCGGACCGCGTGCTCGTCTACGGCGACTGCGCCGTCAACCCCGACCCCGACGCCGACGCTCTGGCGGACATCGCCGCGAGCAGCGCCGACACCGCCGAGGCCTTCGGCGTCGAGCCGCGGGTGGCGATGATGAGCTACTCGACGGGCGGGTCGGGCTCGGGCGCCGGCGTCGAGAAGGTCCGCCGCGCCACCGCGCTCGTGCGGGAGCGGCGCCCCGACCTCTCGGTGGAGGGGCCCATCCAGTACGACGCCGCCGTCGACGTCGGCGTGGCCCGCACCAAGCTGCCGGACTCGGCGGTCGCCGGGCGGGCCACGGTCTTCGTCTTCCCCGACCTCAACACGGGCAACACGACCTACAAGGCGGTCCAGCGCAGCGCCGGCGCCGTGGCGATCGGCCCGGTGCTGCAGGGGCTGCGGCGGCCGGTCAACGACCTCTCCCGGGGGGCGCTCGTGCGCGACATCGTCAGCACCGTCGTCATCACGGCCGTGCAGGCCCAGGTCCAGGCCCAGCAGGAGCGGGAGCAGGAGGTGGGCGCGTGAGCGGCGTGGTGCTCGTCCTCAACTCGGGGTCCTCGAGCGTCAAGTACGAGCTCGTCGAGGTCGCGGACGACGGCTCGGGCCGCTCCCTGGCGGCGGGCCTCGTGGAGCGCATCGGCGCGGGCGGCGGGCGCCTGCGCCACGACGGCCCCGGCGGCCGCGTGGAGACCGGCGTCGACGTGCCCGACCACACGGCCGCCCTCGACGCCGTCGTCGGCGCCTTCGCCGAGCACGGCCCGGACCTCGGCGCGGCGGGCCTCGTCGCCGTCGGCCACCGCGTGGTCCACGGCGGGGACCGCTTCTCCGCCCCCGCGCTCGTCGACGACGACCTCGAGCGCGCCGTCGACGAGCTCTCCTCGCTGGCGCCGCTGCACAACCCCGCGAACCTCGAGGGCATCCGCGTCGCGCGGCGCGCCGTGCCCGACGTGCCGCACGTCGCGGTCTTCGACACGGCCTTCCACGCGACCGTGGCGCCCGCCGCCCACACCTACGCCCTCGACCGCGACCTGGCCCGGCGCACCGGCGTGCGCCGCTACGGCTTCCACGGCACGTCGGTCGCCTCGGTCGTCCCCCGCGCCGCCGAGCTGCTCGGACGCCCCGCCGAGGACGTCGCCATGGTCGTCCTCCACCTCGGCAACGGGGCGTCGGCGACGGCCGTCCTCGGCGGCCGCAGCGTGGAGACGTCGATGGGCCTCACCCCGCTCGAGGGCCTCGTCATGGGCACGCGCCCCGGCGACGTGGACCCGGGTGCGCTGCTCCACCTGCTCCGCGAGGGCGGCCTGTCGGTCGACGAGCTCGACCGGACGCTCAACCGCGGCAGCGGCCTGCAGGGGCTGACGGGCGCCTCGGACGTCCGCGAGGTCGTCGAGCGCGCCGCCGGCGGGGACGCCGACGCCGACCTCGCCCTCGACGTCCTGGCGCACCGCGTCCGGCACTACCTCGGGGCCTACGCCTTCGCGATGGGCCGCCTCGACGCCGTCGTGCTCACCGCCGGCGTCGGGGAGAACAGCGCCGAGGTGCGCCGCCGGGCGCTCACCGGGCTCGAGGGCTTCGGCGTCGTCCTCGACGAGGAGCGCAACGCGACCCGCTCGGGCGACGCGCGGCGCATCTCGCCGGACTGGTCGCCGGTCACGGTGCTCGTCGTCCCCACCGCCGAGGAGCTGCAGATCGCCCGCGAGGCGCTCGCCGTCGTCGGCGCCGGCTAGCGAGTCTTCGCGATCCTGACCGAACCGCCCGCGAGACGCAGGAAGCGCGCGTAGGTCGGGTCGACCCCACGGCGCAGCGAGCCGAGGCGCTCGAGCGCGTCGTCCGCGTCGCGGACGACCGCTCTGGCACTCCTGCGATCGAGGTCGTAGGAGTGCTCGTCGTCCGCCAGGTGGCGCAGACCCTGCAGCGTGACGAAGCTCTCACATGCCCGCACGAGGTCCTCGTGCGACGAGGCGAGCAGGTCTTTCAGAGGAACGGGACCGGCACGACCCAGGACCGCTTCAGCGAGGGCACGGACGTCCGTGTGGGCGGACCAACGGGCGGTGCGGAGCGCGTCATCTGTCGGCGCACCTGCGATGTCTCCGTCCACCAGCATCTGCGCTGCACGACGAGTCATCTCGTGGAAGACCGCGTAGTAGGCACGTGAGACCCCGGACCGCAGGTCGACCGTTCGAGGACGCCCTGCTTTCGCGTTCAGACCGACGAGCCGCTCGGCCTGTCGCAGCAACTCCTGGGGCACGAGAGGACGTGCAGTCACACGTCGTCCTCGTCGGATGGCGCGTCATCCGGGTCACCCGACGCCAGGACCACGACGACGTCACCCTCGAACTCGAGGTCCGCGACTCTCTGCCGGACCCTCTGCCGGACGCGGTAGGCGGCATCAAGGTCCCAGTCCGCGCCACCCGTCCCAGCGATGTTGACCAGGACGTACAGCGAGGACCCGCTCGGCCCGTCTCGGATCTCGCCCCGGACGGACTCGACGGGCAGCTCAGGGTCGGTGACGACGTCCGGAGCTTGAGCCAGGCGGTCGAGAAGAGTCTCTGCTGCTGGCGTCATGGACGGACTCCTTCGGTCGGCGTCTCGAGGGAGACTAGTCCCGGCGACTCAGACGCTGCGCCCCAGGCGCCGGTACCGCTCGTGCCGCGCCGCGAGGCGCTCCTCGACGGGCACGGCGGCGAGCCGGGCGATCTCGGCCTCGACGACGCGGGCCACCCGGCGGCAGAACTCCTCGGGCTCCGCGCCGGCGTGGGGCCGCTCGGGGACGACGACGTCGACGACGCCGTCGCGCACGAGGTCGGCCGCGCGCACCCCCTGCTGCTCGGCCATCTCCGCGGCGTGGTCGACGTCGCGGTGGACGATGGCGCTCGCGCCCTCGGGCGGCAGCGGGGAGAGCCAGGCGTGCTGGGCGGCGACGACCCGGTCCGCCGGCACGAGGGCGAGCGCCCCTCCCCCGGTGCCCTGCCCGAGCAGCACGCTGACGACGGGCGTCCGGAGCGTGGCGAGCTCGGCGAGGCACCGGGCGATCTCCCCGGCGAGCCCGCCCTCCTCGGCCTCCACCGACAGGGCCGCGCCGGGGGTGTCGATGACGGTGACGAGCGGCAGGTCCAGCTGGTCGGCGAGCGCCATGCCCCGGCGCGCGGCCCGCAGCGCGGCGGGACCGAGCGGCGCGTCCGGCGTCTGTCCCCGCCTGTCCTGCCCGAGGAGCACGCACGCCGCGCCGCCGAGGCGGGCGAGCGCGAGCAGCAGGCCGGGGTCGCTCTCCCCGGCGCCCGTGCCGTGCAGCGGGACGACGTCGCGGGCGCCGTAGCGCAGCAGGCGCCGGATGCCGGGGCGGTCGCCGCGCCGCGAGAGGACCACCGACTCCCAGGCGGGCACGTCGGGCAGCCGCGCCACCTCGGCGGCCGGCACGGCGTCGTCCGCCTCGAGCACGGGCGCGCCGGTGGGCGCCGGGGCCTGGAGGACGCTGAGCGCCCGGTCCGCGACGTCGGCGAGCCGCTCGTGGGGGACGACGGCGTCGACGAGGCCGTGCGCGTGGAGGTTCTCGGCCGTCTGCACGCCCGCCGGGAACGGCTGGTCGTACAGCGCCTCGTAGACCCGCGGCCCGAGGAAGCCGACGAGGGCGCCGGGCTCGGCGACCGTCACGTGCGCCTGGCTGCCCCACGAGGCGAAGACGCCGCCGGTCGTGGGGTGGCGCAGGTAGGCGAGGTAGGGCAGGCCGGCGGCCTTGTGCGCCGCCACGGCCGCGGAGATCTTCACCATGGTGAGGAAGGCGACCGTGCCCTCCTGCATGCGCGTGCCCCCCGACGACGGCGCGGCGAGCAGCGGCAGGCCCTCGGCCGTGGCGCGCTCGACGGCCTCGACGAGCCGGTCGGCCGCCGCGACGCCGATGGAGCCGGCGAGGAAGCCGAACTCGCCGGCGACGACGGCGACCCGCCGCCCGCGCAGGTGCCCCTCGCCCGTGACGACGGCCTCGTCGACGCCCGAGCGCTCGGCGGCGCGGGCCCGCTCGGCGTCGTAGGCGGGGGTGCTGCGCGGCTGCGCCGGCGGCGCGTCCCACGAGCGGTACGTGCCCTCGTCGAGCACGAGCTCGAGGAGCTCGCGCCCGCCGCGCCGCGGGGGCCGGGCGTCGGCGCCCGGCCGGTCGGTGCCCCCGGCTGGGCTCACGCGCCCTGCTCGCGGTGCGCGTCGCCGTCGGGGCTCTTCCCGTCCAACCAGGCCCGGACGGCGTCGCCGTCCCCGTCGAGCAGCGGCGGCGCGCGGTGCTCGCGCCGGGTCGTCTCCGCGCCGTCGGCGTCGAAGAAGCGCAGCGGCGGGCCGGGGAGCGTGACCGTGCCCAGCGTCGCGTGGTCGACGTCGACGAGCAGACCCTGGCTGGCGGTCTGCTCCCAGGTGTAGACCTCGTCCATCGTGCGGACCTTCCCGGCGGGGACGCCGATCTCGGCGAGCCGCGCCAGCAGGTCGGGCGCCGACCAGGACGCGAAGACCTCCTCGACGAGCGTGACGACCTCCTCGCGGCGGGCCACCCGCTCGGGGTTCGTGGCGAAGCCCTCGAGCGCCGGGTCGAGGCCGAAGCCGTCGCAGAAGCGCTTCCAGAGCCCCTCGCTGCCGACGGCGATCTGCACCGAGCCGTCCGCGCAGCGGAACAGCCCGTAGGGGCTGATGGACGGGTGGTGGTTGCCCTGCGCGCGCCCCACCTCCCCCGCGACCGTCCACTTCGTGCCCTGGAAGGCGTGGACGCCGACGACCGAGGCCAGCAGCGACGTCCGCACCACCTGGCCGCGCCCGGTGCGCTCACGCTCGAGCAGCGCGGCGAGGACCCCGTGCACGCCGGTCATGCCGGCGAGGAGGTCGGCGATCGGCGTGCCGACGCGCTGGGGGTCGTCCGGTCCGGACCCGGTGATCGACATGAGCCCGGCCTCGCCCTGGGCGATCTGGTCGTAGCCGGCGCGCCCGCCCTCGGGCCCGTCGTGGCCGAAGCCCGTGATGGAGAGCACGACGAGCCGGGGGTTGAGCTCGAGGAGGCGCTCCGTGCCGAAGCCGAGCCGGTCGAGCACGCCGGTGCGGAAGTTCTCCAGCAGCACGTCGGCCCGCTCCACGAGGGCGGTGAGGTAGCGCCGTCCGTCGTCGGACTTGAGGTCGAGCGCGACGGACTCCTTGCCGCGGTTGCACGACATGAAGTACGTCGACTGCCGGTCGCTCCCGTCACCGGGGCCGCCCTCCGGCGCGACGAAGGGCGGCCCCCAGCCGCGGGTGTCGTCGCCGCCGCCGGGGGTCTCGACCTTGACGACGCGGGCGCCGAGGTCGGCCAGCACCATGCCGGCGTGCGGCCCGGCGAGCGCGCGGGTGAGGTCGACGACGAGGGTCCCGGCGAGCGGGCCGGCGGGGTCGGGCACGGGGTCCTCCGAGGGGGCCTGTGGTGGTCAGGACGTCGGGACGATGAGCACGAGCCAGGTCACGAGCGGCGCGACGACGACGAGGCCCATGCCCAGCACCATGAGCGAGCGGAAGATCTTGTCGCGCATGGCCGGCTCGGAGTTCGCGACGACGAGCGCGCCGTTCGTCGAGAAGGGGCTGCAGTCGACGACCGAGCTCGAGATGGCGAGGGCGACGACGAGGCCGACCGTGCCGACCTCGCCGGCGAGCAGGAACGGCACGGACAGCGGGATGAGGGTGCCGAGGATGCCGGTCGTCGAGGCGAAGGCCGACACGACCGCGCCGATGAAGCAGATGATGAGCGCCGCCAGCAGGGGCGTGCCGAAGCCCGCCACGGAGTCGCCGAAGCGGTCGATGGTGCCCTGCTCGTCGAGCAGGTTGACGTAGGTGACGATCCCGCCGATGAGCAGGACGGTGCCCCAGCTCACCTTGTCCACCGCGCCCTTGGCCGACCCGGGGAAGACGAGGGTGAGCACCACCGCCACGGCGAGGGCGGTGAAGCCCACGTCGAGGCGGAAGACGAGCGCGAGGACGGCGAGGAGCACGAGGCCCGCGAGGGTCAGGCCCCGCTGGGCGTCGAGCTGGGGCGCCGGGGTGTCGTCGGCGCCGGCGTCGGCCTCGTCGCGGCGCCCGCCGCTGGAGCGCAGCCGCTCGCCGCGCTCGACGAGCGCCTGCGGCGTGCCGGTCACCGGCGTGCGCGTCGCGGCGCCGCTCGCCGCCATGGCCGAGGAGGACAGGTCGGCCTGGACCGCCGACCGGTCCAGGCGACCGCCGTCGAGGTCCCGGTTGCGGTAGACGAGGTAGGCGATGACGCACATGACGACGGCCGTGACGAGGCTGCCGAGGAAGAGCTGCAGCGGGAAGGGCTCGAAGTCGTTGGTCCGGACCACGCCGTTGGTGATGACGCCGAAGACGCCGATGGGGCTGAAGCTCCCCGCGGTCGCGCCCTGGACGACCATGAAGCCCATGAGGACCGGGTTGATCCGGTTGCGCACGGCGAAGGACATGGCGACCGGGGCGATGATCGCCACGGCGGCCGGGGTCACGGCGCCGATGGCCGTGATGGCGCCCGCGACGACGAACATCGCCCACGGGATGAGGGAGACGCGGCCGCCCACGGCGCGCACCGCGGCGTGGACGAGCCAGTCGACCGTGCCGTTGTTCTTCGCCAGCGCGAAGAGGTAGGTGACGCCGACGAGGATGACGAAGAGGCTCGCCGGGAAGCCGCCGAGCACCCCGTCGGCGTCGACGCCGAAGACGGTCGTGCCGACGACGAAGGCGGCCACGAGCGCCAGGGCGCCCATGTTGATGGGCCGGATCGTGGCCACGAGGAAGACGGCGGCCAGCACGAGCAGGCCGATGAGGTCAGCGGACACGGGCAGAGCACCTCGGTTCGACGGTGAACGACGGTGGGTGGATCACGCCCTCCGGGGTGGCGCAGTGGCCTAGCCTCTTGTCCAGCGATGCTGGTGTCAACGACCGGCGCTCCCCGAGGAGGTGCTCGTGGCACCCGAGGACGGACCCGCCCCCGGACGCCCCCGCGCGGCCCGGGCCCCGGCGGCGGCGCTCTCCCGCCTGCGCCGCCCGCGGCTCTACGAGCAGCTCGCCGACCACATCACCGCCTTCATCGAGGCCCAGGGGCTCTCCCCCGGCGAGCGGCTGCCGCCCGAGCGGCTCCTCGCGGAGCAGCTGGGCGTGAGCCGCGCCACGCTGGCGCAGGCGCTCGTCGCGCTCGAGGTCCGGGGCGTCGTCGACGTCCGGCACGGCGAGGGCGCCGTCCTGCGGGAGGCGAGCGCGGCCTCCGAGCTGGACGCGGCCCTCGCCGCCCACGGCCCCGACGAGCGCGACCTGGCGGACGCGCGCGCCGCCGTCCTCGGCGCCGTCGCCGCGCTCGCCGCCGACCGGGCGGGCGCCGACCAGCGCGCCGCGCTGGCGGGTGCGCTCGAGGGGGCCGGCTCGCAGGGCGTGCCGGCGACGGCGGCGGCGCTCGTCGTGGAGGCGGCCGACTCCCCGACCCTGGCGCGGCTGGCCCTGGCGCTCGCGCCGGGCGAGGCCCCCTTCGGACCGGGCCTGGAGGGCGTGCTGCGCGCCGTCGTCGACGGCGACCCGGTGGCCGCCCGCCGGGCGGCGGGCGGCGTCGGGAACGAGCCGGACGCACCGGCGGCGTCGTCCTCACCGGACGTCCCCGGACGGCGCGGCTAGCCCGCAGCCGGTGCGGCGCGCCCGTGCGGCCGCTGCTCCTGCGCCTCCGCCGGCTCCCCGTCCGCCGCCTCGTCGTCGCTGCCCCGCGCGGCCCCCCGCGCCACCGGGTCGTCGACGGGCGGCAGCGGCCCGTCCGGGGCCGACGGCCCGATGACCGCGCCGAGCACGCCGGCGTTGGGCACGCGGACCACCCCCTCGGTCGTGCGCAGCACGAGGTGGGTGAGCGTCGCGCCGACGACGCGGCCCTCGAGCAGGCCGCCCGTCGTCCCGCCGCGCAGCCGCAGGAGGTCGCCCGTGCCGTAGGGCCGCGTGAGCAGGAGCACCAGTCCGGCGAAGACGTTGCCGAGCACCTGCTGCAGCGCGATGCCCAGCACGACGCCGGTGAGGGCGCCGCCGAGCAGCAGCGCGCGCAGCGGCACCTGCAGCGCGTCGAGCACGAGCAGCACCGAGAGCACCGCGCCGACGGCGAGCACCGCGTTCTGCACGGGCACCGCGGCGGCCTCCCCGCCGCGGCGGCCCGCCGCCGCCGACAGCCCGGCGGACGCCGCCCGCACGAGGGCCACCAGGGCGAGGGCCAGCACGACGGCGCACGCCACCTGGACGGCGCGCTGCGCCCCCGAGCCCTGCAGGTCGCCCGCGGCGGCCGCGACCACCTCGGCGGCCACGGCGACGGCGGCGGGCACGACGTAGCGCCATGCCCGGGGCGCTCGGCGGGGCGCCGCCGCGGGCGCCGCGAGCGGCTCGTCCGGGACGCCGGCCGCCGCCGGGACGGGCCTCACCGGCACCGGCGCTCCCCTCCCGCCGGTACCGGCGCCGTGCTCGTCACCGGGTGGTCACTCCCACTCGATGGTGCCAGGCGGCTTGCTCGTGACGTCGAGCACCACGCGGTTGACCTCGTCGACCTCGTTGGTGATGCGCGTGGAGATGCGTGCGAGCAGGTCGTGCGGAAGCCGCGACCAGTCGGCGGTCATGGCGTCGTCGGAGCTCACGGGCCGCAGCACGACGGGGTGGCCGTAGGTGCGCCCGTCCCCCTGGACGCCGACCGAGCGCACGTCGGCGAGCAGGACGACGGGGCACTGCCAGATCGAGCGGTCGAGGCCGGCCTCGGTGAGCTCCTCCCGCACGACCGCGTCCGCCGCGCGCAGCGTCTCGAGCCGCTCGCGCGTGACCTCCCCGATGATGCGGATGCCGAGGCCCGGGCCCGGGAAGGGCTGGCGCCACACGATGGCGTCGGGCAGCCCCAGCTCCGCGCCGACGGCGCGCACCTCGTCCTTGAAGAGGGTCCGCAGCGGCTCGACGAGCTCGAACTGCAGGTCGTCGGGCAGCCCGCCGACGTTGTGGTGGCTCTTGATGGTCGCGGTCGAGCTCGTGCCGCCGTGGACCGCGCCACCGGACTCGACGACGTCCGGGTAGAGCGTGCCCTGCACGAGGAAGCGCACCTCCTCGCCCTGCTCGCCGGCCTTCGCGACGAGGTCGGCGGCCGCCCCCTCGAAGGCGCGGATGAACTCGCGGCCGATGGCCTTGCGCTTCTCCTCCGGGTCGGTGACCCCGGCGAGCGCGCGCAGGAAGGCGTCGGCGGCGTCGACGACGACGAGGTCGATGCCGGTGGCCTCGACGTAGTCGCGCTCGACCTGCTCGGCCTCGCCGGCGCGCAGGAGGCCGTGGTCGACGAAGACGCACGTGAGCTGGTCACCGACGGCGCGGTGCACGAGGGCGGCCGCGACGGCCGAGTCGACCCCGCCGGACAGGCCGCAGACGACGCGGGCCGAGCCGACCTGGGCCCGGATGCGCTCGACCTGCTCGTCGATGACGCCCTCGGTCGTCCAGTCGGCCGGCACGTCGACGCCGCGCAGGAAGTTCTCGATGACCTGCTGGCCGAACGTCGAGTGCTTGACCTCGGGGTGCCACTGGACGCCGTAGAGGCGGCGCTCGTGGTCCTCGAAGGCCGCGACGGGGGCGCCGGGCGTCGAGGCGGTGACGGTGAAGCCGGGCGGGGCGCTGCGGACGGCGTCCCCGTGGCTCATCCACACGCTCTGCGTGGCCGGCTGCCCGTCGAGCAGGACGCTGCGGCGGGCGGCCGGGGTCTCCTCCACGGGCTCCAGCGCGGCGTCGGTGCCGCCGTACTCGCGCAGGCCGGTGCGCGCGACGTCGCCGCCGAGCGCCTTGGCCATGGCCTGGAACCCGTAGCAGATGCCGAGGACGGGCACGCCCGCCTCGAAGAGGCCGGCGTCGACGAGCGGGGCGCCCTCGGCGTAGACCGACGCCGGCCCGCCGGACAGGACGATGGCCGCGGGGTCGCGGGCGAGCAGCTCCTCGACGCTCGAGGACGCCGGCACGACCTCGGAGTAGGAGTCGGCCTCGCGCACGCGGCGGGCGATGAGCTGGGCGTACTGGGCGCCGTAGTCGACGACGAGCACAGGGCGGGCGGTGCGCTCCCCCGCCGGCAGGCCGTCCGGGGGCGCGCCGGCGGCGACGGCCGCGCCCGGCTCGGGCGTGCCGGCCGGCGCCAGCGGCTCGGCCTGCTGCGCGCTGGGGGCGTCGTCGGGGCCCGGGGCGCCCGGGTCGGCGGCGCTCGGGTCGCCGGTGGCCTCACGGGTGGGCTCGCTCACGCGCGCCAGGCTAGTGGCCGCCGGCGACGGCGCCGCCGCCGCTCGGCACAGGGTGCCGGTCAGGCGCCGTCGCGCTGCTGGGCCAGCTGGCGCAGCAGGGCGCGGACCTCGCGCGTGACGCGGTGCTCGACGACGAAGGAGACGAAGGGCACGACGCCCGCCAGCACGAGCCCCGCCAGGCGGGCCGGCCCCCACCGCAGGCGCGACCACATGTCGACGACCGTCACGAGGTAGACGATGTAGATCCAGCCGTGGGCGATGGCGACCCAGCTGCCGAGGATCTCCGGCCCGAAGACCTCGCGGACCACGAGCTGCACGGTGACGACGAGGAGGAAGACGCCGGTGACGATCGCCATGACCCGGTAGCGCGTGAGCGCCGGGCCGAGGCTGGCCTCGCGCAGGCGGCGGGCGCGGGCGCCCGTGGGGGCGGGCGGGGTGGGTCGTCCGGTGCTCACCGGGAGGCCTCCTGGGCGCGGCGGTCGGCGGGGTGGTCGGCGGCGGGGTGGTCGGCGGCGGGGTGGTCGAGGTCGCCGGGGTCGGGGGCGCTGCTCGGCTCGGGAGCGCCCCCCGGGTCGGGGCCGCCCTCCGGGTCGGCGGCGCCGGCGGAGGCTCCCGGCTGCGCAGCCGCCCGCTCCTCGGCCTCGTCCTCGGCGCGCTCGAGCGCGCGGCGGCGGACGTCGTGCACGACGCGCAGCCACATGAGCACGGCGAAGGCGGCGAAGACCCACCACTGGAAGGCGTACGAGACGTTCTGCAGGTTGGTGCCGCTCTCCCGCTCCGGCGGCGGGACGACCTGGACGCCCGGCGACGGGGCGGACTGCGCCAGGGCCTCTTGCGCCTGGGCGTCCGGCACGAGGTACCCGGCGTAGACGCGCCCGTCCCAGACGTTGAGGAGGTCTGCCGAGCTGGCCGCGGCCAGCCGGCCCGCCGGCAGCCCGACGAGCCCCCGCGGGTCCTCGGAGACGGCGAGCTCGCCGACGAGGTCGGCGGTGCCCGTCGGGGCGGGCGGCACGCCCGCGGCGTCGTCGGGGTCGGGCACCCATCCGCGGACGACAGGCAGCAGGGCGCCGCCGTCCCCCGGCGCCGCTGCCTGCTCCCCGGCGGCGGGGTCGGCGGCAGCCCCGTCGGCAGGTGCGGCGTCGGCAGGTGCGGGGTCGGCAGGTGCGGGGTCGGCGTCCGGGACCTCGACGGCGGCGAGGACCCAGGCGCCGTCGCCCGGCGACCCGTCGGCCGCGCGGCCGACGACGAGCTGCTGCGGTACGTCCGCCCAGGTGCCGCGGACGGCGACGGGCCCGGCCACGGCCTCGGCGGACAGGGCCTCCTGGGGGGCGAGCACCTGCTGCAGCGGCACCACCGCGCGCTCGGGCGGCGCCTGCTGCCCGGTGCGCGCCCGGCCGAGCTGCCAGGACCCCAGCTCGGCGAAGACGACCGCGAGCCCCAGCGCGAGGGCCAGCAGGGCGAGCATCCGCGGGCGCAGCGCCGTCCGGACGACGCCCGCGGGTCCGCGGGTCTCGGTCGGGCGCACCCCACCACGGTACGGCGCCCGTCTGGGCGCCGGCCGGGAGGCCGGACGGGGCTGGAGGAGCCGGCGGACCGGGTGGGAGAGCGGCGCGGGGGCCCGGCGACGGGAAGCCGACGTCGAGGCGATGCCGCCCGGCTCAGGCGGGGTCGAGCTCGTGGAAGCCGACGCCGGTGAGGCGCACGGCCTCCTCCCACAGCCAGCGGGCCACGTCGACGTCCTGCGCGCCCGCGGAGGTGCCGACGCGCACGGGCGGGCCGCTGCGCTCGCCGGCGCCGGCGGGCCCGTAGTACTCCCCGCCGACGACGTCGGGCGCCGTCGCCGCGCGCAGCACCGGCCAGGCGCCCGCCTCCGGGCTCTGCATGACGAGCTCGCCGACGCGCCCGAGCGCGTAGCGCACCGGTGAGGGCAGCCGCCCGAGGGGGCCGCCGGTGAAGAGGTTGGTGGCCGAGATGCCCGGGTGGGCGGCGACGCTGACGAGCTCGCGCCCGGCCCGCTCGGCGCGCCGGTCCAGCTCGAGCGCGAACATGAGGTCGGCCAGCTTGGACTGCCCGTAGGCGCTCCACGCCCCGTAGCGCTTCTCGCGCATGAGGTCGTCGGGCGTGATCCGCCCGAAGCGGTGCGCCATGCTCGACAGGCTGACGACGCGCGGCCGCCGGCCCGCGGACTCGCTCTGCAGGAGCGGGCCGAGCAGGCGGCCGGTGAGGGCGAAGTGGCCGAGGAAGTTCGTGCCGAGCTGCAGCTCGAACCCGTCCTCGGTGGTCGAGCGGGGCACCGCCATGACGCCGGCGTTGTTGACGAGCAGGTCGAGCCCGTGGGACCCGAGGCTCGCCGTCATGCGGGTGGCGAGGTCGGCGACGCTGCGCAGCGACGCCAGGTCGAGCAGCTGGAGCTCCACCTGCGCGCCCGGCGCGCGGCGCCGCACCTGCTCGAGGGCGGCGTCCCCCTTCTCCCGGGACCGCGCCGTCATGACCACGCGGGCACCCGCGGCGGCGAGGACGGCCGACACCTCGAGCCCCAGGCCGCTGTTGGCGCCCGTGACGAGGGCCGTGCGCCCGGACTGGTCGCCGACCCGGTCGGGCGACCAGCCGCCGGACGGGCCGGCCGGGGAGGTGGGGGCGTCGTCGGCAGCGCTGCTCATGCGGCCAGCCTGCCAGCCCGCCCGTGCCGACCGGCGGTCAGCCCGGCTGGTAGGGGCTGACGACGACCTCGCAGCGCTGCATCTCCTTGAGGTCGGAGTACCCCGTGGTCGCCATGGCGCGGCGCAGGGCGCCGACGAGGTTGGTGGTGCCGTCGGCCGTGCGCCCCGGCCCGGAGAGGATCTCGGCCAGCGGCGCGGCCGTGCCCACGCGCACCCGCTCGCCGCGCGGCAGCTCGCTGTGGTGGGCCTCCGGGCCCCAGTGCCAGCCGCGGCCCGGGGCCTCCTCGGCGCGCGCGAGCGCGGCGCCGAGCATGACGGCGTCCGCCCCGCAGGCGATGGCCTTGACGAGGTCGCCCGAGCGGCCGACGCCGCCGTCGGCGATGACGTGCACGTACCGGCCGCCGGACTCGTCGAGGTAGTCGCGGCGCGCCCCCGCGACGTCGGCGACGGCGCTGGCCATGGGCGGGTGGATGCCGAGGGTCGTGCGGGTGGTGCTGGCCGCTCCCCCGCCGAAGCCGACGAGGACGCCCGCGGCGCCCGTGCGCATGAGGTGCAGGGCGGCGGTGTGCGAGGCGGCGCCGCCCACGACGACGGGCACGTCGAGCTCGTAGATGAACCTCTTGAGGTTGAGCGGCTCGCTGCGCGAGGAGACGTGCTCGGCCGAGACCGTGGTGCCGCGGATGACGAAGAGGTCGACGCCGGCGTCGACGACGGTCTTCCACAGCTGCTGCGTGCGCTGCGGGCTCAGGGCCCCGGCGACGGTGACGCCGGCCTCGCGGACCTCGCGCAGGCGCTGGGCGACGAGGTCGGGGTCGATGTCGCGGGAGTAGAGCTCCTGCATCCGCCGCGTGGCGTCGCCGTCGGCCAGCGAGGCGATCTCCTCGAGCAGCGGCTCCGGGTCCGCGTAGCGGGTCCACAGGCCCTCGAGGTCGAGCACGCCGAGGCCCCCCAGGCGCCCCAGCGCCACCGCGGTGGCGGGCGAGGTCACCGAGTCCATCGGGGCCGACAGCACCGGGACCTCGAACTGGTACGCGTCGATCTGCCAGGACGTGGAGACGTCCTCCGGGTCGCGGGTGCGCCGGCTCGGGACGACGGCGACGTCGTCGAAGGAGTAGGTGCGCCGCGCCCGCTTGCCGCGTCCGATCTCGATCTCAGCCACCCGCGCAGGCTAGTGGCGACCGCCGACGGCCGACGACGCCGCCGCCCGGCCACCGCGGGCCCGCGGCCGCGGCCCGCGGTGCGCGAGGGCCTCAGCGGCGCCCGTAGTTGGGCGCCTCGACCGTCATCTGCACGTCGTGCGGGTGGCTCTCCTTGAGGCCCGCGGGCGTGATGCGCGTGAAGCGGCCGCGGGCGCGCAGCTCCGGCACGGAGCGGGCGCCCGTGTAGAACATCGACTGCCGCAGGCCGCCGACGAGCTGGTGCGCCACGGCGGACAGCGGGCCGCGGTAGGGCACCTGCCCCTCGATCCCCTCGGGGATGAAGGCGTCGTCGTCGACGTCGCCCTGGAAGTAGCGGTCCTTGGAGTAGGAGCGCGCCCGGCCGCGCTTCTGCGCCGCCCCGAGCGAGCCCATGCCGCGGTAGCCCTTGTACTGCTTGCCGCCGATGAAGACGAGGTCGCCCGGGCTCTCGTCGCAGCCGGCCAGGAGCGAGCCGAGCATGACGGCGTCGGCGCCCGCGACGAGGGCCTTGGCGATGTCGCCGGAGTGCTGCAGGCCGCCGTCGCCGATGAGCGGCACGCCCGCGGGGCGGCACGCCTGCGCCGCCTCCCAGATGGCGCTGACCTGCGGGACGCCGACGCCCGCGACGACGCGGGTCGTGCAGATGGAGCCGGGGCCCACGCCGACCTTGACGCCGTCGGCGCCGGCGTCGACGAGCGCCTGGGCGCCCTCGCGCGTCGCGACGTTGCCGCCGACGACGTCGACGTGCGCCGCGGCGGGCTCGGCCTTGAGGCGGGCGACCATGTCGGCGACCCCGCGGCTGTGCCCGTGGGCGGTGTCGACGACGAGGACGTCCACGCCGGCGTCGACCAGCGCCATGGAGCGCTGCCAGGCGTCGTCGAAGAAGCCGACGGCCGCGGCCACGCGCAGGCGGCCGCGCTCGTCCTTGGTGGCGAGCGGGTACTGCTCGGCCTTGGTGAAGTCCTTGACGGTGATGAGCCCGCGCAGGCGGCCGTCGGCGTCGACGATCGGCAGCTTCTCGACCTTGTGCTCGCGCAGCAGCCGCATCGCGGTCTCGCGGTCGGCGCCGACGGGCGCCGTGACGAGCGGCATCGGCGTCATGACGTCGGCGACGGCGCGGCTGTGGTCGGGCTCCCAGCGCAGGTCGCGGTTGGTGACGATGCCGACGAGCACGCCGGCGTCGTCGACGACCGGCAGGCCCGAGACGCGGTAGCGCGCGCACGCCGCGTCCACCTCGGCGAGCGTCGCGCCGGGCGACGTCGTCACCGGCTTGGTGATCATCCCGGCCTCGGAGCGCTTGACGAGGTCGACCTGGTCGGCCTGGTCCTCGATCGAGAGGTTGCGGTGCAGCACGCCGAGGCCGCCCTGGCGGGCCATGGCGATCGCCATCCGCGCCTCGGTCACCGTGTCCATCGCCGACGACAGCAGCGGCACCCGGACCTCGACCCGGCGCGACACCCGCGTGGTCGTGTCGGCCTCGCTGGGGATGACGTCGCTCTCCGCGGGCAGGAGCAGCACGTCGTCGTAGGTGAGGCCCGTGCGGGCGAAGGGGTCGGCGGGCATGTCCGGCACGGCGGGGGCTCCCTGGGGACGGGGGACGGCTGCGGACGCGACGCTGCGTGCAGCGATGGTACGACCGCCCGCGCCCCTCCCCGACGCCCCTCGCGCGCGCCCCTGCCGGCGCCTCCCCCGGCGCTCTCCCGGGCGCACCTCCCGGGCGCACCTCCCGGGCGCACCTCGCCCCCTGCACGAGCCCGGCCCCCGCGAGCCCCCTGCGCCCGCGGGAGGCCGGGCTCAGCGCACGAGGCCGGCGCGGAAGCCGATGGCGACCGCGTGCGCGCGGTCCGCGGCGCCGAGCTTGCGGAACAGCCGGCGCGCGTGGGTCTTGACCGTGTCCTCCGAGAGGAAGAGCTCCTTGCCGATCTCGCCGTTGCTGCGGCCGCGGCTCATGCCGGCGAGGACCTGCTGCTCGCGCTCGGTGAGCACCGGCACGTCCTCCTGGGCCGTCGCGGCGACGGCCGCCCGGCGGGCGTCGCTCACCGACATGGCGTGGTGGAGGACGGCCGTCAGCTCGGGCGTGCTCGGCTCGCGGACGAGGACGGCGCACGCGCCGGCGGCCATGGCGGCGCCCGCCGTGTCGCCGTCGCCCGGGGCGACGACCGCGATGACGGCCGTCTGGGGCCGGGCCTGCATCCAGGAGCGGATGTGCTCGGCCGCCCGCGGGTGCGAGCAGGACATGAGGACGACGTCCGGCGGGCCGCCGGGGGCGGTCCGGGCGGCGGCGCCGCCGCCGGCGGCACCGGCCGTCCGGGTGACGCCCGGCACGGAGCCGACCTGGCGGCGCAGCGCCTCCCGCACGGGCAGGACGTCGTCGCAGACGAGCACGGTGGACACGCTGAACCTCCGGGTGGTCTGACCGCGGGTGTGCGGCCGCTTCGCCCTGGTGATCGGCACGGGAGCGCCGTCTCCTGAGGGAACCTCGTGCACCGCGCCTCCCGCTGTCGTCGTCCACAGCGTTCGGCGCCGGCGCGCCGCCGGACTGGTCCCGGCGCGTCCGGGTCGCCCGGACGGCCCGGTGGCGGCCCGTGCCCGTCAGGCGAGCGCGGTCGCGGCGACGTCGCCGAGGTCCGCCACGACGGGCGCGGGCAGCGGGGCGGCCCACCCGCGCCCGGCCAGGACGACGCGCGCGCCCGCGGGGTCGACGAGGCGGGCCGTCTCCTCGGCGGCGGCCGCGTCGACGGCGGCGTCCGCCACCACCACGAGGACGGCCGCGTCGAGCTGCTCGCCCACGGCGGCGACGCGCTCGGCGGCGTGGGCGCCCGGCAGCACCGCCGCCGCGGCGCCCTCCTCGCGGAGGGCGGCGGCGACGACGTGCGACAGCAGGTCGCCCGTGGCGCCGCCCGCGGAGGCCCCGCCGCCGCCCCCGGGGGCGCACGGCCGCAGGACGAGCACCGCGGGGCCTCCCGCCGGCTCCGCCTCGACGGCGGCGCGCAGGGCGGCGAGGAGGGCCGCCTCCAGCAGCGCGACGGGCGAGCGGCCCGGGGCCACGGCGCCGACCCGGTCGGACAGGGCCTCGAGCACCGGGCGCACGAGCGCCGTCCAGGCCTCGACGACGCCCCCCACGGCCATGTGCGCCTCGAGGAGCCGCTGGCACTCCCCCGCCTGCAGCGCCATCGCCGCGCGCGCCAGGGAGCGCACCGACGGGGTGGCGCCCCGCGGGGCCGGCGCCTCGCCGCGAGCAGGGGCCACCGGGGTGCCCGAGGGGTCGTGGACGCGGGACCCGCCAGGTGGGCGCGGATCAGCCTGTGCGGAGGTCTGCGAGGGGGCCTGCGCGGGGGCGGAGGACGACGGGTCGTGCGCGGACGGCGCGGCCGACGTCGCGCGGGCGCTCTGGACGGCCACGCGGGCGGCCTCCGCCGGCGAGTAGCCCTCCAGCGTCATGCGCCGCATGACCATGAGCCGCTCGAGGTCCTCGAGGCTGTACTGGCGGTGGGCGCCCGCCGTGTGCGCGGAGGGCCCGAGGTCGTAGCGACGGGCCCAGGTGCGCAGGGTCGCGGGGGCGACCCCGAGGCGGCGCGCCACGGCGGCGACCTTGAGCGTCGGGGCCGCGACCGCTGCCGGGTCCGCTGCTGGGTCCGTCCCCGCGCCCGTCGAGGGCTCGTCCTGCTCGTCGTGCCCGGGGCGCCGGTCCACCGGTCCCTCGTCGTCGCGGGCAGGCACCGCCGGGACCCCCTCCCGTCGGGCCGGTGCGGGCGCGCCCCCGCCGCCCGCGCCGTCGTCACCGGGCGCCCGCCGGTCGCGGGCCGGGACGGGGGCGTGGGAGGGCACGTGCTCACTCTGGCCGCGCGCGCCCCGCCGAGCCAGTCGGCGCGCCCTCCCGACGCGCTCCTGGACGACCGCTGGCCGTCGGGTGAACAACTCCCGTGCGCCTCGAACAGGTCCTTGAACAACTTCTGGATCGGTTGTAGCGTCCACGCCATCGACATCGCGCCACGGTCGGCCCAGCACGGAGCCACCACGGCAGCCCCCTCGGGGGCACGACACCCCAGGAGCTCCCATGGCTGAGATCTCGCGCCTCCCCGGCCCCGTCGCCGACCTCTGGGAGTGGCAGATGCAGGGCGCGTGCCGCGAGGCGGACGACACCCTCTTCTTCCACCCCGAGGGCGAGCGCGGCCCGAGCCGCCGCAACCGCGACAACGCCGCCAAGGCGATCTGCGCCGCCTGCCCCGTGGTGCAGCAGTGCAAGGAGCACGCCCTCGCCGTCCGCGAGCCCTACGGCGTGTGGGGCGGCATGACCGAGGACGAGCGCGAGGCCGAGTACGCGCGCCGCCGCGGCGCCACGCGGGTCCTGCCCCTCGCCAGCTGATCCCAGCCCGGCCCCCGGCGCGACGCGACGAGAGCCCCGCACCCACCGGGTGCGGGGCTCTCGCGCGTCCGGGGGCGCTCTCGCGCGTCCGGGGACGCTGTCGACGCGGGGCGGCAGCGCCGTGTCCCCGCGGCAGACCCGCGGGCAGCGGACCCACGGGCGGCAGACGCACGGGCAGCAGACGCACGAGGGCCCCGGGCGGGATCGCCCGGGGCCCTCGTGCGCCGCGCTCGCAGTGCGTCCGCCGGCGGGCGGACGGGGTGGCGCTCGTCAGCGCCGGCTGCTCACGTCGAGCCGGTCAGTGGCCGTGTCCGTGGCCGTGCCCGACGGCCTCCTCGACGGGCTCCTTCTTCTCCACGACGAGCGTCTCGGTGGTGAGGACCATCGAGGCGATCGACGCGGCGTTGACGAGCGCCGAGCGGGTCACCTTCACCGGGTCGATGACGCCGGCGGGCACGAGGTCCTCGTACTCGCCCGTCGCCGCGTTGAGGCCCTGCCCGCCCCCGAGGGTGCGGACGCGGTCGACGACGACGTAGCCGTTCATGCCGGCGTTCTCGGCGATCCAGCGCAGCGGCTGGTCGACGGCGCGCCGGACGATGCCGACGCCCACGGCCTCGTCGCCCGTGCGGCCGAGGTCGCCCTCGAGCACGGACGCCGCCTGGACGAGGGCGGAGCCGCCGCCGGCGACGATGCCCTCCTCGATGGCCGCGCGGGTCGCCGAGACGGCGTCCTCGATGCGGTGCTTCTTCTCCTTGAGCTCGACCTCGGTGGCCGCGCCGACCTTGATGACGCAGACGCCGCCGCCGAGCTTGGCGAGCCGCTCCTGCAGCTTCTCGCGGTCCCAGTCGGAGTCGGTGCGCTCGATCTCGGAGCGGATCTGGCCGGCGCGCGCGTCGATGTCCTCGCGCGAGCCTCCGCCGTCGACGATCGTCGTGTCGTCCTTCGTGACGACGACGCGGCGGGCCGTGCCGAGCACCTCGAGGCCGACCTGGTCGAGCTTGAGGCCGACGTCGGGGGTGACGACCTGGGCGCCGGTGAGGACGGCGAGGTCCTCGAGCATCGCCTTGCGGCGGTCGCCGAAGCCGGGAGCCTTGATCGCGGCGGCCGTGAAGGTGCCGCGGATCTTGTTGACGACGAGGGTCGAGAGGGCCTCGCCGTCGACGTCCTCGGCCACGACGAAGAGCGGCTTGGAGGTCTCCAGCACCTTCTCCAGCAGCGGCAGGAGGTCCTGCACGGCGCTGATCTTGCCGGTGTGGACGAGCACGTGGGCGTCCTCGAGGACGGCCTCCATGCGCTCGTTGTCCGTGACGAAGTACGGCGAGATGTAGCCCTTGTCGAGCTGCATGCCCTCGGTGAACTCGAGGTCCATGGCCGCCGTCGTCGACTCCTCGACGGTGATGACGCCGTCCTTGCCGACCTTGTCGAACGCCTCGGCGATGAGCTCGCCGATGGTGCGGTCCTGGCTGGAGATCGCGGCGACGTGGGCGATCTCGTCCTTGCCCTCGACGTCGCGGGCGGCGCCGCGCAGCGCGTCGCCGACGGCCGTGACGGCCGCGTCCATGCCCCGCTTGAGGGCGCCCGGGGCGGCGCCGGCGGCGACGTTGCGCAGGCCCTCGTGGACGAGCGCCTGGGCGAGGACGGTCGCGGTCGTCGTGCCGTCGCCCGCGATGTCGTTGGTCTTGGTGGCGACCTCCTTGGCGAGCTGGGCGCCGAGGTTCTCGTACGGGTCCTCGAGCTCCACCTCGCGGGCGATCGTCACGCCGTCGTTGGTGATGGTGGGTGCGCCCCACTGCTTGTCGATGACGACGTTGCGGCCGCGGGGGCCGAGCGTCACCTTCACGGCGTCGGCGAGGGCGTCGACGCCGCGCTCGAGCGCGCGGCGGGCCTCGTCGTCGAACTGCAGGGTCTTGGCCATGGTGCTCCGTCCTGGTCGGGGCTCGCGCTGGAGCCCGCGGGAGAGTCGTGCGGTGCGGCGCGGTCGCGCTCGGGGCCCGTCGCCCGTCGGCTGTCGTGCGGGGCCCCGGACGCACGTCGCCCCGGGGACCGGCGGACCGGTCCGCCGGGGCGGTCGTGCGGGCGCGCGGCCCGAGCGGGGCCGCGGTGCGCCGTCGTGCCGGGGGCTGGTGTCAGCCGACGACGGCGAGGACGTCGCGCGCGGAGAGGATGAGCAGGTCCTCACCGCCGTACTTGACCTCGGTGCCGCCGTACTTGGAGTAGATGACCTTCTCGCCGACCTTGACGTCGACCGGCACGCGCTGGCCGTTGTCGTCGACGCGGCCCGGGCCCACCGCGAGGACCTCGCCCTCCTGGGGCTTCTCCTTCGCGGTGTCCGGGATGACCAGACCCGACGCGGTCGTCTGCTCGGCCTCGACGGCCTTGACGACGATGCGGTCCTCGAGCGGCTTGATGGAGACCGACACTGTGCGGACCTCTCCTTCGTGGTGGTTCACGTGACGGGGGCAGGCGGTGCGGGCTGGAGCCGTCCGCCGTCGCGGGGGTCGGCCGGTCCTGCCGTCTCGCCGACCGCGACTCTAGGGCGGGGTTAGCACTCGGTCAATCCGAGTGCCAGCCCTGCACCCGCTCCCGGGAGGCGGCCGCGGCGGCGGGTCCCGAGGTCGCCGCCCGTGCCACCATCGCCGCCGTGGACGACCCCGCCGTCGCCGGCCTCGCGGCGGTGCTCTCCCCCGCCGGCCAGGCCCTGCTGGCCTCCCTGCCGCCCTACGACGACGAGGGCGCCCTCGCGCTCGGGCAGCGGCTGCGCGCGGCCGGCCACGACCCCGTGCTCGTGGCGGGCGCCCTCACCCAGAGCCGCCTGCGCGCCCGGGCGCGCGCCAAGTTCGGGCCCTTCGCCGACGACATGCTCTTCACGGCGGCCGGTCTCGAGCAGGCCACCCGGCTCGAGGTGGCCGCCCGGCACGCGCGCCGCTTCGCCGCCGCGGGGCTGGGCCGGGTGGCGGACCTCGGGTGCGGCCTCGGCGGGGACGCCCTGGCGCTGGCCGGGCTCGGCGTCGACGTCCTCGCCGTCGACCGCGACGAGCCCACGGCCGCGGTGGCGGCGGCGAACCTGCGGCGCTTCCCCGGCAGCGAGGTGCGCTGCGAGGACGTCGCGGCCACCGACCTCACGGGCGTCGACGGCGCCTGGCTCGACCCGGCGCGCCGCGACGCCGGCGGGCGCCGGGTCCTCGACCCGCGGCGGGCGAGCCCGCCGCTGTCCTTCGCCGTCGACCTGGCGCAGCGCCTGCCCGTGGGGGTGAAGACGGCGCCGGGCATCGACCACGACCTCGTCCCCGGTCCGGTCGGCGGCCCGGGCGGCGGCCCTCTCGGTGGCCCGGTCGGTGACGCTGGCGCGGCGACGCCCTGGGAGTGCCAGTGGACGTCGGTCGACGGCGACGTCGTCGAGGCGGCGCTGTGGTCGCCGGCGCTGGCCCGCCCGGGCGTGCGGCGCAGCGCCGTCGTCGTCCGCGGCGGCGCCGCGGCCGTCGTCGACGACGCGCACGACCCCTTCGCCGGCGGCGCCCCGCCCGTCGGCCCCGTGGGCGGGTACCTCTACGAGCCCGACGGCGCCGTCGTGCGGGCCGGGCTCGTCGGCGCCGTCGTGGCGGCCCTCGACGGCCGGCTCGTCGACCCCTCGATCGCCTACGTCACGGCCGACCGGCACCTCGAGCTGCCGTCGGCGACGGGCTACGCCGTCGACGAGGTGCTCCCCTTCGGCCTCAAGCCGCTGCGCGCGCGCCTGCGCGAGCGGGGCGTCGGCCGCCTCGTCGTCAAGAAGCGCGGCACCGCCGTGGAGCCCGAGGAGCTGCGCCGCCGCCTCGGCCGGCTCGAGGGCCCGCACGAGGCCGTCGTCGTGCTCACCCGGGTCGCGGGGCGCCAGAGCGCGCTGCTGTGCCGGGCGCTGCCCCGCCCCGCCGCCTGAGAGGGCCTGGCCCCCGGGTGCGCTCAGCCCGCGACGAGCACCGTCCCGACCGGCAGCGAGGAGTCCCCGCCCAGCCCCGGCCCCGACGGCGGGAGCCCGCGCGCGACGACCTGCGCCCCGAGAGCGGCGACCATCGCGCCGTTGTCGGTGCACAGCCGCAGCCGGGGCACGCGCAGCGCGACGCCGGCCTCCGCGCACCGCTCGGCGAGCAGCTCGCGCAGCCGCCCGTTGGCCGACACCCCGCCGCCCAGCAGGAGCGTCTCGAGGCCGTGCGCGCGGCACGCGTCGACGGCCTTGCGGGTGAGGACGTCGCAGACGGCCTCCTGGAAGGAGGCCGCGACGTCGGCCACCGGCACCGGGCGGCCCGACGCCTCGCAGGCCCGCACCCAGCGGGCGACGGCCGTCTTGAGGCCGGAGAAGGAGAAGTCGAAGCGGTGGCGCTCGAGGTCGCGGGCCGACGTCAGGCCCCGCGGGAAGGCGACGGCCCGCGGGTCCCCGTCCGCCGCGGCGGCGCTGATGGCCGGCCCGCCCGGGTAGGGCAGCCCCAGCAGGCGGGCGGTCTTGTCGAAGGCCTCCCCCGCCGCGTCGTCGACCGTCTCGCCGAGCAGGCGCACGTCGCTCGCGACGTCGACGACGTGGAGCAGGGAGGTGTGCCCGCCGGAGACGAGCAGCGCGCCGCACGGCGTCGGCAGCGGCCCGCCGTCGAGGGCGCACACCGCGACGTGGGCGTCGAGGTGGTTGACGCCGTAGAGCGGCACGTCGAGCGCCCAGGCGAGGGCCTTGGCGGCGCCGACGCCGACGAGGAGGGCGCCGGCGAGCCCGGGCCCGGCGGTCACCGCGACGGCGTCCACGTCGGCGAGCGTGACGCCGGCGTCCTCGCAGGCGCGGCGGAGCGTCGGGACCATCGCCTCGAGGTGCGCCCGGCTCGCGACCTCGGGCACGACGCCGCCGAAGCGGGCGTGCTCCTCGACGCTGCTCGCGACGGCGTCGGCGAGCAGGGTCGTGCCGCGCACGAGGCCGACACCCGTCTCGTCGCAGGACGTCTCGATCCCGAGGACGAGCGGCTCCACCCCGGGCGCCGGTGGGCGGCCGGGCTGCAGCAGACGGGCCCGGGACGCGGTCCCCACGACCTCGGCGCTCGCAGGAGCCTCCTCGCCCACCGTCCTCCCTCCGCTCACAGGGCCTCCTTCACGTCGCCGCGGGCGCGGGCCCGCCGCACGCGGCTGCGGACGAACAGGGCGAGGAGCACGGCCAGCACGGCGATGAACGCGTAGTCGAGGTACTGGGCGTACTCCTCGACGCGCTCGAACTGCGACCCGAGGGCGTACCCCCCGCCGACGAGCAGGGCGTTCCAGAGCAGGGAGCCCGCGGCCGTGAGGAGGCAGAAGCGCAGCAGCGGCATGCGCGTGGTCCCCGCAGGGATGGAGACGAGGCTGCGCACGCCCGGCACGAGGCGGCCGAAGAACACCGACGCGCCGCCGTGGCGGTGGAACCAGCCGACGGCGTGCTCGACCTCCTCGCGGTCGACGAGGGGGATGCGCGCCATGACGGCGACGGCGCGCCGCTCGCCGAGCGCCCGGCCGGCGGCGTAGAGCGCGAGGGCCCCGACGAGGGAGCCGAGCGTGGCGGCCGCCAGCGCGAGCACGAGGTCCATGCCGCCCTGCGCGGCGATGAAGCCGGCCAGCGGCAGGGTGACCTCGCTCGGCACGGGGGGCACGACCGTCTCGAGGACGGTCGCGACGAAGACGCCGGGCTCGCCGATGGCGGCGATGAAGCGCGCCAGCGCGCCGGACAGACCGGTGAGACCGCCGACGGCGTCGTCGACCGACGTGGCGGCCAGGACGGCGGGGGCCGCGTCGAGGAGGGCGGGGCTCATGCGGGGCGGGCTCCGGGATCGGTGTCGTCGGCGGCGTCGGGCTCGTCGGTGGAGGGGGTGGGCGGCGGGGTCGTGCGGCGGCGCAGCACGAGGGCGTCGGCGCCGGGGCCGTAGTAGTCGCGGCGCCGGGCCAGCTGCTCGAAGCCGTGGCGGGCGTACAGGCGCCGCGCCGGGGCGTTCCCGGCGTCGACCTCGAGCAGCAGCGCGGTCGCGCCGAGGGCGGCCGCGTGCTGCTCGCACGCCGCGAGGAGGGCGTCCCCGAGCCCGCGGCCGCGCGCCCACGGGGCGGTGGCGATGGTCTGCACGTCCGCGTCGGCGCCGGCGGCGGCCGCGACCGCGTAGCCGGCGAGCGCCCCGTCGGCCGTGCGGGCCACCCAGGCGCCGCGGCCGGGGGCCGCCAGCTCGGACCAGAAGAGCTCCGCGCTCCAGGCCGTCGGCCCGAAGAGGTCGGCCTCGAGGGCCGCGACGTCCGCGACGTCCCACCAGCGCAGGCGCGCGAGGCGGACCGGGTCGCTGGCACCCGACTCGGGCGCGACGGCGGCGAGGTCGACGGCGGCGGGCGCCGTGGACGGGCTCACCGCACCGCGCCGGCGGCGGTCGGCGGACGGCGCGGGGACGGCGCCGGACGGTCGGCCGTGGCGACGGCGTCGGGGCGGCGCAGGTAGAGCGGCTCCACGGGCACGAGGCCGAGGTGGCCGCGCCCGGCGAGCGCGTCGGCGGCCACGAGGCCGAGGGCCGCGGCCGCCGGGTCGAGGAGGTCCTCGACCCCCGGCAGGGCCGGCAGGTGCTCGCCGTAGAGGTGGACGCCGCGTCCCGCCCAGGCGGGGGCGCGCCCGGCGACGTCGGCCGCGGCGGCGACGCCCGGGCCGTCCACGAGGCGCAGCGCCGTCGCGCCCCTCCCGGCGCCCTGCTCCCCGTCCCCGCCGGTCGTCTCGTAGACGGCCCAGTGGACCTCGCGGCGGCGGGCGTCCGTCGCGACGCCGAAGCGCGCGGGCAGGGGGCGACCGGCCGCGACGAGGGCGTCGGCGCAGGCCCGGGCCAGGGCGTCGGGACTGCGGACGCCGTGCACGGGCAGGCCGAGGGCGAGACCGAGCACCTGGGCGGCGGCCAGGCCGACGCGGAGCCCCGTGTAGGGGCCGGGCCCCACGCCGACGGCCACGCCCGCGAGGTCGCGCCGCGACGCACCGGCCTCGGCGAGGACCTCCTCGACCATCGGCTGGAGGAGCTCGGCGTGCCGCCGTGCGTCGCCGGAGGTGCGGGCCGCCAGCACCCGCCCGTCCGCCAGCACCGCCGCGCTCGCGACGGCGGAGGTGTCGAGGGCCAGCAGCACCCCACCAGGGTAGGTGGCCGGGCCGGGAGGACCGGACCTCGCGCCCGGGGACCGCCGGCTCGGGCGCGGCGACGACCGCGAGGGACGCGGCGTCGGCGCCGAGGGGGTGGTGGGCTCGGCGGCTAGGGTCCGGGCCGTGCCCGAGGCGACGACGCCGGTGGAGACCACCGCCGGTGCCCAGAGCTCCCGCCCGACGACCCGCGTCGGCGACGCCGTGCCCGACGAGGACGACGCCGCGCCCGCGCCCGACGAGGACGACGACGGGACCGTGTGGCGCGCCCTGCTGGACGGCCGCGTGCCTCCCGCGGAGGTCGCCCGCGGCGGGGAGGACGCCGAGCTGCTGGCGCGCTACGGCCCGCTCGTCGCGGCCGGCCCGCGGCTGGTGCTGGCCCAGCTCGGGCAGAGCCTCGACGGCTTCGTCGCGGCGCGCACCGGGGACGCCCGGCACGTCACCGGGGAGGAGGACCGGCGCCACCTGCACCGGCTGCGGGCGCTCGTCGACGCCGTCGTCGTGGGCGCCTCGACCGTGGCGGCCGACGACTGCCGGCTCACCGTCCGGAGCGTCAGGGGGCCCTCGCCCGTGCGCGTCCTCCTCGACCCGCGGGCCCGCGTGCCGCGCACGGCCCGCCTGCTCGCGGAGGGGCCGCCCGTCCTGTGGTGCGTCGCCGAGGACCTCCAGCCCGGCGAGGCCCCGTCCCGGCCCCCCTCGCACCGGCCCCCCGCGCACCGGCCCCCCGCGCACCATCCCCCCGCGACCCCGCCCGCCGGGGGCGCCGACGCGTCGGCGCTGCGCCCGCACGTGGAGGTGGTCCGCCTGCCCGCCCCGGGCGGCGCCTTCGCCCCCGCGGCGGTGCTGGCGGCCCTCGCCTCCCGCGGCCTGGGCCGCGTCCTCGTCGAGGGCGGAGGACGCACGGTGTCCGCGTTCCTCGCCGCGGGCGTCCTCGACCGCCTCCTCGTGACGACGGCGCCCCTGCTCGTGGGCGACGGCGTGCCGGGGCTGCGCTTCGCCGGCGCGGACCGGCTCGCGGACGCCCTGCGCCCGCCCGCCCGCCGCTACGCGCTGGGCGAGGACTCCTGCCTCGAGCTCGACCTGGCGGCGGTGCGGTCCGGCCCGACGCCCCCGGCCCGGGACGCCTAGGCCGGCCCGGCCCCCGACGACGCCTCAGGGCCCCGGGACTGCTGAGGACCCGGGGACGGCTCCGGGCGTCCGCGGGTCGCACGCCCGGCGGTGACGACGTCCACGCCGAGGAGGACGGCGCCGGGCGCGGCCGCGACGAGGACGAGGAGGCCGTAGGCGAGGGCCGCCGTCGCGCCGTCGGCGGCGGGCAGGCCGGCGAGCGCGGCCGCCGACGCCGTCGCCGCCTCCCGCGGGCCGAAGCCGCCGACGCCCGCGGGCACGGCCATGCCGGCGAGCGCCGCGGTGGCGAGCAGGAGCAGCGCCCCCGGCCGCAGGTGCGGCAGCACCTCGTCCGCGGCGAGGACGAACAGCAGCAGCAGCGGGGCCAGGCCCAGCACGGACCACCCAACGACGGCCGTCCCGGCGCGCGGGCCCAGCCGTCGCAGCGCCGGCGCGGCGACGGCGAGGGCCACGACGGCGACGACGGCGGCCAGGACCGCGGCGGCGGCGTCCCGGGTCGCCAGCACCGCGGCGCCCGCGGCCAGGAGCACCCCGACGCCGACCGCCCGCTCGCTGACGACGGCCGCGGCGCTGGCCCGCGTCCCCCCGGGACCGCCCCCGCGCCCGCGCACCGCGCGGGCGGCGCTGCCGGCGACGCCGCCCGGCACGAGGACGTCGAGCGCCTGCGCCCGGAGGTACTCGGCGACCGCGCGGCGGCGCGCCAGGACGGCCGCGCCGGGGAAGGCGCGGACCACGGCGCGCCAGCGCAGGGCCTGCGCCGTCGTGGCGGCGAGGCCCAGGGCGAGCGCGGCCAGCACGAGCGGTGGCCGCAGCACGCCGGCGGCGTCCGCGGCGGGCTCGCGGCCGACGACGAGCAGGACCGCCACGAGGAGGGCGGCGCCGAGCACGACCCGTGCGAGCGCCCGGAGCGCCGGCCGCGCGAGCGCCCGGAGCACCGGGCGGCCGTGCGGACGGCGGACGGCTCCTCCCCCGGGAACGCCCGGGGGGACGCCGACCGGTCGGTCGCGCGGGGAGGACCCGGGCGCGGCCGCCACGTCAGCCGCCGCGCGCGGCGCCGGGCAGCGCGAGGAGGTCCACGTGGCCGACGACGGCGCCGAGCGCGCCCGCGCGCGCCTGCTCCTCCCGGGCGCGCGACCACCGCGCCGCCGGGGCGGCGAGGGCGCCGTCGTGCTCGACGGCGGCCTCGGCCCGCCCGCGCGCCCAGGCGGCGAGCAGGTCGGCGTCGCCGCCGCCGCCCGACGGCGAAGCCGTCCCGAGGCGCCACGGCGAGGACGCGGTGAGGACCTCCAGGCCCGCGGACCGCAGCCGCTCGACGACGGGCGCGACGGCGTCCGGGCCGAGGCGCCCGCCCCGGCGCTGGTGCGCGTCGAAGGCCGCGGCCAGCTCGGCGTCCAGCGGGTCCGGGGGGTCGAGCTGCACCTCGCCGGTGACGGTCAGCGCCACGAGCAGCGGGACGCCGGCGTCGACGACCGCTCCCGCGAGCACCTCGACCTCGACGGGGCGCAGGAGGTCCAGCAGCGCCGTCGCCGTGACGAGGTCCGGCCGTCCGGCGCCGTCGGTCGCGCCCTCGCCCGGCGCGCCCGTCCCGCGCAGGAGGTCGGCGGCGCGGTGCAGGTCGCCCAGCACGCGGCGCGCCCCGTGGCCGGTCGCGCCCGGCGCGGCGCCCGCGCGCGCGAGGAGGTCCGCGTCGTGGTCGAGGAGCGTCCACCGCGCGCCCCGGCCCAGGCGTGCGCGCAGGCGGGACGCGAGCCAGCGGGCGCCCGCGCCGGTGCCCGCCCCGACGTCGAGCACGTGCGGCCCGCCCGCGCCCGGCGCCCGGCCCGCCTCCGCCCCGCCGTCACGGCCGGCGCCCTCCGGTCCGGCGCGCTCGGCCGGCGCCGCGGCGAGGGATCCTGTCAGCGCCTCGGCGAGCGGTCCGAGCAGCGCCTCGGCGGCCTCGTCGCGCGCGCGGGCGTCCGCGGGTTCCCGCAGCGCCAGCCAGTCCGCGGGCACGGGCCGCTCGAGCGGCGCGCCGCCCGCCGCGACGTCGTCGCCGTGCGGGACGTCGTCGTCGCTCGCGCCGTCGCCGTCGTCGTCGTCGTCGTCGCTCGTCACGGCGCCAGCCCCAGCCCGTCGACGACGGCGCGGGCCGTCGCCTCCCAGCCCGGCAGCTCGGCCCCGCGTCGACGAGCCGCCGCGCGGGCGCGCCCCAGAGGTCCCGCCGGGTCGTCGGCTCCGGTGAGCAGGCGCCGCAGGGCGTGCTCGAGGGCGACGGCGTCGCCCGCCGGGACGAGGGCGCCGGGCAGGTCCGCGTCCTCCTCGGCGCCCCCCTCGCGGGCGTCCCCCTCGCCGACGCCCCCCTCGCCGACGCCCAGCACCTCGGCGGCGCCCGTGCCCGCGGCGACGACGGCCGGCACGCCGCGGGCCAGCCCCTCCGCGACGGCCATGCCCCAGGGCTCGGCCCGGCTGGGCAGGAGGAGGAGGTCGGCGGCGTGCCGCACCGCGTCCAGGGCCGCGCCGCCCACGGCCCCCGTGACGGCGACCCGGTCGGCCAGCCCGTGCGCCTCGACGGCGGCCTGCACGCGGGCCGTGTACGCCGGGTCGCGCCGGTCGTCGCCGACGAGCCCGGCGGTCCACGGGAGGTCGGTGAGGCGGGCCAGCGCGGCGACGACGACGTCCTGGGCCTTGCGCGGCACCACCGCCGCCAGGTGGAGCAGGAACGGCGGGCTCGACCCGGCGGCGGGCGTGGCGGGGTCCGTCCCCGGGCGGGCGACGACGACGGGCGGTGCGGCGCCGCCCGCCGCCCGCGGCAGGCGGGCGGCGAGCCAGGCGCTGGGCGCGACGACGCCGGCGACGGCCGCGAGCGCCCGCGCCTCCAGCTCCGCGAGGTGCTCGGCGCGGGCGGGCGCGAGGCCCGTCTCCTCGTGCAGGGGCAGGTGCACGAGCAGGTGCGCGCGCACCCCGGCGTCCCGCGCCCGCTCGAGCACGTCGGGGGCGCCGGAGCCCACGAGCCCGTCGACGAGGACGACGCTCTCCGCCGAGGCGTCGAGCACCGCCGCGAGGAGGCGCTCGCGGTCCTCCGCGCCGCCCTCGGGCCAGTCCCCCGGCACCGGGACGAGGCGCGCGTCGACGCCGAGGTCGCCGAGGGCGTCGACGAGCCGGCGGTCGTAGGCGCTGCCGCCGCTCTCGGCCGCGGCTCCGCGTCCCGCGCCGCCCCCGGGTGCGGGAGCGGGGGCGACGAGCCGCAGGCCCGTCACGCCGCTCCCCCGGCGCGCCGGGCCACGAGGTCGACGCTGACGCCCGCGGCCGCCCGGGGCGTCTCGCGCAGGACGACGTCGAGCCGCAGGAGGTCCTCGACGTGCGGCGCCAGGGCCGGCGCCGCCAGGAGCGCCTCGGCGACGTGGCGGGCCACCACCTCGGTGGTCGTGAGGAGGCCCGCGAAGGCCGGGTGCTCGTCGAGGTCGCGGTAGTCGAGGTCGGCGAGGACGGCGCGCAGCGCCGCCGTCGCGGCCCCGATGTCGAGGACGACGCCGGTGGCGTCGAGCCCGTCGCGCCAGAAGGTGGCGGCGACGTCGTACGTCGCGCCGTGCTTGCCCTGCGCCGGGCCGAAGGCCGGGTGCGGCAGGGAGTGGGCGACCATCACGTGGTCCTCGACGACGACCGAGAACGTCGTCCCGGGGCTCTGCGGGGGCGGGGTCATGCCGGTCGGTCCTCCGGGTCGGCGAGGGGGTGGTCGACGACGAGGCACGGCGCGTCCAGCTCCCCGGTCGCCAGGGCGACGAGGGCGGCCGGCAGGTCCGCGAGCGGCACCGAGACCGGCACGAGGGCGTCGAGCGCGTCGTCGCGCAGCAGCTCGAGGGCCAGCGCCAGCCGCTCGCGGGTGGTGCGGCGCGCGCGGCGGGACGCCGAGACGGCGCCGACCTGGCTGGCGCGGACGACGAGGCGGCGGGCGTGGAAGTCGGCGCCGAGGGCGACGGAGACGTCCCGGTCGCCGTACCAGGAGAGCTCCACGAGCTCGCCCTCGTCGCCGAGCAGCTCGAGGCCGCGCGACAGCCCGGCGCCGGTGGCCGAGCAGTGCACGACGAGGTCGCAGCCGTCGGCGGCGTCCGCGGGCGCGACGACCTCGACGCCGAGCGAGGCGGCCACCGCGGCGCGCGCGGGGTCGGGCTCGAGCACCTGCAGCCGCCCGAGGGGGAAGGAGCGCAGCAGCGCCGCCACCGAGCAGCCGATCATCCCGGCGCCGACGACGGCGACGCGGTCCCCGAGGCGCGGGGCGGCGTCCCAGAGGGCGTTGAGGGCGGTCTCGACCGCACCGGCGAGGACGGCGCGGCGGGCAGGGACGCCGCCCGGCACCGGCACGAGCGCGGCGGCCGGCACCACGAAGCGGTCCTGGTGCGGGTGGAGGCAGAAGACGGTGCGCCCCAGCAGGTCCGGCGGCCCCTCGGCGACGACGCCGACGGCGAGGTACCCGTACTTGACGGGCGCCTCGGGCGTCGGTGCCCGCAGGTCGCCGACGCCGAACGGCGCACGCATGAGGTCCGCCACCCGCGCGGGCACCCCGCCGCGGTGGACGAGCAGCTCGCTGCCCCGGCTGACGCCCGTGTGCAGCGTCTCCACGAGCGCCTCGCCGTCGCCCGGGGCGCGCAGCGGCTCGCTGCGGAGCTCGCCCGCGCCCGGGCCGGTGGTCCAGTACGCCGTCGCGACACCCCGCGCACCGGGCGGCGGGGACGCGGACGGCGGCCCGGTCGCGCGCCCGCCCGCCCGGGCCGGCGCCTCACCGGCGGCGGGCACGGAGGGTGGTGCCGCCCCGGCCCGGCCGGGGTCTGGCGCCGGGGCGTGACCGGACGTGACCATGGTGCGGTGACCCTACGCGGGAGCTCCCCCGGCGCCCAGGGCCGCGGGACGGCACGGCGCGACGACCCTCGCGGACGGGGCGGCGCCCCGGCGACCGCGGTGCGCGACGGCGCCCTGGCCGCGGCGGTCTCGGTCGTGCTGTGCACCGGGCTCGTGGTGCTCGGCGGCATGGCCGCGAGCGCCCACCTCGCCGTGCTGGCGGGCGTGGGCCTGGTGGGCGCCGCGGCGGTGGCGGTCGGCTCGCGGCACGACCGCTGGAGCGGGCCGGCGGACCGGGTCACCCTCGGCCGCACCGTCCTCGTCGGCGGGAGCGCGACCGTCGTCGTCCTGGCGCTGCTCGGCGACCTGCCGCCGCGGTCGTGGTGGCTGCTGGCGCTGGCCGCCCCGGCGGTGCTGCTCGACGCCGTCGACGGCGCGGTCGCCCGCCGCACGGGGACGGCCACCGCCGCGGGCGCCCGGCTCGACATGGAGGTCGACGCCGCGCTGCTGCTCGTGCTGTCCGTGGCGCTCGGCCCGGTCGTGGGGTGGTGGGTCCTCGGTGTCGGCCTGATGCGCTACGCGTTCGTCGTCGCCGGGCGGCTGCGGCCCCGCCTGCGGCGGCCGCTCTCCTACAGCCTCTTCCGCCGCGCCGTGGCGGCCGCGCAGGCGGCGGTGCTCGTCACCGCGCTCGTGCCCGTCGTGCCCGTGCCGCCGGCGGCGGCGGCGTGCGCCGCGGCGCTGGCGCTGCTCGCCGTCTCGTTCGGGCGGGACGTCGCGGCGCTGGAGCGGCGCGGGCGCGCCGGCGGCTGACGGACGACGACCGTCAGGGCACCGTGTGGGCCGCCCGGCCGCTCAGCGGTGGCTGAGCTGGTCGGCGAGCGCGCCCCAGCGCGGCCCGACCCCGCGCAGCACGGCGGTGCGGTGCTCGTCGACCTCCCCGGCCCCGTCGACCCTGGCCCCGTCGACCCCGGCCGCCGCGTCGGCGTCCTCGCGGTGCAGGTCGACCTCGAGCCGGTCCCCGGCGAGGTGCTCGACGAGGCCGCGCCCCCACTCGACGACGACGACGGACGCCTCGAGGTCGGCGTCGAGGTCGAGGTCGTCGAGCTCGAGGGCGTCGCCGAGGCGGTAGGCGTCGACGTGGACGAGCGCGGGACCGCCGACGAGCGAGGGGTGGACGCGGGCGATGACGAAGGTCGGCGACGTCACGGGCCCCCGGACGCCGAGGCCCTCGGCGAGCGCCTGGGTGAGCGTCGTCTTGCCCGCCCCGAGGTCGCCGGAGAGCACGAGGAGGTCGCCGCCGCGCACGAGCGCGCCGAGCCGGCGGCCGAGGGCGCGCGTCTCCTCCGCCGTTCCCAGCTCGACGCGGACCTCGCTCACGCGCCCTCCGCCGCCGGCGGCACGAGGCCCGCCGGCTGCGCCCGGTCGTGCGCGACGACGCGGGCGGCGCGCGCCAGCAGGTGCTCGACGGCGTCCTGCACCAGCTCGGGGTGCTCGAGCGGCACGAGGTGCCCGGCGTCGCGGACGACGACGTGCTCGGCGCCGGGCAGCCGCCGGACGATCTCCTCGCTGTGGGAGGGCGGCGTCAGCAGGTCGTGGTCGCCGACGAGGACGAGCACCTCCCCGCCGGCCAGCGCGCTGAGCGCCTCGGCCTTGTCGTGGCGGTCGAAGGCGGGGAAGAAGTCGTCGATGACCTCGACGCTCGTGCCGGCGATCATCTGCGCGGTGAAGTCGACGACGTCCTGGGGCACGTCCGAGGCGTAGGACCAGTGCCGCACCAGCAGCGTCTCGAGGTCGCCGCCGAGGGTGCGGGTCCGCTCGACGAGGCCGGACCGCCGCGCCAGCAGCCCGAGCGCCGTGGGCGCGACGCGGCGCAGGGCCGGGGCGAGGGCCGCGAACCCGTAGTCGTTGGCGGACATGCCGCCCGCGCTCGTGCTGACGAGCGCCGTCCCGACGACGCGCTCCGCGACGAGCTCGGGCGACCGGGCGGCGAGCGCCATGACGGCCATGCCGCCCATCGAGTGCCCGAGCAGCACGAGCGGCCCCTCGGGGCAGGTGGCGGCGAGGACGTCGGCGAGGTCCTCGCCGACCTGGTCGATCGTCGCGGAGCCGCGGGGGCCGCGCTCGGAGCGCCCGTGGCCGCGCTGGTCCCACAGGACGAGCCGGTACCGGCCGCGCAGGGCGAGGCGCTGCACGTGCCAGAAGTCGAGGTTGAGCCCGTACCCGTGGCTGAGGACGACGGTGGGCCGGTGCTCGGCGGCGGCGGCGGCGCGCTCCTCCTCGGGGAGCTCGTCGACCTCGACGTGCAGCTCGGTGCCGTCACCGGCGCGGACGACGAGGGGGCGGCCGCTCAACGAGCCGAGCGGCACCTCGCGCCGCGGGGGCCGGGCGCCGGGCAGGGGCAGGAGGGGGCGCCCGACGACGAGGCGCTCGGCGCCGAGCCCGAGGGCGGCGCCGGCGCCCGCGGCCGCGAGGCCGGCCCCGAGGGCGAGCAGGCGCAGCCCTCCCGCCGCACCGGCGGCGCCGGGCAGGCCGAGGGGGCTCACGAGCGGCCCCCGCGCCCGACGACGCCGGCGGTGCCCACGTGGACCCGCGGCACCCGGGCGCCGATGCGGGTGACGACCTCGTAGGCGATGGTGCCGGCGGCGTCAGCCCAGTCCTGGGCGGTGGGGCCGCCGTCCGCGCCCGTGCCGAAGACCTCGACCTCGTCGCCGGCGCGGGCCGCCCGGGCGGCGGCGTCGTCGCCGAGGTCGAGGACGACCTGGTCCATGCAGACGCGGCCCGCGACGGCGTACCGGCGCCCGCGCAGGGCCACCGGGCCCCGCCCGCTGGCGTGGCGGGGCAGCCCGTCGCCGTAGCCGAGCGGCACGAGCGCGAGGCGCGTGCGGCCCGCCGTCACGTGGTGGTGGCCGTAGGAGACGCCCTCGCCCGGGCCGACCTCCTTGACCAGGGCGAGGCGCGCGCGCAGCGACATCGCGGGCACGAGCCCGAGGTCGGTGGACGAGAAGCGCTCCGGGGCGGGCGAGACGCCGTAGACGGCGACGCCGGGGCGGACGAGGTCGAGGCGCGCGGCGGGGTGGGCGAGCAGCCCCGAGGACGCCGCGAGGTGGCGCAGCGGGGGGCGGACGCCGAGGCGCGCCGCCACTCGGGCCGCGTCGTGGAGGCGATCCACCTGCGCGAGCGTCAGCGCGTCGGAGGCCTCGTCGTCGGCGGAGGCCAGGTGGGACCACACGGCGACGACCTCGAGGGCGCCCTCGGCCTGGGCGGCCGCGGCGGCGCGCACGACGTCGGGCCAGTCCCGCGCCGTCGCCCCGCCCCGGGACAGCCCGGTGTCGACCTTGAGGTGGACCCGCGCGGTCCGCCCGGTGCGGCGCGCCGCGTCGACGACGGCCTCCACCGCCCAGACGGCCGAGGCCGAGAGGTCGACGTCGGCCGCGACCGCGGGCGCGAGGTCCTGCCCGGGCACGACGAGCCAGGCGAGGACGGGGGCGGTGACACCGGCGGCGCGCAGCTCGAGGGCCTCCGCCAGGTGGGCGACGCCGAGCCACGTGGCGCCCCCGGCCAGGGCGGCGCGGGCGCACGCCACCATCCCGTGCCCGTAGCCGTCGGCCTTGACGACGGCCATGACGGCCGCCCCCGCGGCGCGCTCCCGCAGGACGTCCGCGTTGGCGGCGACGGCGTCGAGGTCGACGACCGCGCGCGCGGGCAGGGCGTCGCCGAGGTCGTCGGCCGGCGCGGTCGCAGCGGCAGCGGGGGTCGTCATCACCGGCCAGTCTCGCACCGCGCGGCCCGCCCGCCCGGCAGGCACCCGGGGCCGGCAGCCCCCAGCAGGCGCCGAGAGCCGGGCACCTGGGCCTCAGCCCCGCGGCACGTCGACGAGGAGCGCGGTGAGGACCTCGGGCAGCGCGTGCAGCACCGCCTCGGCGTGCAGGGGGCCGCCCCCGGACGCGGCGTGCGCCGCGAGCCCGTGGACGGCGGCGCCGACGGCCCCGGCGTCGCGGGGCGCCAGCCCGAGCGCGGCGAGCGCGCCGACGACGCCCGCCAGCACGTCGCCGCTGCCGGCCGTCGCGAGCCACGGCGTGCCGTCGGCCTGCGCCCGCACCGGCGGGCGCGGGCCCCCGCCCTCCCCCTCCGGGTCGACGACGAGCGTCGTGGAGCCCTTGAGCAGCACCACGACGCCGGACGCGTCCGCCGCGCGCCGGGCGTGCTCGAGGGGGCGCTCCTGCACGTCCGCCCGGGTGCAGTCGTGCCCCAGGAGGCCGAGGAGGCGGGCGAGCTCTCCGGCGTGCGGGACGACGAGCGTGCCCCCGCTCCCCCGCTCCCCCTCGTCGAGGGCGGTGACGAGCGCGGGCAGCGCACCGGCGTCGACGACGCACGGCACGTCCTGGGCGAGCGCCTCGCGGACGTGCTCGCCCTGGCCCTCGTCGTCGGGGTCGACGCCCGGGCCGAGCAGCCAGGCCTGCACGCGGCCGGGACCGGGCACGACCTCGGGCCAGCGGGCGCGCACGAGGTCGGTCGGAGGTGTCGGGCCGAGGTAGCGCACCATGCCCGCGCCGGCGCGCACGGCGGCGCCCGTCGAGAGCACCGCCGCGCCGGTGAAGGTGGCGCCGCCCGCGACGACGCCGAGCACGCCGCGGGAGTACTTGTCGCTCTCCCCGTCCGGGCGCGGCCAGAGGTCGGCGAGCTCGCGCGCCCCCAGGCGCTCGACGACCGGGTCGCCCAGGTCGCCGAGGCCGATCGGCACCACCACGACGCGCCCGGCGAGCGCCGACGCCGGGGGCAGCAGGAGGGCGGGCTTGGCCGTGCCGAAGGTGACGGTGACGTCGGCGCGGACCGCCGCGGCCGTCCCGCTCCCCTCGCCCCCGGTCGCAGCCCCAGACGCAGACCCATCCCCAGGCGCAGACCCAGACCCGGACGCGGGCGCGGACGCGGACGCGGACGTCGGCGCGGGCGGCAGGGCGCCGGTGGTGACGTCGACGCCGCTGGGCACGTCGACCGCGACGACGCGCGCGGAGGAGCGGGCCGCCGCTCCCGCGAGCGCCGCCGCGGCCCCGCGCAGGCCGGGACGGCCGCCGACGCCGAGCAGGCCGTCGACGACGACGTCCGCCGCCGCGACGGCGGCCAGGCCCGCCTCGCCCGCGCCGTCCTCGACGACGCGCCCGCCCGCGGCGCGCAGGGCGGCGAGGCCGGGCCCGTGGGCGCGCGGTTCATGGGACGAGTCCGCGGCGAGCAGCGCCGTCACGGAAGCGCCGCGGCGCGCCAGCAGGGCCCCCGCGTGCAGCGCGTCGCCGCCGTTGGTCCCCGAGCCGACGAGGAGCACCGCGCGGGAGCCGTAGACCCGCCCGGCCGCGGCGCGCAGCTCGGAGCCGACGACGCCGGCCAGCGCCGCGGAGGCGCGCTCGACGAGGGTCGCGAGCCCTCCGGGGAGGCCGGCGGCGGCCGCCTGCTCGGCGGCACGGACCGCCTCGACGTCGTGGGCGCTGGTCATCGGGGCTCCTGCGGGTCGACGGCGGAGGGGTGAGGAGGGGGCGGGCGAGGGCGGGGCGAGGGCCCACTGCCGCCGGGCCCCGCCGCTCAGGACGGGTGCGTCGGGTCCGGGTGGCTCGGGTCCGGGGGGGCCGGGTGAGCGCGCGTCGGGTCGGCGCGCGTCGGGTCCGGGCGGCCCGGAGGGACGTCGGGCGTCGAGGGCGCCGGCGTCGAGGGGAGGCGCGGCGGGGCGCCGAGGACGCGCTCGGCGACGACGAAGGCCGTCGCGATGCCGGCGTCGTGGGAGAGGGACACGTGCACGGCCCCGACCCCCAGGGCGGCCGCCCGCTCGGCGACGGTGCCGCGCATCTCCACCCACGGCGCGCCGTGCTCGCCACGGTGCACGCGCGCGTCCCGCCACCGCATCCCCGGCGGCGCGCCGAGGGCCTTGGCGAGGGCCTCCTTGGCGGCGAAGCGCGCGGCCAGCGAGCGCGCGGGCAGGTCGGCCTCGTCGGGGTCGAAGAGGCGCGCGCGCAGCGCGGCCCCCCCGCGGTCCATCACCGCGGTGAAGCGCTCGACGCCGACGACGTCGACGCCCACCCCCACGACACCCCCGCCGCCGACGACGCCCCCGCCACCCGGTCCGGCGCCGGGTGCACCGCCGAGGGGGAGGCCGCCCGCCGTCACGACCGGCTCACTCGACGGTGACGGACTTGGCCAGGTTGCGCGGCTGGTCGACGTCGAGGCCCTTGGCCGCGGCCAGCTCGGCGGCGAAGACCTGCAGCGGCACGACGGTCAGCAGCGGCATGAGCAGCGGCGGGCACGCCGGGACGCGGATGACCTCCTCCGCGAAGGGGACGACGCCCTCGTCGCCCTCCTCGGCGATGACGAGGGTGCGGGCGCCGCGCGCCCGGATCTCCTGGATGTTGGAGACGACCTTGCCGTGGAGGCCGTGCGGGCTGCTCGGCGGCGGGACGACGACGAAGACGGGCTGCCCGGCGTCGATGAGCGCGATGGGGCCGTGCTTGAGCTCTCCCGCGGCGAAGCCCTCGGCGTGGATGTAGGCCAGCTCCTTGAGCTTGAGGGCGCCCTCGAGCGCCACCGGGTAGCCGACGTGGCGCCCGAGGAAGAGGACGGACCGGGAGTCGGCCATGAAGCGGGCGATCTCGCGGACGCGCTCGAGCCCGTCGAGGACCTCCTGCACCTTCGCGGGCATGGCGTGGAGGTCCTCCAGGACCTCCTTGACGAGCTCGGGCGACGCCGTGCCCCGCAGCGCGCCGAGGTAGAGGCCGAGCAGGTAGCACGCCGTGATCTGCGCGAGGAAGGCCTTCGTCGAGGCGACGGCGATCTCCGGGCCCGCGTGCGTGTAGAGGACGGCGTCGGACTCGCGCGGGATGGTCGCGCCGTTGGTGTTGCAGATCGACACCGTGCGCGCACCGAGCTCGCGGGCGTGGCGCACGGCCATGAGCGTGTCCATCGTCTCGCCCGACTGGGAGATGGAGACGACGAGGGTCCGCTCGTCCACGACGGGGTCGCGGTAGCGGAACTCGTGGGCGTACTCGACCTCCACGGGGATCCGGCACCAGTGCTCGACGGCGTACTTGGCCACCTGCCCCGCGTACGAGGACGTGCCGCAGGAGATGACGACGACCTTGTCGACCGCGGCGAGCTCCTCGGTCGGGATGCGGACCTCGTCGAGGACGAGCCGGCCCTCGGCGTCGCTGCGGCCGAGGAGGGTGTCGGCGACCGCACGGGGCTGCTCGTCGATCTCCTTGGCCATGAAGGACGGGTAGCCGCCCTTCTCGGCGGCCTCCACGTCCCAGTCGACGTGGAAGGGCGAGCCCTCGACGGGCTCGCCGTCGAAGGTCGTGATCGTGGCCCCGTCCGCCGTGATGGTGACGACCTCGTCCTGCCCGAGGGCGAGGGCGTCGCGCGTGCGGCCGATGAAGGCGGCGACGTCGGAGCCGAGGAAGGTCTCGCCCTCGCCGAGGCCGACGACGAGCGGGGAGCTCCGTCGGGCGCCCACGACGGTGCTCGGGTCGCCGGAGCGGACGGCGAGGAGGGTGAAGGCCCCCTCGAGGCGGCGGCACGTGCGGCGCAGCGCCTCCGCGAGGGCGTCCCCGCCGTCGAGGCCTTCGCCGCGGACGGCCGCGACGTGACCGGCGAGGACGTGGGCGGCGACCTCGGTGTCGGTCTCGGAGGCCAGCTCGACGCCCTTCGCCTCGAGCTCGGCGCGCAGCGCGGCGAAGTTCTCGATGATGCCGTTGTGGATGACGGCGACCTCGTCGTCGCCGCTGCCCGCGAGGTGGGGGTGGGCGTTGGCGTCGGTGGGACCGCCGTGGGTGGCCCACCGGGTGTGGCCGATGCCCGTGGACGCCGGCTCCAGCGGGGCGGCCTCGAGCAGGGCCCGGAGGTTGGCCAGCTTGCCGGCCTTCTTGCGCGTGGCGAGCCCGCCCGGCCCGGCCAGCGCGACGCCCGCCGAGTCGTAGCCGCGGTACTCCAGCCGGGCGAGACCGTCGACGACGACGTCCAGCGCCCCCCCGCTGCCCGGCGCTCCGACGTAGCCCACGATCCCGCACATGGCCGCCAGCGTAGGTGCGACCGCCCGTCGCCCCGGCGCCCGACGCACCCGGGTGACCGGTGCGCGTGCGGGGAGCGCCGGCCCCGGCTGGCACCATCGGCGCCCGTGGCCGCCGACTCCTCCCCCTACGTCGAGCTCGACCGGGACGCCTGGAGCGCCCTCGCGCCGGCCACCCCCCTGCGGCTGACGCAGGAGGACCTCGAGAGCCTGCGGGGGCTCGGCGAGCCGATCGACCTCGCCGAGGTGGAGGAGGTCTACCTGCCGCTCTCGCGGCTCGTGCAGCTGTACGTGGGCGCGGCGCGCTCGCTGCACGCGGCGCGGGCCGAGTTCCTCGGCGAGCGCACGGCCCCGACGCCCTTCGTCGTGGGGGTCGCCGGCTCGGTGGCGGTCGGGAAGTCGACGACGGCGCGCGTCCTGCGCGAGCTCCTCGCCCGGTGGCCGGGGACCCCGCGCGTCGAGCTCGTCACCACCGACGGCTTCCTGCACCCCAACGCCGAGCTCGAGCGGCGAGGGCTCTTGCAGCGCAAGGGCTTCCCGGAGTCCTACGACCGGCGGGCGCTCCTGCGCTTCGTCCAGGCCGTGAAGTCGGGGGCGGAGGAGGTCCGGGCCCCGCTCTACAGCCACCTCGTCTACGACATCGTGCCCGGCGCCGAGGTCGTCGTCCGCCGGCCGGACGTGCTCCTCGTCGAGGGGCTCAACGTCCTGCAGCCGGCCCGGCCCCGCGCCGACGGCCGGCAGGGGCTCGCCGTCAGCGACTTCTTCGACTTCACCATCTACGTCGACGCCCGCACCACCGACGTCCGCAGCTGGTACGTCCAGCGCTTCCTGCGTCTGCGGGAGACGGCCTTCAGCCGGCCCGAGTCCTACTTCCGCCGCTTCGCCGGGCTCTCCGACGAGCAGGCGGAGGCCCTCGCCCTGGAGATCTGGGGCGCCGTCAACGAGCCGAACCTCGTCGAGAACGTGCTCCCGACGCGCGGGCGCGCTTCGCTCGTCCTCACCAAGGACGCCGACCACACCGTGCGGCGGGTGCGGCTCCGCAAGGTCTGACCCCAGGCTCGGACGCCGACCTCGTCGCGCCCCTCCGAGGCGGCAGGCCTGGTCAGCCCGGCGCCGGGGCGGCCCAGCACCCAGGTCGGGCCAGCACGCGAGTCGGCCCAGCACCCGGGGCGCCGCCCAGTACCCGGGTCGGGCCAGCACCCGGGGCGGCCCCGCGCCCCTGGTCAGAAGGGCGGGGCGCCGTCGTCGTCCCAGCCCCCGCTCCCGCCCGCCCCGTCGGCGGCGCCTCCTGAGCCGTCAGCGGGGGCGTCCGAGACGCCGGCGGGACCTCCCCGGCCGTCGACGGACCGACCGTCGCCTGGCTGGACGTGCCCCGCGTCGTCTCGGTCGAGCTCGTGCAGCTGGCGGGCGAGCTCGGCGTGGAGGCGCTCGAGGTCGTGGGCGGCGCTGTCGCGGGTGGGGTAGCGGGGTCCGCCGAGGAGGTGGTCCTCGAGGGCGGCGGCGGCCGCGTCGTCGGCCGGCGTCTGCTTCCGGGTGTCGTCGTCGGTGGTGCGGGGTGCGGGTCGGGGCAGGAGGGGCTGGGCGGGGACGTGGACGACCTGGCCGAGCGGGGTGGTCCAGGTGAGGGACGGGTCGGTGGGGTCGTCGGAGGTCGGGACGGCGGTCCATCCGTGGTGGTGCTCGGCGAGGTGGTGGCGGCGGCAGAGGACGTCGAGGTTGCAGGGGCAGGTCGGTCCGCCGGTGGCGTGGGGGGTGCGGTGGTCGAGGTCGCAGCGGGTGGCGGGCGTGCGGCAGCCGGGGGCCTGGCAGCGGGGTGAGCGGGTGCGGACCCAGCGAGCGCAGGCCTCGGTGGGCGTGTAGGGGCCGGGTCCGCCGGTGGCGGCGGCGTAGGAGCAGCCGGAGCATCGGGCGGCGCGGCGCAGCGAGGTGTGCCGCGAGGTCGGCGAGAAGCCCGTCACCAGCCCGGACGGGGAGGGCGGCGGCGGGAGCGGCGGCGAGTCCCCGGCTGCCCGCGCCTCTGCCGTCGCGGCCGCGACCGCGTCTGCAGGCGCGACCGCGGCTGCGGCTGCGGCTGCGGCTGCGGCCGCGGCCGCGCGTGCGGGTGCGGTCTCGGCGGGGTCGGTGGGTGGCGGCGCCGACGCCGGTGACTCCCCGTAGCGACGACGCATGGTCATCGAGGGCGTCGGGGGTGTCGACGCGCACGGTGATCGCCGTCGTGCGGCCCCGTCGGGCGGGTGTGCTCCGGGGGCCCTTGCCCGACAGACCGGGTAGCGGCGCGGCCGTGGTGGTGGGGTCGAGGGTCATCAGGTGGCCGTCGAGGCCGACGAGGTAGCCGGTGACCGGTGCGGTCAGGGCGCGGCGGAAGCGGTGCCCGGCGGCGAGGAGCTCGGCGACGGCCACGGTCGGGACGGGTCCGAGGGTGGGGTGCTGGGCGGGGTCGTCGTCCAGGCCGAGGAGGCTGGTCAGGGCCACGGTGACCTGCGGGCCGTGAGGGCTGCGCGCCCGCGCCACCCCCGTCGTCGAGGCCGGAGCCGTCCCCGCACTGGCGTTCGCGTCCGCGCGGGCGGCAGCACCGGCAGCGGCGTGAGCGCCGGCGGGCAGGTCGGTGGCGGTGAGGTCGGTGGTGGTGGCGAGGTCGACGAGGGCGTCGAAGCGGCGCGCGTCGATCCCGCGCCGGTCCGGCAGCCCCGCGGTGGCACCGTCACCCAGGGCGAGGGGGTCCAGGCCGGCGGTGGTCGCGGCGTGCGGGTCGGTGCGCCCGTGCTCCCCGGCGCGGGCGCGGGCGGTGGTGGTCAGCCGCTCGAACACGCACGCGAGGTCCAGCACCGGGCCCGTCGCGACCAGCTGGGCCATGCCGTCCTCGACGGGGAGCAGGCGCACCCCGCGGGCGCAGGTCGCGCGCCGCACCCGCCGGCGCACCGCCTCGGGGTCGGTCGTCGCGACGAGGTGACGCACCCGCGCCCGCAGCGCGGGGAGGGTGAGGGGGCCCAGGTCGCCGGCCAGGGCCGCGTCGACCTTCGCGGCGTGCACCGGGGACAGGGCGACGGTCTCGTCGGCGACCAGGCGGGAGCGCTGCGGGTCGATCCGCCCCGCCTCCAGNGGGGAGGGTGAGGGGGCCCAGGTCGCCGGCCAGGGCCGCGTCGACCTTCGCGGCGTGCACCGGGGACAGGGCGACGGTCTCGTCGGCGACCAGGCGGGAGCGCTGCGGGTCGATCCGCCCCGCCTCCAGCGCCGCCAGGGTCACCGGCAGCCGGGTCGTCACCGCCAGGGCCTCGGCGACCAGGTCCTGCGCCCGCCGCAGCGGCACCACCAGCGCGACCGCCAGCTCCGCCGCGGCGG
>NZ_JBBHZG010000007.1:0-9328 GCF_037482305.1 Pseudokineococcus sp. 5B2Z-1
ACCGCGCGCCGCACCACCTGTCCCAGGGCCAGCGGCGCCGGGCGGCGCTCGCGACCGTGCTGGCCACCGACCCCGAGGTGCTCGTGCTCGACGAGCCGACGGCCAACCTCGACCCGGCGGGCCGACGCGAGCTCGCCGACGTCCTCGCCGGCCTGGCGACGACGCAGCTCGTCGTCACCCACGACCTCTCGTTCGCCCTGCAGATGTGCCCGCGCGCGGTGCTCCTCGACGAGGGCCGCGTCGTCGCCGACGGCCCGACGCGCGACCTGCTCGCCGACGCCGCGCTGCTGCGCGCCCACCGCCTCGAGCTGCCCTTCGGGCTCGACCCGCGCGCGCTGCCGCCGGGCTGAGGCTCCCAGCCCGCAGGTGGCGCGCCGAGTCCGACGTCCGAGCTCGGGTCCGACGACGCGCAGGTCCGGAGGCGGCCAGGACACGCACGACGTCGGACTCGGCGTGCGACGTCGGAGTCGGCGCGAGGAGGCGGCACCCGCGAGGCGTCGGGCTCACCGGCGGGGCGCGTCGGACCGCGGCGACGCCCGTCGCGCCCGTGGGCTCGCGGCCGGCGGGCGGACGTCGTCGAGGCGCCGGACCGGCCACCGGGCGAGGTCCGCCTCGAGGAGAGCGGGGTCGCGGCGCGGCGGCACCTCGTCGAGGACGTCCAGCCGCGTGATCCGCTCGAGGCGGAAGCCGCGGATCGCGGAGCGCAGGCGGCACCAGCCCGCCAGGAGCCAGGCGTCGCCGGCGCGCAGGAGGCCCATGGTCTCGACGTCACGGGTGGTCGTGGCGGTCGGGTCCGGGCCCCCGTCCGGGGCCTCGCCGACGTAGGTGAGCCGCACGACGCGACGCGCGGCCACGACGTCGGAGAGCAGGTCCACCGGGACGACGTCGTCGGTCGCGGCCACGGCGTCGATGACCCGGAGCCTGCCGAGCACCTCGTGGACGGGCGCGTGGTGCCGCTCGTCCATGACGGCGGTGACCTTGTCGTGCGCGCGGCGGGCGGCCCGTCGGTACGGCGAGGAGTCCAGGAGCGCGAGCCCGGCGAGGACGGCCAGGGACTCCTCGGCCGTGAGGGCGAGCGGCGGCAGGGAGTGCTCGCGCAGGACCGAGTAGCCGCCTGAAGCGCCGTGGTCGGCGTAGATCGGGACCCCGGCGACCTGCAGCGACGCGACGTCCCTCTCGATCGTGCGCGAGGAGACGCCGAACTCGGCCGCGAGCCGAGCGGCCGACCACGGCCGACGCGCTCCGCGGAGCAGGTCGACGAGGGCGTACTGCCGCTCGGCTCGCTTCATGCGCCAGGTGTACCGGGGGTGGGCCGACGGGGGCGGTGCCCGGTCAGCTGCGCATGCTCCGCCGGCCGCCGACGGACCACACCCGTCGGACCCGGCCGTCGGCGTCGAAGTCGAACACGTCCACCCCACCGACGACCGTGCCGGCCACCTCCATGTCCCACAGCAGGCGCCCGTGCTCGCCGTCGACCGCGTCGGCGACGCGGGAGAAGACGACGCCGGGGTGCTCGGCGTGCCACCAGCGCAGGTACCGGTGGAAGTCCTCGGCGGTGCGGATGTCGTCGGCGGGGGTCGACCCGTCGGCCTCGGTGACGGCGAAGTGGATGCGGTAGTCGTCGGCGCAGACCTGCAGGGCGATGTCGGCGTCGCCGTTCCACATGGTCAGCCACCGGTCGAGCGAGTCCTGGGCGGAGGAAGCGGTCGTGGTGGTGCTCGAGCTCTCGGTCATGGGCCCACCCTCGGACCTCCTCGCGACAACGGTGCGTCGGTGTTCGCGCGTGCTCCCGCGCCCGGTCAGCGGGCGGCCGCGAGGAGGACGGCCGTCTCGGGGTAGGCGCCGGGCGGGCCGAACCCGTGCTCGGCCAGCCACGGGACCGCCGTGAGGCAGCGGTACGCCCACCACGCCCGGACGAGGTCGCGGTCGACGTCCCCGCGGTAGCCGGAGACCACGTCGTCCAGGTGCTCGGGGTGACCGAGCGTGAGGACGGCGATGTCGAGCAGCGGGTCCCCGGCTCCGGCGCCGGACCAGTCGATGACCCCGGTGACGACGTCGTCCTCGACGAAGACGTGGTCGGGCTGCAGGTCGCCGTGCGTGAAGCAGGGGGTGCGCGGGCGCAGCGCCAGGAGCGCCAGCTCGCGGTTCCGCCGGACGACGTCGGCGGGGACGACGTCGTGGGCGAGGAACCACGCGCAGGCCTCCTCGAGGCGCCGCGCGAGCCCGTCGGCCGGCGCGGCGGCGGCGCCGGTCGGCAGCGGGGTGCGGTGCACGGACCGGACGGCGGCCCCGGCCGTGACCCACGAGGCGGGGCCGACGGGCGAGGGCTGGCCGAAGGTGGCCAGCGCCGCGCCGCGGACGCGCTCGATCGCCAGCACCGGGTGCCGCCGCCAGAGGACCCGAGGGGTGGGGACGGCGACCGCGGCCATCGCGGCGACCTCGGCGTCGATGCCCGCGCGGTCGGGGTCGACCTTGAGGAAGACGTCACCGACCCGCAGCGTGGCGCGCGCCCGGTGCGCGACGACGACCTGCACGTCCGGCAGGGCGTCGCCGTCGTCGACCGTCTCGATCTCGTCCACAGCGCACCTCCCGCATCTCGCCCGGCCCCGCGCCCGGGGCGGACCGCCTCATCAGCAGCGCGGGGTCGGTCCGCCGTCGCCCGGTCGGCGTGGACCCCGGGCCGCCCTCCGACCAGGCGGGGACGGCGTCCACCCGGTGTCTGACGTCCGAGGCCCGGGAGGACCGGACCCGGGCACGACGACGCGGCCCGCCGTGGAGGCGGAGTCTTGCAGGACGTCGCCGGACCACCGGCGACCCGTCCCGAGGAGCTGTCGTGATCGCCACCGTGTGCGTCGTCGTCGCCGTCCTGCTCGTGGCCCTGCTCGCCCTCACGCCCGTGCTCGCGCGCGGCGTGCCCGCCGACGTCGTGGCCCCGCCCCACGCGGGCCGCGGCGGTGCGCCGCTGGTGCACCGGACCGAGCTGGCGGGACGCCGCGCGGCCGACGACCTCGCCGGTGCCCCCACCCCTGCCGCCGACCACGCCGACGCCCACGACCTCGCGGCCTGAGCCCGGCGCCGTCGACGCCGACGGCAGGACCGGGTCTGCCAGGTCAGTGCCGGACCCGGTAGCGGAGGAAGACCAGGCCCCCCGGCAGGCGGCGCTCCTCGTCGAGCGTTAGGTCCAGGCGCAGGCCGGGTGCGAGAGCCGGCGTCCCGCCGCCCACGACGACCGGGTGCACGACGAGGCCGACCTCGTCGACGAGCCCCGCGCGCAGGGCGACGGCGGCGAGCTCGGCGCCGCCGATGCTCATGTCCCCGTCGGCCCGCTCCTTGCGCCGCGCCACGTCGCTCGCGTCGAAGTCGCGCACGAGCTCGGTCCGCGCGGTGCCCACCTCGGTGAGCGTGCGGGAGAAGACGACCTTGTCGGCGGCACGCCAGATGCGCCCGTACTCGTCCTCCACCGGGGTCTGGTCGGGCTGCTCGTGGGCGGTCTCCCAGTAGCTCATCGTCTCGTAGAGCCGGCGCCCGTACAGGTGGGTGCCGATCGAGCGCTCCTGCTCGTTGCAGAAGGCGTGGACCTCGGCGTCCGGCTCGCTCCAGTCGAACCTGCCGTCGGCGTCGGCGATGAAGCCGTCGAGCGAGGCGTTGATCCAGTAGCGCAGCAGCGTCATGCCGGAGAGACCGGCGGTGGCGGGGCCACTCATCGGCCCTGCGCCCGCGGGGACGGCGTCAGCGGCTGTTCGGCTCCCGGGCGGCGACGCCGTCGAGGTGCAGCTCGGTGGACGCGTCGCGGTGCGTCCCCGTCGAGCCGACGTGCGCGTCGCTGATGGAAGAGCCGTTCTTGAGCACGCCGTAGAAGGCCATGGCGTGGCCGCGGCCGACGCCGTAGTCGTCCCTCAGCCACGCGACGACGTCCGCGGCCCTGCTCGTCGGCCCGAACCCGCGCTCGTGAGCCTGGTCGAGCAGCTCGCGAGGGGTCCTGCCGGTCTTCGCCTCGAGGGCGTCGAGGTAGGCCTGGTACGACACGGGTCCTCCGGAAGGTCAGCGGGCGGCAGTCGCCAGGGGTGGCGGGGTGCAGACCGCCGGTGGCGCCGGTCCTCAGCGGTCGAGCGGTGCGCTCATCCCTCGATGAGGTCCCGCAGCCTCTCGAGGTCCGCGAGGACGGCCCGGCAGTCGCTCTCGAAGTCCTCCTCGCCCATGCCGGCGCGGTGCCGGACGGTGAAGACGACCTCGCAGCCCTCGCCGTCGGGGAGCACGCGCACCGGGTTGAGCACCTCGTCGCCGTCGGGGAGCTTGACGACGTGGTCGAGCACCCCGAGCTCGTTGGGCGGGGCGAAGGCGATGCGCACGCGCCCCATGGGTGACTCGGCGACCCAGGCGCCGTCCACCCGCTCGACGGTGCTGCTGGCCAGGCCGGCCGCCCACGCGGGGAGGTGCGCCGGGTCGACGGCGTAGGCGTGGACCCGCTCCGCGGGTGCGGCGATCCCGACGCTGACGTGGCGCGAGGGCGTCATGCCGGCTGACCGTAGGGCCGGCCACCGACAGCGGGCCGGGCTCTCGGCCCGTGCCCCCGCCCGTCAGTGCGCGCTGCAGCAGGAGTGCTGGACGGGCGGCTCGAACGGCACCCACCGGCCGCCGCGGGAGGGCTGGACGTCGAGGACGAGCCGGCCGTCCGCCAGCCGGGGGCGGACGTGGCCGCGGGTGTCGACGACGGCGTCCGCCGGCACGGCGAGGCCGCCGAGCCCGACGAGCGCCTCCACCGCGCTCATGGCCAGGAGGTCGCGCGCCGCGACCACCCCGACGAGGCGCTCGCGCCCCGGGAAGACGGCGACGCGGTCGACCACGCCCGAGGTCGCGCGCTCGGCCACGTGCGTCCCGGCCCCGCCGGCGCCCGCGGCCGCCGCCACGGTGGCCGCGACCTCCTCGGGCAGCGGCGACGTCGCGAGGATGACGAGGCCCAGGTGCTGCGGCGAGCCCGACGACGCGGGCACGAGCGAGCTGCCCACGAGAGTCCCCGCCGGCAGCCCGGGCACCGCCTCGACGAGCGCGGCCGCGTGGTCGACCTCGGCCGGTCGGCGCAGGTGCGGCGTCAGCAGGCCGAGGACGTGCCACGCCGTGCCGCCGGCGCCGGCTCCGTGGGGCCGCCGAGCGCCCGGCGCCCCCGCAGCAGGGGACGCCGGGCGCGTGCTGGTCGTCGTCACCGGCGCCCGCGCGGCCGGCCCTCGGGCACCACGAAGACCGGGTTCGTGTAGAACCACAGGTCCTCCCACGGGTCCGCGTCGCCCTCGACGTCGAGCGCCGGGCCCTGCGGGTCCACGGCCGCGCCGTAGATCCCGACCTGCGAGCGCTTGCCGTCGGTGCCGCGGAAGCGGACGTAGAAGGGGCCGCCGACGTCGCGCACCGTGTAGGTGAACGACGCCGTGCCGCCCTGCGCGCGCACGCCGGTGGTGTCGAAGGACTGGACGACGCGCGTGCTCGGCGTCGTGAAGACGTCGCGGTCCGTGACCGCCCCGGTCACCTGGCCGAGGACGACGTCGACCCGTGCCAGCTCAGGCCGGAAGGTCGCCCAGTTCGGGCCGGAGGCCAGGGCCACGGTGATGGTCACCTCGACGTCGTCGCCCTGCCGGACCCGCAGCGAGCCGCCGAGCGTCGACTCCCGCGACGTCGCCGTCACGGCGCGCACGCGCACGTCGACGGCGTCGACGAGACCGCCGTGGTCGACCCACACCCGGCCGTCACGCATGGCCGCCATCACCTGGCGGTAGCCGGCGCGGGGGACGCCGACGTGGGTGCGGCTGTAGAAGCCGGGCCAGAAGTCGCCCCTGCCCGTCTGGATCTGCCCGCCGTAGACCGGGTCGCTGTAGAGGCCGTCGACCTCGAAGACGCGCCCGTCGGGGCCCGTCGCGCTCCGGTCGTTGCCGGTGGGGTTGACCGACCAGTCGCCGTAGACGGAGTGGCTGTCGGAGTTCGCCGTGACCCACCACGGCAGGCCCTCGGCGAGCAGGCTGTCCCACAGGCCGCCGACCGTCGACGTCATCCAGTCGAAGCCGCCCCACGTGCGGTAGCTCTCCAGCGGGTACCCGGCGAAGCTGTTGGCGCTGGGGGAGTTGCCGTAGTAGCCGCGCGCCGAGCCGGGGCCGAGCGCGTCGGCGGGGATGCCGGCGGCCTGGTGGCCGGGGGCGCCCTCCATGCCGATCGCGATGCGGCCCGGGGCGTCGCGCCAGCCGCGGATCTCGTGGGGGGAGTCGACGCCGTTGCGCGCCGGGTGGTTGGCGAGCATGAGCGCGTCCGGCGTCCGCCCTTCGCGCACCTGCTGGGCGAGGAAGGTGAGCCCGGCGACGGCGAGCGCCTCGTTGGCCGGCGAGCTGCTGCTCGCGCCCTGGACGCTGCCGTCGTAGCCCTGCTCGAACTGCTGGAGGACGGAGACCTCGTCCGGCCCCGGCGCGACGAAGACGGTGCCGTGCTCGGCCGAGGGGATGTTCCACTCCAGGCCCTGGAAGACGAGGACGTCGGGGTTGGAGCGCCGCGCCGCCCGGATGTCCGGGTTCGTCTTCTCGACGCCGATGCGGGCGTGCGTCTCGCCGCCGTGGTCGGTGATGACCATCCAGTCCAGGCCGTACTGGTTGGCGGCGCGCACCTGGTCGCTGACCCGGTACATCGCGTCGGGGCTGTACTGCGTGTGGATGTGGTGGTCGCCGGCGAGCCACTGGTAGCGCGCGCCGGGGCGGTCACCGCCGGGACGGCCGACGGCGGCGGCCGGGCTCGCGGCACCCACCGCGCCGGCGGCGGACAGGCCGGCGCCGAGCAGGCCGGCGCCGCGCAGGACGCCGCGGCGGCTCAGCGCGGCCGGGCTCAGCTCGGCGTCCGGGACGGTGAGGTCGACGGCCTCGCCGAGGACGCCGCCCTCGACCGGCGTCGCCTCGTGGGTGTGGGGGTGGCCGTGCGTGTGGCCGTGCTCGTGCGGGTGGTCGTGGGCGTGGTCGCCGTGCGAGTGGCCGTGGGCGCCGTGGTGCGATCCGGACATGGGTCCTCCGCTGTGCGCTGGGTGCCCGGCCGTCGGCGTCGCAGGACCAGGGGGGCGCGCGGCGGCGGGGCGGGTGCGACGGCAGCGTCGTCCTCGTGCGGTGGACGTCGGGCGGGCAGCGGGCGGGCGCCGGGCGACGACCTGGTGAACACGTGGCTCCGGGTACCGGACCCGCCGACGGACCGCTCGCGGGGACCCCGCCGCGACGACCTCGCGCTCAGCGCCCGGGGTGCTGCAGGGCGCCGGCGACGGCGTCGAGGGCGCCCGGCACGAGCGCGTAGAAGGCCCAGGAGCCGCGCCGCTCGCGCGTCAGGAGGCCGGCGTCGACGAGCGTCTTGAGGTGGTGGCTGACCGTCGGCTGGCTCAGCCCGACGGGCCCGGTGAGGTCGCAGACGCAGGCCTCGGCGCCGTCGGCGGCGGCGACGAGCGAGAGCAGCCGCAGGCGCGCGGGGTCGGCGAGGGCCTTGAGGACGTGCGCCAGGCGGGCGGCCTCGTCGGCGTCCAGCGGCGCGGCCGTCAGCGGTGCGGCGCAGCAGGTCGCGGCGTCGCGGACCGGCGCGGGGGTCGTGCTCACCGCCGGAGGCTAGCCCGCGGCATCGACGGGTGTCGATGTTGACGACGGTCGCCCCCGCCCGGCAGCATCGACGTCGGTCGATCCTGCTGGGCGACCGCGTCGACCCGCCGCCGGCCACCCGGCCCGACCCCGGAGCTGCCCGTGAGCGACGCCGTCGCCGAGACCGCCCGCCCTGCGCCGCCGGACGCCCCGGTCGTCGCGCGCCTGTCCGTCCTCGACCGCTTCCTGCCCGTGTGGATCGTGCTCGCCATGGCCGTCGGCCTGCTGCTGGGGCGGCTCGCGCCGGGCGTCGGCGACGCCCTCCAGGCGGTGACGGTCGGCGAGGTCAGCCTCCCGATCGCGGTCGGCCTGCTGCTGATGATGTACCCGGTGCTGGCGAAGGTCCGGTACTCCGAGACCGCCCGCGTCACCGGGGACCGGCGTCTGCTCGTGGCGTCGCTCGTCCTCAACTGGGTCGTCGGCCCCGCGCTGATGTTCGCCCTGGCCTGGCTGATGCTGCCGGACTCCCCGGAGCTCCGGACCGGGCTCGTCATCGTGGGGCTGGCGCGGTGCATCGCCATGGTGCTCATCTGGAACGACCTGTCGTGCGGGGACCGGGAGGCCGCCGCGGTGCTCGTCGCGATCAACTCGGTCTTCCAGGTCCTCGCCTTCGCCGGCCTGGGCTGGTTCTACCTGCAGGTCCTGCCGGGCTGGCTCGGCCTGGGGACGGCGTCCGCGGAGTTCTCCGTGGGGGCGATCGTCGTCTCGGTGCTCGTCTTCCTCGGCGTCCCGCTCGTCGCCGGCTTCCTCACGCGGACGCTGGGCGAGCGCGCGAAGGGGCGCGACTGGTACGAGGGCCGCTTCCTGCCGCGGATCGGGCCGGTGGCCCTCTACGGGCTGCTCTTCACGATCGTCGTGCTCTTCGCCTTGCAGGGGGAGGCCGTGACGTCGGCCCCGCTCGACGTCGCGCGGGTGGCCCTGCCGCTGCTCGCCTACTTCGTGCTGATGTTCGCCGGGTCGTTCCTGCTGGGCATGCGTCTGCGCCTGGGCTACGCGAAGACGTCGACGCTCGCCTTCACCGCGAGCGGCAACAACTTCGAGCTCGCCATCGCCGTGGCCATCGGCACCTTCGGCGCCACCTCGGGGCAGGCGCTCGCCGGCGTCGTCGGCCCTCTCATCGAGGTGCCCGTGCTCGTCGCCCTCGTCTACGTCGCCCTGTGGGCGGGGCGGCGCTTCTTCCCCGGGGACCCGACCGCCCCCGCCCGAGCCACCAGCCGGCCCCGAGCCGAGGAGTCCCGATGAGCGAGCGCCCCAGCGTCCTGTACGTCTGCGTCCACAACGCCGGCCGCAGCCAGATGGCGGCGGGCTTCACGACCGCCCTGTCCGGCGGTGCCGTCGAGGTCCGGTCCGCCGGCTCGATGCCCGCCGAGCAGATCAACACGACCGCCGTGGAGGCCATGGCCGAGGTCGGCATCGACATCACCGCCGAGCGGCCGAAGGTCCTCACCACCGAGGCGGTGCAGGCCTCCGACGCCGTCATCACCATGGGGTGCGGCGACGCGTGCCCGATCTTCCCGGGCAAGCGCTACGAGGACTGGGCCCTCGAGGACCCGGCGGGCCAGGGCCTCGAGGCCGTCCGGCCCATCCGCGACGAGATCCGGCGCCGCGTCGAGGCGCTGCTCGCCGACCTGCTGCCGCCGTCGGCCGAGGCGGCAGCGGGGGGGGGGGGGGGGGGGGGGGGGGGGGGGGGG
>NZ_JBBHZG010000007.1:9551-31962 GCF_037482305.1 Pseudokineococcus sp. 5B2Z-1
CGCCACCCCAGCTGGGGTGGCGGCCTCTCGCGCGTGCAGGGGCGTCAACGACGACCGACGAGCCTCCACAGGCCCGGCAGGACGGCGCCGGCGACGGCGGCCTTGACGGCGCCGCCGAGGAGGAAGGGCGTGAAGCCCGCGGCGACGGCCTCCGCGGCGCTCATCCCCGTCGTCACCGCGAGCCACGGCACGCCGACGGCGAAGACGACGAGCTGGCCGGCGACGAAGAGCGGCAGCGCGCGCAGGAAGCGGCGGTCCGCGCCGTGGCGCGCCGCCAGCCCGACGAGGTAGGCCGCCGGCACGAAGCCGACGACGTAGCCGCCCGTCGCGCCGACGACGGCCTCGTAGCCGCCGCTCGCCTCGGAGTAGAAGGGCAGGCCGACGAGGGCGGCGAGGATGTAGACGCCCATGACGGACACGGCGCGCACGGGGCCGAGGGCGGCCGCGACGAGCACGAGCCCGAGGGTCTGGCCGGTGATCGGCACGGGCGAGCCGGGCACGGGCACGGCCACCTGGGCCATGAGCGCCATGCCGAGCACGCCGCCGACGACGAGCGCGACGTCGCGGGTGCGGGCGCCGGGCAGCAGGTCGGCGAGGACGAGGCCGGGGCGGGCGCCGGCGGGGAGGGCGGCGGAGGACACGGGCGGCTCCAGCGGTCGGCCGGCGGGTCGGGGCGCCGGCGGCGGGTCGGACAGGCGCCGATCCTGGCAGAGCCCGGGCCGCCCTCCGCCCCCGCGCAGCCCCCGACTCCGGACAGCCCCCACCTCCGACCAGCGGGAGCCGTCGTCGTCCGTGGACGGCTTCCGCCGTCGTCGTCGTCGGACGGCTCCGCCGTCGGCGCCTGCCGCGCGCCTCAGCCCGCGACGTCGAGGCGCAGGAGCGTCGTCGTGCCCGAGACCTCGTTGCCGACGACGAGCAGCGGCACCCCGGGCAGCGGGCTGTCCTCGGCGGCGACGAAGGCCAGGCCCTCGGGGCCGAGGTCGCCGGCGGCCTCCCAGCCGGCGGGCGGCTGGTCGTCGTCGTCGACCTCCGTGTCCACGGTGAAGTCGCGCGGGTTGAGGTACTGCACGAAGCGCACGTCGCGGGGATCGGTCACGTCGCCGACGACGACGCCGCCGACCCGCTCGAGGCCGACGAAGGCGTAGACGCGCTCCTTGCCCGACGCCGTCGTCACCCGCCCGACCGTGACGCCCTCGGGCTCCGGCCCCTTGTTGTCGCTCCGGCCGTCGAAGTCCGCCTCCTCGTGGTCCGAGTTGAAGCCCTCCGGCAGGGCCTCCGCCACGAGGCGCTCCAGCTGGTCGCCCGAGTCCCACATCGTGCGGCCGTCGGCGTCGAGCACCGACACCGAGCGCGAGCCGAAGGCGTGGAGGTCCTGGACGCAGGACCCGTCGGCGGACGGGCCGTCGGGCCAGGAGATCGTCAGGCGGCCGAGGTCGGCGTCGCCGAGGCGCCCCGCGGCGGGGGACGTCGCGCACAGCGGCGGCAGGCCGTCCTCGCCGAGGTCCTTCGCGCGGGCCTCGTCGGAGAAGCCGCCGGTCTCGCGCCAGGTGTCCTCGTCGCCCCACGCCCGGGAGTCGCCCTCGTTCGCCGTGACCACGTAGGTCTCGCCGTCGGCGGCGGTGTAGGAGGCGATGCCGTCGGGCATCTGCAGCCCCGTGACGGGCACGGGGCGGACGTCGGCGACGCCGTCCCGGTCGGAGGGGTCGATGCCGTGGCCGGCGCGGGAGTGGTCGACGCGCTCGAGGGGGAGGACGTCGGTGATCCGCCCGCGCACGACGTCGAGACGGGCGAGGGCGTTGTTCTCCTGCAGCGCGACCCAGGCCGTCCGGCCGTCGTCGGCCACGGTGACGTACTCCGGCTCGAGGTTGCGGGCGAGCCGGAGCGACGCCGCGTCCGGGCCGGTCAGGCGCAGGCCCGCAGCCACGAGCTCGTCGCGGCGGCCCTCGAACCGCTCGAAGCCGGCGGTGCGGGTGCGCACGCGGAGCCGGTCGAGGTCGCCGCCGCGGGCGACGACGTCGACGACGCTCACCGAGCCCACGGGGTCGGCGGCGTAGCCGGGCCGCTCCGGGGCGTCCTCGAACCCGTCGTCGCCCGGCGCCGCGGGCTCGCCCTCGTTGGCGACGAGCGCGGTCCGCCCGTCCGGCGTCCACGTGACCATGTCGGGCAGGGCGCCGACGCGCACCGACCCCACCTGGCGCGGCTGCTCGGCGCGGCCGTCGAGGAGCACCAGGCGGCCCCGGTCGGTCTTCCGCGGCGCCTCGACGGCGACGGCGACGAGGCCGTCGTCGCGCACGTCCACCGAGTTGGGCACCTCGCCGGCCGCGAAGGCGACGGTCGTCTCGAGCACGGGCGCCGCCGGGTCCGAGGCGTCGAGCACGTCGAGCCGACCGTTCAGCGCGTTGACGACGAACACGCGGTGCGTGCCCGGGTCGTGCGCCACGATCTCGGCGGCCGACTGCGCGAAGGCGCCGGAGGAGTAGCGGCCCAGCACGGACAGGTGCACCTCGGCGCCGGGGGCCCGGACGTCGGCGGCGACGGGACCGAGGGGTGCGCCGGCGTCGGGCGCGGCGGCGGCGGCCGGCACCCCGAGGAGGAGCGGGCCGGCGGCGGCGCCGCAGGCGAGGGCGGCGAGGGTGCGGCGGCGGGAGGGGGAGCGGGTCGGCATGCGCGCGACCCCACCGCCCGCAGGTGGCCGACCGGCGACGGGCGCGTGGCGCGGGAGTGGCTCGGCGGCGACGGCTCGGCGGGCCCCGGCGCCCCACCCGGACGGCCCCCGCGGGGGGCGGTGGCGCCGACGTACTGTCGCGGCATGCGCTGGCTCGTGGCCCTGGACGTCGACGGCACCCTCGTCGACCACGACGAGGTGCTGTCGCCGGCCGTGCGCGACGCCGTCCAGGACGTCGTCGCCGCCGGCCACCACGTCGTCGTCGCGACGGGGCGCTCGCTCGACAGCGCCTTCCCGGTGCTCGGCTGGCTCGGGCTCACGGGCACGGGCGACGCCGCCGCGAAGCCCTACGTCTCGCCGATGGTCTGCAGCAACGGGGCCGTCACCGTCACGGTCGACCCCGAGCTGCCCGGCGGCCACGAGCTCACCGACGTCGTGACCTTCGACCCGGCGCCCGTGCTGCGGCTGCTGGTGCAGGACCTGCCGGAGGCCGCCTTCGCCGTCGAGGACGTCGGCGTCGGCTTCAAGGTGGCCGGGCGCTTCCCGGAGGACGAGCTGACGGGGCGCATCACGCAGGTGCCCTTCGAGGAGCTGCTGCACGCGCCGGCGTCCCGCGTCGTCGTCCGCAGCCCCGAGCACACGCCCGAGGACTTCCTCGAGATCACCTCGCGCCTCGGCATGAAGGGCGTCAACTACTCCGTCGGCTGGACGGCGTGGCTCGACCTCGCCCCCGAGGGCGTGAGCAAGGCCAGCGCCCTGGAGGTCGTGCGCCAGCGCCTCGGCGTCGACCGCGCCCACACCCTCGCCATGGGCGACGGGCGCAACGACCTCGAGATGCTCCGCTGGGCCGCCCGCGGCGTCGCCATGGGCCAGGCGCCCGCCGAGGTGCGCGAGGCGGCCGACGAGGTCACCGGCTCGGTGCTCGAGGACGGCGCCGCCGCCGTGCTCGCGACGCTGCCGCGCTGAGCCGGGCGGGGCCGCGGTCCTCCTCCGACCGGGGGACGCGGTCCGCGCAGGCTCCTGCCCCCCGCCCGGGGGGACGACGAGCGGGTGTGGACCCCGCCCGCCGCGCTGCGCCGCCCGCCCGCCGCCCCGCGCCGCCCGCTGCCCGACCGCTGCGGGCCGCCCTCGTCGTGGCCGCGTTCACGGCGCTCGTGGCGCTCCTGCCCGGCGGTGGCTCCTCCGAGCCGTCGGCCGGCTCCGTCGCCCCGGGCCCCTCCGGGGTCCCGGTGGCGCTCGGGCCCACCGAGCTCGTGCTCGGCGAGGTCCTCTTCCCCCCGGGCATGCCCCGGGGGGTGGCCCTCACCCCCACGGACAGGGCCCTCGTCGTCCGGTGGGACGCCGTCACGACCGGCAGCACGCTGCGCGAGTATCGCGTCTACCTCGACGGGACCCTCGCCGCCACGGTGCCGGCGGGCACGACCACGACGCGCCTCAGCGGCCTCGTCAACGGCCGCTCGTACTCCGTCGCCGTCAGCGCGCGCGGTACGAACGGCCTGGAGTCCATGCGCTCGGGGGCCGTGACGGGCGTGCCGGTCGACGACGCGCCGCCGCCGGTCCCGACCGGGCTGGTCGCCGTCCGCGGCGACGCCCAGGTGTCGCTGGCCTGGCACGCGGCGTCCGACACGGACCGGACGGCCGTGGAGGTGCTGCGCGACGGCGTCCGCGTCACCGTCCTGCCCGCCGCGGTGACCAGCTGGACCGACACGGGGCTCGTCAACGACCGGACCTACCGCTACTCCCTCGTCGCCGTCGACGCGGCCGGCAACCGCTCGGCGGCGTCGTCGCCCGTGGTGCCCGCGACGCCGACCGACCTCACCGCGCCGGCGGTGCCCACCGGGCTGCGCGGGGTCGCGGGCGACGAGAGCGTCTCCCTGACGTGGGACCCGGGGACCGACGTCGACCTCGCGGCCGTGCGCGTCCTGCAGGACGGGGTCGTCGTCGCGGTGCTGCCGGCCGGCACGACGTCCTGGACGGCGACGGGGCTCGAGGTCGGGCGCACCTACCGCTACGCCCTCGTGGCGGTCGACGGGCACGGCAACGCCTCGGCCGCCTCCACGCCGCCGGTCGAGGTCGTCCCGCTCGACCTCACCCCGCCCGGCGCCGTCGACGGCGTGGTCGCCCGCCCCGGCGACCGCTCCGCCGAGCTGTCGTGGGAGCCCGTGACCGACCGCGCGCTCGCCGGCTACGAGGTGCTCGACGCGGACGGCGTCGTCGTCGCCCGCGTCGACGCGCCCGCGACCGCGGTGCGGCTCTCCGACCTCGCCGACGACGTCGAGGTGACCTACCGCGTGGTCGCGGTCGACCGCGCGGGCAACCGCTCGACGCCCAGCGCGCCCGTCGCCGTCACCCCGCACGACGACGTCCCGCCCGCGGCCGTCGAGGGCGTCGCCGTCGCTGAGCTCGACCGGGCCCTCGAGGTCACCTGGTCGCCCGTGGCGGACGCGGTGGCCTACCGCGTCGTGCTCGACGGCGTCGTCGCCGCGGACGTGCCGGCCGGGTCGCCGCCGCGCGCCCGCCTCGAGGACCTCCAGCCCGGCGTGGAGCGCTCGGTGGTCGTCCTCGCCGTCGACGCCGCCGGCAACGTCTCCGCCGCGCACGAGCCGGTCCTCGCGACGCCCCGCGACCTCGCGCCGTCCGCGCCGTCGGGGGTCGTGGCCGTCCCCGGCGAGCGGCCCGGGGAGGTCGCCGTCTCATGGGCCGCGCCCCTCGAGGACGACGTCGTGGAGCACCGCGTCCTCGTCGACGGCGAGTTCGTGGCCCTCGTGCCGGGGGCGACCGAGGTCCTCCTCACCGAGCTCGCGGAGGGCGCGGAGGTCGAGGTCGTCGTCGTGGCCGTCGACGCGGCGGGCAGCGCCTCGCCGACGAGTGCGGTCGTGCGCGTGCGCGTCCCGTCCTCCGTGCCGCCCTACCTGCCCCTCGTCCCGCCGGCCGAGAGCTCGGGCACCGCCACGGGCGCCGGGCTCGCGGCCACCCGCGACGGCCGCTGGGTCGTCGTCAGCACCGCCGCCCGGCTCGAGGCGGGCGACGCCAACGCCGCCCCCGAGCTCCACCTGCTCGACCGGGTCCGCGGCACGAGCCGGCGCGTGGCGCCCCTGCCGGCCTCGTGGGGCTCGGCGACGACGGACAGCACCAACGCGAGCGCCGTCGTGATCTCGGAGGACGGGCGCTACCTCGCGCTGTCGACGACGGCGCGCCTGGTGCCGGAGGACCGCAACAGCCTGCTGGACGCCTACCGCCTCGACCTGCGGACGGGGGAGTGGGCGCTCGTCAGCGCCCCGGCCGCCGGCGGCGCGTCGTCCTCGACGGCCGGCGTGCTCCTGCCGACCGGCTCGTCGGTCTACGCGCGGAGCCCGGGCCTGGCCATGACGGCGGACGGCTCGACCGTCCTCTTCCTGTCCGCCCGCTCCGACCTCGTGGCCGACGACCGCAACGGCGTCGCCGACGTCTTCGCCAAGGACCTGACGACGGGCCAGGTGCGGCGCGTGTCGACGTCGTCGACCGGCGGGGAGACGCCGCTGCGCGCCACCGGCCCGGCGCTCGCGGTGACCCCCGACGGCCGGTACGCCGTCTTCCCCGCGCAGGCCTCGGGGCGCCCGCTCGTCCTCGTGCGCAAGGACCTCGTCACGGGGGAGCTGCTCGTGGCGTCCACCGCGCCGCGGGCCGGGTCGACGCCCGTCGAGGTCTCGGTGTTCCGCGACACGGGCGACGTCGCCGTGAGCGACGACGGCCGCTACGTCGCCTTCAGCACGGCGGCCAAGCCGGCGGCGCCGACGACGTCGTGGTCGACCGGGCTGGCCTACCGCAAGGACCTCGTGACGGAAGAGCTGGCGCCGCTCGGCACCGGCCAGACGGCGGCCTGGGAGCACCAGCTCGGGCTCGACCCCACGGGGCGGTACGGCTTCGTCGCGACGGCGGCGCCCCTGCTGGCCGAGGACGGCAACCGCCGCACCGACCACTACCGCCGCGACCTCGAGACGGGAGAGCTGCGCCTCGTCACCTCGCGGGCCGACGGCTCGGTGGCGCCCTCGACGTCGGGCTCGGTCACGCCGGCGGAGTACGGCCGCGTGCTCGTCCTCGGCGCCGACCGGGTGCTCGTCGGCACGGTGCTGCCGCTCGTCGACGGCGACGCCAACGGCCTGCTCGACGTCTACGGCCGCGACCTCGCGCGGGGCGAGGCCGGCGCCGTCGTGGGGTGACCTGGTCTCGGGAGGGCACGTCGTCATCACAACGCCGTACGGAGGCCCTCCTCGTGGCACATCGTCGTCAGGACGCCTCGCTGAGGGCCCTCTCGAAGGCACTTGGTCGTCAGAGCGCCCTGTGAGGAGCGCTTCCCAGGGCACTTCGTCGACACATCGCCGCGAGAGGGCGCCCCTGAGGGGCGTTTCGTCGACAGAGTGCGGGGAGGTAGCGGGCCGGGCGTCGATCTGTCGACAGAGTGCGGGAACGACAGCGCCGGCCGACCCGCGAGGGGCCGACCGGCGCGTCGTGGTGCGGGGTGGGAGGTCAGGGCGTGGGCATGCCGCCCGTGCTCGAGTACGTCGAGCCCGTGGTGTAGCTCGACTCGGGGCACGCGAGGTGCACGTAGGCCGCGGCGAGCTCGGCCGGCTGGCCGGCGCGCGCGAGCGGCGTCTGCGCGCCGAACTCCGGCCGCGCCTCCGGCGGCTGGCCGCCCGAGATCTGCAGCGGCGTCCAAAACGGCCCCGGCGCCACGGCGTTGACGCGGATGCCCTTGGGCGCCAGCTGCCCCGCGAGCGCCTTCGTGTAGGCGTTGATCGCGGCCTTCGTCGGCGCGTAGTCGAGGAGGTTCGGCGAGGGCTGGTAGGCCTGCACCGACGACGTCGTGATGATGCTGGAGCCCGGCTCCATGTGCGGCACAGCGGCCTTCGTCACCCAGAACAGGGCGTGCACGTTGGTGCGGAAGGTCTCGTCGAACTGCTCGGTCGTGAGGTCGGCGATGTCGTCGACCGCCGTCTGCTTGCCCGCGACGACGGTGAGGACGTCGATGCGGCCCAGCTCGGCGACGGCGCGCTCGACGAGCTCGGTGTTCGCCGCCTCCTGCGACAGGTCGCCCGGGACGGCGACGGCGCGCCGGCCGGCGGCCTCGACGAGGCGCACCACCTCCTGCGCGTCCTCCTCCTCGGACGGCAGGTAGGACAGGACGACGTCGGCGCCCTCGCGGGCGTAGGCGATGGCGGCGGCGCGGCCGATGCCCGAGTCGGCGCCCGTGACGACGGCGACGCGGTCGGTGAGGCGGCCGTAGCCGACGTAGGTGTCCTCGCCGTGGTCGGGCTTCGGGCCCATCTCGCGGGCCAGGCCCGGCGCCGCCTGGTCCTGCTGCGGCTGCTCGGGCTGGGGGTAGGCGGTCGTGGGGTCCCGGAAGGTGTTCTGCGTGGTCTGCGTGGTGTCGGCCATGCCTCCACCCTGGGGTCGCGGGGGCGGTGCGGCGACCCGGGCGGTCGCCCGCGGGCCGGCCACGGCAGGATGCGGGCCGTGGCGACGGTGACGGGTGCGGCACCGGCGCCGACCGGGCGGGTCCGGCTGGTCGCCAGCGACCTCGACGGGACCCTGCTGGGCGCGGGCGGCCTGGCCTCGCCGCGGACCCTCGCCATGATCTCGGCCTGCCGGGCGGCGGGCGTCCACGTCGTCTTCGTCACCGGACGCCCCGTCGTCTGGCTGGACCCGGTGGCCGAGCAGACCGGGCACACCGGCACGGCCATCTGCGCCAACGGCGCGCTCGTCTACGACGCCGGCAGCCGCCGCGTCCTGTCCGCCACCGGGCTCGCCCCCGCGGACGCGCTCGAGGCGGTGGCCCGCCTCCGGCGCCGGCTCGACGGCCTCGCCGTCGCGGTCGAGACGCTCGCCGGCTTCCGGCGCGAGCCCGGCTACCTCGTGCGCTTCGACGGCGGCCGGGAGGTCGAGGTCGGCGAGCTGCCCGAGCTGCTCGACCCCGACCCCGTCGTCCTCAAGCTCCTCGTCCGCCGCGAGGCCGGCACGTCGGAGGACCTGCTCGCGGTGGCGCGGGAGGAGCTCGGGGGCCTCGCGCACCCCACGCACTCGAGCCCCGAGAGCCCGCTCATCGAGGTGAGCGCCGTCGGCGTCAGCAAGGCGGTGGCGCTCGCCGCCCACGCGGCGTCCCTCGGCGTCTCCCGCGAGGACGTCGTCGCCTTCGGCGACATGCCCAACGACGTCGAGATGCTCCGCTGGGCCGGCCGCGGCTACGCCATGGCGGGCGGTCACCCCGAGGCGGTCGCCGCCGCCGCGGCGACGGCGCCCCCGTGCGCGGACGACGGCGTCGCGCAGGTGGTCGAGGCGCTGCTCGGGGGCTGACCGCCCTGCCGGGGAGCCGGAGCGGGCCCCGGCCCGCTCCCCGGCGCCGGCCTCAGGCGTCGAGGCCCGCCGCCCGCAGCACGAGGGCCTTGACCTCGGTGGCGTGGACGCGCTCGCGCGACCCCAGCACGTCCGGGTCGCTGCACAGGAGCAGCGGCCCGTCCTCGCGCGCGCCCGGGGTGTCGGCGGGGACGCGGCCGTGCGTGCCGCGGACGGGCGACGGGTCGAGCGGCACCACCGACATGGCGTACCGGAGCCCGACCCTCTTGCGGAGCAGGGAGAGGCCGGCACGCAGCCGCGCGGTGCGGTCGGCGGGGTCGAAGAAGAGCTCGGCGGGGTCGTAGCCGGGCTTGCGGTGGATCTCGACGCCGCGGGCGAAGTCGGGCGCCCGCTCGTCGTCGAGCCAGTAGTAGTAGGTGAACCAGGCGTCCGGCTCGGCAACGAGCACGAGCTCGCCGGCGCGCTCGTGGTCCAGGCCGTGCCGGCGCCGGCCGTCGGCGTCGAGGACCTCGTCGACGCCGGAGAGGTCGCCGAGCAGGCGCCCGACCGCGGGCACGTCCGCGGGGTCGCGGACGTAGACGTGCGCCACCTGGTGGTCGGCGACGGCGAAGGCCCGCGACGTCCACGGGTCGAGGTACTCCATGCCGTCCTGCGTGTGGACCTCCAGCAGACCGGCCCGGCGCAGCACCCGGTTGACGTCCACCGGGCGGGCGGCCGGGGTGATGCCGTACTCGGAGAGCGCGACGACCGTCACGCCGGCGGCCTCCGCGTCGTCGAGCAGCGGCGCCAGGGCCTCGTCGAGCCGGCGGGCGGCGCGGCGGGCCTGCCGCGAGGCCGGTCCGTACCGCTGGAGGTCGTAGTCGAGGTGCGGCAGGTACGCCATCGTGAGGTCGGTGCCCGGCATCAGCCGCCGCGCGGCGCCGACGATCCACTCGCTCGACCCGATCGACGCCGTCGGGCCCCAGTACTGGAAGAGCGGGAACTCGCCGAGGGCGCCGACCAGCTCGTCGTGCAGCTCGGGCGGCCGCACGTAGGCGTCCGGGCTCTTGCGGCCGTCGGCGTGGTAGACGGGCCGGGGCGTCACCGTGACGTCGGTCGACATGCCCATCGCGTACCACCAGCAGACGTTGACGGCGCGGAAGCCCGGCACCTGCCGCCGAGCGGCCTCCCACACCGGCTCCGCCTGCACGAGCCGGTTGTGCTGGCGCCACAGGAGGACCTCGCCGAGGTCGCGGAAGTACCAGCCGTTGCCGACGACGCCGTGCTCGGCCGGCATCGCACCGGTGAGGAAGGTCGCCTGCACGCTGCACGTCACGGCGGGCAGCACCGTGTCGACCGCCGCCGACGCGCCGGAGCCGGCGAGACGGCGCAGCCGCGGCATGTCGGCCAGCGCGCGCGGCGTCAGCCCGACGACGTCGAGGAGGAGGACCGGGCGCCGGCTCACGCGCCCGCCCCCGCCGCGTCGGCCCCGGCCCCGGCACGGGTGGAGGCGGGGGCGGGGGGCTCCTGCAGCCGGTCGCGCGTCCACGCCAGCTCGGCGGCGATCCCGCCCACGAGGTCGGCGGCGGACGTGCCCGTGCCGCCCGAGCGCTCGCGGTGGGCCGCGGGCAGCACGGACCAGGTGTAGGTCTCCACCTCGACGACGTCGACCCGCACGGCGGGCGGGGCGTCGCGCACGAGGCCGTGCAGGGCGGAGGTGAGCGGTGCGGTGACGGGGCGCACGGGGCCCTCCCAGTCGGCGTGCAGGGGTGCGTGGACGTGGCAGCGCCAGGGGCTGAGCCGCGGCAGCCCGCCGTGGGCGGGCTCGCGCAGGGCGCGCGGCAGGTCGTCCGCGGTCGCGAGCGAGCCGTCGGCGCGCCGCTCGCGCACCTGGTGGAGGAAGCGCGGCTCGTCGAAGGCGGCGAGCTCGGCGCGGTCGCCGTCGTCGGCGGGGTCCTCGAGGTGCAGCGCCGCGGACGCCTGCAGCTTGACGACCGGCACCCGCGGCCGCCCGGCGGGGCGGTCGGTGAGGCGCCCGACGAGGTCGTCGAGGTCGTCGAAGCCGACGGCGCTGTGGCAGGTGTCGAGGCACACCCCGACGAGCCCGGCGTCGTCCGCGGGCGGCGGCTCGTCGTCCGGCCCCCCCGCGAGCAGCGCCGGGAGGGCGTCCGGCCCGGCGAGGGCGTCGTCGAGGACCTCCCAGACGCACCCCGGCTCGGGCTCGAGGCCGACGCGCACCCGGCGGCCGCTGCGGCGCTCGAGGTCGCCGAGCCCGCGGGCCAGCGCCCCCAGGGCCCGACCGGCGGCGGCGCGGCGGGCGTCGTCCCACGGCCGGTACCAGGCGAGGGGCAGCGTGCTGACGGCGCCGCCGGCGACGTCGTCGGGCAGCAGGGCGGCGAGGACCCGGGCGCACGCGAGGGTGTGCTCCAGGCGCGCGGGCTCCGTCCAGTCGGGGGAGTAGACGGCGTGCTTGACCACCGGTGCGTGGAAGTCGCCGTAGGGGAAGGCGTTGAGCGTCACCACCTCGAGGCCGAGGCGGTCCAGCTCCTCCCGCAGCCGCCGCACGGGGCCGCCCGCGGGGGCCCCGGCGGCGAGGTCGGCGTCGAGCACGCGGGCCGCGCCGGCGGGGAACCACAGCCCCACGCCGAGGCGCTCGCCGTCCGCCCGGAGCCCGAGGCGCTCGGCGACGGGGACGGCCACCGTCCGCAGCTGCTCCACGATGCCGTCGAGCTGCGTGGCCGGGTGGACGTTGGTGCAGTAGGCGACGTGGACGGTGCTGCCGTCGGGGCGCGAGACCCTCACGACCGCGGCCCCCGCAGCACCGAGCTGCCCTCGTGCTCGGCGCCCAGCTCGGTGCGGACGTCCTCGAGCAGGAGGCGGCCGCTGCGGCCGAAGAAGGCGACGGGGTTGCGCCACAGGACGCGGTCGACGTCGTCCTCCGTGAAGCCGGCGACGAGCATCGCCTCGCCGACCGCGCGGGTCTTCAACGGGTCGCTGCGCCCCCAGTCGGCGGCGGAGTTGACGAGCACCCGGTCGAGGCCGCGGTCGAGGAGGATCCGCACCATCCGGTGCTCGTCCATCTTCGTCTCCGGGTAGACGGAGAAGCCCATCCAGCAGCCCGCCGCGTCGACGTCGGCGAGGGTCGTCTCGTTGAGGTGGTCGACGACGACGGCGTCCGCGGCGATCCCCGAGGCCTCGACGAGCTCGAGCGTGCGCCGGGTGCCCGCCGCCTTGTCGCGGTGCGGCGTGTGGACCATCGCGGGCAGCTCGTGCTCGACGGCCATCGCGAGCTGGCGCGTGAAGGCCTCCTCCTCGGCGGCCGTCATCGAGTCGAAGCCGATCTCGCCGACGGCCACGACCCCGTCCTTCTCGAGGTAGCGCGGCAGCTCGTCCAGCACCGGGGTGCACCGGGGGTCGCCCGCCTCCTTGGGGTTCAGCGCGATGGTGCAGTGGTGCGCCACGCCGAACTGCGAGGCGCGGAAGCGCTCCCAGCCCAGCAGCCCGTCGAAGTAGTCGAGGAAGGAGCCGACGTTCGTGCGGGGCTGCCCGAGCCAGAAGGCCGGCTCGACGAGCGCCGCGACGCCGGCGGCCGCCATCGCCTCGTAGTCGTCGGTCGTGCGCGACGTCATGTGGACGTGCGGGTCGAAGATCCTCATCGGCGGGTCTCCTCGTCGCTGGGACGGTGGGCGGGGGGGCGGTGGGCGGGGGGCGTGACGCCGAGCAGCGCGCGGGCGGCGGCCGCGGCGGCCAGCCGGTCGGGGGCGCCGCGGGCGGCGGCGTCGTCGAGGCCGGCCTGCGCGAGCGCGGGCGAGCCCGGGGGCAGCACGGACGGGACGTCGGCGGGCACCGGCCGGCCGGCGGCGACGCGCTCGGCGACGTAGCGCGCGACCATCTCGGCGAGGCGCTCGTCGGCCCGGTCCGCGAGCCGGTGGACGCAGGACAGCGGCACGCCGACGAAGAGGCACTTGAGGACGGCGTGCCGCCACACCTCGTCGGCGAGCACGTCGGCGCACGGTCCGACGGCCGCGGCGACGAGCCGGGTGTCGTTGGCGCGCAGCGCGTCCTCCACGAGCGCGGCGGGGACGGCGCCCGCCGGCAGCGCGGCGGCCGAGCGCAGCAGGCCGCGGCGCTCGGTGGCGTCGGCCCGCTCGTGGAGCGCGGTGACCCCGCCGGTGCTGGCCCGGCCCGCCGCGACGGCGTCGACGACGAGGAGGGCGCGGGCGAGGTCGTCGACCGTCCCGAGCAGGCCCTCGGGCCCCAGCGGGTCCGCGCCCGGGACGAGCGGGCCGCGGCCCACCGACCGGCCCGCGGCGGGGAGCAGGACGTCGACGGGGGTGCCGGCGTCGGCCCGCTCGATCAGCCGCTGCCACCGCGCCCAGGCCTCTCCCGCGCCGTCGTCCGCGCCGCCGTCCCTGAGCCGCGCCGCCAGGGCGCGACGCCAGACGTCCGCCCCGTCGCCGGGCTCGGCCCAGCGGACGAGCGCCCAGCCGGGGGCGCCGTCGGGCCCGGTGCTGCTCACGGGGTGGCCTCCACGGGGTCCGGGGACGTGGCGGTGGTCCCGGTGGCCGTGCCCGAAGTCGTCAGGGCCGTCGTCAGGGCCGCGGCGAGGGCGTCGCGGCTGCGCCGCGCCGTGACGGGCGCGGCGTGGCCGTGCCGGGGCAGCTCGACCGCGGCCAGTCCGGCGTAGCCGACCTCGAGGAGGGCGGCGAGGACGTCCGGCAGGTCGACCTCGCCCTCGCCGAAGGGCAGGTGCTCGTGGACGCCGGGCCGCATGTCGTCGAGCTGGACGTTGGCCAGCGCCCCCGGTGCACGTTCGTGCGCCCGTCGGACCGTGGCCCCGGGGCTGCGCGGCTCGTTGGCGACGGCGTGCCCGACGTCGAGCGTGAGGCCCAGCCCGGCAGGGCGTCCCAGGGCGTCGAGGACGGCGAGGGCGTCGTCGAGGACGGCCACGTGGTGGTCGGGCTCGGGCTCGAGCGCCAGCCGGACGCCGGCGTCCCCGGCGAGGGGGAGGAGCTCGGCGAGGGAGCGCAGCAGCCGGTCGGTGCCCTCCTCGGGCGTCGATCCCGCCGGCAGCGGCCCGGTCCAGAAGGAGACGACCGGGGCATCGAGCGCCGCGGCGGCGAGGACGGCCCGGCGCAGGAGGTCGACCCGCGCCTCGCGGCCGGGCTCCCCGTCGGCGCCGTCCGGCCCCACGAGCACGGGCCAGTGCTTGCGCCACGGGTCGAGGACGTACCGGCCGCCCGTCTCGACGACGGCGACGAGGCCGCGCGCCCGCAGCTCGGCTCCGACGGCGGCGGCGCGGCGGCGCAGGTCGCCGACGTCGCCGGACGGGTCGAGGTGGTGGTGGTCGAGGGTGAGGCCGACGCCGCCGTACCCGAGGCCCGCGACGAGGTCGAGCGCCTCGGGCAGCCGGTGGTCGGCCAGGCCGTTGGTGCCGTAGCCGACGACGAAGGGCGTCGCGGGCAGCCCGGGCTCCGCTGCGGGGGCGCTCACGTCGCGGAGCCGAACCGGCGCAGGGCCTTCCCGCCCGCCCCGAGCGCGAGGACGCCCGCGGCCGTGACCGGCTGCCGCAGCCCGGCGAGCAGGGAGGCCTGCAGCGTCACGAGGGCCCGGAGGCCCGCGACGGTGGCCGCGCGGGCGTCACCGCCGGCGCCGGTGCCCGCGCCCGCCTGGACGGGCACAAGCCGGGCCACGTGGGCGGCGGAGGCCACGACGCCCAGCACCGCACCGGCGACGGCGGGCACCCGTCCGCCGCCCCGCCGGACGGCACCGACGGCGGCGGCCACCCCCGCGGCGGCGGAGGCGACGCCGGCCGCGGTCGACACGGCGGCGGCGCGCCGGGCGGCCGCGGGCGTCGCGCCGTGCACCTCGCCGCGCGCGAGGTCGGTGACGGCGAGCGTGTGGAGACCGACCGAGAGCGCGGGGAGGGCCGCCGGGCGCAGCGCGGCCACGAGCGGGATGCCCGGCGCGGCCGCCGTCGCGCCGAGCACGACGTCGAGCAGCCGGGTGACGGCCATGCTCGCGGGCGCGAGGGGGCCGCTCTTGCCGACGAGGTCGTAGGTCCAGACGGCCGCGGCGAGGAGCGCCGCGCAGCCGGCCGACCGGCGCCCGCCGGCGAGGCCCGCGACGCCGACGCCGACGGCCGTGAGCGCCCCGGCGGCGGCGAGAGCGGCCGGCGGGGCCACCCGGCCGCTCGGCAGCGGGCGCTCGGGCCGCTCGACGGCGTCGAGCTCCCGGTCGGCCCAGTCGTTGAGGACCATGCCGCCCCAGTAGAGGCAGACCGACGCCAGTGGTGCCGCGGTGGCCCTCACCACGGCGGCTGGGGGCACGGCGGCTGGGTCCACGGCGGCTGGGGCCGCGGTGCCGGGACGACCGACCCCGCCGGCGGCGGCGAGGCCCGTGAGGGCGTCACCGGGCACGGAGACGACGGCGGGGAGCCGGACGAGCTCCGCCCAGTCCCGCCACGTGCCGAGCCCGCCGCCGGGCGCGGGCCTCATCGGCGGCCGAGCTCCTCGGCGAGGCCGAGCAGGTGGCGCCACTGCTCGCCGAGCGCGTGCTCGTCGCTGCCGCAGGGGTTCTTGAAGAAGAAGCCCAGCTCGGGGACGGCGCCCGTGCGGCCGGCGTCGGCCGCGGCGGCGACGAGGCGGACGAGGTCGAGCACGAGCGGTGCCGCGAGGGCCGAGTCGCAGCCGGCCCAGGTGAACTGCAGCGTCATCCGCGTGCCGAGGAAGCCGGTGAAGCCGACGTGGTCCCAGGCCGTCTTCCAGTCGCCGTGGTCCGGCACGTTGTCGATGTGGAGCGGCCCCGGGACGGGGCGGCCGACCATCGCCTCGAGCCCGGCCGCCTTCGTCGCCGTCTTGCTCCGCACGGCCTCGGGGTCGGCGAGGGTCTGGCCGTCGCCGCCGCCCAGCAGGTTGAACGAGGCCCACGAGTCCACGTGGAGCGCCCGCTGGACGAACATCGGCGCCAGTACCGACTTCAGCAGCGTCTCGCCGGTCTTGCCGTCGCTGCCGGCCCACGTCGCGCCGGACCGGCGGCCGTGCTCGGCGACCGCGGGCAGGTCGACGCCGGGGCTGGGGGTGAAGGCGACGAAGGACGCGCCCGCCTCGAAGGCCGCCCACGCGTAGGTGGCCGACAGCGGCAGGGGCGCGCGGCCCGCCGCCCAGGCCGCGCGGACCGCCTCGGGGGTGGCGAGGTCCTCCGCCCGGCGCGCGTCGGCCGGGTCGAGCGGGGGCCGGGTGCTCGAGACGTCGACGACGACGAGCCGCTCCACGCGGTGCCGGCCGGCGAAGGCGCGCAGGTCGGCCACCAGGCCCGCCACCTCCGCGGCCTGGCCGCCGCCCGCGGCCGGGCGGGGGGCGACGACCTCCTCGTCCGCGGCGTCGAGGGCGTCCCCCAGCGCGTCGACGAGCTGCTGCGGCACGACGCGCTGCGCGGCCAGCTCGTCGGCGCGCTTGCGGAACGGCACGGGCGAGGGGTCGTGGCCGCCGGTGACGAGACGGGAGAGGTCGGGCAGGCGCGCCCCGGACAGCGCCGGCAGCTCGCTGACGAGGCCCACCGGGCCCGCGAGGCCGGAGCGCAGGGCGTGGAGGCCGACGAGGGCGGTCGTGGCGACGGACCCGCGGGCGCCGACGAACCAGACCCCGACCGGCCCGCCGGCGTCTCCCTGCCCGTCGTCGACGTGCCCGCCGACCGCCGTGCCGGTCCCTCGCGCGTCCTCGGTGCTCGTCATGGTGCCCGCTCCTCGGGTGGTCGTCCCCCGGCTCGGCGAGCCGGGGAGGTCGTGGGCCGCCCGTCGTCCTCCGGGGAGCGGGCGGCGCCGCGGGTCTCCGCCGTGCTGCCGGCGCCGGGGTGCTCGCGGCGCCCTCGGGGGACGTCCTCGTCCCGGAGACCCCCGGGCGTCTCGCCCGGTTCGTCCTTCTCGCGGAGTGTCTAGCAGCCGGAGCCGCACGCGCGCCAGGCCCTGCGGCAGCGGCGTTCTCGGGGCGCCGGAGGCACGGGGGCGGTGAGGACTCCCGCGGCGGCCGGGAGGTCACGATCAGGTCACGGCTCTTGCCACGGTGATCACCCGACCGTCACGGTTTATCGCAACAACCGATCTTCACGACGAAGCACACAAGGTGGTGTGATGCGGGAGGAACTCCTGCACGTGGTGGACCTGGTCAAGCACTTCCCCGGCGCCAAGGCGCTGGACGGCGTCGACCTCGACGTCCGCAGCGGTGAGGTGCACTGCCTCCTGGGGCAGAACGGGGCCGGCAAGTCGACGCTCATCAAGGTGCTCGCGGGGGCGCACCGCCCCACCTCGGGCGAGATCCGCTGGCGCGGAGAGGTCGTCGAGCTCGATGACCCCATCGCGGCCATCGAGGCGGGCATCGCGACGATGTACCAGGAGCTCGACGTCGTCGACGGGCTGACGGTCGCGGAGAACCTCTTCCTCGGCCACGAGCTCTCCAGCGGCGGCTTCCTCCGCCGGCGCGAGGCCCACCGGCGCACGGCCGACGTCCTCGAGCGCCTGGGGCACGGCGACATCTCGCCCGGCGCCGAGGTCGGGTCCCTGTCCGCGGCGGGCAAGCAGATCGTCAGCATGGCCAGGGCGCTGTCCCACGAGGCCCGGCTCCTCATCATGGACGAGCCGTCGGCGGTCCTGGACTCCGAGGAGGTCGACAACCTCTACCGGGTCGTCCGCGACCTCACCGCGCAGGGCATCGCCGTCCTCTACATCTCCCACCGCCTGGACGAGATCCGCGAGATCGGCGACCGCATCACGGTCCTCAAGGACGGCGCCACCGTCGCCCGCGGGCTGCCCGTCGCCGACACGCCGACCTCGGAGCTCATCCGCCTCATGACGGGCCGCGCGGTCGGGGGCGACTTCCCCGCGCGGCCGGGCGTGGCCGAGGACGCGGAGGAGCTGCTCGTCGTCGAGGGCCTGGGGCTGCGGGGCGTCTTCTCCGACGTCTCCTTCTCCGTCCGGGCGGGCGAGGTGGTCGGCCTCGCCGGCCTGGTCGGCGCCGGACGCTCGGAGATCCTCGAGACCGTCTACGGCGCCCGGCGCTCCACCGAGGGCCGGGTGGGCGTCGGGGGCGCCCGCCTGCGGCCGGGCTCGGTGGACGCCGCCGTCCGCGCCGGCGTCGGCCTCGCCCCCGAGGAGCGCAAGAGCCAGGGGCTCCTGCTGCCCGAGCCCGTCTACCGCAACGTCACGCTGTCGAGCTTCGCCCGCCACGGCGGCGCGGGGCTGCTCGACGAGCGCGCGGAGCGCCGGGTCGCCATGGCGCAGCTCGAGGCCGTGGACCTGCGGCCCGCGGACCCGGACCGGCCGGTCGGGACGCTGTCCGGCGGCAACCAGCAGAAGGTCATGCTGGCGCGCTGGCTCGCCCACGGCTGCCGCGTGCTCCTGCTCGACGAGCCCACCCGCGGCGTCGACGTCGGCGCCCGCGCCGAGATCTACGGCCTCGTCCGCGAGCTCGCGGCCTCGGGCGCCGCCGTCGTCGTCGTCTCCAGCGAGATCCCCGAGGTGCTCGGCCTCGCCGACCGGGTGCTGGTGGTCTCCGACGGCCGGGTGGTGCACACCGGCCCCACCGACGCGATCGACGAGCACGGTGTCCTCGACCTCGTCATGGAAGGACGAGCAGCATGAGCCAGAACACCCCCGACCTCGCGCCGACCGGCCCGGGTCCCCGCGAGGCCCCGGCCGCCACCGGGAGCGCCCCGACCGGGGGCGCCCGCTCCGGGAGCGCTCCGACGGCGCGGGCGTCGTCCGGCGCGTCGGACGGCCCGGGGGGCCTCGGGCGGCTGCTGCACGGCGACGCGGCGCGCAACGCCGGCCTCCTGGTCGTGCTGGCGCTCATCTTCCTCGTCGGGTGGGTGACCGCGGGCAGCTCCTTCGCCAGCGTGGACAACATGACGACGATCCTCAGCCAGGCGGCCGTCCTCGGCGTCGTCAGCATCGGCGTGACCTTCGTCATCACCGGCGGCGGCATCGACCTCTCGGTCGGCTCCGTCATCGGGCTGTCGTCGGTGTGGGCCTCGACGCTGGCGACGCAGACGATCGCCGAGTCCTTCCACTGGAGCGTCATCGTCTTCACGGGCGTCGCCGTCGGGGCCGTCGCGGGTCTCGTCAACGGGATCCTCGTCGCCTACGGCAGGGTCGTGTCCTTCATCGCGACCCTGTCGATGCTCGTCGCCGCCCGGGGCCTCGCCGAGATCATCGCCCAGCGCCGGACGCAGATCGTCACCGTGGACGGCTTCCTCGACGTCGCCCAGGGCGACCTGCTGGGGGTCCCGGTCCTCGTCTGGGTGTTCCTGCTCGTCGCCGTCGCCGGCTGGGTCCTGCTGAACCGCACCACCTTCGGGCGACGGACCATCGCGGTGGGCGGCAACCCGGAGGCCGCCCGCCTCGCGGGCATCAAGGTGCGCCGCCACACCATGTACCTCTACGGCATCGCGGGCGTGACGGCCGGCATCGCCGGCGTCATGTTTCTGGCCCGCACCACGGCCGGCTCGTCGACGAACGGGCAGCTGTACGAGCTGAACGCCATCGCCGCCGTCGTCGTCGGCGGCACCCTGCTGGCCGGCGGCCGCGGCACCGTGGTGGGCACGGTGCTCGGCGTCCTCATCTTCGCCGGCCTCACCAACGTGTTCATCCAGAACAACCTGTCCATCTCGGCGCAGTCCATCGCCCAGGGCGCGATCATCGTGGTCGCCGTCCTGCTGCAGCAGCGCCTCGCCGCGCGGCGCCGACCCGCCCGTCGGTCCTCCTAGCCGCCGCCGGGCCCGCCGGGCCCCGGCGCACCGACCCACCCCACCCACCGCTCTCGACGAGGAGAGAACCATGGCTGCCACCACCGTCCGCCGTCGCTGGACGCTCGCGACCGGCCTGATCGGGGTCAGCGCCCTGCTGGCCACCGGCTGCGTGTCCAACACCCCCGAGCCCTCGGCCGAGCAGCAGGAGGCCGCGTCCGGCGGCGGCGGCTCCAACGACGAGGTCGGCGAGACCGTGACCATCGGCTTCACCGCGCCGGCGGCCGACCACGGCTGGATGGCGGCGATCAGCCGCGCCGCGGAGGAGAGGGCCGACAGCCTCGAGGACGTCGAGCTCCAGGTCGCCGAGGGCACCAACGACGTCAACCTGCAGATCAGCCAGGTCGAGACCTTCATCAACGACGGCGTCGACGCCATCGTCATCCTCCCCTTCGACGGCGCCGCCCTCACCGACGTGGCCCTCGAGGCCATGGAGGCGGGCATCCCCGTCATCAACGTCGACCGCGAGTTCAGCTCCCCGTTCGCGGCCCGCTCGACGGTCCTCGGCGACAACTACGGCATGGGCGTCTCCGCCGGCACCTACATCTGCGAGCAGCTCGACGGCCAGCCCGACGCGGTGGTCGCCGAGATCGCCGGCATCGACTCGCTCCCGCTGACGCAGGAGCGCAGCCAGGGCTTCGCGGACGCCCTGTCGGACTGCGGGCTCGACGTCGACAACCGCGTCGCCGCGGACTTCACCGTCCAGGGCGGCCAGCAGGCGGCGGCGAACCTCCTGCAGGCGGCGCCGCAGATCGACGCCATCTGGAACCACGACGACGACCAGGGCGTCGGCGTGCTCGCGGCCATCGAGCAGGCCGACCGCGACGAGTTCTTCATGGTGGGCGGCGCCGGCTCGGCGAACGTCATGCGGGAGATCCAGGAGGGCGGCTCCGTCCTGGACGCCACGGTCGTCTACCCCTCCACGCAGGCGGCCGACGGCATCAGCCTCGCCCGGCTCGTCGTGCAGGAGAAGGACATGGACGACCTGGTCTCGAGCCAGGTGCCCCGCCAGGTGCAGCTCTTCGCCCCCGTCGTCACGGCCGACAACGTGGACCAGTACCTGCCCCTCGCCTTCGAGTCCTGACCGCCGCGGCGGCGGCGCGGGCACGCCCCCGCGCCGCCGTCGCCGTCCGGGCGGCTCGCGCCCGGGAGAGGAGACCGCATGGCTCCCGACAGCAGTCCGACCCTCGGGGTCGGCATGGTCGGCCACTCGTTCATGGGGGCGACGCACTCCCAGGGGTGGTCGGTGGCCCCCCGCTTCTTCGACCTGCCGCTGCACCCGCGCATGGCCGTGGTGGCCGGCCGCCGCGAGGAGGCGACCGCCGCGGCGGCCCGCCGCTTCGGCTGGGAGAGCACCACCACCGACTGGCGCACGCTGCTCGAGCGCGACGACGTCGACCTCGTCGACGTCTGCACGCCGGGGGACACCCACGCCGAGATCGCCGTGGCGGCGCTCGACGCCGGCAAGCACGTGCTCTGCGAGAAGCCCCTGGCCAACACGGTCGAGGAGGCGGAGGCCATGGCGGCCGCCGCCGAGCGCGCCGCCGCCCGCGGGGTGCGGGCCATGGTGGGCTTCACCTACCGGCGCGTCCCCGCGGTGGCCCTCGCGCGCCAGCTCGTCGCCGAGGGGCGCATCGGGACCGTGCGGCACGTGCGGGCCCAGTACCTCCAGGACTTCCTGGCCGACGAGAGCGCGCCGATGATGTGGCGCCTCGAGAAGGACAAGGCCGGCTCCGGGGCGCTCGGCGACATCGGCGCCCACGCCGTGGACCTCGCCCAGTTCGTCACCGGGGAGCTCCTCACCGGGGTCAGCGGGATGCTCGAGACCTTCGTGCACGAGCGCCCCCTCCCGGGCGCGGACGTCGGCGCCCTGCGCGGATCGGCGGGCGAGGGCACCGGGCGCGTGACCGTCGACGACGCCGCGGTCTTCACGGGACGGATGGCCGGCGGCGGGCTCGCGACCTTCGAGGCGACCCGCTTCGCCACCGGACGCAAGAACGCCCTGCGGCTCGAGGTCAACGGGTCCGCGGGCAGCCTCGCCTTCGACTTCGAGGACATGAACGTCCTCCAGGTCTTCGACGCGCGGGAGGACGCCCGCGTCGGCGGCTTCCGCCGCGTCCTCGCCACCGAGCCCGAGCACCCCTACGTGGGGGCGTGGTGGCCGGCCGGCCACGGGCTCGGCTACGAGCACAGCTTCACGCACCAGGTCGTCGACCTCGTCGAGGCCCTGGCCGCGGGGCGCCAGCCCGAGCCCTCCTTCGCGGACGGGCTCCAGGTCCAGCGCGTGCTGGCCGCCGTGGAGGCCTCCTCCGCGGCCGGCTGCGCCTGGCAGGCCCTCCCCTAGAGGTCCCGACCCGCCCGGTGGGTGCGACCACCGGGCGGGCCGGGCTGTCCATCCGTCCCCGAGACCGCAGGAACGCACCAGCTCCCAGCCAGCAGCAGACCTGATCACCCGAAGAGAACGGACAGCTGACGATGCTTCCACAGCCATCCCTGCCCTGGCGCGGCGCCAGGGCATCAGGTCCGGGGCCACGGCGGCCCGGGACGGCGCGACGCAGGGGCGTCGGGCTCGTCGCCGCCCTGGCGGGCCTGGCGCTGCCCGCGTCCTCCGTGGGCGCCCTCCCCGCGGCGGGGGCCGCC
>NZ_JBBHZG010000007.1:32135-69858 GCF_037482305.1 Pseudokineococcus sp. 5B2Z-1
CCCGCCGCGGCGGCTCCCGCGGCGGCCGCCGACCAGGCGCCGGGCGAGGCGCCGGGCACGACCACGGCCGCCGCGAGCGGCGAGGCGGTGCTCGCGCCGCCGGCCGTGGGCGAGGGGCGCTTCGACGTCCTCGTCTTCTCCAAGACCGCGGGCTTCCGCCACGGGAGCATCGAGGAGGGCATCGCCGCCATCGAGCTCCTCGGCGAGGAGAACGACTTCGGCGTGACGGCGACGGAGGACGCCTCCGTCTTCACCGAGGAGGGCCTCGCGCCCTACGAGGCGGTCGTCTGGCTGTCCACCACGGGCGACGTGCTCAACGACGACCAGCAGGCGGCCTTCGAGGCGTACATCACCCAGGGCGGCGGCTACGCCGGCGTCCACTCGGCCTCGGACACCGAGTACGACTGGGAGTTCTACGGCGACCTCGTGGGCGCCTACTTCTCCTCCCACCCGGCGCAGCAGAGCGCCGACGTCCTCGTCGAGGACCCCGTGCACCCCTCCACGGCCGACCTGCCGACGACGTGGAACCGCTTCGACGAGTGGTACAACTTCCGCACCAACCCGCGCGAGGACGTGCACGTGCTGGCCTCCCTCGAGGAGGACTCGTACGACGCCGGCGGCGGCGCCATGGGCGACGACCACCCGATCGCCTGGTGCCAGGAGGTCGACGCGGGCCGCAGCTGGTACACCGCGCTCGGCCACACCGAGGAGTCCTTCGTCGAGGAGCAGTTCCTCGGCCACCTCCTCGGCGGCATCGAGACGGCCGCGGGCGCGGTCGGCGCGGACTGCACCGCGACCTCCGACGACTCCTTCGAGAAGGTGTCGCTGGACGAGAACACCTCCAACCCGATGGAGCTCGACGTCGCCGACGACGGCCGCGTCTACTACATCGAGCGCAACGGCGAGGTGCTCGTCATCGAGCCGAGCGGCGCCGTGCGCACCCTGCTCGAGCTCGACGTCACCACGGTGCAGGAGTTCGGGCTGCTGGGGATCGTGCTCGACCCCGACTTCGCCGAGAACGGCTGGATGTACCTGTACTGGTCGCCCACCGGCTCGGACGTCGACCGGGTCTCCCGGGTGACCGTGGAGGGCGAGGGCGCGAGCAGCACCATCGACCCGGCCAGCGAGGTCACGGTGCTCGAGGTCCCGGTGCAGCGCGCCCAGTGCTGCCACGCGGGCGGCGCCATGGCCTTCGACACCCAGGGCGACCTCTACATCGCGACGGGCGACAACACGAACCCGTTCGAGTCGCAGGGCTACGCCCCGCTGGACGAGCGCGAGGGCCGCTCGGCCTTCGACTCCCAGCGCACGTCGGGCAACACGAACGACCTGCGCGGCAAGGTGCTCCGCATCACCCCGCAGGACGACGGCTCCTACACGATCCCCGAGGGCAACCTCTTCGAGCCCGGCACGGAGCTGACCCGGCCCGAGATCTACGGCATGGGCTTCCGCAACCCGTTCCGCATCGGCGTCGACCCGCTGACCGACCAGCTCATGGTCGCCGACTACGGGCCGGACGCCGGCTCGTCGAGCGCGGCGCGCGGGCCCGACGGCCGGGTCGAGTGGCAGATCCTCCAGGAGCCCGGCAACTACGGCTGGCCCTACTGCCACGCCGACAACGCCGCGTACGAGGACTGGGACTTCGCGACGAACACCGGCTCCGGCCGCTTCGACTGCGACGACCTCGTCAACGACTCGCCGAACAACACGGGCCTCACCGAGCTGCCGCCGGCCATCCCGGCGCAGATCTGGTACGGCCGCGAGGCGACGTCGTCGTACCCGGGGATCGGGACGGGCGGGGCGCCGATGGCCGGCCCGGCCTACGTCTACGACCCGGAGCTGGAGTCGAGCCGCAAGTGGCCGGCCTACTTCTCCGACAAGGCGCTGCTCGGCGAGTGGAACACCGGACAGCTCTACACCGTGCAGCTGTCGGAGGACCGGCTGAGCCCGCTGAAGGTCACCGAGCTCCTGCCCGAGGGCCTCATCATCAAGCCGATGGCCTGGGACTGGGGCCCGGACGGCGCGCTGTACATGATCGACTGGGGCTCCGGCTTCGGCGGCAACAACGACGACTCCGGCGTCTACCGCATCGACTACCTCTCGGGCAGCCGGGCACCGGTGGCCAGCGCCACCGCGGACGTCACGAGCGGGCCGCTGCCGCTGGAGGTCACCTTCAGCAGCGAGGGCACGTTCGACCCGAACGGCACCGACCTCACCTACGCGTGGGACCTCGACGGCGACGGGACGGTCGACTCCACGGAGGCGGACCCGACCTTCATCTACACCGAGGCCGGCGCGTACCAGGCGCTGCTCACGGTGACCAACGAGGACGGGCGCTCGGCGACGGTCGCCGTCAACATCGCGGCCGGCAACACGCGGCCGACGGTGGACATCACCGGTCCCGTCGAGGGCGGCTTCACCGAGTTCGGCGACACCGTCGAGTACGCCGTCGAGGTCACCGACCCCGAGGACGACGCGGCGGGCGTGGACACCTGCGCCGGCGTGGTCGTCAAGCCGGCTCTGGGCCACAACGACCACGGCCACCCGGGTGAGCAGGAGAACGGCTGCACGGGCGAGTTCGTGGCGACGATCGACGACAGCCACGGCCCCGAGGCCGACGTCTTCGTCATCGTCGAGGCGGACTACACCGACGCCGGCGCGGACGGCGGCGCCCCGGCGCTGACCGGGTCGGACCTCATCACGCTCCAGCCCAAGACCAAGCAGGCGGAGTACTTCGAGGAGACCGGGCGCGTCGAGGACGCGACGGGCGGCGGCGACCCCGGCGTCCAGCGCGAGACCACCGGCGACAGCGCCGGCGGCTTCCAGAACATCGGCTACGTCGAGGACGGCGACTACGTCGCCTACTCGCCCGTCAACCTCACCGGCATCGACGCCGTCACCGTCCGGGCCGCGAGCCCGGGCGCCGGGGCCACCGCCGAGCTGCGCTGGGACGCGGCCGACGGCCCCCTCGTCGGCACGGTCGAGCTGGAGGGCACCGGCGGCTGGCAGCAGTACGCCGAGGCCACCGGCGAGCTGACGGACGTGCCCGAGGGCACGGGGACGCTCTTCGTCGTCTTCCGCTCCACCGACGGCGCGACGGGCAGCCTCGTCAACGTCAACTGGTTCGAGTTCGAGGGCAAGGGCGTCAGCGCCAACAGCGCCCCCACCCTCGACGCCCTGACGGCCACGCCGTCCGAGGGGCCGGCCCCGTTGCCGGTGACGCTCTCGGCCGAGGTGAGCGACCTGGACGGTGACGACGTCATCGGCTCGTGGACCACCGGCATCCCCGGTGACGCGCCGCGCGAGGGCCTCACCACCGAGGTCGTCTACGAGGAGGTCGGGGACTACACGGCCACCTTCCGGGCGACGGACAGCCAGGGCGCGTTCCGCACGGGCACGGTCACGGTCTCGGTCGAGCCCGTGCGCCCGGGCCCGTGCGCCGAGGGCCGCTCGGACGAGTTCGACGGCACGGAGCTCAGCACCTGCCGCTGGCAGGTCGTCCGGCCCGAGCCCGAGGCGCTGAGCGTCGCGGACGGGCAGCTCGAGCTGCTCACGCCGGACGGGGACGTCTACACGACCCCGAACGGCGACGTCACCAACCTGGTGCTGCAGCCCGCCCCGGCGGGCGAGTTCTCGGTGACGACGAAGCTGGACACCTCCGCCCTCGTGGAGCAATACCAGCAGGGCGGCCTCATCGCCTACCTGGACGACGACAACTACGTGAAGCTCGACCACGTGGTGACGAGCGCCCTCGGCGCCGACTCGATCGCGTCGTCGGTGGAGCTGCGCTCCGAGGTGGGCGCGGCGATCCAGGACCCGCAGCCGAGCTCGGGGGCCATCGCCCCGGGCGAGGTGTGGCTGCGCCTCTCGCTCGAGGGCACGATCTTCACCGGCGAGTGGTCCACCGACGGGGAGACCTGGGAGGGCGGTGAGTCGGCGCAGGTCGACAACGCCGCCATCGCCCGCGACCCCGAGCTGCGGGTCGGCGTCTTCACCATCGGGACCGACCAGTCGGCCCGCGTCCCGGTGACTTTCGACTTCGTCCGCTTCACCCCGGACGAGGTCACCCCGCCGCCGTCGGGCGACGACACGACGGCCCCGTCCGTCACGGCGTCGCTCGAGCCGGCCGAGCCCACGGGCGCGGAGGGCTGGTACACGAGCCCGGTCACCGCGACCGTGGTGGCCGACGACGGCGACGGCAGCGGTGTCGAGACGATCGAGTACCAGGTCGTCCCGGCCGAGCAGGCCGGCACGTGGGACGAGGACGCCAGCGTCGTCGAGTACACCGAGCCGGTCGTGGTGGCGGACGACGGGGACTGGGCGATGCACGTCCGGGCCACGGACGCCGCGGGCAACACCTCCGCCCCGGTGGTCGTCGACCTGCGGATCGACACCACGGCGCCGACGGCGACCCTCTCCGGCGTCGAGGACGGCACCGTCTACGGCTCGTCCGAGCTGCTGGACGTCGCCCTCGAGGCGGAGGACGCCACGTCGGGCCTCGCGTCGACGACCCTCGCGGTCGACGGCGAGGAGGTCGGCGAGGACGGCGTGGCGCTGTGGACCCTCGAGCCGGGCGAGCACCAGGTCCGGGGCACCGCGACGGACGTGGCGGGCAACGTCACCGAGGTCACGGCGCGGGTCGTCGTCGAGGTGACGGCGGCGGACGTCCGCGCGGTCGTGGGCACGCTGGCCGAGGCCGGCGCGCTGGACGAGCGCACCGAGCGGCGCGCGCTCCAGACCATGGACCGCGTGGACCGGTTCCTCGACCGGGGTCGCGGTGACCAGGCGGTGCGCCAGCTCGAGATCCTCGAGCGCTCCGTCAGCCGCACGGCCGACGAGGGCGAGGGGCGCGACGTGCTCCTGGCCCAGATCGGCTACCTCGTCACGGCCGTCGAGGCCGACCCGGCTGCGGCCAGGGGCGGGGACGACGGCTGATGGTCGACCGCACCAGCGCTCGGGCGGGCGCCACCTCGCGTGGCGCCCGCCCGGGCGGTGCACCACCCGCGGGGGCTCCGGCCCCCACCAGGGGGCGTCGTCGTGGCGTGCTCGTCGCCACGGCGCTCGTCGGGGTCGCCGTCGGCCTGGGCGCCGGGCTGGGCATCGGGCTGGGCGGCGGTGACGGGGCCTCGGCGCAGCCGTCGGCGGGCGCCACGGCTCCCGCCGGCACGAGCGCCGACGGCGCGCTGACCGACGAGGAGCGCGTCGCCCAGCGGGCGGCCGAGCTCCGCGAGGAGTCCGCCGCTCGCGACGCCGACGCCTTCGACGCGCTCGTCGTCGAGGTGGAGCAGGTCGTCGCCGACCTGTCACCCGTGGTCGAGGGAGCGGCCGAGCACGCCCGCGAGGGTGCCGGGCCGCCCTCGCCCGAGGAGGCCGCGCAGTGGGTCGTGACGGTCGACGCCGTGTCGGCGGCGCGCGGGGACCGGACGAGCGCCGGGACGGACGTCAACCTCGTCGGGACGTCCGTCGACGCCGCGCTGCTCTCCCTCGAGGCCTCTACCGACGCCTTCGCCCAGGCCGCGGCGCTCGCCGAGCGGGGCGACGACCCGACGGGGACGCAGCGCACCGCCGTCGGCGCGCTGCGCTCGGGCGTCGTCGCGTGGTCCGTCGGCGCCACCCAGCTCGACGCGTCCAGCGTCGAGCGCGGCCTCGGCCACCTCCACGCCTACCTGCCCGGGGTGCCGGGCAGCGGGGCCATCACCGCCGACGACGAGGCCGAGGGCGAGGCCCACCAGGACGGCGACGCCGAGCACGACCACGACGACGAGGGGGAGCAGTGACACCCACGCGACCCGCGGGGCCTCGCCCAGCGGCGGAGACGGCCGCCGCGCGCGGAGCCGGCGCCCTCGTCGGCGCGCGCGCCCTCGTCGTCCTCCTAGGAGTCCTCGCCGTCCTCCTCGGCGCGCCGGGCGCGGCGCAGGCCCACGGCGGGCCCATCGTGGTCGACGTGGCGGGCGACGGCGCCGGTGGGCTCACCCTCGTGGCCACCTGGCGCGAGGACGGCCACCCGGTCGGCCCCGAGGTGGAGTTCACCGGTCGGGCGACCGGGCCGGAGGGGCGGGTCGTCGACGACATCGCCTTCGAGCTGCTGCCCGAGGGCGAGGCCTTCCGCGCCGCGCCGGCCGTGCTCCCGGCGGGGGAGTGGACGGTCGAGCTGCGGGCCTCCGAGGGCAGCGACGAGACCTTCGAGGCGGTGGTGACGTCGACCGGCCTCCCCACCCCCACCCCGACGGCCACGGAGGCGGCCGAGGGGGGTGCGTCCACGACGGCGGCCCCGCCGTCCGCCGAGGCCCTCCCGCCGGCCGGCGGAGGAGAGGCCGCGACCGACGTCGAGCCGCTCGCGGGCGTCGACGCCGCTGCTGACGACGGCGGCGGCGGGGCCCCGGTGGGCCTCCTCGTCGGGGCCCTCGTGGCAGCCGTCCTCGTCGTCGCCGGCGCCGTGGTGCTCCGACGACGCGCCCGGCACCCCACCGGCTGACCACCTCGCCGCACGACCCACGACGTCCGGGCCAGCAGAGCGCCCGGCGACCCGACGCCCATCCGCAGGAGGACGCCATGCCCCGCCCGATCACCCTGTTCACCGGCCAGTGGGCCGACCTGCCGCTGGAGGAGGTGGCGCGCCTCGCCAGCGGGTGGGGCTACGACGGCCTCGAGCTGGCCTGCTGGGGCGACCACCTCGACCCCTGGCGCTGGGACGACGCCGACTACGTGCAGGGCCGCCTGGACCTGCTCGAGCGCCACGGCCTGCAGCTTCATGCCATCAGCAACCACCTCAAGGGCCAGGCGGTCTGCGACGACCCCATCGACCAGCGCCACCGCGACATGCTCCCCGACGTCGTCTGGGGCGACGGCGACCCCGAGGGCGTGCGCCAGCGGGCGGCCGAGGAGATGAAGAACACCGCCCGGCTGGCCGCGAAGCTCGGCGTGAAGACCGTGGTGGGGTTCACCGGGTCGAGCATCTGGAAGTACGTGGCGATGTTCCCGCCCGTCTCGGCCGAGCTCGTCGACGCCGGCTACCAGGACTTCGCCGACCGCTGGAACCCGATCCTCGACGTCTTCGACGAGGTCGGCGTCCGCTTCGCCCACGAGGTCCACCCCAGCGAGATCGCCTACGACTACTGGACGACCGTGCGGGCGCTGGAGGCCATCGGGCACCGGGAGGCCTTCGGCCTCAACTGGGACCCGAGCCACTTCGTGTGGCAGGACCTCGACCCCGTGGCCTTCCTGTGGGACTTCCGCGACCGGATCCTCCACGTGGACTGCAAGGACGCGAAGCGCGCGACCGGCAACGGCCGCAACGGGCGCCTGTCGAGCCACCTCCCCTGGGCGGACGGGCGCCGGGGTTGGGACTTCGTGTCCACCGGCCACGGGGACGTCCCGTGGGAGCAGTGCTTCCGCATGCTCAACCAGATCGGCTACGAGGGACCCATCAGCGTCGAGTGGGAGGACGCCGGCATGGACCGCCTCGTCGGGGCGCCCGAGGCCCTGGAGATGGTGCGCCGTCTCGCCTTCGACCCGCCCGAGGCCGCCTTCGACGCCGCCTTCTCCACCCGCTGACCGCCACCTCCGCCGACGCCGCCCCCGCACCCCGGGGGCGGCGTCGTCGCGTCGGGGCACGCACCCGCGCGGCCGCCCCGGTCGGTAGCGACGGACGGCCCGGTGGGTGCCCGGGGCGACCGGTGGCGGCCAGCCGGGGCCGGTGCTGCACTGGTCGTCCGGCCCTGATCCCGCCGGCCCGGCGCGCCGACCCCGGCACCGGCGCCCCGCGGCACGCACCTGCCGGACGTGCGAGGGAGACGGCCATGACCACGACGGGACCCGCGAGGCCCAGGCTGCGCGACCGGGCGCTCGGCGCCCTCACCTTCTTCTACGGGCCCGCGGACCACCGCGAGCTGCCCGACGACCCGCGCCGGACGACGGGGCGCGTGGGCGAGGACGTCGGCGACGGCCTGCGCCGCCGCGGTGAGCCCGGGAGGTACTACGCCCAGCGCGACGACGACGGCGCCGCCCGCTGACGCACCCCGTCCGGCCCCCGGCTGGGCTCGCCCGGGAGGGCGACATGGCCACACATCGCCCTGTGTGAGCGTGTCGGAGGGCGACATGGCCACACGTCGCCCCCGCGCGGGCGCTCCGGGGGGCGACATGGCCACACGTCGCCCCCGCGCGGGCGCTCCGGGGGGCGACATGGCCACACGTCGCCCCGAGGGCTTCAGGCCCCGCCGTCCCCGGACGGCGGGGCCTGCTCCGCGCCGAGGTGCCGGCGCGCCGTCGCCGCCGCCCGGGCCGCGGCGCCGGCGCGCTCCAGGGCGACATCGGGCCGCGCGCCGCGGAGGCTGACCCGCGCCATCGTGGCGGCCTCCGCGGCGGTGGCCACGGTGGTGCCGACGCGCGAGAGCCTGCGGTGCAGCTCGTCCGGGAGCCCTGCCGACGCCGGCACGGCCGGGACGTCGAGGCCCTGGCTCGGGGCGGCCCGCTGCGCCGCCAGCGCGAGGCCGCGCACCTCGTCGAGGACGGCGACCAGCTCGGTGCCCGTGCCCGCCAGGGCCTGCGCGACCCGGGCCCTGGGGTCGTCGGCGCCGTCGGCGGCCACGCCGTCGAGGACCTGGTGGTAGCGGTCGACGGAGCGGTGCACGCGGTCGTGGGCCCGGCGCCACACGCCCTCGCCGATCGCGGCCTCGAGGGCCCGCTCCTCGCGACGCCGCACGAGCCCGGGGGCCAGCCGCCCCCACCACGGCGCTGCGCGCCCTCCGGCGCTCACGCGCGTCGCCTGTCAGCGCTCACGCGGCTCCGCCCGCCGCCGTCAGAGGTACTGACCGGTGCCCGGCTGGCCGGGCTGCGCGCCCGGCTGCCCCTGCGCCACCGGCGGGACGGGCCCACCGGGGCCTGCGCCCTGGCCGCCCTGGCCGCCGGGGAGCGCGCGCCGCATCTGCTCGAGCTGCGCCCGCGCCGCCATCTGCTGGGCGAAGACGGCGGTCTGGATGCCGTGGAAGAGGCCCTCGAGCCAGCCGACGAGCTGGGCCTGGGCGATGCGGAGCTCGGCGTCGCTGGGCGCCTCGTCGGGGGAGAAGGGCAATGAGATGCGCCGCAGCTCCTCGACGAGGTCGGGGGCCAAGCCGTCCTCCAGCTCGGCGAGGGAGCGCTGGTGCACCTCCGCGAGGCGGGCGCGGCCCTTGTCGTCGAGCGGCGCGCTGCGCACCTCGTCGAGCAGCTGCTTGACCATGCTGCCGATGCGCATGACCTTGTCCGGCCGCTCGACCTGCTCGGCCGGGTTGGGCGCGTCGCCGCCGGCGACGCCCATGCCCTGCTGCGTCATGACGACGACGGGCTGCTGGTCCTGCCCCTGCTGGTCGGGGCCGGGGCGCTGCCCCTGGCCGTCCTGCGGTCCCTGGGTCATGCCCTGCCTCCGCTCATGAGGTGCTCCCGAGGTCGTGGTCGTCGAGGGCGCCGCCGCTCGTGCCGGCGCCGTCGGCGCCGTCCGGGGCCTCGTCCGGGCGCGCCAGCAGCAGCACCTTGCCGATGTGCGAGGACTCCTCGAGCACGGCGTGGGCGCGGGCGGCGTCGCCCAGCGGCATCCGCTCGTGGACGACGGGGCGCACCCGCCCCTCCTCGACGAGGGGCCACACGTGCTCGCGGACCGAGGCGACGATCGCGGCCTTCTCCTCGCGGGGCCGCGCCCGCAGCGACGTCGCCATGACGGCGGCGCGCTTGGCCAGCAGCGCCCCGAGGTCGAGCTCGGCGCGCCGGCCGCCCTGCATGCCGATGACGACGAGGCGCCCGTTCGGCGCGAGCACCGCGACGTTGCGCTCGAGGTACGCCGCGCCCACGACGTCGAGGACGACGTCGGCGCCGCGGCCGTCGGTGGCGGCGCGCACCTCCTCGACGAAGTCCTGCTGCGTGTAGTCCACGAGCACCTCGGCGCCGAGCTCGCGGCACGCGTCGAGCTTGCGGGCGCTGCCCGCTGTCACGGCCACGCGCGCCCCCCAGGCCCGGGCCAGCTGGACGGCGAAGGTGCCGATGCCGCTGCCGCCGCCGTGCACGAGCAGGAGCTCGCCCTCGCGCAGGCCGGCGGAGATGAAGACGTTGGACCAGACGGTGCAGGCCACCTCCGGCAGCGCGGCCGCGTCGACGAGGGAGACGCCCCGCGGGACGGGCAGCAGCTGGCCGGCGGGGACGACGACGCGCTCGGCGTAGCCGCCCCCCGCGAGCAGCGCGCACACCTCGTCGCCGACGGACCACCCCTCGACGCCCTCGCCGAGCTCGGCGACGGTGCCGGAGCACTCCAGGCCCAGGGTCTCGGGCTCGCCGGGCGGCGGCGGGTAGTGGCCCTGGCGCTGCATGACGTCGGCGCGGTTGACGCCGGCGGCGGCCACCTCGACGACGACCTCGCCGGGGCCGGGTGAGGGGTCGGCGACCTCGGTGACCTCGATGGCGTCGGGCCCACCGGGCTCGCGGACGACGGCTGCTCGCACGTCCGCCACCCTCGCACGGGGGTCCGACGGCCACACCCGGGCGGCGCTACCGGGGGAGGCGCCGGGTGGCCGGGCGGTCGGGTGGTCGGCGGCAGAGCGCGGGCGCGAGGGCGTCGGGTGCGGCGACGATGCGACCCCGCCACCCGAGGAGGACCGCCGTGCCCCGACGACGTCCGCTGCTGCCGGAGGACCTCTCCGGCGCCACCGCCGAGGACCTCCTCGCGGCCCTGCGCCGGGCGCGCGGCGGCGAGCTCGACCGGCTCGTCGGCCGGCTCGTCGCGGCCGGTGAGGTGGGGGACCGGCTGCTCGCGGAGGTCCTCCCGCTCGCGCGTCCCTCGCTCGGCGTCGCGGTGGCGGCCGGGCTGGGGGACGTGCGGGGGCCCGCGGGTGACGCCGCGCTGCGGGAGGTCCTGCACGTCGGAGGGGCGGGCACGTCGGACCTGCGCACCGTCGCGACGCTCTCCCTCGCCAAGCGCGGGGGTGCGGCCGCGAGCGCCGACCTCGTGAGCGCGTGGGGCGCGCGGGACTGGGGCACCCGGATGTCCGCTCTGCACTGCCTCGCCGCCGTGGGTGACGACCGCGCTGCGTCGTCGGTGCACGGGTGGCTCGCGCGCCGCCTGCGCGCCCGGCGCGCCCAGGCGATGGCCATGCCCACGGACGTCGTCCTGGGCCTCGCCTACCTCCTGCGCCACGCGTCGCCGGACGCGCCGGCGCTCGTCGCCCTGGTGCGCGAGCGCTGGGCCCGGCTCGAGCCGGAGGAGCAGGAGTGGGTCGGGGAGCAGTGGCCCGGCGCCGCTCCCGGAGGGCCCCCGCCCGAGGAGGTGGCCGTCCCCGACGCCGAGCTCCTGCGGGGTCGCGTCGCGGACGACGCCCTCCTCGGGCCGTCCGACTGGTCGGGCTCGTGGGAGGACGCGGTCTGGACGACGACCTCGGTGGACGTCCCCGACGGCCGGGGCGGCGTCGCCGCCGCCTCCGTGGCGCACCTCGCCGAGCACGCGCCGGAGATCGAGCACCTGCTGCGCGCCCTCGCGGCCGGGGCGCCGCACGACGGGACGGGTCGCCCGGGCGCCTGAGAAGGGCGGCGGGCTCAGGCACCCAGGCGCCGTCGGGCCCGCTCGAGCGCGGCCGGGTCGTCGACGTCGAGGCCGGCCGCCTCGCCCACCTCCACCTCCACCGTGCGGAGGCCGTGCACCAGGGCTCGCGCGGGCGCGTCGACGAGCGCCAGCGGGTCGAGGCCGGCCAGGTGCGCGGCGCGCACCGCGACGAGGAGGTGCTGGCGACGACCGTCGGGGTCGACGGCCACCGCAGCGCCCGCCGCCGGGTCGCCGTCCAGGGCGGCGAGGAGGAGCGGCAGGGCCTCGCCCGCCCACGGGGCGTCGCCCGGGACGACGGCGACGACGTCGGGCGCCGTGGTGCCGGCCAGGTGGCGCGCGCCCGCGAGGACGCCCGCCGCCGGGCCGGAGCCGGGCGGGTCCTCGAGGACGACGTCCGCCCCGCCCGCCCCGTCGCGCCGGGACGGCGGGCCGACGACGACGAACGGCGCCCCCGGCAGCGCCGCGGCGACGCCGTCGAGGCACCGGACCAGGACCGGCCGTCCGCCGAGGTCGGCGGCGAGCTTGTCGGCGCCGAACCGCCGCGACGCGCCTCCCGCGAGGACCACGACGCCCACCCCTGCCTGCACCCGCCCAGCCTGCCCGAGGGGGCGCGGACGCTGACGAGGGCGGGACCGCGCGTGCGGTCCCGCCCTCGTCGTCGTCCTGCTGGACCTGTTCGTCGCTCGTGACCGTGCACGGTCACGAGCGACGAACAAGTCCAGCAGGACGACGACGAGGGCGGGACCGCGTGTGCGGTCCCGCCCTCGTCGTCGTCCTGCGGGACCTGTTCGTCGCTCGTGACCGTGCACGGTCACGAGCGACGAACAGGTCGTCCTGGGCGGCGCACCGCCCGGGACCTCACTCGGTCGTCAGCTCGGGATCATGTCGAACGTGTCGGGGTTCGGGCCCGTGCGGCCGTCCTCGCCCTTGTCGAGCGCGGTGATGCGGCGGACGTCCTCCTCCGTGAGGCCGACGTCGAAGATGTCGAAGTTGGCGCGCACGCGCTCGGGCGTCACCGACTTCGGGAAGATGATGTCGCCGCGGGCGATGTGCCACGCGAGCGTCACCTGCGCGGTGCTCTTGCCGACGCGCTCGGCGATCTCGCTGATGACCGGGTCCTTGAGCACCCCGCCCTGGGCGATGGGCGACCAGGCCTCGGTCGCGATGCCGTGCTCGCTGCCGTAGGCGCGCACCGCCTCGTTGGTGAAGTACGGGTGCACCTCGATCTGGTTGACCGCGGGCACGACGTCGCACTCGCGGGCCAGGCGCTCGAGGTGGTCGACCTGGAAGTTCGACACGCCGATGGAGCGGGCGCGGCCGTCGGCCTTGAACTTCTCCAGGGCCTTCCACGTCGACACGTAGTCGCCGTCGTACTGCGTCGGCAGCGGCCAGTGGATGAGGAAGAGGTCCACGTGGTCGGTGCCGAGGTCGGCGAGGGTCTGGTCCATCGCCCGCTCCGCGTCGTCCGGGCGGTGGAAGCCGTTGTTGAGCTTGCTCGTGATCCACACGTCCGAGCGGTCGAGGTCGGAGGACGCGACCGCCGCGCCGACCTCCTTCTCGTTGCCGTACATCTCCGCCGTGTCGATGTGGCGGTAGCCCGCGTCGAAGGCGGTGAGGACGGCCTGCTCGGTGTTCTCCGGCTCGATCTGGAAGACGCCGAAGCCCAGCTGGGGGATGGCGCGCCCGTCGTTCAGCGTGATGGTGGGGACAGCCACAGGGGTGCTCCTTCTCGCTCGTCGTGCTCGTCTCCCGCGCGCCGGCGCAGCGGCCGGGCGCGGGCTGCCGGTCGAGCCTGGCGCAGCCGGGGCGGTCCGGCCCGTCGAGGGCCGGTCGCGCCGTGACCGCGCCGTGACCGGCGCACCCCCGCCCCAACAGCCCGCGCCCCCTGGTGTTCCCGCGCCCTCCGACCGGGCGAGGGGCGTCCCAGCCCGTGAGACGAGCGGTGTCCCGGGGACGCCGTCCGCCCCCTCGTGCGTTTGCATCCACCGAGCAGCACCGTCCCGGTCGGGAAGCATCGGGACGGCACCTGACCCCGACCTGCCGAGGAGCCCTCCGGTGCCCATCTACGACGACGTCACGCAGCTCGTGGGCGGCACGCCCCTCGTGCGCCTCAACCGCATCACCGACGGCGCCCGCGCGACCGTGGCGGCCAAGCTCGAGTTCTACAACCCCTCGAGCAGCGTCAAGGACCGCATCGGCATCGCGATGGTCGACGCCGCCGAGCGCTCGGGCGAGCTCAGGCCGGGTGGCCGGATCGTCGAGGCGACGAGCGGCAACACGGGCATCGCGCTGGCCATGACGGGCGCCGCCCGCGGCTACCAGGTCGTCCTGGCCATGCCCGAGACGATGTCGAAGGAGCGCCGCGCCCTGCTGCGCGCCTACGGTGCCGAGCTCGTGCTCACGCCGGGCAGCGAGGGCATGCGCGGCGCCGTCGCCAAGGCCGAGGAGCTGGCGGCCGAGGACGGCTCGGTGCTCGCGCGCCAGTTCGAGAACGAGGCCAACCCGGAGATCCACCGGCAGACCACGGCCGAGGAGATCTGGAAGGACACCGACGGCGAGGTCGACGTCGTCGTCGCGGGCATCGGCACGGGCGGCACCATCACCGGCGTCGGCCAGGTCCTCAAGGCGCGCAAGCCGGGCCTGCGGGTCGTCGGCGTGGAGCCGGCCGAGTCGCCGATCCTCAACGGCGGCCAGCCCGGGCCGCACAAGATCCAGGGCATCGGCGCCAACTTCGTGCCCGGCATCCTCGACACCGACGTCTACGACGAGGTCGTCGACGTGGACGCGGAGACCTCGGTGCGCTGGGCCCGCCGCGCCGCCGCGGAGGAGGGCATCCTCGCGGGCATCTCCTCCGGCTCGGCGCTCTACGCCGCCGTCGAGGTGGCCAAGCGCCCCGAGATGGAGGGCAAGACGGTCGTCGTGATCATCCCGTCCTTCGGCGAGCGCTACCTGTCCACCATCCTCTACTCCGACCTCATGGAGTGAGCGGCTCCGTGACGACGACCTCCGACCGCCGGGGCGCCCGCCGCGCCCCGGCGGTCGCCGGCGTCCAGGGCGCGCCCGCCCCGGCGCCGCACGTCCCCGACGACCGGCTCACCTGGCGCGAGCGGCTGCGCGAGGACCTGGACACGGCCGCCCGGCGCGACCCGGCCGCCCGCGGCCGCGCCGAGCTCCTCCTCGCCTACCCCGGTCTGCACGCCGTCTGGGTGCACCGGCTGTCGCACCGGCTCTGGCAGCGCCCCGGCGGGCGGCTGCCCGCGCGCGTCCTCAGTCACGTCTCGCGGTCGGTGACGGGCGTGGAGATCCACCCCGGCGCGACGATCGGGCGCCGCTTCTTCGTCGACCACGGCATGGGCGTCGTCATCGGCGAGACGGCCGAGGTGGGCGACGACGTGATGATGTACCACGGCGTCACGCTCGGCGGCCGCAGCCTCCAGCGGGGCAAGCGCCACCCGACGGTCCACGACGGCGTGACGCTCGGCGCGGGGGCGCGGGTCCTCGGCGCCGTCGTCGTCGGTGCGGGCGCCCAGGTGGGCGCCAACGCCGTCGTCGTGCGCGACGTCCCGGCCGGTGCCGTGGTCGTCGGCGTCCCCGGGCGGGTCGTCGAGCGGGCGCCCGCCGCTGCGGCCCACGACGACGTCGACCCGGCCATCTGGATCTGACGGCGGCCCCGCCTCCGCCCCCGGGGTCGCCCCCGGTCGGGCCGGGGAGGGGCGTCAGCGCTCCGTGCTCGCCTGCAGGGCTCCGGCGAGCTCGTGGAGGCGCCGCACGAGATCGTCCTGCTCGCCCTCGGTCAGCCCCGAGGCGGCGGTGACCCGCGCCGGCACGTCGGCCAGCTCGTCCGCCAGCCCGCGCCCCGCGGCCGTGAGCGCGACGAGCACCGTGCGCTCGTCCTGCGCGCCCCGGTCCCGGGTGAGCAGGCCCTGGGCCTCGAGCCGCTTGAGCAGCGGCGACACCGTGTTCGACGAGAGCCCGAGGCGCCGCGCCAGCGCCATCACCGGCGCCGGGCCGTCCTGCCGCAGCACCGACAGCACCGTGTACTGCGGGTAGGTGAGGCCCGAGCCCGCGAGGAGCGTCCGGTAGGTGGCGTCCATGGCGTGGGCCGCCCGGTAGAGCGCGAGGCAGAGGCGCTCGTCGACGGGGACCTCGCTCTCCGCTGCTGCCACCTGCGGAGGGTAGTGCGCCCGGGCCACGTCCCGGCTCACGTCGTGCGCGACACAGTCGCCCTCGTTAGCGTCGTGCGCGATACACCTCCCGCCGCCTGCGGCGGGCCCGTCGAGCGAGAGGACGCGCACCATGGCCGAGGTCACCGCCCACCACGGGCTCTTCAAGGACACGCACCTGCACGTCGACGACACCGGCGGCACCGGCCGCCCGGTCGTGCTCATCCACGGCTGGCCCCTGTCGGGCGAGTCGTGGTCCGAGCAGGTCCCGGCGCTCGAGGCCGCCGGCTACCGCGTCGTCACCTACGACCGCCGGGGCTTCGGGCGCAGCGACAAGACCCGCAGCGGCTACGACTACGACACGCTCTCCGACGACCTGCAGGCGCTGCTCACCGAGCTCGACCTCACCGACGTCACCCTCGTCGGGTTCTCCATGGGCGGCGGAGAGGTGGCGCGCTACGTCTCCCGCCACGGCCAGGACCGCCTGCGCAGCGTCGTCTTCGCGGCCGCCGTCCCGCCGTACATGGCGCAGACGGACGACAACCCCGAGGGCCCGCTCGACGACGCCACGGCGCAGCAGTTCGAGGACGGCCTGAAGAGCGACCGCTCCGCCTTCTTCGACCAGTTCACGACGCAGTTCTTCTCCGTCGGCGACGACCTCAAGGTCACGGAGGCGCAGCGCCAGCAGGCGATCGCGCTGTGCGAGCAGTCCGACGAGAAGGCCACGCTCGAGTGCATGGAGGCCTTCGGCACCACCGACTTCCGCGGCGACCTGCCGTCGGTCACGGTGCCGACGCTCGTCCTCCACGGCGGCGGCGACGGCGTCGTGCCCTTCGAGGGCTCGGGTAAGCGCACCCACGAGGCGATCGCCGGCAGCGAGGTGCACGTCGTCGACGACGCGCCGCACGGCTTCAACGTGAGCCACGCGCGCGAGTTCAACGCGGCGCTGCTGGACTTCCTCGCCCGCTGACCCCGGCCGGGCGGCGCTCGACCTCGACGCCGCCGACCGACCGTGCAGGGCCCGGAACCGCCACCGGCGGGGCCGGGCCCTGCGTCGTCCCGGCCCCGGCAGTATCGGCCCCGGCGGTCACGACCTCGCGCCGCCCGCTGGCGCGCCGGGCAGGATGCGTGAGTGGACGGGGTGCGGGTGCTCGTGGTCGAGGACGACCGCGTCCTGCGTCCGTCGCTCGAGCGCCTCTTGCGGCAGGCCGGCGCGCAGGTCGTCACCGCCGCCACCGGCGCCGAGGCCCTGCGCGCCGTCGGTCCCGGCCCCGCGGCGCCCTTCGACGTCGTCGTGCTCGACATCGGGCTCCCCGACTCAGACGGGCGCGACGTCTGCCAGGCGGTGCGCGCCCGCGGCGTCGAGGTACCCGTGCTCTTCCTCACCGCCCGCGAGGGCAAGCACGACCTGCTGTCCGGCTACGCCGCCGGGGGCGACGAGTACCTCGCCAAGCCGTTCCACGCCGGCGAGCTGCTGGCCCGCCTCGGCGCGCTCGTCCGCCGGTCGACGCCGCGCCGGCCCCCCGCCCCGACGGGGCTCGTGCTCGACCCGGCCGGCCACGCCGTCACCGGCCCCGGGGGCGAGCAGGCGCTCACGCCCACGGAGTACCGGCTCCTCGCGGCCCTCCTCGCGGCCGCCGGGCAGGTCGTGCGGCGCCACGAGCTCGTGCGGGCCGGGTGGCCCGACGGTGCGCACGTGGCCGAGAACACCCTCGACCAGTACGTCGCCCGCCTGCGCCGGCGCACGGCCGCGGTGGGGGGCGGCGCCGCCATCACCACCGTCCACGGGGTGGGCTACCGCGTCGACGGCGACGCGGGATGAGCGGCGGGGCGTCGCGGGTCGGCTCGTGGTGGCGGCGCCGGGCCGGCACGGCGAGCCTGCGCAGCCGCCTCGCCTGGGGCGCCACCCTCGTCGTGGCCGCCTGGGCGCTCCTCCTGGCGGTCGGCGCCTACCTCCTGCTCGGCGAGGCCCTGGAGGAGGAGGCCGAGGGGGTGCTGCGGGCCCGCGCCCAGGCCGTCGCGGCCACCGTCGCCGTCGACGCGGGAGGCGCCGTCGAGCTGCGCGAGGGCGGCGACGACTCGGCGCTCGACGTCGGCACCTGGGTGTACGACCCGGACGGCGCGGTCGTCGAGCGGCCCCCGCAGGCGAGCGAGCGGATCGACGAGATCGCGGGCCGCCTCGCGCGGCGAGCGGCCGACGAGGGAGCGGAGGTCGTCGTCGACGCCGGGCTCGTGACGCCCACGCGGCTGCTCGCCCTGCCCGTCGGGACCAGCGGCGGCGGGGCGACGGCGGTCGTCGTCACGAGCGCCTCCTTCGCGCCGTACGAGGGGCTGCGCGAGCTGGCGGCGGCGGGCTCGGCCGTCGCCGGGCTCGCGCTCGTCGTCGTCGTGCACCTCGTCCTGCGGGCGACCGTGGCGCGGGCGCTGCAGCCGGTGCAGGACATGACGGCGCAGGCGGCGCGGTGGAGCGCCGACGACGTCGACCGCCGCTTCGGCGCCGCGCCCCGGCCTGCGGAGCTCGCGGCGCTGGCCGCCGTCCTCGACGGGGTGCTCGACCGCGTGGGTGCGGCGCTCCGCCACGAGCGCACCTTCACCGCCGAGGTCTCCCACGAGCTGAGGACGCCCCTGGCCCGCGTGCGCGCCGAGGTGGACTGGCTCCGGCGCGCCGGCGGCGGCGGCGAAGACGTCGAGCGGGGGCTCGCGACGCTCGACGAGGCGGCCGCGACCCTCGAGGGCGTGGTCGTCACCCTGCTCGACACGGCCCGGGCGTCCTCGAGCCGGGCGCCGGGGCGCGCCGCCGCGCGCCCCGTCCTGGAGAGGCTGGCGGGCGCCGCCCGCGAGCGGCGGCCGGAGGTGGACGTGGAGGTGGCCGACGACGTGGCCGGAGAGGTGACCGGCGACGTGGCCGGGGACGTCGTCGTCGGCGTCGACGCCGCGGTGCTCGAGCGGCTCCTGCAGCCGGTCGTCGACAACGCCGTCCGGCACGCGCGCTCGCGGGTGCGGCTGTCGGCGGCCTCCGCCCCCGACGACGGGGTCGTCGTCGCGGTCGACGACGACGGGCCCGGCATCCCGTCGCACCTCCTCGAGGAGGTGTTCGTGCCGGGCGTGCGCGGGGACCCCGGTGACGGCCACGACGGCGCGGGGCTGGGGCTGGCGCTCGTCCGCCGGCTCGCGCGGGCGGCGGGCGGGGACGCGCACGCGGAGGGGCGGCCGGGCGGGCGCGTCGTCGTGCGGCTGCCCCGCGGTTGAGGGCCTCCCGGGCCGCAGCGGGCGTTCAAGCGGCTGTCAGGTGCTTGCGCCGACCCTGGGGTCGACAGCGACCCCGGCGCCGCCCGCCCCTGCTCCCGCCCGTCGCGGCGCCCGCACCACGAGGCCCAGGAGATCCGCCATGACCACCACCCGCACGGCCACCGACCGCAGCGCCACCGGCTCCTCGCGTGGCGGCGCCCTCCTCGTCACCCTCGCGGCGCTGTCGGTGCTCGCCGAGCTGTGGCAGTTCGTCACCGCCGGCCAGCTCTTCCCGGGCGACAGCGCCCTGATCTACCACCAGGCCGGCGCGATCGTGCTGCACGTCGCCTCGGGGCTCACGCTCGTCGCCGCCTTCCTGGCCTCCCGCCGCGGAGCCGCGCCGACGTGGCTGTGGGTGCTCGCCGGGGTCGTCTTCGCCCTCACCTTCGTCCAGGCCGCCACCGGCGGGCGCGACACCCTCTGGATCCACGTCCCGGGGGCGATGGTCGTGACCGTCGGCTCGGTGTGGGTGCTGGCGGCGTCCACCGGCCTCGCCCGCGGGGCGTCGGCGGCGCGCGCCGGGGCGTGAGCGCCGTGAGCGGCCTCGTCGACCACCTGCTGCAGGCCCCGGCCTGGGTCGTCTACCTGGCCGCCTTCGGCGTCGTCTTCGCCGAGGCCGCCGTCTTCCTCGGCTTCGTCGTGCCGGGGGAGACGGCGGCCGTGCTCGCCGGCGCCGCCGCCGCCCTCGGCCACGTGTCGCTGCCGGTGGTGCTCGTGGTCGTCGCCCTCGGCGCGATGGCGGGCGACGCCGTCGGCTACGCGGTCGGGCGCCGGCTCGGGCCCGCCGTCCTGGACCACCGGTGGCTGGCGCGCCGCCGCGCGGCCCTGGACCGCGCCGCCGACCTCCTCGCCCGCCGCGGCGGCCCCGCCGTCCTCCTCGGCCGGTGGACCGCCTTCCTTCGCGCCGTCACGCCGGCTCTCGCGGGCAGCGCCCGCATGCCGTTCCGCCGCTTCCTCCTGTGGGACGTGATGGGCGGGCTGCTGTGGACGGGCGTCGTCGTCACCGTCGGCTACCTCGCCGGCACCTCCTACGCCTCCGCGGCGTCGCGGCTGGGGGAGGGCACCGCCGCGGCCGCCGTCCTCGTCCTCGTCGCCGCGGTGATCACCTGGCGGGTCGTGCGGCACCGTCGCTCGCGCCGCGGTCAGCCGGGCGGCGGAGACGGCGAGGGGGACGACGGCGCGCCCCAGGAGCGGGGCACGGCGGCGCTGCGCCCCTAGCGCGCCGCCAGCGCGCTGCGGACGTCCGGCCACGCGCGCAGGCGCTCGCGGACCCGCTCGTCGCGCTCGGCGGCCACCGCCTCGGCGCGGGCGCCCTCGAGCAGCTCGTCGAGGTCGACGACCCGCCCGGTGCCCGCCGAGGCCACAGCCGCCTCGACCACCGCGAGGCTCATGGCGTTCTCGTGCACCTCACCGCTCGGCGCCTCGCCGGTCCGCAGGGCCGCGCCGAAGACGGCGAGGGCGCCGGCGATGCCGTCGTAGGGCGAGCGCGGCCCGGCGAGCAGCGCGTCCACCCCGGCCCGGACCTCGGCGGGCGCGTCCTCGGCCACGACGACGACGGGCTCGTCGTCGCCGTCCCAGCGCACCGAGCCGTGGGCGCAGCTGGCGGTCCACCGCCCGTTCCACGAGGTCTCCTCGCCCGGCGCGCACCAGGAGCCGGTGTAGGAGTAGCGGGCCCCGCCGCCCGTGGTGACGACGGCCGCGGCGCTCGCGTCGCCGCGGTACCAGCTCCAGGGCGGGTTGGACGTCGTGCACCACACCGCGGCGGGCTCGTCGCCGAGGACGTGGCGCGCGGTGTCGAAGGCGTGGATCGCCATGTCGACGAGGAGCGGGTGGTCCATCTCCTCGCGGAAACCCCCGAAGCGGGGCGCGCGGAAGAACTCCGTCGTCAGGGTGCCCGCCCCGCCGAGGAGGGCCACGGCGTCCCGGAGCAGCGCCACGTGCGGGTTCCACCGCCGCGACTGGCTGACCATGAAGAGCTCACCGGTCACCTCCGCCGCCGCGACGAGCGAGAGCGCCTGCGCCAGCGTCGCCGCCGCCGGCTTCTCGCCGAGGACGGGCAGGCCGGCCGCCAGCGCCGCCGTCGTCACGGGGTGGTGGGCGGCCGGGACGGTGACGTCGACGACGGCCCGCGCACCGGTCGCGCGCGCCAGCTCGACGGCGTCGCGCCCCAGCGGCAGGTCGGGTCGGCCGAGGTCCGCGGCGGCGCGGCGGGCGGCGTCGAGGTCGAGGTCGACGAGGCCGACGAGCTCGGCGTCCGGGGACGCCTCGAGGACGTCGAGCCAGGCCCGGCCCATGCCGCCCGCCCCGACGGAGACGACCGGCAGCCGCTCGTCGGGGGCGAGGTCGAGCCGGCGGTGGCTCACGCCCCGTCCTGCCCGGCCACGCGCGCCGCGGGGTCGACCGCGCCCGTGTAGCCGTGCCCGCTCCAGAAGCGCTCGGTCTCGTAGCGCAGCAGCACCGGCGCCGAGCGCTCGCGGCGGTCGCTGGCGGCCCACTCGACGCCGTTGGAGATGACCCGGCGGACGCCCTCGTGGAAGTACACGGGGTAGTCCTGGTCGCCGGGGGAGAAGTAGAAGACGCGCCCGTGGCCGCGCTTGAACGTGCACCCGGAGCGCATGACCTCCCCGCCCGAGAACGTCGAGAGGAAGACGAGCTCGTCGGGGGCGGGGATGTCGAAGTGCTCCCCGTACATCTCGTCCTCGTCGATGACCATCGGGTGCGGGACGCCGCGGGCGATGGGGTGGGTCGGGTCCACGGTCCACACGAGCTCGCGGTCGTGCGCGCTGCGCCACCGCAGCGTGCACGAGGTCCCCATGAGGCGCGTGAAGATCTTCGACCAGTGCCCGGAGTGCAGGACGATCAGCCCCATCCCGGCGAGGACGTGCCGGTGCACGCGCTCGACGACGGCGTCGTCCACCTCGTCGTGGGCCGCGTGGCCCCACCACGTGAGGACGTCGGTGCCGGCGAGCACCTCCTCGGTGAGGCCGTGCTCGGGGTCGTCGAGCGTCGCCGTCCGCACGACGGCGCGCTCGCCGAGGTTGGCCTCGACGCCCGCGGCGATGGCGCCGTGCATGCCGTCGGGGTAGCGGGCGGCGACCTCGGGCTCGCATCGCTCGTGGCGGTTCTCGCCCCAGACGAGGACGCGCAGCGGCTCCTCTCGGCGCGCCCGGAGGGGCAGCGGCGCCGGGTCGGGGCCGGCGGCGCCGTCCTCCGAGGTGCGGTACGTCGTCTCGCTCATGCGCTCCTCCAGGAGGTGGGGTGGTGCCCGAGGTGCTCGCGGCTGCTCGTCACTTGACCGCGCCGCCCGTGACGCCCGCGGCGACGTACCGCTGGGCGAGGACGAGGAGCGCGATGGCGGGCAGCGAGGCCATGACGGCGGTCGCCATGACGGTGCTCCAGTCGCTCACGTAGGTCCCGATGTACTGGTAGAGGCCCAGCGTGATGGGTCGGACGTCGGCCGTCGTCGTCAGCGTCAGGGCGAAGAGGAAGTCGCCCCAGGCGAAGAGGAACGTGAAGAGCCCCGCGGTGATGAGCGCGTTGCGGCTGATGGGCAGCACGACCGAGACGAACGCCCGGATCGGTCCCGCGCCGTCGACGCGGGCGGCCTCGACGAGCGAGGGCTCGAGGCTGCGCATGAACGCGAGCAGGATGAGGATCGCGAAGGGGATGCCCGCCGTCGCGTCGGCCAGCACGAGGCCGCCGACGGTGTTGAGCAGGCCGAGGTCATTGTAGGCGCTGTACAGGGCGTTGGCCACGATGATGCCGGGGATCATCTGGCTGATGAGGACGCCGAAGAGCACGACCCCCGCGTAGCGGATGCGGAACTGCGCCAGCGCGTAGGCGGCCGGGGCCGCGATGACGAGGCTCAGGGCGACGGCGCCGAGCGAGACCACGAGGCTCGTCACGAGGTTGCCGCTCTGCTGCTCGAAGGCCGTGCGGTAGCCCTCGAGGCTCAGCTGGGCGGGGAACCACGACGTCCGCGACGCCGAGCCCGCCGGCTGCAGCGAGACGTTGAGCATCCAGTACAGCGGGAAGAGAAGGACCGCGAGGAGGACGACGCCGCCCGCGGTGGATCCCCAGCTGCGGCGGCGACGACGCTGCTGGGGGGCCGGGCCGGCGTCGGGCACGGGCACGGACGCGTTCAGCGACATGGGTGCTCCAGGGGGGTCGTCGCCGTGAGGGGGGCCGGGGAGGGCGCGGGCGGCCTCACTCGTCGACCGCCCGGCGGTTGGCGCGCAGGTACAGGACGGCGAAGACCAGCGAGACGACGATGAGGACGTTGCCGACCGCGGCGCCGAGCCCGAACTCGAACTGGGTGAAGGAGAGGTTGTACGACTGCACGGCGAGGGTCTGCGTGGCGCCGGCCGGCCCGCCCTGCGTGAGGCCGAGGATGACGTCGAGGACCTTCAGCGTGTAGACGACGCCGAGCACGAGGACGACCGTGACGACGGGCCGCAGCAGCGGCCACGTGATGTGGCGGAAGGCGCGCCAGCCCGTGGCGCCGTCGAGCGAGCCGGCCTCGTAGAGGTCCTCGGGGATGTCCTGCAGCCCCGCGTAGAGGATCGTCGTGTTGAAGGGGATGCCGATCCAGATGTTCACGACGACGACCGCGATGAGGGCCAGGGACGTGTCGGTCAGCCAGCCCGGAGACCCGCTGACGATCCCCAGGCCGCCGAGCACCTGGTTGAGGACGCCGTTGTCGCGGTCGAGGATCCAGCCCCAGACCGCGCTCGCCGCGATGAGCGGGATGAGCCACGGCAGCAGGAGCAGCGAGCGCAGCAGGTTCCCCAGCGGGAAGCGGCGCCGGAAGAAGACGGCGATGGCGAGCCCGAGGACGAACTGCCCCGCGATGGACCCGACGGTGAAGAGGGCCGTGTTGAGGGCGGTCCGGCCGAAGGCGGGGTCGCCGAGGACGGTCGCGTAGTTGTCGAGGCCGACCCACGGCGCCTCGCCGGTGACGAAGGTCCGCGTCGTGTAGTCCTGGAACCCCATGAGGAGGTTCTGGACGATCGGGTAGCCGAAGAAGGCCAGCAGGTACACCACGGCCGGCAGCAGGAACGCCAGCTCCAGCAGGCGGACCCGGGCGCGCGGCCCGCGCCAGCGGGACCGGCGCGGCGCGGCGCCGCCCGCCCCCGCGCCGTCCCCGCCCGACCGGTCGGCCGGGCGGGCGGCCCCGGGGCCGCCCGCCCGCGTCGTCGTCGCAGCCACGGTGCCGCTCAGCGCCCCTGTGCCTGCTCGAGGGCCTGCTCCGGGGTGGCGCCACCGGTGAGGGCCGTCTGCACGGCCTCGTAGATCGACGTCGCGGCGTCGGTCCACTCGGCGCCGAGCTCCCCGGTGCGCGAGCGCAGGTCGGGCACCTGGTCCACGAAGGCCTGGATGCGCGGGTCCTCGGCGACGACCTGCTCGCCCAGCTCGGGCTTGGAGGGCACCGTGCTGTTGGTGAGGGCGTCCTCGACGATGTTCTCGTCGGTGCCCATGCACGCGATGATGTCGGCCGCGACCTGCTGGCGGGCCTCGTCGCCGGTGGCGGGCAGGGTCCACGTCGCGCCGCCGAGGGGCGCCGTGACGGTGCCGCCGGCCTCGGGCGCCGGGAGGGTCGTCACCTCGTACTCGACGTCCGGGTTCTGCGCGAGGACGGGGAACTGCCACGGGCCGTTGACCATCATCGCCGCGTTGCCCGCGATGAACTGGTCGTTGACGTCCTCCTGGCCCCACGTGACGACGGACGGCGACGCGGAGCCGCTCTCCACGAGGTCGACCCACAGCTGCAGCGCCTCGGCCGTCTCCGGGGTGGCGATGTCGGACTCGTTGCCGCCGTTGGACCACATGAAGGGCAGGAACTGCCACGTGCCCTCGTAGCTCGGCGGGGCCGAGAAGGCGATGCCGTAGCGGTCGCCCTCGGTGAGGGTCTCGGCGGCGGAGCGCAGCTCGTCCCAGGTGGTCGGCGGCTCGACGCCCGCCTCCTCCAGGGCGGCGGGGTCGTAGAAGAGGGCGAGGGTGTTCGTCGTGGGCTGCAGGCCGTAGAGCTCGCCCTCGTAGGTGTTCGCGTCGACGACACCCTGGCTGTAGCCCTCGGCGGAGACGCCGTACTGGTCGAGCGGGGCCAGCGCCCCGGCGTCGGCCAGCTGCTGCACGTCGGGGTTGTCGATGGACAGGACGTCCGGGAGCGTCTGCGAGGACGCCTGCTGCAGGACGCGGGAGATGATGTCGCCGCCGGGGATCGACTGCCGCTCGATGTCGACGCCGACCTCCTCGCCGCACGCGTCGAGCTGCTCGCCGTAGAACGTGGCGCCCGGGTCGGTGACGAAGGTGTCCTGGACGGTGATGCTCGTGACGTCGGCCGGGTCGCCCGACCCGGCGTCGTCCCCGCCGCCGCAGGCGGCGAGGCCCACGACGCCGAGCAGGGCCGCGGCGGCCGCGGCGACGGAGCGCCCGGTCGCGCGGGTGGTGGGGTGGTGAGCGTGCGCTCCTCGTCGAGCCATGGCGGGTCCTCCGTGCAGCAGCTGGGCCTCCGGCGTGTCACCGGTGGGGGCGGGTGCCCCGGGCGATGCGCATCGACGGTGATGAGACCCGTCCGCGGGGTGTCCGCGGAGCCCGTCTCTTCATCGATACGGATCGACCGGCAGTGACGCTAGCAACCGGGTGGTCGCAGCGGCAAGACCGTGCCCGCCGGCTTCCGCGATGACCGATCGGCCTCCTTGCTGGCTGGCACCGACCTGGCCTACCGTCCGCGACGTGCGCTGAGTCGAAGCGTATCGACGCGCTCGACGGAGAGGCGCGGACACCGGGGACGAGGAGACGGCGTGAAGTTCACCGACGGCTACTGGCAGGACCGACCCGGCGCGCACGTGCTCCGGGCCCGGCAGGTCCGCTCGATCACGGCGGGGGACGGGCGCATGACCGTCCTCGCGCCCACCGCCGTCGTCCGCGGGCGCGGCGACACCCTCAACCGGCCGGCCCTGACCGTCACGTACAGCTCCCCGGCGCCGGGCGTCATCGGCGTCCGGGTCGAGCACCACGCCGGCCGGTGCTCCGCCGGCCCGTCCTTCGCGCTGGCGGCGGAGCCCGGCCACGTCCCCGACGTCGTCGTCGACGACGACGCGGGCGTCCTCACCTCGGGCGACCTGTCGGTGCGCGTGCCGCTCGGCGACGCCTGGGAGGCCGAGTTCCGTTCCGGCGGGCGGCTCCTCACCGCGAGCCGCGCGAAGGCGGTCGGTGCGGTGACGACCGACGACGGCGGCGAGTTCGTCCACGAGCAGCTGTCGCTCGCCGTCGACGAGCACGTCTACGGCCTGGGGGAGCGCTTCACGCCCTTCGTGCGCAACGGGCAGGTCGTCGACGTCTGGAACGCCGACGGCGGCACGTCCAGCGAGCAGGCCTACAAGAACGTGCCGTTCTACCTCTCGGACAGGGGCTACGGCGTCTTCGTCGACCACCCCGAGCATGTCTCCTTCGAGGTCGCCTCGGAGGTCGTCTCGCGGGCGCAGATGTCCGTGCCCGGCCAGGTGCTGCAGTACTACGTCGTCGACGGCCCGACGCCGAAGGACGTGCTCGCCCGCTACACGGCCCTGACGGGGCGGGCGCCGCAGGTGCCCGCGTGGTCCTACGGCCTGTGGCTCTCGACGTCCTTCACGACGGACTACGACGAGGCGACCGTCACGGCGTCCGTCGACGGGATGCTCGAGCGCGGCGTCCCCCTGTCGGTCGTGCACTTCGACTGCTTCTGGATGCGCGAGTTCCGCTGGTGCGACTTCGAGTGGGACCCGGCCGTCTTCCCCGACCCGGCGGGGATGCTGGAGCGCCTGCACGAGAAGGGCTTGCGCACCTGCGTGTGGATCAACCCCTACATCGCCCAGGCGTCGCCGCTCTTCGCCGAGGCGGCGGAGGCGGGCCACCTCGTGCGGCGCCCCGACGGCGGGGTGTGGCAGTGGGACATGTGGCAGGCGGGCATGGGCGTCGTCGACGTCACGAGCCCGGCGGCGCGGGAGTGGTACCAGGGCCACCTGCGGCGGCTGCTGGCGATGGGCGTCGACTCCTTCAAGACCGACTTCGGCGAGCGCATCCCCACCGACGTCGTGTGGCACGACGGGTCCGACCCGCAGCGCATGCACAACTACTACGCGCAGGCGTACAACGAGATGGTGTTCGAGGTCCTGCGCGAGCACCACGGCGAGGGCGGCGCCGTCGTCTTCGCCCGCGCGGCCACGGCCGGCGGCCAGCAGATGCCCGTCCACTGGGGCGGCGACTGCTTCTCGACCTTCGAGGCCATGGCCGAGACCCTGCGCGGCGGGCTGTCCCTCGGGCTGTCCGGCTTCGGCTACTGGAGCCACGACATCGGCGGCTTCGAGGGCACCCCCGACCCGGAGGTCTTCAAGCGCTGGGTGGCCTTCGGCCTGCTGTCCTCGCACAGCCGGCTCCACGGCTCGAGCTCGGTGCGCGTGCCGTGGGCCTTCGACGACGAGGCCGTCGAGGTCACCCGCACCTTCGCGCGGCTCAAGATGGCGCTCATGCCTTACCTGGCCGGCGTCGCCCGCGAGGTCACCGACGCCGGGCTGCCGATGGCGCGGGCGATGGTGCTCGAGCACCCCGAGGACCCGACGGCCGCCTTCCTCGACCGCCAGTACATGCTCGGCGGCGCGCTGCTCGTCGCCCCCGTGATGTCGGGCGACGGCGTCGTCTCCTACTACGTGCCCGAGGGGGAGTGGACCTCCCTGCTCTCCGGCGAGGTCGTCACCGGGCCGCGGTGGGTGCGCGAGCAGCACGCCGCCACCTCGCTGCCGCTGCTCGTGCGCCCGGGCACGGTCCTGCCCGTCGGCGCGCGCGACGACCGGCCCGACTACGCGTGGGACGAGGGCGTCGTCCTGCGCGTCTACGCGCTGCCCGACGGGCACCGCTCGACCCTCGTCGTCCCCCGGGAGGACGGGCCGGGCACGACCTTCACGGTCGCGCGGGACGGCGACGAGGTCGTCGTCGAGGCCGACTCCGGCCGCGGCGGGTGGGGCGTGCAGGTGGCGGGGGACGCGGCGACGCTCCTGCGGGCGCCGGCGGGGTCTCGGTCGGTGCGCCTGCACCTGTGAGGGGCCGGGCCCGGCCGAGAGTGGCGTCGGCTCCGCTACCGGGCCCCGCCCAGCAGCGCCTCGACCGCGGCGACCAGCGGGGGGGCCAGCTCCGCGGCGTCGGCCGACGCCAGCGGCTCGAGGGCGGTCGAGGAGCGCAGGAGGACGGTCCCGAGGAGGGTGCCGACGGCGACCTGGGCGGCGAGCAGGAGGTGCTCGGTGCCCGGGTCGTCGGCGCGCCGGCCCGCGGCCGCGGCCAGCTGCTCGGCGAAGGCGCCCAGCGTCGCGCGGCGGATCCGGTCGGCCCGCTCGTCGCCGGAGGAGCGCAGCAGGAGCAGCAGGGGCAGGCGCAGCCGCTCGTCGTCGGGGTCGGAGGAGCAGATGCGCTCAACGAGCCCCCGCAGCGACCCCGGCAGGTCCGCGCCGGCCCCGTCGAGGTGGTGCAGGGAGCGGGGCATGCACGCCTCGAACAGGCCCTCCTTGGACGTGAAGTAGCGGTTGACGGGCGCGGCGGTGACGCCGCCCCCACCGGCCACGTCCCGGACGGTCGTGGCCTGGTAGCCGTCGCGGGCGAAGCGACGGCGCGCGGCCTCGACGAGGAGGGCGCGGGCGGCCTGCGCGTCCCGCCGTCGGGCCCGGCCGCCGGGCGCCGGTGCGCCCTCGGCGGCCGCCTCGACGGCGGGGGCTCCGACGCCCGCGGACGGCCGTGCCCGGTCGCTCATGCCCGCCGACGGTAGCCGTCACCCGGTCGGGGTCGCCGCGTGCCCGGGCGTCGCAGCGGGGCGTACGCTCGGCTCCAAGTCATCACTCGTTTACTTCCGTGCGGAGCCCCATGTCGACATCCCTCAGCAGCCCCGCCCCGGACGACGCGGCGACGACCGCCCCGGCGCGGGTCCCGGCACCCCGCAGGGGTCCGCGGCACGCGGCGACGCGGCAGGTCCACAGCGCCGCGGTGGTGCTCTACCTGTCCCTGGGCGGCCTGTCCTTCGCCGTGCTCCAGTCCCTCGTCGCCCCCGCGCTGGGGACGATCGGCGCGGACCTCGGCGTCTCGACGAGCCAGGTGAGCTGGGTCCTGACGGCCTACCTGCTGTCCGCCGCGGTGCTCACCCCCGTCCTGGGGCGCCTCGGCGACATGGTCGGCAAGCGACGGGTGCTCATCGTCGTCCTCGTGCTGCTGCTCGCCGGGACGGTGCTGGCGGCCCTGGCGCCCACGCTCGGGGTCCTCGTCGTCGGGCGCGCCCTGCAGGGCGCCGCCGGGGCGGTGATGCCGCTGTCCATCGGCATCGTGCGCGACACGCTGCCGAAGGAGAAGGTCAGCGTCACCATCGGCCTGCTCTCGGCGATCTTCGGCATCGGCGCGGGCGTCGGCATCGTCGGTGCCGGCCCGATCGTCGAGCACCTCTCCTGGCACTGGCTGTTCTGGCTGCCCGCCGTCCTCGTCGTCGTCGCCCTCGCCGGGGCCGTCCTCGGGATGCCGGAGTCCTCGGTCCGCACGCCGGGCCGGCTCGACCTGCTGGGCACCGTCGTCCTGGCCGTCGGGCTCGTCTCGCTGCTGCTCGCTGTCAGCGAGGGGCAGTCCTGGGGCTGGTCGGACGGGCGCACCGTCGGCCTGCTCGTGCTCGGGGTCGTCGCCCTCGTCGGCTTCGTGCTCGTCGAGCTGCGCGTGGCCCAGCCGCTCGTCGACGTGCGGCTCTTCGCCCTACGGGGGGTGTGGACCGCCCACGTCGTCGCCCTGGCGTTCGGCTTCGCGATGTTCGGCACCTTCGTGCTCGTCCCGACGCTGCTGCAGCTCCCCAGCGAGGTCGGCTACGGCTTCGGGCGCAGCGTCAGCGAGGCCGGGCTCTTCCTGCTGCCGACCGTGGTGATGATGGTCCTCGCCGGGCCCGTCGCCGGGATGCTCGTGCGCCGGGTCGGGCCCAAGGTGCCGATGCTCGTCGGCGGCGTGAGCGTCACGGCGGCGTTCGTGCTCCCCGCCGTCTCGCACGTGCAGCTCTGGCAGGTCGTCGTCTCCGGCGTCCTCACCGGCGTCGGGATCGGCATGGCTCTGGCGTCGATCTCCAACGCCATCGTCGAGAGCGTCCCCGCCGGTCAGACGGGCGAGGCCGTCAGCACGAACGCCGTCGTGCGCACCGTCGGCAGCAGCATCGGCACCGCCGTCATCGCCGCGCTCCTCGCCGCGAGCGCCACGCCGCAGGGCCTGCCCGGCGACTCGGCCTTCACCGCGGGCTTCTGGGCCTGCGCAGGGGTGGGCCTCCTCGCCCTGCTGGCCGCCCTGGCCGCCCCCTCGGTCCGCCGGCGCCGGGAGACGGCGAGGGCCTCCGGCGTCACCGACGTCGAGGCGGTGTGAGCGGCCGCACCCGCGCGGCCTCCGCGACCGGTGCGGCGGCGCGGGTGCGACCGGCCCGGGGGTCGCGTGCAGCCCGCTGACACCGCCCTGCTGGGGCTGCTCGTGCTCGTGGGGTCCAGCGTCCCCCTCGTCCCCACCGGCGAGCTCCTCAGCGCCGCCGCCGCCCTGGCCGCGGGCTCCCCGCCCGCCCTCCTCGCCGTGTACGTCGTCTGCGTCGGCGCCTCCCTCGCCGGGGACGGCGCCCTCTTCGTGGGGGCGCGGGTCGCCTCCCGCCACCTGCCGTCACGGCCGCGCGCGTGGCTCGCCGCCCGCCGCGTCGCGCCGGCCGTGCGGGCGGCCCGCACCGGCATCACCACGCACGCGGGGGAAACCGTCGTCACCGGGAGGCTCGTCCCGGGCGGCCGCGCCCCGGTGATCGTGGCGCTGGCCTCCGGCGCCCACCCGCTGCGGCGCTTCCTCGCCGCCGACCTCCTCGCCTGCGCCCTGTGGGCGGGGCTCTACGTGGCTCTGGGTGCGCTCGGCGGGCACCTCGCCGACACGCCCGCCGCCGGCACCCTGCTCGCCGTGGCGGCCGCCGTGGCCGCCGGCGTGCTGCTGCGCGTGCTCAGCCGGGCGCGCAGCCGCGCCTGAGGGCGCCGATCAGGCCGCGGGCCCGGCGACGGTCGTGCGGCGGTGCGTCAGCCGCGGCGGCACGAGGTGCACGCCGCCGCCGGTGGGCGGGTCGTCGCCGAGGAGGCGGAAGAGCTCCTGCACGGCGCGGCGCGAGACGTCGCGGCTCTCCGTCGAGACGTTGCTCACGGGCGGCGACGTCGCCGCGGCCGTGGCGTCGGGCAGCATCGCGACGACCGAGACGTCGCGCCCCGGCACGACGCCCCGCTCGGCGAGTGCCGTGAGCGCGAGCGGGACGGCGCCCCCGCTCGCCACGACGAGGCCCAGCCCCGGGTCGTCGTCCGGCCCCGGGTCGTCGTCCAGGCCGTCGTCGTCCGCGCCGTCGCCGTCCCGCGCGGTCTCTAGCGCCCGGCCCACGGCGGCGCGGACGGCGGCCGCGGTGTGCGCGACGGGCGACAGGAGCGCGCACTCGACGCCCGCCGCCGACGCCGCGGCGAGGGCCGCGTCCCCGAAACGGCGCACGTAGCCGATGTCGCGCTCGACGGCCTCCGGCGGGTAGCCCAGGACGGCGATGCGGCGGTGGCCCCGCTCGACGAGGCCCTCCACGGCCAGGCGCCCGGCGGCGGCGAAGTCGAGGTCGACGCACACGAGGCCGTCGGGCTCCTCGGGGACGCCGACGAGGAGCACGGGCACCCGCAGGCCCGAGGCGACGGCGATCCGCTCGTCCCGCGCCTCCACCTCCATGAGGACGATGGCGTCGCAGAGGCGCCGGCCCTCGAGGCGGGTGAGCGCGCTCGTCCCCTCGTCGGCGGTGACGAGGAGGACGTCGTGGTCGTGCTCGCGCGCGCCGCTCGCGATGGTCTCGATGAAGGGCAGGAGGCCGCCCGGGTCGGCCGAGGCGCCGAAGGGGACGACGAGGCCGACGACGTGCGTGCGCCGCCCGGCGAGGGCCCGGGCGCCCGCGTTGGGGTGGTAGGTGAGCTCCTCGATGGCGGCCTGGACGCGCTGCCGCACCTCCTCGGAGATGGGCCGCTTGCCGCTCATGACGTACGAGACGGTGCTCTGGGAGACGCCGGCGAGCCGGGCGACGTCCTTGCTCGTCGGCACGTCGCCACCTCTCTGCTCGGTCGAGCCCGCCCCGCTCCCGGCGTCGACCTGCGGGTCGATCCGGATCGACGATCGACGCTAGGGCACGGCCTCGGGCGCGGACAACCACCGGTGCGCGCGCGGCGGTGCTGGTGGGCGCCCCCGGCCTGCGTCGGCGCGGACTTCGAGGGCCGGCGACCGGCGCGTCGGCCCTCGAAGTCCGCGCCCGCACCCGGCGGCCCGGCGCGTCGGCCCTCGAAGTCCGCGCCGGGACGGACGCGGGGCCGCCGCCCGGACGGGCGACGACCCCGCGGTCGTGGACGGTCGCTGCTGCGACCGGTGGGGCCGCGGCCGAGGGCCGCGACCGGTGGTGCGTCAGCTCGCGGCGCCCATGAGGTGCTCGAGGGCGAGCTGGTCGAGCCGCACGTGGCCGCCGTGGCGGGCGCCCGAGGCCTCGGCGTCGAAGTCCTCGAAGGCGGTGCGGTCGGCGACGAGGTCGGCGAGGGTCTCGCCCTCGGCCAGGGTCGGCGTCGCCAGCTCGGTGACCTGCGCCTGCTGGAGGGCCTCCTGGACGCGCGGGTCGGCGCGGAAGGCGAGGGCGCGCTCCTTGAGCAGGAGGTAGGTCGCCATGTTGGCCTCGGCCGACGTCCAGACGCCCTCGGTCGACTCCACGCGCAGCGGCTTGTAGTCGAAGTGGCGCGGGCCGTCGTACGCGGGACCGCCGCCCGGGAAGCCGTTCTCGAGCAGGTCCACCGTGGTGAAGGCGTTGATGAGGTCGCCGTGGCCGAAGATGAGGTCCTGGTCGAACTTGGGCCCGTGCTGGCCGTTGAGGTCGATGTGGAAGAGCTTGCCCGCGGAGAGCGCCTGGGCGATGCCCTGCGTGAAGTTGAGGTTGGACATCTGCTCGTGCCCGACCTCGGGGTTCACGCCCACGAGGTGGGGGTGCTCGAGGGTGTGGGTGAAGGCGATGGCGTGCCCGACCGTCGGCAGGAGGATGTCGCCGCGGGGCTCGTTCGGCTTCGGCTCGATGGCGATCCGGATGTCCCAGCCCTGCTCGACGATGTGCGTCGTCAGCAGGTCCACGGCCTCCTTGTAGCGGGAGAGCGCGCCGTGGACGTCCTTGGCGACGTCGACCTCGCTGCCCTCGCGCCCGCCCCACATGACGAAGGTCTTGGCGCCCAGCTCGACGCCGAGCTCGATCTGCATCAGCGCCTTGCGGAGGGCGTAGCGCCGCACGCCGCGGTCGTTCGCGGTGAAGGCGCCCTCCTTGAACATCGGGTGGCTGAAGAGGTTGGTCGTGACCATCGGCACCTGCATGCCGGTGTCGCGCAGCGCCCCGCGCAGGCGGTCGAGGATGCGCGTGCGCTCGGCGGCGTCGCGCTGCGTCGTCTCGAAGGGGACGACGTCGTCGTCGTGGAACGTGATGCCGTAGGCGCCCATGTCCGACAGGCGGTGCACGGCCTCGACGGTGTCGAGCACCGGGCGGGTGGCCGCGCCGAACGGGTCGTTGGCCGTCCAGCCCACGGTCCAGAGGCCGAAGGAGAACTTGTCGTCACGGGTGGGCGTGGGTGCCACGGGGAGGCTCCTCGTCGTCGAGTCGGGCTTTCGTCCAGTCACTGAACATAAGCGGTCGGCGGGGCGCCGTCAACGGGGAGGGGCCGCCCGTCCTCCTCCGGGTGAAGGGGGCGTCACCTTCGCCGTGGGAGGGGCCTCGGTCGTGAAGGGGGCGTCACCTTCGCCGTGGGAGGGGGCCCGGGCGTGAAGGTGGCGTGACCGTCGCGAGGAGGTCGGGTCGTCGTTCCGGGAGCGGCGGGCCCCGGGGGCTGTGGCACGGTGCGCGCGTGGACGTCACGCGGCAGGAGGACCTGCGCGAGCGCAACAGCGCCGCGCTCCTGTCGCGTGTCGTCGCCGCCGTCGAGCCGCCGTCGCGCGCGTCGCTGGCCGCGGCCACGGGTCTGACGCGCACGACCGTCTCCGCGCTCGTCGACCAGATGCTGCTGGCCGGGCTGCTCGAGGAGGTCGACCCGCCCGGGCCGGCCCGGGGGCGACCGGCGCAGCGCCTGCGGCTGTCGGGACGGCGCGTGGCCGGCCTCGGCGTCGAGGTGGGGGTCCGGCACCTCGCCGCGGGCGTGCGCGACCTGGGGGGCGCGACCCGCGTCCTGCGCGTCGTCCCCGGAGACCAGCGCGGCGCGGCGCCCGAGCGGGTGCTCGACGCGGCCCTCGCGCTCGCCGACGAGGTGCTGGCCGCCGCGGCGGCGCAGGGGCTCGAGGTCGTCGGCGCGGCCTGGGGCCTCCCCGGGCTCGTGGACGCGAGCGCCGGCGTCGTCCGGCTGGCGCCCAACCTCGGGTGGTTCGACGTCGACGTCCTCGGGCGCGTGCGCGACGGCGCGGCCGCGCGGGGCGGGGGCGTCGGGGCGCTGCCCACCGTCCTGGAGAACGAGGCGGCCCTCGCCGCCCTCGCCGAGGCGCGTTCGGTGGACGCCGCGGTCGGGTCGGGCGGCCCGACCGTGGGCGAGGCGGCGACGGGCGAGGCGGCTGCGGCCGGCGCCCCGGCTCCGGACGGCCCCGCGCCCGGCAGCTTCCTCCTCGTCTCCGGCGAGGTCGGCATCGGCGCCGCCGCCGTCGTCGGCGGGCGCCTGCAGCGGGGCGAGCACGGCTGGAGCGGCGAGCTGGGGCACGTGGGCGTGGACCCGGGCGGGCCCGTCTGCGGCTGCGGGGCGACCGGCTGCCTCGAGGTCTACGCGGGGCAGGACGCCGTCCTCGCCGCCGCGGGGCTCGACCCGGGCGGCAGCAGCGCGGCCGAGGGCGGCGGGGCCGGCGCCGTCCTCGCCCGCGCCGCCGCCCGCGGCGAGGAGCGGGTGCTGCGGGCCCTCGACGCCGCGGGCCGGGCCCTGGGCGTCGCGACCGCCTCGGCGGTCAACGTGCTCGACGTCGACGCCGTCGTGCTCGGCGGCGTGTACGCCCCCCTCGAGCCGTGGCTCGGGCCGCCGCTGCGGGAGGAGCTGGACCGCCGGGTGCTGCGCGCCCGCGTGCTGCCCGTCGCGGTGCGCGCGGCCCGCCTGGGGGCCGACGCCGTCGTCCTGGGCGGGGCCGCGCGCGTGCTGCAGGGCGTGCTCGAGCGGCCGGCGGCGCTCCTCGCTGCGGTGCCGCCGCCCAGCGCGGCAGGTGGCAGCACCACGTCGGCGTAGAGGCCGACCAGGTGCTGCCACCTGGCCCTCTGGAGCTCGCCCGCCGCGCGATCGAGGCGGAGGGCGGCCCGCTGCGCGTCCGTGGGGCCCGAGCGGAGCCGCTGACCTCTCCCGGGGCCTGGTGCGCGCGGCCCTCGGACCGCACGATGGGCCTCCGAGCCGCGAGGGAGGACGCCGTGACCGTCGACCCGCCGACGTCGGTGCGCGCCCCACGCCGCCGCCCCGAGCAGCCCGAGCTGTGCGTCGCCGACGCCGCCGCCTGGCGGGCCTGGCTCGACGAGCACGAGAGCACCAGCGACGGCGTCTGGCTGCGGCTCGCGCGCAAGGCCGCGGCCGCCGACGGGGGCGGTCCGACGACGCTCGTCTACGCCGAGGCGCTGGAGGAGGCGCTGTGCAGCGGTTGGATCGACGGGCAGTCACGCCGGGGGGACGAGCGCGCCTACTGGCAGCGCTTCACGCCCCGCCGGGCGCGGAGCCTGTGGTCCGCGCGCAACACGGTCGCCGTCGCCCGGCTCGCCGAGGCCGGTCGGATGCGCCCGCGCGGGGCGGCCGAGGTCGAGCGCGCGCAGGCCGACGGGCGCTGGGACCGGGCCTACGCGGGCCCCGCCGACATGCTCGTCCCCGAGGACCTGCAGGCGGCCCTCGACGCGGACCCCGCCGTCGCCGCCGCCTTCGCGGCGCAGCCCGCGCAGGACCGCTACGCGGCGTGCTTCCGCGTCGTGACGGCGTCCACCCCGGTTCTGCGCGCCCGTCGCGTCGCGGCGGTCGTCGAGCGTCTGGCCGGCGCGCGGGGCGAGCAGGCGACGACTCGCCCCGGGGGAGCGGCTCCGTAGGGCGAGCAGGCGACGACTCGCCCCGGGGGAGCGGCTCCGTAGGGCGACCTGGCGACGACTCGCCGCGGGGGAGGGATGAGCGGGGGCGAGCAGGCGACGACTCGCCCGGACGAGGCGCCTCGGCGCCCCTGCGCACGCGCGCAGCCGCGGGGTGCCAAGGTCTGCGCCGTGCCCGAGGCCCCTCCGCCGTCGCCCGCCCCGCCGCCGCGGGGCGCCCCTCCGCGTCCGGGACGACGTCGCGGGGGGCGCCGCCCGGGCGCCCTCGCCCCGGTGCGCGGGGCGGCCGGGCGCGGGACGGGCAACCCGGCCCTCGTCGTCGTCGGCGGCTTCGCGGGCGCCTCCGCGGTCGGGACGGCGCTGCTGTCGCTGCCCGTCGCGACGGCGTCCGGCCAGAGGGCGCCGCTCGTCGACGCCCTCTTCACCGCCGTGTCGGCCGTGTGCGTCACCGGGCTCGTGACCGTCGACACCGGCTCCTACTGGTCGCTCTTCGGCCAGGTCGTCGTCCTCCTGCTCATCCAGGCCGGCGGGCTGGGGATCATGACGCTGGCGACGCTCATCGCGCTGCTGCTGCGCCACCGGCTCGGCCTGCGGGCCCGGCTCGTCGCCCAGACGGAGACGAAGACGCTCACGAGCGCGGACGTGCGCCGGGTCGTGCGTCGTGTCGTCCTCTTCAGCCTGGTCTGCGAGGCCGTCGTCGCCGTCGTGCTCACGGCCCGCTTCGCCGCGGGGTACGACGAGCGCTTCGGCGCGGCGCTCTACGACGGCGTCTTCCACGCCGTGTCGGCGTTCAACAACGCCGGGTTCTCGACGAACGCCGACAGCCTCGTCGGGTACGCGGGCGACCCGGTGGTCCTCGGCGCCGTCTGCGCGGCCGTGGTCGTGGGCGGCCTCGGGTTCCCCGTCGTCTTCGAGCTCGTGCGCTCCTGGCGCCGCCCGTCGGGGTGGTCGGTGCTGACGCGGATCACGGTCGCCGTCACGGCGGTGCTCCTCGTCGTCGGGACGGTCGGCTACCTCGTGGGCGAGGTGAGCAACCCGGCGACGCTGGGCGCCCTGGACCCCGAGGACCGGGCGCTGGGCGCCTTCACGGCGTCCGTCATGGCCCGCACCGCCGGCTTCAACGCCGTCGACATCGGTGCCCTGCGCCCCGAGACGCTCTTCCTCACCGACGTCCTCATGTTCATCGGGGGCGGCAGCGCCGGCACGGCCGGCGGCATCAAGGTGACGACGTTCGGCTTGCTCGCCTTCGTCGTCTGGGCCGAGGTGCGCGGCGAGCCCGCCGTCGTCGTGGGGCGCCGCCGGGTGCCGCAGGCCACGCAGCGGCAGGCGCTCTCGGTGGCCCTCCTCGGGACGGCGCTCGCCGTCGTCGGCACCTCGCTGCTGCTCGACCTCACGAGCGTCTCCCTCGACCAGGCGCTCTTCGAGGCCGTCTCGGCCTTCGCCACCGTCGGCCTCTCGACGGGCATCACGGCCGACCTGCCCACCGACGCGCGGCTCGTGCTCGTGGCGCTCATGCTCGCGGGCAGGGTGGGCCCGCTGACGCTCGCCACGGCCCTGGCCCTGGGGGGGGGAGCGCGACGCACGCAAGCCACCCAA
>NZ_JBBHZG010000007.1:69928-151933 GCF_037482305.1 Pseudokineococcus sp. 5B2Z-1
CCCTGCGCGAGCGCTCGCGCCGCACGCAGTACCCCGAGGAGAGGACCATCGTTGGCTGACCGCCTGACCCCCGTCGCCGTCATCGGGCTCGGCCGCTTCGGCACGGCCCTCGCCCTCGAGCTCGTCCGACGCGGTGCCGAGGTGCTCGCCGTCGACCGCGACCCCGTCGTCGTCCAGCGGATGGCGGGCCAGATCGGCCAGGTCGTCGCCGCGGACTGCACCGACCGCGAGGCGCTCGAGGAGCTGGGCGTCGCCGACTTCGAGCGCGCCGTCGTCGCCGTCGGCAGCGACCAGCACTCGAGCATCCTCACGACGGCGCTGCTCGACGAGCTCGGCGTCGAGCACATCTGGGCCAAGGCCCTCGACCGCCAGCACGAGCGGATCCTGCGCCGCGTCGGCGCCCACCACGTCGTCCTGCCGGAGGAGGAGATGGGCGCGCGCCTGGCGCACCTCGTGTCCGGCGAGGTCAGCGACTACCTGCAGGTGAGCCGCGACTGGGTGCTGGCGACGGCGACCCCGCCGCAGGACCTCGTGGGCGTGCCGCTCGGGGAGAGCGGCCTGCGGCGCCGCCACCGCGTCACGGTCGTCTCCGTCAAGCACGCCGGGGCCGAGGAGTTCACCTACGCGGACGCGAGCACGACCCTCGCCTACGGCGACGAGGTCCTGCTCGCGGGGCGCACGGCCGACGTCGACCGCTACGTGCGCTCGCGGTAGCCGGCCCGGCGACCCCCGGGCGAGGGGGCTCCTCGGGACGACGAGGGGCCCGCACCCGTGCGGGTGCGGGCCCCTCGGGGCGTGCGGGTGCTCAGGCGGTGAGCTTGCGGCTCACCGAGATGGCGCGGGTGACCATGTGGTCGAGGGCGCCGTTGGTGACGTCGTCGACCGGGGCGTCGTTGCCGCCGCCGGTGACGTGGCCGACGCCGTAGGGGTTGCCGTCGACGAACTTCGAGCCGTCGGTGTAGCCCGGGGTCACGACGATGCCGCCGAAGTGGTGGATGGTCGTGTAGAGGCTGAGCAGGACGGCCTCCTGGCCGCCGTGCAGCGTCTGCGACGCCGTGAAGCCGGCGTACACCTTGTCGGCGAGCAGGCCCTTCGCCCACAGGCCGCCCAGGCTGTCGATGAAGACCTTGAGGCGGCCGGCCACGTTGCCGTAGCGCGACGGGGAGCCGAAGAGGACGACGTCCGCCCACTCCATGTCGTCGGCGGTCGGCTCCTGCGGGCGGTCCGTCGAGCCCTCGGCGCCGGCGGCGTCCTCGCGGCCCACGGCGAGGAGGCGGACCTCGGCGCCCTGCTCCTCGGCCGTCGCGGCCAGGCGACGGGCCATCGTGTCGATGGTGCCGGTCATGGAGTAGTAGATGATCGCGACCTTCGTCGCCATGGGTCCTCCAGGGCTGGGGGCGGCGCGCCGGCCGGCGACCGCTTATGTGAACGTTGGACTACCTGGAGGGTAGACGAGGGCGGCGACGACGTCGAGGCCGGTCGCCCGTCGTCCGCGACACGTCCTCCGGTCGGGCGGGTGCGGGGTCCCCGCGCCGGCGCCCGAGCGCCACGCCCGCGCTCGCCGTGCTGACGAGGGCCAGCGCCACGAGCTCGGCCGTCGCCAGGCCCTGCCCCAGCACCACGAGCCCGGCGATCGCGGCGGCGACCGGCTGCAGGCTCATGAGGACGCCGAAGACGCGGGTGGGCAGGCGGCGCAGCGCCGCGAGGTCGGCCCCGTAGGGCACGACGGAGGACAGGAGCGCCACGGCCAGGGCGGCGAGCAGCAGGCCCGGGCGCTCGACGACCCCGAGCGCGCCCCCCAGCCCGAAGGGGGCCACGAGGACGGCGCCGACGAGCAGCGAGACGGCCAGCCCGCCCGTGCCCGGCACGAGGCGGCCGACCCGGGCGCTGGCGAGGATGTAGCCCGCCCAGCACGCCCCCGCGGACGCGGCCAGCACGAGGCCGAGGACGTCGAGGCCCTCGCCGGCCGCGGCGTCGCCGAGGGCCCGGACGCCGAGGAGCACGACCCCGGCCAGGGCGAGCGCCGACCACAGCGCGTCCTGCGCGCGGCGGGCCTGCACGACCGACAGGACGAGCGGGCCGAGCAGCTCCACGGACACCGCGACGCCGAGGGGCAGCTGCTCGATCGAGAGGTAGAACAGCGCGTTCATGCCGGCCATGGCGGCCCCGAGCAGCGCGCACCCCGCCAGCGCGCCCGCCGACCAGCGGTGGACGCGCGGGCGCAGCAGCACCGCGAGGAGGCCGCCCGCCAGCAGCAGCCGCAGCAGGACGGTGCCCGGCGCCCCCAGCGCCGGGAACAGCGTGCTCGCGACGGCGCTGCCGAACTGGACGCTGCCGATCGAGACCGCCATGAGCAGCGGCGCCGGCACCCGGTCGACCGGCCCCAGGACGGGAGGGGCTGCGGGAGGGGGCGCGGCGCTCACCCGAGGTTCCTACCCCGGGCAGCCCCGGCGGCGGGCGGCGGGGCCGCTGGGCGGACGCCGGTGGCGTCCGCGGAGGAGGGCCACGGCGTCCGCCGCGCGCGGCGGAGAAGGGCTACGAAGGCCGCCTCTCGGGGCTCGCGCGGCGGAGGAAGGCTACGAAGTCCGCCCGCGGGAGCCTCCTCGGTGGAAGAAGGGCTACGACGTCCGCCTCCGGGGAGCCCGCGCGGCGGAGAAGGGCTACGACGTACGCCTCCGGGGAGCCCGCTCGGGGAGACGCGCGACGGCGCCTCCCCGACGGAGGCTCAGCCGCGGCTCTCGCCCTCGGGGTCGTCGCGCTCCTCGCCGTCGACCGCTGCGTCGTCCGGCGTCGCCTCGTCGGCCGGCGCGGCCGTCCCCTCCGGCGTGGCCCCGCCCTCCGGCGCCGCGGGGTCCTCGGGCGCCCAGGGGCGGTCGCGGTCGTCGCCGGAGGCGTCGAGGCCGCGCAGGTAGGCCTCGAGGTCGGCGGCCAGCTCGTCGCCGTCGGGCATCTCGTCGGCCGGGAGCGACGGCGCGAGCAGGCCCGGGCCCTCGAGCGCGCGGCCGGCGAGGACGGCGTCGTAGGTGTGCTCCATCGCCGTCACCGCGCTGCGGGTGTCCTCGTCGCCGGCGACCTGGCGGTCGACCTCGGCGAGGACGTCCTTCGACGCCGCGACGAGCGGTCCCGTCGGCAGCTCGAGGTCGGCCGTCTCGCCGAGGGCCTCGAGCAGCGCGATGGCGGCCGGCGGGAAGTCCGCCTGCGCGAGGTAGTGCGGCACGTGCGCGGTGAAGCCCACGGTCGGCAGGCCCGCCTGCCCGAGGCGCTGCTCGAGGAGCGCGCCGACGTGGCCCGGCACCTCGACCTCGCCGATCCAGCGCGGGCGCCCCGCGATGAGGGACCGGTCGCTGGCGTGCGGCGTCAGCCCCACGGGGCGCGTGTGCGGCGCCGCCCAGGGGATGCCGTGGAGACCCACGACCATGCGCACGTCGAAGCGCTCCGCGAGGAGGCGGACGGCGGCCGTGAAGCGCTCCCACTGCAGGTCCGGCTCCGGCCCCGACAGCACGAGGAAGGGCCGCCCGGCCGCGTCGCGGACGGCGTGCACGAGGATCTCGGGCATCGTCACGGCGTCGAAGCGGTCGGTGCGGAAGGTCATGCGCGGCCGGCGGTCGCGGTAGTCGACGAGCTGGTCGGCGTCGAAGCGCGCGACGGGCTCGTTCTCCAGCTCGGCCAGGAGCGTGCTGACCGCCAGCGAGCTCGCGGACCCGGCGTCGACGAAGCCGCGCAGGGCGTGGACGAGCACGGGCCGCTCGCCGGGCGTGAGGTCGGAGGTCTCGTAGACCTCGACGAGGTCGTGGGGATCGAGCATGTCCTCCCCAACGCGCGAGGGGCGCTCCTGCATCCCGGCGCCGCCGTCAGGGGCTCCGGCGTCCCCCGTCCGGCCCGCCCCGAGGGCGACATGGCCACACGTCGCCCCAGTCGCGGGGCACCGGAGGGCGACATGGCCACACATCGCCCGAAGGGAGGTCGGGAGGGCGACATGGCCACACGTCGCCCCGAGGGGAGGTGGGGGAGGGCGACATGGCCACACGTCGCCTCGAAGGGGAGGTGGGGAGGGCGACATGGCCACACGTCGCCCTGGAGGTGCGGGGAGGGCCGCGGCGCCCAGGACGCCGAGCCCCCGCGGCGGCACACTCGCGGGCATGACCCCGCCCACCGGAGACCGCCACCCCCAGGAGGACGGCGCCCCCCACGACGCCGCCCCCCACGACGACCGGCGCCCCGGCGCCCGGCCGGACGACGTCGAGGCGGGCCGCCCCGACCCCCGCGACCCGGCGCTCGGGCTGCGTCTGGAGGCCCGTCAGGTGACCTCGCCGCTGGCCCACCACGGCGAGGGCCCGGTGTGGGACGAGCGGGTCGGCGCGCTGCGCTGGGTCGACATGCTCCGCGGCGACCTGCTCTCGTGGACGCTCCCGCAGGGGTGGGACGGCGAGCGCGCCGCGGACGACGACGTCGAGCGGCACCACCTCGGCGACGTCCTCGCCGTCGTGCGCCCCCGCGAGCAGGGGGGCTTCGTCGTGGCCCTCGAGCGCTGCCTCGCCCTGCTCGACGAGGGCGACCTGGGCCGCGTCCCGCCGCGCCGGCTGCCCGACGTGTGGGACGACCCGACGATCCGCTTCAACGAGGGGGCCTGCGACCCGCAGGGGCGCTTCTACGCCGGGTCGATGGCCTACGACGCCCGCGAGGGCGCCGCGACGCTCTACCGCCTCGACCCCGACCACTCGGTGCACGTCGTCCTCGAGGGCCTGACGATCTCCAACGGCCTGGCCTGGTCCCCCGACGGGTCCTGCGCGTACTACCACGACACGCCCACCCAGCGGCTGTGGCGCCTCGTCGTCGACGACGACGGCGAGGTCGTCGACCGCCGCGCCCTGCGGGAGACGCCGGAGGAGAAGGGCGGCCCGGACGGCCTCGCCGTCGACGAGGAGGGCTGCGTGTGGGCGGCCCTCTTCGGCGGCTCGGCGGTCCACCGCATCTCGCCGGACGGGGACCTGCTGGCGGTGGTCGACGTCGGCGCCCGGCAGGTCACCGCGTGCGCCTTCGGGGGCCCGGACCTCGCGGACCTCTTCATCACGACGTCGGCCGAGGGCCTCGAGGAGGCCGAGCCGGGTGCCGACCCGGCCGCCGACCGCGACGACGACCCGCTCGCCGGGGCGCTCTTCACGGTGCGACCGGGGGTGCGGGGCCTGCGGGTGCGGCCCTTCGCGGGCTGAGACCCGCGCCCGATCGCGCCGGGGGGCGCGACCGCCGCCCCGTAGGGTGGGCCGGGACGGCCGACGGGTCGGGCGCCCTCCTCCTGCGGGGCCGCGGGCACGCCGCGGCCGACCACGGGGGACGGCGACCGAGGTCCCGGCCGGTGCGCGGCGCCGCCGCGCGCAGATCCGCACGGGTCGGGCCCCTCGGGCCGGGCCCACCGACCCGAGAGGCCGGGTGCCCGTGATCGCTCTCGTCGGCGCCCACGCCGTGGCCGCGCTCGTCGCGCCCGCCCTCGTCCGCGTGCTCGGGCGCCGCGCCTTCCTCGTCCTCGCGCTCGTGCCGGCCGCGTCGCTGGCGTGGCTGGTGCACCTGCTCGTGGCCGAGGGGCCGGGCGTCGAGCGGTCCGAGGTGGTGCCGTGGGCGCCGTTCCTCGACCTCGAGCTGGCCTTCCGCGTCGACCCGCTGTCGCTCGTCCTGGCCCTGCTCGTCACGGGCGTCGGCGCGCTCGTCCTCGCCTACTGCACGTCGTACTTCGACGACGGCGAGGAGGGCCTCGGCCGCTTCGCCGGGGTCCTCGTCGCCTTCGCGGGGGCGATGCTCGGCCTCGTCCTCGCCGACGACGTCCTGCTCCTGTACGTCATGTGGGAGCTGACGACCGTCTTCTCGTACCTGCTCGTCGGCCACCTCACCGAGCAGCGCGCGAGCCGGCTGGCGGCCATGCGGGCGCTCGTCGTCACGACCTTCGGCGGGCTCGCGATGCTCGTCGGCCTCGTCGTCCTGGCCGAGCGGGCGAGCACCTACCGCCTGTCCGAGATGGTCGCGGACCCGCCCGTCGTCGACGCGGCCACCACGACGGGGCTCGTGCTCGTCCTCGTGGGCGCGCTGTCGAAGTCGGCGATCTGGCCGTTCTCGCTGTGGCTGCCGAGCGCGATGGCCGCGCCGACCCCCGTCAGCGCCTACCTGCACGCCGCGGCGATGGTGAAGGCGGGCGTGTACCTCCTCGCCCGGCTGGCCCCCGGCTTCGCCGATGCCCCCGGCTGGCACCCCGTCGTCCTCGGCCTCGGCGGCGTGACGATGCTCGTCGGCGGCTGGCGGGCGCTGCGCCAGTACGACCTCAAGCTGCTCCTCGCCCACGGCACCGTGAGCCAGCTGGGCTTCATGACCGTCGTCGTGGGGCTCGGCGGGCCCGACGGCGCCCTGGCCGGCCTGGCGCTCGTCTGCGCCCACGCCCTCTTCAAGTCGGCGCTCTTCCTGTCGGTCGGGGCCATCGACCACGCCACGGGCACGCGCGACCTGCGCCAGCTCTCGGGCGTCCCGCGCCGCCTGCCCGTCGTCACGGCCGCCGCGCTCCTGGCGGCGGCCTCGATGGCCGGCGTCACGCCGCTCGCCGGCTTCGCCGCCAAGGAGTCCGCCTTCGACGCCCTGCTGCACCGCCCCGAGGGGTGGGCGACGGCGGCCCTCGTCGTCGTCGTGGTCGGCTCGGGGCTGACGGCGGGCTACACCATCCGGTTCTGCTGGGGCGCCTTCACCGCCAAGGGCCGCGAGCCCTCGCCGGCGCACGGCGTCGGGCTCGGCCTCGACGCGGTGCCCGCGGTCCTGGCCCTCGGCGGCCTCGCCGTCGGCCTGGCCACCGGCCCGTGGGAGGCGCTGCTGGCGCCCTACGCCGAGAGCGCCGGCGGTGAGCCCGAGGTGCACCTGGAGGCCTGGTACGGCCTGTCGCCGGCCTTCGGGCTCAGCGTCGCCTCCCTGGCCCTCGGCGCCGCCCTCTTCGCCGCCCGCCGCGCCGTCCTGCGGGTGCAGGCGGCCGCGCCCGTCCTCGTCGACACCGAGCGGGGCTACGCGCGCCTCGTCCGCCTCACCGAGCGCCTGGCCGTCGAGGCCACGGGCGCCACGCAGCGCGGCTCGCTGCCCGCCTACCTGGCCATCATCTTCACGGTGCTCGTCGTCGGGCCCGGCCTCGCCGCGGCCCTCTCGGGCGCGTGGGACGTGCGCGTGCGCTGGTGGGACACGCCCGCGCAGCTCGCGGTCGCCGTCGTGGTCGCGGCGGCGGCGGTCGCGACGACGCGCTCGCGGCGGCGTCTCAAGGCGGCCGTGCTGCTCGGCGTCACCGGGTACGGGACGGCGCTGCTCTTCGCCCTCCACGGCGCACCGGACCTGGCCCTCACCCAGGTCCTCGTCGAGACGGTGAGCCTCGTCGTCTTCGTCCTCGTGCTGCGCCGCCTGCCCCCGTACTTCTCCGACCGGCCGCTGCGGCGCAGCCGCTTCCTGCGCGCCGGGCTCGCGGTGGCCGTGGGCGCCGCGGTGAGCGCCCTCGGCCTCGTCGCGGCGGGCGCCCGCACCGCCGTTCCCGTCTCCGAGCCCTTCGCCGACCTGGCCTACGACGAGGGCGGCGGCCGGAACGTCGTCAACGTCATCCTCGTCGACATCCGCGCGTGGGACACCGTCGGCGAGCTGTCGGTGCTGCTCGTGGCCGCCACGGGCGTCGCGAGCCTCGTCTTCCTCGGCCGCCGCTTCGGCCACCTCGACGTGGAGGAGGGGCGCGAGGCCGCCGTCGTGCCCGCCGCCTCCTTCCCCTCCGCCCGGGCGGCCCGGGCCGAGGCGCCGCTCGCCCCGCCGCTCGGCGCGGCTCCGGGCGACGGCGGGGGACCGGGCGACGGCGCGGGCGACGACGCCGAGCCGCCGGACGCGGGCGTGCCGGACTCCCGCGAGGAGGCGGCGCCCCGCAGCTGGACGCGCACGGCGCCGTCCCTGCCCGCGGAGCGGCGCTCGGTCATCTTCGAGACGGTCACGCGGCTGACCTTCCACACCGTCGTGCTCTTCTCGCTCTACCTGCTCTTCGCCGGGCACAACCAGCCCGGCGGCGGCTTCGCGGGAGGGCTCGTGGCGGGCCTCGCGCTCATGGTCCGCTACCTGTCCGGGGGCCGGCGCGAGCTCGACCGCGCGGCGCCCGTGCCCGCGGGCCTGCTGCTCGGCTCGGGCCTCTTCCTGTCCGCCGGCGTCGGCCTGGCCGCGGCGCTGCTCGGGTACACGCCGCTGCAGAGCGCGGTGCGCGACCTCGAGGTGCCCGTGCTGGGCGAGGTGCACCTCGTCACGGCCCTGTTCTTCGACCTGGGGGTCTACCTGCTCGTCATCGGCCTCGTCCTCGACGTCCTGCGCAGCCTCGGCGGCGGCGTCGACGCCCACATCGAGGCCGACGCCGAGGAGGGCCGCGCGACGGCCGCGCTGTCGGTCTCGGGCCCGCTCGCCGGCTCGGGGGTCGCCCCGGGGCCCGACGGGGGCGGGGCGGGAGCCGCGCCGCCCGACCGCGAGGAGGTCGTGCGCGCCGCCGCGGCGCCGGGCCGGGGCCCGGGTGGTGCCGGCGACGACGCCGGCCACGACGCGGGGGAGGGGCGCCCGTGAGCCCGGCGCTGGTCCTCGTCGCCGTCGTCTTCGTGCTCGTGGCGACGGGCGTGTACCTCGTCCTCGAGCGGAGCCTCACGCGCGTGCTCGTCGGCGTCATCCTCATGAGCAACGGCATCAACGTGCTCTTCCTCGTCGCCAGCGGGGCGGCGGGGGAGCCGGCGCTCGTGGGCAGCGCCGAGCCGGTGCGGATGAGCGACCCGCTGCCGCAGGCGATGGTGCTGACGGCCATCGTCATCACCCTCGGGCTCACGGCCTTCCTGCTCGCCATGGCCTACCGCAGCTGGCAGCTGCACGGGCACGACGAGGTGCAGGACGACGTCGAGGACCGGCAGGTCCGCGGCCGCGCCGTGCGCGACGAGACCTCCGGCAGCTACGACCCGGACGACGAGGAGGCCCCCGTGGAGGAGCGCTCGGAGGACCGCCGGCGCGCCCACGCGAGCCCCTCGCCCCGCGACCCCTCGCCGGGCGACCGGTCGCCCGGTGACGGCCCGCGCCGCGCCGCGCAGCGCCGGGAGGAGGGGCCGTGAGCGGCGTCGGGGCCCTCGCCGCCGCCCACCTCGGCGGGACGCTGCACGGCCTGCTCTCCCTCGGCGCCGACGACGCCCCCACGGGTCCGCAGGGCCTGGGGCTGCGCGCGACGCAGGGCCAGGTGCTCGAGTGGCCGACGCTCGTGCCGCTGCCCGTGCTCGTGCCCCTCGTGGCCGCCGGCCTCGCGCTGGCGCTGGCGCGGCACCGCCGGGCCCAGGCGGTCGTCAGCACCGTCGCGCTCTCGGTCGTCCTCGCCACCTCCGTGGCGATGCTCCTCGCGGTGCAGGACGTCGGGACCCTCGTCGTCACGGTGGGCGGCTGGCCCGCCGCCAGCGGCATCTCGCTCGTCGCCGACCAGCTGTCCACCCTCATGCTCAGCGTCTCGAGCGCCGTGACCCTCGGCGTCCTCGTGTACTCGGTGGCGCAGGGCGCCGCGGACGGCGACGACGGGGCGCCCGTCGCGATCTTCCACCCGACCTACCTCGTGCTGTCGGCGGGCGTCTCCAACGCCTTCCTCTCCGGCGACCTGTTCAACCTCTACGTCGGCTTCGAGATGCTGCTCGCGGCGAGCTTCGTGCTGCTCACGCTCGGCGGCACGAGCGCCCGCATCCGTGCCGGGTCGACGTACGTCGTCGTCAGCATCGCCAGCTCGCTCGTCTTCCTCGCCGCCATCGCGCTCGTCTACGCGGCCACCGGCACGGCCAACCTCGCCCAGCTGCCCGAGCGCCTCGACGCCCTCGACGACGGCGTGCGGCTCGCCCTGCAGCTGGCGCTGCTCGTGGCCTTCGGCATCAAGGCGGCCGTCTTCCCGCTGTCGGCGTGGCTGCCCGACTCCTACCCGACGGCGCCCGCCCCGGTCACGGCCGTCTTCGCCGGCCTGCTCACCAAGGTCGGCGTCTACGCGATCATCCGCACGCAGACGCTGCTGTTCCCCGAGGGGCGGCTCGACGACCTCCTGCTCGTCGTCGCCCTCGCCACGATGCTCGTCGGGATCCTCGGCGCCGTGGCGCAGAGCGACGTCAAGCGCCTGCTGTCCTTCACGCTCGTCAGCCACATCGGCTACATGGTCTTCGGCATCGCCGTCGGCTCGGTCGCCGGCCTGGCCTCGGCGATCTTCTACGTCGTCCACCACATCACCGTGCAGACGACCCTCTTCCTCGTGCTGGGCCTCGTCGAGCGGCGGGGCGGCTCGACGTCGATGGACCACCTGGGCGGGATGGCGAAGCTGTCGCCGCTGCTCGGCGTCCTGTTCTTCGTGCCGGCGATGAACCTCGCGGGCATCCCGCCGCTGTCGGGCTTCCTCGGGAAGGTGGGGCTCATCCAGGCGGGGGTGGCCGACGGCGGGGTCCTGCCGCTCGTGCTCGTCGGCGGCAGCGTCCTCACGAGCCTGCTCACCCTCTACGCCGTCGCCAAGGCGTGGAACCGCGCCTTCTGGAGCCGGCCCGCGACGGTGGGCCGCGAGGAGGAGACCCGCGCCGACGACGACGAGGCGCCCGGTGCCGCGACGACGCTGTCCGGCGTCGGCGAGGTGAGCCAGCGGCAGGACGCCGTGGAGCGGGCGCAGGGCGTCTCGGCCCTCGCCACGGAGGAGGACGACGAGGCCGCCGCCGCGGGCGCGCTCACCGGCGCCGCCGTCGACCCCGAGCGCACCCCCGTCGAGATGACGCGCGTGCCCCGCGGGATGGTCGCCCCGACGGCGGCGCTCGTGGCGCTGGGCCTGTCCCTCACGGTGCTGGCGGGGCCGCTGCTGCGCGTCGCCGAGGACTCGGCGCTCGAGCTCGACCAGCGCCAGCCCTACGTCCGCGCCGTCCTCGGGCAGGCGGCGGCCGACCGCGTCGCGCCGACGACGCAGGTCGGCCCGGCGGGGGGCTCGCGGTGACCCGCGCGCGCCGCGCGGTCGTCCAGTGGCCCGTCCTCGTCTGGACGGCCCTCGTCTGGGTGCTGCTGTGGGGCGACCTGTCGGTGGCCAACGTGCTCGCGGGCGCGGTGCTCGGCCTGCTCGTCGTCCTCGTCTTCCCCCAGCCGCCGGTGCGCTTCCCCGGCGCGGTGCGCCCGGGGCCGGTCCTGCGCCTGCTGCTGACCTTCGCCCTCGACGTCGTCCGCGCGTCGCTGCAGGTGGCCGCCCTCGTGCTGAGCCGGCGCACCCCGACGAGCTCGGTGCTCGAGGTGCACCTGCGCACGGCGAGCCTCGCGCACCTCACCGCCACGGCCGAGCTCATCTCGCTCGTGCCCGGCAGCGTCGTCGTCGAGGTGCGGCCGGGCACGCAGAGCCTCTTCGTGCACGTCATCGACACCCCGGACGCCGCCGCGGCGGAGCGGGAGCGGGCGGCGGTCCTGGAGCTCGAGGCGCGGGTCGTGCGGGCCTTCGGCACGGCCGAGGAGGTCGCCGACGTCGAGGCGGGCGACGCCTCCGGACGCGGCCGGCACCCGCGGCCGCCGGTGCGCCGCCGCGTCGTCGAGGGCGGCGCCCGCGCGGGCCGCTCGCCGCGGCCCGGCGAGCCCGTGCACGAGGTGGGCGAGCCCGGCGAGGACTCCCCGCGCCGGGAGGCGCCCGACGACGCCGCGGCCGCTGACGAGGGCGCGACGACGGGTGGCCAGGGAGCGGACGGGAGCACGAGCGCAGGCGTGGGCGCGGACGCGAGCAGCAGCGAGGAGGAGCGGTGAGCGGGGTGCTGGAGGCGGTGGGCCTGGGCGGGGCGTCGGACGGCGGCGGCTGGTCGGGGGTGCTCGTGCTGCTGGCCGGGGCGGCCCTGCTGGTCGCCGGGCTCTGCGTGCTCGTGCGCGCGGTCGTGGGGCCGACGGTCCTCGACCGCGTCGTGGCGCTCGACGCGCTCGTCGTCGTCCTCGTCGCGGCCTTCGGGCTGCAGGCGGCGGTGACCCGCAGCACCGCGACGCTGCCCGTGCTGGTCGTGCTCGCCCTCGTGGGGTTCGTCGGGTCGGTGTCCGTGGCGCGCTTCGCCGCGAAGGAGACCCGGTGAGCGGCGGCGCCGTGGGCGCGGTCCTCGACGTCCTGGCCGGGCTGTGCCTCGGTGCCGGCGTCCTGCTCGCGCTCGTGGCGGCCCTCGGGGTGCTGCGGCTGCCCGACGTCCTCACCCGACTGCACGCGGCCGCGAAGCCGCAGGCCCTCGGCGTCGTGCTCGTGGCCGTGGGCGTGGGCCTCGCCGTCCGGACCCCCACGGCGATCGGGGTCGTGGCGCTCGTCGTCGTCTTCCAGCTCGTGACGGCGCCCGTGGCCGCGCACATGGTGGGCCGGGCGGCCTACCGGACGGGCAAGGTGCGCCGCGACCTGCTGCTCGTCGACGAGCTCAGCGACCTCGAGGGCGGCGAGGCGCCCGAGGGCGGGCTGCCCGACGGCTGCACCGTCCGCGACGGCGAGCCCGCGCCCTCCGCCACCCGCTCCGACCACGAGGAGCCCCGGCGGGCCTGACGCGGGTGGACCTCGTGGGCCGGGGCCCTCGCGGGTGGACCCCGTGGGCCGACGCGCCGTGCGCCGTCCCACGGGGTCCACCCGCGGTGGCCGGTGCCCCACGAGGTCGACCACCGGCGCGTCGCCGGGTCCGGGTCAGGGCTGCTCGACCACGGGGCCGACCGACGACGTCGCCAGCCGCAGGTCCGTGAAGGACCCGGCAGGGCCAGCGAGCGTCCGGATGCGCAGGGCGCTGACGTCATGGACCCCGGAAGCGTCCCGTCGGTCGTTGACCCGGAGGGACAGCGCTCCGCTGACACCGGCCAGCGCGGCCGCGGTCGCGGGACGGACCGCTGCGCGGACAGGTCCGACGGCGGTGACCAGCTGGGGCACCACTCCCGTCGGTGGCGTGAAGAGGGTGGTGTTGAGGGAGCTGGCGACGCCGGCGAGGAGCCCGGGGCTGTCGATGAAGCCGCCGATGGTCGTCGTGAGGCTCAGCAGGGTCGTGCCGGTGAGCGGAGCTCTGACGACGATGCTGAGGGACGAGGCGCGGATGTCGGCGGTGAGGGCAGCCGCGAGGTCGACCAGCCACTGCTGGAGCAGCGCGTCGACCTGGCCGGCGACGAGGTCGAGGAGTGCCTGGTCGACGATCTCGGTCCCCGGCGGCTGTCCGTTGAGGCCTCCTCGGGACGCGAGCAGCCGCTCGAGGTCGACCTCGACCGCACCCCTCGCGAGGTCGACCACCACAGGACCGGATCCGCCCAGTCTCCGCGACAGCTCTGCTGCGCTCTTCGTGGACGTGGTGCCGATGGCGACGGTCGCCGTGCCCCCGAGCACCGGACCGATGGATGCGGCGAGCGAGGCCTGGAGTCCGGCGACCGTCGCCAGCGATGTCCCGACCCGCTCACCGGCGAAGCGGTGGAGCTCCTCGACCTGTGGCGAGGCGAGCCGGAGCCGCAGCGCAGCCACCCGGTAGTCCCTCGTCGGACCGGCGCCCTTCTCGTCGCGCAGGCAGCCGTCGAGCACCGCCGCGGACGACAGGGCGCCGACCTGGAGCCTGAGCTTGGCGAGCGCCGGGAGGCCGAGCCTGTCGAGGTCGACGACCGCCTCGCCGGGGAGCTTCCCGTCGGCGTTCGGCTCGCTGGACGTCGTGCTCACCGCGCCCGCGTCCGTGACGGCCCCGGCCGCGGAGCGCGCCTCGCCGTCGCTCGCGGCGTACGCCGTCTGGTTCAGCAGGGCGGCCTCCTGGCCGGCGGCCGGCAGGACGACGACGGACGCCGCCTGCCCGCTCGCCACGCCGCTCAGCGCGGTGACCGAGAGGGGGGCGGCGTGCGCGTCGGGGCCGACCGAGGGGGCGGTGCTCGGCGTCGCGACGGCGCTCGTCCCCGGCGCGCCGGTGTGCTGCGTCGTCACGCCCGACAGCGCGACGACGGGGGACAGGTCCGCGCCGAGCAGCGTGCCGGAGAGCATCCGGGCGTCGGCGCGCGAGGCGTACCGGTAGGCGCGGTCGCAGTCCCGGGCGCCGCCGAGGAGCTCGGAGCGCACGTGCTCGGTGTCGAGCCACGAGGCGTCGGTGAGCCCCAGGGCCGGGAGGCCGAGAGGCCCGTCGCCGTCGGCCGCCCGGCCGAGGGCCGGCAGCAGGGCGACGGCGACGGCGAGCGCGCCGGCGCCGGCGATCACGCGCGCGCGGGTGCCATCGGCTCGGGAGCGACGGCGGGGGTGGCGGCTCACGGGGTCCTCCGGCGGGTGCGGGTGCGGGCGACGCGGCCGAGGAGCAGGCCGGCCGCGACGGCGGCCGCGGCGGCGGCCGCGGCGGGCAGGGCGTCGGCGCCCGTGCGGGCGAGGCGCTGGGGCAGGGACAGGGAGGTGGCGCCGCTGCTCGTGCCGGCGGTGTCCGTGCGGGCGCCGCTGCGCGAGAGCGGGAGGAGGTCGGCGCCGCCGGTGGAGGCGCCGAGCGGCAGGGCGCCGCCCGCGGTGCCCCCCGGCGTGCCGGCGACGTCGCCCGTGGCGCCGGGGACCCCGCCCGTGGTGCCGGGCGCGCCTCCCGTCGTGCCGGGGACGCCGGGCGTGCCCCCGGGGGTGCCGGGAGCGCCGGGGGTGCCCCCCGGTGTGCCGGGAGTGCTGGGAGGGCCTCCCGGGGCACCCGGCGTGCCCGGGCCCGGAGCGGGCGTCGGGCCGGGGTCGGGCGTCGGACCGGGTGCGGGCGTCGGGCCGGGGCCCGGCACGGGGTCGAGCTCGTCGCCGATCGCCGTGACGCCGACGCCCATGAAGGACCGCTCGCCCTGGAGCTCGTCGGGCGCGTCCCTCGGCAGCGCCAGGGTCATGAGCAGGTGCTCCCCCTGGCGGGAGGTGATGGACCGGTGCGGGATCGACGTCTGCCGCGGTGCGGCACCGAGTCGCTGCGGCGGCAGGACCACCCGGAGCCCCGACGGGCACACGGGCTGGGCGTCCGAGGTCGGGTGGAGCTTGCGCGAGACGCCCGTCCAGGGCTCCGCGCAGCCCGCGAGGGAGATGATCAGTCCCCGCGGGTGGTCGACCATGACGCCCTCCGCCACGAGCTGCAGGCTGAGGTCGCCGGTGGGCGCCCCCTCGATGCGGGCGTCGATCGTCCAGTCCACCTCCTCGCCCGGCGCGAGCCGGCTCAGGGCGTCCGGGTCGACGGTCGAGACGAGGCGCAGCACGTCGACCTCCTCCCGCGGCACCGAGCTCGCGGCGGCCGGGGCGGCGGCGAGGACGGGGGCGAGCGCGGCCACCGCCACCACGGCGACGACGGCGCGGGACGCGGCGCTCACCGGGCCACCTGCTCGTGCTCGTGCGCCGCCTCGTCCTGCCGCCGCGGCCAGACGGCGAGGACGACGAGACCGGCGACGGCCGCCGTGGCGGCGCCGAGGACGGCGGGGCGCTGGGCGGTCTCGACCCAGGTGCCGAGGTGCGGGAGGGCCCACACCACGCGGCCCACCCGGGTCACCTCGTAGGGCATGGGGTCCACGGAGCTGTTGGCGTCGCCGCGCAGGACGAGCCGGGCGCCGCCGGGCACCGCCGGGTCGGGGTCCGCCTGCACCACGCGGTGCGTGATGGGCAGCCGGCCCTCCCGGGTGACGGTGACGACGTCGCCGACGCCGACGTCCAGCGCGTCGACCTGCCGGACCACGGCCAGGGCCCCGGTCGGCATGGTCGGCGACATGGAGCCGGTCTTGAAGACGACCAGCGTGGCGTCGAGGACCGCGCCGAGGAGCACCAGCGCCAGGCACGCGCAGCCCAGCACCGCTCCGGTCGTGAGGGCGGCCTCGCGCAGCCGCTCGCTCGTCGTGCTCACGTCCCACCCCCGTGTGACGGTCGTGCGGGGCGCCGGCCCGCGCAGGGCCGGCGCCGCGCTCAGCGGGACTGGCTGGTGAAGGACCAGACGGGCGTGGCGCCGAGATTCTGGAGGGAGTCGGGCGAGCCGCCGGGCAGCGTGATGGCGAAGCACAGGTCGACCGGGGCGCCCGGGGCGTCGGCCGTGGCCGCGCCGAGCGAGAGGGCGCCGGTCGTGGAGCCGGTGGCGAGGGCGCTGCTCGTGACGAGCGGGCTGCCGAGGGCCGTGCTCGACGCGAAGGCGGCAGCTCCGCACTGCTCCTTGGGCACGCCGCTGCGCACCGAGTAGCGCAGGGCGTCGAAGAACGGCTGGGTCCCGTCCCCGAGGACGGCGGGGGCGAGGGTGACGTCCGCGGCAGCGCTGCGGATCTTCGTCCGCAGCTGCATGGGTGCGTAGACGAGGTCGCCCGGCGAGAGCGTCTGCGCCTGCAGCGGGGAGAAGGAGAGGGCGCCAGCGGCGCCCTGGGTCTCGCGGTCGACGAACTGGGCGGTGCCGCCGACGCCGTCCCAGACGTTCTGCTCGACCTCGAAGACGCTCGCGGCGACGCCGCTGACGCCGCCGTCCGCGGAGCCGTCGCCGTACACCCACTCGGTGTCGGTCCAGGCGGCCAGGGTGGCGGCGGAGCCGACGCCGAGGACGAGGCCGCCCGCGAGGAGCGCCCGGACGAGACCGCGGCGGCGCCGAGGCTCAGGACGAGAGGTGCGGCGCCAGCCGTAGGCGGCGGCCGGGCTGCTGGTGCTGCTGGTGCTGGCGTCGGTGCTCACGTCGGGACCCCCCGGTCGTCGGACCGGGGCTCTCCCCGGGTCCTGCTGTGCCAGGGGTCTCGGCACGCGGGGAGGAGGACCTGCGTCGTTGAAAGATGGATCTCCACCGCTCGGGGTAACTCACCGGGTGGGGAGACGGTGCTCGCCGCGCCCGGTCGGCCGGTCTCGTACCGACGAGACCGACTGCGCCGCAGGCCGACAGGAGAGGGCGGCGCCTCAGGTGAGGAGCTCGAGCAGGCCCCGCAGCACGGGCACCAGCGTGGGGATCAGTGCGGCGACCAGACCGAGGACGAGCAGGACGGCCACCACGCGCACGCCCCGCGACGGCCCGCCCTCGGGGTCACGGAGCGTGCGGAGGACCACGGGTTCAGTGGGCCTTCTCGAGGTTGCCGGGCAGGTGGCCGGTGCTCTTGCGGTAGTACGACGCCGCGTTGCGGCGGAAGGCGAGGCGGGCGACGCCCACGACGGCCCCCGACAGGAGGGCCCAGGCGATGGCCTCGGCCCACGTCGTCTCGTCCGACTCGGGGTTGATCGGGGGGTCGCCGCCGAGGCTCTTGCGCCACACGGCGGTGAGGACCTTGTTGGCGGCGATCCCGGCGGCCACGGCGCCCCCCGTGCCGACGACCTTCCAGATGGCGTCTCCCATGCGGCTCACCCTGCCGCCGCCCCCGCCGGCGGGCAAGGCAGGACGTCGCGGGTCCTCTCGCCGGCCCGGCGCCGCGCCCCGGCACCCGTCACGCTGAGTGCCGACTTCGGACAGCCAGTGGCCAGATGGGGGTCCCTGGGGGGACCATGCCGGGGGCGCCGTCGCCCGACGGCGCCGCCGGACCCGTCCGCCCCCCGCGCGGACGCCGCGGGAGCCGTGCTGACGGCCGAGAGGAGCACGTCCATGAAGGTCTTCCGCTGCGGCGACGTCGTGCCGGGCTGCACCACCGAGCTCCGCGGGGACGACGAGGAGGCGGTGCTCGAGGCCGTCGATCGCCACGCCCGCGCCGACCACGGCGTCGTGCCGGACGCCGGGCTCGTCGGGGCCGTGCGGGACCGGGTGCGCGAGGGGTGACGGCCGTGAGCACCGTTCCGGAGACCGCCGGGGGGCCGGCACCGGGGGCCGACCCCCGGAGCGCCGCCCGGCGGGCGCTGGCGGCGGTGCTCGCCGAGCCGGGGCTGCTGGGGTGCGCCGTCCAGCCCGTGGTCGGGCTCGAGAGCGCCACGGTGGCGGGCTACGAGGTGCTCGCCCGTCCGGCGGCCCACCTCGGGGTGGGCCCGGCGCCGCTCTTCGCCGCGGCCGGCGACGCGGGCGCGCTCGCGCAGCTGCACGTGCTCGCGCTGCGGCTGGCACGACCCCTGCTCGCGTCCCTGCCGCCCGACACCTTCCTCACCGTCAACGTCGACCCGCTGGCGCTCGCCGAGCCCGCCGTGGTCGACGAGCTGCTCTCGTGGGGCGACCTCGGCGGCCTCGTCGTCGAGGTGCTCGAGGGGCGATGGCCGGACGACCACGCCCGCGTGCTGGCGCCGCTCGACGCGCTGCGGACGGCGGGCGCGCTCGTCGCGCTCGACGACGTCGGCGCGGCCTGGGCCGGGCTCGCGCGCGTGCTCGAGGTGCGCCCCTCCTTCGTCAAGCTCGACGGGCGGCTCGTCGCGCAGCTCGGGCGGGACCCGGCCGTGGAGGCCGCGGTGCGCGCCGTCGGGGACATGGCCGCCACGCTCGACGCCTGGGTCTGCCTCGAGGGCGTCGAGCGGCGCGAGCAGCTGGCGACCGCCGTCCGCCTCGGGGTGCCGCTGGCGCAGGGCTACCTGCTCGGGCGCCCCGAGCGGGCGTGGCCCGCCGGGGACCTCGACGACGCGCGGGACCTGGCCGCGGCGGCGCGTCGCGGCGACGGCCTGGCGGACCTCGTCCGCAGCCCGTCGGCCGAGGAGCTGCGCACCGACGCGCGGGGCCGGCCGCTGGCCGTCCGCACGGCGCTGCCCGGCGGCGGCCGGCACGAGCATCCCGTGACGTCCCTCTCGCCCGCCACCGCGCCCCACGAGGCGCTGGCCCGCGCGATGGCGCGGCCCGAGCACGAGCGCTTCGCGCCGCTGGTCGTCACCTCCGCGGACGGGCGCGCCCTCGGGCTCGTGCACGTGGACGTGCTGGCCACGGCGGTGGCGACGGCGGCCCACCGCGCCGCGGCGGGCTGACGCCGCCGGGGTCGCCCCCTCCTCCGGACCTCGGCTGCGGGCGCTCGCCGCGCGGGACTAGCATCGGCGGCGGACGACAGGGGAGCGCCGGAGGGCGCTGAGAGTGCGGCGAGCGCCGCAGACCCTCGAACCTGACCCGGTTAGCACCGGCGTAGGGAGTCGGGCTCGACGCCGTCGCGCACCCGCGCGCGGCGTCCCCCTCGTGCACCGCACGGGAGGAGCACCACCATGTCCAGCACCGAGAGCACCACCGCACGCCCCACCGGACGCAGCCGCCGCAGCTGGCGCGTCGTCGACATCGTCACCTGCGCCGTCGTCGGCGTCGCCGCGGGCGTCGCCCTCTGGGCGTTCGGCGCCCTCTACGAGCCGATCACGGCCCCGCTGGCCTTCCTCGCGCCCCTGGCCGGCCTCGTCAACGGCGGCTTCCTCTTCCCCGGCCTCCTCGGCGCCCTCGTCGTGCGCCGGCCGGGGGCGGCCGTCTTCGCCGAGGTGCTCGCGGGCGTCACGTCGATGCTCATCGGCACCCAGTGGGGGGTCACCGTCCTCGTGTGGGCCCTCGTGCAGGGCCTCGCGGCCGAGATCGGGTTCGCCGTCCTCGGCTACCGGCGGTGGGGGCTGCCCGCCGCGCTCCTCGCCGGGGCCACCTCGGGCGTCGCCGTGGGCCTCATGGACACGACCTTCACCAGCTCGGTGACGTGGACCGCCGGCTGGAAGCTCATCTACATCGGCTCCTCGGTCGTCTCCGGGATCGTCCTCGCCGGCCTCCTGGCCCACCTCGTCGTCCGGGCGCTCGCCCGCACCGGGGCGCTGTCCGCCCTGCCCTCGGGCCGCACCGCCGAGCGGGTCTGACCGCCGTGCCCGCCCTCACCGCCGCGGCGGGGGCCCGCGGCGGCGGGCGGGCCGCCCACCGCTCCCCGGACCGGACGGCGGACCGCTCCTCCGGTCGCCCCGACGACGGCGCTGCGGAGCCCGTGGGCGTCGTCGCCCGCGGGTGGTCGTGGCGCCACGGCGGCCGCCGCCGCGCGGCCGTCAGCGGCCTCGACCTCGTCGTCGACCCGGGGGAGCGCGTGCTCCTCCTCGGCCCCTCGGGGTCGGGCAAGTCGACGCTCCTCGCGGGGCTCGTCGGGGTGCTCCCCGACGCCGACGCGCAGGGCCCCGGCGACGAGGGGGCCGAGGGCGAGGCGACCGGTGAGCTCCTCGTCGGCGGGGCTCCCGCCGGCGCGCGCCGAGGGCGCGCCGGGCTCGTGCTGCAGGACCCGGAGAGCCAGGTCGTGCTCGCGCGGGTGGGGGACGACGTCGCCTTCGGCTGCGAGAACCGCGAGGTGCCGCCCGCGGAGATCTGGCCGCGGGTGCGGGCGGCGCTCGACGCCGTCGGCCTCGACGTGCCCCTCGACCACCCCACGGCCGCCCTGTCGGGCGGCCAGAAGCAGCGCCTGGCGCTCGCGGGCGTCCTCGCCATGCGGCCCGGGCTCGTGCTCCTCGACGAGCCGACGGCCAACCTCGACCCCGCTGGCGTGCAGGAGGTCCGCGACGCCGTCGTGCGGGCGGTGGGAGCCACGGGGGCGACGCTCGTCGTCGTCGAGCACCGCGTCGCCGTGTGGGCCGACGTCGTCGACCGGGTCGTCGTCCTCGGAGCTGGTGGGGGGGCCGGTGCGGGGGGCGGGGGCGCGGTGGTGGCGGACGGGCCGCCGGAGCGCGTCCTCGCCGAGCACGGCGACGAGCTGGCGGCCCGCGGCGTGTGGGTGCCGCCCCGCTACCGCTCCGGCCCGCTCGTCCCGGGGTGGGACGCCCCGGAGCCCGGCGGGGAGCTGCTCGCCGCCCGCGCGCTGGCGTGCGCCCGCCCGGGCGGCCCGGTGGCCGTGCGCTCCGCCGACCTCGCGCTGCGGGCCGGCTCGGCCACGGCGCTCACCGGCCCCAACGGCGCGGGCAAGACGACGCTCGCGCTGACGCTCGCGGGGCTGCTGGAGCCGGTCGGCGGCGCCGTCCGCGCGTTCCCGGACCTCGTGGGGGACCACGGTCCCGGTCCCGCGCCCGGCACCGCGCCCTGGCGCTGGCGCTCGCGCGACCTCCTCCGCCGGGTCGGCACCGTCTTCCAGGACCCGGAGCACCAGCTCGTCGCGGCGACGGTCGAGGGCGAGCTGGCGCACGGCCCCCGCCTGCTCGGCCGGCCCGAGGCGGAGGTCCGCCGCCGCACCGACGAGCTGCTCGAGCGCCTCGGCCTCACCGCGCTGGCGCGCGCCCACCCCTTCACCCTCTCCGGCGGCGAGAAGCGCCGGCTGTCCGTGGCCACGGCCCTCGCCGTCGGGCCGCGCGTCGTCGTCCTCGACGAGCCGACCTTCGGCCAGGACGCGCTGACGTGGGCCGGCCTCGTCGAGCTCCTCCGCGAGCTCGTCGACGGCGGGGCGGCCCTGCTCGCCGTCACCCACGACGCCGACCTGGTCGGCGCCCTCGGCGCCCGGGTGCACCACCTCGCGCCGCCGGACCCGGCGGTGCCGCTCGCGCCGCGGGAGGACGACGGCCGGAGCGCCTCGGGGCTGCGGCGGCTCCTCGGCCGGAGGCGGGCGTGAGCGGCGCCCCCACGACCGGCACCTCGGCGACCGCCGCCGCGGCGGGTGCCCCTGCACCCACCGCGGGGACGACGACGCTCGGCGGGCTCGCCGGGGGCCTGCGGTCGACGCCGCTGACCCGGGCGAACCCGTTGGCCACCCTGCTCGGCGGGCTGCTCGTGGCCGCCGCCCTGCTGCTCACGGTCGACGTCGTCAGCGCGGCCGTCGCGCTGGTGCTCGAGGTGTGCCTCCTGCCCCTCGCCGGCCTGGCGCCGCGCCCGCTGCTCGTGCGGCTGCTGCCCGTGCTCCTCGCGAGCGTGCCCGCCGGCCTCGTCACCGCCGTCATCGGCCGCGACGCCGGCGCCGTGCTCGTGGGGCTCGGGCCTCTCACCGTCACCGAGGGCTCGCTGGGGCTCGGCGCCGCCATCACGCTGCGGGTGCTCGCCGTGGGCGTCCCCGGCGTCGTGCTCCTGCTGGCGACCGACCCCACCGACCTCGCCGACGGGCTCGCCCAGCGGCTGCGCCTGCCCCACCGGTTCGTGCTCGGCGGCCTGGCCGGCCTGCGCCTCGTGGGCCTGCTCGTCGTCGAGTGGCGGACGCTCGCGATGGCCCGCCGGGCGCGGGGCCTCGGCGACGCCCGCGGCCCCCTCGCGGGCACCCGCGTCGTGGCCGGCCAGGTCCTGGCGCTCCTCGTCATCGCCCTGCGCCGCGCCACCCGGCTCGCGCTCGCCATGGAGGCCCGCGGCTTCGGGGTGCCGGGCGCCGGGCGCACCTGGGCGCGCACGAGCTCCTTCGCCGCGCGCGACGCGGGCGTCGTCGCCGTCTGCGCCGCCGTCGCCGGCGCCGCGACCGCCGCCGCCGTGCTCGCCGGCACATGGGCGCCCGTGCTGGGCTGAGAGAGCCCTGCTCGCCGTGCGGGTGCGTCGTCCGTGCCTCTGCGTGACCTCGGGCTGCGGCGCGTCACACGCCGGAAACACTCCGCAACCACCGGGTGACACGCGTCGTGCACTGTCGCTCGCGTCACACCGGCTGAGCCGCAGGAGGACCCCGTGAGCGCCATGACCGTCACCGCCGCCACCGCACCGGGCCGCGCGCCGTCCCGCTCCCGGAGCGGGCTGCCCACGCCGCCCGTCCGCACCCTCGACCGCACGGCCGCCGCCGTCGCGGGGCTGAGCGCCGCCGGCCGGGCCGCCCGCGCCGAGGGGCTGCGCAGCCACCCCGCCGGCAGCCGCGCCCGGCGCGCCGGGGCTGCCGGCGTCGCGGCCCCCACCTCCACCTCCACCTCCACCTCCACCTCCACCGCGCCCGCCGCGCCCGCCTCCGCCCCGCGGGCGCGGACGCGCCCGAGCCGGGCCCTGCCGCGCCGCACCGCGCCGCCGCCCGTGCCGGTGGCCGAGGGGCTCGCCGTCGCGGGGCGCCCGTGGCACCTCACGACCACGGGGCCGGGGCTCTCCCGCGCCGCGCTCGACGACGACGCCCCGCTCGACGTCCTCGCCGGGCTGGAGGCGCGCGGCGCCGCCGGTGCCGCGCCGGCGCGCCTCGTCGTCCGCGCGGCGCAGCCCGCCGACCTGCCCGCCGTCGCCGCGATGCACGGGCGCTGCACCGGCACCACGCTGCTGCAGCGCTACCGCAGCGGTGGGCGGACGCCCTCCCTCACCGCGCTCGCGGACCTCCTGCGCGAGCCCCTCGCCCTCGTCGTCCTCGCCGGGCCGCGGCAGGTCGTCGCCGTCGCGACGGCGCGCGTGGGCGAGCGCCCCAGCGCGGACTTCACGACCGAGGTCGGCCTCCTCGTCGAGGACGGCTGGCAGGCCCGCGGCGTCGGCCGGGCGCTGGCCCGCCACGTCGGCGCCTCCCTGCGCCTGCTCGGGTACGGGCAGGTCGTGACGCGGTCGGCGACCTCGTCGCTGCCCCTCGCCCGGGTCATGGAGGGCGTCGGCACCACCCGCCACGTCGGCGCACCGGACGGTGGGGCCCAGCTCACGACGCGTCTCGACGTCGACGCCCTCGACGGCCTGGCCGGTGGCGTCGCGGCGGCGCCGGCCGGAGTGCTCGCCGCCCGCTGACGTCCCGCCCCTGCCGAGCGCGCGGAGGGATCAGCGAGGGCGCAGGACGGCGGTGAGCGCCCGGTGGTCGCTCGCGCCCGCCGGGTCGACGACCACCCCGACGGGCTCCCAGGCGGCGGCGTCGAGGAGCACGTGGTCGATGGGGGCGGCCAGGGCGGCGGGCAGCCCGGCCGGCCAGGTGCCCGGGGGCGCCGCGGCCGCCGACCCGGCCCGGGCGCACGCCGATCCCGCGAGGACGGCGTGGTCGGGCGTGGCGTTGAGGTCGCCCGCGACGACGCCGCCGGTCAGGCGCCCGCACAGGTCGACGGCGGCCGCGGTCTCCTCCCGCCACCGGTCCATGTCGAACAGGAGCGGCACGGCGGGCAGCGTGTGCACCGCGGCGAGCGGCGGCCCGTCGCCGTCGCGGGGCCGGGCCACGACGGCGCCGCCGCGCAGGTCCGGCGCCGGGGCGGCCTCGTAGGCGCCGAGGTCCTCGGCGACGAGCAGGTGGGTCTGCGGGCGCACGAAGGGCAGCAGCACCCCGCCCGCGCGCGGCCGCAGCAGCGCCTCGGCCGGGTCCGCGGACGCCTCGTCCGCGGGCTCCGGCGACGCCGCGGAGAGGAGCTGCACCGGGCGGCCGGCGCGCGCCAGGGCGTCGGCGACGTCCCGCGCGAGCGTCTCGGGCGCCTCGGAGAGGGCCAGCACGTCCGCCTCGCGCCGCAGCGCGAGCGCGACGACGTCGTCCGCGTCCGCGCCCTGCGGGCCGACGTTCAGCGTGGTGACGACGAGGTCGCCAGGCTGGCGCCCGGGCGCCCCGGCCGCCGGCGCCGCGTCCGCCGCGGGCGGGGGAGCGCGCCGCAGCAGGACGCCGGCGTGCCCCGCCGCCACCACGAGCAGGCAGGCGGCGAGCCCGAGGACCCACGGCGGCCACCCGCCGCGCGGACCGCGTCGCGGTCGACCGCGGCGTCCCCTCCGCAGGCGCACGAGCGCGGCCACGAGCGCCAGGACGAGCGCGAGCGCCAGGGAGCCCGCCGCGGTGACCGCCCGGAGCGTGACGAGCTGCGCCCAGGGCGTCCGCATCGACAGGCCGACGGCGGCAGGCGCCAGCGAGACCAGCGCCGTGGCGCCGACGACGACGGCGACGGCCGCGCCGAGCGCGTCGAGGACGCGGTCGGCCCGCGGCCGGGCGGCGCCGGCCGCGGGCCCCCGTCGGCTCGAGGGCGTGCGCACGGCCCGGAGCCTGGCGCACGACGTCCCGCCCCCCGCGCGCGGGGGGNATGGTGCCCGCCGCCTGAGCCGTCGGCAGCGCCCCCGGGCCCGCAGCCGGGGCCGCGCCCCGCGACGTCCCGCCCCCCGCGCGCGGGGGGCGGGACGTCGCGGGGCGCGGCCCCGGCTGCGGGCCCGGGGGCGCTGCCGACGGCTCAGGCGGCGGGCACCATGCCGTGGGGGTCGAGCACGAACTTCTGCGCGACGCCGCTGTCGAACTCGGCGTAGCCGCGCGGCGCGTCCTCCAGGCCGATGACGGTGGCGTTGACGGCCTTCGCGATCTGCACCTTGTCGTGGAGGATCGCCATCATCAGCTGGCGGTTGTAGCGCATGACCGGGCACTGGCCCGTCGTGAAGGACAGCGACTTGGCCCAGCCCGTGCCCAGGCTCAGCGACAGGGCGCCCTTCTTCGCCGCCTCGTCGATGCCGCCCGGGTCACCGGTGACGTAGAGGCCCGGGATGCCGAGCGCGCCGCCGGCCGCCGTGATCTCCATGAGGGAGTTGAGGACGGTCGCCGGGGCCTCCTGCTTCGAGCCCTCGCCGTGGCCGCGGGCCTCGAAGCCGACGGCGTCGACGCCGCAGTCCACCTCGGGGACGCCGAGCAGCTGCTCGATCTGGTCCTTCGGGTCGCCCTTGCTGACGTCGACCGTCTCGCAGCCGAAGCTGCGCGCCTGGGCGAGCCGGCGCTCGTCGAGGTCGCCGACGACGACGACGGCCGCCCCGAGGAGCTGCGCCCCGACCGCCGCGGCGAGGCCGACGGGGCCCGCGCCGGCGATGTAGACGGTCGACCCCGGCTTCACACCCGCCGTGTACGCGCCGTGGAAGCCCGTCGGGAAGATGTCCGACAGCATCGTGAGGTCGCGGATCTTCTCGAGCGCCTGGTCGCGGTCGGGGAAGGGCAGCAGGTTCCAGTCCGCGTAGGGCACGAGGACGTAGTCGGCCTGCCCGCCGACCCAGCCGCCCATGTCGACGTAGCCGTACGCCGAGCCGGGCCGGTCGGGGTTGACGTTGAGGCAGATGCCCGTCTTCCCCTCCTTGCAGTTGCGGCAGCGGCCGCACGCGATGTTGAAGGGGACCGAGCAGATCTGCCCCTTCTGGATGAACTCGACGCCCGGCCCGGTCTCGACGACCTCACCGGTGATCTCGTGGCCGAGGACGAGGCCCTCGGGCGCCGTCGTGCGACCGCGCACCATGTGCTGGTCGCTGCCGCAGATGTTGCTCGTGACGACCTTGAGGATCGCCGCGTGGGGCAGCTGCCGGCCGACGTTGGCCGGGTTGACGCCCGGCCCGTCCTGCAGCTCGAAGGTCGGGTAGGGGATCTCGTCGACCGAGACCTTCCCCGGGCCCTGGTACGTCACTCCGCGGTTGCCTGCCATGCCGGACCTCCTGGGTGCGCCCGGCCGCGCCGTCGCGGCCGGTGCTCCGGATCCTGCCCCTCCGGGCGCCGTCGCTCAACGGGTCGTCGGTCCCTGGTCGCGGCTGGGCTCAGAGCGCGTGCGCGGCCGACCAACGACGCCACGCGTCCGCGTCGCCCTCGACGACGACGTCGTCGCCCCGCCGCCACAGCGCGAGCAGGAGGTCGACCGCCCGGCCCCTCACGACGACGTCCACCGGGGCCTCGGCGGCTCCGGCGCCCGTGCCGACGACGGTGCTGCCGTCGGCGTCCCACCGGACGAGCCACCGCCCGCCGGAGCCGCCGTCCGGAGCCGGGCCGTCGGGGACCGTGTCGTCGGGGACCGGGGGCCGGTCCAGCTCCTCCACGAGGAGGTGGACCGGCGCTGCGGGCGGCGCCTCGGCGGTCCGGGCGACGACGCCCGGGTTGAGGGGCACGACGAGCAGGTGCTCGGCGACCCCGTCCCGCGCCACCGCGGCCGGCGTCGACGGCGTCCGGCCGGCGGACAGCGCGACGTCCGCGGCGTGGACGGCCGTCTCGTGGAGCAGCCGGCGCCGCCAGAAGCCCGCGGTCGGCTCCGGGCCGAAGGTCCAGGCCGGGGCCTGCGGGTCGCTCGCGCGCAGGGCGCCCAGGACGTCGTCGGCGCTCTCCCGCAGCCAGGTGCGGGGGTCCGGCCCGGGCGCCGGGACGACGTCGCGCCAGCGCGCGCGGGTCGTCGTGCCCGAGCGGACCATCGCCGCGGCCCAGCGGTACGTGCTGCCCACGTGCTCCAGCAGCGCCCCGACGTCCCAGCCGGGGCAGGCCGCGACCGGCGCCGCGAGGTCGACGTCCTCCGCCTCCGAGAGCAGGGCGTCCACCTGCTCGGCCAGGAGGTCGAGGTGGTCCGGGTCGTCCGCCGCGCTCACGCGCGGACCCTCCCCGGCGCGGACCGGGCGGTCAAGGACGCCGCCGCCACCACGGCCGCCGGCGCGGCGCCGGCGCCGGCGGCGGGTCGGGCGCCGGCCGGGGCGGGTGGGCCTCGCGCCAGCGCTCCAGCTGCACCTGCAGGTCCAGCGGGCCGACGGCGACCGGCGGCCCGGAGGCGGGGCGCAGGTACGCGTCGCGCAGGCGGCCGTTGAAGTCGGCGACGAGCTCGCGGACCTCCCGCTCCGAGCGCAGCGCCGGGACCGCGGCCCGGAGCTCGGCGCGCTCGCGGCGCAGGGCCAGGCCGACCGGCATCGCGGCCGAGAGGTCGGCGCCCTCGCGCTCGGCCCAGTCGAGGACCCACTGGTAGCTCGTGCGCTGCCGGTGCAGGTCGGGGATGGGCCGGCCCTCGCCGCGCAGCCCGGAGAAGGAGCCGCGCTCCTGCGCCTCGCGGATCTGCTGCTCGACGCGGTCGGCCACCGGGACCCCGCGGTGCCACCGTCGGCCGCCCCCCGACGGCGCGCCGGTGCCCCCACCACCGGTGCCCCCACCACCGGGGTCGCGGGGGCCGTCGCCGCCGCCCTCGCCGGGCCCGGCCCGGCGCTCCGGCCGTCGGTCCTCCACCACGCCCCCTCGGTGCCGTCGCCTCCACCATCGTCAGCCGCACCGCGAGCGGGCGTCCACCCGGGCCCGGCGTCGGGCCGGCTCCCGGCGCGCAGCCGTCGTGCCGGCGATGAGCCCGCGGGGTCGACGCGCCGCACACTGGCCGGGTGTTCCTCTTCTTCAGCAGCCGCACCGGCTGCCTCGGCTCCCTGCTCATCTTGCTGCTCGTGACCGGGGTGCTGCTGCTCGTCCTCCTCTGACCACCCGTCGCGCCGGCGCACGTCTGCTCGCGCGCGCCCCTCCCCGCTCGGCGGTGCCGCCCGGCAGGCGTCCCGCGGCCCGGCCGTGGAGCGCCGTTGCCCGTCCGCGAGCGGGTCCGGAGGGCCCCGGGGAACACGGCGGGCCCCGGAGGTGCTACACATGTCCGGTCGTCCAGTTTCGTGTGTCGTGTCATCCACGCTCGCGGTAACGAGGTGGCGGTGCGCACGAGGTCCCGAAAGGCGGGGCCGAGGCGCCGTCACCTGGGTCGGCCGGTCGCGCAGAGTGCGCGACCGACACCCGTGAAGGAGTGGTGGTCACATGGCACAGGGAACCGTGAAGTGGTTCAACCCGGAGAAGGGCTTCGGCTTCATCTCGCCGAGCGACGGCAGCGCTGACGTCTTCGTGCACCACAGCGAGATCGACATGCAGGGCTACCGCACCCTCGACGAGGGCCAGCAGGTCGAGTTCGAGGTCGGGCAGGGCCAGAAGGGCCCCCAGGCCCAGGGCGTCCGCCCCCTCTGATCCTCGGCAGGCTCGTGAGCCCCGGCTGAGCTCCGGCTCTCCGGCACCACGCAGTCGCAGGAGCAGCGTGAGCCCGCCTCCCCCTCGGGGGAGGCGGGCTCACGTGCGTTCACGGACGGACGTCGGCGGGCCCCTCGCCCAGGGGCAGCCCCGCCGCGACCCAGGCCTGCACCCCGCCCTCGAGGTCCGTCGCCCGCGGCAGCCCGACGGCGCGCAGCGACGCCGCCGCCAGGCTCGAGCTGTACCCGTGCCGGCACACGACGACGACCTGCAGGTCCGGGCCGGTGGCCTCGGGGATGCGCCAGGGGCTCGTCGGGTCGAGGCGCCACTCGAGCACGGTGCGGTCGATGACGAGCGCGCCCGGGAGCTCGCCCTGCTCCCGGCGGTGCGCCTCCGTGCGGGTGTCCACGACGAGCGCGCCGCGCGCGGCGGCGTCCACGACCTCGTGCGGGCGGAGCCGCCGCACCCCCTGCCGCGCCGCGGCCAGCACCTCGTCGACGCCCACGCCCGCAGCCTGCCCCACGTCGCGAGGCGCCGCTTCGTCCGTCCCGGTGCGTCAGCCCGCCTGCAGCACCTGCCGCCGCACGAGGACGGCGGTGCCCACGCCCTGCCGGGCGCCGGCGTCCGCGGCGCCGGCCCGGAGCATCTCCTCCGGCGAGCCGCCGAGGACCTCCCAGTACGTCTCGTGCGCGCGCAGGGACGCCATGCCGCGGTCCAGCGTGGCGGTCGTGTCGACGGCGTGCGTCGGCTCGGCGTCCATGACGTGCACGACCTCGCGGACGCCGCCCCACGGCTCGAGGCCCTCGTCGAGCAGCTCGCGGAAGACCCAGCGGTTCCCGGCGTCGCGGACGGCGTCGACGAGGACGGCCGCGAGGGCGCGGTGGTCGGCCTGGTCGGGGACCCCGCCCCAGTCGCGCGAGGCGTTCGCGACGACGACCTCGGGGCGCACCCGCCGCACCGCCCGGGCGATCGCGCGGCGCACCGCGAGGTCGGGCTGCAGGACGCCGTCCGGCAGCCCGGCGAAGTCGACGTCGTCGGCGCCCACCGCGGCGCAGGCCGCCCGCTGCTCCCGCTCGCGCAGCGGCGCGGACTCCTCCGGCGGCACCGTGTCGATGCCCGCCTCGCCGCGCGTGAGCAGCAGGTACGCCACCTGCCGGCCCTGGTCGGTCCAGCGGGCGACGGCGGCGGCCGCGCCGTACTCGAGGTCGTCCGGGTGCGCGGCGACGGCGAGCGCCGTCCCGAAGTCCTCGGGGAGCCAGGGGAGCGGGGGCTGGGGGCGCTGGGTGCTCGTCACCCTCCCAGCCTGCTCCGTCGCGCCGCCGCGGTCGAGGGTCGCGCCGGGTGCGGCGCCGGACGACCTGCGGAAGGGCCGACCACGGAGCGTCGTCGCAGGTCAGCGCGTCGGCGACCCCTCCTCCCCGCTGCTCCGCAGGTCGTCCGGCGGGAGCCGGCCCGGGGGGACCGTGGCGCGGCCCGCGCCCGCGCTGGCAGGCTGGCGGCATGCCGACGCCCCCCATGCCCGCCGACGTCGCCGAGCTCTTCGCCCGGCCGAACCCCGCCGTCATGGCGACGGTGGCCGCCGACGGGCGCCCGGTCAGCGTGGCCACCTGGTACCTCGTCGAGGACGACGGTCGCGTCCTCCTCGGCCTCGACGCCGGCCGCGCGCGCCTGGAGCACCTGCGCCGCGACGGCCGCGTCTCCCTGACGGCCCTCGCCGAGGGCGACTGGTACACCCACGTGAGCGTCCAGGGCCGCGTCGTCGAGATCGTCGACGACGAGGGCCTCGCCGGCATCGACCGGCTCTCGCAGCACTACACCGGCCGGGACTACCCGCAGCGGGACCGGCCGCGGGTCCTCGCGTGGGTCGAGGTCGACCGTTGGCACGGCTGGGGCGGCGCCGGGCAGGGCTGAGGCACCGCTCACGGCGTCGGGCCGGGGCCGGGCTGGTCGAGCGGGTCCGGCCCGTCCGCCTCCGCCGCCCGGCGGGCGCGGGCGCGGCGGCGCCCCTCGTGCATCGCGGCCGCCCGCGGCGGGGGGATGGTGCGCCCCTCGGCGACCAGCGTCGCGGGGACGGCCTGCGGGTCGGGCAGGGCGGCCCGCCACGGGTCCTCCCCGGCGGCCCGCCCGGCGAGCAGCGCGGCGGCCTCGCGCAGCGACGGGTGCCCCGGCGCCCAGCCGTCGAGGTCCTCCCAGCCCAGCGGCCAGGACACGGGCGTGCCGGGGCGCACCCGGGGGCTCCAGGCGCACGCGAGCGTCCCGCCGCCCGCGCGGGTCGGGTCGAGGAAGACCCGCCCGCCGCGGTCGGCGAGGAGGTAGGCCGTCGTCGCCACCTCCGGGCCGAGGCGCTCGGCGCGCGCCGCGAGCGCACGGGTGGCCGCGGCGGCGTCCTCCACCGCCAGGCCCCGCACGGGAACGACGACGTGGAGCCCCTTGGCCCCGCTCGTCTTGACGGCCGAGGCCAGGCCGGCGTCGTCGAGCGCCGCGCGCACGAGCCGGGCCGCGGCCACGACGGCGTCCGCCCCCGCCCCCTCGGGCGGGTCGAGGTCGAGGACGAGGCGGGACGCGCGGCCCTCGCCGTCCAGGACGGTGGGGTGCAGCTCCACGGCCCGCTGCCCGGCGAGCCACACGAGCGTCCGGACGTCCTCGACGAGCGGGTACCGGACGGTCCGGTGGGAGGCCTCCGACCACACCTCCCGCACCGCGACCCACGGCGGCGCCGAGGCGGGGAGGTTCTTCTGGACGAAGGGCCGCTGGCCCGGGCGCACGCGGACGACGGTCAGCGGGCGGCCCGCGAGCTCGGGCAGCAGCCGGTCGGCCGCCGCCTCGACGTGGTCGACGAGGTCGCGCTTGGTGGCGCCGGCGCCGTCGAAGAGCTCGTCGTCGAGGGAGCCGAGGGGGACGCCGTGGCGCTCCTCGACGGGTCCGGCGCTGCGGGGCACGGGCGCAGTCTGCGCCCGCGGGGGCTGGTGGCACGAGGCCTTGTGGTGCTATGCATAGCACCACAAGGTGTTGAGCCGGCGTGCGGACGCCGGGAGGAGGCGGTCGTGCGGATCGACAAGGACCTCGTGGCCGCGTCGGCGTCACCGCTGGTGCTGGGCCTGCTCGCCGAGGGCGAGACCTACGGCTACGCGCTGCTGCAGCGCGTGCGCGAGGTCAGCCGCGGGGAGCTGGAGTGGGCCGACGGGATGCTCTACCCGCTCCTGCACCGGCTCGAGCGCCAGGGCTGGGTCGTCGCCGAGTGGCGCACCCCGCCCGGCGAGCGGCGCCGGAAGTACTACGCCATCACCGACGACGGCCGCGCGGCCCTCCTCGAGCAGCGGCGCCAGTGGGGCGCCGTCGTCCGGGCGCTCGAGGGCGCGTGGCCCGCCGCCGCGTCGCCCGCGGCGGGCGGCCCTGCGCTGGGGACGGCGTGATGGCGCACGTGACGGAGCCCGGCGGCGGGGCGCCCGGCCGCGCGGACGGCGAGCTCGAGGTGCGGGTGGCGCAGTGGCGGGCCCACGTCGGCCGCTCGCCCGCCGTGTCCCCGGGGGACGTCGACGAGCTCGAGGCGCACCTGCGCGACCAGCTCGACGACCTGCGCGCCGCGGGGCTGACGGACGACGAGGCCTTCCTCGTCGCCGTGCGCCGCCTCGGTGCCGTCGACGCCCTGTCCGCCGAGTACGCCCGCGAGCACGGCGACCGGCTGTGGAAGCAGCTCGTCCTCGCGCCGCCGGGCGCGGGCGCGGGACGCCGGCGACTGCGGCGGGCGGTGCTCCTCGCCGTCGGCGCCGCCCTCGCGGTGCAGGTGCTGCGGCTGCTCGGCGGGGCGCTGGGCGAGGTGGCGGTCGCGGGCCTCGCGCCCGTCGTCGTCCTGCCCTTCCTCGCCGCCCTCGTCGGGGCCGGGCGCGAGGACGGCGAGCGCCTCGGAGCCCGCTGGCTCGTCGTGGCCGCCCCCTTCGTCGCCGGTGCGGCGCTCGTCCTCCTCCCGCCGTGGGCCGAGGGCTCGGCGACGCAGGCGCTCGTCGCCCTGCACCTGCCCGTCGTCCTGTGGGGCGCCGTCGGCTACGCGCTCGTCGGCGGCCGGTGGCGCTCGCCGGCCGCGCGCATGGACGTCGTCCGCGCCACGGGCGAGTGGGTCGTCTACTACGCGCTCATCGCCCTCGGCGGCGGCGTCCTCGTCGGGGCGACGGTCCTCCTCCTCGCCCCGCTGGGGGACGTCGTCGTCGAGCAGGTGCTGCTGTGGCTCGTGCCGTCGGGGGCGGCGGGCGCCGTCGTCGTCGCGGCGTGGCTCGTCGAGGCCAAGCAGTCCGTCGTGGAGAACATGGCGCCGGTGCTGACGGCCGTCTTCACGCCGCTGTTCGCGGTCGTGCTCACGGCCTCGGCGACCGTGTACGCGCTCACGGGGCTGGCGGCGGACTTCGACCGGGACCTGCTGCTCGGCTTCGACCTGCTGCTGCTCGTCGTGCTCGGGCTCGTGCTCTACGCGCTGTCCGCCCAGCGGCCCGACCGGCGGCCGGGCGCGACGGACGTCGTCCAGCTCGTCGCCGTCGTCGCGGCGCTCGTGCTCGACGCCCTCGTGCTCGTCGCCCTGCTGGGGCGCGTCGGCGACCTGGGCCTGACGCCCAACCGCGTGGCGGCGCTCGGGCTCAACGGCGTGCTGCTCGTCGACCTCCTCGTGGCCGCCGCGCTGGCGGCCGGCTTCCTCGTCGGCCGGGTCCGCGCCGACCGGCTCGCGCGCTGGCAGACGTCGTACCTGCCCGTGCTCGTGGCCTGGGCGGCGCTCGTCGTCCTCGTGCTGCCGCCGGTCTTCGGCTACCGCTGACCGCCTCCCCGCGGTCGTCGTCCGCGGTCCTGCGACGCCGCGCGGCGCGCCGCGCGGGCGCCGCGCTCGACCCACCCGTGCAGGTCGTCGTCGTCCGCGAGGGGCTCCGGGGCGACGAGCACCCAGCCGCGGGTGGGCCGGTCCCGCATGACGACGGGGCCGACGCCGTCCCGCCTTCCGCGGACCTGTTCGACGGAGGTGACCGTCCTCGGTCACCTCCGTCGAACAGGTCCGGCGCGCGGCCTCAGCGCGCGTGCGTCGGGTTGAGCACCCGGTCGAGGAAGTCGCGCGTGCGGGCCTCGCGCGGGGCGCCGATGACCTGCGACGGCGGGCCCTCCTCGACGACGACGCCGCCGTCCATGAAGACGACGCGGTCGGCGACCTGCCGGGCGAAGGCCATCTCGTGGGTGACGACGAGCATCGTCATGCCCTCGTCGGCGAGGTCGCGCATGACCTCGAGGACGTCCCCGACGAGCTCCGGGTCGAGCGCCGAGGTCGGCTCGTCGAAGAGCATGAGGTCGGGCTCCATCGACAGGGCCCGGGCGATCGCCACGCGCTGCTGCTGCCCGCCGGACAGCTCCGCCGGGTAGGCGCCGCCGCGGTCGCCGAGGCCCACGCGGTCGAGGTTCGCCTGCGCCCGCTGCTGCGCCTCCTCCTTGCCGACCTTCGCGACCTTCCGCTGCGCGACCGTGCAGTTGTCCATGACGGTGAGGTGCGGGAAGAGGTTGAAGCCCTGGAAGACCATGCCGACGTGGCGGCGGACGGCGTCGATGTCGCAGTCCGGGTCGGTGACGTCGGTGCCGCGCACGAGCACGCGGCCGCCGCTCGGCTGCTCCAGGAGGTTGACGCAGCGCAGCAGGGTCGACTTGCCGGAGCCGGACGGGCCGATGACGCAGACCACCTCGCCGCGCCGGACCTCGAGGTCGATGCCGGTGAGGACCTCGGTGTCGCCGAACCGCTTGACGAGGCCGTCGAGGACGACGACGACGTCCTCCCCGGTCGCTGGGGTGCTCATCGGGACCTCGCCGTCCTCGACTCCAGGCGCCGCACGAGGATCCCCAGCGGCACGGTGATGATGAGGTAGCAGGCGCCGGCCACGAGCACGGGCGTGAGGCTCCGGTACTGGGTGAGGGCCTGGCGCCCGAACTGCGCCAGCTCCTGCTGCGCCGTCGTGCTGCCGAGGAGGAAGGCCAGCGACGAGTCCTTCGTCAGCATGATGAGCTCGTTCGTCAGCGGCGGCAGAATGATCCGGAACGCCTGGGGGATGACGATGGTGACCATCGCCCGGCCCTGCGACATGCCGAGCGACCGCGCGGCCTCCACCTGGCCCCGGGGGACGGCCTGGATGCCCGCGCGGATCGTCTCGCCGATGTAGGCGGCCCCGACGAGGCCGAGCGCGAGCATGATCGTCACGTAGCGGTTGAGGAAGGTGCCGGGGAAGGCCAGCGGCACCCCCGTGCCGATCGCGAGGAAGACGAGCAGCGCCGGCAGGCCGCGGAAGAACTCGATGTAGGCGGTGGCCAGCCACCGGTACGGGCCGACGCTCGACAGGCGCATGAGCGCCAGGACGAGCCCGAGCACCAGCCCGAAGGCGAAGCCGAGCAGGGTGAAGGTCACCGTGTTGACGAGGGCGACCGACAGCACCGAGGGGAACTGCGCGGCGGCCACCTCGGGGTCGAGGAAGGCGCGCTGGATCTGCCCCCAGTCCGCGGTCAGCGCGACGAGCAGGACGACGGCGACGAGCAGGAGGTACTGCACCGTCCTGACGACCTGGCCCCGCCGTCGGGGGGAGCGCCACGCCGCCGCGAGGCCGGTCGGGCGCGCTTCGGCGGTGGTCGAGCTGGTCACCGGGCCTCCTGGCCTCGTGGGCCCGGGGGGGGGGGGGGGAGACCAGNGCGAGGCCGGTCGGGCGCGCTTCGGCGGTGGTCGAGCTGGTCACCGGGCCTCCTGGCCTCGTGGGCCCGCCGGGCGGCGACGCCGCCCGGCGGGGTCGTGGGTCAGCTGGCCGAGGCGCTGGGGGACGGCGACGACGAGGCGCCCGGCGTCGAGCCGAACCACTCGGTGTAGATCTCGTCGTAGGTGCCGTCCTCGCGGATGCGGTCGAGGGTGGCGTCGACCTGGTCGAGCAGCGCGGTGTTCCCCGTGCGGACGCCGATGCCGTACTGCTCACCGGTGTCGAACTCGGTCGTCACCGCGAGCTCGGGGTTGTCCGCGACGAAGTCGAGGAGCACGCCGTTGTCGTTGATGCCCGCGTCGACCTGTCCGGTCTGCACGGCCGTGAGGAGCAGACCCAGGTCCTCGAAGGTGACGAGCTCGGCGCCGGGGATGTTCTCGGCGGCGTAGTCGGCGCCCGTGGTGCCCGACTGGACGGCGAGCTGGAGCCCGTCGAGGTCCTCCGCGGAGCTGATGCCCGAGTCGGCCGGGACGAGCAGCGCCTGCGTCGCGTCGAAGTACGGCGTGGAGAAGTCCATGTTCTCCTCGCGCACGTCCGTGATCGTCATGCCCGCGGCCGCGACGTCGCACTGCCCGGCGTTGAGGGCCTCGCCGGACTGGATGGTCTCGAAGGGGATGTTGACGATCTCCTGCTCGACGCCGAGGTCGGCGGCGATCTCGTCGACGACGTCGACGTCGAACCCGACGACCTCGTCGCCCTCCTGGAACTGGAAGGGCTCGTAGGGCAGGTGGGTGCAGGTCGTGATGACGCCGTCGCTCACGAGCTCGACGCCGCCCGTGCTGCCGCTGCCGGCGGTGGCCCCGCCGTCGTCGCCGCCGCACCCCGCCGCGCCCAGCAGCGCCAGCGCGCTGACGGCGGCGGCGACGGTCGTCCTGGTCCTGCTCACGGGGTCCTCCGGTGCTCGGGTGCGCCCGCGCGCGTCGGCGTGCGGGGTGGGCGCACTCTGCCACCGCGGGCGTCGTCGGCGGCGGCGCCGGACCGTGGTCGTCGCGGACCGTGACGCCACCGTGACCGGCTCACCCCTCGGGAGCCGCCGCTGCCGGTGCGCGGACGTCGCGCGGTCGTCCGGCCCGACGCGCGGCCGGGGGCAGGCGGTGCACGGCGAGGGCGATGAGCGGGCTCCCGACGACGGTGGGGAGCACCCAGGCGAGCGGGCTCGACCACTGCGTGACGAGGAAGGCCGTGACGAAGGAGAGGTAGGACGCGCCCATGAGGCGGACGTGGGCCGGTAGCCAGCCCGGCGGGCGGCGGCGGGCCAGCGCCGTCCCGGCGAGCGCGCAGACGAGCGTCGCGACGGCGATGGTGGCGAGCCCCCACAGCCGGCCCGGGTCGAGGGCCGCGAGGGCGAGGGCCGTCGTCGTCATGACGACGGTGACGGACACGTGGACCCGGCCCGCCAGGCCGTGCCGGTCCCGCCGCTTCGGCAGCGCCACGACCACCGGACCGAGGAGCAGCCCGGCGCCGCCCGCGACGACGTGGGGGACGAGCAGGGCGGTGTGGAGGTCCATGACGGCTCCCGTCGTCCACTGTGGACTGTGTGAGTCCTGAGCGTGGCACCGTCTACTGTGGAACGTCAAGGCTGACGTGCGAGGACGGTGACGAGGAGGGGCCGGTGGCGACCACGCTCAACGCGACGGCGGCGTCGTTGCTGGGCTTCCTGCACGACGGTCCGCAGTCGGGCTACGACCTCGTGGGCACGGCGGAGCGGTCGATCGGCGACTTCTGGAGCCTCACGCGCAGCCAGGTGTACCGGGAGCTCTCGGCCATGGCGGGCGCCGGGCTCGTCGTCGCGCAGGAGGCCGGCCCCCGCGACCGTCGCGCGTACGCCCTCACCGACGACGGTCGCGCGGCCTTCCGCGCGTGGCTGGCCCGGCCGCCGGCCGAGGAGCAGATCCGGTACCCGCTGCTCCTGACCCTGGCCTTCGCGCGCCACCTCCCCCCGGGCGAGCTGGCGTCCTTCGTCGCCCAGCACCGCGCCGTCCACGCCGCCCGGCTCGCGGGGTACCGCCGCGAGCGCGCCGAGGCGCTCGACGCCGGCGCCCGGCCCGTCGACCTCGTGACCCTCGACTTCGGGCTGCGCTACGAGGAGGCGGTGCTCGGGTGGTTCGACGCGCTGCCGCCGGAGGTCACCGGCGGCTGAGGGCGGTGCCGGCCGGATCGGGGCCGCTCCCCGTGGCGACGGCCGGCGGCCCTACGAGGTGGGGACCGGGTCCGGGGCCGTGCACGTCCCGGCCGCGAGGTCGACCCGCTCACCCGGGCCACCCGTGGCCTCGTCGAGGACCTCGTCGTCCGCGACGAGCTGGACGGTGCCGCTCCCCGTCGTCACGGTCATCCACGTGGGCGGGTCGTACAGGGCTCCCATGCTCCCGACCGTGCGGTCGTCCTGGACGATCGCCACGTAGCCGAAGGGGTCGACGTCGGCGTCCTCGCCGACGCAGGCCGCGACGGTCATCCGCATCGCGGGCCCCACCCCGGTGCCCCCGGTGCCCCCGTCGCCCCCGTCGGCCCCGCACCCGGGGACCGCGGTCGCCGCGAGGAGCGCGAGCAGCACGGCGGTGGACCTCGTCGTGGTCATGCGCCATGGCACCACACGAGGCGCTCCCCGGAGCGGTCCGCGGCGCTCGCCCGAGCGGTCGCCGTCGGCGGTGGGTGCCACGCTCCGGGGGTGGACGACGACAGGCGGGCGCCCACCCCGCTCACGCCGCTGGTGCGCTCGTGACCGAGCCCGACCCGCGCCCGGCGGCCGGCCTCAGGCTGCGCCGCCTCGGCGAGGAGGACTGGCGCCTGTGGCGCCGGCTGCGCCGGGCGGCGCTCGCGGACGCTCCGGGGGCCTTCGGCTCGACCCTCGCGCAGTGGAGCGGCGACGGCGACCGCGAGGAGCGCTGGCGCGCCCGCCTGCGCGACGTCGCCCTCCACCTCGTCGTCGAGCGGGACGGCGGACCGGTCGGCGTCGTGGCCGCCACCGCGCCGGGGGAGGAGGACGTCGTCGAGCTCGTCTCGCTGTGGGTGTCCCCGGAGGCGCGCGGCGCCGGGGCGGGCGACGCCGCCGTCCGCGGCGTCGTCGCGTGGGCCGCCTCGGAGCACCCCGGGGTCGACGTCGTCCTCTCCGTGGCGTCCGGGAACGACGCGGCGGCGCGCCTCTACGCGCGGCACGGCTTCGTCGACGACGGGCCCTCTCTCGACGCCGGGTGCGAGCGGCGCCTGCGGCGCCGGGCCTGAGCGGCGCCTGCGGCGCCGGGGGTGAGCGGGACCGCCGGGAGACGTCCCGGCGGCCCCGTCGGTGCAGCGGCGGGGCCCTTCGCCCTCCGGCGCGGTCAGCGACCGCGCAGGCCCCGCAGGACCTTGCCGACGACGCCTCCGCCGGCGCCGCGCCCGGCCCCGGTCCTCGCCGTGCCGCCGCTCCTGGGCGCGCCACCGCCGCGGCGGCCCGCTCCGCCGGCGCCCTGCGCCGCGCCGCGGGCGCCGCCCCGGGCGGCCTGCTTCGCCGTGCCCATCAGCCTGTCGACGATGCTCATGACTGCTCCTCCTCGACCCCCGCGCCGTCGCGGGGGGTGCCTGACGCTAGGCCCGCGGCGCGGCCCCCGCTCGTCGACGCGGGGCGCCGGCCCCCTCGGGGTGGACGCCGCCGGCGGACGTCGTCACCCGGTCGGAGCAGCGGGCCCCGGGCGGGTCTCCCCGAGGGGGTCAAGTCGGGCGCCCCGGGCGACGACGAGACGGGGGTGAGACGACACCGCGACGCTGCCGCTGCCGCTGCGCCGATGCCCCGCGACGTCGAGGCGCTCGAGAAGGTGCTCCACGCCCTCGACGAGGGCGTGGCCGACGAGGCCGACGCCCACGCGCGGATCATCGGGGCCCTCGTGCCGGCCCTCCACCTGACGTACGGCGCCGTGTGGCTGCCGACGCCGGACGGCTCGCTCGCGCTCGCCCACGAGGCGGGCGAGCTCGTGGGCGCGCTCGCCACCGCGGCGGGCGGCGCGCGCGTCCTGCGCCGCACCGACGGCCTGCTCGGCGAGGCCGTGCGCACGCGCCGGCCCGTCGTCGCGACCGGGGACGGCACGAGCGCCTCGTGCCAGCGGTGGCAGGCGGCCGTGGGCGCCGGTGCCACGGGCGGGTGCGCCCTGCCGGTCCTGCAGGGCGGGGACGTCGTCGCCGTCCAGGAGTTCTACACGCGCGAGCAGCTGCCGTTCTTCGGCGCCCGCGCGGAGAAGTGGGAGGCCATCGGCCGCATCACGGCCCAGGCGCGCCAGCGCGCGCTCGTGGCCGCCGAGCTGGCCGAGGTCTCGGCGTCGCGCCTCGCCGTGACGACGGTCGTGAGCCGCATCACCGCGACCCGCGACGAGGCGGAGGCCATCACGACGGCGCTCGAGACGGTCCGGGACGCCTTCGGCTGGGTCTACGGCTCCTTCTGGGTCGTCGACGGCGACGTGCTGCGCTTCGCCGTCGAGTCCGGCTCCGCCGGTGACGAGTTCCGCCAGGTCACCCGCTCCGCGACCTTCGCCGAGGGCGTCGGGCTCGCCGGGCGGGCCTGGAAGGCGCGCGACCTCGTGCACGTGCGCGACCTCAGCCGCCTCACCGACTGCGTCCGCGCCCCCGCCGCCGGCCGCGCCGGCGTCCGGTCGGGCGTGTGCCTGCCCGTGCTCGTCGACGACCGCGTCGTCGCGACGATGGACTTCTTCACGACCGAGGAGAGCGACCTCTCGGAGTCCCGCGCCTCGGCGCTGCGCAACGTCCAGCAGCTGCTGTCGCAGCACCTCGAGCGCCTGCGCCGCCTGCAGTACGACGAGGAGAAGGCCCAGGAGCTCCTCGGCACCGTCTCGCAGGTGCGGGGCGCCACGGAGGACGCGCACGCGGTGGCGGGCGCCGCCGTCGCGCGCACCGCGACGCTGACGACCGACGTCGACGCGCTCGCGAGCGCCTCGGCGGCCATCAGCGACGTCATCGGGATCATCTCCAAGATCGCCGCGCAGACGAACCTCCTCGCGCTCAACGCGACGATCGAGGCCGCGCGCGCCGGCGAGGTCGGCCGCGGCTTCGCCGTCGTCGCGGGCGAGGTCAAGGAGCTGGCCCGCGAGACGGCCGCCGCCACCGAGCGGGTCGCCGAGCAGGTCCGCACCATCCAGGCCAGCAGCGTCGCGGTGTCCTCGGGCATCCACGAGACGAGCGAGATCATCAGCCGGATGGACGCCGTCCAGTCCCGCATCGCCGAGGTGCTCGCCCAGCAGGCCGCCATGGCCGAGGAGTTCGCGGCCCGGGGCTGACGCGAGGTCGACCCGGGGGCGCCCCGTCGCCGTCCTCGCCGCCATGATGGCCCGCGGCGCACGGACGACGAGGACCGCGGGAGGACCGGCGATGACGACGGACGCAGCAGAGGCCATCACCTCGGGGAGGACGGCCCTGGGCCTGGAGCTGGGCTCGACCCGGATCAAGGCGGTGCTCGTGGGGCCGGACCGGGAGGTCCTGGCCTCGGGGGGGTCCTCGTGGGAGAACCAGCTCGTCGACGGGCGGTGGACGTACGCGCTCGAGGACGTCTGGGACGGCGTCGCCGCGGCGTTCGGCGCGGTCGCCGCGCAGGTGCGCGAGCGGCACGGGGTCGCCCTCGAGCGCCTCGGCGCCCTGGGCGTGTCGGCGATGATGCACGGCTACGTGGCGCTCGACGCCGACGACGAGCTGCTCGTGCCCTTCCGCACGTGGCGCAACACGAGCACCGGCGAGGCCGTGGAGCGCCTGTCCGGGCCGATGGACTTCAACGTGCCGCACCGGTGGACCGTCGCCCACCTCGTGCAGGCGGCGATCGACGGCGAGGAGCACCTCGACCGGCTCGCGGCCGTCACGACGCTGGCCGGGTACGTGCACCGGCGCCTGACCGGTGAGCTCGTGCTCGGCGTCGGGGACGCCAGCGGCGTCTTCCCGGTCGCGTCCGCCGGAGGCGTGCCGGGCTACGACGCCGACCGCCTCGCCACCGCCCAGCGCCTGCTCGACGAGGCGCTGCCCGAGGGCGTCGCCGTCTCCCTCGCCGACGTGCTGCCGCGCGTGGCGGTCGCCGGGGAGGGCGCGGGGGAGCTCACCGAGGCCGGCGCCCGGCTGCTCGACCCGTCCGGCGCCCTGCAGTCGGGTGCGCTCGTGTGCCCGCCGGAGGGCGACGCGGGCACGGGCATGGTCGCCACCGGGTCGGTCGCGCCGCGCACCGGCAACGTCAGCGCCGGCACGAGCATCTTCGCGATGGTCGTCCTCGAGGGGCCGCTCGACCGCGTGCACCGCGAGCTCGACATGGTCACGACCCCTGCGGGCGACCCCGTCGCGATGGTCCACTGCAACAACGGGGCCAGCGAGCTCGACGCGTGGGCGCGCCTGTTCCAGCAGTTCGCCGCGGCGATCGGCGCCCCGGCCGACGACGGGGCCATCTTCGGGGCGCTCTTCCGCGCCTCGCTCGACGGGGCGCCCGACGGCGGCGGGATGCTCGCCTACAACTACCTCTCCGGCGAGCCCATCACCGAGCTCGAGGAGGGCCGGCCGCTCTTCCTGCGGACGCCGGGACGGCCCTTCGACCTGCCGACCTTCATGCGCACCCAGATCTACGCGGCCTTCGCGACCCTGAAGATCGGCATGGACGTGCTGGCCGGCGAAGGGGTCCGCCTCGACGGGATGTTCGCCCACGGCGGCGTCTTCGCGACGCCGGGCGTGGCCCAGCGCCACCTCGCCGCGGCCATCGGTGCGCCGGTCTCGGTGGGCGACCTGGCCTCCGAGGGCGGGGCGTGGGGCGCGGCCGTCCTCGCCACCTACGCCGCCGACCGCGCGGGCGGGCGCGACGGCGGGCTGTCGCTGGCCGACTACGTCGCCGAGCGGGTGGTCGCCGGGGCGCGGATCGAGACGGTCGAGCCGGACCCGGACGACGTCGCGGGCTTCGACGCCTACCTGCGCCGCTACGTCGACGGCCTCGCCGTCGAGCGCGCCGCCGTCGAGGCGGTGACGAGCTGACCGCCGGCGCCTCGGCCGCCGGTGCCGCGAGCGGGGGGCCCGCGGCCGCCGTCGTGCGCCCCTACCGCGAGCAGGACCGGGCGGCCCTCTACGACGTCTGCGTGCGGACGGGCGCGGCCGGCGGCGACGCGCGGGGCCGGCACGGGGACGACGAGCTGCTCGGCGACGTGTGGCTCGGGCCCTACCTGCACCTCGAGCCCGAGCTGGCCTTCGTGCTCGACGACGGCGGCCGCGCCGTCGGCTACTGCGTGGGCACCGCCTCGACGGCGCGCTTCGTGCGCGACTACCGCGACGTGTGGATCCCCCACCTCGGGAGCCGGCGGCCCGTGCCGCCCGCGCCGCCGAGGACGCCCGACGAGGAGGTGCTGGCCCTCCACCACGACCCCGAGCGCCTGCTGGTGCCCGAGCTCGCGGACCACCCGGCGCACCTGCACGTCGACCTGCTGCCCTCGCACCAGGGCGCCGGGCACGGGCGGGCGCTCGTGCACGCCTTCCTGGCGGCGGCGCGCCGGGCGGGCGCGCGGGCCGTCCACCTCGGCGTCGCCGCGGAGAACACCCGGGCCCGTGCGTTCTACGCGCGCCTCGGGTTCACCGCGCTCCCCGTGCCGGGCGCCGTGCCGGGCACCGTCCTGGGGCGCAGCACCGCCTGACGGCGCACGGCGCCGGGCCGCTGCCGCGCCTCAGGGCGGTGGGGGGTCCCCGTCGGCGCGGGAGGTCGAGCGGTAGTCGCGGGCCGTGCGGCCGAGGACGGCGCGGAAGTCGTGCGCCAGGTGCGCCTGGTCGGCGTACCCGAGGTCGGCCGCGACCTGCGCGACGGTCGTCCCCGGCTCCTCGCGCAGCCGCTGCGCCGCCTCCTGCAGGCGGTAGCGGCGGATGACGGCGAGCGGCGGCAGCCCGATGCAGCGCTCGGCCGCCCGCTGCACGGCGCGGGTCGAGACCCCGAGGTGACGGGCCAGCTGGTCCACGCGCACGAGGCCGCGGTCGGCCGCGACGACGTCCTCCAGGGCGTTCGCCAGGCGCCCGACCTCGTCGGGGGCGGGCAGGTGCTCCTCCGCCCAGGCGAGGAGCGCCGCGACGGCGCCCCGGCGGCCGGCGTCCTCGTCGGGGCGCGCCATGGCCGCGGCGACGTCCCGCTGCAGGTCCGGCGCCGCCACGGGCACGGTCGTGTCGCGCACCTCCCGGGGGCGCGGGTGCAGCGCCGCCAGGCCCGCCGGGCGCAGCAGCGCCCCGACGACCCAGCCGGTGCCCACGAGGTCGACGTGGGAGGCGCGGGTCGTCGGCCCGGCCAGCTCCACCCCGTCCGGCCCGACGACGAGGTTGGCCGCCGGGAAGGGCAGCAGGTGCTGGCGCGAGACCTCGCCCGGCGGCAGGTCCCAGCGGGGCACCCAGCACCAGCGGACCCGGTCGGCGAGCCGGGGCGGCGCGGCCTCGCGCGCGAAGACGGGCAGGCGCCCCGGGAACAGGACCCCGCGCCGGTCCTCGAGGTCGGCCACCGCACCCTCCCGACGTCGTCGCAGATCTCCAAGACGCCTGTGCGGCGGCGTCCCTACGGTCGCGCCATGCCTGATGAGCAGCCCACCGACGACAGCCCCTCCGACATCCCGCGCCCCGGCGTGACGGGCGAGCACACCACCGACGGGGTCCCGCACGGCGCGACGAGCCTGACGCCCTTCCTGGCCCTCCGCGGCGCCGCGGAGGCGGTCGAGTTCTACCGCACGGCCTTCGGCGCGCGGGTCGTCGACGTCACCGAGATGGGCGGCGTCGTCGTCCACGCCGACCTCGACCTCGGGCACGGCCACCTGCAGCTGGGGGAGCCGAGCCCCGCCTTCGGCCTCGTCCCGGCGCCCGAGGAGGGGGCCTGCTACTCGCTGGGCCTCTACTGCTCCGACGCCGACGCGCTGGTGGCCCGCGCCGTCGAGGCCGGGGCGACGGTGCGGGAGCCGCTCATGACCTTCGTCTCGGGCGACCGCTACGCCTCGCTGCTCGACCCCTTCGGCGTGCGGTGGTCGGTGATGTCCCGCGTGGAGGACCTGTCCGAGGAGGAGAGCGCCCGCCGGGTCGCCGCGTGGGCGGCGGAGCAGGCGGGGTCCGCCTGAGCCCGGCGGCTCCGTCGAGGACGTGGCGCACGGCGACCTGCGCAACGCCTCGTTCGGCGGGTGCGCGCGCCTCTGCCCTGCGACGACGGTGCGTCACCGCCCCTTCCGCAGGTCGGTGTGCGCGCGACTGCGCCGGCGGTGGGATCGGCGGCCCCTCAGTCGAGGCAGAACTCGTTCCCCTCGGGGTCGGCCATGACGACGTGGCCGGCGTCGAGGGGCGGCCGGGGCTCGTGGCGGGAGAGCCGGGTGGCGCCGAGGGCCACGAGCCGCTCGGCCTCCTGCTCCAGCGCCGCCATCCGCTCCTCGCCGGTGAGTCCCGGGGCGGCGCGGACGTCGAGGTGCAGCCGGTTCTTCCCCCGCTTCGGCTCCGGCACGCGCTGGAAGTACACGCGCGGGCCGGCGCCCGACGGGTCGACGACGGCGGAGGCGTCGTCCCACCGCTCCGGCGGCACGCCCATCGCCGCGAGCGCCTCCTCCCACGAGGCGAAGCCCGGGGGCGGGGCCTGGACCTCGTAGCCGAGCGCCTGCGCCCAGAAGGCGGCCAGGCGCCCGGGGCCGGCGCAGTCGACCGTCACCTGCAGCTCGCGGGGCACGGCCCGGAGTGTGCTCCGGCGGGGGCGCGGGCACCAGGGGCGAGGTGTCGGCGACGTGCCCCTGACGAGGGCCCTCGGAGGGCGATGTGTCGACGACGTGCGCCGGGAGGCGCGCCGTGAACGGCGATGTGTCGACGAAGTGCCCCTCAGAGGACTCCTGGAGGGCGGAGTGTCGACGAGGTGCGTCGCCGGCGTCGCTCTCGTCGCTAGCGTGGCGGGCGTGCGGTGGCTCCCCGGCGAGGTCGCCGACCCGCGAGCCGGGACGGCGGGTCCGGGGCTACCCCGGGCGCTGCAGGAGGAGATCGGCACCCCGCCGCAGGCACCGCGCCGCGCTCCGCGCGGCCGGGTGCCCGCACGACGGGACAGGTCGCCGGGAGCCGCCGCACCCCGGCAGCACACGCACGGTCGGCCGGGGTCCGCAGCCCCCGTCGGGCTGAGCACGTCGACGCGGCCCGCCGGCTCGTGACGACGGGACCCGCGGTCGCGCAGGCCCTCGCCGACGCGATGCTCGCCGAGGGCGCGTGGGACGCCGCCGCCCTCGCGCGCGCCGCGGCGCGCGTCGTGGGGCCGCGGCGCCGCTGGCTGCCGGCCCTCGCGGACGAGGTGCTGGCCACCTGCCCGCGCCCGCCGCGCGACGCGCCCCGGTACCTCGGTGCCGTCGTCGCGGACGCCCCGTCGTTCGCCCGGGCCGAGCAGCGCGCGCAGCGGCGCGGCCACCCGCTCCCCGTGCTCTCGCGCCCCGTCGTCGCCACGCGCGCGGGCGGGTCGCGCTGGCCGACGGCGCCGCTCGACGACGTCGGGGACCTCGCCGACCTGCTCGGCCTCGACGTCGGGCACCTCGACTGGATGGCCGACGTCCGGGGGCTCCAGCGCCGCGCCCCCGCCGGCCCGCTGCACCTGCACCGCTACCGCTGGGTCGAGCGGCCCGGCCGCGTCCCCCGGCTGCTCGAGGTGCCCTCGCCGCGCCTGCGTCGGGCTCAGCGCACGGTCCTGGACGCGGTGCTCGCGGGGCTCCCAGCCCACGACGCGGCCCACGGGTTCGTGCCCGGCCGCGGGGTGCTGAGCGGCGCGCGCGCGCACGTCGGGCGGGCCGTCGTCGTGCGCGCGGACCTCACCGCGTTCTTCGCCGCGGTGACCGCCGGACGGGTCTTCCGGGTGCTGCGCGCCCTCGGCCACCCCGAGGCGGTGGCGCACGTGCTGACGGGCCTGTGCACGACCCGCGCGCCCGTCCGCGTCCTCGCGGCGATGCCGCCCGGCGGGCGCGACGCCGACCGCCACCTCCTGCGCCGGTGGCTGGCCGAGCCGCACCTCGCCCAGGGCGCGCCGACGTCACCCCACCTGGCCAACCTGGCGGCGCACCGGCTCGACGTGCGGCTGTCGTCCTACGCCGCGGCCTGCGGGGCCGTCTACACCCGGTACGCCGACGACCTCGTGCTCTCCGGCGACGACGACGTCGCCCGGCGCGCGGGCGCCCTCCTCGACGGCGTCCGCCGGGTCGTGCGCGAGGAGGGCTACCGGGTCAACGAGGCCAAGACGCGGGTGCAGCCGCGCCACCGGCGGCAGTCGGTGACGGGCGTCGTCGTCAACGGCCGCCCCGGCGCCGGACGCCGGGAGACCGACGCGCTGCGCGCGCTGCTGCACAACTGCGTGCGGCACGGCCCGGCGTCGCAGGACCGGGAGAGCCGGGGCGAGGGCTTCCGCGCCCACCTCGAGGGGCGGGTGTCGTGGGTGGAGCACGTCTCGCCCCGGCGAGGGGCGGCGCTGCGCGCGGAGCTGGGGCGCATCGCCTGGTGAGGCGTCCGGCCCCGTAGTGCCGGGGCCCCGTCGTCATCCCTCGGCGGGCGGCCGCCACGGCTGCACGAAGTCGTTGGCCGGCCAGCCCTCGACGGCGGCCAGCAGCGAGGTGCTGCTCGCGCCGTCCAGCTGCTCGCGGACGATGTCGGCGTGGCCCGCGTGCCGGGCGACCTCGGTGACGAGGTGGACCATCCGGTAGCGCTCGACGGACGGCGTCGGCTCCGTCCGGCCGAACCACGGCGCCGGGGGCTCGAGCGCGTCGCCGCCCGGGTCGGTGCTGCCCCAGCGGTCGAGGAGCTCGGCGCGGACGCGGTCGAGGTCGGCCACCGCGCCGGCCAGCGTCTCGTCGTCGCCGAGGGCGAAGCTCGCCGCGAAGCGGGCCCGGTCCTCCGGGGTGGGCGCGCCGTCGGCGACGAGCCGGCCGCCGAGCACGTGCGCCACGTGCTTGACGAGCCCGCCGACCGACAGAGCGCTGCGGCAGGGGGTGGCGCGCGCCTGCTCCTCGGTGAGGCCGTGCGCCGCTGCGCGCAGCGCGTCGAGGTGCTCCTCGAGGTGCCCGACGAGCACCTCGCGCTCCGAGTACGTGCCGGGACCGAACACCGCGACCTCCGAGGCCGGCTGCTGCTGCGGACGGGTCGAACGGTAGGACCTCGGGCCCGCCGTGCCCAGACCCCGGCGCTACCGTCCTGCCCGTGGTCCTCCAGGTGCCGGTGGACGTCGCCCGCCCGGCTTTCGCCGACTCCGTCAGCGCCGTCCTCGCGGTCGTGGAGGGCCTCGACGAGACGGCCCTCCTCGGCGCCTCGCGCTGCCACGGGTGGACGCGGCTCGACGTCGTCGTCCACGTCCTCGGGGGGTGGCAGGAGGTGCTCGGCGGCCTGGTGTCGCGCACCGCGCAGGCGCCGACCGTCGACGCCGCGACCTACTGGCGGGCCTTCGCTGCGAGTGCGGCCGCCGAGGACCCCGTCGCGGAGCTCATGGCGCAGCGGCGCCGCACCGCGTCCTACGCCCGGCCGTCCTCGGCCGTCGCGCACCTGCGCGACGTGGGCGCGGCGCTGCTGCGGGGCGCGGCCGTCCCCGACGACCGCCACGTGTTCCAGGGTGACGTGCTCACCACCGGAGACTTCCTCGCCACCTGGGCCGTCGAGCACGCGGTGCACCACCTCGACCTGCTCGTCGACCAGGCGCCGCCGTCGTCGGCGCTCGCCCTCGCGCGGGCCACGGTCGAGGCGCTCGCCGGCGGCCCGCTGCCCACGAGCGACGACGTCGGGGCCGTGCTCGTCGGCGCCGGTCGCCGGCCGGTGCCCGAGGGCTGGGGCGAGCTCGGGCGGCGGCTGCCGGCGCTGGGGTAGCGACCCTCAGTCCGTCGCGTCAACCTCCACGGTGACCAGGGTGTCGTCGAAGCAGACGTGCCCGGCGGCCAGCAGCACGTCGTGCAGCGGCTCCTCGTAGCTCCACGCGGCGTCCTCGACGACGCGCCCGGAGGGGGTGCGCAGCGACCAGTAGGTCGACCAGCCCTTGTACGGGCAGGCCGTCTTCGTCGACGAGACGTGCAGCGCGGCGACGACGTCCTCGCGCGGCAGGTAGAAGCGCGGTGGCAGCTGCGCCTCGAAGACGGCGACCGGCTCGGTGCTCTCGGCGAGCAGCTCGCCGTCGAGCGTCACCCGCACCCGGCGAGCGCTCGGCAGGGCGTCGACCCGGTGGAAGGGGTCGCGCGGGTGGCCGACGTTCTCCTCCTCCTCGTGCCACCAGGGGCCGAGGGCGTCGAAGTCGAGGAGCACCAGGCCCGCGAGGTCGTCGTCGTCGGGCCGGAAGGCCGCGCCCGGGCGCACGACGCCGCCCGCGGACAGGTCGAGCTCCGTCCCGGCCGTGGTGTGGGCGGCGAAGGGGACGTCCGGGCCGAGCATCCCGTCGGCGGGCGCCGCGTCGGCGAGGTCGCGGGCGGGCGCGAGCTCGGCGCGCACGTCCTCCTCCGGGACGGCGTACTGGCACAGGAACCGTCGCGGCTCCCACACCGCGACGGCCCGCGTCGTGTCGAGCACCACCCCGCCCCCGAGCGCCGCCCGCACGCGCTTGCCGAGCGGCTCGAACCGCAGCGCGTCGATCGCGCCGCCCAGGACCTGCTGCTGCCTCGTCGCCATGCCGCCATCGTCGGACGCCGGCGCCGGTGCCACACCCCGGGGGCCTGGTGGGGGAGGCTCGGCAGCGGTCGGGGCAGCGGTCGGGGGGGGGGGGGGGGGGGGGGGGGGGGGGGGGGGGGGGGGGGGGGGGGGGGGGGGGGGGGGGGGGGGGGGGGGGGGGGGGGGGGGGGGGGGGGGGGGGGGGGGGGGGGGGGGGGGGGGGGGGGGGGGGGGGGGGGGGGGGGGGGGGGGGGGGGGGGGGGGGGGGGGGGGGGGGGGGGGGGGGGGGGGGGGGGGGGGGGGGGGGGGGGGGGGGGGGGGGGGGGGGGGGGGGGGGGGGGGGGGGGGGGGNGGCCCGCGCCGCCGGCCGCGGCGAGGGCGGCGCCACCGACGAGCGAGGCCGTGGGCACGCCGCCGGCGGTGCCGCCGTCACCGGCGTCGGCGCCGCCGCCCGGCATCGCCATCGAGGCGACGTCGAGCGTGCCGCAGGCGGCCGGGTCGGTGGCCTCCTCGGGCAGCGAGGGGTCGAGGTCGGACATGACGTCGCCGTCGTACGTGCCCGAGCCGTCGAGGTCGACGCCGTGCAGCACGACGACGCCGTCACCGTTGGCGATCTGCTGCGCCACCTCCGGCGAGACCTCGAGGGTGCGCGAGTAGGACGCGTCCCCGACCGGGAAGCGGTCGACCGCCAGCCCCGAGTCGGGGGAGGAGTCGCCCTCGGTGGTGAGGGAGACGGCGATGGCGCCGTAGGAGCCGGCGGCGTCGCTCACCTGCAGGGCGCCGTCAGCGCCGGAGCCCTCGGTGTCGTTCGACGGGCAGGAGTTCGTCCCGCCGATGTGGATGTGCTGGGCGTGCGGTGCACCGGCGAGCAGGCCGCTCGGCGTGATGCTGATGGTGAGCTCGGTGCCCGAGATCGAGCCGGTGACGTCGGCGGTGACGCCCGAGTCGTTGAGCTGGGTGAGCGAGCCCGTGAGGTCGGTCGAGCTCGACGTCGAGGCCATCGCCGGTGCGGCGAGCGGCAGGGCCGCGAGGCTCAGGGCGGCTGCCAGGGCGAGCGTGCGCTTCGGGTCCATGGGGCGCCTTCCGTGGTGGTGACCGCTCACCCGGCGCAGAGCGCGACGGCAGCGGGGCGGGCGAGATGCCCGCATGGCGAAGAAGATCACCTGAGGGCACCTCTTGGCTACCCCTCGTGACAGGGGATGACGCGGTGTGATTCTCGGCGCGGGCCGGGACGACGTCCGCCTCTCCCGTCCCTCGCCCCGCCGTGACGCCCGGCAAGAGGCTGCAGCCGTGCGCCGGCTGGTCGTCTCCGTCCTCACCTCCCTCGACGGTTCCTACGTCGGGCCGGGGGGCGACCTGTCGGTGCTGCCCTTCGAGGACGCCTTCGACGACCACGACCTGGCGCTGCTGAGACGGGCGGGGACGCTGGTCTACGGCTCGACGTGGTTCTCCGAGAACGGGTCGCACTGGTGCGCCGTGGCGCAGGACCCGGCGTCGGGGGGCGCGACCGGGAGATCGCGCGGCTCGTGACGTCGCGGGACGCGCTCGTCGTCAGCGACGCGACCGTCGTCGACACCGGCGCCCCGTGGGCCGCGACGACGCGCGTCGTCCCGCGCGACGACGCGCCCGCGGAGATCACCCGGTTGAAGGCCGGCGACGGCGGCGACCTGCTCGTCGTCGGCAGCGCGACGACGTGGAACCCCCTGCTGGCGCAGGATCTCGTCGACGAGCTCGTCGTCCTCGTCGGGGCCGGGCTCGCCGGCGACGGCGCACGGCTCGACGCCGGGCCGCCGGCAGGGCTCCGCCTGCTCGACGCGCAGGTGCTCCCGGGCTCGCAGCTCGTCCGGCTCCGCTACGACGCGACGCCGACCGCGGGCTGAGCCAGGGCGGGCGCGCGGCGCCCCGCCGGTCGGATCAGCCGGGCGACCAGGCGTAGGTGGCGTCCGGCTCGCCCTCCTCGGTCGCGGAGCCGTCGCTCGTCCCGACGAGCACGAAGCCGGCGCGCTCGTAGAAGGCCCGGGCTCCGGCGTTGCGGGCGAACACGTGGAGCCGCAGCCCGGCGGGGCTCGCGCGCCGGGCGGCGTCGAGGAGCGCGCTGCCGAGCCCACGGCCCTGGGCGTCCGGCGCGACGTAGAGCTGCTCGAGCCACCCCTCGTGGACGGCGGAGAGCGCGACCACGCGCCCGTCCTCCTCCGCGACGGTCACGACCTGCGACGGCAGGACGAGGTCCGTGAACCAGGCGCGCGTCTCCTCGCGCGGGTGCAGCCGCGGCAGCCAGGGCATCGCCTGCTCGCGGGCGTCGTGGTGGACGTCGGCCAGCGCGACGGCGTCGGCCGGGGTGGCCGGTCGCAGGCGCGCCGCGGCGCGGCGTCCCTCGCCGTCAGCCATGGAGGGGGAGCTTGTAGCCGCGGTGCGAGGCGACGAAGCCGAGCCGCTCGTAGAAGCGGTGGGCGTCGGTCCGCGAGCCGTCGGTGGTGAGCTGGACGACCGCGCAGCCGCGCCGGCGCGCCTCGTCGACCACCCAGCGCAGCAGCGCCGTCCCGAGACCGGTGCCGCGCAGGTCGCCCCGCACGCGGACCGCCTCCACCTGCGCTCGCGTGGCGCCACGGCGCGAGAGCCCGGGCAGCACGCCCAGCTGGAGGGTCCCGACGACCTCGCCGGCGCGCTCGGCGACGACGACCTGCTGCGCGTTGTCGGCGTCGATCCGGGCGAGCGCCGTCCGGTAGGGCTCGAGGTCCTCGGGTCCGTCGAGGCGCTCGCGGCCCGCCCCGAGGTGGTCGTCGGCGAGCATGGCCACGACCTCCGGCAGGTCGCCGGCGACGGCGTCCCGCAGCACGACCGTCGTCCCGCCCACCACCAGCTCGCCCAGCACCGCCACGGGGCCAGCATGCCGCCGTCGGTGGCCCGGGTGGCGGGTCGGCCCTGGGCCCGTCCGGCGGTGCCGAGTCCGACGCCTTCCTCCGGTCCGACGCCGCTCGTCGAGTCCGACGGTGCGCAGGCCGGGGAGGACTCCCGACCCGTGCGACGTCGGACTCGAGGCACGACGTCGGACTCGGGCCCACCCGCCCGTCGACCGTCACGGCGCGAGGGGGCCGGTGCGCCTCAGGCCGCGTCGGCGGCGCTGACCTCGAGGAGGCTGCGCCACGGGTCCTCGAAGCGCAGGGTGCGCCCGTCGTGCTGCGCGGCGACGCCGTGGCGCCGCAGCCGCTCGGCGAGGGCATCGACGTCGGACGCGGAGGGGACGACGACGGAGACCTGCCCGAGCCCGATGGTCGCCGCGCGGGCGCCGGCGCCGCGGCTGCCCCAGCTGTTCATGGCCATGTGGTGGTGGTAGCCGCCGGCCGCGACGAAGATCGCCCCGTTCCACTCGGCGGTGAGCTCGAAGCCGAGGGCGTCGACGTAGAAGTCCTTCGCGGTCGCGACGTCGCCGACCTTGAGGTGCACGTGGCCCACCTCGGCGCTCGTCGCGGGGCGCTCGACGAGGTGGTCGCGCAGGAAGCCCTGCGGGTCCAGCGGCTCGGCGCCCATGACGACCCGGCCGTCGCGGTAGGACCAGTCCTCGCGGGGCCGGTCGCGGTACAGCTCGATGCCGTTGCCCTCGGGGTCGGTGAAGTAGAAGGCCTCGGAGACGAGGTGGTCCGCGGACCCCACGTAGACCGACCGCGGGTGGCGGGCGGCCGAGGCGACGACGTCGGCCAGCGCCGAGCGGTCCGGGAAGAGGAGCGCCGTGTGGAACAGGCCCGCCTGCCCCGGCGCGGGGGCGGGCAGCCCGGGGGTGAGGACGAGGACGACGAGCGCCGTGCGCCCGCGGCCGAGCACGACGACGTCGCCCGCCGCCGCGCCCGGTGCGCCGCGGTCCGTCGCGGTGCGGGCGGCGTCGCCGGAGAACTCCTCGAGGCCCAGAGCGTCGCGGTAGTACGCCGTCATCCCCGCGAGGTCGGCGACGTGGAGGGTGACGGCGTCCATCGTCGTCGCGCCGGGCAGGAGGTCGTCCGCGGGCCGGGGCGCCGCGGTCGCGCCGTCGAGGACGGCGGAGGGGGTCGGGCGGTCCGGCATGGCGGTCTCCAGAGGTTGTCGCGTGAACCAGTGAGGTCGACGGTACGCCGCTACGGTTATCGCGACAACCATCGAGGAGGTCGCATGAGCGCGGAGTGGCTCGACCGGCGCCAGCTGGCGGCGTGGGTGCGCGTGGCGTCCGTGCTCGAGGTGCTGCCCGGCGTGCTCGACGGGCAGCTGCGGCGCGACGGCGGCGTCACGCTCTTCGAGTACTTCGTGCTGGCCGTCCTCACCGAGGCGCCCGGCGGGACGATGCGCATGAGCGCGCTGGCGCAGCAGACGAACGCCACGCTCCCGCGGCTGTCCAACGTGGTGCGGCGCATGGAGTCCCGCGGGCTGCTCGTCCGACGCCGGGCCGACGACGACGCCCGCGCCACCGACGTGGGCCTCACCGAGGAGGGGTGGGCGACGACGGAGCGGGCCGCGCCGGGCCACGTCGCCGCCGTGCGCCACCACGTCGTCGACGCGCTCACACCCGAGCAGCTCGACCAGCTCGTCGCCATCACCGACGCCCTCCTCGAGCGCCTCGACCCGACCGGCGGCATGGCGGCGACGTACCGCCGCTACGACGGCTGACGACCGTCGGGCGTCACCGCAGCTGCTGCACGAGCCGGCGCTCGCCGGCGGCCGGGTCGACGACGACCTCGGCGAGGGCGCCGTCGACGAGCGCGAGCTGCGGCGGCACGTGCCCGCAGTCGACGTCGACGACGACGGGGACGTCGAGCCCGGCGAGGGCGCTGCGGACGGCGTCGTGCTGGGTGAAGGAGCCGGACGCCGGGGCGCTCGTCCGCCCGACGAGGACGGCGGAGGCGACGTCCAACCAGCCGGCGAGGCGCATGCGCCACAGGTCGCGGGCGACGTCCGTGGCGCCGTCGCCGCCGGCCTCCAGGTGGAGCAGGACTCCGTCGCCGGCGGCGTGCGCGGCGGCGAAGGCCGGGACGTCGCCGTAGGGGGTGCCCGCGAGGGTCGACGTCGTCTCGACGCACCCGCCGAGCAGGCGGCCGCGGGCGCGCACGGGCCCGGCGCCGGGGTCGAGCACCTCCCACGTGCCGGCGCGGTCGTGGGTGGGCTCGCTGACGGCGGGGTCCGCCTCCCAGTCGTCGAAGCCCTCGGCGCGATGGGCGGTCGAGGGCCCCTGCACCAGAGCCGTTCCCGCCGGCGCGGAGACCAGGTCGAGCCAGGGGAGCAGCGGCTCGGGCACCCGGTAGGGCGTGTCCAGGAGGTTCGGGCCGTGCAGCGTCGCCCACCCGAGCCGGGTCGTCAGGGCCAGCGTGAGCGTCGAGGTGTCGGAGTAGCCGACGAGCCACGTCGGCTCGGCGGCGGCGAGGGCGTCCCAGTCCAGCAGCGGCAGCACCTCGACGGCCAGCTCGCCGCCCCACGGCGGGACGACGGCGCGGACCTCGGGGTCGACGAGCATCGCCTGCAGCTCCGCGGCGCGCTCGGCCGCCGGGGCGCTGACGTGCTCGCCGTGGCGCAGGCCCGGCCGGTCGACGACGCACGCGCCGACCCGCACGCGCAGGCCCCACCGGCGCAGGACGTCGACCGCGGCGTCGAGCCGCGGCACCAGCGGCGCCGGCACCCCGCTGGACGGCGCGGTCACCCCCACGACGTCGCCGGGGCGCAGGGGGCGGGGGAACCGGACCGTCACGGCGCGAGCGTGCCACCGCGGGTGCTGCCGAGGGTGGGGAGCCGGTGGGTCAGGAGGCCTCGCGGGGGTGCCGGGGCCACGGCCGCGGCACTCTGCCCCCGCTCGCGGGCCACCCCACGTCGTTGAGCTCGTAGACCACCGCGCCCTCCTCCGTGGTGCTGCCGGACGCGTCGGTCAGCGTGAGGGCACCCCGAGCCCGATAGCGCCCGTAGGAGGGCCGGACCCCGAGCTCGTCGTAGCGGGCGCGCTGCTCGCCGCCCGGCTCGGCCGCGGCGTGGGCGTCCAGCTCGACGAGAGGGCTGCCGCGCTCGACCACGAGCTCGACGACGCGCCCGCCGTCCCGGGCGACGTACCGCGCCCGCGCCGGGCGCTCCTCGCCGCTCTCCGGGTCACGCTCGGTCTCGACCGTGCTCTCCACCTCGCCGCGGTGGTCGACGACGACGGCGCCGGTGCCGTCCATGACGCCGAGGAGCGGCACCTGGGTCAGCCCGTAGCGGTCGCTCGTCACGAGGTCGAAGACCATGGCGGTGAGGCGCTCGCCGTGGAAGCGGCCCCACAGCCAGTGGTGCCACGAGCCCACCAGGTCGACGTCCGTCCACTGGTGGTCGGCGTAGCCCAGGCCGGCGACGTCCCACGTCCGGCCGTCGACCGTCATGGTGCCCGAGACGCGGCAGCGCGCCACCGCCTGGACGGCGAAGTGGTGCTCGCCGCCGTCCCCGAGCGCGACGTGCCCGGTGCTTCCGGGGCGGTAGGGCTCGACGAGCGCCTCGCTGACCAGGTGCAGCCCCGGGCCGTCGTCGGGGGCGACCTCGACGTCCAGGCGCCGGAGGTCGCCGCTGGTGCGGTGGGGGCCGAAGGGGAGCTCGCAGCGGGTGGTGCCGACGTCCGCCACGTCGACGACGCCCGGGACGGCGCGCTGGTGCCGGCGCCCGTCGGGCGTCGTTGGGAACAGGTTGACGAGCGTCGCGGCGGAGCCCTCGCCCACGGGCCCCACGAGGCAGAAGGCCACGGCGACCGCCGTCCCGTCGTCCAGCGCGGCCTCGACGTGCCACAGCTCGCTGCGCCCCTCGGCGACCTCCTGCCGGCGGCCCACCTCCCACGGCTCGGTGACACCGGGGCGGAGCCCCAGTCGGGCGAGGTCGTCGGGGTCGGTCAGCAGGCGTGCGCGCGTCATGCGGGTCCTCTCGACGGACGTGGCGGTCGGTCGTGGTCGCGGTGGCGGTCGTGGTCGGGGCGTCCGCGACCGGGCGCTCAGCGCTTGAGCACCTCGTGGCGCAGCATGTGGAGCACGCCGACCCGGAGGCCCGGCGTCGTGGCCGCGGCGGTGCGGCGGACGAAGCGGTCGTCCTCCAGCTGGTCCAGCAGCAGCGCGGCGAGGTCGCTGCGGGCCATGAGGGGGCCGTCGATCCGGGTCTCGGCGACCGCGTAGCCGGTGCCGTCCCGGTCGACCAGCCCGGGCGGCCGCACGACCGTCCAGTCGAGGTCGCTCGCGGTGACGACGTCCTCCATGCGCTGCATGTCGTCGTACACGGTGCGCCCCACGTGGTCCCGCACGATCCGCCGTGACAGCCGGTCGACGGCGCGGGGGGCCGGGTGGCCCGTGTCGACGCCTCCGGAGGTGACGACGACGAGCCGCCGCCTCCCGTGGCGGCCCATCGCCGCGACCAGGAGGCGGGCCGTCGCGGAGTAGACCTCGACGGGCTTCCGCGTGAAGGCCGTGCCGATGGTGCAGACGACGGCGTCCGCCTCCGCCACCGCGGCGTCGACGACGGCCTCGTCCGTCGCGTCCCCGGCGACGACGCGCAGCCGGGGGTGCCCGTCGGGGTGGCGCTCCAGGGAGAGGGACTCGGGGTGGCGGGTCAGCGCGTGCACCTCGTGGCCGCGCTCGAGCGCCTGGTCGACCGTGCGGCGGCCCGTCGGTCCGTTGGCGCCGAGCACGAGGAGCCGGCGGTGGCGCAGGGGCGCGCGCTCGGCGCTGTCCGGTGAGGAGGGCATGCGGCGAGCCTGCACCCGACTAACAGAGACCTGCAAGTGGGCGCTGCGACGATGCGGTCGTGGACGCGGACCGTGCCCTGACCGAGGCGGAGCTGGACGGCGTCGTGACGTGGAACGTCGTCCGGGTCGCGCGCTACCTGGGCCAGCGCCTGGCCGAGCGCCTCGCCGAGCTGGACCTGCACCCGGTGCACTTCGGCGTCCTCGCGCAGCTCGACATCAGCGGACCGATGTCGCAGGCCGACCTGGCCCGGGCGGTGCTCCTGCGCCCGCAGAGCATCGCCCCGCTGCTCGACGGCCTCGAGCGGCGAGGTCTCCTCGAGCGCACGGGCGAGCGCGCGCGCGGACGGCGGAACCCGGTGCTCCTCACCGCGTCCGGCCGGGAGGCCCTCGAGGGGGCGTGGGGGGTCGCCCTGTCGAGCAACGACCTCCGTGACTCCGGGCTGACCGCCGAGGAGGGCGGCGAGCTGAACCGCCTCCTGCTCAAGGTCGTCGGGGCGAGCCGGGGGCGGGTCGACGACGACGCGGCGTGGGACCTCAGGGGGCCGTAGGTCGACACGGAGACGGGGCGCCGCGCCGTCGTGGCGCGACGCCCCGCGCGCCGCCGGTGCCCCTCGCCGGGGCGCGGCCCCGCGACCGGCTCGGGCCGCCTCAGGCGCCGAGCCGCTCCAGGTCCTCGAGCAGGCCCGGGTGGGTCGGGGTCCAGCCGAGCGCCTCGCGGGTCCGGGCGCTGGAGGCGGGCTGGTCGAGGGCGAACACCGGCCCGAAGGGGCCGAAGTCCTCGACGGGGAGCGACCGCACCGGCAGGCCCAGGCGGCGGCCGATGACGGCTGCGATGTCGCGGACGGCGTCGCCCTCGTCGGCGACGGCGTGCCAGGCCGTCCCGGCGGGAGCGCCCTCGAGCGCCAGGCGGAACAGCGACGCCGCGTCCGCGGCGTGGACGGCGGGCCAGCGCTGGGTGCCGTCGCCGGGGTAGCCGGCCACGCCGCTGGTGCGGGCGGCGTCGGTGAGCAGTCCGGCGAAGCCGCCCCTCCCGTCGGCGTGGACGGTCCGGGGCATGCGGACCGCCGCTGAGCGCACGCCGCGCTCGGCCAGGGCGAGGACGGCGGTCACGGTCTGCGCCCGGCGGGCGACGGGGCCGTCGAGGGGCAGGGGGTCCTCCTCGGTGGCGGCGCGGCCCGCGACCCACGGCGTCCCCGAGACGGTGACGAGCGGCCGGTCGCTGCCCACGAGCTCCTCGCCGAGGGCGGTGGCGGCGGCCTCCTCCTCGGCCATGCCGGCCTCGACGGACGCGGTGGACCCGTAGTCGCGGCTGAAGGCGAGGCTGACGACGCCGTCGGCGTCGCGGGCACCGGCGCGCAGGACGTCGAGGTCGGCGAGGCCGCCGCGCAGTGGGCGGGCGCCGGCGGCCGTGAGGGCGTCGGCGGAGCCCTGCGAGCGGGCGAGGGCGGTGACGGTGTGGTCGTGGGCGAGCAGCTCGGCGACGACGGCGGTGCCGATCGTGCCGGTGCCCCCGGTGACGAAGACGTGCACGGCGTTCTCCTCGGGTGGGTGGGCTCCCAGCCGCGACTGATGCGACTGGTGTCCCGTCACCGTAGCCCACCGATGCGACAGGTGTCGCGTCGGTAGTCTCGGGCCCATGCCGCGATGGGAGCCGGGAGGCCGGGAGCGCCTCGTCGTGGCGGCCGTGGACCTCTTCACCGAGCAGGGCTACGACGCCACGACGGTCGCCGAGATCGCCCAGCGCGCCGGCGTCACCCGCAGCACCTTCTTCCGCCACTTCTCGGACAAGCGCGAGGTGCTGGTCGCGGGGCAGGAGTCGCTCAGCCGGCTCCTCGTCGAGGGGGTCGCCGAGGCGCCCGCGGGGGCCACGCCGCTGGAGGCGGTGGCGGAGGGGCTGGCCCGCGCGTCGGGCGCCATGGGCCCGCTGAACCGTGAGCTCGGTCCCCGGCTGCGGGCGGCCGTCGCGGCCAGCGCCGAGCTGCAGGAGCGCGACGCGCTGAAGAGCGTCGGCATGGCGGCCGCCGTCACCGGGGCCCTCGTCGAGCGGGGGGTGCCCGACGCCGCGGCCCACCTGGCCGCCGAGATGGGCGTCCTCGCCTTCAAGCTCGGCTACGCCCGGTGGTCCGAGGGCGACCGGGCCGAGGACGAGCCGCTGGCCCCCCACACCGCCGCGGCCCTGCAGGAGCTCGTGGCCGCGAGCGCCTCCCTCACCTGAGGGAGGCGCCGCCGGCCCGACGTGGTGGACCGGGGGCGCCGGTCAGAAGACGGCGACGGGGTTCACCGGCACGCCCGTGGCGCCCCGCAGGCGCGGGGGCGCCAGCACGAGGAGGAAGGCGCTGCGGCCGAGCTCGGCGCACACCGCGGCGAGGTCCTCGACGGCGGCGCTGTCGACGAGCGGCATCCCGAGCCGGGCCAGCCCGACCATGTGCAGGGGCATCGGCACCGGGCCCTCGAGCGGGGGTACGGCGTCCCCGACGTCGCCCGCGTAGACGGCCACGTCGCGCCGGTGCATCCAGGCGACCGCGTCGAGCGTCATGCCGGGCGTCGGCTCGTCGGCGTCCCAGGAGACCTCCCAGCCGGTGCGGACGACGAGCGCGTCGCCGGGCTCGAGCCGGACGCCGGCGCGCTCCTCGGCGGCGTCGAGGTCGGCGGCGGTCACCGGGTGCGCCGGCGGCAGCCGCTCGCCCGGCGCGAGGTCGAGGAGCACCCCGCGGGTGACCACCCCGTCGGCGAAGGCCGTCGTCGAGCCGTGCTGGACGCCGGCCGCCGTGACGGCCTCCGCCAGCGGGCGCCGGGGGTTCACCTCGCCGTCCAGGGGCATGTGGACGACGGCGTCGAGGTGGGTCAGGCGCGGGTCGTGGGGGACGACGGTGAGGACCTCGGACATCCCCATGGGCGGCACCCCCGTCCAGAGGAGGGCCTGCTGGACGGGCGGGGAGGACGGCGCGGGCGGGGCGAAGGGGTTGCTCGCGACCGGCGCCGGGTCGATCGGGCGGGCCAGCGGCACGTGCCGGCCCGTCCTCACCTCGGCGGCGGCCCGGGCGCGCACCGCGTCGGTGACGAGGTTGAGCGTCCCCCGCTCGTCGTCGTCACCCCAGCGACCCCGGTTGTCGGGCAGCTGCTCCCGGTCGTCCGGGCGGTCCTCGTCGGTCTCGGCCACGCGGTCCGTCCCTCCGTCGTCGTCCGCCCCCGACCAGCGGGCACCCCCGGAGCCGTGCGCTCCGCGTCCCGGCCAGGCTGCGGGGTGGGTGTCCTCGCCGCACCTCGCGCCGTCGTGAGCGCCCTCGGGCGCAGGGCCTACGAGGCGGTCATCCGCTGCGTCCCGAGGACGGCGAGCACCTGCAGCTTCTCGTGGTCCTCGGTGCCGGGCTGGGCGGTGTAGACGAGCAGCGAGTGGGACTGGTCGGGGTCGAGCAGCCGCTGGCAGCTGAGCGAGAGGGGGCCGACCTCGGGGTGGACGAAGCGCTTGACGTCGTCGGGCACCAGGCCGACCTCGTGCTGGTCCCACAGCGCGCGGAACTCGTCGTGGTCGCGCAGCAGGTCGACCAGGTGCGCGGCGCGGGAGGCCGGGCCCCGGAGGGTGACGACGCGGCGCAGGTGCGAGACGTACAGCCGTGAGAGGTGGTCGTGCTCGGCGGGGTGGTGCCGGCTGCGGGCGCCCGGGTCGGTGAACCAGCGGTACCCCACGCTGCGCGCCGGCCCGGTGAAGCGGGTGCTGTCGCCGAGCAGCGCCGTCGCCAGGGGCGTCTGCCGCAGCGTCTCGCCCAGCTCGCTGACGACCTCCGCCGGCGTGTCGACGAGGCGGTCCATGATGCGCTGGAGCCCCGGGCTGACGTGCGAGCTCGCCGCGCCCCGCGGGGGCGGCTGGTGCCCGGCGAGGCGGAAGAGGTGGTCGCGCTCGTCCAGGGTGAGGTGCAGTCCCTGGGCCATCGAGGCCACCATCTCCGCCGACGGCTGCGGGCCCCGCTGGCGCTCGAGCCGCGCGTAGTAGTCGGTCGACATGTGGCACAGGGCTGCCACCTCCTCGCGGCGCAGCCCGTCCGTGCGCCGCCGCGGGCCCCGGGGCAGGCCGACGTCCTCGGGCTGGACCGCCTCGCGCCGGGTGCGCAGGAAGTGCGCCAGCCCCTCCCTGTCGACCGCCACCGCGGACCTCCCGTCCCCCAGGGCGCCGCGGACCGGCGCCCGGGTCGTGTCTACCCGTGCGGCGGCGCGGCGAGCCACGACCTGCCGGTCCCCCTCTCGCAGGGGCGACGGGTCGCGGGCGCGCCGCCACCGGCGCAGGGGCGGACCGGCGGTCCGTGGCTCCGCGGGTCCCTTGTCCCGGTCCGGGCGGTGGCGGAGCGTCGGGCTCACGCCGATCCCGGCGCCGTCGGGACCCACCGGCGACCACCGCAGGACCACCAGGAGGACCCGATGCCCCGCCCTCGCAGCACCACGACCCTGCCGGACCTCTCCGGCCGCCTCGCCGTCGTCACCGGGGCCAGCGACGGCGTCGGCCTCGTCGTCGCCCGCCGGCTGGCCGCCGCCGGGGCCGAGGTCCTGCTCCCCGTCCGCAGCGCCGCCAAGGGCCGGGCGGCGCTGCGGGCCATCACGGCGGCGGTGCCCGACGCACGGGTCTCCCTGCGCGAGCTCGACCTGGCGTCGCTCGCGTCCGTCGCCGCGCTCGGCCACACGCTCGCGGAGGAGGGCCGCCCCGTGCACCTCCTCGTCGCCAACGCCGGCGTCATGACGCCGCCGGCGCGCGCCATCACGGCCGACGGCCACGAGCTGCAGCTCGGCGTCAACCACCTCGGGCACGTCGCCCTCGTCGCCCACCTGCTGCCGCTGCTGGCGGCCGGGCGCGCCCGGGTCGTCTCGCAGATCAGCATCTCGGCGATGCGCGGCTCGGTGCGCTGGGACGACCCGGACTGGGAGGACCGCTACGACGGCCAGGCCGCCTACTCCTCCTCGAAGATCGCGCAGGGGCTCTTCGCCCTCGAGCTGGACCGGCGCAGCCGGGCCCACGGCTGGGGCCTGACGAGCGCGCTGTCCCACCCCGGCGTCGTGCCCACGGGCCTGCTCGCCGCCCGGCCCGAGATGGGCCGCGACCGCGACACCCCGCAGGTGCGGCTCATCCGCCACCTCTCGCGCTGGGGCCTCGCCGGCACCCTCGAGACGGCGCCGCTGCCCGCGCTCGTGGCCGCCACCGCGCCCGAGCCCGTGGGCGGGCTGATGTTCGGCCCGCGGGGCCTCGGCCACGTGAGCGGCGGCCCCGCCGAGCAGACGCTGTTCCGGCCGCTGCGCAGCACCGCCGACGCCGCGCGGGTCTGGGGCTGGTCGCAGCGGCTGGCGGGCGTCCGGCTCCCCAAGGGCGCGCTCGAGCCGGTGGCGCCGTGGCGGGGCGCCACGTCGTGAGCGGGCGGACGTCGACGGCGCCCGAGGTGACGTCGTCGACGGCCCCGCGCTCGCGGCGCCGGCGGGCCGCGGTGGCGCTCGTCGCCGCCCTCCTCACGGCCGCCGTCACGCTCACCCCGGTGGGCGAGGGGTGGGCCTGGGGCGCCCCGGGGGAGGAGCTGCGCTGGTACCTCGCCGGGCTCGACCACCCCGGCACGCTCGTGCAGCTCCTCGGCAACCTGCTCCTGCTCGTCCCGCTCGCGCTCGCCGTCCACCGGCTGGAGGTGCGGGTCGCCCGTCCGCGGGTCCTCGTCGCGCTGGCCGGCGGCGCCGCGGCCTCGATCGAGGTCCCGCAGCTGGTGCTCCCGCTCGGCCGGGTCGTCTCGCCGCTGGACGCGGTGCTCAACGCGACCGGCGCCGTGGTGGCCGTGGTCGTCGCCGAGGCGCTGGCGACGGCGGCTCGCACCGGCCGCCGTCCGGCCCGCACGGCGCGCGCCCGGGCGGCCTGAGGCCGCTGGACCGACCGTCTCGCCTCGCGCCGGGGCCGACGGGTCGCCAGGGTCGTGGGGCCGGCGCGGACGCGCCGGAGCGCGACGACGACGGAGGACGCATGGCCACCTGGCTCATCACCGGATGCTCGACGGGGCTCGGACGCTCGCTCGCCGAGGCGGTCCTCGAGCGGGGCGGGCAGGCCGTCGTCACGGCGCGCGACCCCGGGTCGGTGCAGGACCTCGTCGACGCCCACCCGGAGACGGCGCTCGCGGTCGCGCTCGACGTCACCGACGGCGAGCAGGTCCGGGCCGCCGTCGCCGCCGCGGAGGAGCGCTTCGGCGGCGTCGACGTCCTCGTCAACAACGCCGGGTACGGCTACCGCGGCGCCGTCGAGGAGGGCGACGAGGGCGACGTCGCGCACCTGTTCGCCACGAACGTCCACGGACCGGTCGCCATGGCGAAGGCCGTGCTGCCCGGCATGCGGGCCCGCCGCAGCGGCACGATCGTCAACATCTCCTCGATCGGCGCGCGGGTGTGCCCGCCCGGCTCCGGCTACTACGCCGCGACGAAGGCGGCGCTCGAGGGCCTCAGCGGGTCGATGCGCGCCGAGCTCGCGCCCCTCGGCGTCACCGTCATGGCGGTCGAGCCGGGCGGCTTCCGCACCGACTTCGCGGGGCGGTCGCTGACGGGCACGCGCGTGGTCGTCGAGGACTACGACGAGACGGTCGGGGCCCGGCGCAAGGAGAACGACCGCGCCCACGGCACCCAGCCCGGCGACCCCGCCAAGGCCGCCGCGGCGATGATCACCGCCGTCGAGTCCGGGCGGGCGCCCGGGCTGCTCATGCTCGGCAGCGACGCCCTGTCCTCGATCGACCGGGTGCTCGACGCCCAGCGCGCCGAGATCGACGAGTGGCGCGAGCTCAGCGCGAGCACCGACCTCGACTGAGGGCTCGGTCCGGCGAGAGCCCCACGGGGGCCGCGCTCACTGCCACGCTGGGCTCGTGGACGTCTCGAGCGTGACCGTCGGGCTGCCGGTGAGCGACCTGGCCCGGGCGGTGGCCTGGTACCAGCGGGTGCTGGAGCTGGGGGAGCCCGACGTCGAGATCGGTGACGACCTCGTCGAGTTCCAGGTCGGGCCGGTCTGGTTGCAGCTCGGGCAGGGAGTCACGGCCCGCTCCGGCGCCGAGGTCGTCCTGCGCCTCGGGGTGGCCGACGCGGCGGCCGAGCGCACGCGGATGGTCGGGCTCGGCGTCGAGGCCAGCCCCGTCGAGCACGTCGAGGGGGTGGTGGACCACTTCGAGCTCCACGACCCGGACGGCAACCGGCTCGGCGTCTACGCGCTGGTGGAGGGTTCCCCGACGCCGTAGGGGCCGTCGCTGCGGCGCCGTCCGGTCCCCGCTCGCCGCCAGGGGCTCAGGACCTGGTCGGCGTCCCTGTCGTCGCGGGAGCGTGCAGCGTCGCCCACGCGGTGTCGAGCGCGGCCTCGAGGGGCCAGCTCGCGCGCTCGGGCTGGCTGAGCAGCAGCCCGCCCTGGATGGCGGCGAGCACGGACGTCGCGAGGCGGTCGGGGTCGGCGGCCGGGTCGATGCTCCCGGCGGCCTGCATGCGGCGGACCCCGGCGGCGAGGCGGGTGCGCCAGGTGGTCCACGCCGTCCGCAGGAAGGCGGCGGTCTCGGCGTCCGTGGCGGCCATCTGCGCGGTGAGCGACCCGATGGGGCAGGCCCAGCGCCCGAGGCCCAGGTAGTACGCCTCCAGCCCCCGGCGCCACGCCTCCCACGACTCCCACGTCGAGAGGTCCGACAGGTGCGGCTCCTGCGCGGCGAGCAGCTGCTCGCCCTCCCACTGCGCCACGGCGCGCACCAGCTCCGCCTTGCCGCCGGGGAAGTAGTGGAAGAGCTGGCTCTTGCTCGTGAGCGTCGTGGCGCGGACGTCGTCGAGGCTCGTCCCGTCGACGCCCGCGTCGAGGATCCGCAGCGCCGTCGCCTCGACGATGCGCTGGCGCGTCGCCCGCCCCTTCTCGGTCAGCCCGCCCGTCGTCCGCTCGCTCACGCCCACCAGCCTACGTCGCTGGACCGCCTGGTCCAGCCGTGCTAAGAATGGACCATGCAGTCCAACGAGCAGACCCTGTCCGCCCTGCCCCGCGACGCCCGCCTCGCGGGCCGCACCGCCGTCGTCACCGGCTCGTCCAGCGGCATCGGCGAGGCCGTCGCCCGCGTGCTGGCCTCCTCCGGCGCCGAGGTCGTCGTGCACGGCCGCGACGCCGCCCGCACCGAGGCGGTCGTCGCCGCGATCCGCGCCGACGGCGGCACCGCGCACGCCGTCACCGCCGACCTGGGCGCGTCCCCCGACGCCGTCCGCGACTTCGCCCGCGAGGCCACCGCCGCGCTGGGCGGCCGCGTCGACGTCCTCGTCAACAACGCCGGCGTCTACCCCGCGGGGCCCACCGCCGCGACGTCCGACGCCGAGCTCGAGGCCGTGTGGGCGCTGAACATCCGGGCGCCCCACGTGCTCGTCGGCGCCCTGGCGCCCGCGATGGCCGAGCGCGGCAGCGGCGCCATCGTCACCGTCGGTTCCTGGATGGCCCGCACCGGCGTCCCCTTCGGCGCCGTGTACACCGCGAGCAAGGCGGCGACGGAGCAGTTCACGCGCACCTGGGCCGCCGAGTACGGCCGGTCCGGCGTCCGCGTCAACACCGTCGCCCCCGGCGCCACGTCGACCCCGGGCAACGCCGGCGCCGAGGAGGCGCTGGCCGCCATGACCGCGACCACGCCGGCGGGCCGCCCCGTGCGCCCCGTCGACATCGCCACGGCCGTGCGCTGGGTCGTCACCGACGAGGCCGCCTTCGTCCAGGGCGCGCTGCTCGACGTCGACGGCGGCCTCTCGGCCACCCGTTACCTGCAGCCGGCCTGAGTCGTGGCCACCGCCAGCCCCCAGCCCTCGACCGACCGACCAGACCCCGGAGCCCCGGCCCGCCGCGGTCGGCCCCCTCGCCCGCCTCGCGGGGAGGACGGCGCTCGTCACCGGCGCCACCAGCGGCATCGGTCGCGCCACCGCCGCCCGCCTGGCCGCCGAGGGCGCGTTCGTCGCCGTCGGCGGCCGGGACGTCCGGCGCGGCGAGGCCGTCGTCGCGGAGATCGCCGCGGCGGGCGGGCGCGCCGTCTTCGTGCCCGTCGACCTCGACGGGACCGAGGCGACCTCCCACGACGCCGCCGCCCGCGCGGAGGCGGCGCTCGGCGGCCGCGTCGACGTCCTCGTCAACAACGCCGCCGTCGTCTCGGTGTCCTCCACGGCGCAGACGACGGAGGCCCAGCTCGCCGAGGCCTGGGCCGTCAACGTGACCGGGCCCTTGTTCCTCGTGGCCCGGCTCGCCCCGGCGATGGCCGCCCGCGGGGGCGGCGCCGTCATCGGCATCAGCTCGTGGATGGCGCAGGGCGGCACGCCGGTGGTCCCGGCGTACTCGGCGTCCAAGGCCGCGGCGGACGCGCTCGTCCGGAACTGGGCCACGGAGTTCGGGCCCGCCGGTGTCCGCGTGAACTCCGTGAGCCCGGGCGTCGTGCGCCCCGTCGACGACCGGTCCGACCCGGGCTGGCCGTCGGTCGTGGGCACGCCGCTCGGCCGCTTCGTCCGCCCCGAGCAGGTCGCCGCCGCGGTGGCCTACCTGGCGAGCGACGACGCGGAGGGCGTGCACGGCACGCGCCTCGACGTCGACGGCGGCCGGACCAGCACCGCGGTCGTCGCCGGCTGAGGTCCTCCGGGCGCCCCTGGCGCTCGTCGCCGGGACCGGACCCGCCACGGCTCCCCGGCGCGCACGGCTACCGCAGGTGCTGCTCGACCACCCGGGCGCTGCGGTCGGGAACGGCGGCGGGGGCCTCGTCGTGTGCACGACGCGCCCGGAGCAGGCGTCTCAGCTCCCACAGGCGGTCCTGCTCGAGCCGGACCTGGCGGAGCCGGTTCTCGTCGTCGACCGACCTGCTGACCCGCTGGAGGAGCCGGTGCTCCTCGGCGACCAGCTCGGTGAGGTCGGCGGCCAGGTCCTCCGGGCGGAGCGGCTGGGCGGTCATGGCGTCTCCCTGGGGTGCGGGCCTGGGGCGCGGGGCGTCGGTGCCGGCGGTTCCGCTGCCGCGGCGGCGTGACGCGACATCGTCACCGTGGTTCCCGCCCTGTGGGGGGCGCGCGGGGCGATCGGGGTCCACGACCTGCCGCGACGGGCTTCCGCCGGGTCCCCGAGTCGGCTCCGACGTCTCGCTGCACCGCGCCGTGACCGCCTCCTCGGCTGCGTGGGGCGAGAGGGTGGGGCGGTGACGCGTGCGACGGCGACAGGTGGACGGCGCTCCTGGTCGGAGCGCCCCCGCTGGTGGTCGCGCTGGGCGGTGCTCGCCCTCGGCGTCTTCGGGGCGACCTGGGTGAGCACCGCGGCGCAGGGGAGGGACCCGCGGGAGGACGCGGCGCTGAGGGCGACGCTCGCGGCGGCCGCGAGCGCCGGCTCCCTCGTGGGCCTGCGCCGCGACCACCGCCTGTGGCGGCAGCTGGAGGGCGAGGTCCCCGGCGGTCGTGAGGCGCTGCTGGACGCCGAGGGGGTCGTGCGCCGCGGCGCCTCCCCGACCAGCGACGCGCAGCGCCGACTGGCCGTGCGGGTCGCCCTCCTGCGCCGGCGCGAGCTCGGCGGGCGCTGGGCGCCGCGGCTGCTCGCCGTCGTCGGCGTCGCCCTCCTCGTGCTGGCCGTCGCGGCGTCCCCCTGGTGGGCGGTGCTGGGGCTCGCGGCCGGTGCTGCGGCCGTCGGGACGTCGACCGCCGTCGTTCGGCTCGACCGGCGGCGACGTCAGCTCGAGGACGTCATCGGGGCGTAGCGGCCGGCGTCACTGCGGGCCCAGGGCGAGAGGGCCCGCCCCGCACTTGGGTGCGTCCGGCCGGGGAGCACGAGCGCAGCGCTGAAGACGACGACGGCGCAGACGCCGAAGGCCGCAGGCAGGCCGACCTGCGCGGCCAGGGCGCCGGTGGCGGAGGCGCCGACGGCCTGCCCGGCGGTGAGGGCGACGAAGAGCGTCGCCGTCGCCGGTCCGGCGGCGTCCGGCCGCAGGTGGCCGGCCCAGGCGATGAGGACGCCGGACAGGGCCGTGTAGGCGCCGCCGAAGACGGCGCCGGCGACGGCGGCGAGCGCCACCTGCCCGGGGGCGACGGCGAGGGCAGCCGTCGCCGCGGCCGTCAGCGTGACCGTGAGTACCCAGGAGCGGCGAAGCCCGAGCAGTCGCACGGCGTCGCCGCTGGCCGCGCCGAGGACGGCCGCCGCGCCGAGGAGCACCCACAGCGCCGCGGTGGTCCGCTCGGGCAGGCCGCCGGTGGTGGTGACGAGGTCGCGCCCGAAGGTCCACACCGCCGCGCTGCCCAGCCCCGCGACGGCGGCGGCCAGCACCGGCCGCGCCATCGTCCGGTGCGACGACCTCGGGGTGCCCGGTCCGCCACGCCCCCCGCCACGCCGTCCGGCGTAGCGCTCCGGTGGTGGGGCGGGCCAGGTGGTGGAGCGGTCGACGACCGCGACGGTGAGCACGGCGGCCACGGCCGCGGCGAACCACACGGGGCGCCAGACCTGGGGCGCGGCGAGGACGGCCGCGCCGGTGACGGCGACCCCGATGCCGGTGCCGGCGTTGACGACCGACTGCGCCCGGTCGACCAGCGGGCCGCGCGCGGTGGAGGCCACGGCGACGACCAGCGACGGCGAGGCCGCGCCGGCGGCGCCCCCGGCGACGAGCACGCCCACGGCCAGCGCCGCCGCCGACCACGACAGCGCCACGAGGAGGGCGCCCGCGGCGGCCAGGGCGGCGGCCAGCCACAGCGCCGTGCGCGCCCCGCGCGCCGCGATGAGGCGCTGCGCCACGAGGGCCGCCACGCAGTAGGCGGCGAAGCTGCCGGAGGCGATGGCGCCGGCGAGGCCGGGCGACAGCGAGAACTCGGCCGACAGCTGCGGCAGCTGCAGGCCGTAGCCGAAGCGGACGACGCCGTAGGCCACGGCGATGAGGCCGGTCCCGGAGGCGACGAGGGAGCGGACGCGCCGAGCCTCCCCGGGCTCGGCGTCCCCGGGCGCGCGTGTGCTCGCGCTGTCGCTCGACGACAACTGTAACGATCGCTTCATCATAATGGTCGTTACAGTAAGGGCATGCCGACGACGACCGCACGCCGACCGGCCCGCGAGCGCCTGCTCGACGCCGCCGAGGAGCTCTTCTACGAGCACGGCATCGCCGCGACCGGCGTCGACGCGGTGCTGAAGCGTGCAGAGGTGGCGCCGGCGACCCTGTACGCGCACTTCGCGGGCAAGGACGGGCTCGTCGCGGCGTACCTGGAGCGCCGGCACCAGCGCTGGCGCGAGGCCTGGGACGCCGCGCTGGCGCGCTGCGGTGACGACGCGGACGCCCGGGTGCTCGCGGTCTTCGACGCGCTCGCCGGCTTCCCCGCGGAGCCGGGCAGCGCCCGCGGGTGCGCCTTCCTCGCGGCCTCGGTGGAGGTCGTCTCCCCCGAGCAGCCCGCGCACCGGTGGCTGGTCGAGGACACCCGGCTGCTCGTCGACCGGCTCCACGCGCTGTCCGCGGCCACCGGCGCCGCCGACCCGGCGGCCCTCGCGGCCGAGCTGCTCGCCGTCTACGACGGCGGGCTCGCCGCCCGGGCTCGGCGCGCCGTCACCGGCGGGGCGCAGCCCGCGCCGCCGCCGGTGCGCGACCTCGCCGCCGCGGCCGTGGCGCGCCATCGCGGCGGCGGGCCGGGCGCGGGCGGCTGACCGACGCGGGAGGGCCGTCGTGAGCCTCGCCGCGACGGCCGCCCCGACCTGGCGGTCGGACGCGATCGCGCCGCGGCCCTCCTCGGCCGATGTCCTCGCCACGCGGCTGTCCTGGTGCGAGGGTGCCGCCGTGACGGCGATCGGCGTGCGGCCCATGACGCAGGAGGAGTTCGGGGCCTGGCAGCACCAGGTCGCCCGCGCCTACGCGGACGAGCAGGTCGCGGCCGGCAGCTGGCCCGCCGAGGGTGCTCTGGAGCGGGCGCTGGAGGGCAACGTCCGCTGGCTCCCGCAGGGGCTGGACACCCCGGACATGCTGTTGCTGCGGGCCGTCCTGCCCGACGGCGCACCCGTCGGTCGGGTGTGGATCGGGCTGCGTCACCCCAAGGGGGCGCCCGACTGCGGCTTCCTCTACGACATCGAGGTCGACGCCGAGCACCGCAGACGCGGACTGGGGCGGGCGCTGCTGGAGCAGGCCGAGCTCGCCGTGCGCGCCCGCGGCGTCGGCTCCCTCGAGCTCGACGTCTTCGGCAGCAACACCGGCGCCGTCGGCCTGTACGCCTCGGCCGGGTACGTCGTGGTGACCCAGCAGATGCGCAAGCACCTGAGGACGGCCGACTGACTCCTGGGGACTCGCTGGAGTCGTCGTGGCCGCGACCAACCAACGTGCTCTGTCCCACCGTCGTGTCAGCACGTACGTCTCACGATCTCGTCGCGACCTCAGCGCAGCACGCCCTCGAGGAGCTCGCCCGTCGGCACGCCCGCCGTCCGACTCGAGTGCGGGCCGGAAGGCCGGGGCCAGGGTCTGTGCGGTGGGTCGGTAGCTCGCGGGGATGGGTGCGTCATGGGCGATCGCTCGACGCGACGGGCAGAGCTAGGACGAGGCGGGCCGCTGCCTCGTGCGCAGGGAGCTCGGCCGCCGTCACCGCGGGCCGGTCGCGGGTGAGGGCGTCCAGGGCCAGGAGGCGGAAGAGCAGGGCCCGCACGAGCAGCTGCGGTCCGCACGGGCCGAGATCGGCGAGGGCGACGAGCTCCGGGCCCGCGTCGTGCCACAGGAGGCCGTCCGCCACGACGACGGCCACGGCTGCGGCCGCGGGGCGCCGGTAGGGGGACAGGTCGATGACGGTCGGCGCCCCGTGCCCCTCCCGGCGGGGGAGCAGCACGTTGCCGGTGAGGTCACCGTGGACGAGCTGATCCGGGAGCGCCTGCGGCAGAGCGCCACGCGCTCCCAGCAGCCGCGCCACCAGCGGAGCCGTCACCGCCCCGGGCCTCGGTGTCGTCTCGCCCCAGGCGGCGCGGTCGGCGTCGGCCCACGGGTCCCGGCGTCCGGCCAGCCACCTCGGGACGGGCTCGCGCGACAGCGCCGCGTGCAGGGCGCGGGCCGTGTCCAGCAGCTCGCGCCAGCGTCCGGCAGGGCTCTCGACGCCGTCGACGTGCTCGCCGGCGCTCCACCCGTCGACCACCCAGCGTCCGTCGCCGCTGCGCAGGGGTCGGGGCAGGCGGACGTCGGAGGAGCGGAACCGCCCGGCGACCTCGGAGGCCCAGGCGCTCGCGACGACGCCGGGCGCCGGCAGCAGGACCGCCTCGCCGACCCGGACGGCCAGCCCTCGCCCGCCGAGCAGCGGCTGCTGCCGCCCGGAGAGCCCGAAGGCCGCGAGGACGCGCGCGGGCACGGGGCCGCCGTCCTCGAGGACCCCACCGTCGCTCACGCGACCACCGTCCCGGACGCGGGGCGTCTCGGGGCGGGTCCTGCTGCGGACCCGGAGGCAGGACGTGGCCGGCACGCGCGGGACCTCACCCGGTGGTCCGCCGCTCGGCCGACGTGCGAGCGGCGCGGCGATGGCTGCTCGACCTGGCGGTCGGACGGCGGATCCGTCTCGAGCCACCGCCCGGAGGGTGCCGCGATGGCGCCCACCGGACCCGTGCGGGCGGAGGCGAGCACGTCGGGCGTCACCTCCGGACCGAGCGCGAGGCGGACGGCCTCGCAGCACTCGTGGGGCGAGGCGTCGAGGAAGGGGACCGGCGGGCAGACGGCGACCGCGAAGGACTCGCCCATCGCCAGCTCGACGACCACGAGCCCTCCTCGCCAGCGACTGGGTGACGCGCGCCCGAGCCGCCGAGGCCACCCGGCCCGTGCGCGGCGCCCACCGCGGCCGTGGTCCACCGCACGTCCGGGGGGCCATGGTGCCCGGGCGCGGCGCCCGTGGTGGCCGGCGGCCGCGACGTCGAGGCTGCAGCCACCACGGAGGCCGTCCGCGACGACAGGCTCGATGTCGTCGCCGAGGCGGAGGTCGTCGCCTCGGAGCGGCCGCACGAGAGACCGCGAGCCCCGTCTCGCGACGCCGGTCCGGTGCCCGCCCGGGTCGTGCCGGCGGTGGGGGCCCCGCGGCGGGGGCCCGGGCGCTGCTGCGCCAGCCCGTCGAGCTGGTCGACCACGGGTTCGCCGTGCTGCGGTCCGCGTCGCTTCAACCAGCGGTGGTCCTCCCGCCGTCGGCTCTCGCGGTCGTGGTCGCGTTCGTCGGGACGAGGGCCGGGCGCCTGGTGGCACGACGGCGCAGCCGGGCGACCAGGTGACCGACCCCCTCGCAGGTCGGTGCCGCCGGGCCCGCACCGCCGCGGCCCACGTCGCGGAGTGGCTGACCTCGCTCGCGCCGCGGCGGCTCCGACGGACGGGAGCCCTCTTCGGGTGGTCGTCGGCGTCCGACTCCCCGGTCGTGCTCCCGGTCCGGGCGGCGACCCCGCGGAACGAGGGACGGGGACTGCTGCATGCGCAGGTACCGCAGTTCGGGTGTCACCTACTCGTGCAGCGGTCCCGGCCAGCGGCCCGAGGGCGGTGCTGACCGGGGTCGCGCGGACCTCGCGGGCGAGGACGGCCAGAGGCGCCGGTCTCGCCCCCACGTGGACGGCCGGAGCTCGCCCGCGGCCCCACCCGCCCACACCGGGGACGCCGGGACTGCCGCCCGGCGTCCGGGTGCTCCTCGTCGCCGGGTGCGGGTGCCTACCCACCCCTGGCCAGGCTCGCACCCCCGCCGGCTGACGCCTCTCGGGGCGCGGCCCCCGCGCGTGCGACGGCGAAGATGCGCGCTGGACGCCGCCACCGACGGCCGCCACGACCGTCAGGCCTGACTGAGGAGGGCCGCGAGGCCGCCCACGACCACGAGCAGCAGCGCGGCTACGGCCAGCAACCACCGGCGCGCGGAGGGGTGAAGCAGCGCCGCCACGACGGACGGGACGACGGCGCACAAGACCGCGCCGATCCCGAAGGTCAGCTGCGAGGGGGTGCTGTAGTCCGGCGGCTCCAGCGACGAGGTCCAGGCGATGTTCGAGGCGAACACCCCCCACAGGCAGTACATCCCGCCGACCAGGCCGATCACGCCCAGGACACCGACGAGCGCAGCGCGTGCGACTTCGGGCAGCATGCCGGCCCTCGCCGGTGTCCTGGTAGAGGTCATCGCACGGTCACGCTGTCGCACCGTCGGGTGCACCCGGCCCACTCATCCGTCCCCCTCGCGCTCAGTGATGCCGGCGGGACGCTAGAGAGGGGAGCAGCCTCCAGGGGCTGTTCTCGGAGAACTTCCTCCGAGGTCGCTCGAACGGCTCAGGAAGCCGGGCGACCTTTCGCCCAGTGCTCACGCGCACCACGGCGCAGGCAGGGAGGGCGGGCCCGCACGACCAGCTGCTGGGCCAACAGCTCCTCGCCGGTGGTGGAGACGCGCGCACGCACGCCGTTCCCCGCGGCCATGCTCAGGCGAAGGAGCTGCGGCTGACCGTCCACGTCGCCGGCCCCGACCTCGTGGCCCACCGCCGCGACGGCGTCGAGCACTCCCGCTGCCTGATGCGCTCGCGGGCCAGGTCACCACCTGCCGTGCCACCCCGGGCGATCATCGTCGGGCCGTCGGTGTGACACGAGATCCGGACGACGACACGGCGGTGGCACGAGATCCGTGCGACGACACGTTGCGGCGGATCCCACGGGCAGGCGGCGGCGGCGGCGGCAGCAGCAGCCAGGCGGAGGGAGCGCCGCCACCGGGAACACCCGCCCCCCTGCTGCAGTTGAGTGAGGCAGGCTCAACTACGGCGGCTCCGGTTTGACAGCGCGCACCGCCCGTCGCAAGGTTGAGCGCACTCGGCTCAAGACCTGAGCGACCACGCGCAGCACCCAGGAGGACCCCCCATGGCTCGAGCGGTCGGCATCGACCTCGGCACCACCAACTCCGTCGTCTCCGTCCTCGAGGGCGGCGAGCCCACCGTCATCGCGAACGCCGAGGGCGGGCGCACCACCCCCTCGGTCGTCGCCTTCGCCAAGTCCGGCGAGCCGCTGGTCGGCGAGATCGCCAAGCGCCAGGCGGTGACGAACGTCGACCGCACGATCACGTCGGTCAAGCGCCACATGGGCACCGACTGGTCCACGGAGATCGACGACAAGAAGTACACGGCGCAGGAGATCTCCGCCCGCGTGCTGCAGAAGCTCAAGCGGGACGCGGAGTCCTACCTGGGCGAGACGGTCACCGACGCCGTCATCACCGTCCCGGCGTACTTCAACGACGCCGAGCGCCAGGCCACCAAGGAGGCCGGTGAGATCGCGGGCCTCAAGGTGTCCCGCATCGTCAACGAGCCCACCGCCGCCGCGCTGGCCTACGGCCTCGACCGCGGCAAGGAGGACGAGCTGATCCTCGTCTTCGACCTCGGCGGCGGCACCTTCGACGTCTCCCTCCTCGAGGTGGGCAAGGACGCCGAGGACGGCTTCTCCACGATCCAGGTCCGCGCCACGAGCGGTGACAACCGCCTCGGCGGCGACGACTGGGACGCGCGCGTCGTCCAGCACCTCGTCACCACGGTGAAGAACAGCTCGGGCGTCGACCTGTCCAAGGACAAGATCGCCATGCAGCGCCTGCGCGAGGCGGCCGAGCAGGCCAAGAAGGAGCTCTCGTCCGCGACGAGCACCAACATCTCGCTGCAGTACCTGTCGATGACGGAGAACGGCCCCGTCCACCTCGACGAGAAGCTCACCCGCGCGCAGTTCGAGCAGATGACGAAGGACCTGCTCGACCGCACGAAGGAGCCCTTCAACCGGGTCATCTCCGACGCCGACGTCAAGGTCGGCGACATCGACCACGTCGTCCTCGTCGGCGGCTCCACCCGCATGCCGGCCGTGGCGGACGTCGTCCGCAGCCTCACCGGCGGCAAGGAGCCCAACAAGGGCGTGAACCCGGACGAGGTCGTCGCCGTCGGCGCCGCCCTGCAGGCCGGCGTCATCGGCGGTGAGCGCAAGGACGTCCTGCTCATCGACGTCACCCCGCTGTCCCTCGGCATCGAGACCAAGGGCGGGATCATGACCAAGCTCATCGAGCGCAACACGGCCATCCCGACCAAGCGCTCCGAGGTCTTCACGACGGCCGACGACAACCAGCCGTCCGTGCAGATCCAGGTCTTCCAGGGCGAGCGCGAGCTGGCGCAGCACAACAAGCCGCTCGGCAACTTCGAGCTCACCGGCATCGCGCCGGCGCCCCGCGGCATCCCGCAGATCGAGGTCACCTTCGACATCGACGCCAACGGGATCGTCCACGTCTCGGCCAAGGACCGGGGCACGGGCAAGGAGCAGTCCATGCAGATCACCGGGGGCAGCGCGCTGTCCAAGGAGGAGATCGACCGCATGGTCAAGGACGCCGAGGCCCACGCGGAGGAGGACAAGAAGCGCCGCGAGGAGGCCGAGGTCCGCAACCAGGCCGAGCAGCTCCTCTACTCCACGGAGAAGTTCCTCGCCGACAACGACGACAAGCTCCCCGAGGACGGCAAGTCCGAGGTCAAGGGGAAGGTCGACGCGCTGCGCACCGCGCTCGCGGGCGACGACGTCGAGGCCGTGAAGTCCGCGCAGGAGGAGCTCGCCACGGCGAGCCAGACCCTCGGCGCCGCCATGTACGCCCAGCAGCAGGAGCAGGGCGCGGGCGACGCCACGGCCGAGGGCGCGACCGCCGGCGACACCGGCTCCGCCAGCGCCGACGACGACGTCGTCGACGCCGAGATCGTGGACGAGGACGAGCGCAAGGACGACGCCAAGTGACGGCCGGAGCCACCGGACCGGAGCAGGGCGGCGACCCCCAGCGCGACCCGCGCGAGCCGGACCCGGTCGTCCGCGACCGCCGGCGCGTGGACCCGGAGACCGGCGGGCTGCGCGAGCAGCCCGCCGGGCCGGGCGAGGACGCCGCGGCGGGGGAGCAGGGCGCGAGCGCCGCGGCCGACCCGGACGCCAGCGCCTCCGACCTCACGGCGGAGGACGTCCTGGCGGACGCGGCCGGCGGCGAGGACCTGCGCGCCGCGCAGGCCCTGGCCGACCAGCGGCTGGAGGACCTGCAGCGCCTGCAGGCCGAGTACGTCAACTACCGCAAGCGGGTCGACCGCGACCGGGACGTCTCGGCCACCGCGGCGAGGTCCTCGGTCTTCGAGGCCCTGCTGCCCGTGCTCGACGACGTCGTGCTGGCCCGCACCCACGGGGGCCTGGCCGAGGGGCCCGCGGCCTCCATCGCGGACAAGCTCGAGGGCACCCTCGAGCGGCTCGGCCTCGAGCGCTACGGCGAGGCGGGCGAGGCATTCGACCCCGCCGTCCACGAGGCGCTCATGCACGGCCACGCCGAGGGCATCGAGGTCACCACGGTGACCCAGGTGCTCCAGCCCGGGTACCGGGCGGGCGGCCGGGTCCTGCGCGCGGCGCGCGTCGCCGTCGCGGACCCGCAGTAACAGGCAGCACCACCGGCGCCCCGTCCGGCCACCCGGCCGGGCGGGGCGCCGCGCGCCGCCCCCGAGGGGTGCGCGCACCAGCACGAGCAGCACCGGCAGGCGGGCCCGCCCGCCGCCGAACGAGCAGGTGAGGAGCCGCGGGTGTCCGGGCAGGACTGGATCGAGAAGGACTTCTACGCCGAGCTCGGCGTGCCCAAGGACGCCAGCGCGGCCGACGTCAAGAAGGCCTACCGCAAGCTCGCCCGCACGCTGCACCCCGACGCCAACCCGGGGGACGCGGCGGCGGAGAAGCGCTTCAAGGAGGTCGGCGAGGCGTACTCCGTGCTCTCCGACGCCGACAAGCGCCAGCAGTACGACGCCGTGCGCGCCATGGCCGGCGGCGCTCGCTTCAGCGCCGGCGGCGGGGGCGCGGCCGGGCCCGGCGCGGGCGGCTTCGAGGACCTCTTCGGCGGCATGTTCGGCCAGGGCGGCCAGCGGGCCCGCTACGGCCCGGGCCCCGGCGCGGCGGGCGGCCGCGGCGCCGGTGCAGGTGGTGCCGGCGGCACGCCGCCCGGCTTCGAGGACCTGCTCGACGGCATCTTCGGCCAGGGCGGCCCCGGCGCCGGCTTCGGCGGCGGACCCTCGCGCCCGCGCCAGGGCGCCGACGTCCAGGCGTCCACGACGCTCGACTTCACGACGGCGGCCGAGGGCTCGACGACGACCCTGCGCGCCGGCGACGGCACCACGGTCACCGCGCGCATCCCCGCCGGCGTCCGCGACGGCCAGAAGATCCGCCTGCGCGGCAAGGGCGCCTCCGGGGGCCCCGGCGTCCCGCCCGGCGACCTCGTCATCACCGTCGCGGTGCGCCAGCACCCCGTCTTCACCCGCGAGGGTGACGATCTGCGCGTCACCCTCCCCGTGACCTTCGCGGAGGCCGCGCTCGGCGCCGACGTCGAGGCGCCCACGCTCGACGGCGGCACCGTGCGGCTGCGCGTGCCCCCGGGCACGCCGTCGGGCCGCGTGCTGCGGGCCCGCGGGCGCGGCGTGACGACGGCGAAGCGCACCGGCGACCTCCTCGTGACCCTCCAGGTCGTCGTCCCGCAGCGGCTCTCGGACGAGGCGCGCGCGGCCGTCGAGGCCTTCGCCGCCGCCACGAGCGGCGACGACGCGCGCGGCGACCTCCTGCGGGCCGCGCGCGGCGCGAGCGGCCGCAGCGGGGCGCGCTCGTGACGCGGGGAGTGGAGCCGCGATGACCACCTCGGCGTCCGACCCGCGGGGCGCCGGCGCGCCCGAGGTCGACGTCGACGCGGCGGTGCTGCCGATCTCCGTGGCGGCCGAGCTGGCGGGCATGCACCCGCAGACGCTCCGCCAGTACGACCGGCTCGGGCTCGTCGAGCCCCGCCGCTCGGCCGGCCGCGGGCGGCGCTACAGCCTGCGCGACGTCGCCACCCTCCGGGAGGTGCAGCGCCTGTCCCAGGAGGACGGCGTCAACCTCGCCGGCATCAAGCGCATCCTCGAGCTCGAGCGGAGGGTGCTCCGGCTGTCCGAGGAGGTCGAGCGGCTGCGCGCCCTCGTGGGCGCGCAGCGCCGCGTGTTCACCGCCGACCCGTCGGGCGACGTCGTCGCCGGGCAGATGGGGCGGCGGGTCAGCCGCTCCCGCGCCGGGGCCGCGCTCGTCCTGTGGGACCCGCGCCGGCGCTGACCCCCGGTCGGGTGCTCCCGACCCGGCTCCGCCCGAGGTCACGGGCGCGCGGGCCCCGGGCGCGGCAGGATGCCCGCGGCGCCCGCGCGGGGCGGGCGCCGTGCGTCGACGCTGAGAGGGGGCCGGTCGTGAGCGCTGGTCTCGTGGCCCTGCTGGACGACGTCGCGCTGCTCGCGCGCGCCGCGGCCGCCTCCCTCGACGACGTCGGCGCCGCAGCGGCGCGGGCCGGCGCCAAGACGGCCGGGGTCGTCGTCGACGACACCGCCGTGACGCCGCAGTACGTGCGGGGACTGGCCGCCGAGCGCGAGGTGCCGATCATCCGCCGCATCGCGGTGGGCTCCCTGCGCAACAAGCTGCTCGTCATCCTGCCGGTCGTGCTGCTGCTCAGCTGGCTGCTGCCGGTGGCGCTCACCCCGCTGCTCATGCTCGGCGGCGCCTACCTCTGCTTCGAGGGCGCCGAGAAGGTCTGGGGCCGGCTGCGCGGCCACGGCGCCCACGGCGCGGCCGCGGCGGAGGGGGAGCTGCCCGACGAGGACGCGCTCGTGAGGGGCGCGGTCCGCACCGACCTCGTCCTGTCGGCCGAGATCATGGTCATCGCGCTGGACGAGGTCGTCAGCGAGCCGTTCCTCACGCGCGCCGTCGTCCTCGCGCTCGTCGGCCTCGCCGTGACGGTGGGCGTCTACGGCGTCGTCGCGCTCATCGTCAAGATGGACGACGCCGGGCTGCGCCTCGCCGAGGCGCCGTCCGCGGCGGTGGCCCGCCTGGGCCGGGGGATGGTGGCGGCCCTGCCGAAGCTGCTCACGGTCCTCACCGTCGTCGGCACCGCGGCGATGCTGTGGGTCGGCGGCCACCTGCTCCTCGTCGGCGCCGACGAGCTCGGCCTCACCGCGCCGTACGACGTCGTGCACCACGCCGAGGAGGCCGTGGCCGAGGCGCTGGGCGCGGCCGGCCCGGTGGCCGGGTGGCTCGTCGCGACGCTCGCCGCCGCGGTGCTGGGGCTCCTCGTCGGCCTGCTCGTCGTGGCGCTGGTGCACGCCGTCGAGGTCGTCCGCCACCGCCGGGGCGCGACGGACGCGGCCCCCTCGGCGCACTGAGAGCGCCCCGGTGCGCGGCGTCAGCCCTTGACGGCCCCCGACGCCAGCCCGGCGACGTAGAAGCGCTGCAGCGCCACGTAGAGCACGACGCACGGGATCATCGCGACGACGGCACCGGCGGCGAGCAGCCCGTAGTCCACCTGCCCGTAGGCGCCCTGCTGGAGGTTGAGCAGCGCGACGGGCAGCGTGTAGAGCTCCTGGCGCGTCAGGAAGGTGAGCGCCCCGAGGAACTCAGTCCACGAGACGAGGAAGGCGTAGAGCGCCGTCGTGGCGATGCCCGGGGCCACGAGCGGGCGCAGCACGGAGAAGAAGGTGCGCGACGTGCCGGCGCCGTCGACGAAGGCCGCGTCCTCGAGGTCGGCGGGGACGGTGGCGAAGGAGTTGCGCATGACGAAGATGCCGAACGGCAGGTTGACGGTCGTGTAGAAGAGCACGAGCCCGAGCAGGCTGTCGGTGAGCCGCATGGCGTTGAGCTGCAGGAACAGCGGCGTGAGGATCGCCTGGAAGGGCACCATCATCGTCAGCAGCACGGCGCCGAAGGCGACGCCGGAGAAGCGGAAGCGGAAGCGCCCGAAGCCGTAGCCGGCGGCCGTGGCGACGACCGCCGTCAGCGCGGCCGTGCTGAGGGAGACCACGAGGCTGTTCGCCGTCGCCCGCAGCAGGCCCTGGCCGCCGCCGAGGCGGGTGAAGTTGCTCGTCTTGAGGTCGAAGAAGCTGCTCCACGAGGGCGCCGACGTGATGACGGCGTCCGGCTGGAAGGCGCGCAGCAGGGCCCACAGCAGCGGTGCGAGGAACACCACCACGGCGAGGACGCCGGCGCTCACGTAGAGCGCGACCTTGGTGCGGCTCTCCGCGTGGCCGGCCGCGCTGGCTCGTGGGGGTGCGTCGCGCACCTCGTCGGCGCCTCGACCCGTCGTGGCCGTCGTCGTCGCCATCGTCATCTCCGGGGCAGTGGTGGGGAGGGGGGGGACAGGGGGGGGGGGGGGGAGGGGGGGGGGGGGGGGGGGAGGGGGGGGGGGGGGGGGGGAGGGGGGGGGGGGGGGGGGGAGGGGGGGGGGGGGGGGGGGAGGGGGGGGGGGGGGGGGGGATGTCACCCCCCCCCCCTCCCCCTTCCACCCGGGAGGGTGTCAGTCGCGCTCGCGCAGCAGCCAGAACTGGGCCGCCGTGATGAGCCCGACGACGAGGACGAGCACGAGCGACAGCGCCGTCGCGGCGCCGACCTGCAGCTGGACGAAGGCCCGGTTGTAGATGTTGAGCACGACCGGGGTCGTCGCCGTGCCGGGCCCGCCCTGGGTGAGGATGAAGAACTGGGTGAACGCCAGGAACGAGCCGATGACCGAGATGATGAGGCTCATCGCGATGGGCCGGCGGATCATCGGGATGGTGATGCGGAGCTCCCGCTGCCACCAGCTCGCGCCGTCCATCTCCGCGGACTCGTAGGCCTCGCGGGGCACGCCCTGCATGCCCGCGACGAGCAGGAGCATCGTCAGGCCCGAGACGCCCCAGACGACGAGCACGCAGATGAGCCCGGTCGCGAGCGGCCCGTCGACGAGCCACGCCGTCTGCCCGTCGGTGATGCCGAGGGCCTCGAGCACGAGGTTGACCGCGCCGCTGCCGGGCTGCGCCTCGAGGACGAGCAGGAAGCTGAGGGTGGACAGGCCGATGACGTAGGGCAGGAAGAACAGCGTCCGCAGCGCCGTCGAGCCGCGCCGGTTCGCGCGGACGACCACGGCCATGAGGTAGCCGACGACGAGGATCGGCCCGGTGACGATCGCCGTGTAGAGCAGCGTGTACCCGACGGCCTGCTGGAAGGCGGTGTCGCTCGCGATGGCGGTGAAGTTGGCCAGACCCACCCAGTCGTAGTCGCCGATGAGGGGCCAGTTGGTGAAGGAGATGCCGACCGCCAGCACGAGCGGCAGCAGCACGAAGGCGACGACCATGACGACGGCCGGCAGCACGAGCAGGAAGCCCGTGCGCTCGCGGTGGGTGAGGGTGCCGAGGGACGTCCGGCGGGTCGGCGCCCGCCCGCCGGCGGCGGCGCCCGTGGTCGCGGACGCCCCGGTGCCGGCGGACTGCGCGGGCGCGCTCATCGCTGGGCCTGCTCGAGGATGCGGTCGTACGCCGCCTGGCCGGTCTCGAGCGCCGCGTCGACGTCGCCGCCGAAGACGGCCTCCCGCACGAGCGCGAAGTAGGGGCTGTCCGGCTGGTTGTAGAGCAGGTTGTACGGCAGCGTCCGCGGCGCGAAGCCCTGGCTGATCTGGTCCAGCGGCAGCACCGCCAGCGGGAAGTCCTGCCGGTAGCGGTCCGTCGCGGCGTCGGACCGGATCGGGATGAAGCCGTTCTCGGGGAGCCGCTCCTGCTGGGCGACGTCGAGGGCGAAGCGGATGAACTCCCAGGCGCCCGAGGGGTTGCGGGCGCCGCGCGGCATGCACATGTTGTCGCCTCCGTCGAAGAACGCCGTCCCGCCACCGGGGCCGGGCAGCAGCCGGACGCTCGTCCGCGCCTGCATGTCCGCGTCCGCGGCGAGGACGGCCGAGCTGAAGTTCGAGGGGAAGAGGCCCACCTGGCCGGCGCGGAAGTCGGCGCCCCACGTCGTCCCCGCGTCGGCGTAGGCGCCGGGCTGCAGCGAGCCGCCCGTCTGCAGGCGCCGGTAGAGCTCGAGGACCTGCCGCAGCGTCGCGTTGCCGGCGATGTCGCCCGTCTGGGAGCCGACGTCGCCCTCGAGCAGCCGGGCGCCCGTCGCCCACGTGTGCGGCTGGGTGACGAACCCGATGATCCCGGCGGCGTTGCCCGGCAGGGACCAGCCGATCGAGCCGTCTCCCAGGGCGGCCACCCGCTCGGCGGCGTCGACGGCGGCCTCCATCGTCGTCAGGGAGGCCGGGTCGACCCCCGCCCGGTCGAGCAGGTCGTCGTTGGACCAGAGCATCGAGACGTCCGCGAGGAAGGGGACGCCGTAGACGCGCTCGCCGACCGTGGCCAGCTGGAGGTGGCCCGGGCTGAGGAGGTCGGCGTAGGGGAGCGAGCGCACGAGCGGCGTCATGTCGGTGAAGACGTCGCGGAAGATGAAGAGCATCGCGTTGATGTCGTCGATGTCGACGACGTCGGGCACCTCGCGGCCGCGGATCGCCGTGGCGAGCTTGGTGACGTACTGGCCGTCGAGGACCGGCGTCACCTCGACGCGGATCCGGTCCTGGCTCGCGTGGAAGGCCTCGACGACGCCCTGCACGCCCGCCTGCGTGGCGCCGCGCGTCCACACGCGCACGACGCCGCTCGCGTCCTCGCCGAAGCCGGCCGCCGTCACGTCCGGCTCCGGCAGCTGCCCCGCGCACCCCGCGAGCGCGCCCGCGCCCGCGAGCGCGAGCAGCGACCTCCTGGTGAGCTCCATCGCCCCTCCGTCCTCCTCCGACCGCGCCCCCGTGGGGCCGCGGCGCCTCCCCGGGCGGCGGCGTCGCCGTCCGGGTGGTGCCCGCGCCGCC
>NZ_JBBHZG010000007.1:152070-170595 GCF_037482305.1 Pseudokineococcus sp. 5B2Z-1
GCGGGCGGTCCGGCCTCAGGCCGTGGGCAGCCACACGCGCATCGGCCCGGGGCCGCGGTTGGCCCACGTCGCGTAGGGGACGGCCGTCACCTCGACGCGCTCGCCCGTCCCGGGCCGGTCCGCCCCGGCTGGGAGGAAGGTCGCCGCGGCGTCGTCGCGCCCCCGCAGCGTGGCCGAGAGGCGCACGCGCACCGCGCCGCCCAGGGCGTGGTCGGTGCCCGCGTCCTGCGGGGAGGCGTCGGCGTCGACGACGAGGTCGTCCACGGACGCCCCCTCCGGGAGGTCGCGCTGCTCGACGGCGTAGACGAGGGGTCCGCGCTCGAGGGCCAGGCAGCCGCGGGCGTCGTCGACCCGCGCGTCGGCCCGGGTCCAGCGGGGCCGCACGGGCAGCACGAGCACGAGCTCCTCGCCCGCCTCGAGACCCTCCGCGCGGGCGTAGGTCCCCGGCGCGACGTCCTCGGCGGCGTCCCCGCGCCGCAGCGTCGCGCTCTCGGCCCAGCCGGGCACGCGCAGGGACAGCGCGGCGGAGGGCGGCGCCTCCTCGACCCGCACGCGCACCTCGCCGTCGACGGGGTAGCCCGTCTCCACGCGCAGGCGCAGCGGTCCGCCCTCGAGGTCGACGTCGACCCGCCCCGGTGCGAAGAGGTGCAGCTGGACGCCCGTGGCGTCCGTCGTGGCGAGGTAGCCGTCGAGGCTCGACAGGGTCCGCATGACGTTGGGCGGGCAGCAGGCGCACCCGAACCAGCTCTGCCGGCCGCGGGCGGGGCTGCGCTCGTGGTCCGCGTGGGCGCCGTCCCGCACGTGGAGGGCGTTGACGTAGAAGTACTCGTCGCCCGCGAGGGAGACGCCGGCGGCGAAGCCGTTGGCGAGCATCCGCTCGAGCGCGTCGGCGTAGAGCGCGTCACCGGTGGCGAGCAGCATCCGCCAGGCCCACTGGACGCCGCCGATGGCGGCGCACGTCTCGGCGTACGCCCGGTCCGAGGGCAGCTCGTGGGGGTCGCCGAAGGCCTCGCCGTCCCACCGCGAGCCGAGGCCGCCGGTGACGTAGGTCTTCGTGGCGAGCATGTGCGCGAACTGGGTGCTCAGCGCCGCCAGCAGCTCGGTGTCGCCGGTCTCGACGGCGACGTCGGTCGCGCCGGCGGCGAGGTAGACGGCGCGCACGGCGTGGCCCTCGACCGTCGTCGCCTCGCGCACGGGGACCCGGTCGGAGAAGTACGTCGGCTCGTGCCCGTGCGCGGCCACGAGGCCGTGGCCGCGGGCCTCGACGTGCCACCGCGCGGCCTCGAGGTAGCGGCGGTCGCCCGTCTCGCGGAACAGCTCGACGAGGCCCATCTCGACGACCGGGTGGCCGTCGACGTCGCGCAGCTGCCCCTCGCCGTCGCCGAAGACCTCGACGAGGTGGTCGGCCAGCCGGACCGCCACGTCGAGGAGGTCGCGCTCGCCCGTGGCCCGTGACAGCGCCACGGCCGCCTGGAAGAGGTGCCCCGCGCAGTAGAGCTCGTGGCTCCAGGGGAGGTTGGCGTACCGGCTCCGGGGGCCTCCGCTGCCGTCGACGGCCCCGCCCGTCACCTGCACCACGGAGTCGAGGTAGCCGTCCTCGGCCTGGGCCGCGGCGACGACGGCGACGACCTCGTGGATGTCGGCGAGCAGCCGGTCCGACGGCGCGCGGCCCTGCTCCCAGGCGGCGGCCTCGAGCCACTTGTAGACGTCGGAGTCCATGAAGACGGGCCCGCGCGTCTCGCCGGGGGCGCCGGCGGCGATCCGCAGGTTGTCGAGGTTGCCCCACTCCTCGAGGTGCCGGCGGCCCTCGGGGAGGGCGCGCTCGGCGTTCGCGCGCTGGCGGTCGGCCCACCACCCGCCCTCGACCCGGGCCCGGCCGGGCGGCACCGGCGCGAGCGGGGTGGTGCCCCGGCTGGGGGCTGCCGGGCCCGCGGTGGCTGCACCGGTGCGGGCGGGGACGTCTGCTGCAGTGGCCACGGATCTCCCTCGATCGCGGAACGCTCAGAACACGTTTTCCTGCGGTGACCGTAGACCCGCCGTGCGCGTCCGGGCAAGGCCCCACGGCTGCGCGTCCTTACACTCCCGGGACGGCGGGCGGTCGCCCGGCGCCGGGGGCCGCGCGAGAGCGCGGCACGGCGGCACGCCCGTGCCGCGGGGAGGGGTCGGGGTGGTCACCAGCTCGCGGGGCCCGGGGGCGGCCGCGGCGCGGCCCGTGCGCATCGTCGACGTGGCGGCGCTGGCGGGCGTCGCCCCCGGGACGGCGTCGAAGGCGCTGAGCGGCACCGGGCAGCTGCGCGAGGAGACCCGGGCGCGCGTGCGCCGCGCCGCCGAGCAGCTGGGCTTCACGCCGGACGGCGTGGGGCGGGCGCTGTCCTCCGGCCGCAGCTTCACCGTGGGGCTCGTGACCACCGACAGCATCGGCCGCTTCACGCTGCCGGTCGTCCTGGGCGCCGAGGACGCCCTGGGCGCGGGCGACGTCGCCGTCCTGCTCTGCGACACGCGCGACGACCCCCTGCGCGAGCGCCACCACCTGCGCTCGCTGGCCTCGCGCCGCGTGGACGGCGTCATCGTCACCGGCCGCCGCACCGACCCGCGGCCGCCCGTCGACGTCGCCGTCCCCGTCGTCTACGCCTTCCAGCCGTCGTCGCGGGAGGAGGACACGAGCGTCGTCGTCGACGAGCGGGGCGGCGCGGCCGCGGCGCTGGCCCACCTGCACAGCCTCGGGCGCCGGCGCGTCGGCCACGTGACAGGAGCCCGCTCGCACGCCTCCGCCCGCGCCCGCGCGGACGCGGTGCGCGACGCGGCGCTCGCCGCGGGGCTGCCGCTCGTCGCCGACCCGCTGCACGGGGCGTGGAGCGAGGAGTGGGGGCGGCGCGCGGTGGACCTCCTGCTGCGGGCGGCGCCCGACCTCGACGGCATCACCTGCGGCAGCGACCAGGTGGCGCGGGGCGCCTGCGACCGCCTGCGCGAGCTGGGCCGCGCCGTGCCGGACGACGTCGCCGTCACGGGCTTCGACGACTGGGACGTCATGGCCCTGGCCAGCCGGCCCCCGCTGACGACCGTGGGCCTGGAGATGCACGAGGTCGGCCGGACCGCGGCCCGGCTCCTGCTCGAGGCGGTGGACGGCAGGCCCTCGCCCGGGCGCACGGTGCTCCCGACGCACCTCGTCGTCCGCGGCTCGACGATGGCCTGACGTCGTCGGGGGTCGGCGACCGGCGGTCCCGCCGCGTCAGACCGGCGGCTCGACCGTCACCGTGCAGGCCGCCTCGCGCACCCCGCCGGGCGCGACGTGCTGGCCGTAGGGCTTGTCGCGCAGCTCGCCCTGCCACCCCTCGGGCGAGGCCAGGCCCGCCCACGGCTCGAGGCAGACGAAGTCGGCGCCCGAGGGCTTGGACCAGACGCCGAGCTGGGGGAAGCCCTCGACGTCGAGGCGGACCGTCGGGGTGCCGGGCGCGCCGTAGCGGACGGTGCGGCTGCGGACCTGGTCCATGACGACGGCGTCGTCGGCGAACAGGCCCTCCGACAGGGGCAGGACGTCGCCCTGCACCGGCGTCGGCACCGGCTCGGTGAGCAGGCCGTCGCGGACCCCGCGGACGTCGTCGGGCTCGGGCTCGGCGAAGCGCACGACGTGGTCGGCCTTGGCGACCCCGTCGACGAGCGGCCAGCGGAACGCCGGGTGCCAGCCGAGGGAGCACGGCAGCGGCTCGTCGCCGTGCGTGCTCACCGTCCAGCGGACCGACAGCGCGTCGCCGGCGACGTCGTAGGCGACGACGAGGGAGAAGGGGAAGGGGTAGTGCTCGCGCGTGGACCCGTCGTCGACGAGCCGCAGGACGGCGCGCGACGGCGACGCCTCGAGCAGCTCGAAGTCGCTGTCCCGGGCGAAGCCGTGCTGCCCCATGGGGTGGCGCCGGCCGTCGACGACGACCTCGTCGTCCGCGACCCGCCCGACCACGGGGAAGAGCACCGGTGCGTGGCGCCGCCACTCCGGGCCCGCCTGCCACAGCAGCTCGAGGGGGTCGTCACCGCCCGGGCCGCCGTCCCCGGCCGGCGGCGTCCACCGCAGCGACTGCAGCTCGGCCCCGTGGCGGGCGACGACGACGGACAGCCGGTCACTGGCGATGCGCACCTCGTCCATGCCGCCATCCTCGCGCGCCACCCGCCGTCCACCGCGCCGTCACCGCCCGTCTTCCCGGACTTCGTAGCCTTCCTCCGCCGGCAGCCGTGCCGACGGCGGAGAAGGGCTACGACGTCCGCCCTCGGCGGGAGTTCCAGGAGGCGGGCGTGACGACGAGCGCGGACGGCGCGGGCGGCGCGCCGCGCCTGCGGCGGCAGCTGGGGACGGGCGATGCCGTCGTCGTGGGCGTCTCGTCGATGCTCGGCGCCGGGGTCTTCGCCGCCCTCGCGCCGGCCGCGGCGGCCGCGGGGGCGGGGCTGCTCGTCGGCCTCGCCGTGGCCGCGGTCGTCGCCGCGTGCAACGCGACGTCGTCGGCCCAGCTCGCCGTCCAGCACCCCTCGTCGGGGGGCACCTACCTCTTCGGACGGCGCCAGCTCGGGCCGTGGTGGGGCTACGTCGCCGGTTGGGGCTTCGTCGTCGGCAAGACGGCGAGCTGCGCGGCGATGGCCCTGGCGGCGGCCGCCTACGCCGTCCCGGGCCCGTGGCAGCGCCCGGCGGCGGCGGTCCTCGTCGTCGCCCTCGCGGCGCTGGGCTACCGGGGCGTCACGCGCACCGCGCGGGCGGCGCGCGTGCTGCTCGTCGTCGTGCTGCTCGCCCTCGCGCTCGTCGTGGTCTCGGGCGTCACCGGCCGCGGGGGCGCGCCGGTCGCGGGCTCCCCGCTCGACGACCTGCTCGCGCCGGGCGACGGCGGTTGGCGCGGGGTCCTGCAGGCCGCCGGCATCCTCTTCTTCGCCTTCGCGGGCTACGCGCGCGTGACGACGCTCGCCGAGGAGGTGCGGGCGCCGGAGCGGACGATCCCGCGGGCGGTGCTGCTCGCCCTGGCGGCGGTGCTCGTCGTCTACGCCGTCGTCGCGGCCGCCGCCCTCGGGGCGCTCGGCCCCGCCGCGCTGGCCTCGGCCGCGGCGCCGCTCGAGCAGGTGGTGGCGGCCGGGCCGTGGCCGGGCGGTTCGGCGCTCGTGCGGGTCGGCGCCGTGGCCGCCTGCTGCGGCGCGCTCCTCGCGCTGCTCGCCGGGATCAGCCGCACGGCGCTCGCCATGGCCCGCGAGGGCGACCTGCCCCGCTGGCTCGCGGCCGTGCACCCGCGCCACCGGGTGCCCCACCACGCCGAGGTGGCCGTCGCCGCGGTGGTCGCCGTCGCCGTCCTCCTCGGCGACCTGCGCGAGGTCATCGGCTTCTCCAGCTTCGGGGTGCTCGTCTACTACCTCGTCGCCAACCTCTCGGCGCTGACCCAGACCCGCGAGCACCGGCTCGCGCCGCGCGCGGTCGCCGTCGTCGGGGCCGCCGGCTGCGTCGTCCTGGCGCTCGCCCTGCCGCTCGCCTCCGTCGTGGCGGGCGCGGGCGTGCTGGCGGTCGGCGTCGTGCTGCGACGGCTCGCGGGGCCCGGCCGGCGGTCGGCGCAGGGGCGCCGGGGATGAGGCCCACCGTCGGATCGTCCAGGTGAGCCGCCGGTACGCCCTTCCGGCCGGGCGCGAGCGGCCGTAGCGTCCAGCGGTCGTGAGCGAGGAGACGACGGACGCCCGCGCCGACCCGCGAGGGGGAGCCCGCACCGTGGTCTCCTCACTGCGCGCCGTCGCGCCCCCGGCCGCGCGCGAGGGCGTGGCGGCGCACGCGCGGATGGGCGAGCCCCCGGACCGAGCGGGCGCCGTGTCGTTGACCGACCGCTGCCTCACCCGGGACGGCCGTCCCTGGTTCCCCGTCATGGGCGAGTACCACTTCAGCCGCGACCGCGCCGACCGGTGGGAGGAGGAGCTGCTGGTCATGAAGGCCGGCGGCGTGGGGGTCGTGGCGACCTACCTCATCTGGTCGGTGCACGAGGAGCGGCGGGGCGCGCTGCGCTGGGACGGTGACCGCGACGTGCGGCGCTTCCTCGCCCTGGCCGCCCGGCACGGCCTCCTCGTGGTGCTGCGCGTGGGGCCCTGGGTCCACGGGGAGGCCCGCCACGGGGGCTTCCCCGACTGGCTGCAGGCGCTGGACGTGCGGCACCGGACGAACGACCCGCGCTACCAGGAGCTCGTCCGCTCGTGGTTCGCCGCCGTCGCGGGCCAGGTGGGCGAGTTCCTGCGGACCGACGCGACGCCGGACGCGCCGGTCGTCGGGATCCAGGCGGACAACGAGCTCTACGACGACCCCGAGCACCTGGCGTGGCTGCGCGCCGCGGCCGAGGAGGCCGGGCTGGTCGCGCCCCTGTGGACGGCGACCGCCTGGGGCGGTGCGCGGCTGCCGGAGGACCTGCTGCCCATCTACGCCGGCTACCCGGACGGCTTCTGGGCGGAGGCCGACGAGGGGTGGCCCGACTTCGGGCGCACCCACTACGCCTTCTCCACCGTCCGCGACGACCTCACGGTGGGAGCGGACCTGCGCACGAGCGCGGCGGTCCCGCGCCCGCAGGACGAGCGCTTCCCCTGGGTGACGTGCGAGCTCGGCGCCGGCATGGTCCCCGCCTACCACCGCCGCCCCCTCGTCGACCCGGAGGACGTCGCGGCGCTCGCCCTCGTCAAGCTCGGCAGCGGCTCGGCGTGGCAGGGGTACTACCTCTTCCACGGCGGCACGCAGGTGGTGGGAGAGACGGGATCCCTGCAGGAGTCCCAGGCCACCGGGTACCCCAACGACCTCCCCGCCCTCGACTACGACTACGGCGCCCCGGTGGGGGCGCACGGCCAGCTTCGCGAGCACTACCACCTGCTGCGCCAGCAGCACCTCTTCCTCGAGCGCGCGGGCGCCTCGCTGCTGGGCTCGGCGGTGGTCGTGGCGCCCGCGGCCGACGGCGCGCCTCGCTGGTCCTACCGCGGGACCCCGCGGGGCGGGCACCTCTTCCTCAACCACCACCAACCGGCGGCCGAGCCCCTGCCGGACCTGCCCGGGGTCCAGCTGCGGGTGGAGCTCGATGACGGCGACGTCGTCCTGCCCAGCCGCCCCGTCACGCTGCGGTCGGGGGTGTGCGCCGTCTGGCCCGTGCGGCAGCCGATGGGCGGCCTCGCCGCGGTGAGCGGCACCGTGCAGCCCGTCACCGAGGTGGCCACGGCCGAGGGGCCGCTCGTCGTCGTCGCGGCGACGCGCGGGGTGCCCGTGGAGCTCGTCCTCGAGGGGGTGGCGCCCGACGAGGTCTCCGGCGCGCGCGTCCTGTCGTCCGGAGGCGGGCGCACCGCCGTCGCCGTCGACGGCGCGCCCGGGCCGGACCGCGTCGTCCGCGCGGCCGGGACGACGGTCGTCGTGCTCGACCCGCGGACGGCGGCCCGGACCTGGCGCGGCGAGGTCGGCGGGGTCGACACCGCGCTCGTGTGGGACGAGGGGCTGCTCCTCGACGCCGGCCGGCTGCGCCTGCGGACGAGCCGGCCGGAGCAGCGGCTCCTCGCCTGCCCGCCGCTCGCCCGGCCGGGGCCGGGGCTGACGCCGCTCGGGGCGGGACCCGGTGTCTTCAGCGCCTACGCGGTGCCGGGCCCGGAGCCGCTGGGCGAGCAGCCGACGCTCACCGTCCTGCGGGCCGCGACGGCGCCGGCGCCGCGGCGCACCGGCGGACCGGCGGACCGGGCGTCCGCCCCGCGGCCGGAGGACCTCGCCGGCGCGGCGCTCGTGCGGGTCGACCTCCCCGCGGTCGACGTCCCCGCCGGTGACCTGGGGGGCGGGGCGGGGGACCGGCTCCTGCTGACGCTCGACTGGGTCGGCGACGTCGCGACGGCGTCCGTCGACGGCGTCGGCGTCGCCGACCAGTTCTGGCACGGGCGCCCCTGGGACGTCCCCGTCGAGCCCGGCCAGCGCGAGGTCCACGTCACCGCGCTGCCCCTCGACCCGGCCTCGGCCGTCTTCCTCGACCCGCGCGTGCGGCCCGGGGGGAGCGAGCCCGTGCTCGAGGTCCGCTCCGCCCGGCTGGTCCGCTCGCGCCTCGTCGACGCCGCCTCCTGACCTCGTCGGCCCCGGGGGTGGGGGCGTCCGGACGCACGAGCGCCCCGCGAGCCGGGGCTCGCGGGGCGCTGCGGGGTCGAGCGGCTGGGGAGGCGCCGGTCAGCGGTTCTCGCCCGGGTGCAGCAGGGACTGCGGGTGCTCGACCTCCTTCATCCGACCGCTCTTGATGTCGTCGAGGAAGCTGCGCACCTCCTGCTTGACCACCGGCATGAGCAGGTACAGGCCGAGGATGTTGACGAAGGCGCAGGCGAAGAGCATCGCGTCGGCGAAGTTGAGGACCGCCGTCAGCGTGAGCAGCGTGCCCATCACCGTGAAGAACAGGTAGGCGATCTTGAAGATCGTCTCGGACGTGCGGCTGCGCCCGAAGAGCGTCGTCCAGGCCTTGAGGCTGTAGTAGCTCCACGTGACGAGCGTCGAGTACGCGAAGAGCGCCACCGCGACGACGAGCAGGTACGGGAACCAGCCGGCGACCTCGGCGAAGGCGTCGGAGGTGAGGACGACGCCGTCCGCGCCCGTGGACCCGGTCTCGGCGACCTCCTGGCGCGCGGCGACGTAGGAGGCCGGGTTGGCGATGATGATCGTCAGGGCGGTCATCGTGCAGACGATCACCGTGTCGACGAAGGGCTCGAGCATGGCGACGAAGCCCTCGGTGACGGGGCGCTCGGTGCGCACGGCCGAGTGGGCCGTCGGCGCCGAGCCGATGCCGGCCTCGTTGGAGAAGGCCGCCCGCTGGAAGCCGACGACGAGGGCGCCGAGCACGCCGCCGGAGACGCCCTCGGGGGAGAAGGCGCCGCCGAAGATCTCGCCGATCGCGGCCGGGACCTGGCCGATGTTGAGCGCGATGACGACGAGGCAGGAGACGACGTAGAAGATCGCCATCGCCGGGATGAGGCGGCTCGTGACGGCGCCGATGGACTTGATGCCGCCGATGATGACGACGCCGACGAGCGCCGCGAGCCCGAGGCCGAAGAGCAGCGTGGCGAAGGTGGTGCCGAAGAGGCCGTCCTCGCCGCCCGTGACGTTCTGCACCTGGGCGAAGGTCTGGTTGGCCTGGAACATGTTGCCGCCGCCCATGCCGAACAGCAGGATCGCGACGGCGAAGAAGCCCACGAGGAACTTCGACACGCCACGGGCGAGGGCGCTGTCGCCGAAGCGCGCGAAGGCGGCGCGCAGGTAGCGGAACGGGCCGCCGGTGACGGACCCGTCCTCGTGGATCTCGCGGTACTTCACCCCGAGGGTGCACTCCACGAACTTCGTGCACATGGAGATGAGGCCGGCGACGACCATCCAGAAGGTGGCGCCGGGCCCGCCGACGGAGACGGCGACGCCGACGCCCGCGATGTTGCCGAGGCCGACGGTGCCCGAGACCGCCGAGGTGAGGGCCTGGAAGTGGGTCACCTCGCCGGGCTCGTCGCCGCGCGTGAACTTGCCCCGGACGATCTTCAGGGCGAGGGGGATGTGGCGGACCTGCGGGACGCCGAACACCACCGTGAAGATGACGCCGGCGGCGATGAGCCAGACGACGACGAAGGGGACGGAGATGTCCCCGATGGTCAGCGGCGCGAAGATGATGCTGCCGACGGCGTCGCTGAACGGTGTGAAGTTGTCGTTGACGAAGTCCTCGATGCCGGTCACGTGCGCTCCTCCGGGCTCGGGTGCGCGCTGGTGCGCGGGGGCGGGACCGCGCGGCGGGTGGCCGGCGGGCGGGGCTCGGGGCGAGGGGCGTCCCGACGGGGCCCCGATCGGTGCCCCGGACGGGTCTCCGGGCTGGTCATCGGTGCAGGGTGGCGCCACCCCCGCAGGGGCGCAAGGATCCCCGGCCGTCGTGGCCGTTCCGTGACCGTGGCGCCGCCGGGGCGCCCGCGGTCGCCCGCCGTCAGCCGGCCTCGCCCCGACGGGCCCGGTCGACGAGGTCGGCGGCCGTCTCGCGGAGCTTGGTGTTGGTGCGCTGGCTCGTGCGGGAGAGGTGCGCGAAGGCCTCGTCGGCGTCGACGGCGAGGCGCGCCATGAGCACGCCCTTGGCCTGCTCGATGACGGCGCGCGAGCTCATCGCCTCCTGCATCTGCGCGGCGAGACGGGCCGTCGAGCCGTAGAGGGAGGCGTTGGCGAGCGCCACCGCCGCGTACGAGCCGAAGGTCTGCGCCAGCTCCACCGTGGTGGGCTCGAGCGCGCCGCTCGTGCTGTAGAGGTTGAGCGCGCCGACGACCCGCTGGGCGACGGGCAGGCCCAGCGAGGCGGCCGCGACGACGCCCTGGCGCCGGGCCTCCCGCGCGAAGTCGGGGTAGAGGTCGCCGAGGTCGTCCAGGTCGAGGAGGACCACCTCGCCCGAGACCGCGGCGTCGAGGCAGGGACCGAAGCCGGCGTCGTACTGGCGCTCGTCGAGCGCGGCCGCGACGGAGCCGGTGAAGGCGGCCGAGCGGGCCCGGCCGTCCTCGACGAGCGTGACCGAGAGCGCCTCGACCCCCCGCAGGACCGTGGCCGCGAGGTCGGCGACCCGCTGCAGGTACTGGCCCAGGGGCTGGTCGAGGGGCAGCCGCCCCAGCTCGGCGAGGACGACCGCGACGTCCTCGGCGGGGGCCGGCTCCTCCTCGAGGGGCCGGGTGGTGCCAGCGGTCATGCCGCCCTCCTGCTGTGCGTCCGCCGGGTCGGCGGGTCTCGGCGGGGCGGTGGCTGCACCCCGCGCCGGTGGGACCGGCGCCGGCGTCGGCGCCCGTCGTCCGGGGCCGCCATCGGCGCGCCGACTCTAGGGGGCCGCTCGGCGTCAGCCGCTCGACGACCGGCCCGCCCCGCCGGCACCCGTGGCCGGGCGGGGCGTCGTCGAGGGGCGGCCGTCCGGGGGACCCGAGGAACACCGGAGCGCTCGCCGGGGTTGAGCGGCATAGACTCAAGTCTCGACGGCGCGAGTCGTCACCCCGCCAGACCGCCGGGCCACCGGCACGCACGAGGAGGTACCCGTTGGACGCCGAGTTCACGACGAGGACCCGCGAGGCCATCACCGCAGCGGTGCAGGCCGCCGCCGCGGCCGGCCACCCGCAGGTGGAGGCCGCCCACCTGCTCGCCGCGCTCACCGAGGACGCCGCGGGCGTCGTCGCCGGGCTGCTCGAGGCCGTGGGGGCGCAGCCGTCGCGCGTGCGCGACCAGGCGCAGGGCCTGCTCGCCGCGCTGCCCCGGACGTCCGGGGACACCGTCGCGCAGCCGCAGCTCTCGCGCGGCGCCCTGGCCGTGGTGCCCGTGGCCCAGCAGGAGATGCGCTCGCTGGGGGACTCCTACGTCTCCACCGAGCACCTGCTCCTCGCCCTCGCGGCCGACGCGGGCGCGACCGGCGGGCTGCTCCGTTCGGCGGGGGCCACGCGCGACGCGCTGCTCGACGCGCTGCCCCGGGTGCGGGGTGCGGCGAAGGTCACGTCGCCGGACCCGGAGGGCACGTACAACGCCCTCGAGCAGTACGGCACCGACCTCACGCAGGCGGCCCGCGACGGCCGCCTCGACCCCGTCGTGGGCCGTGACGCCGAGATCCGCCGGGTCGTGCAGGTGCTCTCGCGGCGCACGAAGAACAACCCCGTCCTCATCGGCGAGCCCGGCGTCGGCAAGACGGCCGTCGTCGAGGGGCTGGCGCAGCGCATCGTCGACGGCGACGTCCCCGAGTCCCTGCGCGGCAAGCGCCTGGTCTCCCTGGACCTCGCCGCGATGGTCGCGGGCGCCAAGTACCGCGGGGAGTTCGAGGAGCGCCTCAAGGCGGTCCTCGCGGAGATCCAGGGCAGCGACGGCCAGGTCGTCACCTTCATCGACGAGCTGCACACCGTCGTCGGCGCGGGCGGCGGCTCCGAGGGCGCCATGGACGCGGGCAACATGCTCAAGCCGATGCTCGCCCGCGGGGAGCTGCGGCTCGTCGGCGCGACGACGCTCGACGAGTACCGCGAGCGCGTCGAGAAGGACCCGGCGCTCGAGCGCCGCTTCCAGCAGGTCTTCGTCGGCGAGCCCGACGTGGCCGACACGGTGACGATCCTGCGCGGCCTCAAGGAGCGCTACGAGGCGCACCACAAGGTCACCATCACCGACGGCGCGCTCGTCGCGGCCGCCCAGCTCTCCGACCGGTACATCACCGGCCGCCGCCTGCCCGACAAGGCCATCGACCTCGTCGACGAGGCCGCGTCCCGCCTGCGCATGGAGCTCGACTCCTCGCCCGTCGAGGTCGACGAGCTCAGCCGCGCCGTCGACCGCCTCGTCATGGAGGAGATGGCGCTCGCCAAGGCCGCCGAGGACGACCCGGGCGCCGCCGAGCGCCTGGAGCGGCTGCGCGCCGACCTGGCGGACCGCCGCGAGCGCCTCGCCGGGCTGTCGGCGCGGTGGGAGCGCGAGAAGAGCGGCGTCAACCGGGTCGGCGAGCTGCGCGCGCGCCTCGACGGGCTGCGCTCGGACGCCGAGCGGGCCTACCGCGACACCGACTGGGAGACGGCGTCCCGTCTCACCTACGAGGAGATCCCCGCGGTCGAGCGCGAGCTCGCCGAGGCCGAGGCCGACGAGGCCGGGGACGCCGGGGAGGAGCCGATGGTCGCCCAGCGCGTGGGCGCCGACGACGTGGCCGACGTCGTCGCCGCCTGGACCGGCATCCCCGCCGGGCGCCTGCTGGAGGGGGAGCAGGACAAGCTGCTGCGGATGGAGGAGGTGCTGGGGCGCCGGCTCGTCGGCCAGCGCGCCGCCGTGGAGGCCGTCTCGGACGCCGTCCGGCGCAGCCGCGCGGGGGTCAGCGACCCCGACCGGCCCACCGGCTCCTTCCTGTTCCTCGGCCCCACGGGCGTCGGCAAGACGGAGCTGGCGAAGTCGCTGGCGGACTTCCTCTTCGACGACGAGCGCGCCATGGTCCGCATCGACATGAGCGAGTACGGGGAGAAGCACTCCGTCGCGCGGCTCGTCGGGGCGCCCCCCGGGTACGTCGGGTACGACCAGGGCGGCCAGCTCACCGAGGCCGTCCGGCGGCGCCCCTACGCCGTCGTGCTGCTCGACGAGGTGGAGAAGGCGCACCCCGACGTCTTCGACGTCCTCCTGCAGGTGCTCGACGACGGGCGGCTCACCGACGGCCAGGGCCGCACGGTCGACTTCCGCAACGTCGTCCTCGTCATGACGAGCAACCTCGGCAGCCAGCACCTCGCGGACCCGTCGCGGTCCGCGGAGCAGCAGCGCGAGGCCGTCATGGTCGAGGTGCGCCGCGCCTTCAAGCCCGAGCTCCTCAACCGGCTCGACGAGGTCGTCGTCTTCGACCCGCTGGGCACCGAGGAGCTGAGCCGCATCGTCGCCATCGCGGTCGACCGGCTGGCCGACCGCCTCGCCGAGCGGCGGCTGGGGCTCGAGGTGACGCCGGCCGCCCGCGACTGGCTGGCCCTCGAGGCCTACGACCCGGCCTACGGGGCGAGGCCCCTGCGCCGGCTCGTGCAGCGGGAGGTCGGCGACCGCCTCGCCCGCGCGCTGCTGGCGGGCGAGGTGGGCGAGGGCGACGTCGTCGTCGTGGACGTCGACGAGCCCGAGGTCGCCGAGGCCGGGACCGGCGTCGCTGCGGCTGGTGCCCCCGGCGCCGACGTCGGCGGGGTCGGGGCCGGCGAGCCGCTGGCCCTCGCGGCCGCGCCCTCGGGGGCGGGCGCCGCGACCGGCGGGGCCGACGGCGACGCCGCGCCGGGGCGCCCGGCCGGGCAGCCGCTGGGAGCCGCGGGCTCGGGGCGGCGGGGTCGCTCGGGCCTCGTCCTGAGGCGTCGGGAGCCCGCCGCCGGCTGACCCGGCGGCCACCGCGCCCGGCGCTCGCCGGGTGCGGTGGCCCGGCCCTCCCCGCGGGCACGTCCACACAAGTGTGGACATCCCGGAGGGGCCTCGGGGCTGGTTGCTCGGAGCAGTGGAGTCCTACTCTCGGGGGCGCGGCGCACCGCGCCGAGAGGTGTCGTCGACGGCCGTGGCCCGCGGGGGGGTCCACGGCCGTCGGCGCACCGGGGCCCGTGGGGCGGTCGGCGAGGTCGCCGTCGCCCCGTCCGAGAGCGCGGTCGCCGGGCCGTCAGCCGGGCGAGCGGGCGTCAGCTGCGCGAGGAGACGATGGCGCGCGAGGCCCAGCGCACGAGCCCGCGGGGGGCGTGCCGGGCGAGCTGCACGACCGCGGCGTAGCGCCTCGTCGGCACGGACACCACGCGGCCGCGGGCGACGTCGTCGAGGGCCGTGCGGACGAGCTCGTCGACGTCGACCCAGCCGACCTCGGGCATGTGGCCCATGCGCAGCGCGGCGCGCTCGTGGAACTCGGTGCGCACGAAGCCGGGGCACAGCGCCGTGACGGTGACGCCGGTGCCCGCCAGCTCGTTCGACAGCCCCTCCGAGTAGGCGGTGACCCACGCCTTGACCGCCGAGTAGCCGCCCATGGTGACGAAGCCGGCGACGCTCGAGACGTTGAGGACGGCGCCGCGCCCGCGGTCGCGCATCGCCCGCCCGGCGGCGCCGCCGAGGACGAGCACGGCGCGGCACATGACGTCGAGGGCGCGCTCCTGCTCCGAGGTGTCCTCCGAGAGGAGCTTCGAGGACAGGCCGAAGCCCGCGTTGTTGACGAGCAGGTCCACCGGGCGGGCGGCGTCGCCGAGGCGGTCGGCCACGCGCTGGACGTCGGCCCGGTCGGCGAGGTCCGCTCGCAGCACCTCGACCCGCGTGCCACCGGCCCGCAGCCGCTCGGCCGACTCCTCGAGCCGGGCGGCGTCGCGGGCCACGAGCACGAGGTCGTGACCGCGGCCCGCCAGCTCGCGGGCGAAGGCCGCCCCGATGCCCGAGGTGCCGCCCGTGACCAGTGCCGTCGCCATGGGGAGGACCGTAGCGAGCAGCGCCCCCGGCGCCCGACCCGTCCCGCCCCCGGCCGCCGACCCGTCCCGCCCGGTCCGCCCGCCCGCTCGCGCCGCGGGTAGCGTCGCCGCCCGTGCGCATCGCCACGTGGAACGTCAACTCCGTCCGGGCCCGCGTCGACCGCCTGGTGGCGTGGCTCGAGCGCAGCGACGTCGACGTCCTGGCGCTCCAGGAGACCAAGTGCCGGGACGACCAGTTCCCGGAGGAGCGGCTGCGCGAGGCCGGCTACGAGGTCGCCCACCACGGGCTGAGCCAGTGGAACGGCGTCGCCGTCCTCTCCCGGGTGGGCCTGGAGGACGTGCGCGTCGGCTTCCCGGGCCAGCCGGGCTGGGGCGAGGGCGCCGAGGCCGAGGCGCGGGCGATCGGCGCTCGCTGCGGCGGCGTCGACGTGTGGAGCCTCTACGTGCCGAACGGCCGGGCGCTCGACGACCCGCACTACGTCTACAAGCTCGACTGGCTGGCCCGGCTCCGCGAGGCCGGGAGCGCCTGGCTCGCGGACGACCCGCGGGCGCAGGTCGCCCTCTGCGGGGACTGGAACGTGGCGCCCACCGACGAGGACGTCTGGGACCCGGCCGTCTTCGCGACGAGCACCCACACCTCCGAGCCCGAGCGCGCGGCCTTCCGCGCCGTCGTCGACGCGGGCTTCGCCGACGTCGTGCGCCCCCACGCCCCCGGGCCGGGGACGTACACGTACTGGGACTACACCCAGCTCCGCTTCCCCCGCCGCGAGGGCATGCGCATCGACTTCGCCCTGTGCTCGCCGGCGCTCGCCGAGCGCGTGACGGGGGCGGAGATCGACCGGCAGGAGCGCAAGGGCAAGGGCGCCAGCGACCACGCGCCCGTCCTCGTCGACCTCGCGGACGCCTGACCCCACCGCCTCGCCGCCCGCGCGTCCGACCGCCGCGCTCCGCCCGCTCCGCACCTCCCGGGCGCCGTCAGCTGGCCCGGCCGTCGCCGGGGCGACGGGCGTCGGCCTGCAGCTCGCTGCGCCACACCACGTGGTCGACCTCGCGGGCGGGAGCGCCGAGGACGGCCGCGGCCGCCTCGAGCAGCGCCGCGGCCTCCAGCGCGCCGGGCCGCGAGCCCGCGCGGGCCGGCTGACCTCCCGCCAGGAGGCTGCGGACGAGGCGCGAGGTGAAGCGGCGGACGTCGTCGTCGGGCACGACCTGCTCCGCGCCGGCCAGGAGCAGCAGCCGGTGCCACGACCGACCCGACGACTGCCCCACGGCGGCGCACCAGGCCGCCCGCACGGCCTCCCACCGCTCGGACGCCGGTGCCGCAGGAGGCTCCACCGGGGGCCACGGCGCCGCGGCCGCCCGGGCCCGGGCGTGGGTCTGGGCCTGCGCCGCAGCGGCGCGGTGGTCGCGGAGGACGGCCAGGAGGTCCGCCGTCGTGACGACGCCGACGCCGACGAGGGCCTCCGCCGCCTCGCGCACCGCGGTGGCCTTGAGGGGGGCGCTCGCGGTCGACGCCGTGCGGTGCCGGGTGGCCAGCGCGGTGGCCCACGCCTCGTCGTCCCCGGCGACGGTGAAGGACGCCAGCAGCGCCGGGGCGTCGAGCCCGTCACCCGGTCCGCCCGTGCCGGCGAGGTGCTCGCGCACCCGGGCCACCACGCCCGCGACGGCGGTCGGCCGCACCCGGGGCGCCCAGACGGCCTCGACCACGCACAGGGCCAGCGAGGCCGGGTGCCCGACCGGGGGCTCGATCCGCACGCCCGCGGCCTCCATCCGGTGCGCGGTGCGCAGGACCTCCTCGGCGACCACCTCCTCGAGGCCGCCCCAGGAGCCGGCCAGCCCGGTGGGGTCGCTGGTCCTCTCGGGGACCAGGTCGGCGCGCTGGGCGCCCGGGCCGGCCCCTGCTCCGTCGTCGTGGGCTCCCGTTCCCTCGTCGTCGACTGCTGCTCCCTCCCCGCCGGGCGTCGGGCCCTGCGGCTCGTCCCTGCCGCCAGGGCGCTCGGACGGGGGTCTCGCGGCGCCGGAGGCCCGGTCGGTCGGCCCGGTGCTCGTCTCGCTGCTCATGACGAAGACCGTGGCGCCCTCCACCGCTCCCGCGGCGGCACCCGGCCAGGTCTGTGGACGACCTCGCTAGCGTGGCGGCCTGTGGACGCCGCCGAGACCGCAGACCTGCCCGTCGACGCGCTGGGGGACGCCCGCGAGCGGCTCCTGGCCCTCATCCGCGAGACGGCGGTCGTCCGCGGCCGGGTGACGCTGTCCAGCGGCGCGGAGGCCGACTACTACGTCGACCTGCGCCGCATCACGCTGCACCACGAGGCGGCGCCGCTGGTCGGGCGGGTGATGCTCGACCTGGTCGACGGGCGGGGTCTCTCGCCCGACGCCGTGGGCGGTCTGACGATGGGTGCGGACCCCGTGGCGGCGGCGATGCTCCACGCCGCCGCGGCGCAGGGCCGCCCGCTCGACGCCTTCGTCGTGCGCAAGCAGGGCAAGGCCCACGGCCTGCAGCGGCAGATCGAGGGCCCGGCGGTGGAGGGCCGCGCCGTCGTCGCCGTCGAGGACACGATGACGACCGGCGGCTCGGTCATGACGGCCGTCGAGGCGCTGCGCGCCCACGGCGCGCAGGTGCTCGCCGTGGCCGTCCTCGTGGACCGCGACACCGGGGCGCGGGAGCGCATCGAGGCGGAGGGGCTCGACTACCTCGCCGTCTTCACCCAGGACGAGCTCGGCCTCGACGACGGCCCGGCCGCCGGCGCCGGCACGGGGGAGCCCTCGCGCCCCACCCTCTGACGTCCTGACGTCCTGACGTCCTGACGTCCTGACGTCCTGACGCTCGGCCGCTCGGCCGTCCGTCGCCGGCGGCTGCTGCTCCTGGGCCGGTCGCGTCGCCGCGAGGCGGTCTCGGCGAGCGGTGGTCCTCCGCCCCGGCCGGCGTGGTCGGTCGGGTGATGATGCGCGCCCGTCTGCCGGGAGGAGCTCAGAAGGGCGGTGGCCCCTCTCCCCAGCCGCCGTGGTCGGTGTCGTCGGCGAGGGCGGCGGTCGCGGGTGCCGGGTGGTCGGTGAGGGGCTCGTGCTGGCGGTGGTGCTCGTCGCGGGTCCAGCGGGTGTCGCAGTGGGCGAGGTCGCCGGTCGGGTAGGGGTGGCCGACGAGCAGGCGGGGGTGGAGCTCGACGTGGCTGTCGAGGTCCCGGACGTCGNGGGTGTCGCAGTGGGCGAGGTCGCCGGTCGGGTAGGGGTGGCCGACGAGCAGGCGGGGGTGGAGCTCGACGTGGCTGTCGAGGTCCCGGACGTCGTCGGGGCTGGACGGGCCGTGGACTCGCCGACCGGTGGGCGCCGCGCTGGGTGCGCTGGTGCGGTGCTGCCCGGACTGCGCTCTGCTCGACACGGGACGCGCGGACGGCACGACGCGGTAGCCGGACGCGGCGACCCTCCATGCCGCCGCGTGGCGGCGGGACGTCGACGCTGCCGTGGGGTGGGCCGCGGGGGCGGCGGGGTGTGGCCCGCTGCCGTCACTGCTGTCGTCGTGCCGGCCGACCTGCTCGGCGTCAGCGTCGGGTGCGGGGGGTCGGGGGAGCAGGGGTGGGCCGGGGACGGTGGTGGTCTGTCCCAGGGGTGAGGTCCAGGTGACGCTGCTGTCGG
>NZ_JBBHZG010000008.1:0-15225 GCF_037482305.1 Pseudokineococcus sp. 5B2Z-1
CGCTCACGAGCCCCGCAGCCAACGCCGCCCCGGTCGCAGCGCCCTCACCCAGCCCCGCTCCCCGCCCGCCCGTACGGGCGACCCGCTGCGCCGGCAGGCCCGCCCCCGTCACGAACGCCACCGTCGCCTGCCGGCGCGCCGCCGTCGCCGGATGCACCCCCAGCACCCCCGCGAGCTCACCGCGCCCGTCCCCCGCCCGCGACCGCGCCAGCACCGCCCGCTCCCCCGGCGTCAACCCACCCGGCACCAGCGCCTCACCCCGGGCCGCGACCTCACCCAGCACCACCACCTGCGCCGCCTGCGCCACCCGCACCAGACCCTCCAGCTCACGCAGCACACCCCGCAGGTCCGCCGTGGCCACCGACCACAGCCCCAGACCCGCCACCGCCGCCCGACCCGCCGCCACCGCAGCCGTCAGCGCCTCGAGCACAGGAAGAGGCGCAGACGAGGAGTCGGGCGCCCCCGCACCCGACCCCGGCACCGCCTCGTCCTCCACACCCACGACCGTAGGGGCGACCACCGACAACGACTCGAACACGTGTTCGACGTCCTCGACGGCGCCGGGCGCCGTCCGGGACGGCGCCCCTCAAGCCGCCGCCGCGGACGACCGATGCGGGATCGTGACCACGACCAGCCCAGCCCCGGCACCGTCGCCGTGCGAGCGGCCCGACGTGCCCTCCCCCACACCCGCCGAGACCCACGGCCACGACGAGACGACGCTCCTGCAGGACGCCGCCGCCGCGCGCTCCTGGGGCGCGGTGGACCGCCGTCGCGACCCCCGCCGACGCCACCGCTGAGCGAGCCCCCTCCACGACGACCGAGCGGGGGCGCCGCGAGCGACGGGCCCTCAGCGGGGTCGGCGGGCGCCTCCCGGCGTGCGCCGGAGCACCTCCCGCTTCACCCGCAGCCTCAGCTGCGTCGTGCGGGAGCCCCGGAGCTTCTCCAGGCGCGCCGCGATGCGCGCGCCCATGTCGTCGAGGACGTCGGCGTCGAGCTTGGCGTCGACCTCGGTGAACATCTCGCTCTCCTCGTGCCCGGCGTGGTGCTCGACCGCGGCGGTGAGGACGCGCACCTCCTCGTCGAAGCCGGCGCGGCGCGGCCCGGTGCGGACGACGACGGCCACCTGGTCCTCCAGGTACCGGTGCTCGGCGTGGGCGACGGCCACCATGGGACTGGCCGCCGTCACGGACGGGTAGAAGATCTCGTCCTCCAGCTGCTCGTGGAGGCTGAGCTCGTCGACGAGGCGGTCGAGCACCCGCTGGCGCTCCTCGGCTCGGTCCCCCGGCAGCCGGGCCAGCTCCGCGAGCAGCGACCGGAGCTCGTCGTGGTGGGCGGTCAGCACCTCAGTGGCGCGCACGGCGGTCCCCCTCGTCCTCGCGGCGCTGCTCGGCGGCGGTGACGCTCCCCGGGCTCGCCCCGGGCACCGGCGGCACCCGGCGCACCTGCACGGTGCCGCCGCGCACCCTCGTCTCGAACCGCGGCAGGGGTGCCGTCGCCGGCCCGTGGACGACGGCGCCGTCCTCGAGGGAGAAGCACGAGCCGTGCCACGGGCACACGAGTCCTTCGCGCGTCACCCACCCCTCGGACAGCGGGCCGCGCAGGTGCGGGCACTCCTCGCCGAAGGCGCGCACCGGGCCGTCGCCCTGACGCAGGAGCACGACGCGGACGCCGTCGACGTCCGCCCGTGCGGGCCGGCCGTCGACGAGGTCGGCCACGGGCAGGGCGTCGGTGAAGGTCCGCGGCGCGAGCGACCTGTCGGCGTGGTCGGAGCCGACGCCGTGCCGGTGCACGAGGGCGCCGCCCAGCGCCGCGCTCGCCGTGACGACGCACCACCCGGCGAGGCCGAGCGCGCGCCCCCGCGCCGTCCGGCCTCGACCCCGCTCGCGCCATGACGCGAGCTGCAGCCCCGTCGCGGTCGCGCTGAGGAGCCCGTGGACGACGCCCACCCGGCGCGCGCCCTCGTGCGTGTGCTGCCAGTCCACCAGCCCGGTGGCGACCGCGGCCGCGGCGCCCACGAGGCCGACCGCCGTGCAGGCGCGCGAGGCCGCGGCGAGCCCCGGCGCGCGGGAGGCCCCGACGACGTCGAGGGCGTCGAGCGCGAGCGCCGCCGTCCACGAGCCGACGGGGACGTCGGTCAGCGCGGGGTGCAGCAGGTGGCCGAGCCACGTGCCGTGGAGCACGTCGACGACGGGCCCCCGCGCCCGCCCCAGGGCGTTGAGCGCCACCCCGAGGACGTGCTCGGCGCGGTAGGACGGCCGGTCGAGCGCCTCCCACGCCTCGGGGGCCGTGGTCAGCCGCTCGGCCAGGGCGGTCGGGGGCGTCATCGCCCCATCAACCCGCCGGCGGCCGTGCGGTGCAACCCGGGCGCACCGGACGCGTCGCCCCGTCCGGGCGGGCCGCGCGACCTCCGACTGCTCCTCAGCGCCTACTTCTTGGCGCCGTCCTTGCTCTCGGCGGCGTCGGCGGTGAGGGCGGCGATGAAGGCCTCCTGCGGCACCTCGACGCGTCCCACCATCTTCATCCGCTTCTTGCCCTCCTTCTGCTTCTCCAGCAGCTTGCGCTTGCGCGTGATGTCACCGCCGTAGCACTTGGAGAGGACGTCCTTGCGGATGGCGCGGACCGTCTCGCGAGCGATGACGCGCGCGCCGATGGCGGCCTGCACGGGCACCTCGAACTGCTGGCGCGGGATGAGCTTCTGCAGCCGGCCGGCCATCATCGTGCCGTAGGGGTACGCCTTGTCCTTGTGGACGATGGCGCTGAAGGCGTCGACCTTCTCGCCCTGCAGCAGGACGTCGACCTTGACGAGGTCGGCCGCCTGGTCGCCGGCGGGCTCGTAGTCCAGCGAGGCGTAGCCCTTGGTCTTCGACTTCAGCTGGTCGAAGAAGTCGAAGACGATCTCCGCCAGCGGCAGCTGGTAGCGCAGCTCGACCCGCTCGGGCGAGAGGTAGTCCATGCCGAGCATCTCGCCGCGGCGGCTCTGGCACAGCTCCATGACGGCGCCGATGTAGTCGCTCGGCGCCAGCACGGTCGCCTTCACCACCGGCTCGCGGACCTCCCCCACCTTGCCCTCGGGGAACTCGCTGGGGTTGGTGACGGAGACGACCTCGCCGTCGTCCATCCGCACCTCGTAGACGACGCTCGGCGCGGTCGAGATGAGGTCGAGGTCGAACTCGCGCTCGAGGCGCTCGCGGACGATCTCGAGGTGGAGCAGGCCGAGGAAGCCGCAGCGGAAGCCGAAGCCGAGGGCCACGGAGGTCTCCGGTTCGTAGACGAGGGCGGCGTCGTTGAGCTTGAGCTTGTCGAGGGCGTCGCGCAGCACCGGGTAGTCGGAGCCGTCGAGCGGGAAGAGCCCCGAGAAGACCATGGGCCGCGGGTCGCGGTAGCCGCCGAGCGACTCGGTGGCGGGCTTGGCGGAGTCGGTCACCGTGTCGCCGACCCGCGACTGGCGGACGTCCTTGACGCCGGTGATGAGGTACCCGACCTCCCCGACCCCGAGCCCCTTCGACGGCGTCGGCTCGGGGGAGCTGACGCCGATCTCGAGCAGCTCGTGCGTCGCGCGGGTCGACATCATGGCGATCCGCTGGCGGGGGTCCAGGCGCCCGTCGACGACGCGGACGTAGGTGACGACGCCGCGGTAGGTGTCGTAGACCGAGTCGAAGATCATGGCGCGCGCGGGGGCGTCCGGGTCGCCGACCGGCGCCGGCACCCGCTGCACGATGCGGTCGAGCAGCTCGGGCACGCCCTCGCCCGTCTTGCCGCTGACGCGGAGCACGTCGGCGGGGTCGCAGCCGACGAGCCCGGCGATCTCCTCCGCGTACCGCTCCGGCTGGGCGGCGGGCAGGTCGATCTTGTTGAGCACCGGGATGATCTCGAGGTCGCCCTCCATCGCCAGGTAGAGGTTGGCGAGCGTCTGCGCCTCGATGCCCTGGGAGGCGTCGACGAGGAGGACGGCGCCCTCGCAGGCGGCGAGGGAGCGGGAGACCTCGTAGGTGAAGTCGACGTGGCCCGGGGTGTCGATCATGTTGAGCGCGTGGGCGCGCCCGTCGACGGTCCACGGCATGCGGACGGCCTGGCTCTTGATGGTGATGCCGCGCTCGCGCTCGATGTCCATGCGGTCGAGGTACTGCGCCCGCATGGCCCGCTCGTCCACGACGCCGGTGATCTGGAGCATCCGGTCGGCCAGGGTCGACTTGCCGTGGTCGATGTGGGCGATGATCGAGAAGTTCCGCAGCAGCGCGGGGGCGGTCGAGGCGGGCTCGATGCCGCCCTGCGCGCGGTCGCTGGCGTGCGCGGCGTCGCTGCGGGCCGGGGCGCTCACGGGCTCGGGCCACCTCCGTCGGGATCCGGGCCGCGGGCGCGTGGCCGGCGGCGGGCGAGCCCCCATCGTCGCACGTCGCAGCGCCCCGCCCGGGGCCCGCACGGTGACCCGACCCCCAGCTGCGGGTCGGTGGCCGACGACGGCGGCGGGGACCGCGGCCACGGCGCTGGTAGCCTTGCACGTCGCGCCCGGCGCGCGTCCCCCCGCGGGGCGCCCGAGCGCACCGGCACCGCCACCGCCGGGCGTCCAGCCCGGGTCGTGGCCGCCTCGCAGACCTTCGAGCACGAGCCAGACACGACCGACCTGGAGCTAATCAGACGTGGCGAACATCAAGAGCCAGAAGAAGCGCATCCTCACCAACGAGAAGGCGCGCCTGCGCAACAAGGCCGTCAAGTCCGAGCTGAAGTCGGCGGTCCGCTCCGTCCGCGAGGCCGCCGACAGCGGCGACCGCGACAAGGCGCAGTCGGCGCTCGCCCGTGCGTCCAAGCGCCTCGACAAGGCCGTGAGCAAGGGCGTCATCCACAAGAACCAGGCGGCCAACCGCAAGTCGGCCCTCGCCAAGCGCGTCGCCTCCGTCTGAGGCGGCGCCGCGGGCTCGTGGGCCCGCAGCGCACGACGTCGAAGGGCGCACCCCCGCGGGGGGTGTGCCCTTCCGTCGTCCCGGGGCCGTCCTCGTCGGCACGGCCCCGGGACCCAGGTCAGCCGCCCACGACGACGGTCCACTCCCGGACCGAGCGGACCTCCACGACGCCGTCGCGGAGGAACGGGTCGTCGGCCAGCATCCCGCGCACGGCCGCCTCGTCGTCGGCCCGGTAGACGAGGCAGGCCCCGGTGCCGTCGGCCCACGGGCCCGACAGGACGAGGGCCCCGCGGGCGTGGAGCGCCGCGAGGTGCTCCCGGTGGGCGGGGCGCGAGGCCGCCACCACGTCGGGGGCGGCGGTGTAGACGATCTCGGCGACGAAGTGGGTCACGGGGGCTCCTCCGGTGCGGGGCGGGTGGTCGGACGCGGGGATCGGGGACGGCCGGCTCAGCGCTCGTGCGCGTCGCAGAGGACGAGGACGGCGCGCTCGAGCGCGTAGACGGGGTCGCGACCGCCGCCCTTGACGGCCGCGTCCGTCTCGGCCAGCAGGACGATGCCGGCGCCGAGGGCGCCCGGCGTCCAGCCGCGCAGCTCGCGCCGGGTGCGGTCGACCATCCACGGCGCCATGCCCAGGGCCTTCGCCACCTCGTCCCCCCGGCCCCGCGAGCCGCCGACGAGCACCATCTGCCGCAGCCGCGCCGCGAGGACGGCGACGATCGGCACGGGGTCGAGGCCGGTGGCCACCGCCTGGCGCAGCAGGGCGAGCGCCTCGGCGCGGTGACCGGCGACGACGGCGTCGGCCACCCGGAACCCCGTGGCCTCGACGCGGCCGCCGTAGTAGCGCGTGACGTCCTCCACCTCGACCGTGCCCGAGGTGTCGGCGACGAGCTGGGCGCACGAGGCGGACAGCTCGCGCAGGTCGGACCCCACCGCGTCGACGAGGGCGCGCGCGGCGGGGGCCGCGATGCGCCGCCGCGCCGCCTCGAACTCCAGGCCCACGAACTCGAGCTTCTCGGCGTCCTTCTTGAGCGGCGGGCAGTCGACGAGGACGGCACCCGCGTGCGCGCGGGCGACCTCGAGGACCTTGCGACCGCCGGAGCCGCCGGCGTGCCGGACGACGAGGACGACGTCGTCGGCCGGCGCGGCGAGGTAGGCCCGCAGGTCGGCCTCGAAGCGCTCGGCGGGGGCCTCGGCGCCCGTGACGACCGCGAGCCGGGGCTCGCCGAAGAGCGACGGGCTGGCGACCGCCGCGAGCACGCCCGCCTCGTAGGAGGTGGCGTCGACGCCGACGACCTCGAGCTCGGGGTGCTCGGCGCGCTGCAGCGCCGTGACGCGGGCGACCGCGCGCTCGGCGAGCACCTGCTCGGTGCCCGTGACGAGCACGAGCGGCGCGGGGACGGCCTCGCGCCAGCCCCGGGCGCCCGAGGACCGGCCGGACGAGCGGTTCGAGGACCGGCTCGTCGACCGCTGCTGACGGGTGCCCTGGGCCACTCGGGCAGCCTGCCACGCACCGCCGACACCCGGCCCGCGCGCCCGCGCCTCAGCACGTGGCGCCGTCGTGGAGAGCGCGCCGGGCGGTCAGCACCAGCGCGTCGGGGCGCCCCGAGACGGCCACGTCCCCCGTCGCCGTCGTGCAGGCGACGACGGCACCGCCGGCCCCCACGAGCTCGAGGGCCCGAGCGGCGGGGTGGCCGTAGGTGTTCTCCCCCACCCCGGCGAGCGCGGCGCGCGGGTCGGCGAGCGCCGCGAGGCCCGGGTCCTGGTCGGACGAGCCGTGGTGGGCGACGCCGAGGACGTCGACGGGCCACGCGCCGGCGTCCGTCGACGTCGCCCGCCGCAGCGCCGCCTGGGCCTCGGCGCCGAGGTCGCCCAGGGCGGTGACCCGCCCGCCGGGCGCCTCGAGGACGACCACGACGCTCGCGTCGTTGGCGCCGTCGTCCTCGCCGCCCGCCGCACCGCTGTCCCGCCCGCCGCGTCCGCCCCCGGCCGCACCCCGGCCGCCACCGGCGCCCGAGGGCCCCGGCGACGCCCCCGCCCCGGGGGCGAGGACGCGCCAGCGGACCTCCCCCGCGGTCCCCTGCTCACCGGCCACGCCGACGGACGAGGGCACGCCCGCGTCCGCCAGCTGCTGCGCGACACGGCCCGCCGCGGCGTCCGGCACGGGCAGCGGGCTCGTGAGCGCGCGCTCGACCTCCCGGCCCGAGAGCGCCCCCGGGAGCCCGTCGACGTGGTCGGCGTGGAAGTGCGTGAGGACGAGGAGGTCGACCCGCTCGACGCCGAGGCGGTCCAGGCACCCGTCGACGAGGTCCGGGTCGGGCCCGACGTCGACGACGACCGCGGCGCCGGGTCCGCTGCGGACGACCAGGGCGGCCCCCTGGCCGACGTCGCACTGGACGGCGAGCCAGTCGGGCGGCGGCCACGACGCGCCGCCGAGGCGCGCCCGCACCGGCGGCGCCAGGGCGAGCCCGGCGACGAGGCAGGCGGCCGCGACCAGGGCCAGGATCTGCCGGCGGTCCCGCCAGGCACCACCCGGCCGGCCCGCCGGGACGACGGGGCCGTCCCGTGCCGGGCGCCGGGGCCGAGGTCCGGCACCGACGGCGGCCGCCCCGGAGCCCCGGGCGCCCGCGGGGTCGCGCGGCCGGGCGCGCACCGCGGCGGCGACGCCGCGGACCAGCGCCGGGACGACGAGGAGGGCCGTCAGCAGGACTCCCGTGAGCAGGGCGGCGCCCGCCCAGCCGCCGGGCCACGCGACCGTGGCCGCTGGGACCGACGCCGCGGTCCGCGCGACCGCCGCCACCCAGCCCGCGGCCCAGCCGGCGGGGACGGCGAGGACGTGGGCGAGCGGCGGCGAGAGGGGCGCCACCGCGAGCGCCAGGACGCCGAGCACGGTGGCGGGTGCGACCGCCGGCGCCGCGAGCACGTTGGCGGGCACGGCGACGAGGGAGACCCGCGGGTCGAGCAGCAGGAGGACGGGCGCGCAGACCGCCTGCGCGGCCAGCGGCACCGCGACGACGACGGCGACCCGCTCCGGCACCACCCGCGCCAGGCCCGCCGCCCACGGCCGGGCCAGCAGGAGGAGCGCGCCGGTGCCGAGCACCGAGAGCGCGAAGCCGATCGAGCGCGAGGTGGACGGGTCGAGGACGACGAGCACGACGACGGCCGCCGCCAGCGGCGGCACGCCGCGCCCCGGGCGGGCCGCGAGCAGCCCCACGAGCGCGGCGGCCGCCATCACGCCCGCGCGCAGCACGCTGGGCTCCGGCCCGGCCACGGCCACGAACGCGGTGAGCGCGGCCCCGGCGACGGCGGCCCGGGCGAGCCGCCGGGCGCCGAGGAGCGCGGCGCCTCCCGCGGCGGCGGCGACGAGGACGGCCGTGTTGCCGCCGCTCACCGCGGTGAGGTGGGCGAGGCCGGCGGTGCGCATGGCGTCCTCCAGGTCCGCGGGCAGGGCGGTCGTGTCCCCCACGACGAGGCCCGGCAGCAGACCCCGCGGGTCGGCGGGCAGTGGCTCGACCGCCGTGCGCAGGCCCGCGCGCAGGTGCGCCGCGGCGCCTCGCCACCCGGTGGGGGGACGCACCGCACGCAGGGGGCCCTGCACCCGCAGGAGCGCGACGACGTCGTCCCCCGGATCGGTGGGGACGAGTCGCCCGACGACGGTGACCTCCTCGTCGCGCCCCAGCTCGGCGACCTGCCGGCCGCCGACGAGGAGGAGGCCGCCCCGTGCGCCGCCGACCGCACCGCGCCCGGTGACCTCGAGCGCGCGCACCCGGACGACCCACCGCTCGGGCGAGGACGTCCTGGCCCCGCCGGACCCGCTGGGGCCGTGCGCCGCCGGGGCGACCGGTGAGGGGTCGGCGCTCACCCGGACGGCGAGCTCCACGACGGCGCGGCGCTCGACGAGGTCGGGCAGGAGGCCGCCGGAGGTGCCCGCCGTGCGCACGCCCGCGGAGGCCAGGGCGGCGGCGGCCGCGACGGCGGCCAGCGCCAGGGCCGCGCGCCGTCCGGCGGCCCCGGGCCGGTGCTCCCGCGGGCGTCGGCCCGGGCGGCCCGGGTCGGCGTCCGGGCCCGTGCGGCCGGCCGCGGCCCGAGCGGCGACCGCACCGCGGGCGCAGCCGACGCGGACGGACGCGACGGGGGCGGCGCCGACGCGCACGGACGCGACGGGGGCGGCGCCGACGTGGACGGACGCGACGGGGCCGCGACCGACGGGGACGGGGCGGAGCAGCACGGGGCCGACCAGGAGGAGGGCGGCGAGGAGGAGGCCGCCGAGGGCCGCGCAGAGCGCGACCGCGGGCGGGACGCCGACGCCCGCCGCGGCCCCGCCCCAGGTGGCGGCCGCCGCCGGGACGAGGCGCAGGTCCTCGCGGTGGACGCTGGGCAGCGAAGCCCCGGCGCTCGGCTGGCCGGCGGACGGCAGGTGGGCGGACGGCACGTCGGCGGACGGTGCGCCGACCGGTGCCGACAGCCCCGGCGCGGTGGACCCGCCCGTCCCGGGGGCCTCCCTCGGGCCGGGCGCGCCGCCGGGCCCATCCGGCGCCGGAGGTCTCGGGAGGCCGGGTCGGGCGTCGGACGGCACCTCAGACGACCACGAGCTCGCGCAGCTCGGCGAGGCGCGCCTCGCCGATGCCGCTGACCTCCCCCAGCTCCTCGACGCTCGTGAAGGCGCCGAGCTGCTCGCGGGTGTCGAGGATGCGCTGGGCGAGGACGGGCCCGATGCCCGGCAGGCCGTCGAGGTCGGCGAGGCCCGCCCGGTTGAGGTCGAGCAGGCCGCCGCCCCCCGCCCCACCGCCCGCAGCCCCGCCGCCCGGCGCCGCCGGGGCGCCCGCGGCCCCGGTCGACGTCCCTGAGGTCGACGTCCCTCCTGCCGGCGCACCGGGGGCCGCGACGACCAGGGGCCCGGGCTCCTCCCCCGGCGCCGGGACGAGCACCTGCTCCCCGTCGACGACCGGCCGGGCGAGGTTGACCCGCGCGAGGTCGGCCTCCGGCGTCGCCCCGCCCGCGGCTTCGAGGGCGTCGACCACCCGCGCGCCCACCGGCAGCCGGACGACGCCCGGCGCCGCGACCCTGCCCACCACGTGGACGACGAGCTCCTCGGGCGCGGCGCCCGCCGGCGGGTTCGTCGCCCCGGTCGACGCCCCGGTCGGCGCCGCCGGTGCGAGAGACGTCCCAGGTGGTTCCGCCGGCGGCGCCGCGGTCCCCGGAGCGGCGGCGTGGGCGGGCCCGGTGGGCGGCGGTGTCCCCCCGACCGCTTCCACCGACGTCGGGGCGCCCGCGGCGGCGACCGGCGCGCGGACGGGGACGGGCAGCCCCGGCGCCGTCGCCGACGAGCGGACGGCGAGGGCGACGACCACCACGGCGGCGACCAGCAGGGTCGCCGTGACGGCCGGCAGGGGCACCGCCCACCGGGCGGCGCGCACGGACGCCGGCACCCGGTCCGCGAGGGCCGCCCGCAGCTGCGGCCACAGGCCCAGGCCCTCGACGAGGTCCGGCTCCTCGGCGACGGACCACCGGTCGGCACCCACCCCACCGGCGCCGTGACGTGCGTGCCCGCGACGGGCGCGGCGGCCCCCTCGGGCCAGCCCGCCGTCGTCGTCGAGGCCGTCGTCGTCCAGGCCGTCGTCGAGGTCCCCCTCGTCGAGGCCCTGGGGGGCCGCCGGGAGGTCGAGGGAGCCGGCGCCCGCCGCGTCGCCCGCGCCGGCGCCGCGGGGCGGGCGTCCCGCCAGCACGGCGTCCAGCCGCGCGCGCACGACCTCGCCGTCGGTGCTCCCCGCTCGTCCCACGCCACGAGGCTGCGGGTCGGGCCCCGGCCCGCGCCGCGCCCGGCACCGCCTGGGGACGGAGGCCCGCTGGGTCGCGCCTGTGCGCACCGCCCGGACACTGCCCGCCCGCCCACCGCCCGTCCGCTCACCGCCCAGGCGCCCCCGGCGCGGACGCCCAGCGTCCGTCAACCACCCGGGCCGCCCACCGCCGCGCCGGCCCGACCGCGGGGCCGGTCCGGCGCACCGGCGCCGACGCGGGCGGCGGCCTCGGGGGCCCGTGCGCCGCACTAGTCTCGGCAGGCGTGGCTCCCGAGAACACCGCCCCCGCCGAGACCCCCTCCCCCGCCCCCGGCGCGCCCGCCGCGCGCTACGACGCGGGGCTCGCGGCGCAGGTCGAGGCGCGGTGGCAGCAGCGGTGGCTCGACGACGACGTCTACGCGGCCCGCGCCCCGCGCGAAGGCGGCAGCACCGCCTTCGTCATGGACATGTTCCCGTACCCCTCGGGCGCGGGCCTGCACGTCGGCCACCCCCTGGGCTACATCGCGACGGACGTCTACAGCCGGTACCTGCGGATGTCCGGGCGCGAGGTGCTCCACACCCTCGGCTACGACGCCTTCGGGCTGCCGGCCGAGCAGTACGCCGTCCAGACCGGCACGCACCCGCGGACCTCGACCCTCGCGAACATCGCGACGATGCGCGAGCAGCTGCGCCGCCTCGGCCTGGGCCACGACCCGCACCGCTCGATCTCGACGATCGACCCCGCCTACTACCGCTGGACCCAGTGGATCTTCCTGCAGGTCTTCGGGTCCTGGTACGACGCCGAGCAGCGGCGCGCACGCCCCATCACCGAGCTGGTGGCCGCCTTCGAGGACGGCTTCCGCCCGACGCCCGACGGGCGCCCGTGGGCCGACCTCACCGCGGTCGAGCGCGACGACGTCCTGTCCCGGCACCGCCTCGCCTACGCCGACGAGGCGCCCGTCAACTGGTGCCCGGGGCTGGGCACGGTGCTCGCCAACGAGGAGGTCACGGCCGAGGGTCGCTCCGAGCGCGGCAACTTCCCCGTCTTCACGGCCTCGCTGCGCCAGTGGAAGATGCGGATCACGGCCTACGCCGACCGCCTCGTCGACGACCTGGAGCCGCTCGACTGGCCCGAGGCCATCAAGGTCCAGCAGCGGCACTGGATCGGGCGCAGCCACGGCGCGCACGTGCGCTTCGCCGTCGAGGGCGGCGAGAACGCGGGCGACGGCGTCGTCGAGGTCTTCACCACGCGCCCCGACACCCTCTTCGGGGCCACCTACCTCGTCCTCGCCCCCGAGCACCCCCTCGTCGACACGGTGCTGCCAGCGGCCTGGCCGGACGCCACCCCCGCGGGAGACCCCCTGCCGGAGAGCTGGACCGGCGGCGCCACCACCCCCCGCGAGGCCGTGCACGCCTACGCGCGCCGGGCGGCCGCGCGCACCGACGCCGAGCGCCAGGCCGAGGGGGCGGCGGGCGCCAAGACCGGCGTCTTCACCGGGGCGACCGCCACGCACCCGGCGACGGGCGAGCAGGTGCCCGTCTTCGTCGCCGACTACGTCCTCATGGGCTACGGCACGGGGGCGATCATGGCCGTGCCGGCCCACGACCAGCGCGACTTCGACTTCGCCCGCGCCTTCGACCTCCCCCTGCGCTGCGTCGTCACCCCGGCCGACGACCGCGGGCTCGACGCCTCCACCTGGGATGACGCGTGGACGGCGAAGGACGGCGCGGTCACGGGCTCGGACGCCCGCGGGCGCCTCGGGGACGACGGCGTGGTCCTCGACGGCCTGCCGGTTCCCGAGGCCGTGCAGCGGATGTCGGCGTGGCTGGACGAGCGCGGCCTGGGCCGGGCGACGACGACCTACCGGCTGCGGGACTGGCTCTTCAGCCGCCAGCGCTACTGGGGCGAGCCCTTCCCCGTCGTCTACGACGAGGACGGCGTCGCCCACGCGGTGCCGGAGGACCAGCTGCCCGTCGAGCTGCCCGAGGTCGACGACTACTCGCCGCGGACCTTCGACCCCGACGACGCCGACACCTCCCCCGAGACGCCCCTGTCGCGCCGCGAGGACTGGGTGCACGTCGAGCTCGACCTCGGCGACGGCCCGCGCCGGTACCGCCGCGAGACCAACACCATGCCGAACTGGGCGGGGTCGTGCTGGTACGAGCTGCGCTACCTCGACCCGGACAACACCGAGCGCCTCGTCGACCCCGCCCTGGAGGCGGCGTGGATGGGCCCGCGCGAGGGCAAGCCGCTGGGCGGGGTCGACCTGTACGTCGGCGGCGCCGAGCACGCCGTGCTGCACCTGCTCTACGCGCGCTTCTGGCACAAGGTCCTCCACGACCTCGGCCACGTGAGCTCCTCGGAGCCGTTCCACCGGCTCTTCAACCAGGGGATGATCCAGGCGTACGTCTTCCGCGACGCCCGCGGCATCGCCGTGCCGGCGGCCGAGGTCGAGGAGGCCGAGGGGCCGGCGGGCACCACGTACACGTGGCAGGGGCAGCCGGTCACGCGCGAGCTCGGGAAGATGGGCAAGTCGCTGAAGAACGCGGTGGCGCCCGACGAGATCGCCGCCGAGTACGGCGCCGACACCCTGCGGCTCTACGAGATGGGCATGGGCCCCCTCGACGCGGCGCGCCCGTGGGAGACCCGGGCCGTCGTCGGGTCCTTCCGCTTCCTCCAGCGCCTGTGGCGCAACGTCGTCGACGAGACGACGGGCGAGCTGCGGGTGAGCGACGAGGCCGTCGACGACGCCACGGCGCGGGTCCTCGCCCGCACCGTCGACGGCGTCCGCCGCGACTACGAGGGGCTGCGCTTCAACACGGCCCTGGCCAAGGTGATCGAGCTCAACAACCACCTCGTCAAGCGCGGCTCGACGCCGCGGGCCGTCGCGGAGCAGCTCGTCCTGCTCGTCGCCCCGCTGGCGCCGCACGTCGCCGAGGAGCTGTGGGAGCGCCTGGGGCACAGCACGTCCCTCGTGCGGGAGCCCTTCCCGCAGGCGGAGGAGGCCCTCCTCGTCGAGGACGAGGTGACCGCCGTCGTGCAGGTCCGCGGCAAGGTGCGCGCGCGCCTGCAGGTGCCCGCCGACATCACCGAGGACGACCTGCGCGAGCGCGCCCTCGCCGAGGGCGCCGTGCAGCGGGCCGTCGGGGACGCCGTCGTCCGCAAGGTCGTCGTGCGCCCGCCGTCGCTGGTCAACGTCGTCGTCTGAGCCCGGCTCCCGGCGCCGTCGCCCCGGACGCCGGGCAGCCGTCCACGGGCGTGACCGTGCACGGTCGCGCTCGTGGACGGCTCACGCGGTCTGCTGTCCGCGGACTCCCTCAGCGGGCGGCGTCCGAGGACGCGGTCGCCGCGGCGACGGCCGCGTCGATGCGCTCCTGCACGCGGCGCTCGGCCGCCCGGCGGCGGCGGACGACCAGGACGAGCACGAGCCCCGCGAGCAGCAGCAGGACGAGCTGCGGCCACGGGACGGTCCAGACGACCAGCGGCACGCTGTCGCCGACCGGCTCCGCGTCGAGGACGTCGGCGCCCACGGGCGCGCCCTCGACGACGACCCGGCCGCCGGAGCGGAGCAGGCCCCACACCGACAGGTCGGTGCTCGCGGGCACGACCTGCCCGGGCAGCAGCTCGCGCCAGCTGTCGGAGGCGGCCGCCCCGAGGGCGTCGACCGGCCCGGAGACGCGGACGTCGGAGGTCGCGGCCACGCGCACCTGGCCCGCGTTGCGGACGCCGTAGGTCACGAGCACCGAGCCGCTGGAGAAGGGGTTCCACGAGGGCCGCCACCGCGCCTCGACGTCCTCCGCGACGACCGCGGCGCGGACGTCGCCGGTCACCCGCAGGTGCAGGCGCACGCCGACGCGCGCCGCCACCTCGAGCGGCTCGTCGCCCTCGGGGAGGACCTCGGCGACGACGCCGGCCGGGTGGTCGCCGGGGACGGCGTCCGCCGGCACGGTCGTCGTGAGGGGCACCGCGACCTGCTGCTCCGGCTCGAGCGCGACGACGACGCCGCCCTCCCCGTCGTCGGCGGCCCCCGGCACCTCGCCGAGGGAGACCCAGGTACCGGAGCCGCCCGGCGTGCTGCCGGCCGGCGCGACGTCGAAGGCCTGGCCGGCGCCGACGACGCCGTCCCCGACGTGCACGCGGAAGCGGGCCGCGGCCGGGCCGAAGTTCGTCACGAGCACCTCGTCCTGCCCGCTGGCGCCGGGCGCCAGGGACTGGCGGAGGGAGACGCGGCCGTCGGCGGCGCCGCCCGAGGACGGCTGCACCGTCCACGTCGTGCGGCCGTCGGCCGCGGCGGCGGCCTGCTCGGGGGCCTGCTCGGGAGCCGGGTCGGCCGACGGCGCCGCCGTCGGCGCCGGGGCCGTGGCGACCGCGGGCGGCGCGAGGAGCAGCCCGGTGAGCGCGGCGACGAGCACCGCGGGGACGACGACGCGCCGCATGGGGACCTCCAGGGCCGGCGGGGCCGCTCCGGTCGAGCGGACGGGGTGGAGCCGTTCGGGTGGGAGGGGCGGGCTCCCGCCCGCCCTGGCCGGGCGGCCGGGGGCGGACGGGAGCC
>NZ_JBBHZG010000008.1:15429-25700 GCF_037482305.1 Pseudokineococcus sp. 5B2Z-1
CCACGAGCCCGGTGGTGCGACGTCGACCGAGGGGGACCTCAGCCGGCCGTGCCCTCGGTCGACCGGGACCTCAGTCGACCGGGAAGAGGGACACGGTCACCGCGCCCCGGTAGGTGCCCGGCTCGGTGCTCGTCGGGACCTCGAGGCGCAGGTCCGCCGTCACCGTGGCCGTGCCGGAGCGGTCGGAGCCGCTCGCCGCAGCCAGCCGCTGCGGCGCGGCCAGGCCGGCGCCGCCGCTCATGACGGTCCGGACCGGCGGTCCGGCCGCGACGCCCTCGGCCGCCGCCACGACGAGCGGCGTCCACCCGAGGTGCCCGGCCGGCAGGGCACCGCCCGGGCCGGCGAGGTCGGACGACTGGCCCGAGACGGCCCAGCCCCCGTCCCCGGCCTGGGCGTCGGTGCGGGAGTCCGTCACCGCGATGTCGGGCAGGCGGCCCTCCATCACGAGGCGGTCGCCCGCGTTGGCGGCCGCACCGAGCGCGGTGCCGCCGCCGTCGCCCCCGACGGTCAGCGCGAGGAAGCCGTCGGCCTCCTCGGGCACGACGGCCTCGACGGGGATGCCGTCGCCGTCGTCCGCGGTGGCCTGGCGGAACAGGCGCGGGGCGAAGTCGACCAGGGCGTGCTGCCAGGTGTCCCAGCCGTGCGGGCCCTCGTAGTACCCGTCGAACTCGTGCTCCACGCCGAGGCGGTCGAAGAGCTCGAGCGTCGAGCGCACGGACCCGTAGGTGAAGTCCGTGACGTTGCCGTTGTAGAGCCGCAGCAGCGTGGTGCCCTCGTTGACGGCCTCGACGTCGAGGTCCGAGCCGTCGCCGGAGAGGCCGGCCGAGAAGGCGCCGATGTAGCCGAACGCCCCGGGGCGCTGGCGGAGCACCTCCAGGGTCTGGAAGCCGCCTCGCGACAGGCCGGCGAGCGCCCGGCGCTGCGGGTCGTCGCTGACGCCGAACTGCTCCTGCGCCGCCGGCGCGATGTTGTCGAGCAGCTCGGTCGTGAAGTCGCCGACGTTGCCGTTCCCCATCACCACGACCATGGGCTCGAGGTTCCCGTCCCGGAGGTGGTTGTCGAGGATCTCCGCGGCGTGGCCCATCTCGGGCCAGTCGGTGTACGACTGGCCGCCGCCGTGCTGCAGGTACAGCACCGGCCAGGGCTCGGCGCGGTCGGCGTTGAAGCCCGGCGGGGTCCACACCAGGGCGGTGCGCTCCTCGCCGGCGACGTCGCTGTCGTACGTCATCGGCTGCACCGTCCCGCGCTCGTCCTCGGGGACGGGCGTGAGGACGCGCGCGGCCCCGCCCGGCACGAGGAACTGGCTCCACGTGGGCTCGCTCGTCACGCTCGTCGGGTTCCGGGTGTCCTTGACCGACTGCATGTCGACGATGAGGCGGTAGTGGTACCAGCCGGGCTCGAGGGGCCCGACGGTGCCGCGCCAGCGGTCACCGACCTTCGACAGCTCGACCCGCAGCCACAGGTTGCTCGGGCCCCAGTTGGCCCACACCGTGACGTGCTCGGCGTCGGCGAAGTCCGTGGTGGTCTCGAAGGTGGCGAAGCCGTCCTCGGTGACCCACGGCGTCGACCCGTCCTCCGGCGCCGTCGGCGTGAAGGGCTCCTCGATGAGCTCGTGGCCCGGGCTGAGGCCCGGGTAGCGCCCGTCCTGGAAGAGGCGCTGGGAGAAGTCGACGAGGTCCTCCTGCCAGGCGTCCCAGTTGTGGCCGGCGTCCGGCTTGGCGCCGTCGAACTGGTGCTCCACGCCCGCCGCGTCGAGCGCCCCGAGGGCGGTGTACACGTCGTTGTAGGCGATGTCGGTCTGGTTGCCGACGTAGAGCCGGAGCAGCTCGGTGCCCGCGTTGATCTCGTCGACCGGGAGGTCCTCGAGGTCGAAGCGGCCCGCGCCGAAGGTGCCGACGGAGGCGAAGGCGCCCGGGTCGGACCGGAGCACCTCGAAGGCCTGGCCGCCGCCCATCGACAGCCCCGCCAGCGCGCGCTGGGCCGGGTCGCTGCTGACGTTGAGCTGCCGCTCCGCCGCGCGGGTGATGTTGCGCAGCAGCTCGTCCGGGAAGCTGCGGACGTTGCCGTCGCCCATGACGACGACCATGGGCGCGATGTCGCCCGCGGCGTAGAGGTTGTCGAGGACCTGCCCGGCCCGGCCGACCTCGACCCAGTCGCGGTAGCCCTGGCCGCCGCCGTGCTGGAGGTACAGCACGGGGTAGGGCTCGGCCCGCTCCGCGTCGTAGTCCGGCGGCGTCCAGGCGAGGGCCGCCCGGTCCTCGCCGGCCACCGAGCTGCGGTAGGTGAGCTCGCGCACCTCGCCGCGCGCCCCCTCCGGGGCGTCGACGAGCAGCTCGGCCCCCTCGCCCTCGACGACGAAGGTGGACCACTCCGGCTCGGAGGTGACGCTCGTCGGGTTGGTCGGGTCCTTGACCGTGTACTGGTCGTCCGCGGTGACCTGGTAGTAGTACGAACCCGGCTCGAGCGGCCCGAGCACGCCGGTGGCGGTGTCGCCCCGGAGCGTCAGGCCGTACTCCGCCCAGTTCGACGACGGGCCGAAGTTGCCCTCCGCGACGATCTGGCTGACGTCGCGGCCGACCGCCTCTTCCACCTCGCCCACGGGCACGGTGAAGGTCGCGAACCCCGACTCGTCGACGACGACCCACGGCGTCGCCGCGCTCGCCGGCGCCGCGACCGCGACCACCCCGCCGAGCACCATCGCGGCCCCCGCCGCGACGGCGACCCCCCTGCGCCAGGGCGCTCCGCGCGCCTGGTCCTCCTGCACAGCGTCCACCCGGTGGCTCCTCTCCGTCGAGGCTCCCGCCCCCACCCCGGGCCGCCCGGAGGGCGTGAGGGGGTGCTGCGTCGGGGCGGTGGCAGCGGCTGCCTCTGGCGCGGTGGTGCTTTAACGCGATACCGCGTCTACCTGGCCTCTTACATCGTCGTAAGCCGCTGGCCGTACCCTGCTGCGGGCGGACGAGACGTGTCAAGGGGTGCGGAGCGGACATCTCACGGGCCGCGCTGGCGGGCACCCGACGTCGCGCCACGGCCCTCCGGCTCCCGACCCCGGTCCCCCGGGACTGGGGTCGGGCCTCAGGCGGGGGTGCTCACCGCGCGGGTCGACCCGCGCGGTGAGCACCCCCGCCTGAGGCCCGACCCCGGTCCCCCGGGACCGGGGTCGGGCCTCAGGCGGGGGTGCTCACCGCGCGGGTCGACTCGCGCACGACGAGGTGCGCGCCGCTGGGGCGCAGCAGCCGCGCCGCCACCGGGCCGGAGCGCAGCTGGGCGAGCAGCAGGTCGACGACCGCCTCGGCCATCGCCGCGTTGCCCGGGTCCACCGTCGTGAGCCGCGGGACGGTGTAGGACGAGCCCTCGTCGTTGTCGAAGCCGACCACCTGGACGTCGCCCGGCACGTCGCGCCCTGTGTCGGCGAGCGCGCGCAGCGCGCCCGTGGCGGCGGCGTCGGTGAGGACGAAGAGCGCGTCGACGTCGGCGTGCTCCTCGAGAAGCCGCCGCGTCGCCTCGAACCCGCCGTGGGCGTCGAAGGCGCTCACCGGCACGACGAGCCGCTCGTCGACGACCCGGCCGGCGTCGAGCAGCGCCCAGCGGAACCCCTCGGTGCGCAGGCTCGGCATGTCGGCGCCCGCGCGGGCGGGGCGGCCCCCGACGACGGCGACGCGGCGGGCGCCGTGCTCGAGGAGGTGGCGGACGGCGAGGACGGAGCCCCCGACGTCGTCCATCGCCACCTGAGGGTGGGCGCCCCGCAGGGGCCGCTCGCCGAGCAGGACGCACGGCTTGTCGCCCACGGCCCGCCGCACCTCCTCGCCGTCGAGGACGACGGGGCTGACGGCGACGGCGTCGTAGGCGCCCAGCCGCTCGGGCGACAGGGCGCTCTCCTCCCCCGCGCGCGTGGCCCCCGTCCGCTCGAGGACGACGCGGTAGCCGTGCGGCTCGAGCCCGCGCGAGAGCCGGCCCGCCAGGTGGGCGTAGTAGGTCGCGGCGACCTCGGGGACGACGAGGCCGACGGCGCCGGTGCGCCCCGTCCGCAGGCGCCGCGCGCTGGCGTTGGCCCGGTACCCCAGCGCGCTGACGGCCTCGGTGACGCGGGCGCGGGTCGCCTCGCTGACGCCCGAGCGCCCGTTGACGACGTTGGAGACGGTCATGGGCGAGACCCCCGCGGCCCGGGCGACGTCGCTCATGGTGACCACGGCGGCACCCTGCCACGCGCCGCGGCTCAGCCCCCGGCCGGGCCGCCGGTCGAGCCGCGGACGACCACGCGGAAGGGCGCCTCGTGGCGCCGGGGCGGCAGCTGGCCGGGCCCGGCGCCCCCGACCCGTTCGAGGAGCATCGCGACGGCGGTGCGGGCGACGTCGTCGAGGCCCAGGTCCACCGAGGACAGGGCGGGCCGGGACCACCCGGGGGCGAGGTCCCCGATCCCCATCACCGCCACGTCGTCCGGCACCCGCAGGCCGCCCTCGGCCAGGGCGTGGAGGGCGCCGACGGCCAGGGCGTCGTCGAGCGCGAGGACGGCGTCGACCGGCGTCCCCGCGCTGAGCAGGGCGGCGACGGCCGCCGCGCCGGCCCGCGGGTCCCCGGCCCGCGCGGGGACGACGAGGCGCGGGTCGACGGGGGCGCCGGCGTCCTCCAGCGCCCGGCGTGAGCCCACGACCCGGGCGCTCGCCCCGCCCCGCCCGGTGGACCCGTCCGCCGGCGCCCCGACGACCGCCACCCGGCGGCGGCCCGCGTCGAGCAGGTGCCGAGCGGCGGCCGCCGCCGCCTCGGCGTCCGCGGTGGCGACCTGGTCGACCGCGACGACGACGTCCGCCCGCCCGAGGAGGACGACCGGGTGGTCCACCTCGTCGAGCAGCGCCCGCTCCGGCGCGCCGAGCAGCTCGGCGGCGAGCAGCAGCCCGTCGGTGCGGTGCGGCTCGCCCACGAGGACACCGGCGAGGCGCCCGGGGTCCGTGCCGGTGCGGCTGACGACGACGGCGAGGTCGTGCTCCTGCGCCGCCGTGAGCACCGCGTCGGCGAGCGCCGCGGCGGCGGGCGTCCGGAGGTCCGGCAGCACGAGACCGACGACGCCGGTCCGCCCCGACCGCAGGCCCCGGGCGGAGAGGTTGGGCCGGTAGCCCAGCTCGCTGATCGCCTGCTCGACCCGCGCCCGGGTGCTCTCGTGCACGTGCGGGCGCCGGTTGACGACGTTCGACACCGTCTTCGAGGAGACCCGGGCGCGACGGGCGACGTCGCGCATCGTCACCGCCACGACGACGCCCCCGCAGCCCGCGACCGGGGGCGACCGCGCCCCGGGAGAGGTGCGGGCCGACCCCCGGGCCGAGCCCCGGGTCGCCCCCCGGGCCGACGCCTCACCCGCCCGCCGGGACGCGCAGCAGCGCCCCGAGCTCGCGGGCGGACCCGGCGAGCGCCTCCTGCGCCGCCGGCAGCACGGCCCGCGCGGCCTCGCGCGCCTCCGGCGACAGGGCCCACGCCAGCTGCTCCCGGACGCGCTGGCGCGTCACCTCGTGCGGCAGGAGCACGGGCCAGCCCAGCGCCCGCGCCTGCGCGGCCACCTTGGCGCCGCCCTCGACGGGGTCGAGCGCGACCACGGGGACGGCGTTCTTCAGCGCCAGGACCACGCCGTGCAGGCGGCTGCTGACGACGACGTCGAAGCGGCGGAGCAGGGCCTCGACCTGCGCGGCGGTCGAGGGCACGTGGGGCTCCCCGGTGGCCAGGCGCGTGTCGAAGGGCACGACCGCCGGCGGCCCCGCGGGGCCGGGGGCCGAGGCGAGGGCGGGCAGGACGACGTCGTGGACGGCGTCGTGGCGCTGCCGCTCCCCGTACTCGTGCTGGGCGTGCGCGGCGCAGAGCCCGACGACGGGCACCGGCGGCACGGGCACGAGCAGGGAGGTGTCGGGACGCGGCTCGCCGTCGCCGTCGCGGGCCAGGGCCGCGTGCAGCGGCGCGAGGCCGTCGACGACCGAGACGTCGACGCCGAGGAGCCGGGCGCGGGGGAACCGGTCGGCGACGCGCTGCAGCTGGCGCCCGCGGGCGGGCCCGCACACCCACAGGACGACGTCGTACCGCTCCGGGTCGACCGTGTCGAGGTCCACGCTGGCCGCGTCGTCGGGCGCGAAGGTGCGCGTCATCGCGACGTCGAAGGGCTCGTCGAGGGCGCGGAGGTCCGCGACGGCGGCGTCGCGCGCGAGGAGGTCCCCCGCGGTGATCTCCCCGTCGGGGACGCTGAACCAGCCGGTCACGAGCACGCGGCGCCCGGGTCCGGTGCCGCCGGGGTCGAGGTGTCCGGGGTCGGGGGGGCCGGCGGAGGGGCGTCGGGCGGGGGTGTCGTCCACGCCGGGACGGTCCCACGAGCGGGCGCGCCCGCGCCCCCCGGCTCGCCGCCGCCAGAGGGGCGGCTGCGGGCCGGGGGCGCGGGTGGCGTTTGGCGCCCGGGGGCCCCACCGGTCGAGCTGCTCAGGCGAGGGTGAGGATGCGACCCCGGACCTGCTCGACGAGGGCGGCGGGGACCTCCGCCAGCCCGTGGTCGTCGCGGGCGTGGGCGCCCACGGCGCCGAGGATGTCGGCCTCCGTCGGAGCGCGGAAGGTCTTGCGGCACCCCGGCACGACGTCACCGCACGAGAACTGCTTCATGGTCACCTCCTGGTCGGGCGACCGCGTCTCGGCGCCCGCCCCCTCATCGGCCGCCGGCGCCCTCGAGCAGCGCCACGAGGCGCGCGACCACCCGTTCGGCGCGCACGACCCCCACGGCGCGCCCGAGGTCGTCGACGACGACGACGGGGTCGAAGCGCGTCGCCTCGGGGCGGGCGACGGCGCGGCGGGCGAGGTCGACGACGCCGTCGGAGGGGCGGGCGCGCAGGGACACCCGCGCCGTGCGGTGCCCGCTCTCCCCCTCCCTGCGCAGCGGGAGGAGGAGAGCGGCCGGGTGGGCCTCCTCGTCGAGGCGCAGCCCCACCTCGCCCGTCTCCAGCAGCAGGGGCTCCCCCGCGCTCGGGTCCTCGCAGCGGACGGCCTCGACGAGGCTGGCCACGTCCTCGACGAACGAGACGCGGGCCGCGGCGGAGCGCAGGCGCGCGGCCACGGCGGCGTCCAGGGGCTCGAAGCGGGGCGAGGGTCGCGCCAGCAGGTACCCCTGGGCGAGCGGGGCGCCGAGGCGCAGGAAGGCGTCCATCTCCTCCCACGTCTCCACGCCCTCGGCGAGCAGCCACGCGTCGAGGCGGCCGGCGAGCTCGCCGAGCATCTCCGCGAGCGCCAGCTTCGCCTCGTCGAGGTGGATGCCGGCGACGAGGGCGCGGTCCAGCTTGACGAGGTGCGGGCGCACGGTCGTCAGCTGCTGCAGGCCGGAGTAGCCGGAGCCGGCGTCGTCGAGGGCGACGAGGGCGCCGCGGTCGGCGAGCCGCCCGCAGAGGGCCACGACGGGCGTGAGGTCGGCGACGGCGGTGTGCTCCGTGAGCTCGAGCACGAGGGGCGAGAGGTCCCCCGCCCCGAGGAGGAGGTCCGCCAGGACGGGCTCGCCGAGCAGGTGCGGGCTGACGTTGACGGTGAGGAAGCAGTTGTCCGGCAGGTCGGCGCGCAGCGCGAGCGCCCGCTCCACGACGAGGGCCTCCAGCGCGGCGCCGCGGCCGAGGCGGTCGGCGGCGGCGAACCACAGGTCCGGCGTCAGCGGCTGCGCCACCCCGGCCGGCTGCTCGAAGCGCGACAGCACCTCGTAGCCCGCGACGACGGCGCGCGCGACGTCGACGATGGGCTGGACGACGAGCCGCAGCCGGGACGGGTCCGCCAGGACGCCGGCGACGAGCGCCGGCCAGTCCGGCGGGGCGTCGTCCGGCGGGGCGTCGTCCGGCGGGGCGTCGTCCGGCACGGCACGCGGCGACGGGAGGGCCGGGTCCTCGGTCGGGGCGGCGGGGCCGGCAGGGGGCATGAGGCGTCCATCGGCGCACCCGGACGCCGGGTGCAGCGCGCGACGGCGCGGTCCACCGGACGGACGACGCGGCGCGACCCGCCCGGCGCCGCCGCGGGAGGGTCGAGCCGGACGACGGGGCCGGCCCGTCGGCTCGGGGGGCGGACGGCTCCGGGGTCAGCCGCCGGCGGTCGGCGCGGAGGTGGGCGCGCCCCCCGCCCCGCCTGCCGCCCCGCCCGCCGCCCCGCCCGACGTCTCGCTCGGCGTCCCACCCGCCGTGGGGACCGGCGCGGCCCCGCCGTCGCCGGTGGTGGAGCGCCCGTCGTCGTCGAGGGCGGGCTGGCCCGGGGCGTCCGGAGGCGCGTCGGGGCCGTCCTCGGGGTCCCCCTCGGGCAGCAGCGTCGGGTCGGCCTCGTCGACGGGCGTGGGCCGGGAGGAGACGGCCGGCCAGGCGCGCCACGGCCCCACGGTGACCTCGGCGCTCGGCGTGGCGCTGACGACCCGCCACGACAGGACGTCGCCCGTCCCGGCGTCGAAGCGCAGCAGCGTCATCTCGGCCGTCCCGTTGAGCGGTCCCACGGTGAGCTGGTCGTGGACGGCGCCGGCCGTGCTCGAGCTGATGTACCGGATGCCCCGGCCGACCTGCTCGGGGTCGGTCCGCACGTGGTAGTGGCCGGAGACCTGGGCGGGGGCGCAGCCCGCCTCCAGCGCGGGCGCCCCGATGGACGGGTCGTGCACGAGGAGCAGGTCGACGTCGTCCGCCGCGCACGCCTCCTCGACGAGGGTCCGGGCGCTCTCCTCGGCGGAGGCGCCCTCCGGGGCGGAGCTGCCCGAGAGCAGCTGCGTGGAGCGCGGGTCGGGGACGCCGAGGACCTTCAACCCGGCGACGTCCACGACCTCGCCCTCCAGCACCGTCCAGCCCGCCGACCGCTCCTGGTCGGCGGTCGTCGGGCTGTCGTGGTTCCCGTCGGCGACGACGACCGGCACGTCGGGGAGGGCCCGGGCGAAGGCGCTGACGCACGTCTGCTCGACGGCCGTGCCGTTCATCACCGTGTCCCCCGCGTTGAGCACGAGGTCGACGTCCGCGAGCTCGGCCAGCCGGGCGACCGGCCCGGCCATGCCCACGTTGCAGTGCAGGTCCGAGACGACGAGCGCGGTGACGACGTCGTCCGCCGGCACGCGCTCCCGCCCGGTGGACGTCGGCCCCGGCGTCGCGCCGGCCGTGGACGGCGCCTGCGGATCGCCTGCGGCCGCCGCCGGACCGCTCGGGGCGGTCGTGCCGGTGGGCGACGCTGTGCTGCCGGGCGACGCGGTGACGTCCGACGACGCGGTGCTGGCGGCCGACGCGGTGCTGCTCGGCGAGGAGGTGCTGCGGGACGAGCCCGAGGCGGGCAGCACGGCCGGGTCCTGCCTGCTGCGCCGCTCCCAGGCGCGCTCGAGGTCGGCGGTGACGCGGTCGTAGAACTGCGTGTTCTCGTCGACGAAGTCGGTCACGTACCCGCCGACGAGGTCGACGACGCTCGCGAGGCGGCCGGTGATGCGGGCGCCCTCGAGCGGGGTGCCGTCGAAGACGGGCGACGCCTGGCGGCTGGCGGCGTCGCGCTGCGCCTGCGGGCGGAAGCCGGCCACGACCACGGCGGCGACGAGCGAGAGGGCCAGCACGCCGGCCAGGACGGCGCGGTGCCGGTGGCCGAGGGCGGCGAGCTCGGCCCGGCGGGCGCGCCCCAGGGCCAGGCGGCCGAGGACGGCGACGAGCACGAGGAGCGTCCAGGCGGTGAGCCACCGCTGCGCGGCGTCGAGCACGAGCGCGCGGACGACGACGTCGACGGTGGCCTGCGGGGCCGAGAAGAGCTGGAGGTAGCGCTGGAGGTCGTCGCCCAGCAGGTCGACCGTCGACGTCGACGACACGCCGATGTCGGTGACCTCGCGCGGGATCTCCTCGACGACGACGTCCACGCCCAGCCGCAGGGGCAGCGGCGAGTCGATGACGAGGGCGCCGAGGGGGCCGAGGTCGACGGCGACCTCACCGTCGGTCGTCACGGAGTACTCCGCCACGTGCGGCCCGAGGCTGGCCTCGGCGGACGCCGACGTGACGCCGTAGACGGCGGCGACGAGCCCGAGGGCGACGACGAGGGCGCTCCAGGCCGCGAGCGCCCGGCCCCGGCCGGCGCGCCAGGGGCGGCGCCGCGGCCCTCGCGCCGGTCGAGCCGCGGCGCGGGACCCCCCCGTCGCGGGGCTGCTGGGGTGCTGGTCGTCCACGCTCCGATCATCCCCCGCGCGCGCCGTGCGGCGCACCGCGCCCGAGGGCAGTGGCACGAGACCGTCACACTCGCGCACCCGCCGCCGGTCCCGCCCCGGGACGACGTCGGGGACATGCACC
>NZ_JBBHZG010000008.1:25813-71842 GCF_037482305.1 Pseudokineococcus sp. 5B2Z-1
TCCCGCCCCGGGACGACGTCGGGCCCGCCCCCCCACGAGGGGGACGGGCCCGACGGTGTCCGGTGGAGCTGAGGGGATTCGAACCCCTGACCCCCTCCATGCCATGGAGGTGCGCTACCAGCTGCGCCACAGCCCCGGACCGACCTGCGGGACCCGGAGGGCCCTGCGAGGACGGAGGAGAGACTAGCCCGGCCGCTCGACGGCGTCCAAATCGCCCCGCGGCGCCGGCCTCAGGCGTGCGACCAGGCCCCGGCGTTGTGCTCGAGCAGCCGCCACGGCGCCGCTCCCGGCGCCCCGCGCAGCAGCGTGCTCCAGCGCGCGTTGCGCAGGCCCGTGAGGACCGGGGCGGCGGTGCGGGGCAGGCCCAGCAGCTGGAGGAGGGCCGCCCCCAGGGCGCCGCCGTGGCCGACGACGACGAGGACCTCGCCGTCGCCCAGCGGCGCGGCGTGCTCCTCGACGGCGGCGAGGACGCGGGCACCGGCCTCGGTGCGCCGCTCCCCGCCCCCCAGCGGGACGTCGTCGCCCGCGAGCCAGGCGGCGTGGAGCTCCGGCCAGCCGGCGGCGATCTCCGCCCGCCGCAGCCCCTGCCAGTCGCCGCCGAAGACCTCGCGGAGCCGCGGGTCGAGGGCCACGGGCAGGTCGGCGGCCAGCGCGAGGGCGCCCGCCGTCGCGCTGGCACGTGACAGGTCCGAGCTGACGACCCGCACCGGCCCCCGGGCCGCGAGGACGGCGGCGGCCGCGGCCACCTGCTCGGAGCCCCGCTCGTCGAGGGGGACGTCGGTGTGGCCCTGCCAGCGCCCGTCGGCGTTCCAGGCGGTGCGGCCGTGGCGCCACAGCACCACCTGCGCCGGCCCGGCGCCCCCGCCCCCGGAGGCGTCGCTCACGCGGAGCGGCCGGCGCGCACCGACTCGGGCAGCTCGACGACGGGGCAGTCCTTCCAGAGCCGCTCGAGGGCGTAGAAGCGGCGGTCCTCCGTCTGCTGCACGTGGACGACGATGTCGGCGTAGTCGAGCAGGACCCACCGCGCCTCGGTGAGGCCCTCCCGGCGCACCGGGCGGGCGCCGAGCTCGCGCATGCGCTCCTCGACGGCGTCGACGATGGCGCGCACCTGCCGGTCGGAGTCGCCGGAGGCGAGGACGAAGACGTCGGTGATGACGAGCTGCTCGCTGACGTCGAGGGCCAGCACCTCGTCCGCCAGCTTGTCGGCGGCGGCCTCGGCGGCGGCGCGGGCGAGCTCCAGGGAGCGGTCGGTGGCGGTCACGGGTCCTCCAGACGCGCCGCGGCGGGTCGCCGCGGCCGAGGTCCCAGGGTCTCACGCGGGCGCGCTCCCCCGAGGCCGTCGCCCCGGGCGGCGATCCGGCCCGGGCGGCCCCCGGGCGCCCGGGCGGTCTCAGCGCTCCGAGGGCCTCTCGGGGTCGGGGCCCGGCGAGACGTCGTCGGGGTCCACGCCCGCGGCGTCGGGGCCGTCGGGGCCCTCGTCGGCGCCCGCGCGGCGACCGGGGCCCCCGGTCGGGCGCTCGACGTCGGCCTGCCCCTGCGCGGAGGTGGCCGCGAGCTCGTCGGCGGCCCGTCGCAGCAGGTCCTCGCCGTCCTCGCGCGCGCTCACCGCAGCAGCCCGTCGGCCGCGGGGCGCACGCCGCCGGCCCCGCCGTCCGCCGCGTAGAGGCGGTGCTTGCCGATGTACTGCACGACGCCGTCGGGCACGAGGTACCAGACCGGCTCGCCCCGCGAGACCCGCTCGCGGCAGTCCGTCGAGGAGATCGCCAGCGCGGGGATCTCCAGGAGGCTCACGCGGTCGGCCGGCAGGCCCGTGGCGGCCAGCTCGTGGCCGGGGCGGGTGACGCCGACGAAGTGCGCCAGCTCCCACACCTCGTCGGCGTCCTTCCAGCCGAGGATCTGCTGGAGGGCGTCGGCGCCCGTGATGAAGAAGAGCTGGGCGTCCCCCGTCGTCGCGCGCAGGTCGCGGAGGGTGTCGACGGTGTACGTCGGGCCGGGGCGGTCGACGTCGACGCGGCTGACCGTGAAGGAGGGGTTGGAGGCGGTGGCGACGACCGTCATGAGGTAGCGGTGCTCGGCGTCGGTGACCTCGCGGTGGTCCTTCTGCCACGGCCGCCCGGTCGGCACGAAGACGACCTCCTCGAGGTCGAAGACGCTCGCGACCTCGCTGGCCGCCACGAGGTGCCCGTGGTGGACGGGGTCGAAGGTGCCGCCCATGACCCCGATGCGTCGGCGCCCCGGCGAGGGCACGGGCGGCTCGGGGCGGCGGGCCGCCCGTGGCTCGACGGGGCCGGCGGGCTCGCCCGCGGCGCGGACGTCCGCCCGCGTCCCCCGGTCCCCCCGCATCCCCGGGTCGACCGCGACGTCGGGGTCGCCGTCCGCCACCGGGGCCGGCTCGGGGCTCAGTGGCCGGAGCCGGCGCGGGCGTCGTGGGGCGCGTCGTGCGGCCCCTCGTGCATCCCGTCGCGGTCGGGGTGGCGCGTGCTGACGCTCTTGAAGGCGTAGGTCAGCAGGAGCAGCGCGATGAGCGCGCCGAAGGCGATGAGCCCGAAGTAGAACGAGGGGAAGGGCAGCTCGTTGACGATCTCGTGGTGCTCGCCCTCGGCCTCGGAGGCGAGGACGAGAGCGGCCCCCACGACGGAGCTCAGCATGGTCGGGTCTCCTCCCGGGGGGCGGGCGACGGTCCGGGCGGGCCGCCGCACGCGCATCCTGCCACGGCGGCCGCGGCCGGCCGCCCGGCGCCCGGGCGCCTCACGCGCGCACGTGCCCGTCCCCGGTGACGACCCAGCGCGTCGTCGTCAGCTCGGCGAGGCCCATGGGACCGCGCGCGTGGAGCTTCTGCGTCGAGATGCCGACCTCGGCGCCGAGGCCGAGCTGGGCGCCGTCGGTGAAGCGCGTCGAGGCGTTGACCATGACGGCGGCCGAGTCGACCTCCGCGGCGAAGCGCTCCGCGACGGCGAGGTCGCGCGTGACCACGGCCTCGGTGTGCTGGGTCGACCACCGGTCGATGTGCGCGAGCGCCGCGTCGAGGTCGGGGACCACCGCGACGGCCAGCTCCAGCGCCAGGTACTCGGTGGCCCAGTCCTCGTCGGTGGCGGGCTCCACCTCGACGCCGTCGAGGCCCTCCGCAGCCGCGCGCACGGCGTCGTCGCCGTGGAGGCGGACGCCCTCGGCGCTCATGGCGGTGAGCAGGGCCGGGAGGAAGGCGCCCGCGACGGCGGCGTGGACGAGCACCGTCTCGGCGGTGTTGCAGGTGCTCGTGCGCTGCGTCTTGCTGTTGAGGGCCACCGCGAGGGCGACGTCGAGGTCGGCGGCGGCGTCGACGTAGACGTGGCAGTTGCCCGTGCCGGTCTCGATGACGGGGACCGTGGAGGAGCGCACCACCTCGGCGATGAGGCCCGCTCCCCCGCGCGGCACAAGGACGTCGACGAGCCCCCGGGCGCGCATCAGGTGGCGCACGCCCTCGCGGCCGTGCTCGTCGACGGTGCTCACGAGGTCGGCGGGCAGGCCGGACGCGACCAGCGTCTCGCGGACGACCTCGACGACGACGGCGTTGGTCTCGCGGGCCGCCGAGCCGCCCCGCAGCACCACGGCGTTCCCGCTCTTGAGCGCCAGCGAGGCGGCGTCGACCGTGACGTTGGGGCGGGCCTCGTAGACGACGGCGACGACGCCCATCGGCACGCGCAGCTGCCGCAGGCGCAGCCCGTTCGGCAGGGTCTGCCCGCGCACGACCTCGCCCACCGGGTCCGGCAGCGCGGCGACGTCGCGGACGGCGCCGGCGATGGCGGCGAGTCGGTCTGCGTCCAGGCGCAGGCGGTCCAGGAGGTTGGCGGGCAGCCCCTCCGCGGCGCCGCGCTCCAGGTCGCGGGCGTTGGCCGCCTCGACCCGGGGGGCCTGGGCGACGAGCGCGTCGGCGACGGCCAGCAGGGCGGCGTCCTTGGTGGCCCGCGTCGCCGTGGCGAGCGCCTTGCTGGCGACCCGGGCGGCGCGGCACACGTCGAGGACGGCCTCCCGGACGGCGTCCTGCCCGGCGGGCGGCTCCTCGACCTCGCCGGCGCGGGCGGAGGTCGGAGCGTCCACGGTCGCGGTCATGCGCCGAGGGTAGGCGCCCGCGGGCCGGGGCTCACGGGGCTCTCGCAGGGCGGGCGGTCCCGGCGGTCCTGCCTGCGCGCGGCCCCGGCCGCCGCGGCGGGTGCTCAGCCGGTCGGCCCCCGGTCCGTGCCCGCCCCGCCGTCGTCCGGGCCCTGCACCGGCGGTGCGCCCGCCTCCCGCTGCGCCCGCTCGGCCGCCCGGGTGGCCTCGCCGGCCTGCTGGGCCGGGTCCGGCGCGGCGCCCGGGTCGGGCGCGCCCGCCGCCGGCGGCACGTCGCCGCCGCTGTCGGGGGCGCGCCGCCCCCGGCGCGTGGCCGACTCGCTGTCCGCCGCCTCGCGGGTGGCCCCCTGCGCCTCCTCCCGGGCGCGGCGCAGCGCCTCGCCCGGGTCCTCCAGCGTCGGCGCGTCGAGGTCGCCGCCCACGCCCTCGACGTCGACCTCGTGCGGCTCGTCGTCGTGGCCGCCGCCGTCGCGCCGTCCCAGGACGTCGCCGACGCCCTTGAGCGCGTCGTTGAGCTCGCTCGGCACGATCCAGACCTTGTTGGCGTCGCCCTGGGCGATCTGCGGCAGCGTCTGCAGGTACTGGTAGGCCAGCAGGCTCGGCGTCGGGTTGCCCCGGTGGATGGCCGCGAACACCTCGACGATGGCGCGGGAGCGGCCCTGGGCCTCGAGGATGGCGGCCTGCGCCTGCCCCTCCGCCCGCAGGACGGACGACTGCTTGTCGCCCTCGGCCGTGAGGATCTGGCTCTGCTTGACGCCCTCGGCGTTGAGGATGGCGGCGCGGCGGTCGCGCTCGGCGCGCATCTGCTTCTCCATCGAGTCCTGCACGCTGGCGGGCGGGTCGATGGCCTTGAGCTCGACGCGGTTCACGCGCACGCCCCAGCGCCCGGTCGCCTCGTCGAGGACGCCGCGGAGCTGGCCGTTGATCTGGTCGCGGCTCGTCAGCGTCTGCTCGAGGTCGAGCGAGCCGACGACGTTGCGCAGGGTCGTGACGGTGAGCTGCTCGATGCCCTGGATGTAGTTGGCGATCTCGTAGGTCGCCGCCTTCGGGTCCGTGGGCTGGAAGTAGATGACCGAGTCGATGCTGACGACGAGGTTGTCCGAGGTGATGACCGGCTGCGGCGGGAAGGACACGACCTGCTCGCGCAGGTCGACCGTCGCCCGCGGCTTGTCGATGAAGGGGACGAGGAAGTGCAGCCCCGCGTCCAGCGTCCGCGAGTAGCGGCCGAGCCGCTCGATGATGACGGCGCTCGCCTGCGGCACGATCCGCACCGACTTGACCACCGTCGCGACGACGAAGACGACGAGGAGGAGCAGGACGACGTACAGGGCGACGGTGCCGATCACGAGGGGCTCCAGGGGCTCGGTGCGCTCGGGCTGGTCGGGCCGCTCGGGCCCGCGGCGGCGGGCCCGGGGTCGGTGGTGGGCAGGGCGCGCACGACGGCGGTGGCGCCCTCGATGCGGACGACCTCGACGTCGACGCCCACGGGCAGCGGGGCGCCGCCGTCGGTGCGGGCGGACCACACCTCGCCGCGGAGCTTCACGCGGCCGTCGCGCGCCGTGACCTGCTCGAGGACCTCCGCGCGGCGTCCCACGTTGGCGTCCGTCCCCGTCGAGGTGGCGGGCAGCCGCGGCCGGACCCAGCGGACGACCGCGGGGCGGGCGACGGCGAGCAGCAGCGCGGCGGCGACGGCGAAGCTGATGACCTGGAGGGGCAGGTCTGCCCCGAGGGCGGCCACCAGGGCGGCCACGAGCGCCGCGGCGGCGATCATGCCGAAGACGAAGTCCAGCGAGGAGACCTCGATGGCGCCCAGCAGCAGCGCCAGGCCCACCCAGAGCAGCCACTGCAGGTCGCCCCAGCCGTCCACCGCGCACCCCCGTCGCCGCTCCGTCGTGGCCCTCCGCGCGCCGGCGCCCGCCGCGGCGGCACCGGCTCGCGTCCGACCCTAGCCGGGGGCGCCCCGACGGGAGGGCCCCGGGCCCCGACCCGCCGCGCGGTGGCGCCCCGGGGGCGCCGGGGCGCAGCATCGGAGGACACCGACCTCGGGAGGCACCCGTGATCTCCGTCCCCACCGCCCGCGCGCTGGCGACGTCCGGCGTGGCGTGGGAGCCCGCGTCCGGCGACCGCTTCGTCATCACCGACCGCGGCATGGACGACGACGTCTTCGTCCTGTCCGAGATGGTCGTGGAGGCGCAGGACCACGCGACCGGCCGGGTGCTCGGCTTCAACGGCACGACCGAGTGGGCCCTGGACTCCGTCGCGGCCGAGCAGGCCGTCTGGCTGCCGCGCGAGGGCCAGCTGCGGGAGATGCTCGGCGAGGCCTTCGCGGGCCTGGCGCCGGAGGACGGCGCCTTCGTCGTGCGCACCCGCGACGCGGACGGGGAGCGCTCCTCCTGCGCGGACGACGTGGAGGAGGCCTACGCCCTCGCCGTCCTCGCCGTCCGGGCCCGCGCCGCCCGCGGCGCCTGACCCCGGGGTCGCCCGGCGCCTCCCGGGGCGCAGGTGACGCCTCCTTCACGGTCCAGAGGGCGCCCCGGGCGGAGGTGGAGCCTCCGTCACCCGGGTGCCGGCGGGACGAGCACGAGGTCGTCGCGGTGCACGAGCACGCGGTCCCAGCCCGGCCCGAGGTCGCGGGCCAGGTCGCTGGTCGAGCGGCCGAGCAGGGCGGGCACCTCCGCCGCGGCGTAGCCGACGAGGCCCCGCGCGAGCACGGCGCCGGTCCCGTCGAGGAGGTCGACGGCGTCGCCGGCCTCGAACTCGCCGCGCACCTCCCGCACGCCCGCGGGCAGCAGGGAGGCGCCGCGGTCGCGCACGGCCCGCACCGCGCCGTCGTCGAGGACGAGCGCGCCGCGCGACCGGGCGGCGTGGGCCAGCCACAGCAGCCGGGTGCGGCGACGGCGCCCCGTGGCCGCGAACCACGTGCCGACGTCCGCGCCGGCGAGGCCCTCGCCCGCGAGCGCCGCGCTCGTCAGGAGCACGGGCACCCCGGAGGAGGTGGCGATGCCCGCGGCGGCGAGCTTGGTCGCCATCCCGCCGGTGCCGACGCCCGCGCCACCGGTGCCGCCGACGACGACGTCGGCCAGGTCGGCGGCGGACGCGACGAGCGGCACCCGCCGGCTGCCGGGGCGCCCGGGCGGGCCGTCGTGGAGCGCGTCGACGTCGGAGAGCAGCACGAGCGCCTCGGCGCGCACGAGGTGCGCGACGAGGGCGGCGAGCCGGTCGTTGTCGCCGAAGCGGATCTCGTCGGTCGCCACGGTGTCGTTCTCGTTGACGACGGGCAGCACGCCGAGCCCGAGCAGCCGCTCGAGGGTGCGCTGCGCGTTGCGGTAGTGGCCGCGCCGCACGACGTCCTCCGCGGTGAGCAGGACCTGCCCGACGGGCGTGCCGGAGGCCCCGAGCGCGCGGTCGTAGGCGGCGACGAGCAGCCCCTGCCCGACGCTCGCCGCGGCCTGCTGGGTGGCGAGGTCCCGCGGCCGACGGGCCAGGCCGAGCGGGGCGAGCCCGGCGGCGATCGCCCCCGAGGACACGAGCACCACCTCCGCGCCGCGCCCGCGCAGGTCCTGGACCGCGGTGACGAGCGCGCCCAGCCGGCCCTCGTCGAGCCCGCCCGCGGCCGTCGTGAGGGACGACGAGCCGACCTTGACGACGACGCGGCGCGCCGACGCGAGGTCGGCGCGCGACCGCACGGGCGAGGCGCCCTCCGGCGCCGTCGCGCCGGCCGGCCCGCCGGAGGGCGACGGCGCGCTCGCGGCCACGCTCAGCCGTCGCCGCGCTCGGCGCGCTCGGCCCGGCGGTCGGCGAGCCGCTCGGCCTCGAGCTCGGCCTGCGTGGCGGCGCGGGCCGCCTTGCGCTCCTCCTGCAGGCGTCGCCGCTCCCCGCGGGTGGGGCGGTCGTCGTCCTGCAGGCGCGGGTCCTCGCCCCGGCGCCCGCCGAGCAGCTCCGCGCCGCCGACGAGGGTCGGGTCCCAGTCGAAGACGACGGCACCGCGCGCCGAGCGGTCGTCACCGATGACCACCTCGGAGCCGGCGACCGCCCCCTTCGCGAAGAGCTCCTCCTCCACCCCGAGCTTCGCGAGGCGGTCGGCGAGGTAGCCGACGGCCTCGTCGTTGCTGAAGTCGGTCTGGCGGACCCACCGCTCCGGCTTGGACCCGAGCACGCGGAAGCGGACGCCGCCGGTGGCGTCCTCGGCCTCCTCGCGGGTGACCGTGAAGCCGGTCTCGTCGACGGCCCGCGGGCGCAGGACGACGCGGGGCGCCTCCGGCTCGGGGACGGCGGCCCGCGCCCGGCGCACGAGGGCGGCCATGGCGAAGGACAGCTCGCGCAGCCCCTCGCGGGAGGCCGCCGAGACCTCGAGCACCTCGTGGCCGCGCGCCTCGAGCTCGGGGCGCACGAAGTCGGCGAGCTCGCGCGCCTCGGGGACGTCGACCTTGTTGAGCACGACGAGCACCGGCCGCTCCTCGAGCGGGAGCCCCGGCTCGCCCGTGGCCGTGAGGTCCACGGCGTAGCGGGCCAGCTCGGCCTCGATGGTCTCGAGGTCGCTCAGGGGGTCGCGGCCCGGCTCGAGCGTGGCGCAGTCGAGGACGTGGACGATCGCGGCCGTGCGCTCGACGTGCCGCAGGAACTGCAGGCCGAGGCCCTTGCCCTCGCTGGCGCCCTCGACGAGGCCGGGCACGTCGGCGACGACGAAGCGCTCGTCCCCGGCCACGACGACGCCGAGGTTGGGCACCAGGGTCGTGAAGGGGTAGTCGGCGATCTTCGGCTTGGCCGCGGACAGGGCTCCGACGAGGCTGGACTTGCCCGCGCTGGGGAAGCCCACGAGGGCGACGTCGGCGAGGGACTTGAGCTCGAGGACCACGTCGCCCGACCAGCCGGGCTCGCCGAGCAGGGCGAAGCCGGGCGCCTTGCGGCGGGTGGTCGCCAGGGCGGCGTTGCCGAGGCCGCCGGCGCCGCCGGGGGCCAGCTCGACGTCGGTGCCGACGTGCACGAGGTCGGCCAGCAGGGAGCCGTCGGCCGCGTCCTTGACGACCGTGCCGGGCGGCACGCGCAGGACGAGGTCCTCCCCCGCCGCGCCGTGGCGGTGGGACCCCATGCCGGGGCGGCCGTTCGCGGCGACGCGGTGCGGGGCGTGGTGGTACTCGAGCAGCGTCGTCGTCGACGCGTCCACGACGAGGCGGACGCTGCCCCCGCGGCCGCCGTTGCCACCGTCGGGCCCGCCGAGGGGCTTGAACTTCTCCCGGTGGACGGACGTGCAGCCGTGCCCCCCGCTGCCGCCCGCCACGTGCAGGACGACGCGGTCCACGAACATCGGCACGGGGGCCTCCTGGCTCCGGCGGGCCCCGCGGTCGGGGGCGCGCTCTGGGTGCTGCGGTGCGGGGCGTCCGGCGGGGGCCGGACGCGCGAGAGGGGTGAGCCGGCCGGCTCACCCCTCTCGCGCGTCCGGCCCCCGCCGGACGCCCCGCACCGCAGCACCCAGAGCGCGCCCCCGACCGCGGGGCCCGCCGGAGCCAGGAGGCCCCCGTGCCGATGTTCGTGGACCGCGTCGTCCTGCACGTGGCGGGCGGCAGCGGGGGGCACGGCTGCACGTCCGTCCACCGGGAGAAGTTCAAGCCCCTCGGCGGGCCCGACGGTGGCAACGGCGGCCGCGGGGGCAGCGTNGCGACGGCCGCGGCGGGTGCCGAAGAGGACCGCGCCCGGCGTGAGGGCGAAGAGGGTGTCGTCCTTGCCGCGGCCGACGTTGTCGCCCGGGTGGAAGTGGGTGCCGCGCTGGCGCACGATGATCGAGCCGGCCGTGACCTGCTCGCCGCCGAAGCGCTTGACGCCGAGTCGCTGCGCGTTCGAGTCGCGGCCGTTGCGGCTGGAGCTCGCGCCCTTCTTGTGTGCCATGGCTGTGCCTCCGTCGGCGAGGGGCCCCGGTGGTGGGCTCCGGTGGTGGGTCGGGGGGTGGCGCGCGGGGGCGCCGGTGCTGCTGCGGGAGCGGCGGCGGAGCCGCCGCGACCGTCAGCTGTCGATCGCGGTGATGCGCACCCGGGTGTGCTTCTGGCGGTGGCCCTGGCGCTTGCGGTAACCCGTCTTGTTCTTGTACCGCAGGATCGTGATCTTGGGGCCCTTGACCTCGTCGACGACCTCGGCGGTCACCGTGACGCCCGACAGGGCGGAGGCCTCGCTCGTGACGGTCGCGCCGTCGACGAGCAGGAGGGGCGCCAGCTGGAGCGTGGTGCCCGCCGCGGGGGTGCCGCCGCCGACCCGGTCGATGAGCAGCTCGCTGCCCACCGACACCTTCTCCTGCCGGCCACCGGCGCGGACGATCGCGTACACCACGGGACTCTCCTGACGTCGACCGGTCGGTGACCGGCGGAACGGCTGCATCTGCTGCTCGGGCGCGGTCGGCGCGGCCACCCGGTCGCGAGGACCTGGCGGACCGGGACCGCTCCCCCGCGGCTGCGGGGGCTCGGGGCGCGCACGGCGCTGGGCGCACCGGTGGTGCGCCGGGGGCAAGAGTACGGACGGCGCGGCGAGGGGGTCAAACCCGGGGCCCGCGGCGCGCCGCGCCGGGGCACGGGGCACGCCGTGCGGCGGGCCCCGTGCCGTGCGTCAGCGGTCGCCCGGCTCCGGCTCGTCGGACACCGGCTCGTCGGGCACCGGCTCGTCGGACGCGGCCTCCTGCGACGCGCCGTCCTCCGCCGGGGCCTCCCCCCGCGCCCCCGACGGGGACGGCGCCGCGTCGGACGTCGGCGCCGCCTCCTCGACGGCCGCCCCGGCCCGGTCGAGGTCCGGCTCCTGGGTGCCGACCTCCTGGGCGCCGACCGCCGGGTCGGCCACCTCCCGGGTGCCCACCACCGGCTCGTCCGCCCCCGCGGAGGCCGCCGCGGCACCGCCCACCGGGCCCGCGGCGCGGCGCGCTCCCCGGCGCGTCCGCTTCCGCGGGGCCGCGACCGGCTCGTCCTGCACGGACGGCGTCTCCGGCGCGGGCGTCGCGTCGTCCGCCGCGGCGGCGGCGTCGGGAGCGCCGTCCGCGGGCCCGGAGGTCGGCGCCTCCGCGGAGGCCGAGGTCGCCGGCTCGGGCGCCTCCTCGGCGGACCGCTCGCGCACCGCCCCGACGGCCGCCTCGACGACGGCCGCGGCCTGCGCGGCGTCGGCGGCGCCGCCCTCCTGCTCGGCCACGGCCACGGCGGCCTCGTGCTCGTGCCGGGACGCGCGGGCCACGCGGGCGATCGCCTCGGCCACCTCGCGGGCCGACGCCGCGCGCCGGCCCGCCTCGTCGGGCGCCTCGGCCGGCTCCGGGGCGGCGTCGGCCGCAGCCGGCGCCTCGCCCTCGCCCGCGCCGCTGCGGCCCCGGCGCGAGCGGCGCGAGCGGCCGCCGCCGTCCCCGCCGTCCCGCTCGCTCTCCCCGTCCTGCTGGCCGCCACCGCGGCGACCGCCGCGAGCGCCGGCGTCGTCGCCGCCCTTCCCGGTGAGCGGCTCCTCGTGGAGGAGGACGCCGCGGCCGCCGCAGTGCTCGCACGGCTCGCTGAAGACGTCGATGAGGCCCTGGCCCACCCGCTTGCGGGTCATCTGCACGAGACCCAGCGAGGTGACCTCGGCGACCTGGTGCTTGGTGCGGTCGCGCCCGAGGCACTCGACGAGGCGCCGCAGGACGAGGTCGCGGTTGCTCTCGAGGACCATGTCGATGAAGTCCACGACGATGATCCCGCCGATGTCGCGCAGCCGGAGCTGGCGCACGACCTCCTCGGCGGCCTCGAGGTTGTTCCGGGTGACGGTCTCCTCGAGGTTGCCGCCGGCGCCCGTGAACTTGCCGGTGTTGACGTCGACGACCGTCATCGCCTCGGTGCGGTCGATGACGAGCGACCCGCCGCTCGGCAGCCACACCTTGCGGTCGAGCGCCTTCGCGATCTGCTCGTCGACCCGGTAGGTGGCGAACACGTCGGCGTCCTCGGAGCGCACGACCCGGTCGGCGAGGTCGGGGGCCACGCCGCCGACGTACTCGCTGACGACCGCGTACGCGTCGTCGCCCTCGACCACGAGGCGGGTGAAGTCCTCGTTGAAGACGTCGCGGACGACCTTCACGGCGAGGTCGGGCTCCGTCGACAGGGCGTTCGGCGCGGCGACCGACGTCGAGCGGCGCTCGATCGAGGCCCACTGCTCCTGCAGGCGCTCGACGTCGCGGCGCAGCTCCTCCTCGCTCGCGCCCTCGGCCGCCGTGCGGACGATGACGCCGGCGCCCTCGGGCACCACGGCCTTGAGGATCTTCTTGAGGCGCGCCCGCTCGACGTCGGGGAGCTTGCGGCTGATGCCCGTCATCGAGCCGTGGGGCACGTAGACGAGGTAGCGGCCGGGCAGCGAGACCTGGCTCGTCAGGCGGGCGCCCTTGTGGCCCACCGGGTCCTTCGTCACCTGGACGAGCACCGGGTCGCCGGCCTTGAGCGCCAGCTCGATGCGGCGCGGCTGGCCCTGCAGGCCCGCGGCGTCCCAGTCGACCTCGCCGGCGTAGAGGACGGCGTTGCGCCCGCGGCCCACGTCGACGAAGGCGGCCTCCATGCTCGGGAGGACGTTCTGCACCTTGCCCAGGTAGACGTTGCCCACCATGGACGTCTGCGTGCGCCGGGCGACGTAGTGCTCGACGAGGACGCCGTCCTCGAGCACGGCGATCTGCGTCCGGTCGCCGCGCTCGCGCACGACCATGACCCGCTCGACGCTCTCGCGGCGCGCGAGGAACTCCGCCTCGGTGACGATCGGCCGGCGGCGCCCGCCGTCGCGCCCGTCCCGGCGGCGCTGGCGCTTGGCCTCGAGGCGGGTGGACCCCTTGAGGCCCGTCACCTCCTCCTCGGCGCGGCGGCGCTGGCGGTCGTCCTCGGAGCCGGCGCCGCCGTCCGCGTCCCCGCCCGAGCCGCTGCGGCGGCGGCGACGACGGCGACGGCTCGAGCCGCCCTGCTCCTCGGCCTGGTCCCCGCCCTGGTCCGCGTCGTCGTCACGGCCCTCGTCGTCCTGCCCGCCGGACGCGTCGTCGGACCCGTCGCGGCCCCGGCCGGGACGCCGCTCGCCCTGGTCGGCGTCACCGGCGTCCTGCTCGGAGGAGCGCTCGGCGCCGGCCTCGTCGCCGGCGCCCTGCTCGTCGTCGCCGCCGGAGCGGCGCTTGCGGCCGCGACCGCCGCGACGGCGGCGGCGACGGCCCCCGTCGTCGCCCTGCTCGTCGTCGGCCCCGGCGCCGCCACGGCCCTCGGCCTGCTCGTCGGACCCCTCGTCGTCGCCCTCGTCGCGCTGCTGCGCCGTCGCGCCGTCGTCGACGGGCTCGGACGCGGCGTCGTCACCCCCGCGGCGGCGGCGCGAGCGCCCGCGGCGCGACCCCTGGCCCAGCTCGTCGAGGGCGGCGGCGAGGGCGGCGCCGGCGTCCTGGCCGGAGGCCGCGGTGGCCCCCTCCTGCTCCCCGTCCTCGACCGTGGCCCCGGTCGTCGTCGACGCGTCGGCAGCGGCCCCCGAGCCTGTGGAGCGGTCGTCGGTGGAACGGTCGGCGCCGGGCCCGTCGTCGACGACGTCGCCGTCGGCCGGGGGGTCGGCCGTCGCCGCACCGGCGTCGGGGGCCGGCGGGGTCTCCAGGTGGACGGGCGGGCCCGCGGGCCGCGACGCGGCCCGGCGACGGCGCACCGGGGCGACCGCCACGACCGGCGCCTGGAAGAGGGCCGCGGGCACCGACGGCGCCGCCTCCTCCTCCTCCGGGGTCTGCTCGTCCACGGCCCCCTCGGCCGCGGGGGGCGCCTCGACCGGCGCGGCCGTGGCGTCCCCGTCGTCGGACGACGACGCAGCGGCAGCGCCCGTGCTGCCGTCCCCCGTCGTGCCGGCGTCCGTCGCGTCGGCGTCGCCCGTCCCGGGCCCGGGCTCGGGCGCCACGGCCGAGGTCTCCTCGGCCTCGGTCTCCGCCCGCTCCGCGGTCTCGACCGAGGGCTCGCCGGGGGTCTCCTCCGCCTCGCCCGGCGCGACGGCGAGCTCGGCCGCCAGGGCCGCCTGCGCGGCGCTGCGGCTCCCGCCCCGCGCCCGGGAGGCGCGACGACGCCGCGGCGCGGCGGCACCCGCCGCGTCCGCGTCGGTCGGGGCGGCGTCGGTCGAGGTCGTCCCGGCCGTCGCGGCGTCACCGGTCCCGGCCGACGCCCCGGTCGTGCTCGGCTCCTCGGTCGCACCCGCAGCGTCCGGCTCCGGAGCGGCCGCGGCCCGGCGCGGTGCCCGACGACGGCGGGTTCTCGGCGCCGGCGCCTCCTCCTCGGCCGGCGGCTGCGGCCCGGAGGACGGCTCGGCCTCGGTCGCCGGCTCGGGCGCCGGGGTCTGCGGGGACGCGTCGGCCGGGGCGGCGGCCGCCTCGGCGCCGCCGTCCGCCACGGGCTGCGGCGCCGAGGCGGCTCGGGTGGCCCGGCGCCGCGGCGCACGGCGGGCGGGCGCCGGCGCCTCCTCGGCCGCCGGCGGCTCGGCGGTCGCCCGGTCGTCCGCCGACGCCCCGCTCGGCGCGGCGTCGTCCGTCGGGGCCGGCACGGGCGGGCCCGAGGCGGGAGCCGCCGGGCCCGCGGAGGGCGGACCGGCGGGCCGTGAGGCGGCGCGGCGGCGGCGCGGCGGCGCGGCGGGCGACGTGCCGCCGTCGGTGTCCGTCGGCAGGTCGGGGGTGTCGGTCGGTGCCACGGGGGCGCTCCCGTTCTGGGCCGCGCGTCGCGCCGCACCAGCTCGCGCGGGCCTTTCGTCGTCGCCCGGGGGCGACGGAAGTCGTGGGGTGCGTCCGGGCCGCGCAGCGGGCTCCGGTGAGCGCGCGCGGTGGGGCTCAGACGCCGACGGCACCTCGTCCGGCGGCCAGTGGATCCGCCACGGCCGCCGCGCCCTCCAGGAGCGGCCCCTGCGCCAGCCGGGTCGCGCGGGGCGCTTCCGGCGGCGCGAGGTCGGACACCCCGCGGAGCGCGGTGAGGACGTCGTCGGGTCGCACGGCAGGTGCGGCGTGCCGGACGACCAGGTGGAGTATCGCACAGGGCCCCCCGCCCGCCGCCGAGGACGCGGCGAGGGCGCGGCCCGTCGTCGAGACGGCGGACGCGGGGTCGACGACGTCGAGGCGCAGCACCGCGGGGCGCACGTCGAGGACCCGCCGCCCCTTGGTCGTCACCCGCTCGACCTCGGCCGACCCGGTGGCGAGGAGGGCGTCGACGGCGCGCCGGGCGTCGTCGTCACCCACGCCGGGCAGCGCCACCTCCCACACGCCGGCCTCGAGCAGGTCCGCGAGCGGCGTGGCGCCGTGCAGCGGCACCTCGACGACCTCGAGGACGTCGAGGCCGGGGGGCAGCGCCGCGTCGAGGGCGGCGCGCAGGCGCCCGGGGTCGCAGCGCGCCGTCACGGCGATCTCGACGTACTCGGCCTCGCTGGCCGAGCCGGTGGGCGCCGCGCCCGCGTAGGAGACCTTGGGGTGCGGGGAGAAGCCCGCCGAGTAGGCCATGGGCACCTCGGCGCGGCGCAGGGCCCGCTCCAGCGCGCGCTGGAAGTCGCGGTGGCTGGAGAAGCGCAAGCGCTCCCGACGGGCGTAGCGCAGGCGCAGCCGCTGGACGGCGGGGGGCGGAGGCGGTCCCTCGGGGGTGCGGCTGGCCATGGCGGAGCTCCAGGGGTCCTTCGGGGGGTGGCGGCGGGGAGGCGCCCGGGAGGCCCCGGCCGGACGGGGACGCGTCCAGCGGGCCGGGCGCCGTCAGTCGAGCGGGTGCAGGTCCAGCGGGTGGACGAGGTCGTCGAGGCCCGCGGGCTCGTCCTCGTCGGGGGCGTCGTGCTCGAGCGGGTGCACCAGCAGCTCGCTGGCCGCCCGGAAGCCGAGCCGGCGGTAGAGGGGCGCCGCGCGCGACCCGCCCGGGGACAGCACGACGCGGACGAGCCCGGCCTCCCGGGCGTGCCCCACGGCGGCCTCGACGAGCGCGCCGCCGGTGCCGCCGCCGCGGTGGTCCGGGAGGACGAAGAGCCCGCCGAGGTAGCCCCAGGCCGTCGTGACCGGCTCGCCCGGGCGCGGCGGTCGCTCGTAGCGCGTGAGGCCCACCATGCCCACCGGCAGCCGCATCCCGGCGGGCCGCTCCCCGCCGCCCCGCGACTCCGCGAGCCAGAAGGTGCGCTGGTGCGCCTGCGCGCGGACCCACGCGGTGAAGCGGCGGCCGAAGTCGTCGTCGGCGGGCACGGGCCCGGCCTCGGAGGCGGCCGCGCGGCGCAGCAGCGCCAGCGCCGCCACGTCCCCGGCCGCCTCCAGGACGGCCGGGCGGATGCGCACCGCGCTCAGGGGGTGCCCCCCGCGCTGGTGCCGGCGCCCTCGAGGACCCCGGAGGCCCGCACGACGCTCAGCGGCAGCATCGGCCGGCCGGAGGGGCCGACCTGGATGCTCGTGTCCGTCGTCGGGCAGACGCCGCAGTCGAAGCACGGGGTCCAGCGGCAGTCGTCGACCTCGACCCCCGACAGGGCCTCCTGCCAGTCCTCCCAGAGCCAGTCCTTGTCCAGGCCGGAGTCCAGGTGGTCCCACGGCAGGACCTCGTCGAGGTCGCGCTCGCGGGTCGTGTACCAGTCGACGTCGAGGCCGTGGGCGGCGAGGACGCGCTGCGCGACCTGCTCCCAGCGCTCGTAGGAGAAGTGCTCGCTCCAGCCGTCGAAGCGGCCGCCGTCGCGCCACACCGCCTCGACGACGTCGGCCAGCCGCCGGTCGCCCCGGGACAGGAGGCCCTCGACGACGCCGGGCTTGCCGTCGTGGTACCGGAAGCCGATGGCCCGGCCGTAGCGGCGGTCGGAGCGGATCGCGTCGCGCAGCTTGGCCAGCCGGGCGTCGGTCTCCTCGTGCGAGAGCTGCGGCGCCCACTGGAACGGCGTGTGCGGCTTCGGCACGAACCCGCCGATCGACACGGTGCAGCGGATGTCGCTGCGCCCGGACACCTGGCGGCCCGTCGCGATGACCCGCTTGGCCATCTCGGCGATCTGGAGCACGTCCTCGTCGGTCTCCGTGGGGAGACCGCACATGAAGTAGAGCTTGACCTGCCGCCAGCCGTTCGCGAAGGCCGTGGCGACGGTGGCGATGAGGTCCTCCTCGCTCACCATCTTGTTGATGACGCGGCGCAGGCGCTCGCTGCCGCCCTCGGGCGCGAAGGTCAGCCCGGAGCGGCGCCCGTTCCGCGAGAGCTCGTTGGCGAGCTCGATGTTGAACGCGTCGACCCGCGTGCTCGGCAGGGACAGGCCCGTCTCGGTGCCCTCGTACCGGTCGGCGAGGCCCTTGGTGACCTCGGCGATCTCGCTGTGGTCGGCCGAGGACAGGGACAGCAGCCCGACCTCCTCGAAGCCGGTGGCCTCGAGGCCCTTCTGCACCATGGCGCCGATGCCCTCGGCGGAGCGCTCGCGCACCGGCCGCGTGATCATCCCGGCCTGGCAGAAGCGGCAGCCGCGCGTGCACCCGCGGAAGATCTCCACGCTCATGCGCTCGTGGACGCTCTCGGCCAGCGGCACGAGCGGCTGCTTGGGGTACGGCCAGGCGTCGAGGTCCATGACCGTGTGCTTGACGACGCGCCACGGCACGCCGTCGCGGTTCGGCGCGACGGACGCGAGCGCCCCGTCCTCGCCGTAGGCGACGTCGTAGAAGCGCGGCACGTAGACGACGCCGGAGCGCGCGAGGCGCAGCAGCAGCTCCTCCCGGCCGCCCGGCGAGCCCTCCTCCTTGAAGGCGCGCACGAGGTCGGTGACGGCGAGCACGGCCTGCTCGCCGTCACCGAGCACGACGGCGTCGAGGAAGTCGGCGACCGGCTCGGGGTTGAAGGCGGCGTGGCCGCCCGCGACGACGAGCGGGTGCTCCTCGGTGCGCTCGGCGCTGCGCAGGGGCACGCCGGCGAGGTCGAGCGCCGTGAGCAGGTTGGTGTACCCGAGCTCGGTGGCGAAGGAGACGCCCAGGAGGTCGAAGTCGCCCACCGGGCGGTGCCCGTCCACGGTGAACTGCGGGACGTCGTGCTCGCGCATGAGCGCCTCGAGGTCCGGCCACACCGCGTAGGTGCGCTCGGCCAGGGCGTCGGCCCGCTCGTTGAGCACCTCGTAGAGGATCATCACGCCCTGGTTGGGCACGCCGACCTCGTAGGCGTCGGGGTACATGAGGGCCCAGCGCACCGTGGCGGGGCCGGCGCAGTCCCACTCCTTCGTGGTGGCGTTGAGCTCGCCGCCGACGTACTGGACGGGCTTGCTGACGCGCGGCAGCAGCGCCTCGAGGCGGTGCAGCACCGAGCGGCCGTCGCGGGCCGTGCGCGCCGCCGCCGCGTCGAGCGCCTCGGGCAGCGCCGGGGCGCCGGAGGCCGTGCTGTCGACGGCCGTGGTGTCGTCGGCCGTGGTGTCGGCGGGGGGCATGCGGACTCCCGACGGACGGGGGCGGTGGACGCGGGAAGGCTACCCCGCGACGGGGCGGCCGCCCGGCCCGTCGGGCCCGCGGCCGCCCGTCACCGGGCCGTCACGCCCGGCCCTCAGGAGCCCGGGAACCAAAGGGCGATCTCGCGGGCGGCCGACTCCGGGGAGTCCGAGCCGTGCACGAGGTTCTGCTGGACGGCGAGGCCCCAGTCGCGGCCCAGGTCGCCGCGGATGGTGCCGGGCGCGGCCGCGGTCGGCTCGGTCGCGCCGGCGAGGCTGCGGAAGCCCTCGACGCACCGCTGCCCCTCGACGACGACCGCCGCCACCGGCCCGGAGGACATGAAGGCGACCAGCGGCTCGTAGAAGGGCTTGCCCTCGTGCTCGGCGTAGTGCTGGGCGAGGACCTCGCGCGCGGGCGTGCGCAGGTCGAGCGCCACGAGGCGGTAGCCCTTGGCCTCCACCCGGCGCAGCACCTCCCCGACGAGACCGCGGGCGACGCCGTCGGGCTTGACGAGCACGAGCGTGCGCTCCGGCTGGTCCTCGGGGGTCTGCTGCTGGTCGGCCATGGGGAGTCCTCCGGTCGTCGGCCGGTCGCCCGGCGCGGCGGCGGCCGCGGCGGACGCCGGGCCGCCGCGGAGCCTAGCGACCGCCCCCGGCCCGGCCCTCGTCGTCGCCGTCGGGCGCGGGACGTCGACGACGGCGGACGGCCGTCGCCAGGTCGGACGGGCCTGCGGCGACGCCCGAGGTGATGGGAGCGGCGGGGGGCCGGGTGCGACCCGGGCACGTCAGGCGAGCAGCGTGGCCGGGGCGTGAGCCCCGACCACGCGCGTAGCCAGTGCCCGTGGAGGCACCCGGGTCGCGCCCTCCCGACCACGCGACGACCGCGGACCACCCCGACACCTGACCCAGCAGCTCGCGCGCGCGACCACCGCCCCCGGCGAGGAGCCGCGCGGACGGTCCGGAGGTCGGGCTCAGCCCAGCAGCGAGATGGGCCGGACGATGTCGNGCCCCTGGACCCGCGGGCGCCGCTCAGCCCCGCGTGGGGGCCCCGGCCGGCGGCTGCCCGTCGTCCCACGTGTCGGGGTGCCCCCAGCGCTCGACGAAGGCGGCGCGGTCGCGCTCCACCTTCCGGCCGAGGCGGATCATGGCGAACCACAGGACGGCGAAGAGGGCGCCGAGGGCGAACATCGCCGGCAGCACGAGGCCGCCGAGCACGACGACCGCCTGCAGCACCCACCCGAGCGCGATGCCCCACGGCCGCCGCACGAGCCCGGACGCCAGCAGCAGCACGACGGCCAGCCCGAGGCCGCCGCCCCAGACGAGGCCGGCCGGGGCGTCCGAGAGCTGCGAGGCGGCGAGGACGGCGAAGAAGACGAGGAACGCCTCGAGGACGAGCACCGAGGCGGCGAGGCGGGCGGTCACCGCGCCCCGCCGAGCGGTCCGTCGCCCGGGTCGTCCTCGGGGTCGGGGTCGACGCCGAGCCGCCCCGCGTCCTCGTCGCCGTCGAGGTCCAGCGGGTAGCCGAGGATGTCGAGCGGCTCGCGCTCGTCCCCGGGCCCGCCGTCGCCCTCGTCCTCGCCGCCCGCCGCGGGCCCGGCGCCGCGCGAGCGCCCGGGCGCGTCGACGGCGGCCGCCCCCAGGAGCTGTCGCGCCTCGGCGGCCACCGTGACCGAGCCCGTGACGAGGACCCCGCCGGACCCGCCGCCGCCGACGTCGGCGAGGTCGACGGCGGTCGCGATGGCCTCGTCGAGCCGCTCGGCGACGTGCACGCGGTCCTCGCCGAAGACGTCGCGGGCGATGCCGGCGAGGACCTCGACGTCCACGGCGCGCGGCGAGGAGGAGCGCGTGACGACGACCTCCTCGAGCGCCGGCTCCAGCAGCGCGAGGATCCCCTCGGCGTCCTTGCCCTCGAGCACCCCGACGACGCCGACGCCGTGGCGGACGGCGAAGGCCTCCTCGAGCGCGTCGACGAGCGTCGCGACGCCGGCGGCGTTGTGGGCGGCGTCCGCCAGCACGAGCGGCGAGGGGCGGAGCACCTCCAGGCGGCCGGGCGAGGCGACGTCGCCGAGGGCGGCCTCGAGCAGGCCGCCGTCGAGGGCGCGCTCGCCGCCGCCGAGCAGCGCCTCCACGGCGACGACGGCGAGCGCCGCGTTGTGCGCCTGGTGGGCGCCGTGCAGCGGCAGGAAGACGTCCTCGTAGCGCGCGGCCAGCCCCTGGACGGCGACGAGCTGGCCGCCGACGGCGACCGAGCGGCCGGCCAGGGCGAAGTGCTCGCCCTCGCGGACGACGCGCGTGCGCAGCTCGGCCGCCCGCTCGCCGAGCACCTCGCCCGCGCCGTCGGGCTGCAGGCCGACGACCGCGATGGCGTCCCGCCGCAGGATGCCCGCCTTCTCGCGGGCGATGTCCTCGACCGTGTCGCCGAGCAGCTCCGTGTGGTCCAGCGAGATCGGCGTGATCACCTGCACCGCCGACTCGACGACGTTCGTCGCGTCCCAGGTCCCGCCCAGCCCGACCTCGACGACGGCGACGTCGACCGGCGCCTCGGCGAAGGCGGCGAAGGCCATGACGGCGAGCGCCTCGAAGTACGTGAGCGGCACCTCGCCCGCCGTCCGCAGCTCGCCGTCGACGAGGGCGAGGTAGGGGGCGACGTCCTCGTGGAGGTCGGCGAAGGCGTCGTCGGCCAGGGGCAGGCCGTCGACGCTGATGCGCTCGGTGACGCTGTGCAGGTGCGGGCTGGTGAAGCGCCCGGTGCGCAGGTCGTGCTCCCGCAGCAGCCGCTCGGCGATGCGCGCGGTCGAGGTCTTGCCGTTCGTGCCGCCGACGTGCACCACCGGGTAGGCCCGGTGCGGGTCGCCGAGGAGCTCCAGCGCCCGGCGCACCGGGTCGAGCCGCGGCTGCACCGCGTTCTCGGGCGTGCGGGAGAGCAGCTCGGCGTGCGCGGCGCGCAGCCGCTCCGCGGGCGTGCGGCCGGGGCCGCTCCCGGCGCTCACCGGGCCTCCACCCGGACGCGCACGCGGGCGCCGTCGCCGGCGGTCCCGTCGCTCACGCCCCCCGTCGGGTCCGCGGCCGCGTCCGCGAGGTCGCCGGCGGCGCCCCCGAGCTCGCGCGCCGCGGCGAAGGTGACGGCGCCGACGCTGTCGGCGAGCACCTCCCCCATGACCAGCCCCTGGTGGGCCATGACCGCCTCCCAGACCGGCTCGTCCCCGACCACCGTGAGCCGGATCCGCGTGCCGACGGCGAGGCCGGCGTCGCGCCGCGCCTGCTGCACGAGCCGGACGACGTCGCGCGCCACGCCCTCGGCGGCGAGCTCGGGCGTCACCTCCGTCGCCAGCACGACCCAGCCCGCCCGGCCGGGCAGCACCTGCGCCGCCGTGCCGGCGGCCTGCTCCCCCACGACCCGCTGCACCTCGTACTCCCCCTCCTGCAGGGCGATCCCGCCGGCGACGACGGACCCGTCGTCGCCGACCTCGACGTCGCCGGCCTTGGCGGCGCGCAGCGCCACCTGCACCTGCTTCCCGAGCCGCGGGCCGGCGGCCCGGGCGCTGACGACGACGCGCTCGACGACGCCGCCCCCCGCGTCGGCGGTGCTGCGCAGCACGACCTCCCGCACGTTGACCTCGTCGCGCACGACGTCGGCGAAGGGCTCGAGCGACGCCGGGTCGTCGACGACGACCTCGAGGCGCGCGAGCGGCAGGCGCGTGCGCAGCCCGTGCGCCTTGCGCAGCGACGACGCCGCGGAGCAGACCGCGCGCACCCGGTCCATCGCCGCCACGAGGTCGGGGTCGTGCGCCAGGCCGTGGCCCCCCTCCTCGCGCGGGCCCGGGACGGGCCAGTCCTCCAGGTGCACGCTGCGCCCACCGGTGAGGCCCCGCCAGACCTCCTCCGTCGTCAGCGGCAGCAGCGGCGCGGCCACCCGGCAGACGACCTCGAGCACCCGCGCCAGGGTGTCCATGGCCGCCGGGTCCTCGCCCCAGAAGCGCGCCCGCGAGCGGCGCACGTACCAGTTGGTGAGGACGTCGACGTACTCGCGCACCGCCTCGCAGGCGCCCGCGACGTCGACGACGTCGAGCGCCGCGGTGACGTCGTCGACGAGCGCCGCCGTCCGGGCGACGACGTACCGGTCGAGGAGGTCCTCCGAGGCCGGGGCGTCCAGGCGCGCCACGCGCCCGGCCCCGCCGTCGGCCGAGCCGGCGTAGAGCGCGAGGAAGGACCACGCGTTCCACAGCGGCAGGAGCACGGCGCGCACGCCCTCGCGGATCCCCGCCTCGGTGACGACGAGGTTGCCCCCGCGCAGCACCGGCGAGGCCATGAGGAACCAGCGCATGGCGTCGGAGCCGTCGCGGGCGAAGACCTCGCCGACGTCGGGGTAGTTGCGCAGGCTCTTCGACATCTTCTGGCCGTCGTCGCCGAGGACGATCCCGTGGCTCACCACGCGCCGGAACGCCGGGCGGTCGAACAGCGCCGTCGCCAGCACGTGCATCGTGTAGAACCAGCCGCGCGTCTGACCGATGTACTCGACGACGAAGTCGCCCGGGAAGTGGGAGTCGAACCACTCCCCGTCCTCGAACGGCGCGTGCACCTGGGCGAAGGGCATCGACCCGGAGTCGAACCAGACGTCGAGGACGTCGGGCACCCGGCGCATCGTCGACCGGCCCGTGGGGTCGTCGGGGTTCGGCCGGGTCAGCTCGTCGACGAACGGGCGGTGCAGGTCGGTCGGGCGGACGCCGAAGTCGCGCTCCAGCTCGTCGAGCGAGCCGTAGACGTCGGTGCGCGGGTGCGCCGGGTCGTCCGAGACCCACACGGGGAGGGGGCTGCCCCAGAAGCGGTTGCGGCTGATCGACCAGTCGCGGGCGCCCTGGAGCCACTTGCCGAACTGGCCGTCCTTGACGTGGCCGGGCACCCACTCGACCTGCTGGTTGAGCTCGACCATCCGGTCCCGGACCTTCGTCACCTCGACGAACCACGACGAGACGGCGCGGTAGATCAGCGGGTTCCGGCAGCGCCAGCAGTGCGGGTAGGAGTGCACGTAGGAGTCGGCGCGCAGCACGCGGCCGCGCTCGCGCAGCGCGCGGGTGATGGGCGTGTTGGCCTCGAAGACGTGCTGGCCCTCGAAGTCGGGCACCACGGAGGTGAAGCGCGCGCGGTCGTCGACCGTGAGGACGACCGGGATGCCGTGCTCGGCGCAGACCCGCTGGTCGTCCTCGCCGTACGCGGGCGCCATGTGCACCACGCCGGTGCCGTCCTCGGTCGTCACGTGGTCGCTGGGGACGACGACGAACGCGCGCTCCGTGCCGAAGACGTCCGCGTCGGACAGGTAGTCGAACAGCGGCGCGTAGCGGCGGCCGACCAGGTCGGCGCCGCGCAGCCTCTGGACGACGCGTGCGGCCGGGTCGTCCCCGAGGTCGAGGGCCTCGGCGTAGGAGGCCAGCCGCGCCTCCGCGAGCACGTACCGCTCCCCCGCGCCGCCGTCCGCCGCCCCGGGGCCGGCCTCGACGACGACGTAGTCGACGTCGGGCCCCACGGCGACGGCGAGGTTGCTCGGCAGCGTCCACGGCGTCGTGGTCCAGGCGAGCAGGCGCTCACCGGTCTCGAGGCCGAACCAGACCGTCACCGCCGGGTCCTGCCGCTGCTGGTAGACGTCGTCGTCCATCCGCAGCTCGTGGTTCGACAGCGGCGTCTCGTCGCGCCAGCAGTACGGCAGCACGCGCTGCCCCTCGTAGACGAGGCCCTTGTCGTGGAGCGTCTTGAAGGCCCACATGACGCTCTCCATGTACGAGAGGTCCAGGGTCTTGTAGTCGTGGTCGAAGTCGACCCAGCGGGCCTGGCGGGTGACGTACTCCTGCCACTCGTCGGTGTAGCGCAGGACGCTCGAGCGGCACGCCTCGTTGAAGACCTCGATGCCCATCTCGAGCACGTCGCGCTTGCCGCCGATGCCGAGCTGCCGCTCCGCCTCGAGCTCGGCGGGCAGCCCGTGGCAGTCCCAGCCGAAGCGGCGCTCGACCCGGCGCCCGCGCATCGTCTGGTAGCGGGGGACGACGTCCTTCACGTACCCCGTGAGCAGGTGGCCGTAGTGCGGCAGGCCGTTGGCGAAGGGGGGCCCGTCGTAGAAGACGTACTCGTTGGCGCCGTCCTCGCCCGCCGGCCGCTGCTCGACGCTGGCGCGGAAGGTGCCGTCCTCGGCCCAGTGGTCCAGCACGCGCCGCTCGAGGTCGGGCAGCGACGGCGACGCCGGCACCCCGCCCCCCGCTCCGGTGCGCCCGGCGGACGCGAGCGGGTAGACGCCCCGCGCAGACGCGGGGGTGCCGGTGCTCTCCCCCGGGCCGGTGCTCTCGTCCGGCCCGGTGGCCTCGGCCGTGGTCATCGCGGGACCTCCTCGCCCCGGGCGCACGCGCGTGCGCTCCGGACCGCGAGGACGAGCGTCCGGCGTCCGGCCGGGCACCCGCGGTACCACCTCGCTTGCGCCCCGCCCCGGTGGGGCGGAGCGCCGCTCCTTCTCCAGCGATGACGGGCTGGTCCCGCCCGGTTCTACTGGGGCGCCCGCGGGGCGCCTGTTCTTCCGGGGGCTCGCCGGTGATGGCCGGGTCGACGCCGTGGGGACGAGGTTACGCGCCCCCGCGCCGGAGGCGCCACGGGCGCCGGACCGGAGGTGCCGCACGGCGCCGCGCCGGGGGCACCGCCGGGTCCGCGCACGGGGGGGAGGGCGGCCCCTCGGCACGGGCGCCGTCGACCCCAGGGCCGTGACCCGTCCGGGTGCGGCCGTCCGAGGCACGCCCCCGTCCACCCCTCGCCGGACCGCGAACGGTAGGTGACGCTTCAACCACTGCCCCTCGCCGACGAAGGACACCCTCATGGCCCGCTCCCGCACCTGCCGCTCGACCGCCGCCCTCGTCGCGTCCTTCGCCGTGGGCCTCGTCCTCACGGGCTGCGCCGCCGCGGCGCCGGGCCCGGTGGCCGCGGTCGACGCGCCGGTCGTGGTGCAGGCCGCCCCGCGCATCGCCCCGGTGGCGGCGACCGCCCGGCCGGAGGCCCCCCGCGCGCTCGCCCTGCACGCCGACGGGGACGCCGTCGTGGCCACGTGGGAGGCCCCCGAGGGACCGGGAGCCGTGGTGACGGGCTACGAGCTCTTCGTCGACGACGCCCCGGCGGTCGTCCTCGACGCGGCCGCACGGTCCTCCCGCCTCGCGGGCGTGGTGCCGGGCGACGGCGTGCTGGTGCAGCTCCGGGCGGTCGCGGGCGACCTGCCCGGCCGCACCGCCGAGGCCTCGCTCGAGCGCGTCTACCGCGCCCCCGCCCCCCGCTGGGCGCTCGAGGAGGAGCGGACGGCCACGGCGGCGACCGTGGCCGCGGTGGCCGCGGCGCCCGTGGCCCCGGCCCGCGCCGCGTCCTCCTCGCCTGCGGCCGTCCCCGCGTCCGCGCGGGTGGCGGCGGAGCGGTCCGTCGCGCCGGCGCCCGCCCCGGCGAGCAGCCCCGCGGCCCCGGACTGGGCGGCCCTGTACCGCGCGGTGGAGGGCTCGGTCGTGCAGGTCTCCCGGGAGGGCTGCGCGCCCGGCGACGCCTCCACCGGCACGGCCTTCTTCGTCGGCGCCGACCTGCTCGCGACGGCCGCGCACGTCGTCGAGGACGCGGCCTCCCTCGGCGTGGTCGTGGGCGGCCGGTACGAGACGGCGGAGGTCGTCGGGCTCGACGTCGCGCAGGACGTGGCGCTCCTGCGCCTGCCCACCGAGCACCCCGGGCTGGCGCTCCCCCTCGCCACGGAGCTCCCGCCCGTCGGCACGCCCCACGCGCTCGTCGGCTTCGCCTCCGGCCTGGGCCAGAGCCTGCAGCTGGGCACGGTGTCCTCCGTGCTGCCGGCCTTCGCCGGCGTCGGCGGCGCCGCCCTCACCGACGCGGTGCAGAGCGACGTGCAGACCTCGCCGGGGGCCAGCGGCGGCCCGTGGCTCCTCGCCGACGGCACCGTCGTCGCCCTCACGAGCACGGGCGTCGACACCAACGTCACCGTCGGCGCGGGCGCCCCGACCGCCGCGGCGCTCGTCGCCGCCTGGAGCCGGGCGCCGCAGGCCCTCACCGCCTGCTGACGCGGCGGTCGCGCCGCGTCCGGACGCGAGGACGGGGCCGCCCCGCCGAGCACCTGCTCGGCGGGGCGGCCCCGTCCTGGTCCAGCGGGCCGGTCAGTCGCAGCGGGCCAGGTCGACGTCGCGCTCGGTGGCCAGGGACGCGGTCTCCCGCTCGTAGCCGCGGATGGCCTCGACCTTCTCGGCCGAGGCCGACGACGGGTCGAAGCGGTAGCCCAGCCACTCCTTGGCGAGCCGGCGCGCCAGCTCCAGGCCGACGACCCGCTGGCCGAGGCACAGCACCTGGGCGTCGTTCGACATCACGGCGCGCTCGACGGAGAAGCCGTCGTGCGCCGTCACCGCCCGGACGCCGGGCACCTTGTTGGCGCTGATGGCGACCCCCAGCCCGGTCCCGCAGACGAGCAGCGCGCGGTCGGCGCGCCCGTCCGCCACCCGACGCGCGGCCTCGACCGCCACGTGCGGGTAGGCCGTGCTGTCGTCGCCGTTGACACCGACGTCGACCACCTCGGCGACGCGCTCGTCCGCCTCCAGGTCCGCCTTGAGCGCGTCCTTGTACTGCACGCCCGCGTCGTCGGCCCCGACGACGACCCTCCAGCCCTGCTCCGCCACAGCTCCTCCTCCGCTCGTCGTGTCCGGACCGGGTCCGGTCCGGCGTCCGTGTCCTGCTGGGCCAACGCGGCACCCCGACCACGCATGCCCCTGACCACGCCTGCCCCCGACGACGGACGCCCCCGGTCGCCGGCGCGGGCCCGCCCCGGCTCAGCCGCGCAGCACCCCGGCGAGGGTGCGGGCGACCATGCCGAAGGAGGTCGCCCCGGCGTCCGGGGTGCCGAGGCTCCGCTCGGCCAGCGGCCGCGCGCGCCCCACCCTCGGGCGGAGGTCGGCCGTCGCCGTCGCGGCCTCCTCCGCCGACGTCGCCGCGGCGTCCCACGCGGTGGCGAGGTCGTCGCCGGCCTCCACGCGCTGGCGCAGCGCGGTGCGGAAGGGCTCGATGGCGTCGAGCATCGTCTTGTCGCCCACCGACGCGCCGCCGAGCCGCAGCAGGACGTCCATGCCGGCGTCGACGGCGTCGACGACGTCCGCCGCGCCCGGGCGGGCCTCGTCGCCCAGCCGGGCGCCGACGGCGGTCAGGGCCGCCCCCCACAGCACGCCGCTCGTGCCGCCGGCGCGGTCGGCCCAGGCGGCGCCCGCCGCACGGACGGCGCCGCCGGTCCCGCGGCCCTGCTCCTGCGCCTCCCGGGCGGCGTCGAGGGCGGCGCGGCTGCCACGCACCATCCCGCGGCCGTGGTCGCCGTCGCCGGCGACGGCGTCGATGCGGCCCAGCTCGTCCTCGGCGCCGGCCATCTCCGCCACCACCGCCTCGGCGCCGCGGACGACGTCGGGCACGAGGGCGCGGGACTCCTCAGAGCCGCGCGAGGCCTCCTCCGGCGGCGGCGCGGACGCCGCGGCGGCCTCCTCGGCCGAGCGCTCCGGACCCTGCTCGAGGTCGTCGGTGGAGCCCTTGCGATAGGCCGGGGAGTCCGCCGGCGCGCGCCACCAGCGCTCGAGGTCCTCGTCGAGCCACATGAGCGTGAGGGAGACGCCGCCCATGTCGAGGCTCGTGACGAGCTCGCCGACCTCGGGCTCGACGACCTCGAGGCCCGCCTCCCGCAGCAGGCGCGCCACCGTCCTCCAGAGGACGAAGAGCTCCTCGTACTTCACGGTGCCGAGCCCGTTGAGGACGGCGGCGACGCGGCGCGGCCCCTCCCCGAGGTCCTCGGGCGCCTCGGCCAGCACGCCGTCGACGAGGCGGGCCGCCAGCTCGGCGGCGGTCGGCATGTCCTCGTCGGAGACGCCCGGCTCGCCGTGGATGCCGAGCCCGACGCTCATGACGCCCTCGGGCACGGTGAACAGCGGCGCGTCCGCCCCGGGCAGCGTGCAGCCCGTGAAGGCCACCCCGAGGCTGCGCGTGCGGTCGTTGGCCCGCCGCGCCGCCTCCTCCACGCCGTCGAGGTCGAGGCCCTCCTCGGCCGCGGCGCAGGCGCACTTGAAGACGGTGACGTCGCCCGCGATGCCGCGGCGCTTGGCCACCTCGTCCCCGCCGGCGCTCGCGACGTCGTCCGTGACGGCCACGTACCGCGCGTCCACGCCCTCGGCGCGCAGGTGCTCGACGGCGAGGCCGAAGTTGAGGACGTCGCCCGCGTAGTTGCCCGTGGTGAGGAGCACGCCGCCCCCGCCGTGCGCCGCGCGGCTCACGGCGGCGGCCTCGGTGGCCGACGGCGACGTGAAGACGTTGCCGACGACGGCGCCGTCGGCGTACCCGGGCCCGACGACGCCGCAGAACGCCGGGTAGTGGCCGGACCCGCCGCCGACGACGACGGCGACCTTGCCCTCGCGCGTCGCCCGGGCGCGGACCACGCCCCCGGGCACCCCGACGACGCGCCCGACGTGCGCGTCGAGGAAGCCGGCGAGGGCGTCCTCGCTGAAGGTGGCGGGGTCGTCGTGCAGGCGCGTCATCGCGTCTCCGCTCGCTCGCGGCCGGTCGTGACCGGCTCTGGTGGCTGGCCTGGGGTGCTGCGCGCCGGTGACAGGTCCCGACGCGAGCACGATGGTGCTGGGCGTCCCTTCACGCAAGGCGCCCCAGCTCGCGGGCGCCGGCGGGGACGCCGGCGCCAGGCTGCGTGCTCCCGCTCTCGTCGACGTCCGCCAGGACTCCCACGGCCTCCCGGGTGGCCGGGTACAGGGACGCGAAGGCGCCCGCCAGGTCGTCGTAGAGGCCGCGCAGAGCCGGGTCGGGCTCGACCAGCCGACCGGGGCGCGACCAGTCGGTCCCGCGAGGGACGAGCCCGACGCCCTCGGCCGCCAGGAGCGCCGCGCCGTAGGACGCCCCGATGGCCTCCTCCGGCACGACCTGGGCCCGGCCGGTGACGTCGCTCGTGATCTGGGTCCACAGCCCTCCGCGGGTTCCCCCGCCCACGGCGACGACCGGCCGGCTGGCCCCGGCGGCGTCGTCGAAGAGGTCGAGGACCTGGGCGACGCCGAGGGCGATCCCCTCGAGGGCGGCCCGGTAGAGGTGCCCCCGCCCGTGGCGGAGAGTGAGCCCGGCGACGACCCCGCGGGCCCTGGGGTCGAAGACGGGGGTCCGCTCGCCCGCCAGGTAGGGCAGGACGAGGAGCCCGTCGGCGCCGGGCGCGATCCCCGCGGCCTCACGCACCAGCTCCTCGAAGGACGCCCCGCCGGTCAGGTCCTGGACCCACGCCGTGAGGCTGCCCGCCGTCGCGGTGCCGCCCGACAGCGTGTAGGTGCCCTCGTCGAGGCCGCAGGTGGCCCAGAGGGGCGGCCGGCGGCGCAGGCCGGGTGAGACCTGGACGGCGAAGCTCGTCGAGCCGTACATGAGCATGAGGTCACCGGGTCGGCGCACGCCGGCGCCGAGGGCCTCCACCCAGGCGTCGACCGCCCCTGCGACGACGGGCAGGTCCTCCGGCAGGCCCGTCAGGGCCGACGCCGAGGCCGTCACGGCGCCGACGACGTCGTCCGGGGCGACGAGCCGCGGCAGCGGGAGGTCGCCCACCACGTCGACCGCCCAGTCCTCGCTCCACCCTCGGGAACGGAGGTCGTAGAGGGGGGCGCACTGGCTGGCCGTGTGGTGGTCGAGCGCGTCGACCCCCGTCAGCCGCTGCACGACGAAGGAGCTGCAGCCGTGCCACGTCCTGGCCCGCGCCCACGCCTCGGGGCGCCTCCGCCGGGCCCACAGCAGCTTCGGCCCGAGCGCTTGGCTCGACAGGCCCGAGCCGCAGCGCTCCTCGAGGGCGGCGGGGCCGAGCATCTCGCCGAGCTCGTCCACCTCCGCGCTGGCCCGCGAGTCGACTCCGTAGAGCACCGCGGGGCCGAGGGCGCGCCCGTCGTCACCGACGAGCACGAGGCACGGACCGATGCCGCTCGGGCAGACGGCGGACAACCTGTCCCCCGGCGGGACGAGGGGCACGAGCTCCCGGCAGAGGGCGACGACGTCGCCCCACCAGTCCACCTCGGCGTCCATCTCCGCCCAGCCGGGACGGGGGAGGCTCATGCGGTGAGCGCGTGACGACGAAGCCACGACCTCCCCGTCCGGCCGCACGAGCACCGCCTTGCTGCTGCTCGTGCCGATGTCGACGCCGAGGACGACGTCGCCCATCAGGACCACCCTGGCCGGGGACCGACCGCTGCGCCGCGCCGTCGTGACACCTGTCGAGCGTAGGTGACGGCCCCCGGACACCGCGGCGGGCGCCCCCTCAGCGCAGACGCCGGCCCCCGTCGGGGTCGAAGAGGTGCACCCGTGCGGCCGGCGCCCGCAGGACGACCCGCTCACCGGGGGCGTAGCGCTGGTCGGGGTCCGTCTGGACCACCACGCCGCTGTCCACCCCCGGGACGTCGAGCGTCGCGAGCCCGAACTCGAGCAGGTGCTCGAAGACGCGCACCACCGCTGGCACCCCGTCGTCCGGAGCGAGCGCCTGCCCGCCCTCCACGCGCGACAGCCGGGCGTCCTGGGGACGCAGCCCGACGGTGACCCGGTCCCCCTCCGCCACTCCGGTGGCGGCCGTCGCCAGCCCCGCGCCGCGGGCGGAGCCGGGCTCGCCGAGCAGCACACGGGCGCCGGCGCCGCCACGCGCCACCAGACCCTCGACGAGGTTGATCTTCGGCTCGCCCACGAAGTCGGCGACGAAGAGGTTCGCCGGGTCGTCGAAGACCTCGTCCGGCGTCCCCAGCTGCTGGATGACGCCGCCGTCCATGACGGCCATGCGGTCGGCCAGGCTGAGGGCCTCGAGCTGGTCGTGGGTGACGACGACGGTCGTGTAGCCGGACTCGCGCTGGAGGACCTTGAGCTCGCGGCGCACGCGCTGGCGCTGCGCGGCGTCGAGGTGGGAGAGCGGCTCGTCGAGCAGGAGCACCGGAGGGTTGCGGACGAGCGCGCGGGCCAGCGCGACCCGCTGCTTCTGGCCGCTCGAGAGCCCGGCCGGGCGCAGGTCGAGCAGGTCGGTCATCTCCAGGCGCTCGGCGATGGCCTCGACGCGCGCGACGGCGTCACGGGACCTCCGGGCCTTGAGCCCGTACGCGAGGTTCTCGCGCACGTCCAGCGGCGGGTAGAGGGCGTAGCTCTCGAAGCCCACGCCGACGTCCCGCTTGCCCGGCGGCAGGTCGCCGACGGAGCGGTCGCCGATCCAGATCTCCCCCGACGTCACGGTCTCGAGGCCGGCCACCATGCGCAGGGTGGTCGTCTTCCCGCAGCCGGAGGGACCGAGGAGGGCGACGAGCTCGCCCGGGTGGACCTCCATGTCCAGGCCCTTGACGGCCTCGAAGGGCTCGCGGCCGCGGGTGGCGTAGACCTTGCGCAGCGACCGCAGGCTCAACCCCTGCGGCTCGGTCGTCCCAGGGCGGGGCCTGGCGTCCGTCTGGGTCATCGGGAGTCCTCCGTGGTGGTCCTCGGACCGGCGGCGACCGCAGCCGGACGGCCGCCCGCGAGTGGCGCGGCGGTGCGGACGGCGGCGGTGTCCTCCCCGGGGGCGCCGTGCGCGAAGACGTGCACGCGCGCGGCGGGGACGGCGAGGCGGACGGCGTCCCCCTCCGCCAGCGGCGCCTCCGACTCGTCCACGGCGATGAGGTGGTGCCGACCTCCCCCGAGGTCGACCTCGAGCTCGACGGCGCGGCCGAGCCGCTCGGCCAGCCGGACCCTGCCCTCGACGCGCACGCCCCGCGCGCCCTCACCGGCGAGGACGGCCTGCCCCCGGTCCGGAGCACCGCCGACGACGTCGTCGCCGGGGACGAGCGTCAGGTCGCGCGGGCGGATGCCGACCCGCGCCCGGTCGCCCGCCCGGAGGTCGGCCCCCCGCGGGACGGGGACGCGCACGGCTCCCTCCGCGGCGACGAGCTCACCCCCGTCCACGACCGCGTCGAGCAGGTTGATCTCGGGCTGCCCCAGGGCCTTGGCGACGAAGGAGTCGACCGGCCTCTCCCAGACGTCCTCGGGCGTGCCGACCTGCACGAGCCGCCCCTCGCGGAGGACGGCGACCCGGTCGCCCAGGGCGAGCGCCTCCTGGTAGTCGTGCGTGACGTACAGCGACGTGGTGCTCGACATCGAGCCGAGCTGCTTCAGCTCGGCCCGCATGGCCGCCCGGAGCTTGGCGTCGAGGTGGGACAGCGGCTCGTCGAGGAGGTAGGCGTCGGCGGGTCGCACGAGGACGCGACCCAGGGCGACGCGCTGGCGCTGGCCGTTGGAGAGCTCGCGGGGGAAGCGCTCGAGCAGGTGGTCGATGCCGAGGGTCGTCGTCACGGCCTCGATGCGCGTCCGCTGCTCGCTCTCGGAGTAGCTGCCCGTCCGACCGGAGCGCAGCGGCGAGGCGAGGTTCTGCGAGACCGTCTTCTGCGGGTAGAGCGCGTAGCTCTCGAAGGCCATGGCCACCCGCCGGTGGTAGGGCTGCACGCCCTCCATGTCCCGGCCGCCGATGGCCACCCGGCCGCCGTCGAGCTCGACGAGGCCGGCGACCGCCTTGAGGGTCGTCGTCTTGCCCGCCCCGGAGGGCCCGAGCACGACGAAGAACTCCCCGTCGCCCACCTCGAGGCTGAGGTCGGCCACCCCACGCTTCTTCCCGTAGGTCTTGGTGACGCCCTCCAGCACGACGCCGGCCATCAGCTCTTCACCGCCCCGAACGAGAGTCCGCGCACGAGGTACCGCTGGATGGTCAGCGCCAGCACGAGCGGTGGCAGGGCGCCGATGAGGGCCGCCGCCGCGGTGAGGTTGTAGTAGGCCTGGCCGCCGCCCCCCAGGTAGCGGGCCACCGCCACCGTGATCGTGCCGTTGGTCCCACCCGTGAGGATCAGCGGGAAGATGTAGCTGTTCCAGGCGAAGATGAAGGCGAGCAGGGCAGCCGCCGCGATGCCCGGCCGCACCAGGGGCAGAGCCACCATGACGAAGGCCCGTCGCCGGGTGTACCCGTCCAGCAGCGCCGCCTGCTCGAGGTCCTCGGGCAGGTCCTCGAAGTAGGACCGGAGGATCCAGATGACGAGCGGCATCGTCACCAGCTGGAGCACCCAGACGAGGCCGAGCTTGGTGTCGAAGAGACCGATCTGGTTGTAGATGACGAACAGCGGGACGATGACCATGAGCTCGGGCGCGAAGCGGAAGGAGAGGATGGTGAACATCAGGTCGTCCGAGCCGCGGAAGCGCCACCGACCCGCCGCGTAGGCCGCGGGGATGCCGATGACGAGCGAGACGAGCACGGCGCCGCCGCACGAGAGGACGCTCGAGACGAGGGCTGACAGGAAGTTGACGCTGGTGAGCCGCGTGCCCTGGTCGGAGAGCACCGTGGAGAAGTTCTCCAGGGTCGGCGAGAAGGCGAAGTAGGTGCTGGTCTGCTCGGCGCTCGTCTTCAGCGAGAGCAGCACCAGCCACAGCAGGGGGAAGAGCGAGAAGACGAACCAGACCAGCAGCAGCAGGTCCGCGCCCACCGCTGCGGGTGTGAAGCGCCGCTGCCCGGGCATCAGCTCGGCGGCCGCCATCAGTCCTCCGCTCCCGCAGCTCGCCGCTGCGCCTTGCCGAGCACGCTCACGAGGTAGCGCGCGGTGATGAACACGAGGGCCCAGAGCAGGAACATGTACGTCGCGCCCAGGGAGTAGTTGGAGAACACGATCGAGTTCTGGAACGCGGCGATCTGCAAGGTCGTCGTCGTGGTGCCCGGACCACCTGCGGTCAGCACGTACACGTGGTCGAAGATCTTCAAGCAGTCCATGAAGCGGAAGATGACCGCCACGAGGATGTAGGGCCACATCATCGGCAGCATGAGCCTGCGGAACATGTAGAACCAGCTCGCACCGTCGACCGCCGAGGCCTCGAAAGGTTCTCTGGGCAGCGAACGCACCCCCGCGAGGACGAGGATGGCCACGAACGGTGTGAAGATCCAGACGTCGACGAGGATGACCGAGAAGAGCGCCGTCGAGCTGCCCAGCCAGTCGAAGGACCCCAGCCCGAGCACGTGGTTGAGCACGCCGAACTGCGAGTTGAACATCAGCCGCCACAGGACGCCGGCGATCGCCGGGGCGATCATCAGCGGAAGGATGAGCACCTTCTCGAACACCGAGCCGATCCGGCTCGCCCGGTACAGGAGCAGCGCGATGCCGACGCCCAGGACCGTCTCCACGGCGGTCGTCACGACGGCGTAGACGAGGGTCGTCCGGACCGCGGCCCAGAAGGTCGCGCTCGTGAGGACCTGCTGGAAGTTGCTGAGGCCTACGACGCTGACGGAGCCGGTGTTGCGTGCGGCGTAGTCCAGCAGCGTGTACCAGGCGGAGAGCGCGAAGGGGTAGAGGATGAAGATCGTGACGGCGAGCGCCGGCACCGCCAGGAAGTAGGGCCAGAGTCGACGGCGCCACGCCGGCACGGCCCGCAGCCGGGACGGTTCCGGCGGTGGCGGCTCCTGCCGCGCCCGGCGCTCCGAGGTGGTGGTCGTCATCGCCTCACCCCTGGTTGACGGCGGTCGTGCTGCGGTCGGCCAGGGAGTCGAGCTCGCTCTGCGCGTCCGCGCCGTTGTAGATGTTCTGCAGGGAGGTCGCCCAGTCCTCCGTCGTCTGGAAGAACGCCTGCTGGGGGGTGAACTGGATCGTCGTCGAGTCGATGACCTTCTCGAAGGTCTCCTGGTACCCGGGGAAGGCGCCCAGCGTCTGGACGAAGGAGTCGTTGAAGACAGACTCGCGGACCGGGTCGGCGAAGGCGCCCTGCTGCACGGCCTCGTTCATGGCGTCCTTGCCCGTGGCCCACTGCATGAAGAGCCAGGCGGCGAGCTTGTTCTTCGACGCGGAGTTCATGCCCCAGGACCAGGTCCACAGGTTGGTGGCGTAGCTGCCGTCAGGACCGGCGGGGCCCGGGTGCCATGCCAGGTTGCCCGCCTCGGCGCTCGCGCCGGGCTGGTTCTGCGGGTAGGTGGCGGAGTCCGCGTCGAAGACCATCGCGGCACTGCCGTTGCCCAGGTCGCGCGTGCAGTCGGGGTACTCGTACGAGGTCCAGTTCGCCGGGCCGGCGTTCCGAGCGAGGTCCGCCCACTTCTGCGTGAAGGCGACGGCCTCGGGACTGTTCATCGCCGCGGTCAGCTCGCCGTCCGCCGACGTGTAGTCGACGGCTCCCTCGCGCGTGTACTGGGTCATGTAGCCGGGGTGGATGGTCGCCCAGCTCTTGGAGCCGCGGAAGGCGATGCCGTACCGGCCGGCCGAGCGGTCCGTGAGGTCGGTGGCCAGCTCGACGAGCTCGTCGAAGGTCTCCGCGGGTCGCACGCCCCGCTCGTCGAAGAGGCGCTTGTTGTAGGCGATGACGTTGGTCTCGAAGCCCCAGGGGATGGCCCACTGGCCGCCGGTGCCGATGGGGCTGCCCGTCTGGAAGTCCCACTGGGTCGCCTTGCGCAGGCCCTCGTAGATGTCCTCGAAGTCGTAGTCGGCGTTGGTGGCCGACTCGTTGGCGATCCAGGGGCCGAGGTCCTCCATCCACCCAGGGGGGCCGTAGGTCCAGATGAAGTAGGCGCCGGTCATGAAGACGTCGTAGTTGCCGCCCTGTCCCTGGAGCTCGGTGTTGAGGCGCGTGAAGTAGTCGGCCTCCGGGACGAGCTCGGGGACGACCTCGATGCCGGTGAGCTCGGTGAACTCGCCGAGCAGGGGCTGGAAGCTCTGCTGGTACGGGTGCGGGGTCTGCAGCACGTTGAGCGTCGTCCCCGACGCCTTCTTCCAGTCGAAGGCGCCGGTGACCTCGTCGGCGGCGCTGCCCGCGGAGGCTCCTCCGGAAGAGCCCGTGCCGGTACCTACCCCGCACGCGTTGAGCAGGGGGATGCTGCCGAGCCCGGCGCCCGCGAGACCCAGGGACTTGAGGACGCTGCGACGGCTGTGGTCGTGACCGCGGTGGGCCGAGGTGCTCATGGAGGCTCCCTGGGGGCGCGTGGTGGCGTGGGGGACGACCCGTCGGACCGACGGGTGGCGAGACGAGGTGCCGTCCGGTGACGGGCGTGGACGACCGGCGGCCGGAGCACGGTCGGGCCGCGGGGCGCGGGGCGCGGGCCGAACGAGCCCACGCCCCGTCGGCGGTCAGGCCGGCGAGCGGCCGTCGGGGATGAGCGACACCTTCACCGAGCGCGAGGAGTCGGAGACCAGGTCCAGGCCCTCCTGGAAGCGGGACACCGGCAGCTGGTGCGAGCAGATGTCGTCCAGCGGCAGGACGCCGGACTCGATCATCGCGATGGCAGCCGGCCACGTGTAGGCGCCGAGGTGGGCGCCGAGGACGTCGAGCTCCTTGTCGTCGCTGATGATCGACCAGTCGACCGAGACGGCCTCCTTGAAGACCGAGTACTCGACGTAGGTGCCGCGCTTGCGCAGGAGGTTGAGCCCCTGCCCGACCGCCGACGGATGACCCGTGCCCTCGATGTAGACGTCGGCGCCCTCGCCGTCGGTGAGGCCTCGGACGACCTCGAGGACGTCCTCCTCGGCGATGTTGACCACCACGTCGGCGCCACACCGCTTCGCGAGCTCGAGCTTGGCCGGCACGGCGTCCAGCGCCACCACGTGGGCGGGCGACTTGGCGCGGGCTCCCGCGACCATGCCGAGGCCGATGGGCCCGCACCCCGCGACCACGACGGTGTCGCCGAACCGGATGCCGGCTCGCTCGACCGCGTGCAGGGAGCACGCCAGCGGCTCGGCGAAGGCGGCGTGCTGCGGCGGGATCGAGGGGTCCACCCGGTGCACCCGAGCGTTGGCGGGGAAGACCATGTACTCGGCCATGGCCCCGGGCGTCGCCCGCTTGAAGCCGAAGAGGACGTGAGGACCGCACATGTGGTAGTCGCCGCGCAGGCAGTACCGGCACTGCCCGCACGGGACGATCTGCTCCGCCACGACGCGATCTCCGACCTGCACGCCCCAGCGACGGGCGGCCTCGTCGTCGAGCTCGACGACCTCACCGACGAACTCGTGCCCGGGGACCACCTCGGTCTCCGCCCACGCCGGGCGGTCGTCGTCGCCCCAGAACTTGGCGGCACCGTGGTAGCACTTCAGGTCGCTCGCGCAGATCCCCACCGCCTGGACCCGGACGAGCGCCTCGCCCGGCCCGGCGGTCGGCACCGGCAGCTCCTCCAGCCGGTAGTCCCGCGGACCGTGGCAGACGACCGCCTGCATCGTCCTCGGAGTCGCGTCCTGCTCGGCATCGCTCACATCAGGCTCCTCACCGCGTTCGCCGCGTCTCTGCGTGCTGGCCCGGGGCAGGCCCGCCGGCTCCGGTGCCGACGGCGAGGACGCTAGGACACCGCAGCACGGTTGTCCAGCACATCTGTGCAGCGGGGATGACGTGTGCAGACGCGCGAGCTCGGGGCGTGCGGCGGGACGGCCCCCTAGGCTGGGCGGAGCACGGGCCCGCGGGCGCACGCGCGCGGAGATGACGCGGGCGAGCCCGGGACTGCGGCAGGAGGTGGCCATGGCGAGCGCGACACCGGCTCCTCCGTCGGCTGCGCCGGGGGCCCGCGAGGACGGCGCCGGCGCACGCTTCTCCCCCGAGCTCATGTACGCCGCCGCCCGCATGTACTACCTCGAGGAGGCGACCCAGGCCCAGGTCTCCGCCCGCCTGGGCACCAGCCGCGCCACCGTGAGCAGGCTGCTGTCCGAGGCCCGGCGCCAGGGCATCGTCCGGATCGAGGTGGTCGCTCCTCCCCTCGCGGACGACGGCGACCTCGCCGACCGGCTCGCGAGCGTCCTGGGGCTCCGCGCCGTCCACCTCGGCGCCGCGGCGCCGACCGGCCGGTCCGCGGACCTCGGCATCACCCTGGGGCCCGCTGTGGCACGGGTCCTCGCGGAGGTCGGCCTCGAGCCGGGTGACGTCCTCCTCGTCTCGTCCGGACGCAGCACCTACGAGGTCGCGGGGACCGACCTGCCGCACCTCCCCGGGGTCCGCGTCGCTCCGACCGTGGGGGGGACCGACCAGGCGGACGCGTGGTACCAGACGAACGAGGCCACGCGGCGGGTCGCCGAGCGTCTCGGAGGGACACCGCTCTTCCTCTTCGCGCCGGCCCTGCCCGGGCCGGGGCTCTACGAGGAGCTGCTCGCCGACCCGGGCACGCGACGCGTCCTCGACGCCTGGGACGAAGCCAAGGTGGCGTTGGTGGGCATCGGCGCCCCGCCGCGCACGCGCACCTCGCTCGCGTCCTTCGTCGACCGGGGCGATCCCGTGATCATGGGCGCGACGGGTGACGTCTGCAACCGCTTCTTCGACGAGCAGGGGCGTCCGGTGGCCTTCCGCGGAGCCGAACGGCTCGTGGCGACGACGCTGGACCACCTGCGCGCGCTCGAGCGCTGCGTCGCCGTGGCGGTCGGGACCGAGAAGGTCCCGAGCATCACGGCCGCCGCCCGGGCCCGCTGCATCACCGACCTCGTCACCGACCCCGTCACCGCCCGCGCCCTCCTGGCGGCTAACCGGCCCGACGCCGACGCCGACTGAGCGGCACCTCCGTCCGGCGTGCGCCGTCGGGGGGCGGGTCGGCGTCCGGGCGTCTGGGAAGATCGGCCCATGCCCGACGCGCGCACCCCGCAGGTCCCCGACAAGCCCTCCCTCGACGGCCTCGAGGACCGCTGGGCACCCGTCTGGGAGGACGCCGGCACCTACCGCTTCGACCGCGGCGCCGAGCGGGCGGACGTCTTCTCCATCGACACGCCCCCGCCGACGGCGTCCGGCTCGCTCCACGTCGGCCACGTCTTCTCCTACACGCACACCGACCTCGTGGCGCGCTTCCAGCGCATGCGCGGGAAGCACGTCTTCTACCCGATCGGCTGGGACGACAACGGCCTGCCGACCGAGCGGCGGGTGCAGAACTACTTCGGCGTCCGCTGCGACCCCTCGCTCCCCCACGACCCGGGCTTCGAGCCGCCCCAGCGCGGCGGCGAGGGCAAGAGCGTCAAGGCGGCCGACCAGGTGCCCGTCGACCGCCGCACCTTCACGCGCCTGTGCGTGGAGCTGACGCACGAGGACGAGAAGGCCTTCGAGGCGCTGTTCCGCCGCCTCGGGCTGTCGGTGGACTGGACGCAGCAGTACACGACCATCGACGACCGCTCCCGCGCCGTCTCCCAGCAGGCCTTCCTCGCGAACCTCGAGCGCGGGCAGGCCTACCAGGCCCAGGCGCCGGGGCTGTGGGACGTCACGTTCCAGACCGCCGTGGCGCAGGCCGAGCTCGAGGCCCGCGACTACCCGGGCGCCTTCCACCGGGTCGCCTTCTCCCGCAGCGGCTCCGGCGAGCCGCTGCACATCGAGACGACCCGGCCCGAGCTCATCCCCGCCGTCGTGGCGCTCGTCGCCCACCCCGACGACGAGCGCTACCAGCCGCTGTTCGGCACGACGGTGCGCTCGCCGCTCTTCGACGTCGAGGTGCCCGTGCTGGCCCACCCGGCCGCCGAGCCCGACAAGGGTGCGGGCATCGCCATGTGCTGCACCTTCGGCGACCTCACCGACGTCCAGTGGTGGCGCGACCTGCAGCTGCCGACCCGCCCCGTCGTGGGGCGCGCGGGCCGCCTCGACCGCGAGACCCCGGAGTGGATCACCAGCGAGCGCGGCCGCGAGGTCTACGCCGACCTCGCGGGCAAGACGGCGTTCTCCGCGCGCGAGGCCGTCGTCGCCGCCCTGCGCGAGAGCGGCGACCTCGACGGCGAGCCCGTGCCGACCCAGCGCAAGGCCAACTTCTTCGAGAAGGGCGACAAGCCGCTCGAGATCGTCACGAGCCGGCAGTGGTACCTGCGCAACGGCGGCCGCGACGGCGACCTGCGCCAGCAGCTGCTCGACCGCGGCGCCGAGCTCGACTTCCACCCCGCCTTCATGCGCGTGCGCTACGAGAACTGGGTCGGCGGGCTCACCGGGGACTGGCTCGTCAGCCGCCAGCGCTCCTACGGCGTCCCGATCCCCGTCTGGTACCCGCTCGACGAGGACGGCGAGCCCCGCCACGACGCGCCGATCACCCCGGCCGTCGCCGACCTGCCCGTCGACCCCTCGAGCGACGCGCCCGCGGGCTACGAGGAGTCGCAGCGGGGCGTCCCGGGCGGCTTCGTCGGCGAGACCGACGTCATGGACACCTGGGCGACGTCGTCGCTGAGCCCGCAGATCGCCGGCGGGTGGGGCGAGCACGGCGGCGACGCCGACCTGTGGTCGCGCGTGGCGCCCTTCGACCTGCGCCCGCAGGGCCAGGACATCATCCGCACCTGGCTGTTCTCGACGGTCGTGCGCGCCCACCTCGAGGACGACGCCCTGCCGTGGCGGAACGCGGCGATCAGCGGCTGGATCCTCGACCCCGACCGCAAGAAGATGAGCAAGTCCAAGGGCAACGTCGTCACGCCGCTGGACCTCCTCGAGAAGCACGGCACCGACGCCGTCCGCTACTGGGCCGCCTCGGCCCGCCTCGGCACGGACGCCACCTTCGACGAGGCGCAGATGAAGGTCGGGCGGCGCCTGGCCATCAAGGTGCTCAACGCCAGCAAGTTCGTCCTCGGGTTCGGGTCGGCGCCCGTCGAGGACGTCACCGAGCCGGTCGACCGCGCGGTGCTCGCCGGTCTGGCCGACGTCGTCGAGGAGGCCACCGCCGCCCTCGAGGCCTACGACCACCAGCGCGCCCTGTCGGTCACCGAGACGTTCTTCTGGCGCTTCTGCGACGACTACCTCGAGCTGGTGAAGGACCGCGCGTACGCGGGAGGCGCCGCCGACGCCGGGGCGGGCGCCCGTTCGGCCCGGGCCGCGCTCTCGGCCGCCCTCGACGTGCTGCTGCGCCTCCTCGCGCCGTTCATCCCCTTCGCGACGGAGGAGGTGTGGTCGTGGAGCCACGACGGCGCCTCCGTGCACCGCGCGGCGTGGCCCGTCGCCGCGCCCCTGCGCGAGGCGGCCGGCGACGCCGAGCCGCGGCTGCTGGGCGTCGTCGGCAGCGCGCTGGCCGGCGTCCGCAAGGCCAAGTCGCAGGCGAAGGTCTCGCAGCGCACCGAGGCCTCGCACGCCGTCGTCTCGGCCCCCGCCGACGACGTCGCGCTGCTGCGCTCCGCGGCGGACGACCTGCGGGGCGCCGGGCGCGTGCGCGAGCTCGACCTGCGCGAGGGCGGCGACGAGGTCGTCGTCAGCGACGTGGAGCTCGTCACCGAGGAGGCCTGAGCGACGACCGGGGACGCGCAGCCGTGCGGTCGAGAGCTGTCCGCACGGCTGTGCGTCCCCGGTCGGCTCACCGCTCTCCGCGCAGCTGACGGCGACGGACGACGCTGACCCGCCACGCCTGCTCCCGGCACCCCTCCGGGTCGATGCTCAGACGCCGGTGCGGGAAGCGCAGCGTCACGACGCCGGCCTCGGCGACCAGGGCGTCGCGGGCGAGGTCGCGCTCCCGCTGCTGCGGACCGTCGTGGTACGCGCGTCCGTCGAGCTCGACCGCGAGGAGCGCCTCGTCGTCGAAGAGGTCGAGGACGACCGAGCGACCGCGCACGCTGAGCGGCGCCTGCCAGCGCCAGGTCGAGAAGCGCGCCCCGGTGAAGACCACCTGGTGCCCCCAGAGCTCCAGCTCGCTGGTGCAGCCGGCCTCGAGGAGGCCCACGAGGTGGCAGAGCGCCGCACGCCCCGGGAGCCGCGGGTGGCGGGCGAGCTCGGCGGCCAGCCGGCCCGGGGTCGTGAGCCGTCGCTGGACGGCGACCAGGGCCAGCGCCCGCTGGGCGTCCTGCTGCAGCAGCGGCCAGGAGGCGACGACGGCCTCCTCGAGCGGGACGACCGGCAGTCCCTCGCGCTGCCACGTCCGTCGCGGCCGTCGGGTGCGGTGCACGCGGACGGGAACGGGGGCGGTCGCGCCCGCACGCGGTCGTCGCGCGTGGTCGACGACGACGTCGACGGCGCCGGTCTCCGGCACCGGGAGCCCCCACAGGCGCAGCGCGCTGAGGTGGCTGACCGCGGCGCCCGGCCCGGCGTACTCCGTGGCCGCCCGGCACCGCGACGGCCACGACTCGAGCTCGTCCGGCAGGAGGTAGGTCCGCGGCAGAGCGCGCACCAGGCGACCCGCGCGGGCGGCCCAGTCCAGGGCCTCGGCCGAGGTGGCGCCGACCACCGCCGCGCGACCGGCGACGCCGCCCCGCCGCCGCGCCTCGTCCACCGCGCGCGATGCCATCCCCGTACTCCACCGCGGAGCTGCGCCCGCACGGCGGCACCTCCACGCAGCTGTGGACGGTGGACGCCGGCGGGGCACCTGTGGATCCCTGGAAGGCCCGACCGGGGACGCGCAGCCGTGCCCTCGGGGACGCGCCGCACGGCTGCGCGTCCCCGGTCGTCGGGCACCGGCGGCCTACCCCGCCGGCGGCCCCGGCAGCAGTCTGGCGGCGCCGGTGCGGGCCCTGCTCAGGCCGACTTCTCCCGGCGCTCGCGCTTGCGGGGAGCGGCCGTGCCCGCGTCGCGCGGCACGAGGGTCGGCAGCACGTTCTCGAGCACGACCTCGCGGGTGATGACGACGCGGGCGACGTCCTCGCGGGAGGGGATGTCGAACATCACCGGCATCAGCACCTCCTCCATGATCGCGCGCAGGCCGCGGGCGCCGGTGCCGCGCAGGATCGCCTGCTCGGCGATGGCGCGGACAGCGTCGGGCGTGAACTCGAGCTCGACGCCGTCGATGTCGAACATGCGCTGGTACTGGCGCACGAGCGCGTTGCGCGGCTCGGTGAGGATCTTGACGAGCGCGTCGGCGTCGAGCTTGCTCACCGTCGTGATGACGGGCAGGCGCCCGATGAACTCGGGGATGAGCCCGAACTTCGTGAGGTCCTCGGGCATGACCTGCCCGAAGACGTCGACGTCCTCGTTCTTCGTGTGGAGCTGGGCGCCGAAGCCGACCCCGCCCTTGCCGACGCGGGAGGCGATGATCTCCTCGAGGCCGGCGAAGGCGCCGCCCACGACGAAGAGCACGTTGGCCGTGTCGATCTGGATGAACTCCTGGTGCGGGTGCTTGCGCCCGCCCTGCGGCGGCACCGACGCCGTCGTCCCCTCGAGGATCTTCAGCAGCGCCTGCTGCACGCCCTCGCCGGAGACGTCGCGCGTGATCGACGGGTTCTCGCTCTTGCGGGCGATCTTGTCGACCTCGTCGATGTAGATGATCCCCTGCTCGGCCTTCTTGACGTCGTAGTCGGCGGCCTGGATGAGCTTGAGGAGGATGTTCTCGACGTCCTCGCCGACGTAGCCCGCCTCGGTGAGGGCCGTGGCGTCGGCGATGGCGAACGGCACGTTGAGCATCCGGGCGAGGGTCTGCGCCAGGTACGTCTTGCCGGTGCCCGTCGGGCCGATGAGGAGGATGTTCGACTTGGCGAGCTCGACCGCGTCCTCGCGGGAAGCGCCCGCGGCCGGGGCGGCCTGGACCCGCTTGTAGTGGTTGTAGACCGCGACGGCCAGCGCCCGCTTGGCGGCGTCCTGGCCGACGATGAACTCCTCGAGGAAGTCGAAGATCTCGCGGGGCTTGGGGAGGTCGACGAGGCCGAGCTCGCTGGCCTCCGCCAGCTCCTCCTCGATGATCTCGTTGCAGAGGTCGATGCACTCGTCGCAGATGTACACGCCGGGTCCGGCGATGAGCTTCTTGACCTGCTTCTGGCTCTTCCCGCAGAACGAGCACTTCAGCAGGTCGCCACCGTCACCGATGCGCGCCACGGCCCTGCTCCTCCCTGCTGCTGCTCACCCGGCGTCCGCCGGGCCGTCCATCACACCACGCGACCCGCCTCGGCGGGGCCGCCGCGCCGGGCGGGCGGGAAGTCCACCCGCCCGGCGCGCTGCGCTCGTCGACGCGAGCCGCCCGGCCTCAGGCCGGGACCTGCACCCGGCCCTTGCGGCTCGGCAGGATCTGGTCCACCAGGCCGTAGTCCAGCGCCTGCGAGGCCGTGAGGATCTTGTCGCGCTCGATGTCCAGGCGCACCTGCTCGACGTCGCGGTTGCTGTGCAGCGCCGTCGTCTCCTCGAGCCACGTGCGCATGCGCAGCGCCTCGGCCGCGTGGATCTCGATGTCCGAGGCCTGCGCGTAGTCGCCGCTGGAGAGCGCCGGCTGGTGGATGAGCACGCGGGCGTTCGGCAGCGCCAGGCGCTTGCCGGGAGCCCCGGCCGCGAGGATCACGGCCGCCGCGGACGCCGCCTGCCCGAGGCAGACGGTCTGGATGTCCGGCTTGACGTACTGCATCGTGTCGTAGATCGCCGTCAGCGCCGTGAAGGAGCCGCCGGGCGAGTTGATGTACATGACGATGTCGCGGTCCGGGTCCATGGACTCCAGGACGAGGATCTGCGCCATGACGTCGTCGGCGGACGCGTCGTCCACCTGCACCCCGAGGAAGATGACGCGGTCCTCGAAGAGCTTGTTGTACGGGTCCTGCCGCTTGAAGCCGTAGGCCGTCCGCTCCTCGAACTGCGGGAGGATGTAACGGCTGCTGGGCGACTGCGGCGCCACCCCGCCCGCGGCGCGGGCGATCGCGCTGTGGTCTGCCATCGGTGCCCTCCTCAGCTCGTGCCGCCACCACCGCGGACGTCCGCGGCGTGGGCCTCGACGTGGTCGATGAAGCCGTACTCGAGCGCCTCGGCGGCCGTGAACCAGCGGTCGCGGTCGTTGTCGAGGTTGATCTGCTCGACCGACTTGCCGGTCTGCTGCGCCGTCAGCTCGCTGAGCGTGCGCTTCATGTTGTTGATGAGCTCCGCCTGGATCCGGATGTCGCTCACCGTGCCGCCGAAGCCGCCGGAGGGCTGGTGCATCATGATCCGCGCGTGCGGGGTGGCGTAGCGCTTGCCCTTCGCGCCCGAGGAGAGCAGGAACTGCCCCATCGACGCCGCGAGGCCCATGCCGTACGTCGCCACGTCGGGCTTGACGAACTGCATCGTGTCGTAGATCGCCATGCCGGCCGTCACCGAGCCGCCGGGCGAGTTGATGTAGAGGTGGATGTCCTTCTCCGGGTCCTCCGCCGCCAGCAGCAGCATCTGCGCGCAGATGGCGTTGGCGTTCTCGTCGCGGACCTCGGAGCCCAGCCAGATGATCCGCTCGCGGAGCAGCCGCTGGTAGATGTGCTCGTCGAGCCCCACGCTCCCGCCGGGCCCGCGGGCGGTCACGCCGTCCGCGCCTGGTGCGTTCACCACGCTCATCGCTCCGTCCTCGACGGGGCTGCCCGCTGGCGCGGGCTCCGCCCCTGCTCGTCCGTCCTGCACTGCACCGGTCCCCGCTCGTCCGGCGCTCTCGCGCCGGGCCCGCCGGGGCCCCGGAGGTCATCCCTCAAGGTCTGGCAGCGACCCTAACCCCCTGCCCCCGGCCGCCGTTCCGGCGCACCGCGGGTGTTCGCCGTGGGCGCACCGCGCTCCCGCGGCCGGGCGCCGTCGCGCTGTGGCGCCGGCCCCGCCGACGTCTCGGAGGCTCCGCTCGCAGGCCCGCCGTGCCGCCCGCGGACAGCGGACCGGGCCGGGCTGGGAGCGGGGGGGGGGGGGGGGGGGGGGGGGGGGGGGGGGGGGGGGGGGGGGGGGGGGGGGGGGGGGGGGGGGGGG
>NZ_JBBHZG010000008.1:72004-96303 GCF_037482305.1 Pseudokineococcus sp. 5B2Z-1
CCCCGCCGCTCACGTCACCTCGGGCGTCGCACCCCGCCCCCGCGCCATCCACTCACCTCGAGCGTCGCCGCACGGCTCGTCCGACATGGGGACGACCGTCCGTCCGGCCGGCCCGGGGACGACGACGCCCCGGTCCGCGGGGCGGCCGGGGCGTCGTCGGAGGTGCGTCAGTCGCGCGTGGTGCCGTCGGCGTCGGACGCCTCGGTGGCCTCGGCCGGGGCCTCCTCGGCGGGCAGGTCACCGGCCGCGTCGGTCGCCTCGTCGAGGTCGGCGGCCTCGGGGCCGTCCTCGTCCTCGGAGAGGTCGACGCGGTTGCCGGAGGCGTCGGTGATGGTCGCGCCCTCGAGGACGACGGCGAGGCCCTTGCGGCGGGCGACCTCGGAGACCATCGCCTGGACCTGGCCGGCCTCCTGGACGGCCTGGGCGAAGGCGCTGGGCTCCATGCCCATCTGCGGGGCCGTCTGCACGAGGTACTCGACGAGCTCCTCCTGCGAGACCTGCACCGCCTCGGCCTCCACGACGGCGTCGAGGAGCAGCTGGGTGCGCAGGGCCTGCTGCGTCTGCTCGGTGACCTCGGCGCGGTGCTCGTCGTCCTCGAGCCGGCCCTCGCTCTCGAGGTGGCGCTGGACCTCGGCCTCGACGAGGGCCTCGGGGACGGGCACCTCGACGGTCTCGCGCAGGACCTCGAGGACCTTGTCGCGCGCCTGGACGCCCTGCTCGAGGACGGCGGCCTTGCGAGCCTGCTCGCGCAGGTCGGCGATCAGCTCCTCGGCGGTGTCGAACTCCGACGCCATCTGCGCGAAGTCGTCGTCGGCCTCGGGGAGCTGGCGCTCCTTCACCGACTGCACGGTGACGGTGACCTGGGCCTCCTGGCCGGCGCGGTCGCCGCCCGCGAGGGGCGCCGTGAAGGTGGCCTGCTCGCCCGCGGACAGGCCGGTGACGGCCTCGTCGGTGCCGTCGAGCATCGTGCCCGCGCCCACCTGGTAGGAGATGCCCTCGGCGGTGTCGATCTCCTCGCCGTCGATCTCGGCGCGGATGTCGATGGAGAGGAAGTCGCCGTCCTGGACGGGGCGGTCGACACCGGTGAGCGTGCCGAAGCGCGCGCGCAGCGCGTCGAGGCGCGTGGTCACGTCCTCCTCGGACACCTCGACGTCGTCGACGGAGACCTCGATGGAGGCGTAGTCGGGCAGGTCGATGGTCGGGCGGACGTCCACCTCGGCCGTGAAGGCGAGCTGGCTGCCCTCGTCGACGGGGACCTCGGTCACCTCGACCGACGGCTGGCCGAGCACGCGGAGCTCCTGCTCCTGCGCGGCGCGGCTGTAGAACTCCGGCAGGGCGTCGTTGACGGCCTCCTGCAGGACGGCGGCACGACCGACGCGCTGGTCGATGATGCGCGGCGGCACCTTGCCGCGGCGGAAGCCGGGGACCGTGACCTGCTGGCCGATCTCCTTGTAGGCCTTGTCGAGGCTCGGCTTCAGCTCGGCCAGGGGGACCTCGACGGTCAGCTTGACCCGGGTCGGCGTGAGGGTCTCGACGGCGCTCTTCACTGCGCGGGCTCCCGTTGCGGATTCGACGTGCGCCCCTGACCCCTCGGCGGGGCTCCTCACCTCGGACGGCGGGACGGGCGCGGACCAGCAGCCCACCCTAGCCGCGGCGCCGGGCCCGCGACGAACCCGCGGCGGGCGCACCGGCGCGCACGCCGGTGCGCGCGCCGGGCGTCGGGGTACCCGGATTCGAACCGGGGGCCTTCCGCTCCCAAAGCGGACGCGCTACCAAGCTGCGCCACACCCCGCGGCCGTCGGCGCCCGGGCCCGCGCAGGCGCCCGGCGACGTCGACCGCCGCGAGCAGCCTAGACGGCGGCCGTGGACGCGCCCGCGGCTCGCACCCGGGGGCTGCCAGGATCCCCGCCCGGCGCGCGGGACACCGCGGCGACCGGACCGCACCCGCCTCCCATGCCCCCCTCCCCCAGTACCCAGTGCCCAGCGCCCAGCGCCCAGCGCCCAGCGCCCCGAGAGACGACGGAGCCGCCGCCGTGACACCACCTCGCCCGTCGGACCGCAGCCGCGGCGAGCGGCCCCGTGGGGACCTCGCCCAGGCGGTGGGCGCCGGTGTCGTCGCGGCCGTCACGGGCTTCGCCAGCACCTCGGCCGTCGTCCTCGCCGGCCTCGCCGGGGCGGGGGCGACGCCCGCGCAGGCCGCGTCCGGGCTGCTGGCCGTCGCGGTGGTCTCCGGCCTCGTGGGCGCGGCCCTCAGCGCGCGCACGCGCATGCCGCTGTCGGTGGCCTGGTCGACGCCCGGGGCCGCCCTGCTGGCGACGTCGGGGCGCGACGACTTCCCGGCGGCCGTCGGGGCCTTCTGCCTCGCCGGCCTCCTCGTCGTCCTGTGCGGCCTCGTGCGGCCGCTCGGGCGCGCGCTGACGTCGATCCCCGCCCCGCTGGCGGCGGCCATGCTCGCCGGGATCCTCCTGCCGCTGTGCCTCGCCCCCGCGCGGGCCGCGGCGCAGACCCCGCTGCTCGCGCTGCCCGTGCTCGCCGTCTGGCTGGCGCTCGTCGTGCTGGCCCCCCGCTGGGCCGTCCCCGCGGCCCTGCTCGCCGCCGTGGCCGTCGTGCTGGCCACGGGCGGCCTCGGCGCCCTGGGCGAGGCGCCGCTGGCCCCCGCGGTGGAGGTGGTGGCGCCACGGCTCGACGTCGGGGCCCTCCTGGGCATCGGGCTGCCGCTCTTCGTCGTCACGATGGCGGGGCAGGACATCCCCGGGCTGGCGATCCTGCGCCACCACGGGTACGCGCCGCCGGCCCGCGCGGCCCTGGTCAGCACCGGGCTCGCCTCCGCGGCGGCGGCGCCGCTCGGCGCGCACGCCGTCAACCTCGGCGCCGTGACGGCCGCCCTCACGGCGGGTCCGGACGCGGGGCCGGACCCGGCGCGCCGCTGGCGCGCGTCGGTGGCCAACGGCGCCGCCCTCGTCCTCCTCGGCCTGTCCGCGCCCGCCGTCACCGCCGTCGTCACCGCCTCCCCCGGCCTGCTCGTCGAGGCCGTCGCCGGCCTCGCGCTCCTCAGCAGCCTCGGCGGCGCGCTGCGCACGGCGGTGGCGGGGCGGGAGGGGGACGGCCAGGCCCTGCTGGCCCCGCTCGTCGTCCTCGCGGTGAGCGCCTCGGGGGTCACGGTCGCGGGCGTGGGCTCGGCCTTCTGGGGCCTGCTCGTCGGGCTGGGCCTCCACCTGCTGCTGCGCCGCCGCAGCGGCGCGCCGGAGGGCGTCGGCGAGGAGCCGGACGGTCGCTAGGGTGGGGCCGCACCGGCGTCGTCGCCGGTCGCTGCGGGTGTAGCTCAATGGTAGAGCCCCAGTCTTCCAAACTGGCTACGCGGGTTCGATTCCCGTCACCCGCTCCACCGCCCGCGCGCGTCGTGGCCGGCGGCGCGCGTCAGGGCCGCACGAGGCGCGCCAGGGCCAGCCGCGCCGGGGCGAGGTAGCCCAGCACCACGGGCGCGGGCCCGTGCAGCACCAGCCAGGTCCGGCTCCCCCCGGCCGCGGCGACGACGCCGTGCTCGAGCCGCAGGCGCACCCCCGGCAGCCGTGGGCGCCCGAGCGCGACCGACCACGACCACGTGCGGGCGGCCTCGTCCACGGCGTCGACGACGACGTCGGCGCGCAGCCCGGCCGGGCCGTGCACCGCCCCGCGGGCGCCCGCCGCGATGCGCGGCGGGAGGTCGACGGCCCGCACCTGCGGCGACCAGCCGCTCCAGCGCGCCGTCCGGGCGTAGCGGTCCCAGACCTCCTCCGGAGGGGCGTCGCCCGACGCCTGCAGGCGGAGGCGCAGGTCGGCCCCGCGCCTCACGACGGGTCCGGCTCCGGGTCGCGCCACAGGACGACGACGGAGCGGTCGTCGTCCTCGGCGGCGACGGCGTCGACGAGCCGGCGCGCGCTGCCCCCGAGCCCGGGACCGGAGGTGAGGTCGCCGGCCGCCCGGGCCAGCAGGTCGATGCCCGCGGCGAGGTCGCGTCCCGGCGCCTCGACGACCCCGTCGGTGTAGAGGATGAGGGCGTCTCCGGGCTCGAGGACCCCGCGGACGGAGGGGAAGTCGACGTCCGGCAGCAGGCCGAGCGCGGGGCCGCCCTCCACCTCGACGGGCACCCAGCGGTCGGGCGCGCCGGCCCGGTGCCGCAGCAGCGGCGGGTGGCCCGCGCTCGCCGCGGCGTACTCGCCCGTGGCGAGGTCGAGGCTCACGTGCACGGCTGTGGCGAAGCCCTCGGGCCAGCGCTGGCCGAGGAGGTAGTCGTTGGCCGACGGGAGCAGGCGCTCGGTGGGCAGCGCGCCGACGAGCCCGCCGTAGGCGCCCGACAGCAGGAGGGCGCGGGTCCCCGCGGCCGTGCCCTTGCCGGAGACGTCGACGAGCAGGACGTCGAGGCGCCGCCCGCGGTGGTGGGCGAGGACGAAGTCGCCCGCGAAGCCGTCCCCGTAGGCCGACCGGACGGCGTGCTCGAGCCGCCACGGCGCCGGCAGCCCGCTCACCCGGCTCTGGGCGCGCAGCCGGTCGCGCAGCTCGACGAGCATCGACTCGCCCTGCGCGCCGTGGACGCCGAGCCGCTCGCGGCTGCGGGCGATGAGGACGACGACGCCCGCCACCGCGGCGAGCACCCCGAGCACCGTGGGGTTGATGGACGTCTGGACCGCGTCGACGACGTCGGCCCGGACGCCGCGCGGCACCAGGCCGTTGCGCCGCGGGACGACGTAGACGAGCGCCGTCGTGACGAGGAACAGCAGCATCGCCAGCTGCCGCAGGCGCAGGAAGTACCCGCCGAGGACGATGACGACCGACAGCGCGGACGCGGGCGCCCACCGCGGGGCGGCGAGCGCCACGACCACCCAGCACACGACGAGGCCGGTGCCGACCCACAGGCGGAAGGTCTGCGACGGCAGGAGCCTCAGCTGGAGCAGCCACACGAGGCGGCGTCGCCGCTCGCCGAGCCACTCCCCGGCCGCGGACGGCACCCAGGTGGGCGCGGCGGCGCGCCGTCCGGGGGCGGTGCGGCTCTCGGTCGGCACGCGCCCACGGTACCGAGCGGTCGGGGGCGGCGAGGCCCGCTCCCGGCGGCCCGCCGCCGCTCGCGGGCGCGCTCAGCCCGCGGCGGCGGACCGAGCAGCGGTCTCCCGGGCCTCGGCGACGTGGCCGGCCTCGGCCAGGACGGGCGAGAGGTCCGGCAGGCCCGCCTGGCACACCGGGCACCAGTAGAGGTTGCGGCCGACGAGCTCGCGGGTGAGGACGGTCGTCCCGCACACGCGGCAGGGCAGGCCGGCGCGCCGGTAGACGTAGTGGGCGTCCTCGCGGCGGACGCGGCCGCGGCGGCGGCCCTCCGGCCGGTCGGCGGGGAGGGTGGTGACGATGGACCCGCGCCGGACGCCGTCGCGCAGCAGGAGGACGAGGTCCTCCCACAGGGCCAGGGCGCGCTCGCGCCCGACCTCGACGCCGGGGGCGAAGGGGTCGGTGCGGGCGCGGAAGAGCGCCTCGGCGCGGTAGACGTTGCCGACGCCCGCCACCACCGCCTGGTCCATGAGCAGCGCCGCCACCGAGGTGCGGCTGCGCGCCAGCCGCGCGGCGAAGACCTCGGGGTCGCCGTCGCGCCGCAGCGGGTCCGGCCCGAGGCGTGAGCGGGCCTCCTCCTTCTCGGCCGTGGTGAGGACCTCGCACGCCGTCGGGCCGCGCAGGTCGGCCCACACGCCCTCGCCGTCGGCCCCGGCCCCGCGCAGGCGCACGCGCAGGGCGCCGCGGGGCTCGGGCGGCTCCCCCGTGCCGAAGGCCCACTTGCCGTAGAGGCCGAGGTGGACGCGCATCCAGCGGCCGCCCTCGAAGCCGAGGAACATCTGCTTGCCGTGGGCCTCGGTGCGCAGCAGCGCCGTGCCGTCGAGCAGGGCGGCGCCGTCCGCGAACCGGCCCTGCGGGCTCGAGACCGCGAGCACCTGCCCGCGGAAGTCGCGGCGGAAGACGTCGGCCAGGCGGCGGACGCTGTGGCCCTCGGGCACCTCAGGCGCCGGCGGGCGGCACGGGGCGGTCGCCGCGCTCGTACGCGCCGACCTGCTCGATGCGCCGCGCGTGCCGCCCGTCGCCGGAGAAGGGCTCGGCGAGGAAGGCGTCGACGAGGGCCGTGGCCTCCTCGACCGAGTGCTGGCGGGCCCCGACCGCGACGACGTTCGCGTCGTTGTGCTGGCGGGCCAGGCGCGCCGTCTCGAGGTTCCAGGCCAGGGCGGCGCGGACGCCGACGACCTTGTTGGCGGCGATCTGCTCGCCGTTGCCCGACCCGCCGACGACGACGCCGAGGCTGCCCGGGTCGGCGACGACCGCCTCCCCCGCGGCGATGCAGAAGGCCGGGTAGTCGTCGAGCGGCTCGAACCGCTCGGGGCCGTGGTCGACGACGTCGTGCCCGGCGTCGCGCAGGTGCGCCACGAGGCCCTGGACGAACTCGAAGCCGGCGTGGTCGGTGGCGACGTGGACGCGCATGCGGCAGATCACAGCACACGCGCCGCCGCCCGGCCCGGCCCCGTCGGTCCTCGGTCGCGCCGACCGGGAGCGCCGGCCGACGTGCGCGGTGCGAGGCTGCGCCCGTGGCCGGGGCGATGGGCGTGGACGGCGCCGCGGGCCGCTGGGCCTGCGCGCTGTGGGCCGGCCCCGGGGCGGCGCCCGTGCTCCTGCTGGCGGAGCACCCGGCCGACGTGCGCCGACGGGCGCTCGAGCACGGCGTCGCCGCGGTGGGGCTCGACCTCCCGCTCGGGCTCGTCGACGAGGGCGCCCGCGGGGCCGACCTGGCCGCCCGGCGGGCGCTGCTCGCGCTGGCCGACGGCCCGGACGCCCGATCGGCGGGCTCCCGCGTCTTCCTCACCCCCGCCCGCCCCGTCGTGGACCACGGCGGCAGCTACGCCGAGGCGCGCGCCCTGGCCCGGTCCCTCGGCGCCCCGAGCCCCAGCGCGCAGGCCTTCGCCCTGCTGGCCCACGTGCGGGCCTGGGACGCGGAGGCCCGACGCTGGCCGGAGCTCGGCGCACCTCCCCTGCTGGAGGTGCACCCCGAGGTCTCGCTCGCCCGGATGGCCGGCCGGGTGCTCGCCCCCAAGCGCAGCGCCCGCGGCGCGGCCCAGCGCCTCGAGCTCCTCGCCGGCGACCGGGGCCTCGGCTGCGGGCGCGCCGCGCTGGACGGCGCGCTGGCCGCCGCCCCGGTGGGCGTGGCCCTCGACGACGCCCTGGACGCGGCCGCCGCCGCCTGGTCGGCCCGCCGCGCGGCCGAGGGCCGCGCCGAGCCGCTCGCCGTGGGCGAGCAGCGCGACGGCGACCGCCTCGTCGCGATCTGGGTCTGAGCCGTCGGGGCCGTCGGGGCCGGTCAGCCCGCGAGGTGGCCCCACCGGCCCTCGAGCTCCGCCCACGGCCCGCTGGCCGCGAGGCGGCCCTCCTCGAGCACGACGACCCGGTCGGCGCGCGCGAGGGCCGAGCGCTTCGACGTCGACCCGACGACGGTCGTGCCCCGGCGCCGCAGCGACTCCCACAGCTCGACCTCCGTGCGCGCGTCGAGGGCCGAGCTGACGTCGTCCGCCACGAGGAGCTCGGCCTCCGTGGCGAGCGCTCGGGCGAGGGCGAGGCGCTGCACCTGCCCGCCCGACAGCCGCACGCCGCGGTGGCCCACGAGCGCCCCGTGCCCGCCGGCGCGCTCGACGTCGGGACCCATGCGCGCGTCCGCGAGCGCGCCGTCGGCGGCCCGGGCGTGGTCGAGCACGACGTTGTCGGCGAAGGTGCCCGACAGGACGCGCGGCACCTGGCCGACCCACGCCACCTGCCCCGGGCGCAGGAAGAGCTGGGGGTCGTCGACCTCCCGGTCGTTCCACACGAGCCGGCCCTCGTGGTCGACGAGGCCCGCCAGCGCGCCGAGGAGGCTCGACTTGCCGGACCCCACGCGACCGACGAGGAGGACGAGCTCGCCCGCGACCACCTCGAGGTCGACGCCCTCCACGCCGACGGTGCCGTCGTCGTGGACGGCGGTGAAGCCCTCGAGCGCCAGGCGGCGCAGCGGCGTCCGCGGGGCCGCGGCCGGGGACGGCGCGGTGCCCGCGACGAGGTCGACGCCCGCCGGGAGGGCGACGAGGTCGCCGGTGCCGGCGAGGGCCGACGCCGCCCGCAGCCACCGCCGCGCCACGGGGATCTCCGTGATGGCGGCCCCCGCCACCGTGCCGAACCAGGCGGAGCCGGTGACCGCGGTCGTCACGAGCACCGCGGTGCGCAGGTCGAAGGCGCCGAGGAGGTACAGCGCCCACCCGGCCGCCACACCGGCCTGCACGAGGACCACGGGCACGCCCTCGAGCAGGGCCTTGGTCCGCATCTCGCGCACCGAGGCGCTCACCCGGACGTCGTCGACCGCCGCGAGGTGGCGGCGCACCGGGCCGACGGCGGCCGCGAGCTTGACGGTCCGGACGGCGTCGAGGGCCGAGACCAGCGAGCTGCCGAAGACGGCGCGCTGGTCGCCCGCCACGCGCGCCGCCCGCCCCATGGCCGGGGCGCCGAGCGCCGACACGAGGGCCGAGCCCACGAGCACCCCGGCGACGACGGCGCCCGCCAGCAGGCTCTGCTCGGCGGCCAGCGCCGTCACGGCGACGACGACGACGCCGATGGTCACGTCGACCCAGCGGTCGGCGTAGATCATCAGGCGGTCGCTGTCGAGGGCCCGGGCCGTGACCTCGCCCGGCGTCGTCCGGGCGAGCCGGCGCTGCTCGGTCTGCCCGCGCAGCACCGCGAGGCGCAGCCGCAGGGCCACCCCGACCCACCACAGCGGGTAGACGCGGAAGGCGAGGAGCAGCGCGACGGGCGAGAGCATCACCGCCGCGACGAGGGGCACGACGAGGGGCCACGGCTCGCGCCCGTCGTCGAGGACGGCGACGACCAGACCCCACAGCCACCCCGTGAGGGCGCCCGAGGCCCCGAGCAGGGAGAGGCCCAGGAAGCCGAGGCTGCCCGTGAGGCCCCACCGCTTGTGGGTGGTGAGCACCCGCAGCACGGTGCGGGGGAGCGAGGTGCGCGGCTCCGGGGCCGCGGGCCTGGGCGCGCGGCGCGGGGCGCGGTGGGCGGGCGCGCCGACCGCCGGTCCGGGCGGCACGTCCCCGCCCGCCCGCAGCAGCTCCCGGAAGGGGCCCTCGGCGCGAGCCAGCTCCTCGCGGGGGCCGTGCTGGACGAGGCGCCCCGCCTCCAGGACGGCGACGGCGTCGCAGCGGCGCGTGGTGGACAGGCGGTGGGCGATGACGACGCCGGTGCGCCCGGCGAGCAGCCGCTCGGAGGCCCGCGTGACGCGTGCCTCGGTCTGCGGGTCCATGCGGGCGGTGGCCTCGTCGAGGACGACGAGCGAGACGTCGCGGACGAGCAGGCGGGCGAAGGCGACGAGCTGCTCCTCGCCGGCCGACAGGGTGGTGCCGCCGGTCCCGAGACGCGTCGCGAGCCCCTCGGGGAGGGCGTCGACCCAGTCCTCGAGGCCGAGCGCCCGCACCGCGCTCTCGACCGCGCCCTCCGGCACGTCCGCGAAGAGGGTGATGTTGTCGGCGAGGGACGCCGAGAGGAGCTCGGTGCGCTGGGTGACGACCCCGACGGCGCGGCGCAGGTCGTCGACGTCGGCGCGGACGACGTCGACGCCGCCCACCAGCACGGTGCCGGGCGCGGGGTCGACGGCGCGCGAGAGCGCCTTCGCGAGCGTCGACTTGCCGGACCCGCTGCGGCCCACGAGCGCGCACGTGGTGCCGGCCTCGACGACGAGGCTGACCGCGTCGAGGGCGAAGCCGCCCTCGTACCCCACGGACAGCCCGCGCAGCTCCACGCGCGCCGGGCCCGGGGGCAGGTGCGCCCCGCCCTCCGGCTCCTGCGGCGCGGACAGCAGCTGCCGGATCCGGCTCAGCGCCCCGAGGCCCTCCTGGATGTCGGGCAGGTTGTTGCTGACCTGGGCCAGCTGGCCGACGAAGGAGGAGACGAGCAGCCAGAGGGTGACGAGCTCCCCGACGCCGAGGTCGCCCCCGCCCACGAGGGCGACCCCGGCGACGAGCAGCGCGGCGAGCATGGCGTGCAGCACCAGCCCCGCGCGGGCGGCGAGCCCCGCGGCCGTGCGGCTGGTGGCGCGCACGCGCTCGAGCAGCGCGCGGGCGCGGACCGCGTACTGGCGGAGGACGTGCGGCTGGCCGAGCGAGGTGCGGACGTCGTCGCGGCCCGCGACCGACTCCTCGAGGTGGGAGGAGTGCTCGGACCAGGCGACCTCCTCGAGGACCTTGAGCCGCGCCACCTCCGGCGCCCGGCGGCGCACGGCGAGCCAGGCGAGCCCGGCGACCACCGGGAAGGCCAGGAAGGCCGGCCACCAGGTGAGCCCGGCGACCACCCAGGAGGCGACGCTGCGCAGGGCCGCGCGCCCCGTGCCCCAGCCGACCGTGCGCAGGAGGGAGGAGAGCTGCCAGGCGTCGTCGTCGACGCGGTCGAACAGTTCGCCGACGCCCTGCTCCTCCAGCGCGGTGACGGGCTGGCCGAGCACGCGGTCGACGAGGTCGCCCCGCAGGCGGCCTTCCGCGCGGCCGACGACGCCGGAGAAGAGGGTGCGGCCGAGCGTGTCGAGCAGGCCGGCCCCGAGCAGGACGGCGCCGAGCGCGACGACGAGAGCGGTGGTCGGCCCCGTGGCCGCCCGACCGGCGAGGACGGCCCCGACCGTCTCGGCGACGGCCGCCACCACCGCGGCGGCCAGGGCGACCCAGGAGCCGCGGGCGGCGAGCCGGCGGCCGTCGAGGGGCGCGGGCTCCGCCGGTCGTGCGCCGGAGAGCCCGCCGGACGTGGAGCCGTCGAGCGGCGCCGCGCCGGGCGGGGCCGAGCCGGCGCCCCCCGTGGTCACGACGTCCTCCGCACTGGCGCTGCGCACGACGGCTCGTCGCCCCCTCGGTCTGGTGGAGCCGGCGGCGGCGCCCCCGGCGGGCGCCCGTCCTGGCCGGCGACCGCCACGCTAGACCCGCCCCCCGACGGCGGCCGACGGCTTTTCCCGGGGCGCCGCGGGGGTCCGGGCGCGACAGGAGCCCCGGACCGGCGGTCCGGGGCCCCCGGTCGGGCGAGGGCGGGGCGTCAGTCGAAGACGGGCCCCTGGTCGCGCGTGCGCTTGAGCTCGTAGAAGCCCGGCGTCGAGGCGACCGCGACGACGCCGTCCCAGAGCCGCGCGGCGTCCTCGCCCTTGGGGGCGGGGGTGACGACGGGCCCGAAGAAGGCGGTGCCGGCGACGGCGATGACGGGCGTGCCCACGTCCTGGCCCACGCGGTCGATGCCCTCGGCGTGGCTCGCGCGCAGCGCGGCGTCGTGGGCGTCGGAGTCCTTGGCCGCCAGCAGCTCGGCCGGCAGCCCCACCTCGGCGAGCGACTCGGCGAGGACGGCGTCCAGGTCCGTGCGCCCGCCCGGGTGCACGCGGGTGCCGATGGCGTCGTAGAGGGGCTTGACGTGCTCCGCGCCGTGCTCCTCCTTCGCGGCCGTGACGACGCGGACGGCCGCCCAGGCCCGGTCCATCGCTGCGCGGTACTCCTCGGGCAGGTCGCGGCCCTCGTTGAGGACGGCCAGGCTCATGACCTTCCACTCGACGTCGACGGGCCGCACCTGCTCGACCTCGCCCATCCAGCGGGAGGTCATCCAGGCCCAGGGGCACGCAGGGTCGAACCAGAACTCGACGCGCTGGCGCTCGGTCGCGGGGGTCTGCTCGCTCATGGGGCGTGCAGCGCGCGACGGCGTGGCAGCATTCCGCGCGGTCGTCCCCCGGGCCGCAGGGGCAGGGGCGGTGGCGAGGTCGCCGCCGCCGGGGGACGAGAGCACCGCACGGCCGGGGCGAGGCCCCGGCGGACCGGCCGACCGACGCCCGAGGGAGAACCCGCAGTGCCCGGCAGCAACCTGACCCGCGACGAGGCCCGCGAGCGCGCAGCGCTCGTCACCGTCGACTCCTACGACGTCGCGCTCGACCTGACGCGCGGCGAGGAGGTGTTCACGTCGACGACGACCGTGCGCTTCTCGGCGCGCGAGGGCGCCTCGACCTGGCTCGACCTCCTGGCGCCCGCGGTCACCGAGCTCGAGGTGAACGGCGAGCGCCGCGACCCCGCCGAGGCCTTCGACGGCGAGCGCGTGCGCCTGGACGGGCTGGCGGAGCACAACGTCGTCCGCGTCGTCGCCGACGCCGCCTACATGACGACGGGCGAGGGCCTGCACCGCTTCGTCGACCCGGTCGACGGCGAGACCTACCTCTACAGCCAGTTCGAGGTGGCCGACTCGCGGCGCGTCCTCGCCGTCTTCGAGCAGCCCGACCTCAAGGCGACCTTCCGCTTCACCGTGACGGCGCCCGACCACTGGACGGTCGTCTCGGTCTCCCCCACCCCCGAGCCCTCCACGGCCGGCCCGGGCCGCGCCACCTGGTCCTTCGAGCCGACGCCGCGCCTGGCCTCCTACGTGACGGCCGTCATCGCCGGCCCGTACCACCGGGTGGAGGGCGAGCTCACGAGCCGGGACGGGCGCACCGTGCCCCTCGGCGTCCTGTGCCGCGCCTCGCTGGCCGAGCACCTCGACGCCGAGGAGGTCATGGACCTCACCCGCCGCGGCTTCGCGCACTACGAGGAGCTCTTCGACCTCGCCTACCCCTTCGCGAAGTACGACCAGCTCTTCGTCCCGGAGTTCAACGCCGGCGCCATGGAGAACGCGGGCGCCGTCACCTTCCTCGAGGACTACGTCTTCCGCAGCCGCGTGCCGGAGGCCATGGTCGAGCGGCGCGCCGTGACGATCCTCCACGAGCTGGCGCACATGTGGTTCGGCGACCTCGTGACGATGCGCTGGTGGGACGACCTCTGGCTCAACGAGTCCTTCGCCGAGTACGCCTCGACCCTCGCGACCGCCGAGGCCACCCGCTTCACCTCCGCCTGGACGACCTTCTCGAGCATGGAGAAGTCGTGGGCCTACCGGCAGGACCAGCTGCCCTCCACGCACCCCGTCGTCGCCGACATCCGCGACCTCGAGGACGTCGAGGTCAACTTCGACGGCATCACCTACGCCAAGGGCGCCAGCGTGCTCAAGCAGCTGGTGGCCTGGGTGGGCCGCGACCACTTCGACGAGGGCGTCCGCCGGTACTTCCGGGCCCACGCCCACGGCAGCACCGAGCTCTCCGACCTGCTCGTCGAGCTCGAGGCCACCTCGGGCCGCGACCTGCGCGAGTGGTCCGCCCTCTGGCTGGAGCAGGCGGGCGTCACGACGCTGCGCCCGGAGCTCGAGGTCGGCGCCGACGGCACCATGACGTCGGTCGCGGTCCTGCAGGAGGCCCCCGCCGATCACCCGGTACTGCGGCCGCACCGCCTGGCGATCGGCTGCTACGACCTCGTCGACGGCCGGCTGCGCCGCACGCACCGGGTGGAGCTCGACGTCGACGGCGCCCGGACCGAGGTGCCCGACCTCGTCGGCCGCCCCCGCCCGGCGCTGCTCCTCCTCAACGACGACGACCTCGCGTACGCGAAGGTGCGCCTCGACGACGCGTCGCTGGCCGCGGCCACCGCGCACCTCACCGCCTTCGCCGAAGCCCTCCCCCGCACCCTCGTGTGGGGCGCGGCCTGGGACATGGCCCGCGACGCCGAGCTCCCGGTCGGCGACTTCGTCGAGCTGGTCCTCGGCGGGATCGCCGCCGAGACCGACTCCTCGGTGGTCCTCGTGCTCCTGCGCCAGCTCGCCACGGCGGTGCGCCTCCACACGGCGCCCGAGCACCGCGCCGCCGTGCGCGCCGACGTCGCCGGCCGCCTGCTCGAGCTGGCCCGTCGCGCCGAGCCGGGCAGCGACCACCAGCTCCAGCTGCTGAAGGCCGGTGCCGCGCACGCCAGCACGCCCGACCAGCTGTCGGCCGTGCGCGGGGTCCTCGACGGCCGGGCGCCCCTGCCCGGCCTCGAGGTGGACGTCGACCTGGCGTGGGACCTGCTCACCGACCTCGTCGCCGCCGGGGACGCCGACGTCGCGGAGGTGGACGCCATGGCCGAGCGCGACGCCACCGCCCGCGGCCAGCGCCTCGCCGTCACCGCCCGAGCGGCGCGCCCCGACCCCGCCGTGAAGGAGGAGGTGTGGGCGTCCGTCGTCGACCGGGGTGACACGCCCGTCGCGCTGCAGGCCGCGGCCATCGCCGGCTTCACCCGGGCGCAGGACCCGGCGCTCCTCGCGCCCTTCGTCGGCCGCTACTTCGACGCCATCGCCCGGGTGTGGGCCGAGCGCACGAACGAGACCGCCCAGCAGGTCGTCCTCGGCCTCTTCCCGGACGAGGCGGACGGCGCGGACGTGGCCGCCCGCACGAGCGCGTGGCTCGAGGCGCACCCCCACGCGCCCTCGGGCCTGCGCCGGCTGACGCTCGAGAACCGCGACGGCGTCGAGCGCGCCCGGCGCGCGCAGGAGCTGGACCGCCGCTCGCGCGCCTGACCGTCGGGTCGGGCGCGCGGCGGCGGTCGCGCGTCCGACGTCCTCCTCGACCGCTCGCCACGACGGCGAGAGGGAGGCTGTGGTCACCGGCCGGGCCGACGGGTGACCACAGCCTCCACCTCGGCGACGCCGTCGACGGCGCCGTCAGGTCCGGTCGGTCCGCACGAGGGCGTGCAGCACGACGTCGCGGTGCGCCCCGCGCCGCCAGCGGGCGCCGCGGGCGACGCCCTCGCGGACGAGGCCCGCGGCCTCGAGCGCGCGCTGCCCGGCGACGTCGTCGGCGTCGGCGTGGCCCTCGACGCGGTGCGCCGTCGTGTGCAGGAGCAGCAGCTCGACGAGCGACTCCACGGCGGCCCCGCCCGTGCCGCGCCCCCGGGCGTCCGGGCGGAGCCACACGGCGACCACGGGGCACCCCGAGCCGCCGGTGGCGCCCCAGCGGTGCTCGTGCCAGCGCCAGGAGACCTCGCCCGCCACGGCGCCGGCGTCGTCGAGGACGGTGAGGACGCCCGCGGCCTCGAGGTCGCACGGGCCGGGCGCGGTGCGGGGCGCGGAGGGACCGACGTCGAAGGGGCGGTCGGCGCCCAGGAGCAGCGGCAGGTCGTCGGGGCGCTGGGGACGCAGCTGGACCATGGCGCGAGTGTGGCGGAGCCGGAGCGCCGGACGCGCGCGGCGGCCCTCGCCGCGCCGACCCGTCACCCCTCCCGCGTCGGCCGCCCGGCCGTGCGCCCCTTGTCGCCGTCACGGGCGGCTGCGCACACTGGTGGGACGCCCGTCGCCGGCCCAGCCCGGGCCGGACGCCGCGCAGCCCCCGGAGGCCACCGTGCTCGACGACGCCCGCACCGCCGCCCCGACCTCGATGCCCGTCCTCGCGCGCGGGCGGCACCGGACGCCCCGCACGGGCGCCTGCTTCATGGAGATGGCCTCCTACCTCGCCGGCGAGCGCTGGAGCGACCACCCCGCCTGCACCCACCCCCTCCTCGCCCGGCTGGCCCGCGACGTCAACGACCGCACGAGCGACAGCGGACGCGCCCGGCTCGGCCGCCTCGTGCCGTCGGTCGTGGGCCTGCACGACGACGACCCGGCCACGGACGTGCGCCTGGCCCTGCTGTGCACCGCGGCGGCGCTGCCCGTGTCCGCGATGGAGCGCCAGCACGCCCTGGCGGTGGCGCTGCTCGCCGGCCAGGAGGTCCTCGCCCACCTCGAGGGCCGGCCGGACGGAGAGTCCTCGGAGGCCGCGCGCGCGGCGCTGGCGCGGGTGCCGGGCGCCGCGGCGTGGGCCCGGCGCTTCACCGAGACCACCGGGCCGCGGGCGCGGGCCGGTCTCCGGGGCCGCGGGGCGGCGGACCGGTGGGTGCGCGGGTACCTGCGCCACGGGGCGCCGTCCGCCGTCAGCCTGTCGGTCGCCGGCGTCGCCGGGGCCTGCGGCGTGGACGCCGACGCGCTCCTGCACGACCTGCTCGTGGACGCCGTCGCGCTCGTGCGCGGCGACCGGGCCCCCGCGGCGGCCCCCGCCCCGGACCGCTGGGCGGAGGCCTGCCGCCTCAGCGCGGCGGGTCGTCGCTGAGCAGGGCCCGCAGGAGCGAGCGCACGCGCGGCAGGCCCGGCAGGTCCTCCAGCAGCACCGGGTCGCCGGAGGAGTCGCCCAGCGGCACCCGCCAGTTGGGGTACTGGTCGTAGGTCCCCGGCTGGTTCTGGGTGCGCCTCTCGCCCACCGCGTCCGGCAGCGAGACGCCGAGCAGCCGGCTGGGCGCCGCCCGCAGCAGCCGGTGGAGGCCGTCGACGAGCTGGCGCTCCGTCGGGTCCTCCGGCACGAGCCCGCGCTCGGACAGCTGCGCCAGCACCGACGCGCGGTCGCGCTCGTCGACGCGGCGCTCCTCCTCGACGTCGCGGGTGAGCAGCCCCAGGCGGTCGCGCAGGTCGATGTGCTCGCCCGCCAGGTAGCCCGCCGTGGGCGGGAGGTCGTGCGTCGTCACGGTGGCCATGCACAGCTCGCGCCACCGCTCGGGCGGCAGCGGGGCGCCCTCGCCGTCCCGCTCGAACCACAGCACGGACGTGCCCAGCACCCCGCGCTCGCGCAGGTGGTCGCGCACCCACGGCTCGACGACGCCGAGGTCCTCCCCGACGACGACGGCACCGGCGCGCTGGGCCTCCAGCGCGAGGATGCCGACCATCGCCTCGTGGTCGTAGCGCACGTAGGTGCCGGCCTCCGGGCCGAGGCCCGCGGGCACCCACCACAGCCGGAAGAGGCCCATGACGTGGTCGACGCGGACGCCGCCCGCGTGGCGCAGCACGGTCCGGATCATGTCCCGGTAGGGCGCGTAGCCGAGCCGGGCCAGGCCGTCGGGCCGCCACGGCGGCTGGCTCCAGTCCTGCCCCTGCTGGTTGAAGGCGTCCGGCGGGGCGCCGACGGTGATGCCGCGGGCGAGCGCCGGCCCGAGGGTCCACGTGTCGGCCCCCGTCGGGTGCACGCCGACGGCCAGGTCGTGGACGACGCCGAGCGCCATGCCGGCGCGCGTGGCGGTGCGCTGCGCGGCCTCGAGCTGGGAGTCGACGACCCACTGCAGCCACTCGTGGAAGCGGACGTCGTCAGCGACCTCCGTGACGAGCCGCTCCTGCTCGCGGCTGCCGTGGTCGTGCGCCCCCTCCGGCCACTGGGAGGACGGCAGTCCGTGGCGGTCGGCCAGGGCGCACCACGTCGCGAAGTCGGTGAGCCCCTTCCCCTCCCGCTCGCGGAAGGCGGCGAAGTCGGCCTCGCGGGCCGCGGTGCGGCCGGCGTCGAAGACGGTGCGCAGCGCCGGGCGCTTGGCGGCCCAGACGGCGTCCCGGTCCACGAGCGCGCCGGCGGCCGAGGCGGCCCGCTGCTCCTCGGCGGCCCACTCCAGCAGCGCGCGGTCGGCGGAGGGCAGGTACGCCGTCTCGCGGACGTCCTCGACGCGGATGTACACGGGGTTGACGAAGCGGCGCGTCGTCGGCAGGTACGGCGACGGCTCCATGGGCGCCACGGGCTCCGCCGAGTGCAGCGGGTTGACGAGCACGAAGTCCGCCCCGTGCTCGCCGCCGCTCCAGCTCGCCAGCTCCGCGAGGTCGGCGGCGTCCCCCAGCCCCCAGGAGAGCCGGGAGCGCACCGAGTACAGCTGCACCATGAGGCCCCAGTGCTGCCCGTCGCGCACCCCCGCGGGCAGCTCGAGCACCGACGGCGTGACGACGAGCGGCGCCGTCGCGGTGGGCTCGGCGTCACCGGGCAGGTCGCCGACCCGCACCCGCAGCTCGTGCCAGCCGAGCGGGGTGTCGGCGGGGACGGCGAAGGTCGCGCGGCCGACGAGGGCGCCGTCGACCTCGCGCGGGTCGGTCCAGCGGTCCAGCTGGGCCAGCGGGACGGCGCGGCCGTCCTCCAGCACCGCCTCGCAGGCGACCGGCTGCCCGTGGGGCACGTGGACGGCCACCTCGCCGACGCGCCCGTCGCGAAGCACGACGACGGGCGGCAGCACGGCGCGCCAGGGGGCGAGGTCGACCTCGGCGAGGGCGGCCTCCACGGCGTCCTCGCCGTCCGCGTCGACGTCGAGGGCCGCGAGGACGGCGACGACCGTGCTCGCGGGCACGTCGAGGTGGTTCCCCTGCCAGTCGTCGTACTCGACGGCGACGCCGTAGCGGCCGGCGAGCTCCTTGAGGGCCGGCGAGGGCAGCGCCCCGTCGGCGGTGGCGGTGGCGTCGGGCATGGTGCTCCGTCCGGGGTGCGCGGGGGGCGGGTCGGACCGGCCGCGGAGTGGTCGCCGCGGGGGCGCGAGGGCGGCTCGGATCCTGCCAGAGCGGCCCCGGGTCGGCCCGGTGGCGACGGCCTGCGCGACGGCGCCCGGCGGCCCCGCGGACCGCCGCGGAGGGCGCGCGACCTCCGACCAGAGGCTGACGACCCCGTCCACCGCCCGCGGCTACGGTCGCCGGGTGAGCCCCCAGGACGCCCCCGAGCGGTACGCGGGCGCCGAGGCCGGAGGCCGGCGGGGGGCCGGTCCGGAGGCCGGTCCCGGCGCTCGCCGCCCCTCGGAGCGGGACTTCGACCGTGACGTCGCCCCAGACGTCGACCGAGGCCCCCGGATCGGCCCGCGGACCGTCGAGCCGCCCTCCGCGATCGAGCGGGCGGCCGCCTGGTCTCGCCGGCACCGGCGCGCCGTGGACGTCGGCACGACCGCCCTGCTCGCGCTCTTCCTCGTCGTCCCCGCCGGCGCGTCCACCGGCGCCAGCGGATCGGCGCCCTGGCTCCTGTCCCTGCTGCTCGTCGCGCCGCTCGCCTGGCGCCGGACGGCGCCGCGCGTCACCTTCGCCCTCGTCGTCCTGGCCGGGCTCCTCGTGCTCCTCGTCGGTGACTCCCGCGTGCCGGGCCTCGTCGCCGTCCTCATCACCGTCCACGCCGTGACCGCCTACGGCACCCGGCGCGACGGACGGCTGGTCCTCGTGACCGGCCTGCTCGCCTCCGGCGCCGCCGGGGCCCGCTTCGCCCTCCTCCCGGACGGGGCGCTCGTCCTGAGCAACGACCCCGTCGCCGCGGTCGCCATCACCGGCGCCCTCTGCCTCCTCGTCGTCGCCGCGTGGTCCATCGGCCAGCTCTCGCGGGTGCGCGTCTCGCACGAGGCGGCCCTCACCGAGCGCGCGCGCCTGCTCGAGGCGGAGCGCGACCAGCAGGCCGTCATCGCGGCGGCCGCCGAGCGGGCGCGCATCGCCCGCGAGATGCACGACGTCGTCGCCCACTCCCTCGCCGTCGTGGTGGCCCAGGCCGACGGCGGGCGGTACGCCGCGCGCGCCGACCCGGCCGCCGCGGTCCGGGCGCTCGAGACCATCGCGGGCACGGGGCGGCAGGCGCTGGCGGACATGCGCGGGCTCCTCGGCGTCCTGCGCGAGGACGGGGCCGCCCGCCGGACGCCGCAGCCGGGGGCGGGCGACCTCGCGGACCTCGTGGAGGACCTGCGCGCGGGCGGCCTCGACGTCCGCCTGGAGGAGCACGGCGAGCGACGCCCCCTGCCGCCGAGCCCGGGGCTCGCCGTCCACCGCATCGCGCAGGAGTCGCTGACCAACGTCCTCAAGCACGCCGGCCCGCGGGCGAGCGCCGTCGTGCGCGTGCGCTGGCTCGAGGGCGCCGTGGCGCTGGAGGTCCTCGACGACGGGCGCGGGGCGGGCGCCGCGCCCGCCCCGCCCGGCGGGCAGGGCCTCGTCGGCATGCGCGAGAGGGCCGCGCTCACCGGCGGGTCGGTGGAGGCGGGCCCGGCCCCGGGCGGCGGCTGGCGCGTGCGCGCGCTCGTGCCGGACGAGCCGCCGGCGGCCGACCGGGCCGGTGCCGCGGCGACCGCCCGCGCGGGGGCCCGTCGGTGAGCGCGGCCGACGCCGTCCGCGTCGTCCTCGTCGACGACCAGCCGCTCGTGCGCACGGGCTTCGCGATGGTCATCGACAGCCAGCCCGACCTCGCGGTCGTCGGCCAGGCCGGCGACGGCGCCGCCGCGCTCGCCCTGCTGGCGGAGGTCGAGGCCGACGTCGTCCTCATGGACGTCCGGATGCCCCGCATGGACGGCATCGAGGCCACGCGCCGGCTCACCTCCGGTGACGGCGCCCCCCGGGTCGTCGTCCTGACGACCTTCGACCTCGACGAGTACGTCGTCAGCGCCATCGGCGCCGGCGCGAGCGGCTTCCTCCTCAAGGACGCCGAGCCGGAGGAGCTCCTGGCCGCCGTCCGCACGGTGCACGCCGGCGACGCCGTCATCGCCGCGCGCGCCACCCGGGCCCTGCTGCAGCACGTGGGGCCGCTGCTCGCCGACGAGCACGACGGCGCCGCGCCGGCCGCCCCGGGGGGAGCGGGCGCCGCCCCGGGGGGGGGACCGGCCCCCGCCCGGGCCGCGGACGCCGCCGCGCTCGAGGCGCTGACGCCGCGCGAGCGCGAGGTGCTCGAGCTCATGGCGCGCGGCGCCAGCAACACGGACCTCATGGCACGGCTCTTCGTCTCCGAGGCCACGGTGAAGACCCACGTCGGCCGCGTGCTGGCCAAGACGGGCTCGCGCGACCGCGTGCAGGCGGTCGTCCTGGCCTACCGCTGCGGGCTCGTGCGGCCCGAGGACCTCCTGCGCGACGCCGAGGGCTGACGACCCGCCCCGTCCGGCCGCACCGCGCACCTCTGCGTCCCACCAGGGTCTGACCCGCGGCGCCCCGGACGGGACGCACCGACGGAGGACGTCCCCGCTGGGGCCGACGCCCGGCCGCGCGAGGAGCAGACCTGCGGCCGACGCGGGGCGCACGGCCGCCTCCCTAGCGTCGGGACGTCCGCTGCGGCAGCCGTTCCCGGCCGCCGCCCGCTCGCCGCCAGGAGGCCCCGTGCACCCCGCCCCGTCCGCCCCGATGACCGGACCGACCGCCGCCGCGCGCCCCGCGGGCTCTCGGCCCGACGCCACGACCGCCGCCGTGCGGGCCGAGGGGCTCACCAAGGTCCACGGCCGCGGCGACGCGGCCGTCACCGCGCTCGACGCCGTCGACGTCTGCGTGGGCCGCGGCACCTTCACCGCCGTCATGGGGCCCTCCGGCTCGGGCAAGTCCACGCTGCTGCACTGCCTCGCCGGCCTCGACACGGCGACGAGCGGCCGCGCGTGGGTGGGCTCGACCGAGTTCACCGGCCTGAGGGAGAAGCAGCTGACCCGCCTGCGGCGCGACCGCATCGGCTTCGTCTTCCAGTCCTTCAACCTCGTGCCCGTGCTGACGGCGCACGAGAACGCCGTGCTCCCCCTCGCCCTCGCCGGGAGGCAGCCGGACCCGGCCTGGTTCGACGAGGTGGTCGGCCGCCTCGGGCTGGGGCAGCGCCTGCACCACCGGCCGTCCGAGATGTCCGGCGGGCAGCAGCAGCGCGTCGCCGTCGCCCGCGCCCTCCTGCCGCGCCCCGACGTCGTCTTCGCCGACGAGCCGACCGGCAACCTCGACTCCCGCGCGGGCGCCGAGGTGCTCTCGCTGCTCCGCAGCGCCGTCCGCGAGACGGGCCAGACCGTCGTCATGGTCACCCACGATCCCGTCGCGGCGTCCTACGCCGAGCGCGTCGTGCTCCTCGCCGACGGCCGCCTCGCGGGCGAGGTGCACGACCCCACCGCCGAGACCGTCCTGTCCGCCCTCGCGGCGCTCGGGGGCTGAGCCGTGCTGCACCTCACCCTCGCCCAGGTCCGCCACCACGCGGGCCGCCTGCTCGCGAGCGCCACCGCGGTCGTCATCGCGGTCGCCTTCGTCGTCGTGACCCTCGTGGGCGGCGCCACCGCCGCCGCGACGGTCCGCGCCGCGCTCGCGGCGCCCTACCTGCCCGCGGCGGCCGTCGTCGAGGCCCCGACCGAGCTCCCGCCCGCGGACGCCGACGACCCCTTCGCCGTCCCGCCCTCCCTCGCGGGGGCCGTGGACGCCGTCCGCGCCGTCGACGGCGTCACGGACGTGGCCCTCGACACCACCACCTACGCCTCCGTGTCGACCGGCGGCTCCGAGGGCGAGGACGGCGCCGCCACGACCGCGCAGGTCGTCCCCGTCCAGCCCGTCGGCTCGCCCCTGCACTGGCAGCAGGTGGGCACCGGCCGCCTCCCCGAGCGCCCCGGCGAGGTCGCCGTCACCGAGCGGGTGGGCGCCGCCCCCGGCGACGTCGTCACCGTCCAGCCCGAGCCGCCCCGCGCGACGGCCGAGGACGAGGAGCCGGCCGCGCCGGCGCCGCAGCGGCTGGAGGTCGTCGGCGTCCTCGACACCGGCGGCGACCCCACGGCCTCCGTCACCCCGCGGCTCGCCGTGACGGCCGACCAGGTGGCGGCCTGGGGCTCGTCCACCTCGTCCGAGGAGCTGCGGGTGGCGGCCGCGCCGGGCACCGACGCCCAGGCGCTGGCGACCGCCGTCGCGGCGGCGGCCACCGACGCCCTCGGGGTCCCCGTGGCCGCGCAGACGGCGGACGACGCCACCGACGCGGTCGTCTCCGCCACGACCGGCGGTGCCCTGCAGCTGGTCTCGGTGCTGCTGGCCTTCGCCGTCGTCTCCGTCCTCGTCGCGGGCCTCGTCATCGCCAACACCTTCGCCGTGCTCCTCGCCCAGCGGACCCGCGAGCTGGCGCTCCTGCGCTGCGTCGGCGCCTCGCGCGCCCAGCTGCGCCGGGGCGTCCTCCTCGAGGCCCTGGCCACGGGGCTCGCCGCCTCGGCGCTCGGGACGGCGCTCGGCGTCGCCATCACGGCGGCCGGCTCGGCGGTGGTCGCCCGCACCGACGCGCCGATCCCCCTGCAGGGGCTGGCGGTGCCGTGGTGGGCCGTGGTCGTCGGGCTCGTGCTCGGCACTCTCGTCACCGTCGTCGCCGCGACGAGCCCGGCGCGCGCCGCGACGCGCGTCGCCCCCCTCGCGGCCCTGCGCCCGCTGGACGTGGCGCCGCTGCGCTCGCGCGGCGGGGTGGCGCGGCTCGTCGCCGGCCTGCTCCTCGCCGTCCCGGGGGCGGTCGCGCTGACCTGGACGTCGCTGCGGGGCGAGCTGCTGCTGGCCCTGGCGGCCGGCGTCCCGACCTTCCTCGGCGTCGTCCTCCTGTGCCAGCGCGGGGTGCCCGCCGCCGTCGGCCTCGTCGGGCGGCTCCTGGCCCGCGTCGGCGGGGTTCCCGGCCGGCTGGCCGCCCGCAACTCCGTGCGCGTGCCGCGGCGCACGGCGGCCACCGCCACGGCCCTGCTCGTGGGCGTCACCCTCGTGAGCACCTTCGTCGTCGGCGCCGCCTCGGTGCGGGCGACGACGACGACCGAGCTGGAGGCCCAGTACCCGGCCGACGTGCAGGTGGTCGACGCGGGGTACTTTGACGGGCCGGGCCTCCCGGAGGACCTGCTGCCCGCGGTGGCGGGGACGCCCGGGGTCACCGGGGCGGCCGCGGTGCGCGGTGCGCTCGTCGACCTGGGCGACGTGACGGAGCAGCCGCTGCTCGGCCTGCCCGCGGACGTCGACGGCGTGGTGCGCTCGTCGACGGCCGGCGCCCCGGCGGCCGGCGAGGTGCGCGTGGGACCCGGCTACGCCGAGGTCAACGGCCTCGCGGACGGCGACGTCCTCACCGCCACGGGCCCGACGGGCACGGCCGACCTCGTCGTCCGCGTCGGCGGCCGCAACGACCTCCCGGTGGTCGCGGAGGCCGACCTGGAGCGCCTCGCCGCCGCGGCGCCCGTGGCGGAGGTCTGGGCCGCCGTCGCGGACCCCGAGGGCCGCGGCGCCGGCGAGACGGTCGACGCCCTGACCACGACGGTGTCGTCCGTCGCGCCGGACTCCTACGTCGCCGGCGCCGTGCTCGTGCGGCAGGGCCTCGACCAGGTCCTCGACGTCCTGCTCCTCGTCGTGACCGCGCTGCTCGGCGTCGCCGTCGTCATCGCGCTCGTCGGCGTGGGCAACACGCTCGCGCTGTCCGTCGTCGAGCGGCGCCAGGAGCTCGGCCTCCTGCGCGCGCTCGGGCAGCCGGCCCGCGACGTCCGCCGGACCCTGCTGTGGGAGGCCGGGCTCGTCGCCGGGGTCGCCTCCGTGCTCGGCGTCGGGCTGGGCGTCGCCTTCGGCCTGGCCGGCACGTCAGCCGTCTTCGCCTCCGCCGCGCCGGTCGTCCTCGACGTCCCCTGGCTGCAGGTCGCCGCGGTCGTCGCCGTGGCGACGCTCGCCGGGATGGTCGCCTCGCTGCTGCCGGCACGACGGGCCGCCGCCGTGCCGCCCGTGGCGGCCATGGCCGGCTGAGGCCGCGCCCCTCGGGGCGGCGCTCCGAGGTCGGAGCTCCGAGGTCGGAGCTCCGAGGTCGGAGCTCCGGGGTCGGAGCTCCGGGGGCGGGGCTCCGAGGACAGGGGGCGGGGGGGGGGGGGGAGGGG
>NZ_JBBHZG010000008.1:96413-105963 GCF_037482305.1 Pseudokineococcus sp. 5B2Z-1
TCCGGGGGCGGGGCTCCGAGGACAGGGGGCGGTGGTGCGGCGCAGGGGGCCGCACCACCGCCCCGTCGGCCCTCCCGCGGGTGGAGGATCACCTCCGTGGACGCGCAGCAGGACCAGCGGGGGCACGAGCGGGGTGTCGTCGACGTGGCCGACGAGGCCGAGCTGAGGGCGCTCGTCGGTGAGCCGTCGACGGGCGCCGTCCGCAAGGAGCGGAACCGCCTGCACGACCTCGACCGGGCCTGGCTCGCGGCGTCGCCGTTCTGGCTGCTCGCGACCGCCGGTGCCGACGGCACGTGCGACGTCTCCCCGAAAGGCGACCCGGCGGGCTCCGTCCTCGTCCTCGACGACCGGACGGTCGCCCTGGCCGAGCGCCCGGGCAACCGGCGGGTGGACGGCTTCCGCAACGTCCTCGCCAACCCGCACGTCGGCCTCCTCTTCCTCGTGCCGGGCCGCGGCGACACCCTGCGGGTCAACGGGCGCGCCCGTCTCGTGCGCGACGCCCCCTGGTTCGACGACCTCGTGGTCGAGGGCCACCGGCCCGTGCTCGCGCTGCTCGTCGAGGTGGAGCAGGTGTTCCACCACTGCTCCAAGGCCTTCCTGCGCTCGCACCTGTGGGACCCGGGGACCTGGGACCCGGACGCCCTCCCCGCCCGCCCCCGCATCGCCCGCGCGCTGGAGCGCCCCGAGGCCTCGCTCGAGGAGCTCGAGCGCTACTACGGCCCGTCCTACGCCGACGGCCTGTACCGGTCCTGACCACCGCCGGGGTGCGACTCCCGCACAGCGACCTGCGCAGCACGCCGAGAGCGCGCACCGCACCCGCCTGACCTGCGGTGACGCTGAGCGACAGGCCCGTCTGCAGGTCGCTGTGCGGACGACGCCGGCGGCGACGGCTCGCCGGGCGCCCGTACGGTGCCGCTCGTGACCTCTCCCGGCGCCGACCTGCCCCTGCACGGCCCCGAGCCCTCGGCCTCGCCGCAGCCGTACCCGCCGGCCCGGCGCGACGACGTCGTCGAGGCGCTGCCGGCGGCGGACCCGGTCGCGCGGGTGGCGGACCCCTACCGCTGGCTCGAGGACGCCGCGGGCGAGGAGGCCCGGGCCTGGTCCGCGGCGCAGGACGCCCTCCTCGCCGAGCACCGCGCCCGCTGGGCCGGCCGCGACGAGGCCGAGGAGAGGCTCCGCGGGCTGCTCGGGTCGGGCTCGGTCGGCGTCCCCGTGTGGCGCGGCCAGCGCCGCTTCTCCACCCGTCGCGAGCCCGGCGGCGAGCACGCGGTCCTCCTCGTGCGCGAGCCGGGGACCGACGGCGCCGAGGTCGAGCGGGTCCTCGTCGACCCGGCCGCCCTCGACCCGAGCGGGCTGACGACGCTCGACGCCTGGCAGCCGAGCCTCGAGGGCGACCTGCTGGCCTACCAGCTCTCCGAGGGCGGCTCGGAGGAGAGCGTCCTGCGCGTGCTCGACGTGGCGACCGGCGAGGTCGTCGACGGGCCGGTCGACCGCGCCCGGTACTCCCCCGTCGCCTGGCTCCCCGGCGGGGGCGCCTTCTACTGCGTGCGGCGGCTCGCGCCCGAGCTCGTGCCGGACGGCGAGGAGCAGTTCCACCGCCGCGTCGTCCTGCACACCGTCGGCGCCCCGGAGTCCGAGGAGGTGGAGGTCTTCGGCGCGGGGCGCGACCTGCGCACCTACTACGGCGCCTCGGTCTCCCGCGACGGGCGGTGGCTGTCGGTCACCGCAGCGATCGGCACGGACCCGCGCAGCGACGTCTGGCTCGCCGACCTCGGCGAGGGCTCCGCCGCCGCGGCCGCTCCCCCGCTGCGCGAGGTGGTCGTGGGCGAGGACGCGAGCACCTCGGCGCGGGTCGGCCGCGACGGGCGCCTGTACGTCGGCACCGACCTGGGCGCGCCGCGCGGCCGCCTCGCCGTCGCCGACCCCCGCGATCCCGGCCCGGACGGGTGGCGGGACCTGCTCGCCGAGCGCGACGACGCCGTCCTCGAGGGCTGGACGGTGCTCGACGGCCCCGAGCTCGGCGACGCGCCCGTGCTGCTGGCGGCGTGGACGACGCACGCCGTCAGCCGCGTGACCGTCCACGACCTGGCCGACGGCGCTCTGCGCGCGGAGGTCGTGCTGCCCGGCACGGGCAGCGTCGGCGGGCTCGTCTCCCGCCCGGAGGGCGGCCACGAGGCGTGGTTCACCTTCACCGACCCGACGACGCTGCCGCACGTGCACCGCTTCGACGCGCGCACGGGCGAGGTCGAGGTCGTCGAGGGGCCGCCCGGGGCCCTCGACGCCGCCGAGCCCGACGTGCCGACGACGACGCAGCAGCTCGAGGTCACGAGCGCGGACGGCACCACGGTGCGGGTCCTCGTCACCGCCCGCGCGGACGCGCTGGACGACGCCGGCGCGCCCCTCGCGAGCGCCCCGCTCGTCCTCTACGGCTACGGCGGCTTCGGCGTCTCGCTGCGCCCGACGTGGTCCGCGACGACGCTCGCCTGGGTCCGCTCGGGCGGCGTGTGGGCCGAGGCCGGCCTGCGCGGCGGCGGGGAGGAGGGCGAGGAGTGGCACCGCGCCGGCATGGGCCCGCACAAGCCGCGCGTGTACGAGGACCTCGAGGCGGCCGCCGACGCCCTCGTCGACCGCGGGTGGACGACGCGCGAGCGCCTCGGGATCTACGGCGGCTCGAACGGCGGGCTGCTCGTCGGGGCGGCGCTCACCCGCCGTCCGGACGGCTACCGCGCCGTCGTGTGCTCGGCGCCGCTGCTCGACATGGTCCGCTACCAGCTCCACGGCCTCGGCCGGACGTGGGCCGGGGAGTACGGCGACGCGCAGGACCCCGAGCAGCTCGGCTGGCTGCTGGCGCACTCGCCGTACCACCACGTGCGCGCCGACCAGCCGTACCCGGCGACCCTCTTCACCGTCTTCGACGGCGACTCCCGCGTCGACCCCCTCCACGCCCGCAAGACGTGCGCGGCGCTGCAGGCGGCGACGTCGCGCCCGGTCGACGAGGCGCCCGTCCTCCTGCGCCGCGAGGCCGACGTCGGCCACGGCGCCCGGTCGCTGAGCCGCTCGACGGGGCTCACCGCGGACGTGCTCGCCTTCCTCGGCCACCACCTCGGGCTGGACGTCGCGCGGGTGCCGTGACCCCGCGCTGACAGCTCGCCGACGTCGACCGGGGACGCGGAGACGTGCGGACCGGCCGGGTCCGCACGGCTGCGCGTCCCCGGTCGCGGGCACCTCACGCCTGCGGCCGCTCCGCCTCCTCGGCGGCCGTCCGCGCCGCCTCGAGGCGGCGCTGCAGCTCGCGGGCGTCGTCGGCGGGGACGCCGGGCAGGTCGATCGTCTCCGCGAAGCGACCGCCGGGTCCCCGCAGGTGGGTCGACGGGTGGAAGGTGTCCGGCGGCCGCACCTCGGCGACGGACGACCACGGCGTGAGACGCCCGCGGCCGACCAGTCCGACGCGGCGCACGCCCTCGGGCTCGAGCCGGACGTGCATGCGCGCCGCGACCAGGAGGCCCAGGCCGCCCTGGAGGAGCCACATGGCTCCGAGCACCTTCGGGAAGCTCGCCGAGAGGTCGAGCACGAAGGACACCAGCAGGGCCGCGCCGCCGATGACGACGAGAGCCTTCAGCCATCGCCTCCCGACCTGCTGCTGCGGGTCCTGGAAGCGCTGCGGCAGACCGCCGACGTCGACGAGCAGCGGCGGGGCGGCCTCCCCGTCGGCGGGCTCCGTCACGTCGTCTGCGCCGCTCTGGCCCGGGCCTCGACGAGCCGGCGCTGCAGCTCGTCGGCCTGCTCGGCCGTCATCCCGACGAGCGCCACGGGCACGTCACCCCCGCGGGTGCCCCGGATCTCGGCGAAGCGCAGCCATCGGCTCGGTGGGCGGACCTCGGCGACGCGCGACCAGGGACGCAGACCACGCCCCAGACGCGTGCTCGCGAGCCGGTAGCCCGTCGGCTCCATGCTCACCGCGAGGCGAGATCCCAGCACCGCAGCAAGCACGCAGAGCATGATCTGCCCCACCAGCAGCGCGACGCGCGTGGTGCTCGCGTCCACGCCGCCGACGAGCACGAGCGCCAGCTGCAGGGCAGCGAGCGCCGCCATCGATCCCCACAGCCACGGCATCCACCGCGCCTGCGAGGTGCGCCAGACCCGCGGCAGCCCCTCGAGATCGACGACGACGGACGGCTCGTCGTCGCTCCGCCTCCCCCGCGCCACGACCGCGATCATGGCGCGCGCCCGCCGGGACGCCGCGTCGAGGACCGGACGCCACCCGACCGGGTGACACCCCGACCGCCGCGCGCTCCTCCCCTCCCGGGGCGACCATGGCGGGCATGACGAGCAGCGCGGAGCAGGCGGCGGGCACGTCCGGGGCCGGGCGGGGCGTCGAGGGACCGGGGGACGGCGACCTCGGGGGCAGCGAGAACCGCGGGGCGGATGTCTCCCCCGACGCGACGGCGGTCGACCCCGCCGTCACGGCGCCGGGCGAGGGCGGCGAGGCGCCGCTCGTCCTCGTGACCGGCGTCACCGGGTACATCGGCGGGCGCCTGGTCCCCCAGCTGCTCACGGCCGGCTACCGGGTGCGCGCGATGGCGCGGCGTCCCGAGCGCCTGCAGGACCGCCCCTGGTACGACGACGTCGAGCTCGTCGACGCCGACGCCAACGACATCGACCAGGTCAAGGACGCCCTGCACGGGGTCGACGTCGCCTACTACCTCATCCACTCGCTCGGCTCCGGCAAGGACTTCGAGCAGCTCGACCGGTACACCGCGCGCACCTTCGTCACGGCGGCGCGCGACGTCGGCGTCGGGCGCGTCGTCTACCTCGGCGGCCTCTACCCGGAGGGCGAGCACCTCTCCGAGCACCTCGGGTCGCGCAAGGAGGTCGGCGACATCTTCCTGGCCTCCGGCGTCGACTCGGTGGTGCTCAAGGCGGCCGTCATCATCGGCTCGGGGTCGGCGTCCTTCGAGATGATGCGCAACCTCACCGACCTGCTGCCCGCGATGGTGACGCCGAAGTGGGTCGGCTCGAAGATCCAGCCGATCGCCGTCCGCGACGTGCTGCGCTACCTCGTGGGCGCGGCCCGGCTGCCGGAGGGCACCAACCGCGGCTTCGACATCGGCGGTCCCGACGTCCTCACCTACCGCCAGATGATGCAGCGCTACGCCGCGGTCGCCGGGCTCAAGCCGCGCGTCATCGTGCCGCTGCCCGTGCTCACGCCGGGCCTGGCGTCGCACTGGACGGGCATGGTCACGCCGGTCCCGAAGAAGATCGCCCGCCCGCTGATCGGCAGCCTCGTGCACGACGTCGTCTGCAAGGAGGACGACATCAAGCAGTGGGTGCCCGACCCCGAGGGCGGCCTCATCGGCTTCGACGAGTCCGTGCGGCTGGCTCTGACGAGGATCCGCGACTACGAGGTCGAGACGTCGTGGCGCTCGGCGAGCCTGCGCGGCGCGCCCAGCGAGCCCCTGCCCACCGACCCCGACTGGGCGGGCGGCCGTCTCTACGTCGACGACCGGAGCACGACCGTCGACGCGCCCCCCGAGCACCTGTGGGCGGTGCTCCAGGGCATCGGCGGCGACAACGGCTGGTACTCCTTCCAGCTCGGGTGGTGGACGCGCGGGGTGCTCGACCAGGTCTTCGGCGGCCCCGGCCTGCGCCGCGGCCGGCGCGACCCGCTGCACCTGTCGGTCGGCGACGCCCTCGACTGGTGGCGGGTCGAGGCCATCGAGCCCGGGCGGCTCGTCCGGCTGCGCGCCGAGATGCGCCTGCCCGGGCTGGCGTGGCTCGACCTGTCGGTGGAGACGGGCGCCGAGGCGAAGGAGGCCGGGCGCATCGGCCGGGAGGCGGCGGACGACGCCGTGGTCTTCCACCAGCGCGCGCTGTTCCACCCCCGCGGGCTGCCCGGGCGCCTGTACTGGACGGGCATCGTGCCCTTCCACGCGGTCGTCTTCGGCGGCATGCAGCGCAACGTCGCCCGCGCCGCCGAGGAGGCCTACCGGCGCAACCCCGACGCCGGCGCGCTCCTGCGCGACCAGGCCGCCGCGGAGGGGCGGACGGCGAGCGCCGCCTGAGCCCTCCGCCCCCAGAGGGCGACGTGTGGCCATGTCGCCCCCCGTCGCCTCCGCAGGGGGCGATGTGCGGCCATGTCGCCCCCGGCGCCGCAGCCGAGGGCGACATGGCCACACATCGCCGCAGGGGCCCGCACTCGCAGGGCCATATGGCCACACGTCGCCCCGCGGGGCGGGGCGGCTGGGGCGGCCGAGGTGGTGCGGGAGACTGGGGCACGTGCGCATCCAGGGACCGGGCGGCCAGGGCACCTTCTACGACGCCGTCGGCGGGCACGACACCTTCGTGACGCTCGTCGACCGGTTCTACGACGGCGTCGCGGGCGACGACGTCCTGCGGCCCATGTACCCCGAGGAGGACCTCGAGGCCGCGCGGGTGCGCCTGCGGATGTTCCTCGAGCAGTACTGGGGCGGTCCGACGACGTACTCCGAGGAGCGCGGCCACCCCCGCCTGCGCATGCGGCACGCGCCCTTCGCCGTGGGCCCGGTGGCCCGTGACCGGTGGCTGCTCCACATGCGGGCGGCGGTGGACTCCCTCGACCTCCCGCCGCTGCTGCACGCCGAGCTGTGGGACTACCTCGAGCGGGCGGCGCACAGCGTGCTCAACACCTTCGACGGCTGACCGCTGCGGCCGCGGCGGACGGGCCCGCGGCGCCGTCGCCCGCCCTAGCCTCCGCGCATGAGCAGCGGCTGCGACGTCGTCGTCGCGGACGGCCGGGTGCTGCGCGTCCACGACAGCGGCCCGCCCGGCGCACCGGGGCGCGCTGACGGCGTCACGCTCGTCTGGCACCACGGCTCCCCGCAGACGGGCGCGCTGCTGGAGCCCGTGCTGGCGGCCGCGGCGCCGCGGGGGCTGCGCGTCGTCTCCTACGGGCGTCCCGGCTACGGCGGGTCCACCCCGCGGCCGGGGCGCGACGTGGCGTCCGCGGCGGAGGACGTCGCGGCGGTCGCGGACGCCCTCGGGCTCGACCGTCTCGTCGTCGTGGGCGCGTCCGGCGGCGGGCCCCACGCCCTCGCGTGCGCGGCCCTGCTGCCGGACCGCGTCGTCGGCGCCGTCTGCCTCGCCGGGCTCGCGCCCTTCCGGGACGAGCGCTGGTGGTTCGACGGCATGGCGGACGACGCCGCGCTGCGGGCGGCGGCGCGGGGGCGGGACGCCCGGCTGCGGCACGCCGAGCACGACGCCTTCGACCCGTCCTGCTTCGTCGACGCGGACTGGGAGGCCCTCGCGGGCCCCTGGGCCGACCTCGGCGCGGACGCCCAGCGCGCCGGCGCGGAAGGCCCCGGCGGCCTCGTCGACGACGACGTCGCCTTCACCCGCGACTGGGGCGTCGACCTCGCCGACGTGCGGCCCCCGGTGCTCTGCGTCCACGGCGACCGCGACCGCGTCGTCCCGCCGGCGCACGGCCGCCGCCTCGTCGACGCGCTCCCGCGGGGGGAGCTGTGGACCAGGCCCGCCGACGGCCACGTCTCCGTGCTCGCGGCGCTGCCCGCGGCGCTCGACCGGCTCCTCGAGGTGGCCGGGCCCTGAGTCCAGAGGGCCTCGGCTCAGGGCCCGGCGGGCCGAGCCCCGGGCCCGTCCGGAGCCCGGGCGCGTGCCGGGCGCCCCCTCCGGCGCCGGTAGCCTCACCCCGCGTGACGACGACCGACGCCGCCCCCGCGCCCGCCGCCGACCCGACGCCCGACGAGGCCCCCAGCAGCGCCCCCAGCAGCGCCCCGGAGGGCGTGAGCATCGCCGGTGGCCGCGGCGAGTGGTGGCGCTCCGCGGTGGTCTACCAGGTCTACCCGCGATCCTTCGCCGACTCCGACGGTGACGGCATGGGCGACCTGCCGGGCATCACCGCCCGCCTCCCCCACCTCGCCGAGCTGGGCGTCGACGCCCTGTGGCTCTCGCCCTTCTACACCTCGCCCCAGCACGACGCGGGCTACGACGTCGCCGACTACCGCGACGTCGACCCGCGCTTCGGCACGCTGGCCGACGCCGATGCCCTCGTCGCCCGCGCCCACGAGCTGGGCCTGCGCGTCGTCGTCGACCTCGTGCCCAACCACACGTCGTGGGACCACGCGTGGTTCCGCGCGGCCCTCGCCGCCGGTCCGGGCAGCCCGGAGCGGGCGCGCTACCTGTTCCGCGACGGACGCGGCGCGGACGGCGAGATCGCGCCGACGAGCTGGCGCTCGGTCTTCGGCGGCCCGGCGTGGGAGCGCGTGACCGAGGCCGACGGGCGCCCCGGCCAGTGGTACCTGCACCTCTTCGACGTCTCCCAGCCCGACCTCGACTGGACCAACCCCGAGGTCGTGGAGGAGTTCCAGGACGTCCTGCGCTTCTGGCTCGACCGCGGCGTCGACGGCTTCCGCGTCGACGTGGCCCACGGCCTCGTCAAGGCCGACGGCCTGCCCGAGTGGGACGCCGCGACGGAGATGATCACCGGGACGCTGGCGGGGATGAACGGCGAGTCGCGCACGCCCCCGCCGATGTGGGACCAGGAGGGCGTCCACGAGGTCTACCGCCGGTGGCGCGCCGTCCTCGAGGAGTACGAGGGCGACCGCATGCTCGTCGCCGAGGCGTGGGTCGACCCGGTCGAGCGGCTCGCGCGCTACGTCCGCGACGACGAGATGCAGCAGGCCTTCAACTTCGCCTACCTCGTGGCGCCGCTGGACGCCGCGGCGCTGCGCGCCCAGGTGCAGGAGACGGCGGCCGCCATGTCCGCCGTCGGCGCCCCGCCCACCTGGGTGCTGAGCAACCACGACGTCGTCCGCCACACCACGCGCTTCGGGCTCGACCTGGCCGGCGGCAACCCCGACGGCCTCGGCGCCGACGACGAGCAGCCGGACCCGGCCGTGGGCCTGCAGCGCGCCCGCGCGGCGACGCTGCTCATGCTCGCTCTGCCGGGCAGCGCCTACGTCTACCAGGGTGAGGAGCTGGGCCTGCCCGACGCGGTCGTGCCGGACGAGGCCCGCCAGGACCCGTCGTGGGAGCGCACGGGCCACGAGACGAACGGCCGTGACGGCTGCCGGGTCCCGATCCCGTGGGAGGGCGACGCGCCGTCCTTCGGCTTCGGCCCCACGGCGGCCTCCTGGCTGCCGCAGCCCGCCGTCTACGGCGAGCTCGCGCTCGACCGGCAGCGCGACGTCCCCGGCTCGACGTACGAGATGTACCGGGCGGCGCTGCGCCTGCGCCGCGAACTGGCGCTCGGCTCCTCCACCGGGCTGTCGTGGCGCGCGCTCGAGGGCCCGGACGGGCAGGTCCGGGGCGAGGAGCACGGCGTCCTCGCCTTCCGCAGCGCGGGCGCCCTCGTCGTCGCCAACCTCGGCGAGCAGCCCGTGGCGCTCCCGGCCGGCGCCGAGGTCCTCCTCGTCAGCGGTGACCTGCAGCGCGACGACGAGGCGCGCCTGCTGCCGCCGATGACGACGGCGTGGCTGCGCGAGGAGTCCCCCGCGAGCGCCTGAGGACCATCGCTCGCACGCAGGGGGGCGGCCGGGGTCATCCCCGGCCGCCC
>NZ_JBBHZG010000008.1:106071-114778 GCF_037482305.1 Pseudokineococcus sp. 5B2Z-1
GGCCGGGGTCATCCCCGGCCGCCCCCCGCTCGCTACAGTGCTCGTGCTCACCTGAGCGCCAACACCTCGCAGATGAGGAGTCGTCACCGTGGACGAGGGGACCTCGAGCACCGCCGCCCGCCACGGGTCGAGCGGGCGGCCGCCCCGGGCCGGGACGAGCACGAGCAGCGCGCCGCGGCCCGGCGGCCACCCGCCGGGGCCCACGGGTCTCGTGCTCCTCGGCGAGGTCGCCCGCCGCTTCCACGTCGTCGGCGACAGCAAGGTCGCCATCGCGGCCGACCTCGGCATCAGCCGCTTCAAGGTGGCGCGGCTGCTCGAGGAGGCGGCCGAGCGCGGGGTCGTGCGGGTCAGCGTCGTCGTCCCCGGCGGCACGGACCCCGAGCGCTCGGTGGCGCTGGCCGCGGCGCTGGGGCTCGAGCGGGCCGTCGTCGTCGAGGTGCCGACCGGGGACGACGTCGTCGTCCGCGAGCACCTCGGCCAGGCCGTCGCCGGGCTGCTCGAGGAGCTGCTCGTCGACGGCGAGGTCCTCGGCCTCACGTGGAGCCGCACGCTGGCCCACGCCGCGCAGGCGCTCGAGCGGCTGCCGCCGTGCACCGTGGTGCAGCTCGCCGGCGCGCTGCACGACGCGGGCTCCGGCACCGTCGAGCTCGTGCGCCGCGTCGCCGCCGTCTCCCGAGGACGCGCGCTGCCCGTGTACGCCCCGCTCGTCACGGCCGACGCGGAGACGGCGACGGCGCTGCGCCGCGACCCGGGCATCCGGGCCGCCCTGCGGCGCGTCGACGACCTGACGACGGCGGTCGTCGCCGTCGGCGGCTGGGGCGAGGGCCTGTCGACCATCTGGCCGGCCGTCGCGCCGCACGAGCGCGAGGCCGGGCGCCGCGACGGCGCGGTCGCCGAGATCAGCGGCCGCCTCCTCGACGCCGACGGCCACCGCGTGCCCAGCGCCTTCGACGACCGGGTGATGGCGCTCGAGCTGTCCCAGCTCGAGGGCGTCGGCGAGGTCGTCGCCGTCGCCTACGGGGCGGAGCGGACGGCGGCGGTCCTGGCGGCCGTCCGCACGGGCTGGCTGACGACGCTCGTGGCGGACGCCGAGCTGGCCGACGCGCTGCTGCAGCTGCCGCCTGAGGAGCTGCCCGGGGGCGACCACGGCGCGGGCGCGGACGAGCTCCCCGACGGCCAGGGCTCCGGAGACGGCGAGGGGCTCGGCGAGGGCCGGGGCGAGGCGCCGGCTGACCCCTCCGGCGGCGGCGCCGCGTCCTCGCCGGGCGGCTAGGAGGTCGCCGCGGCGGCCGCGCGCTCGCGGGCGCGCCGCCGGAGCTCGACCGGGGGGCCGGTCATCTCGGCGAACATCGCGCTCTCGCCCGGCGTGATGCGGCGGGGGCGGCCGGCGTCCATGTCGAAGAGCACGACGGTCGACTCGGCGCGGGCGTAGACGACCCAGCCCTCGGCATCGCCCGACAGCTCGTCGGGGGCGTCCTCGGCGCGGCCGCGGACCTCGTAGCCCAGGTCGAAGCTGGCGCCCGAGGTGCGGCTGACCCACAGGCGCACCGTGACGGGCTCGTACTGGTACTTCAGCGGCACGAGGTACTCGACCTCGTTGCGGGCGATGATCGTGCCGGTGCGCACGGGCGACTCCGACGTCGCCTCCCCGTGGGGGGTGCGGAAGGCGAGGATGCGGGCGTCCTCCAGCAGGCGCACGTACTGCACGTTGTTCACGTGGCCGTAGGCGTCCATGTCGGACCAGCGCAGCGGGACGAGGACCTCACGAGCGGGCATGGCGGCATCGTCGCAGGCCCGCGCCCTCCCCTCGCACGGCGCAGCGGCCCGCGGCGGCGCCGGTACGGTCGCGCCCGTGGTCGACTCACCTGACGACGCCCCGCTCCAGGACGCCCGAGCCCAGGACGCCCGAGGGGACGGCAGCCGCACCGGGGCTCTGCCCGCGTGGCCCGACGCCCCGCCCGCCCGGGACGGCGGCGCGGGCAGCGCCGGTGACCGCCTGCTGCGGCGGCTCCTCGACGTGCTGGCGCTGGAGGAGCGCGGCGTCGACGAGCGGGGCCAGGACCTCTTCGCCGGGATGAGCCTCCCGCAGCCGCACGGCCGCGTGTTCGGCGGGCAGGTCGTGGCGCAGGCCGTGGTCGCCGCGACCCGCACCGTGGGCGACGGCCGCGCCGGCGAGGTCGCCCCCGGCAACCCGCCCCCGCCGGGCGAGGGCGCCACCCGGCCCGTCCACTCGATGCACGGCTACTTCCTGCGCGCCGGGGACTCCTCGCTGCCCATCACCTTCGCCGTCGAGCGGCTGCGCGACGGGCGCTCCTTCAGCGCCCGCAGGGTGCACGCCCTGCAGCACGACCGGCCGATCCTGTCGATGATCGCCTCCTTCCAGGCGCCGGCGGACGGCGTCGACCACCAGGTCGCGGCGCCCGACGTGCCGGGGCCCGAGGAGCTGCGGCCCACCGTCGAGCTGCTCGGCACGCCGGACGCGCCCCCGCCCTGGCGCGTGCCCGGCTCGCTCGACGACGCCGCCCGCGCGTGGGCCCAGCGCTGGGCCAGCTCGCGCCCGCTCGACCTGCGCCACGTGCCCGAGGGCGTGCTGCCGCCCGGCAGCGGCCAGGCGGTGTGGCTGCGGACGACGGCGCCGCTGCCCGACGACGACGCCCTCCACCGGGCGGTGCTGGCCTTCGCGAGCGACGACTCGCTCCTCGAGCCCGTGCTCACCACGCACGGCCTGACGTGGGCCTCGCGCGGGCTGCGGGTCGCGAGCCTGGACCACGCCCTGTGGTGGCACCGCCCGGCGCGCCTGGACGAGTGGCTGCTCTACCGCCAGGCCTCCCCCACCGCCGTCGGCGCCCGAGGGCTCGCCACCGGCCAGGTCTTCTCCCGCGACGGCGTCCTCGTCGCCTCCGTCGCCCAGGAGGGGCTCGTGCGCCCGCCCCGGCCGGGCGCGGGCGCCGGGCTGGTCGGGTAGCGCCCTCCAGCACGGACGACGACGGCCCCTCCCGCGTGCGGGAGGGGCCGTCGTCGTCGCTGCGCCGGGAGCGCGTCAGTCGCGCGTGAGGCGCCGGTAGGTCACGCGGTGCGGGCGCGTGGCGTCGGGCCCGAGGCGCTCGACCTTGTTCTGCTCGTAGGACTCGAAGTTGCCCTCGAACCAGTACCAGCTCGACGGGTTCTCCGGGGTGCCCTCGTAGGCGAGGATGTGGGTGCAGACCCGGTCGAGGAACCACCGGTCGTGGGAGATGACCACGGCGCAGCCAGGGAAGTCGAGCAGCGCGTTCTCGAGGCTGCCGAGCGTCTCGACGTCGAGGTCGTTCGTCGGCTCGTCGAGGAGCAGCAGGTTGCCGCCCTCCTTGAGCGTCATCGCCAGGTTGAGGCGGTTGCGCTCACCGCCGGAGAGCACGTCGGCCGGCTTCTGCTGGTCGGGGCCCTTGAAGCCGAACGCCGAGACGTAGGCGCGCGAGGGCATCTCGACGTTGCCCACGTGGATGTAGTCGAGGCCGTCGGAGACGGTCTCCCACAGCGTCTTCCCGTGGTCGAGGCCCTGGCGGCCCTGGTCGACGTAGGAGATCTTCACCGTGTCGCCGACCTTGACGGTGCCGGCGTCCGGCTCCTCGAGGCCGACGATCGTCTTGAAGAGCGTCGTCTTGCCGACGCCGTTCGGGCCGATGACGCCGACGATGCCGTTGCGGGGCAGCGTGAACGACAGGTCGTCGATGAGGACGCGGTCGCCGAAGCCCTTGCGCAGCCCGGAGACCTCGATCACCTGGGAGCCCAGGCGCGGGCCCGGCGGGATCTGGATCTCCTCGAAGTCGAGCTTCCGCGTGCGCTCGGCCTCGGCCGCCATCTCCTCGTACCGGGCGAGGCGGGCCTTCGACTTGGTCTGGCGGCCCTTGGCGTTGCTGCGCACCCACTCGAGCTCGTCGGCGAGGCGCTTCGCCATCTTGGCGTCCTTCTTGCCCTGCACCTGCAGGCGGGCCTGCTTCTTCTCCAGGTAGGTGGAGTAGTTGCCCTCGTAGGGGTACAGGCGCCCGCGGTCGACCTCGGCGATCCAGCCGGCCACGTTGTCGAGGAAGTACCGGTCGTGCGTGACGGCGAGGACGGCGCCGGGGTAGACGGCGAGGTGCTGCTCGAGCCACGTCACGCTCTCGGCGTCGAGGTGGTTGGTGGGCTCGTCGAGCAGGAGGAGGTCGGGCTTGCTCAGCAGCAGCTTGCACAGCGCCACGCGGCGCTTCTCGCCGCCGGAGAGCACCGTGACGTCGGCCTCCCCCGGCGGGCAGCGCAGGGCGTCCATCGCCTGCTCGAGCTGGGAGTCGAGGTCCCAGGCGTCGGCAGCGTCGATCTCCTCCTGCAGGGCGCCCATCTCGCTCATGAGGGCGTCGAAGTCCGCGTCGGGCTCGGCCATCTCGACGCCGATGGCGTCGAAGCGCTCCTTCTTGCGGACGATGTCGCCGAGGCCGTCCTTGACGTTGCCGAGGACGTCCTTGTCGGGGTCGAGCTGGGGCTCCTGCTCGAGGATGCCGACGCTGTAGCCGGGCGAGAGCCGCGCCTCGCCGTTGGACGGCTGGTCGAGCCCCGCCATGATCTTGAGGATGGTCGACTTCCCGGCGCCGTTGGGGCCGACCACCCCGATCTTGGCGCCGGGGTAGAAGGACATGCTGACGTCGTCGAGGATGACCTTGTCGCCGTGCGCCTTGCGCGCCTTGGTCATGGTGTAGATGAACTCGGCCATGCCTCCAGGCTAGTGGCCGCGGCGCCGCCTCCCAGACGGTGCAGCGGACCGCGCGGGGGACGCTCCCGCCGGCCGTGACGGGGCGGGGCGGGCGCCGCCCGCGGGGCCGTCCGGCGACAGCGCGTCGCGCACGGCCGCGTGGTCGGCGAGCACGCCCGCGACGGGGGCGAGGACGGCGTCGGCCGCCACCCCGCGCACGGCCCCGTCGAGCCGCTCCTGCGCCGCGCGCCGCGCCCGACGGGCTCCCCGGGCGGCGAGGCGCGCGGACGCCGCCGCGAGCAGCAGCCCGAGGAGCAGCCCGCCGACGAGGAGCACCGTGGGCACCGGCAGGAGGCGGGTCCCGTCCGTGCGCTCGGGCCCCACCGCCGGCACGGGCAGCGGCGGCAGCTGCAGCCACGTCGCGACGCCGAGGGCGATCAGCCACACGAGGCCGACGAGCGCGGCGACGGCGAGCACCGCCTGGGCCGCCCCGACGGCCGCCCACCAGCGCGGCGTCGTCCGCGGCAGCTCGACGCCGACGACGGCGCGGTCGAGGGCGTCGACGACATCCGGGCCCGGGGGGGCCGCCGCCGCGCGGACCGAGGCCGCCCACCGCGGCGGCAGACCCGCGGACGCCTCCGCGCCGACCCGGCGGCCGGCGAGGTCGACGGCGGCGCGCTGGGACGGCGTGGGGGCGGGCACGGAGGAGACGACGAGCTCCTCGGCCCGTCCGTCCTCGCCCCGTCCGTCCCCACCCAGCCCCTCCTCGTCGCGCCCGCGACGGGGCTCCAGGCCCAGCCGGCGCAGCGGCTCGCGGCGCAGGCGGGCGGTCCACCGCAGCGGCACCCACCCGGTGGACCGCTCGGCGCGGCGGCGGTGGTCGGCCTCGACGGCGTCGACGACGGCCGGCACGCCCGCGGCCGCCCCCAGCGCGCGGACGAGCTCGTCGGCGCCGGCGACGTCCTCGGGCGCCGGCGCCGGCACGGGGTCGGCCGCCGTCCCGCGGGCGAGGTCGGCGCGCACGGCCTCGAGGTCGGCCTCGGTGCGCCGCAGCGCGACGGCGCGGGCGGCGACGGCGTCGGCCAGCCGCGCCCGCAGGTCCGGCAGCCCGGCGCCCGTCCGCGCGGAGACGGGCAGGACGTCGGCGCCGGAGAGCCCGTCCTCGGCGAGCAGGCGCCGCAGGTCGGCCTCGGTGGCGCGGGCGTCGTCGGGGCTCAGGCGGTCGACCTGGTTGAGCGCGAGCAGGACGACGTCCTCGTGGCCCGCCAGGCGCCGCAGGTAGCGGGCGTGGAGGGCGTCGTCGGCGTACTTCTGCGGGTCGACGACCCAGACGAGGAGGTCGACGAGCCCGACGAGGCGGTCGACCTCGAGCCGGTGCGCGAGCGTCGTCGAGTCGTGGTCGGGCAGGTCGAGGAGCACGAGGCCGTGGAGGTCCTCCTCGTCACGCGCATCGAGAGCGCTCTCCCGGGTCGTCCGGTGGCGCTGCGGCACCTCGAGCCAGTCGAGGAGCTCCTCGGCCGGCTCGGGACCCCAGACACACGCGGTCGGGCGCGACGTCGTCGGGCGTCGGGCGCCCACCTGGGCCAGCGGGAGGCCGGCGACGGCGTTGAAGAGGCTCGACTTGCCGCTGCCCGTGGCCCCCGCGAGCGCGACGACGGTGCGCCCGCTGCCCAGGCGCAGCCGCTCCTGCGCGCGCGCCAGCACCGGCCGGGCCCGCTCGACGGCGTCCGGCTCGAGGCGGTCCCCGCCCGCGGCGACGGCGTCGCGCAGGTGCTGCACGCGCGCGACGAGGGCGGCGCCGTCGACGGGCGCGACCTCCGCGCCGCGGTCGCGGCGACGCCCGGCCAGGGGCGTGCGGGGGCTCACGCAGCCTCCCCGCGGGCGGCGGCGACGTCGGCGAGGACGCGCTCCAGTCGACCCGCCGCACCGGCGTCGACCCCGGTGGAGTCGAGCACCTCGAGCAGGCGGAGGCGGGGGCCGTCGACGAGCTCGTCGACGCGGCGCAGGAGGTCGGCCCGCGCCCGGGCGGCGAGCGCGCGGACGGCGGCGTCGCCGAAGACGGCCTCCAGCACCCGCTGGCCCACGGCCGCCGCGCCGACGCCGACGCCGACCTCCGCGCCGGTGGGGATGAAGGCGGTGCTGGCGAAGACGACGACCATGAGCGCGACCCCGNGAAGACGGCCTCCAGCACCCGCTGGCCCACGGCCGCCGCGCCGACGCCGACGCCGACCTCCGCGCCGGTGGGGATGAAGGCGGTGCTGGCGAAGACGACGACCATGAGCGCGACCCCGAGCGCGTTGACGCCGAAGGACAGCACGCGGGCGCGGGTGCGCCGGCCCTCCCCCTCGGCGCGGACGAGGTCGAGGACGCCGCGCTGCCAGTCGCGCACGAGGCGGGCCACGCGCTCGTCGAAGTCCGGCGGGAGGTCGAGGACGGGCCCGGCGACGGCGACCGCCTGCGCCCCGGCCGGCCGGGCGAGCCACCGGTCGCGCGCGCGGTCGAGCGCCCCGGCGACGCGGGCGCGCACGAGGGCGGCGACGCCGGAGCGCACGGCCTGGCCGACGGGCTCGGCGCTCGGCGCGGGGCGCCCGCGGACGAGCGCGCCGAGGCGGTCGCGCAGGCGGCCGACGGCGGCGTCGAAGGAGCGGAAGAACTCGCCGGTCCCGACGAACTCCTGCCAGCGCGCGAGCACCTCGCCGCGCAGGAGCGTGCCGTCGGTGAGCTCGGTCTCGAGTTCCTCGCGGCCCTGCGCGAAGGAGGTGACGACGTCGTCGCGCAGCGCCGCCACGGCCGCGGCCTGCGCGGCCGCCGCCCCGGCGACGGGCGCGAGGCCGCTCGGCAGCGCCTCGAGCGCGCCGGTGAGGGTGCGGCGGACGACGAGGGCCCGCTGCCGGGCGTCGCCCGCCAGGCCCGCGAGCCAGCGCCGCAGCGGCTCGACGGCCTCGGCGGGCAGCAGGCCGTCGACGTCGGCGCCGGGCGCCGTCTCGAGCACGGAGAAGAGGGGCGCCGCGCCGAGCCCGCCGTCGCGGAGCATGCCGGCGAGGTCGGCGCGCACCTCGCGCAGCACGGCGTCGTCGCCGGGGCCGGCGGGGACGCGGTCGAGGACGACGGCGACGGACGCCCCCCGGCGGGCGGCGCCGGACAGGAGGTCCCACGGCACGGCGTCGGCGTAGCGGGCCGCGGTGGTGACGAAGACCCACAGGTCGGCGGCGCCGAGCAGCTGGGCCGCGAGCGCGCGGTTGGCGTCGACCACGGAGTCGACGTCGGGGGCGTCGAGCAGCGCGAGCCCCGCCGGCACGCCGGGGGACGCGACGAGCTGCAGCGACGTCGCGGCGGGCGCGTCGGCGCGCGCGGGCCCGGTCGGCTCCTCGGCGCCCGTCGTGCGCGCGAGCGCCGGCAGCACCCGGTCGCCGGTGAACCACGCGGCGTCGTCGGGGTGGTGGGCGAGGACGGGCGCGCGGGTCGTCGGGCGCAGCGCGCCCGCCCGGGTCACCCGCTCGCGCAGGAGGGAGTTGACGAGCGTGGACTTGCCCGCGCCCGTGGACCCGCCGACGACGGCGAGCAGGGGCGCGTCGACCTGGCGCAGCCGCGGCAGGAGGTAGTCGTCGAGCTGGTCGCGGGCCGCCGCGGCGCCGGCGCGGCCGCGCTGGGCGTCGGGCAGGTCGAGCGGCAGCCGCAGGCCGGCGAGCTCCTCGCGCAGGCGCTCGAGGGCCTCCAGGAGGCTCCCGCCGTCACCCGCGCCGCTCACGGGCCCCAGCCTGCCAGGCGCGCCCGGCGCCGACGCCCCGCGTTCGTGCACAGCGACCTGCGCAAGGCCCGGTCACCGGGCGTCATCGCAGGTCAGGAGGCCGGGCGCAGTGCGCGACCCCGGTTCTGCAGGTCGCCCGGCAGCGCGAGCTCCAGCAGGCCCGCAGAGATCGGGTCTGCGACCTTCAGATGAGACGTCCGTCGCCCAGGGACCCAGCACCCCAGCGGGACAGCGCCCCCGGCAGGGATCGAACCTGC
>NZ_JBBHZG010000009.1:0-17671 GCF_037482305.1 Pseudokineococcus sp. 5B2Z-1
GTCCGTCGCCCAGGGACCCAGCACCCCAGCGGGACAGCGCCCCCGGCAGGGATCGAACCTGCGACCGTCAGATTAGAAGTCTGCCGCTCTGTCCGCTGAGCTACGGGGGCGAGCGCCCCCGCGGGCGCGTGCGGCGAGGCTACCGGCGGCCCCTCCCCCGCGCCCCGCTGCCGCGGCGGTCCGGAGTGAGGGAGTGCGGGTCAGCCGATGGCGGCGGGCTCCGCGGGGTCCATGCCGATGCGGCGCTTCTGCACCTGGAGCGCCACGGCGCCCAGCGTCGCCGAGACGACGGACGCCCCGAGCACCGCCACCTTGGCCGCCTCGCGCAGCTCACCCGGCGGGAAGGCGAGCTCGCAGACGAGGAGGGAGACGGTGAAGCCGATGCCGGCGAGCACGGCGACGCCGAACAGGTCGCGCGGCGCCTGGTCCTCGGCCAGCCGCAGCGGCGTGAAGCGCTCGAGCACCGTCACCGTGAGCAGCACGCCGATCGGCTTGCCGCCCACGAGGCCGAGGATCACGCCGACGGCCACGGGGTGGGAGAAGACCTGCCCGAGCCCGCCGGTGCCGACGACCGTGACGCCGGCGGCGAAGAAGGCGAAGACGGGCAGCGCGAGCCCGGACGAGAGCGGGTTGACGACGCGGTTGACCCGCTGGCCGACCGCCTCGTCCTCCCCCCGCCGCGGAAGGGCGGGCACGGCGGCCCCGAGGAGGACGCCGGCGACGGTGGCGTGGACCCCGGAGGCGTGCACGAGGGTCCACGTGACGACGGCCAGCACGATCGCCCCGGCGATGAGCGCGCGGTGGGCGCCCGCGGACGCCGGCCGGCGCCGCACGAGCCACGCGAAGACGGCGAGCGGCACCAGGGCGGCGCCGAACCACGGGAGGGCCAGGTCGTCGGTGTAGAAGATCGCGATCACCGTGATCGCCAGGAGGTCGTCCACGACCGCGAGCGTCAGGAGGAAGGTGCGGACGCTGCCCGGCAGCCCCCGGCCGAAGACGACGAGGACGGCCACCGCGAAGGCGATGTCCGTCGCCGTCGGCACCGCCCAGCCCCGCAGGCCGTCGCTGCCGCTCTCGAGGACGACGACCGTGTAGAAGACCGCGGGCATGAGCATGCCGCCGAGGGCGGCGAGCGCGGGCATCGCCGCCCGGCGCGGGTCGCGCAGGCTGCCCCCGCGCACCTCGTGGGTGATCTCGAGGCCGACGACGAAGAAGAAGACGGCGAGCACGCCGTCGGCCGCCCACGTCGCCAGCGAGAGGTCGAGGTGCACCGAGGCCGGGCCGACGACCGTCTCGGACAGCTCGGTGTAGGCCTCGCGCCAGGGCGAGTTCGCCCAGACGACCGCGACGAGGGCGCCGAGGATGAGCAGGAGGCCGCCGGCGCGCTCGTCCTCGAGGACGGCGCGCACCCGGCCGTTCACGCCGCCGCTCCCGTGGCGCCGACGGGGACCGCCGCGGGCGCCGGGCGGGTGGACGCCGCGAGCACGCGCTCGCGGAGCACCCACAGGCTGCGGACGAGGTCGCGCTCGTCCTCGGCGGCACCACGGTGGGCCGTGCCGCGGACGCGGCGCTCGCGCAGGAGCGCCAGCTCGCCCGCGAGGTGCTGGAAGTCGGCCATCGCCTCGACGCCGTCCCGACCGCCGGTCGAGCGGGCCCAGCGCCGCGCGCGACGCCGCTCGGGCAGCGAGGCCGCCATGTGCGCCTCGGCCGGCGTCAGCCACCCCGCGTCGGCGTAGGCCGCGAGGTGCCGGCGCAGCACCCGGCCCTCGCGGCGGCGAGCCAGCACGACGAGCACGACGACGCCCGCGAAGACGGGCACCTGCAGCGCGAGGTAGACGACCGGGAAGCCCAGGGGCGCGAACGTCGACAGGTTCCAGACGCCGTGCAGGAGCACCGCGACCGCGAGCCCGCCGACCGGCAGCAGCCAGCGCGCGCGCCCGCGGCGGGCGACGGCCGCGCCGATCGCGGCACCGACGACCACGGTGAACAGGGGGTGCGCGAAGGGCGAGACCACGGCGCGCAGGACGAAGGTCACGGCCAGCTGCTGCGTGCCGCCGGCGACGAGGGCGCCGCTGAAGTAGAGGACGTTCTCGACGAAGGCGAAGCCGATGCCGACCATCCCGGCGTAGACGACGCCGTCGACGACGCCGTCGAACTCGCGGCGGCGCAGGAGGAGGACGGCGACGACGCCCAGCGCCTTCGCCACCTCCTCGGTGAGCGGCGCCACGACGCCGAGCGACACCGGGCCTGGCTCCCCCGAGGCGTCGAGCAGCACGGACGCCTGCGTGTTGACGGCGAGAGCGATCGCCGTCGCGACGCCCCCGCCCCAGCCGAGGGCGACGAGCAGGAGGCCCGGCGGCTCGGCCTCGTAGCGGTCCAACCACAGGAAGGCCGCCCCGACGAGCAGGACGGGCAGCAGCGCGAGGGCCAGGCCGACGGCGACCGCCGAGGGGCCGTTCTCGACGAGGACGATGCCGAGCACGCGCAGCAGCCCGGCGACCATGACGAGGGCGAGCAGCGCGGCGACGAGGACGTCGCGGGCCCGCGTGCGGCGGGCCGGGCGCCGCACCGGCAGTGCCGCGGTCAACACCCCGGGGGGCGGGGCCGCGGGCGGGCCCCCTCCGACTGCCGGCGACGGCCCTGCGTGCGTCATGGCGCGCACGCTAGCCCTGGGCACACGTCCGCGCCGACGCCGTCCGCGGGCGCCGGTCGTGCTCCGGGCGTCGCCTGGAGGGACCGCCGTCACGCCCCGGGTCCCGCCCCGCGGTCGCTCGACCTAGAGTCCGCCCGTGGCTTCCTCGACCTCCTCGCAACGCATCGTCTGGATCGACTGCGAGATGACGGGCCTCGACCTCGAGCGCGACGCCCTCGTCGAGGTGGCCGTCCTCGTCACCGACTCCGAGCTCGAGGTCGTCGGCGAGGGCCTCGACGTCGTCATCGCCCCCCCGCCGGAGGCGCTCGAGCAGATGCGCGACGTCGTCCGCGACATGCACACCTCCTCGGGCCTGCTGGAGGAGCTCGCGGCCGGCACGACGCTCGAGGACGCCCAGCGGCAGGTCCTCGAGCACGTGCGCGCCCTCGTCCCCGAGGCGCGCAAGGCGCCGCTGGCGGGCAACTCCGTCGGGACCGACCGCGGCTTCCTCGCCCGGGACATGCCGGACCTCGTCGACCACCTGCACTACCGGATCATCGACGTCTCCTCCGTCAAGGAGCTCGCCCGCCGCTGGTACCCGCGGGCGTACTTCGCCTCCCCGGAGAAGGCCGGCGGCCACCGCGCCCTCGCCGACATCCGTGAGAGCATCGAGGAGCTCCGGTACTACCGGGAGGCCGTCTTCGTGCCGCAGCCGGGCCCCGACTCGGCCACCGCTCGCGCCGTCGCCGCTCGGGTCACGGGCACCTGACCGCAGCCGGTACAGTGGTCCCCGCCCAGAGGGGCTCCGCGCGGTGACGGCGGGGTCCACGACGGGCCCTGGTGGGTGTAGCTCAGCTGGTAGAGCACCGCGTTGTGGTCGCGGTGGCCGCGGGTTCGAGCCCCGTCACTCACCCCGATCCCGTCCCCCCGGCTCGCCCGGGGGGACGGGTCCGAACGAGTCATCCCCCTCCCCTGCCGCGGCGCTGCGGCTCCCCGAGGCGGACGTTCTGCCACACTCGCCCCACACCGACCTCGAGGACTGGGGCGGTCGCAGGAGGAGGCACCATGACGACGTCCCCGACCCCGACGTCCCCCGAGCCCGGCGAGGGCTCGACCCCGTCCGACGAGTCGAGCACCAGCGGCAGCGAGCACGTGATGGACATGCTCGGCGAGCACGTCCCGCTCTCCCTGCTCATGGACCTGACGTCACCGACCGGTCCGGACAGCGTCAGCATCCACGACGACGAGGGCCTTCCCGAGGACAGCTGGTGGGACCTCGGCGAGGGCGACGGCGCGGCCGCCGGCGCGGACGAGGCCGGCACCGAGCGCTGACCGGGCCGCACGATTTCACGACGTCGGCGGGGCGCTGCTAACCTCGTCGACGCACGCGCTGCTAGCTCAATTGGCAGAGCAACTGACTCTTAATCAGTGGGTTCTGGGTTCGAGTCCCAGGCGGCGCACCACCTCACGGCCCTCGTCCGACGCAGTCGGGCGAGGGCCGTCGTCGTGCACGGCCGGCACGCTGACCGCACTGGACCGCGCGCCTACGCTCCGACCTGTGCCCGCCCGACTCCGCCGACGTCGGGCGCGCGGCCGGCACGCAGCCCCGTCCGCACGCCGCCCTCGGGTGCTCGACACGCTCGGGCAGGCGCTGGAGCGGCTCCTCTGGCTCCTCCCCTCCTGACCCTCGCGGCACCGCCGTGCGTTCCCGCTCCGTGGCCACGGTCGGCGTCCCCGCAGCGTTCGCCCCTCGCGGTGCGGCTCCTCCCTACTGACGACCTAGCGTCACCCGATCGGGTCTCCCGAAAGCCGCACGAGGGGCGAAGTGCGCGCCTAGCGTCGTCCGCGCTCGACCCATGGACAACGTCTCACACGGGGGAACACCACACATGCGCACCTACCGCACCGCTCTGTCCGTCGCCCTGGCCGCCGGCGTCGTCGGCCTCGCCGGCTCCCCGGCCCTCGCGGCGGACCCCTACGACTGCGACGACTTCAGCAGCCAGGCGGAGGCCCAGGCGGAGTTCGACCGGGTCTCCGGTGACCCGTCCGGCCTCGACCGGGACGACGACGGCCAGGCCTGCGAGAACACGGACTACCCCAGCAGCGGCTCCGGCAGCACCGGCGGCGGCGAGGAGGGCATGGCCATGCCCTCCGGCGGCGTGGACGCCGGCGCCGGCGGCACGGCGGGCGACGTCGGCGCGCTGCTCGCGTCGGGCGGACTGCTCGCCGCGGCCGGCGTCGGCGGCCTCGTGGTCGCGCGACGTCGCAGCGCCGGCTGACGGCGACGGGGCGCCCGGCCGCTGCGGCGGTCGGGCGCTCCACCCGTCGGCCTCGGTCACGCCCGGCGCGTCGACTCCCGCTCCACCACCGAGAACGGCGCGACGACGTCCTCCTCCTTCTCCGCCGGGTCGGCCATGCGGCGCAGCAGGAGACGCACCACCTCCTCGACCATCGCGTCGTGCCCGGGCGCCACGCTCGACAGCGACGGCACGCTCGTGGCGGCCTCGCGGACGTCGTCGAAGCCGACGACGAGGACGTCGTCCGGCACCCGCAGCCCGCTGTCGGCGAGGCCGCGCAGCACCCCCAGGGCGAGGGTGTCGGTGAGGGCGACCACCCCGTCCACCGGCTCCCCCGCGGCCAGCGCGCGGCCGCAGCGGACGCCGTCCTCCAGCGCCGTGCCGAAGGTCACCGCACGGGCCCGCGCGCCCGGCACCGCGCGGACGGCGTCGCGGACGCCGCGCGCGCGCAGCCGGAAGGCGTCGCCGTCGTGGCCCCCGGGCTCGTCGAGCTGCTCCCACGGAGGGCTCCCGACGACGGCGAGGCGCCGGCACCCCCGCTCGAGCAGCAGCGCGGCGGCCGCCCGGGCGCCCTCGGTGTTCGCCATGCCGACGTGGTCCACCCGCCGGAGGTCCTGGCGCTCGCCCAGGGCGACCACGGGGAGGTCGCCCGCGAGGGCGCGCACGTCACCGCCGAGCCCGACGGCCGACAGCACGAGTCCGTCGTAGGCGCCGCCGCGCGAGTCCCGCACCGCCGCCGCCTCCCCCTCGGGGCTGGCGCCGGTCTGCTCGACGACCAGGCGCAGCCCCTCCCGCGCGAGCCGCGCCGCCAGGCGCCCCGCGAGCTGCCCGAAGTACGGCGCGTCCAGGGACGGGACGGCCAGGCCCACGACCCCGGTGCGCCCGCGCCGCAGGCTGCGGGCGGCGACGTTGAGGCGGTAGCCGAGCCGCTCGCTGGCCTCCAGGACGACCCGACGCGTCTCCGGGCTCGTGGCCCGTCGCCCGGTGAGGACGTTGGAGACCGTCATGGGCGAGACCCCGGCCGCGGTGGCGACGTCGCGCATCGTGACCACGTCGCACCTCCGTCGACGCTCGAGCCGCGAGGCGCGGCGGGAGGACGGCGACGCTAGCAGCGCCACCACGGGCGGACGGGCGTGGACAGAGGCAGGTGTTTATCGATACAACAGAACAGCGCCGGTCGACGACGTCCGGCTCCCGCCCAGCCCCAGGAGGCCGTCATGACCACCGACCGCTCCCCCGAGACGACCGGCGCGAGCCCGACGGCCGCCGCGCGCGCCTCCGGCGTCGTCGACCTCGACCTGCCGGGCCCCACCATCAGCCGCCACCTCTACGGCCACTTCGCCGAGCACCTCGGCCGCTGCATCTACGACGGCTTCTTCGTCGGGGAGGACTCCGACGTCCCCAACGAGGGCGGCATCCGCCTCGACGTCGTCGAGGCCCTGCGCGCCGCCGGCATCCCGAACCTGCGCTGGCCCGGCGGGTGCTTCGCCGACGAGTACCACTGGCGCGACGGCGTCGGCCCGCGCGAGGAGCGCCCCCGCATGGTCAACAGCCACTGGGGCGACGTCGTGGAGGACAACAGCTTCGGCACGCACGAGTTCATGGCGCTGTGCGAGCTGCTCGGGGCCGAGCCCTACGTCTCGGCCAACGTCGGCTCCGGCACGGTGCACGAGAACGCGGACTGGGTCGAGTACCTCACCCGCGCCGACGACAGCCCCATGGCCGCGCTGCGCCGGGCCAACGGGCGCGACGAGCCCTGGCCCGTGCGCTTCTGGGGCCTCGGCAACGAGCCGTGGGGCTGCGGCGGCGGCATGCGCGCCGAGGCCTACGCCGACCTGGCGCGGACCTTCGGCACCTACAGCCGCGACCACGGGGGCAACGAGCTCTACCGGATCGCGGCGGGGGCGGCCGAGGCCGACTACCGCTGGACCGAGGTTCTCATGAAAGCCCTCGGCCACGAGATCGGCGGGACGCGACGGACCGGTCACGGCACGGGCACCTACCAGGCCGTCTCGTTCCACTACTACACGGTGCCGGGGCCCTGGGAGCACAAGGGCAGCGCCACCGACTTCGACGAGGACGAGTACTTCCGCACCATGGTCGAGGCGCAGAAGCTCGAGGGCATCCTGTCCGGCCACGCCGCCGTCATGGACGCCTACGACCCCGAGCGCCGGGTCGGGCTCGTCCTCGACGAGTGGGGCGCCTGGTACGACGTCGAGCCGGGCACGAACCCCGGGTTCCTGTTCCAGCAGAACAGCCTCCGCGACGCGCTCCTGGCCGGCCTGCACTTCGACGCCTTCCACCGCCACGCCGAGCGGCTCGTGATGGCCAACATCGCCCAGACGGTCAACGTGCTGCAGTCCATGGTCCTCACCGACGGCGAGGCCATGGTCCTCACGCCGACCTACCACGCCTTCACGATGAACCGCGGGCACCACGACGCCGCCCGCCTGCCGCTCGCGTGGCGCACGGCGGAGCCGGTGCGTCCCGTCGGCGGGACGGACCTCACGACGCTGACGGCGACCGCCAGCACGAAGGACGGCGCCGTCCTCGTCTCGCTCACCAACCTCGAGACGAGCGGCGGCGTGGACGTCGAGCTCGACCTGCGCGGGGGCGCCGTCGGCGCTCCCGAGGCGACCGTCCTCACGGCCGCGTCGACGTCGGCGCACAACACCGTGGAGCAGCCGGACGCCGTCGCGCCCGCTGCGCACGAGGCGTCGGTGGACGGCTCGGTGCTCCGCGTGCACGTGCCCGCGCACAGCTTCGTCACCGTGCGGCTCCCGCTGGCGGGCTGAGCGCGGCGCCCGTCCACGGCCCGCCCCACCCGGGCCGGGCCGTGGACGGGCGGCGTGGCGGGGCCCGCCGTAGCGTCGCGCCCACCGCCCCCGCCGACAGGAGACGCCGTGCGCCGCCGCCCCGCCCCCGTCCTCGCGCTCGTGCTCTCGAGCGCCGTGCTCGCCGGCTGCTCGGGCGCCCGCGACCTGCCGCGCGACGCCATCGACATGACCCCCTGGAACGAGACCGGGGACGCCGCCGACCGCGTCGCCGCCCTCGAGCCCGACGCCGCGGACCGGCTCGACGACCGGGCCGAGGCCCGTGAGGACGCCCGCCAGGACGCGCAGGAGGCCGCGGACGAGCGCGCCGAGGAGGCGCGCGAGGAGCTCGAGGACTGCGGCGACCCCGACGACGCCCGCGAGCTCGAGGTCTCGGCCGACGGCGCCGAGATGGTCGTCGTCGTGCCCGCCGAGGACGACGACGACGCGGTCGAGGAGCTCGAGGACTACCGCGAGGACGCTGACGCCGGGCCGGTCTGCTGGGTGGTCGTCCGCGTCGACAACACCGAGGGCGACCGGGTGGTCGACCTGCCGCGCGTCGAGGTCGTCACCGCGGACGGACGGCAGGTGCGCCTCGAGCGCGCCTCCGACGCCCTCTCCGGATGGGCGGACCGCCGGGCGGACGACGACGACGCGGCCGTCCGCGCCGTCGAGCTGACGGCGGGCCTCACGGGCGTCGTCGGGCCGGGCGACGAGGGCGACCTCGTCTTCGTCGCCACCACCGACCTCGACGACCCCCGTGGCGTGCGCCTGCAGCCCTCCGACGGCGCCCGGCTGGTCGACGCCTCCTCCTGAGAGCCGCTCCGGCACAGGACTCGTCGCGGCGAGACCCCCGCGACGACGCCCCCGCCGCGGCGGTCAGCGGGGTCGCACCTCCAGGCGCAGGCCGTCGCGGGGGCGCATCGTCACGAGGGCTTCGACGCGCACCCGCGTCCCCGGCGCCGGGTGCACCGACGCCCCGCGCAGCAGCTCGGCGAGCGCGAGGGTCGTCTCGACGAGCGCGAAGTCGCGCCCGATGCAGAGGCGGGGTCCGGCGCCGAAGGGCGTGTACGCCGTCCGCGCCCCGCGGGGCAGGCCCTCCTCGAAGCGCTCCGGGCGGTAGGCCTCCGGGTCGGGGAAGAGCTCGGGCCGCCGGTGCAGCAGCCACGGGCTGATGATCGCCGTCGTCCCCGCCGGCACGGCGACGCCGTCCAGCACGTCTTCGGCGACGGCGCGCCGGCTCACCACCCACGCGGGCGGGAAGAGCCGCAGCGACTCCTCGACCGCGGCGCGGGTGCGCACGAGCGACCGGAGGTCGTCCCATCCCGGAGCCCGCCCGCCCCGCTCGTCCCCGCCGCCGAGGACCGCCTCGAGCTCCTCGCGGACGCGGCGCTGGGCGCCCTGCTCCTGCGCGAGCAGGTGCAGGGTCCACGTGAGCGCCGAGGCCACCGTCTCGTGCCCGGCGATGACCATCGTCACGAGCTCGTCACGCAGGCCCTCGGGCGCCAGGTCGCCGCTGTCCACGGCCCGCAGCAGCAGGCCCAGCAGGTCCTCGCCGGCGGCGCCCTGCGCACGCCGGCGGGCGACGACGGCGGCGCTCGCCGCGTCGAGCTCGGCGACGGCGCGCCGGAGGCGGCGGCGCGCCGGCGTGGGCAGCCAGCCGGGCAGCGGCGTGCGCACCCGGCCGACGACGACCTCGAGCGCCTCGAGCACCGCGCGGACGAGGCGCTCGCCGTCCTCGGCGACGTCGGCGCCGAAGAGGGTGCGCCCCACGACCTCCAGCGTCGCCTGCAGGGCTCCGGCGTCGACGTCGACGACGCCCCCTCCGGACGGCCACGCGGCTCGCATCCGTGCGGCGGCGGCCACCGACTGCTCGGCCACCGCGGTGAGCCCGCCGGGGTGGAAGGCGGGCTGGGCGGTGCGGCGCCGCTCGCGCCAGACCTCGCCGTCGCTCGTCAGGAGGCCCGAGCCGGTGACGGCGGACAGCGCGCCGTACTGGGCCGTCCTCTTGGACCAGCCGCGGTGGTTGTCCACGAGCACGCGTCGGGCCGCCGTGGGAGAGCTGACGAGGACGACGGGCAGCCGCGGCATCGGGAAGGCGACGAGGTCGCCCCAGCGCGCCTGCACGGACGCCAGGAAGGCCAGCGGGTCGGCGCGGATCCGCGGGACGGCGGTGACCATGTGCCACGGCAGCGGGCCGTCGGCCTCCACGGGCGTGTAGCGCGCGTTCCGGCGCGGGGCCGCGGGCGGCGCGCTCGGGGCCGGCGACGGGGCGGACGCGGCGCTCAGAGGTACAGCCCCGTCCGGCCCTGCTCGGACCCGGCCTCGGCGACGGCGTGGAGGTCGCGCTCACGCAGCAGGAGGTACTCGCGCCCGCCGAGCTCGACCTCGCCGCGGGCCTCGGGGTCGAAGAGGACGCGGTCGCCCAGGCGCACCTGGCGGACGTGCTGGCCCACCGCCATGACGACGGCCCACGTGAGCCGCTTGCCCACGGCGGCCGTGGCGGGGATGACGATGCCGGCGCTCGAGCGGCGTTCCCCGCCGGCCTCGGCGGTCGAGACGAGCACGCGGTCGTGCAGCATCCGCAGGCCGAGCTCGCCCGGGCCGGGGCGGCCCGGGGAGGACGCCGCGGGCGTCCGCTCGGTGGTCCGGTCCGCTGGGGTGTCGGCTGGGCTCACCCCCCGACGCTACCGGCGACCGTCGACGGCGCCCGCCCTCCCCCGAGCCGCACGGGCTCCGGACGCGCGCGAGCCCCGCCGCCCGGGTGGGCGGCGGGGCTCGCGGGGACCGGTGCGTCGGCGCCGGGGCGCTCCGAGGCGGTCAGGAGCGCTTGCGGCCCCGCTCGGCGGCCTTCTCGACCTCGCGGCGACCGCGGCGCTTGCGCCGGCGGGCGCCGCGCAGGGCGAGCAGCGCGACGAGGCCGGCGACACCGGCGCCGATGGCGGCGATGCGCTCGGTGCGGGGCTGGCCCTCGGGGGTGAGGACGGCCCCGCGGGCCTTCTCCTTGACGTCCGCGACGGTGCGCTGCGCGACGTTCTTCGGCGCCACCCGGTCCTGGAGCGCGGCGACGCTCGAGGCCAGCTGGTTCTGCTGGCCCCGGATGATCTTCTCGAGCTCCGCCGGGTCGGAGGGCAGCGGCGCGGTGCGCTGCCCCTGCTGCTGCTGGGCCTGCCCCGTGGGCGTGCTCATGGGTCCTCCTGGAGGGGTGCTGGCGTCGGTGCGTGCGGTGGCGCGCGGCACCGGGGCGCCGTGCAGATCTTCGGCGGTGACGCTATCGCGGGGACCCGCGGGCGGCAGGTCAGGACGAGAGGTGCGCGACGGGCGCGCGGACCGCGACGTCACCGGCGCTGGCTAGCCTCCGCTCCATGAGCGAGCCCACCACGGGCGCGGAGCCCGCCGACGCGGCCTCCGGCCCCACCTCCCCGCCGGTCTCGGCGACCACCCCCGCGCCCACGACGACCTCGACGGGGCGGCGTCTGCAGGAGGGCGACGTCGCCCCGGCGTTCACGCTGCCGACGGCCGACGGCGGCGAGGTGTCCCTCGCCTCCTACGCCGGCCGGTCCGTCGTCGTCTACTTCTACCCCTCCGCCATGACGCCGGGCTGCACGACGCAGGCCGTCGACTTCCGCGACAGCCTCGAGGAGCTGCGCGGGGCGGGCTTCGACGTCGTCGGCGTCTCCCCCGACGCCCCGGAGCGGCTCGTCCGCTTCGCGGAGAAGGAGGCCCTGACCTTCCCGCTCGCCTCCGACGTGGACCACGCCGTGCTCGAGGCCTACGGCGCCTGGGGCGAGAAGTCGACGTACGGGCGCCTGTCCCTCGGGGTCATCCGCTCGACCGTCGTCGTCGGGCCCGACGGCCGGGTCGTCCACGCCTCGTACGGCGTGAAGGCCAAGGACCACGTGGCGCGCCTGCGGCGGGCCCTCGGCGTGGACGCCTGACGCCGTAGGCTCGCCGCCGCCCTCTCCCGCGCGCGGGGAGGGCGGGCGGACGTGGTGGAACTGGCAGACACGCGAGGTTTAGGTCCTCGTGCCCCGGGAGGGGTGTGCGGGTTCGACCCCCGCCGTCCGCACCGAACGCGCCAGGAGGCGCCGCCCCGAGGGGCGGCGCCTCCTGCCGTGCTGTGGTGCTGGTGCTGGTCGTACTGGAGATCAGGTCACATGGCCGGCGGCATGAGCACCGCGTCGATGAGGTAGACGGTCGCGTTGGCCGTCTGGACCCCGCCGCAGATCACGGAGGCCGGGTTGTCGCTGTCGGCGTTGACCATGATGTCGTCGCCGCTGCCGCTCACCGACAGCTGCTCGCCGAGCAGGGTGTCGTAGTCGCCGTCGGGCGACTGCGGGTCCACGGGCGTCGTGACGACGTGGTAGGTCAGCACGTCGGTCAGCGTCTGGGCGCCCTCGGGCGAGCTCAGCGTGTCGAGCGTGGCCTGGTCGAGGGCTGCGAAAGCCTCGTCGACCGGGGCGAAGACGGTGATGTCCTCGGCGCCGTTGAGGTCGTCCACGAGGTTCACGTCGGGGTTGAGCTGGCCGGAGACGGCCGCCGTGAGCTGGGTCAGCAGCGGGTTGTTGCTCGCCGCCGTGGCCACCGGGTCCTGCGCCATGCCGTCGACGGAGCCGGCGCCGTCGGGGTTGGCCTCGGCGTAGTCCGAGCAGCCCGGGCCGACGAGCATCGACGCCATGTCCATGCCCCCGGTCATCTCGTCGGTGGGGGTCGCCATGTCCTCGCCCATGTCCTCGCTGGGCGTCGCCATGGGCTCCTCCATGGACGAGTCCGGCGTGGTGTCGGCGGTGCCGCCCGCGGGCTCCTCGCCGCCGCAGGCGGAGAGCGTGAGGACGAACGCGGCGGCGCCGGCGGCGACGAGGCTGGTGGAGCGCTTCATGGGGTGTCCTTCCCTCGGGTCCTTCGTGGTGCTGACGGGGGGTGTTCGGCCGCGGGGGCCGCGGCGGATTGCCCTGCGCCGCATCGTGACCCGCTCGTGACGCGGTCGCGCGAGGCGGGGCACTGTGCGGCACAACGGCTCTCCGCGCATCTCGAGAGGGCCCGCGCCGCCCGCGCCCCACCCGACCGGGTCAGGCGTCGGACGTGCCGGTCACGGTGATCGAGTGCCAGCCGGACGCGCCGTCCGGGATGGGCGGCACCCGCTCCTGCACCTGGGTCGCGCCCGTCTCGTCCGTCGCCCGGACGGTCAGGGTGTGCGACCCCTCGGGGAGGTCGTAGGGGAAGCGCCACTGCACCCACGTCTGGTCGTTGTAGGCGGCGGCGAGCTCGGCCTCCTGCCACTCCCCGTCGTCGAGCCGCAGCTCGACGCGGGCGATGCCGCGCCCCTGGGCCCACGCGGTGCCCGCCGCCACGGCCTGCCCGACCGGCTGGCGCGACAGCGGCTCGGGCACCTCGATGCGGCTCTGCGTCTTGATGGGCCCGCGCTCGGCCCAGCCGCGGTCGGTCCAGTACGCCGTCGCCCGGTCGTAGCGGGTGACCTCGAGGTCGACGACCCACTTGGTCGCCGAGACGAAGCCGTAGAGGCCCGGGACGACCATGCGGACGGGGAAGCCGTGCTCCGTGGGCAGCGGCTCGCCGTTCATGGCGACCGCGAGGATCGCGTCCACGTCGTCGTCGACGAGCGCCTCGAGCGGGGTCGACGCCGTCCACCCGTCGACGCTCGTCGACAGGACCATGTCGGCGTCCGCGGCGGGACGGGCGCGTGCCAGCAGCTCGCGGACCGGCAGGCCCAACCAGCGGGCGTTGCTGATGAGGTCGCCGCCCACCTCGTTGGAGACGCACGCCAGGGTGACCCAGGTCTCGAGGAGCTCGGAGTCCATCAGCTCCGCGAAGTCGATCTCGACCTCCTCCTCGACCATGCCGTGCACGCGCAGCGTCCACGTCGAGGGGTCCACGCGCGGCACCGTCAGCGCGGTGTCGATCCGGTAGAAGTCCGGGTTGGGGGTCTGCCACGGCACGACGCCGTCCACGCCGACGTCCACGGCCTCCGGGACCGGCGGCGCGGGCACGGCCGGGGCGGGCAGGCGGAGCGCCGAGCGCACGGACGCGACGCCGCGGCTCGCCGCCCCGAGCGCCCGGCCGCCGGCGAAGGACAGGGCCGCGAGCGCCCCCGTCGCGCCGGCCGCGACGAGGAAGCCTCGCCGGGAGGTCCCGTCGTCCTGCACCGCGCCCCGGCGCGGCAGGCGGTCGAGGAGCCAGTGCAGGGCGAGGAGGCCGCCGACGGCGCCGACCAGGCTGGGCAGCGGCGAGAGGGTCACCGCGTCGGGGCGGCTCGAGGCCGCCACGGCGCCGACGACGCCGAGGGCGATGACGACGACGTCCCCCAGGACGCGACGACGGCGCCCGAGGACGCCGGCGAGGGCCGCCAGGACGGCGAGGACGAGACCGATGCCGACGAGCAGCGCCAGCTTGTCGTTCGTGCCGAACGTGGAGATGGCGAAGTCCTTGAGCCACCCGGGCGTGAGGTCGACGAAGGCGTCCCCCACCGCGAGGACGGGGGCCGCCGAGGGGGCGACCACCGCCGCGACGACCTCGGCGACGCCGAGCGTCAGCGCCGCCGCGAGCAGGCCCGCGAGCGCCGCGAGCGCCGTGGTCCCGCGGCGTCGGGGCCGGCGGCCGGCGGCACCGGGCCGGGGGGCGGGCTGGGGAGGGGCGCTCGTGCTCATGTCCCATGTTCGGCCCCGCCCCCCGGTCGGATGCCACCCGGGCGCCTCGTCAGCCCAGCAGCGCGGGCATCTCCTGCGCCAGGGCGCCGAAGGCCCGGGCGCGGTGGGAGACGGCGTTCTTCTCCTGCGCGCTCATCTCCCCCAGCGTGCGGGTCTCCCCCTCGGGGACCACCGCCGGGTCGTAGCCGAAGCCGCCCGCGCCGCGCGGCGCCCGGGCGAGGACGCCCGCGAGCCGGCCGTGGTGGACGACCTCGCCCCCGCCCGGGAGGACGAGCGCGGCCGCGCAGACGAAGGCCGCCCCGCGCTCGGCGTCGGGGACGTCGGCCAGCTGGGCGAGCAGCAGGGCGAGGTTGGCGGCGTCGTCCCCGTGGCGGCCCGCCCAGCGGGCGCTGAAGACGCCCGGCGCGCCCCCGAGGACGTCGACGCAGAGGCCGGAGTCGTCGGCGAGCGCCGGCAGCCCGGTGGCCGCGCACGCGGCGCGGGCCTTGAGCAGCGCGTTGGCGGCGAAGGTGGTGCCGCTCTCGACGACGTCGGGGACGGCGGGCAGCCCGGGCCCGTCGAGGGGCAGCAGCTCGAGCGAGGGCAGCGGGCCCGCCAGGAGCACCGCGATCTCCTCGACCTTGTGGGCGTTGCGCGTGGCCAGCACCGCCCGCACCGGGCTCACGCCGCGCCGCCCGCGGCCCCGCCGTCGAGGTCGGCGACCGTGACGGCGGTGCCCGGCGCCGCGGCGAGGGCGGCCTGCTGCAGGCGCGCGAGCGTGGCGCACCCGCCGAGGGCCAGCTCGAGCAGGGCGTCGAGCTCGGCCCGGTCGAAGGGCGCGCCCTCGGCGGTGCCCTGCACCTCCACGAAGCGCCCGTCACCGGTGGCGACGACGTTCATGTCCGTGCCGGCGGCGGAGTCCTCGACGTAGTCCAGGTCGAGCACGGGGCGGCCGTCGCTGACGCCGACGCTGACGGCGGAGACGCTGCCGCGCAGGGGGTCCCGCTTGACGAGGCCCTCGCCGCGGGCCCACTGCACGGCCTCGGCCAGCGCCGTCCAGGCGCCCGTGACGGCCGCGGTGCGGGTGCCGCCGTCGGCCTGGAGGACGTCGCAGTCGAGGACGAGCGTGTTCTCCCCCAGGGCCTTCGTGTCGACGACGGCGCGCAGCGCCCGGCCGACGAGCCGGGAGATCTCGTGGGTGCGCCCACCGACCTTGCCGCGCACCGACTCCCGGTCGCTCCGGCTGTTCGTGGCCCGCGGGAGCATGGCGTACTCGGCGGTCACCCACCCCTGCCCGGAGCCCTTGCGCCAGCGGGGCACCCCCTCGGTGAGGGAGGCCGTGCACAGGACCCGGGTCTGGCCGAACTCGACGAGGACGCTGCCCTCACCGGCCTGCTGCCAGCGCCGGGTGAGGCGGACCGGACGCAGCGCGTCGGGTGCGCGGCCGTCGTGGCGGGCGGGCTGGCTGGTGGCGCTCGTCATGGGTCCGGACCCTACGCGCGGGGGCCGACCTCCCCGGTGGCCTCTCCCCCGGCGCCCTGACCGCTCCCGTCGGGGGCGAGCGGCGAGCCCACGTCGACGACGAGGCCGGGCTCCGCGAGCGCCACCGCCCCCGCGTAGCCGACCCCGCCGGCCTCCGCGAGGGTGCGCGCCGGGTCGTTCCACGGCGGCAGGTGCGTGAGCAGCAGGGACCGCGCCCCGGCGTCGCGCGCCACCTCGGCGGCCCGCCGCCCCGTGAGGTGGACGCCGCGCTGGGCGTCGCGGCCCTCGTGGAAGGCGGCCTCGGCGAGGAGGAGGTCGGCGTCACGGGCGAGGTCGACCACGGCCGCGCAGGCGTCGGTGTCCCCCGTGTAGGTGAGGACGGCGCCGGTGGCGCGCTCGCACAGGCGCATCCCGTAGGCCTCGACCGGGTGGTCGACGCGGTCGACGAGCACGTCCCACGGCCCGAGGGCGAGGGGCGCGCCCGCCCGCCACGCGCGCACGGCGAAGCTGGCGGCGAGCTCGGGGCCGGACCCGGGCCCGTAGGCGGCCGCGAGGTGCTCGGCCGTCCCGGGGGGGCCGAGCACCGGCAGCGGCTCCGGTCGCCCCGTGGGCCGCTCGCGCAGCGCCGGGTCGTACGTGCGCGCGACGTGCAGCCCGCAGAGGTCGAGGCAGTGGTCGGCGTGGAGGTGGGAGAGCAGGACGGCGTCGAGCGCGTGGAGGTCCACGACGCGCTGCAGCGGGCCGAGGGCCCCGCTCCCCAGATCGAGGAGCACCCGCCACCGGCGCCGCTCCCCCTCCTCTCCCAGGCCGTCCGCTGCTGGGCCGTCCGCCGCCGGGCCGTCCGCCTCGAGGAGGTAGCAGGAGGCGGCGCCGCCGGGCCCGGGCAGCGAGCCGGAGCAGCCGACGACCGTCAGGCGCACGGCGAGCCGCCGCTCACGCCCTCACCGGCCCGCGCCGGTGGTGAGGAGCCCGGCGCTCTCCGCGAGCGCCACCTCGGGGCCGAGGAAGCGCCGGGCCAGGGCCGTGAAGGCGTCCGGGTCCCCGGTGGTGAGGAAGCGGTGCTCCGGTGACGGGCTGCCCGGGGGGCGCTCGAGGCCGTTCTCGACGAGCGCGCGGTAGACCTCCTGGGCCGTCTCCTCGGCGCTGCTGACGAGGCTGACGGCGGGGCCCATGACGAGCGACAGGACGCCGGTGAGCAGCGGGTAGTGGGTGCACCCGAGGACGAGGACGTCGACGCCGGCCTCCTGCAGGGGCGCGAGCGCGCGCCGGGCCTCGGCCATGAGCTCGGGCCCCGTGGTGACGCCCGCCTCGACGAACTCGACGAAGCGCGGCACGGCGCGCGTCGTCACCTGCAGGAGGGGCGCCGCGGCGAAGGCGTCCTCGTAGGCGCGCGACGTCGCCGTCGCCTGCGTGCAGATGACCCCGACGCGGCCCGACCGCGTGACCGCGGACGCCCGGCGCACGGCCGGGCGGATGACCTCGACGACGGGGACGTCGTAGCGCTCCCGCGCGTCGTGGAGCACGGCGGCGCTGGCCGAGTTGCAGGCGATGACGAGGAGCTTGACCCCGCGGTCGACCATCTCGTCGAGGCACTCCAGGGCGTACTGCCGCACCTCGGCGATCCGCCGCGGGCCGTAGGGCTGGCGCGCGGTGTCGCCGACGTAGAGCACGGGCTCGTCGGGCAGCTGGTCGAGCACGGCCCGGGCGACCGTGAGGCCGCCGAACCCGGAGTCGAAGATGCCGATCGGGTCGTCCGCCACGGGGGCAGGGTAGGCCGGGCGGCCGGCGGGGGGGGGGGGGGGG
>NZ_JBBHZG010000009.1:17751-35812 GCF_037482305.1 Pseudokineococcus sp. 5B2Z-1
GCGGCGCGGCCCGGGCCGCGCCGGGAAGTGGTGCGCCGGGACGCGACCGACGGGCGCCCGTCAGCGCCGGGGCGGCCCTCCGGCGGCCGGCAGGTCGCGCAGCAGCACCTCGGCCAGCCCCTCCTGCAGCCAGGTGAGGAAGTCGTAGATGCTCGCCGTCCACGACGTCGGGTCGTCCTCGTCGGCCTCGGCGGCCCGCAGGGCCACGAGCGCGGCGTCGTCGTCGGTCTCCAGGCCGAGGCGCTGGGCGAGGACGAGCCGCAGGTCGGTGAGGGCGGTCACCCACGCCCGCGCCTCGTCGTCGGTGAGCAGCAGCGGCGGCGGGCGGCGCAGGGTGGCGGCCGTCGTGAGCAGCGCGGCGCGCTTGCGGTCGGCCAGCCCTTCCTGGGTGAAGCGGCGGAAGTCCGCGGCGGCCTCGTCGTCGTCGCGGCTCGCGGTGGGCAGGAGGCGGGCGAGCGCCGGGTCCTCGGGGGCGTCGGCGGGCGCCGCGTCGAGCTGGCGGGCCAGGGCGTCCAGGGGGTCCTCCCCCTCGCGCGCGGCCTCCGCCCCGGTCTCGCCGGCGGCGCCGTCGAGCAGCCGCGCCACGTCCTCGAGCAGGCCGGCGACGAGCTCGGCCTCCTGGGGCTCGAAGCCCGCGGTGATGCCCTTGCGGGTGCGGCGGAAGCGGCGGGCCACGGATCCTCCTTCGTCCTTCCTCGGGGCGGCCCGAGGAGGGTCAGCTGTCGTGCGAGAACGTCGCCCAGAGGCCGAAGCCGTGCATCGCCTCGACGTCACGCTCCATCTCCTCCAGCGAGCCCGACGACACGACCGCGCGGCCCTCGTCGTGGACGTCGCGCATGAGCCGCTCGGCCTTGGCGCGCGAGTAGCCGAAGTAGCTCTGGAACACGTAGGTCACGTAGGACATGAGGTTGACCGGGTCGTTCCACACGATGGTGACCCAGGGCCGCTCGGTGCTCGGCGCCTCGGCGGCGACGACCTCCTCGGCCTCGGCCGGCGCCACGGAGGCCACCACGGTCGCCGCCCCGACGGCCACCGGGGACGCCGACGGACGGGCCGCCGGCGCCGCCGCTGCCGGCCGGGTGGTCGCGCTCACGGGGCCAGCCTAGGACGGAGGCCGGGGGGGCTACGGTCGCCCGCGTGGGCACCTCGGCGCTGCTGACCGACCGCTACGAGCTGACGATGCTGCAGGCCGCGCTGGCCGACGGCACCGCCGACCGGCGGTGCGTCTTCGAGGTCTTCGCCCGCCGGCTGCCCCACGGGCGCCGCTACGGCGTCGTGGCGGGCACCGGGCGCCTGCTCGAGGTGCTGCCCGACCTGCGGTTCTCCGACGACGACCTCGCCTGGCTCGAGCGCGAGGGGGTCGTGGACGCCCGGACCCTCGAGCACCTGGCGTCGTGGCGCTTCCGCGGCGACGTCGAGGGCTACCCCGAGGGCGAGGTCTACCTGCCGGGCTCCCCCCTGCTGACGGTGCGGGGCACCTTCGCCGAGGCCGTCGTCCTCGAGACGCTCGTCCTGTCCGTGCTCAACCACGACAGCGCCGTCGCGTCGGCGGCCTCGCGCATGACGGCCGCCGCCGACGGCCGCCCCTGCCTCGAGATGGGCTCGCGGCGCACGCACGAGGAGGCGGCCGTGGCGGCCGCCCGGGCCGCGGCGGTGGCGGGCTTCTCGGGCACGTCGAACCTGGCGGCGGGCCGCCGCTACGGCCTGCCGACCATCGGCACGTCGGCGCACGCCTTCACGCTGCTGCACGACGACGAGGACGCCGCCTTCGCCGCCCAGGTGGCCGCCCTCGGCGCGTCGACGACGCTGCTCGTGGACACCTACGACGTCGCCGCCGCCGTCGAGCGCGCCGTCGCCCTCGCCGGTCCGGAGCTGGGCGCCGTCCGCCTCGACTCGGGCGACCTCGCCGAGCTGGCCCACGACGTCCGCCGCCGCCTCGACGGTCTCGGCGCGACCCGGACCAAGATCACCGTGACGAGCGACCTCGACGAGCACGCCATCGCCGCCCTCGCCGCCGCGCCGGTCGACAGCTACGGCGTCGGCACGAGCCTCGTCACCGGCAGCGGCCAGCCGACGGCGGGCCTCGTCTACAAGATGGTCGCCCGGGAGGGCCGGGACGGGCGCCTGCAGGGCGTGGCCAAGGCGAGCCAGCACAAGCAGGGCGTCGCCGGCGCCAAGCGCGCGTGGCGCGAGCTCTCCTCCGGCGTGGCGAGCGCCGAGGTGCTCGTCGTCGAGGACGCCGACGGGGCCGCCGCCCCGGTGCCCGGGGCCCGCCCGCTGCAGGTGCCGATGATCGAGGGCGGGCGGCTCGTGGCGGAGGGCGCCACCGGCGCCGAGGGCGTCCGCGCGGCGGCCCACCGGCACGACGACGCCCGCGCCGAGCTGCCCGCCTCGGCGCGGCGGCTGGCGCGCGGCGAGGCCTGCCTGCCGACGCGCCTGGTGGGCGCGGGCACCTGAGGCCCCGGAGGGACCCGCTCAGGCGCCGGTGCCGCCGGCGCCGTCGCGCGCGCCGCGCCGGACGCGCTGGGGAGAGGACCGCGGCACCACCTCCAGGACGCCGCGGCCCTCGAGGTCGACCTTGACGTAGCGGACCATGTTCGTCAGCCGCCCGCCGGGGAAGGCCGGGTGGCGGCCCAGCCGGGCCTGGGCCGTCTCGACGACCTCGCCCAGCAGCGCGCCGCGCTCGGGGTCGGCGTCGTCGACCACCTCGAGCAGGACCTCGCGCACGAGCTCCCACTGCTGCAGCGGCAGGGTCCACCCCTCCATGCCGCCCTCGAGCGCCCCGTTGAGCATCCGCACGCGGCCGCGAGCGCGGTCCAGCTCGTCATGGGCCATGGCCGACGGCGGCACGCCCCACCCGCCGTCGGTGCGTCGTCGCGCCACGGGGTCATCCCGCCACAGCGGGCGTCGGCGCGCACGCCGGACGCGGGCTCCCGGTGCGTCAGCGCCCGAGGAGCTGCGCGGTGGTGACGACGGTCGCGAACTCGCCGTGGAGGTTCGTGGCGGTCGCGCGCATGAGCTCCTCGGCGGTGAGCACGGTCCCGTCGGGAGCGGTGCGGGCGAAGGTCGACGTCGCGTCGAGGGCGAAGAGGACGCGGTGCCCGAGGTTCCCGCCCACGCGGGCGGTGGTCTCGCAGCAGTGGTTGGTCGTGGTGCCGCAGACGACGAGGCCGTCGACCGCCTCGGCGCGCAGCCACGCGTCGAGGTCCGGCTCGCCGTGGAAGGCGCTGTTGACCGACTTCACGACGAGCAGGTCGTGCGGCCCGTCGACGCCGTCGACGAGGTCGTTGCCGGGCTGGCCCGGGGCCAGCGGCGAGCCCGGCGTCGTCGAGTCGTGGCGCACGAGCACCACGGGGCGCCCGGCCGCCCGCCAGGCGTCGAGCAGCGCGAGCACGTGGCCCACGTGGTCCGGCCCGGGCGCGCCCCAGGAGGGGTCCTCGAAGCCGCGCTGGACGTCGACGACGACCAGGGCCGTGCGGTCCAGGTCGCCCAGGGGCTCATCGGCGCTCGTCACCGGCGCATCGTCGCGCACGCCCGTGGCGCGAGGGCCGCGGCTGCTCCAGCCGGGCGCAGCCGGCGCAGGTGCTCCGGAACCACCGTCGCGCCCGGTCGTGGCGCACCAGGATCACGTCGTGCGCGCTGCGCGGCCTCGGCCGGTCCTCGTTCTGCTCCTCCTGCTCGCCGTCGCCGGCTGCGGCGGCCCGCGGGTGCCGACCCTCGCCGCGGGCAGCCCGCCCGAGGTCGTCGTCGCGACCTACCTCGCCGCGGTCCAGGCGGGCGACGAGGACGCCGCACGGTCGCTGTCCACCCCCGAGCACGAGGCGTCCGGCTCCGGCCTCGCGGCGGGGCCCGCCGTGAGCGTCCGCGACCTCCTCCTCGAGCCGGCCGAGGAGCGGCCCACCGACGAGGACGCCCCCACCGGCGAGAGCCTCGCCGGTGGTCACGACGAGGCGGTCGACGTGCGCACCACCTTCGTGCTGGGCGGCGGGGACGCGTCCCTGCCCGACGGCCCGACGGTCTGGTCGTTCCTGCTCGTCCGCGACGACGGGGGCCCCTGGCTCGTCGCCGGCGAGGGCGGCGGCTGACGAGCGCGCGGTCCCCGACGAGCGGGGCCGCCGTGCCCTAGCGTCGCGACGTGCCGACGACGCGCCCGGGCCGCCCCTACGTCGTCGCGGTGGACTCGGGCGGGACGCGCACGCGCGTCGCGTGCGTCGACCTGGAGGGGCGGCGGCTGAGCGGCGCCACGGGACCTGCGGGCGCCTGGCACCACGACGACGACGCCGTCGCGCACCTGCAGGAGACCGTCCTCGAGGCGCTGCGGTCCGGCGACCTCGCGCGCGAGGACGCGCGCGCCCTCGTGGCCGGGGTGGCCGGCGTAAGCCGGCGCGGCGGCGACCACGGGGACCGCAGCCTCGAGTGGGCGCGCTCCGCCTACGCCCTCCCCGAGCTGGCGTGCCCGCAGGTCGTCGTCAACGACGCGGTGACCGCCCACCGGGGCGCGCTGGCCGGCGAGCCGGGCGTCGTCGTGGTCGCCGGGACCGGCTCGATGGTCCTCGCCATCACCGCCGACGGCGACGAGGTCGAGAACGGGCAGCTGGCCCACTACGCCGGCGGCGCCCGGCACCTCGCGTTCGAGGCCGTGCAGCAGGTGCTCGTCGGCGCCGCCGGACCGGACGACGCCGACCTCGTCGCGGCGCTGCTCGCCGCCTGGGGCGCCGCCGACGTCGCGGGGCTGCGCACCGCGGCGCTGGAGGTGGACCGGGCTGGTCGGCACGCGGTCACCCGGCGGTACGGGGCGCTCGCCCCGCTCGTCACGGCGGCCGCGAGCACCAGCCCGCTGGCGGACCGGGCCGTGCGCGCCCTGGCCGAGCGCACGGCCCGCGGCGTCCTGCTCCTCGCGCCCCTCGTCGGACGCGGACCGGTGCGCGTCAGCACCACCGGCGCGGTCGCGAGCGACCCGGCCTTCCGCGCGCGCCTGCGCGAGGTCCTCGTCGTGCCGGGCGCGGCCCCGACGCTCCTCGTCCCGCCCGCGGGCGACGCCGTCCTGGGCGCCGTCATCATGGCTCTGGAGCTCGCCGGGGAGGCGCGCCCGGGCGCTCTCGACCGGCTCCACGATGACCCGCCCTGACGTCACCGTCTGACGCCGGGTGATGACTCGCCCTAGCGTGGAGCCATGTCCGTGCCTGAGGTCCCCTTCCTGCTCCTCGGGGTGCTCCTCTACCTCGCCGTCATCGCACTGGGGCTCTTCGCGGCCTACTGGGTCATCCGGCTCGCCGTCCGGCACGGGTCCCTGGACGCGCGACGACGCTGGGTCGAGCAGGAGCAGCAGGTCCAGCGCCGCCTCGACGCGGAGGGCTACCCGCGGGGGTAGGCGTCCGCCCGCCGCGACCCGCGCTGGGCGGAGCACAGGGCACGCGCGTGCGGTCGCCAGGTCGGACGACGACGCTCAGCGGGAGCGCGACGTCCTCCGCGCCTCTCGTCGAGCCATGAGGGAGCCCGCCAGCATCACGACGCCGCCGACCGCCATGACGACCGCGGCGGCGCGCGACACGGCGCTGTCGACGAGGGCGAGCACCAGCACGGCCAGGACGAGGATCGCCACCGCCCACGTCACGTGCAGCGCAGACCTCGTCACCGCTCCCCCACCTCCCGCGTCGTCGTACCCGGCCTCGGGGGCCAGCTCGATCCGTGCAGTGTGCGACACCGTCCGGCAGCGGGCCGGGCGGAGGTCACCGCCCTGCCCGCACCAGCCCAGCCCGAGACGGAGGCGGTGGTCACCCGCGAGGCCGGGTCACGACCACGACCTCCATCTCGACGAGAGACCGTGCCCGAGGTGGCCCGGCACGGCGAGCGGGGAGAGCCTGGGACCCGTCCGGACGCCCACCGACCAGCGGAGCCGACGTGAGCACCAGCCCCCAGCCCGAGCCGACCGCGGAGACGAGCGCCCACGCGCGGGCGCTCGTCGTCGTCGACGTGCAGGTCGACTTCTGCGAGGGCGGGTCCCTCGCCGTCGAGGGCGGCGCCGCGGTCGCCACCGCCGTCACCCGGCACGCCCGCGAGCGCGCCGACGACTACGCCGCCGTCGTCGCGACCCAGGACTGGCACGTCGACCCGGGCAGCCACTTCAGCGACCACCCGGACTTCGTCACCAGCTGGCCCGTCCACTGCGTCGCGGGCACGCCCGGGGCCGCCGCCCAGCCCGGCTTCGACCTCGACCTCGCGCAGGCCGTCTTCCGCAAGGGCCAATACTCGGACGGCTACTCGGGCTTCGAGGGCGAGGCCGAGGACGGCGACCGGCTCGAGGACTGGTTGCGCCGCAAGGCCGTCACGGACCTCGACGTCGTCGGCATCGCGACGGACCACTGCGTGCGCGCCACGGCGCTGGACGCCGCCCGCGCTGGCTTCCGCGTGCGGGTGCTGCTGCCGCTCGTCGCCGGCACCGCCCCCGACAACTCTCGCGCCGCGCTCGACGAGATGCGCGCTGCGGGGGTCGAGGTCGTCGAGAGCCTCCCGACCGCCGGCTGACGGCCGGGGCCGACGGCGACCGTCAGCCCCCGACGAGCGCCCGCGCGAGCGCGGGGTCGAGCCCCGGGGACGCCAGCACGTGCAGCCGCTGCGTCGGCCGCGTCATCGCGACGTAGAGGTCGTGCGCCCCGGCCCGCGGGTCCTCGTCGTCCGGCCCGCCGAGGACCTCCCCGGGCTCGACGAGCACCACCGCGTCGAACTCCAGGCCCTTGGAGTCGGCGACGCTCATGACGGCCACCGGGCTGTCCAGCGCCCCGGGGCCGGTGGAGACGCCGAGCTCGGCGCCCCCGGCCGTGCGCAGCCGCCCGACGAGCGCGGCGGAGGTCTCCTCCACCCGCCCCGGGGGGCAGAGCACCGCCAGGCGGCCGCCGGCGGCGCGGCGGGCCTCGTCGGCGACGACGCCGCGGAGCGCCTCCGCGCGCGCACCACCGCCGGCCGGCACCTCGGTGAGGGTCGGCGGACCCTCCCCCTCGCGGACCGACGTCGGCGTCCGCCCCGGCGCCCCCGTGAGCGCGAGCACGGCCGCGGCCGCGTCCATCACCTGGCGGGGGGTGCGGTAGTTGACCGTCAGCTCCTCCAGCCGCCAGCGCCCCTCGGCGAAGGGGTCGAGGACCTCGGCCCAGACGGAGGCGCCCGCGGCGGAGCGGGTCTGGGCCAGGTCGCCGACGACCGTCATGGAGCGGCTCGGGCAGCGCCGCACGAGCAGGCGCCACATCATCGGCGAGAGCTCCTGGGCCTCGTCGACGACGACGTGGCCGAAGACCCACGTTCGGTCCCCCGCGGCCCGCTCGGCCACCGTCAGCGTCGGTCCGCCGAGGTCGGACTGCCGCGCGGCGAGGTCCTCGGCGGAGGCGGTGAAGCCCTCCACCGCCGTCTCCCCCGCCCCGGAGTCCAGCACCTCGCGGGCGAGGGACAGCGCCTCGTCACGCCGGCGCGCCTCCTCGCGGGCGCCCTGCGCGGCCGCTCCGGTCTCGTCCTCCCCGAGGAGCTCGGCCGCCTCGTCGAGCAGCGGGACGTCGTCGACCGTCCAGGGGTCCTCGGCCCCGCGCACCAGCAGCGCCTGCTCCTCGGTCGAGAAGAGGCCGCTCGCCGCCTCGGCGAGCCGGTGCGGGCGCGTGAGCAGGTCGCCGACGAGCTTCTGCGGCGTCATGGGCATCCACGCGAGGTTGAGCGCCACGCGCACGTCGCGCGAGCCGCGCAGGTCGGCGACGACGCCCGGCCGGTCCTCCGGCTCCAGGCGCGTGCCCTGCGCACGGGCGACGAGGTCGGCGAGGTGCAGCAGGAGGTCGCGCACGAAGCCGCTGCGCGCCTCCAGGTGCGGCTGCCCCGTGGCCCGGGCGCGCTCGCGGGCCCGCGCCACGGCCCGCGGCTGCAGGACGACGGTCGTGCCCTCGACGTCCAGGCGCTGGGGGCCCGACGGCACGCGCTGGCGGGCGGCGACGGCGCGGGACAGCACCTCGAGCCACCGCTCGTCGCCCTTGAGCCGCGCCACGGCCGGCCGGTCGGCGGCGCGGGCGTCGACCCCGGGGAAGAGCTGGCCCGCCGTGGACGTGAGCACGCCGCTCTCGCCCAGCGAGGGCAGCACCTGCTCGATGTAGCGCAGGAAGACCGGGCTCGGCCCGACGACGAGGACGCCGCTGCGCGCCAGCCGGTCGCGGTGGGCGTAGAGCAGGTAGGCGGCGCGGTGCAGCGCCACCGCGGTCTTGCCCGTGCCCGGCCCGCCCTGGACGACGAGGACGCCCTTGGCGTCGGAGCGGATGATCGCGTCCTGCTCGGCCTGGATGGTGGCGACGATGTCGCCCATGCGGCCCGTGCGCTGCGCGCCCAGGGCGGCCATGAGCGCGCCCTCGCCGCCGAGGGCCTCGAGGCCGCGCGCCGCGAGGCCGTCGGCGTCGAGGACGTCGTCCTCCAGGCCCTGCACCGAGCGACCCCGCAGCGCGAGGTGCCGGCGCCGCGCCACGCCCGCGGGCCGGGCCGCCGTCGCCTGGTAGAAGGGCTCGGAGGCCGGCGCGCGCCAGTCGACGAGGAGCCGCTGCTGCGCCTCGTCGGCGAGGCCGAGCCGTCCGACGTAGCGCGTCTCGCCGTCGGACAGGTCGAGGCGGCCGAAGACGAGGCGGTCCTCGACGGCGTCCAGCTGCGCGAGGCGCCCCTCGTGCAGCGCCGCGAAGGAGTCGCGCTCGGAGCGGTTCTGGTGCGTGCCGGTGGTCTCCGAGCGGCGCACGGCCGCGAGCTCGGCGGCGGTGCGCCGGCGCAGGTCGTCGAGCCGCGCGTAGCGGGTGTCGACGGCGCCCTGCTCGGCGGCGACCTGCTCGGCGCGGGCCGCGCCCTCGTCGGTGGTCGTCTGCGGGTCGGCGGTCATGGGCTGGTGGCGCTCCAGGGTCGTCCGGTCGGCGCGGCGCTCGCGGTGGGGCGGCGACGCCGCAGGGTCAGCCGAGGTCGAGGGCGAGCAGGTCCTCCTCGGTCTCGCGGCGCACGAGCACCCGCGAGACCCCGCCCGAGACCGCCACGACGGGCGGGCGCGGGACGTGGTTGTACTGGCTGGCGAGGGCGCGGCAGTAGGCGCCCGTGCCGGGCACGGCCACGAGGTCGCCGGCGTCGAGGTCACCGGCCATGAACTCGTCCATGACGACGATGTCCCCGCTCTCGCAGTGCTTCCCGACGACGCGGGTGAGCACCGGCGGGGCGTCCGAGCGCCGCGAGGCCAGGGTCGCCGAGTAGTCGGCCGAGTACAGCGCCGTGCGGACGTTGTCGCTCATGCCCCCGTCGACGGCGACGTAGCGGCGGGTCTGGCCGCCGTCGAGGACGACGTCCTTCGTCGTGCCGGCGGTGTAGAGGGTGAAGGTGCTGGGCCCGACGACGGCGCGCCCGGGCTCCACCGAGACGCGGGGGACGTCGACGCCCTCCGCCGCGCACGCGGCCGCGACCACGCGGGCCATCCCCTGCGCCAGCTCGCGCGGCGGGAGCGGCTGGTGCTGGGTCGTGTAGGCCATGCCGAAGCCGCCGCCGAGGTCCATCTCGGGCAGGACGACGCCGTGGTCGCGCTGCACCTGGGCGTGCAGCCGCACGAGCCGCCGGGCGGCGACCTCGAAGCCCTCGACGTCGAAGATCTGCGACCCGATGTGGGAGTGCAGCCCCCGGAGGTCGAGCTCGGGTCGGGCCAGCACCGCGGCGGCGGCCCGCGCCGCCTCCCCCGTCGAGAGCGGTAGCCCGAACTTCTGGTCCTCGTGGGCCGTCGCGATGTAGGAGTGCGTGTGGGCCTCGACGCCGACGGTGACGCGGACGAGCACCGGCGCCCGCACCCCCAGGCGGGCGGCGACGTCGGCCACCCGGTCGACCTCCGGCAGGGAGTCGACGACGAGGCGCCCGAGCCCCGCGCGCAGCGCCCGCTCGACCTCGGCGTCGGACTTGTTGTTGCCGTGCAGCGCCATCCGCGCCGGGTCGACGCCGGCGCGCAGCCCCACGGCCATCTCCCCGCCCGTGCAGGTCTCGAGGAGCATGCCCTCCTCGGCGACCCAGCGGGCGACCGCCGTGCAGAGGAACGCCTTGCCGGCGTAGTAGACGTCGGCCCCGCCGCACAGGTCGGCGAAGGCCTCGTCGAAGGCCTCGACGAAGCCGCGCGCCCGCGCGCGCAGGTCGTCCTCGTCGAGGACGTACGCCGGGGTCCCGTGCTCGGCGGCCAGCCGGGTGACGGGCACGCCGCCCACCTCGAGCGCGCCGTCGCCGCCGCGCCGCACCGTCCGCGCCCACAGCGGCGTCACGAGGGCGTTCACGTCGTCCGGCACCGCGAGCCAGCCCGGCCCGCCGTAGCCCTCGGCGTGCAGCGAGCCGGCCTCGTGGGCGTGCAGGCGCGGGCTCACATGCGCTCCGGGGCCGAGACGCCGAGCAGGCCGAGCCCGGAGGCGAGGACCGTGCGGACGGCCTCGGCGAGCCACAGGCGCGTGCGGTGCACGTCCTCGACCGGCGCCTCACCGATCGGCGTCACGCGGCACTCGTCGTACCACTTGTGGAAGGCGCCCGCGAGCACCTCGAGGTGGCGGGCCACGCGGTGCGGCTCGCGCAGCTCGGCGGCCTGCTCGACGACGCGCGGGTGCTCGCCGAGCGCGGCCAGCACGGCCGACTCGGTGGGGTGGGTGAGCAGCGAGGGGTCGAAGCCGTCCTCCCGGCGCACCCCGGCGGCCTCCGCGTTGCGGGCCACGCCGCACGTGCGGGCGTGCGCGTACTGGACGTAGAAGACGGGGTTCTCGTTGGTCCGCCGGGTCAGCACGTCGAGGTCGATGTCGATGGTCGAGTCGACCGAGCTGCGGCTGAGCGAGTAGCGCGCGGCGTCGACGCCGACGGCCTCGACGAGGTCCTCGAGCGAGACCACCGTGCCGTTGCGCTTGCTCATCCGGACCGGCTGGCCGTCGCGCACGAGGTTGACCATCTGCCCGATGAGCACCTCGACGACGGCCGGGTCGTCCCCGAAGGCCGCGGCCGCCGCCTTGAGCCGGCTGATGTAGCCGTGGTGGTCGGCGCCGAGCATGTAGATGCACAGGTCGGCGCCGCGGGCCCGCTTGTCGCGCAGGTACGCGAGGTCGCCGGCGATGTAGGCCGGCTGCCCGTCGGACTTGATGACGACGCGGTCCTTGTCGTCGCCGTGGTCGGTCGAGCGCAGCCACCAGGCGCCGTCGGCCTCGTAGAGGCTGCCCGAGGCCTTGAGGTGCTCCACGGCGGCGTCCACCGCCCCGGAGGCGTGCAGCGAGTCCTCGTGGAACCACACGTCGAAGTCGACGCCGAAGTCGTGGAGGTCGCGCTTGACCTCGTCGAACATCAGCGCGACGCCGTCGCGGCGGAAGACCTCCTGGGCGGCGTCCTCGGGCATCGCCAGGAGGTCCTCGCCGCGGGCGGAGGCGTCGGCGACGACGCGGTCGGCGATGTCGCCGACGTAGGCGCCGCCGTAGCCGTCCTCGGGCGCCGGGCGCCCGTGGGCGCGCGCCAGCAGCGACCGGGCGAAGCGGTCGATCTGGGCGCCGTGGTCGTTGAAGTAGTACTCGCGCACCACCTCGGCGCCCGTGGCGGCCAGCACGCGGGCGAGGGCGTCGCCCACGGCGCCCCAGCGCGCACCGCCGAGGTGGACGGGGCCGGTGGGGTTGGCCGAGATGAACTCGAGGTTGATGCAGGTGCCCGCCCGCGTGTCGCTCGTGCCGTACGCGGCGCCCGCCTCGACGACGGTGCGGGCCAGCTCGCCGGCCGCCGAGGCCGCCAGGACGACGTTGAGGAAGCCCGGGCCGGCGACGTCGACCCGCTCGACGCCGTCGACGGCGCCCAGCCGGGCCGCGAGCGCGGTCGCGAGGTCGCGCGGGGCGACCCCGGCCCGCTTGCCGAGCTGCAGGGCGACGTTGGTGGCCCAGTCGCCGTGCTCGCGGCTGCGGGGGCGCTCGACGCGCACGTCGGCGGGCACGTCGTCCACGGCGAGGGAGCCCACGGCCGGCTCCCGGGACTCGACCGCCTCGACGAGGCAGCGGCGGATCGCGGCGGAGAGCTCGGCGGGAGTCACGGCCCAGCAGTCTAGGAGGGCGCGGGGAGGGCTCCGGGCGGGCGTCCACGGACGGCGCGGCGCCCCGTCAGGCCCGGCACGCGACGAGCGCCGCCCCGCGGTGGCGGTGACGGCGCTCGACAGCTGCTGCGTGGTGCCCCCGGCAGGATTCGAACCTGCGCCCCCGCCTCCGGAGGGCGGTGCTCTATCCCCTGAGCTACGGGGGCCGGTGGGCCCTGGGACGGCGCAGACACTACCCCACGAGCCCGGCCCGTCCGACGCGCCCGCCCCTCTGACGCGATGGCCCTCCTGACGCGCCGGCCTCACCAGCCCGACGGCAGCGGGCGGCCCTCCTCGTACCCCGACGGCGACTGGACGCCGACGACGGCGCGCTCGTGGAGCTCGGGCAGCGTCCGGGCACCTGCGTAGGTGCAGGCGCTGCGGATGCCCGAGGTGATGGAGTCGAGGAGGTCCTCGACGCCCGGGCGCGCCGGGTCGAGCATCATCCGCGAGCTGGAGATGCCCTCCTCGAACAGCGCCTTGCGCGCGCGCTCCAGCGGCGACTCCTCGCGGGTGCGGTGGGCGACGGCCCGCTTGGAGGCCATGCCGAAGCTCTCCTTGTAGCTGCGGCCGCGCTCGTCGACGAGCAGGTCGCCCGGGCTCTCGTGCGTCCCCGCGAACCAGGAGCCGACCATGACCGAGCTGGCGCCCGCGGCGAGCGCCAGCGCGAGGTCGCGCGGGTGGCGCACGCCGCCGTCGGCCCACACCGAGGCGCCGAGCTCGCGGGCGGCGGCGGCGCACTCGAGGACGGCGGAGAACTGCGGCCGCCCGACGCCCGTCATCATGCGCGTGGTGCACATGGCGCCCGGCCCGACGCCGACCTTGACGACGTCGGCGCCCGCGCCCACGAGGTCGCGCACCCCCTCGGCGGTGACGACGTTGCCGGCGACGACGGGCACCTGCGGGTCGAGGGCCCGGACGGCGCGCAGCGCGTCGACCATGCGCTCCTGGTGGCCGTGGGCGGTGTCGACGACGAGGACGTCGACACCGGCGTCGAGGAGGGCGGCCGCGCTGCCGGCCACGTCCCCGGTGACGCCGACGGCCGCGCCCACGCGCAGGCGGCCCGCGGCGTCGACCGCCGGCGCGTACAGGGCCGAGCGGACGCAGCCCAGACGGGTCATCGCCCCGGCGAGGACGCCGTCGCGCACGACGGGGGCGAAGGAGCGCCGCGCGCCGTCGAGCACGGAGAACGCCCGGTCCAGGCCCCCCTGCGCCTCGACGTCCGCGGCGTCCAGGACGAGCGGGGAGGTGCTCATGACGGCGGCCAGGGAGGTGAAGCGGTCCACGCCCTCGCAGTCCGAGGCGGTGACGACCCCCAGGGGGCGGCGCTCGGCGTCGACGACGACGAGGGCGCCGTGCGCGCGCTTGGGCAGCAGGTGCAGGGCGTCGACGACCCGGTCCTCCGGCGCCGCGACGATGGGGGTCTCGAGGACGGTGCTGCGCGCCTTCACCCACGCGACGACCTCGGCCACGACGTCGAGCGGCACGTCCTGCGGGATGACGGCGAGCCCGCCGCGACGGGCGACGGTCTCGGCCATGCGCCGGCCGGCGACCGCCGTCATGTTGGCGACGACGACGGGCACGGTGGTCCCCGTGCCGTCGTCGGTCCGCAGGTCCACCTCGGTCCGCGAGGCCACGCCGGAGCGACCCGGCACGAGGAAGACGTCGCTGTAGGTGAGGTCGTGACCGGGGGCCGAGCCGTCGAGGAAGCGCACGGGGCGCCAGAGTAGGCCGTCCGGCCCCGTCCGGCCCCCGCCACCGCGCGCCGACGGGCGGCGCGACGGCGCCCAGGCACTAGTCTGGCCGGGCCGACGCACACGCAGGTCCGCGCGGTACCGGGGGTCCCGGCGCCGGGCGCATCTCGCGCACCGACCCGTGGAAGAGGGCGATCGCCACCGTGTCCCAGCAGGAGACCACCAGCGCAGGACGGGGCTCCTCCGGCCCCGCGGACGAGGGGCCCGACGCGATCCCGGGCACGGCGTCCGGCTTCGGCCCCAACGCGTGGCTCGTCGACGAGCTGCACGAGCGCTACCTCGAGGACCGCGAGTCCGTGGACCCGGCCTGGTGGGAGTTCTTCGAGGACTACACCCCGGGCGACGGCGCCCCCCCGGAGGACGCGCCCGAGGCCTCCGGGACCGCCGGTGAGGACGACGGCGACGCGTCGACCCCTGCGGCGACGACCGGCGGGAGCGCGGGGCAGGCGACGCAGGGCTCCGCGCCCGCTCCCGCGGACGGCGCCGACGCGGCAGGCTCCTCCCCCTCGCCCGCGCCCGCACCGAGCCCCGCCCCCTCCGCCGCGCAGGAGGCGGCCGGCGCCGACGCCCCGGCCCCGGCTCCCGCCACGCCGGGCGCGTCGGCCGCCGCCGGCTCGGCGACCGCCGCCCGCACCCCGGCCGCGCCCGAGCGGGCGGCGGAGCAGGCCCCCGCGGGCGGGTCGGCGCCCCGTGCGGCGCGGCCGGCCTCGGAGCCGGGCACGACGCCGTCCTCGGCCGGCACGCGCGACGGCCGCGGCGCACCGGCGTCGGCGCTGGCGCCGCGGCCCCCCGAGGGCGGCGAGGACGCCGAGCGCGAGGACGAGGTGGTCCGCCTGCGCGGCCCGGCCGCCCGCGTCGTCACCAACATGGAGGCGAGCCTCGAGGTCCCCACCGCCACGAGCGTCCGCGCGGTGCCGGCCAAGGCCCTCATCGACAACCGCATCGTCATCAACTCGAACCTGGCCCGCGCGCGCGGCGGCAAGGTCTCCTTCACCCACCTCATCGGCTACGCCCTCGTCGAGGCCCTCGCCGAGATGCCGTCCATGAACGCCGCGTTCACCACCGACGGCGGCAAGCCCGCGGTCGTCAGCCCCGCGCACGTCGGCCTCGGCATCGCCATCGACCTGCCCAAGGACGACGGCACCCGCCAGCTCATGGTCCCGGCGGTCAAGCCCGCGGAGACGATGGACTTCGCGCAGTTCTGGGCGGCCTACGAGGACGTCGTGCGCCGCGCCCGCCAGGGCAAGCTGGGCGTCGCCGACTTCGCCGGCGTGACGATGACCCTCACCAACCCGGGCACCATCGGGACGGTCCACTCGGTGCCGCGCCTGGTCAAGGGCCAGGGCGCGATCATCGGCGTCGGCGCCATGGACTACCCGGCGGAGTACCAGGGCGCGGCCGAGGACACCATCGCCAAGCTCGGCGTGAGCAAGGTCATGACGCTGACGTCGACCTACGACCACCGCATCATCCAGGGCGCCCAGTCGGGCGAGTTCCTGCGCGTCGTCCACCAGAAGCTGCTGGGGCTCGACGGCTTCTACGACCGCGTCTTCTCCGCGCTGCACATCCCCTACGAGCCGGTCCGCTGGGTGCAGGACACGAGCATCCGCGGGCAGGTGGACGTCGGGCGCGTGAGCCGCGTGGTCGAGCTCATCCACGCCTACCGCGTGCGCGGCCACCTCATGGCCGACACCGACCCGCTGGAGTACCGCCAGCGCCGCCACCCCGACCTCGACGTCCAGACGCACGGGCTGACGCTGTGGGACCTCGACCGCGAGTTCCCCACGGGCGGCTTCGGCGACGGCGGGCCGATGAAGCTGCGCCACATCCTGGGGATCCTGCGCGACTCCTACTGCCGCACCACGGGCATCGAGTACATGCACATCCAGGACCCGGAGCAGCGCGCCTGGATCCAGGACCACGTCGAGAAGCCGTACACCAAGCCCGACCGGGACGAGCAGCTGCGGATCCTCAACCGCCTCAACGCGGCGGAGGCCTTCGAGACGTTCCTCCAGACGAAGTTCGTGGGGCAGAAGCGCTTCAGCCTCGAGGGCGGGGAGTCCGTCATCCCGCTGCTCGACGCGCTGCTGTCGGAGGCGGCCGAGGCGGGCCACGACGAGGTCGCCATCGGCATGGCGCACCGCGGCCGCCTCAACGTCCTGACGAACATCGCCGGCAAGAGCTACGGCCAGGTCTTCCGCGAGTTCGAGGGCAGCGCCGTCCCGGGCAGCGTCCAGGGCTCGGGGGACGTGAAGTACCACCTCGGCACCGAGGGCCGCTTCACCTCCGCGACGGGCGCCTCGACGAAGGTCTACCTCGCGGCCAACCCCTCGCACCTCGAGGCCGTCGACCCGGTGCTCGAGGGCATCGCGCGCGCCAAGCAGGACCGGATCGACCTGGGCGGCAAGGCCTTCCCCGTCCTCCCCGTCCTGCTGCACGGCGACGCGGCCTTCGCGGGCCAGGGCGTCGTCGCCGAGACGCTCAACCTGTCGCAGCTGCGCGGGTACCGCACCGGCGGCACGGTCCACGTCGTCATCAACAACCAGGTCGGCTTCACGACGGCGCCGGCCAGCTCGCGCTCGTCGTACTACTCGACCGACGTCGGCCGCATGATCCAGGCGCCGATCCTCCACGTGAACGGCGACGACCCCGAGGCCGTCGTCCGCGCCGCCCGGCTCGCCTTCGCCTTCCGCGAGGAGTTCGAGAAGGACGTCGTCATCGACATGGTCTGCTACCGGCGGCGGGGCCACAACGAGGGCGACGACCCCTCGATGACCCAGCCGCTCATGTACAGCCTCATCGAGGCCAAGCGCAGCGTCCGCAAGCTCTACACCGAGGCGCTCATCGGCCGCGGCGACATCACCGTCGAGGAGGCCGAGCAGGCCCTGCGCGACTACCAGGGCGAGCTGGAGCGCGCCTTCGCCGAGACGCGGGAGACGCCGTCCGAGGGCGGCAGCCGCGCCGACGACGGGCACGACGGCCCCGGCGGGCTCGAGCGGCCCGCCGCCCAGCAGGACGACCGCGTCGTGCGGACCGGTGCGACCGGCGTCGACGCGGCTGTGCTCCAGCGCATCGGCGAGGCGCACACGAGCCCGCCCGAGGGTTTCGCCGTCCACCCCAAGCTGCGCGCCCTGCTCGAGAAGCGCGAGCAGATGTCCCGCGAGGGCGGCGTCGACTGGGGCTACGGCGAGCTGCTCGCCTTCGGCTCCCTGCTCATGGAGGGCGTGCCCGTCCGCCTCGCCGGCCAGGACTCGCGCCGCGGCACCTTCACCCAGCGCCACGCCGTCCTCCACGACCGGGACACCGGGCGCGAGTGGACGCCGCTGCAGAACCTCACCGAGGACCAGGCGCGCTTCTGGGTCTACGACTCGCTGCTGTCGGAGTTCGCCGCCATGGGCTTCGAGTACGGCTACTCGGTGGAGCGGCCCGACGCCCTCGTCCTGTGGGAGGCCCAGTTCGGCGACTTCGCCAACGGCGCCCAGTCGATCGTCGACGAGTTCATCTCCTGCTCGGAGCAGAAGTGGGGGCAGCGCTCCTCGGTGGTGCTCCTGCTGCCGCACGGCTACGAGGGCCAGGGCCCGGACCACTCCTCGGGACGCATCGAGCGCTTCCTGCAGATGTGCGCCGAGGACAACATGACGGTGGCGATGCCGTCGACGCCGGCGTCCTACTTCCACCTGCTGCGCCGCCAGGCGTACGCGCGGCCCCGCCGCCCGCTCGTCGTCTTCACCCCGAAGTCGATGCTGCGCCTCAAGGCGGCCGCGAGCGGCGTGGAGGCGTTCACCAGCGGCGCCTTCGAGCCGGTCGTGCCCGACCGGGCGCTGCGCGGCGAGCCCGGCCGGGTGGACCGGGTGCTCCTCTGCTCGGGCAAGGTCTCCTGGGACCTCGAGGCCGCGCGCGCCAAGCGCGAGGACGACCGGACGGCGATCGTCCGCGTCGAGCAGTGGCACCCGGTGGACGAGGACGGCTTCCGCGCGGCCCTCGAGCCCTACGGCGACGCCGAGCTCGTGTGGGTCCAGGAGGAGCCGGCCAACCAGGGGGCGTGGCCCTTCGTGGCCCTCGAGGTCGCCCCCCGCCTGGGCCGCAGCATCCGCCCGGTGACCCGCCCGGCGTCGGCGGCCCCCGCCACCGGGTCCAGCCGCAAGCACGCCGCCGAGCAGGCCGACCTCGTCGAGCGGGCCTTCGCCCGCTGACCGCGGCCCAAGAA
>NZ_JBBHZG010000009.1:35883-44883 GCF_037482305.1 Pseudokineococcus sp. 5B2Z-1
GACCGCGGCCCCCGCCCGCACCCGCTGCTCGCGGGGCGGGCGGGGACGCGGCGCCACCCCGCGGCTCCCTCCGCAGCAGGGGTGGTGCGGTCGGGTGCGCCCATGGGCTTCGATGGCCCCATGTACTTCACCGACCGTGGCATCGAGGAGCTGGAGGCGCGGCGCGGCGAGGAGGAGGTCACCCTCGCCTGGCTCGCCGAGCAGCTGAGGACGTTCGTGGACGTCCACCCCGAGCACGAGACCCCGGTCGAGCGGCTGGCCACCTGGCTGGCCCGCCTCGACGACGACAGCGACGACAGCGAGGACGCGTGAGCACCACAGCCCCCGACCCCCAGGCCGCCCCGGGCCGCCGCGTCTGCGTCCTCGGCGACGCCCTGGCCGCCGGCGTCGGCGACCCCCGGGCCATGGGGTGGACCGGGCGCGTCGCGGCCCGGACCCCCGACGACGACGGCCCCACGACCGTCTTCCCCCTGGGGGTGCCCGGCGAGGGCACGGCCGGGCTGCTCGAGCGCTGGGTCGACGAGACCTCGCGCCGCTTCGCCCCCGGCGCCGACAACCGGCTCGTCGTGGGGCTGGGCAGCGCCGACCTCGAGGCCGGGCTGACGATGGCGCGCAGCCGCCTCAACCTCGCCAACGTCCTCGACGAGGCCGCCTCCCGCGGCCTGCCGGTGCTCGTCGTCGGACCGGCGCCGGGCCTCGACGCCGACCGCAACGACGACGTCGCCGAGCTGGCGGACGCCTTCGCCGACGTCTGCGCGCGCCGCGCGGTGCGCTACGTGGACTGCTTCGACCCGCTCGTCCACCACGAGCAGTGGCACGCCGACCTCGCCGCCGGCGACGGCGTGCACCCCGGCCAGGCCGGCTACGGCCTGCTCGCCTGGCTGGTCCTCCACGGGGGCTGGCGCCCCTGGCTCGGCCTGCCCGACGAGGGCTGACCGGGCCCCTCGCCCCCCGGTCACGCTCCGCCGAAGAGCCGCGGCCCCCGCCACCCGCGAGGTGGCGGGGGCCGCGGCGCCTCCGGCGCGGGTCCGCGGCAGCGGTCAGCGGGTGGTGAGGACCACCTTGCCGAACAGCTCCCCCGCCGCCATGGCGGCGAAGCCCTCGGCGGCGCGCGCGAGCGGCAGCACGCGGTCGACGACGGGCCGGGCCCCGGTCGCGACGAGGAGGTCGAGCAGGCGGACGAGCTCCTCGCGGGTGCCCATCGTCGACCCGACGACGCGCAGGCCGAGGAAGAAGACGCGCTGCAGCTCGGCGCTGGGCGCCGGGCCCGAGGTGGCCCCGGCGACGACGACCGTGCCGCCGGGGCGCAGCGACCGCAGCGAGTGCGCCCAGGTGGCCTCGCCGACGGTCTCCATGACGGCGTCCACCCGGCCGGGGAGCCGCTCCCCCGTCGCGAAGGCGGCGTGCGCGCCGAGGGCGAGCGCCCGCTCCCGCTTCTCCTCGCTGCGCGAGGTGACCCACACGCGGTAGCCGGCGGCGCGCCCCAGGACGACGAGGGCGGTCGCGACGCCACCGCCCGCCCCCTGCACGAGCACGGTCGAGCCGGGGGCGGCGCCCGACTGCGTGAAGAGCATCCGGTAGGCCGTCAGCCACGCCGTCGGCAGGCAGGCGGCGTCGGCCGCGGACAGCTCAGGCGGGCGCGGGACGACGTTGCGCGCCGGGACGACGACCTCCTCGGCGAGCGTGCCCTGGTAGCGCTCCGACAGCAGCGAGCGCCCCGGGTCGAGCGTGTCGTCCCCCGTCCACCCCGGGCTCGTCACGACGGCGTGGACGAGCACGTCCCGGCCGTCCTCGTCGGTGCCGGCGCCGTCGCACCCGAGCACCATCGGCAGCCGCTCGTCGGGCAGCCCGACGCCCCGCAGGCTCCACAGGTCGTGGTGGTTGAGGCTCGCCGCCTCGAGGCGGACCCGCACCCAGCCGTCGGGGGCCTCGGGCGCGGGGCGCTCCCCCACCTCCAGCGCGGACAGCGGGTCGGTGGGGGACGTCTGCGTCACGGAGGCGGCCAGCACCCCCGCGACGCTAGGCCCACCGCCCGCCGCGCGCCCGCCCGCGGCCCGCCGTCAGACGTCCTCCCCGCGCGCGGACGCGAGGTCGACGACCGCCGCGTCGAGCGCGGACTCGGCCTCGCGCACGGCGCGCACGGCGTCGTCCCAGGCGTCGGAGCGGGCGGCCTCCCGCTGGGCGGCCGAGACGGCGCCGGCCAGCGGCGCCGTGTCGGCGGCCGGGGGACGGCGGGCCCGCGAGCGCAGCGCCCGCGCCAGGTCGCGCGCCTCGGCCGCCACCGCGGCCAGCGACGGGTCCGTGCCCGGACCCGTGACCGGCCGCCCGCCGGCCCCGCGGGGCCGGGCCTCCTCCTCGCTGGCGCGGGCGAGGTCCTCGACGGCGTCCCGGAGCCCCTCGCGGGCGGCGGCGACGGCGGCCTCCTGCGCGGAGAGGTCCTCGCGGTCGGTGCGGGTGCTCACGGGGGCCTCCTGGGCGCCGGCGCGGCCCGGGTGGTCCGGGCGCTGCTGGTCGTGGTCGTGGTCGGGCCGGGCCGGGCCATCCTGCCGCGCCGCGCCGTCGGGCGCGGAGGTCGTCCCCACCCGCCTGGCGACCGCCGGGGAGCCGCCCGGTGGCGGGGCGGTGAAATCTCCGGGCAGACCCGCGCCGACGGGGGCGTCGGTCGTGCGCCGCGGCACCGGCCCGACGTAACGTCGGAGGCGTCAGCACCCGGGCCCGCCCGGGTGACCCCGCCCGGGAGCTCCCATGACGACGACGCGTCGCGTCCCCGCACCAGCGCCCACGCCCTCGACGCCCTCGCCCGCAGCGCCCTGCGCGGCTGCCGCACCGCCGACCGAGGACCCGGGCGCCCCGCCCGCGGACCCCCCGGACGCCGGCGCCGCGGTGCGCCGCGGCCCCCTGCCGCTGCTGCGGCGCGCCCCCGGGGCGCCGCCCGCGGTCGTGGCCCACCGCGGGAGCTCCTCGACGGCCCCCGAGAACACCCTGGCCGCCTTCGAGGCCGCGCGCCGCGCCGGTGCTCCGTGGGTCGAGACGGACCTGCGCCGCACCCGGGACGGTGTCGCGGTCGTCCTCCACGACCCGCGGATGGAGCGCACCACCGACGGTGCCGGGGACCTCGCCGGCCTCACCGCGGCCGAGGTCGCCGCCCTGGACGCCGGCTCCTGGTTCGCCCCCGGCTTCGGCGGCGCCCGCGTCCCGCTGCTCGACGAGCTGCTGGACTGGGCGGCCGCCCACGACGAGCCGCACCTGCTGCTGGAGCTCAAGGGCTCGTGGACGCCGGCCGAGGTGGCGCCCGTGGTCGCGGCCGTCCGCGCCCGCGGGCTCGCCGAGCGGGTCGTGCTCCAGTCCTTCGACGCGGGCACCGTGGCCGCGTGCGCCCACGCGGCGCCGGATCTCGCGCTCGGCCTGCTGCTGCGCGAGGGCGGCGGGGTCCCCCTCCTCGAGGCCGGCGCAGGGACGCCGGACGCGTCGGGGCGGGGCGCGACGGGCGGTGCGCCGCGCGTGTCCGAGGAGGTGCGCCGCCTCGTGGCGGAGCACCGACTGTCGGCCGTGAACCCCGGTGCACGCCTCGTGGTGGGTTCACCCGAGGTCGTCGGCGCCCTCCACGACCTCGGCGTGGCCGTGTGGGTGTGGACGGTCGACGACGCCGCCCGGTGGGCGCAGCTGGAGGAGGCCGGAGCGGACGGCGTCATCACCAACCGCCCCGACCGCATGCTCGGGTGGGTGGAGGGGCGCCGCTCCCCCGTGCCCGCGCCGCGGCGCGGCGGCACGAGCGCCGCCCCCACCGCTGCGGACCCCACGACCGCGGACGCCGCTGCCCCCGCTGCGGCGGGCGCCGGCCCGGCGCCGGACGACGGGACGACGCTCGCCGCCCCCTGAGCCGCGGCCCCCACCTCGACCGTCCGAGCCCCGCGGGCCCCGCCCGCGGGGCTCAGCCCTCGCGGCGCAGGCGCACGGCCGAGAGGGTGGCGGCGAAGCCCACGAGCACGACGACGTGGAGCAGCCAGAGCCACAGCAGGGCCGCGATCACGCCGCCCACGGGTGCGGAGCCGCCGAAGGGCGCCCCGATGTCGACCGGCAGGGCCACGAAGAGCACGATCCCCTGCACGAAGCCGGCGACGAAGGCGCCCGTGGCGAAGCCACCGGCCAGGGCCGCGCGCCAGGACAGGTGCTGCGGCGCGACGGTGCGGAAGGTCCACGCGAGCGGCAGGGAGATGACGACCCAGTCGACGTTGAGGGCGACGTAGACGCCGAGAGCCGTCCCCCGCGCGCCCTGGGAGAACAGGTCGGCCACGAGCGGGGTCACGCCGAGGACGACGAGCAGCAGCAGCGGCGCGGCCGCGAGGACGGGGAGCACGGAGGCGCGGGCCCGCCACCCGGAGCCGAGCCGCCGCAGCCAGCGCGGCCGCCGCTCGTGGTCGCCGCCCGCCGCCGGCGGCTCGCCGCCGAGGGCCGTGTAGGCGCGGCGCAGCCCCTCCCCGTACAGGCTCGCGGGGAAGAGGCTGAAGATGACGACGGGCCAGGCGACGCCGAGCCCGTAGACGACGACGGACCGCGCGACGACGTCGGCGGACATCGCCGAGGGCAGCGCGGCCTGCAGGGACGCGCCGAGGGCGAGCACCCGGTCCTCGCCGACGAGCCAGCCCGCGACGCGGACGGCGATGAGGACCGAGGGCACCGCCGCGAGCGCCCCGTAGAAGGTGAGGCCCGCGGCGGTCAGCGGGAGCTCGCGGCGCCGCAGGAGCTGCCGCGTGGGCCCGGGCAGCCGCCGCAGGACCTCGCGCCGGGTCAGCCTGCGCTCGGGCGGGCGGGACGGCGCGACGGGCACGCCCCAGCCTCGCACGCCGGGGCCCTCGGACCGCCGACCGACGGTGCGCTCAGGCCACGAGCCCGAGCCGGCGCATCTCCACGGCGAGGTCGTGCGGACGCGTGGCGGCGGCCATGGCGTCGTCGAGGCCGACCACGCCGTCGCGGTAGAGCTGCACGAGGTGCTGGTCGAAGGTCTGCATGCCATAGAAGGCGCCGTCGGCGACGAGGTCGGCGATGGAGGCCGTCTTCTCGGGGTCGGCGACGGCGTCCGCCACGCGCCCCGTCCCCACGCACACCTCCACGGTGACGGCGCGACCCTGGCCGTCGGCGCGGGGCACGAGGCGCTGGCAGACGATGCCGCGCAGCGAGCCGGCGAGGGACAGGCGCACCTGCTGCTGCTCGTGGTGGGGGAAGAAGTCGATGATCCGCGCCACGGTCTCCGTCGCGTCCGTCGTGTGGAGCGTGCTCATGACGAAGTGGCCGGTCTCCGCCGCCGCGAGCGCGGCGCGCACGGTGTCGGCGTCGCGCATCTCGCCGACGAGGACGACGTCGGGGTCCTGGCGCATCGCCGCCCGCAGGGCGCTGCCGAAGCTGGCGGTGTCGAGCCCCAGCTCGCGCTGGTTGATCATGGCGAGCTTGTCCTGGTGGAGGACCTCGATGGGGTCCTCCACCGTGAGCAGGTGGACCTCCCGGTTGCTGTTGATGTGGTCGACCATCCCGGCGAGCGTCGTCGTCTTGCCCGAGCCGGTGGGCCCGGTGACGAGGACGAGGCCCCGCGGCTCGAGGGCCAGGGTCCCCACGACCGCGGGCAGGCCGAGGTCGGACAGCGGGACCGCGCCCACGGCCACCCGGCGGATGACGAGGCCCACCGACCCGCGCGCGCGGAAGGCGTTGACGCGGAAGCGCCCCATGCCGGGGACGGAGTAGGCGAAGTCCGCCTCGAGCGTCTGCGCGAAGCGCTCGCGGGCGTCCTCGCGCATGACCTGCCGCAGCAGGCCCTCGGTGTCCGCGAAGGTGAGGTCGCGGAACTGCAGGCGCCGCAGGCGACCGTCGATGCGCACCCGCGGCGGCGAGCCGACCTTGCAGTGCAGGTCCGAGCCCTGCAGGTCGCACAGCGCCCGCAGGAAGGGCCAGACGGACAGCTCCTCGGCGGGCGTCTCCGGCGGCGTGGACGTCGCGGGCGCAGTGGTCACGTCGTCCCATCGGCACGTCCCGCCCGCACCCTGAGCCCGGACCCGGACCCTCGCAGGACCGCGGGCGGTCAGGGCCGGCCGCGACCGCTCAGCGCGAGCCGACGAGCCAGACGACGTCGTAGGGCGAGAGCCACAGCGCCCCGTCGCCGCCGCGCTCGGGCACCCGCCCGGTGAGGGCGTCGGGGGCGCCGCCGAGGCCCGCGGCGTCGAGGCGCTCGCCCGGGAACGGCCGCCAGGAACCCGTGAAGTTGGCGAGGAGCAGCAGGTCCCCCTCCGGGTGGCGGCGCAGGACCACGAGGACCCCCGGGTCGCTCGGGTCGAGCACCTGCGCCGGCGTCGCGGCGTGCAGGTGCGGCAGCGACGCGCGCGTGCGGGCGAGGTGGCGGACGCCGGCGAAGACGGTGCCCGCGACGGTCGAGGGGTCGTGGCGCTCGGCGAGGAGGACCTCCGAGGCGCGGGGGCGGTGGACCCAGCGGTTGTCGGCCTCGTGGCCGGGCTCGCCCGCCCAGCCGGGGTCGCCGGGCTGGCCGACCTCGTCGCCGGACCACAGCACGGGGACGCCGCCCCACGCGAGGACGACCGCGTGGGCCAGGAGGAGGCGGCGCACGGCGAGGTCGACGTCCTCGTCCCCCGGCCGCCCGCCCCGCGCGAGCGCCGCCTCCAGCCCGGTGAGCGCCGCCGTGGCGCCGCTCGTGCGCCGGTCGCCCGTCGCCGGGTCCTCCTGGAAGACCAGCCCCGTGGCCGGGGAGCCGGGGAACGCGCCGGAATACCAGTCCGCGAGGAACGACCGGTGCCCGTGGCCCGAGAGGCCGACGGCGGCGGCGTCCTCGTCGGAGACCGCCCAGCCGATGTCGTCGTGGCAGCGCACGTACGTGATCCACGCGGTGGACGAGGGGGCGGGCGGGATGCGCTGCAGGGCGCGCGTCGCCAGCACGACGTCGCCCGTGGCGAGCATCGACCAGACCTGGACCATGAGGCTGTTGTGGTAGGCGAGGTCGCTGACGCGCCCGGCGTGCCCACCGGTGCCGAGGTAGGGCACCAGATCGTCGGGCGCGACGATGGCCTCGGCCTTGAGCAGCAGGCCCGGGCAGGCCACCCGGGTGACGCCGCGGAGCACCTGGACGAGGGCGTGGACCTCGGGCTGGTTCTGGCAGCTCGTGCCCAGGCGCTTCCAGAGGAACGCCACGGCGTCCAGGCGCAGCACCTCGACGCCGAGGTCGGCGAGGTGGAGGACGACGTCGACCATCTCGGCGAGGACCTCGGGCGAGGACCAGTCGAGGTCCCACTGGAAGCTGTTGAAGGTCGTCCAGACCCAGGCGCCCAGCTCGTCGTCCCACGTGAAGCTGCCGGGCGAGGTGTCCGGGAAGACCTCCGGCAGCGTCCGCTCGAAGGCGTCGGGCCCCTCGCGGTCGGCGAAGACGTGGAAGTAGCCCCGGTAGCGCGCCCTCTCCTCGGGCGTGCCGCGCCGCGCCAGCTCGGCCCACGGGTGCTCGCGGGCCACGTGGTTGAGCACGAGGTCGAGCACCAGGCTCACGCCGCGGCCGCGCAGGGTGGCGGCGAGCTCCCGCAGGTCCTCGGTGGTGCCGAGGTCCGGTCGCACGCGGCGGTAGTCGGCGACGGCGTACCCGCCGTCGCTGTCGCCCTCCCGGGGCAGCAGGAGGGGCATGAGGTGCAGGTACGTGACGCCGAGCTCCTCCAGCAGGGGCAGCCGGTCGCGGACCCCCGCGAGGGTGCCGGCGAAGCGGTCGGCGTAGGCCGCGTAGCCGAGCATCCCCGGGCGCTGGAACCAGTCGGGCGCCAGCGTCCGCGCCTGGTCCAGGCGGTGGAGGTCCTCGTCGCGCCGTGCGTAGGCGGTGGCGGCGGCCCGCAGGAGCCGCACCTCCAGGCGCGCGGCCGCCTCGGCCCCGTGGACGGCCGCGAGCCCCTCCCGCACGTCGGGCCACCAGCGCTCGACGCGCAGGTGGAACAGCTCACGACGCTCCGGAGCGAGCCCCGCGAGGACGTCGTCCGCGGCCGCGGCGACCGGCTGCGGCACCCGACCCGTCACCGGTCGCGGCTCCCGCGCCACCTGCTCGTCCACGCCCGCTCCGCCCGTCCGCCGACCCCCGCCGCGGGGGCACGCTAGCGGCGCGAGCGCCTCAGGTGGCCGGTGCCGCCTCGAGGACGACGAGCAGGTCGCCCTCCTGGACGACGTCGCCCGGGCTCACCGTCACCCGCGCGACGCGCCCGCGCCCCTCGGGGACCACGGGGATCTCCATCTTCATCGACTCCAGCAGCAGCAGCGTCTGGCCGGCCTCGACCACCTCGCCGACGTCCACCGCGATGCTGAGGACCCCCGCCACCATCTCCGCCCGGACGCTCTCCACGGCGCCGATCGAACCACGCGCGCGGCCGGGCCCGGCGAGGCGGGGCCGGATGGGGCGGGGCGGGCGTGGTCGCGGGGCGGGCGTGGTCGCGGGGCGGGCGTGGTCGCGGGGCGGGCGTGGTCGCGGGGCGGGCGGGTGGTGGTGCGCGCGCTCCGGCACTGGCTCGGCGCGCCGTGGTCACCGCCCGTGAGGGTCCGGGCGCCGGCCTGACGTGCTCTCCGCGCCCGCACCACCACCCGAGGTGGGCGCGGCCCTCACCTGCGAGCTCTCCGGCACCGGCTCGGCGTCCCGCGGTGGTCAGGGCGTCGGCCCGACGTGCTCTCCGCGCCCGCACCACCACCTGCGGTCGGCACCGCACCACCGGCGGTCGGCCCCGCCCGCACGACCGGTCGCCCCCGCCCCCGCCCCGTGGTCGTGGTCGACGCGGCGCCACGTCGTGCTGTGGGACGATCGTGCCCGCCCGCGACCGCGGGTCTTCCGACGGACGAGGAGGCGGCATGAGCAAGCGCGCCCGCAAGCGCCGCTCGCGCAAGAAGAGCAGCGCGAACCACGGCAACCGCCCCAACAGCTGAGGACGGCCCACCCCGGTGGGCCGCGCCCGCCCGGGACGGCCGCAGCACGACGACGGGCCC
>NZ_JBBHZG010000009.1:44999-56421 GCF_037482305.1 Pseudokineococcus sp. 5B2Z-1
CCCGCACCACCGCGCGGTGGTGCGGGCCCGTCGTCGTCGTGGCGGGTCGCCGTCGTGCGGCTCGGCGCCTCTAGCTCGACCGCACCTGCGTGATCTGGGTGAGGATCTTCACGCGCAGGGTCTCGGGCGCGCAGTCGCTCGCGCAGGCGCGCTTGACGACCTGGCGCACCACGACCTCCACGTCGCGCTCACGCAGGCACGGCGCGCACTCGTCGAGGTGGCGCTGGATGCGGCCCACGTCGACCTCGTCCTCGGTGGACAGCTCGTGGTCGAGGAAGGCGTAGAGCCGGTCGATGACCTCGTCGCAGTCGGTCTCCCGCGGCTGCGAGGACGGCCCGTCCACGGCGCTCATGCGTCGGCCCCCTGGCGGGCCGCCGACACGCCGCGGTCGCGGGCGTAGTCGGAGAGCAGGTCGCGCAGCTGGCGGCGCCCCCGGTGCAGGCGCGACATCACGGTGCCGATGGGCGTGCCCATGATCTCCGCGATCTCCTTGTAGGCGAAGCCCTCGACGTCGGCGAGGTACACCGCGATGCGGAAGTCCTCGGGGATCTGCTGCAGGGCCTCCTTGACGTCGGAGTCCGGCAGGTGGTCGAGGGCGTCGGTCTCCGCCGACCGCAGGCCGCTGGAGGTGTGCGACTCGGCGCGCGCGAGCTGCCAGTCCTCCACGTCCTCCGAGTGCGACTGCTGCGGCTGCCGCTGCTTCTTGCGGTAGGTGTTGATGTAGGTGTTCGTGAGGATCCGGTACAGCCAGGCCTTGAGGTTCGTGCCCGGCCGGTACTGGTGGAAGGACGCGAACGCCTTGGTGAAGGCCTCCTGCACGAGGTCCTCCGCGTCGGCGGGGTTGCGCGTCATGCGCATCGCCGCCGAGTACAGCTGGTCCAGGTGCTGCAGCGCCTCCGCCTCGAAGCGGGCGACGCGCTGCGCCTGCGTCTCCTCGTCGGAGACGCGCGAGGAGCGCTCGCCGACGCCCTCCCCCACCTCGACCTGGGGCTGGACGTCGTCGCCCCCGCCGTCCGCGGCGCGGTCCGCCGCGGTCGGCTCCGTGACCTGTGCCGTGCGCTCGTCTGCCATCTCTCGCGAGCGTAGTCCCGCGCGCGGGACACCGCCCGCGGCGGCGGGCCGCAGCGGCGCCTCCCGCCGGCTCTGCGTGTCCAGGACGACCAGCATGCCCCTCCTCCTCGGCCGCGTGCGTGCTCGACGCGCCCCACCCGCTCCCGCGGGCCGGCCCGTCGCTGCTGGGAGGCACAACACGCGCCGGGCCCGCCGGTGTTCCCCCGGGCCGCTCCCCTGGGCCGCTCCGCTGGGCCGCTCCCCCCGGCGCGCCCGGCGGCTCCCCCGGCCCCAGCCCCCGCACCGCCCAGCCGCCCCGCCCGGGACGTCCGCTCCCGCGTGGCCCGGGGAGCCGTGATGCGGTAGACCACAGCCCATGACGATCATGCGACGACTCGCCCGACCGCTGCTCGCCGCCGCCTTCGTCGACCAGGGTGTCCAGCTCGCCCGCAAGGCGCCCGAGCGCGCCGCGGCCTGGTCGCCCGTCGTCGATCGCGTCCGCGAGCCCCTCTCGCTCGGCGACCGCGACGTCGCCACCGTCGTCCGCGTCGACGGCGCCGCCATGGCCGTGTCCGGCCTCCTCTTCGGCCTCGGGCGCCTGCCCCGCGCCTCCGCCCTCGTGATGGCCGTGAGCATGGCGCCGTCGACCGTCGCCGAGCACGCCTTCTGGAAGGTGCAGGGCGAGGAGCGCAAGGCCCAGCGCACCCTCTTCCTCAAGGACCTCGGCCTCGTCGGCGCCGCGCTCGTCTCGGTCGTCGACACCGAGGGCCGCCCCGGCCTCGGGTGGCGCGGCAGGCGCGCCGCCAAGGACGCCTCCCGCGCCTCCCGCGGCGCGGCGAAGCTCGCCCGCCGCGAGGCCCGGCACGCCGCGCACACCGTGGACCGCGAGGCGCGCCTCGCCGGCCACCGCGTCGGCTCCAAGGTCGGCGTCTGACCCACCGCTCCCGCCCGCGGCCCGGTCCCCATCGGGGGCCGGCCGTCGGCGTCCCGGGACCGGTCCCCCGGCGCGCCGGCACCGGCCCCGTCGCCGCACCGCCGCACGACCCGCCCACCGCCCGGGCCGCCACCTGGCCACCGCTGCGCGACCACGGTCCGGTGAGCCCGCCCGCGGCGGCCGTCACCGGAGGCGGGTCCCCGTCCGGCCCTTCCCTACGCTGGCGGGCATGGAGCTCTCCCGGTGGCCCGCCCCGACCGCGCCCGGCCCCGTCGACGCCGTCGTGTCGCTCCCCGGGTCGAAGTCGCTGACGAACCGCTACCTCGTCGTCGCGGCGCTCGCCGACCGCCCCTCGCGGCTGCGCTCCCCCCTCGTCTCGCGCGACACCCGCCTCATGGCGGGTGCGCTGGAGGCCCTCGGCGCCCGCGTGCGCGAGGTGGAGGGGGCGGCCGGCGCCGGGAGCGTCGACTGGGTCGTCGAGCCGGCCGAGCGGCTGCGCGGCGGCGCCGTCGACGTGGGCCTCGCGGGCACCGTCATGCGCTTCGTGCCGCCGCTCGCCGCCCTCGCCGACGGCGACGTCCGCCTCGACGGCGACCCCCGCGCCCGGGAGCGCCCCATGGCGCCCGTCGTCGACGCGCTGCGCGCCCTGGGCGTCGACGTCGAGGACGCGCCGGGCGGCGCCCTGCCGATGGTCGTCCACGGCCGCGGCGCCGTCCGCGGCGGCGCGGTCACCATCGACGCCGGCGCCTCCAGCCAGTTCGTCTCCGGCCTCCTGCTCGCCGCCCCGCGCTACGCCGAGGGGCTCGTCGTCCGGCACGCCGGCCCGCCGCTGCCCAGCCAGCCGCACGTGGCCATGACGGTCGAGACGCTCCGCGACGTCGGCGTCGACGTCGACGACTCCGAGCCCGACACGTGGGCGGTGCGGCCGGGCCCGGTGGCCGCCCTCGACGTCCAGGTCGAGCCCGACCTGTCCAGCGCGGCGCCCTTCCTCGCCGCCGCCGCGGTCACCGGCGGGCGCGTGCGCGTCCTCGGCTGGCCGCAGCACACGACGCAGGCCGGCGACGCCCTGCGCGACCTCCTCGACGAGATGGGCGCCGAGGTGTCCCTCGACCGCGAGGGCCTCGTCGTCCGCGGCGGTGAGCTCTTCGGCGTCGACGTGGACCTGCACGAGGCCGGCGAGCTCGTGCCCGTCGTCGTCGCGCTGGCCGCCCTGGCCTCGACGCCCACGCGCATCCGCGGGGTCGCCCACCTGCGCGGGCACGAGACGGACCGCCTGGCCGCGCTCGTGCGCGAGGTCGAGCGGCTCGGCGGGCGCGCCGAGGAGACCGAGGACGGCCTCGTCGTCCGTCCGCGGCCGCTGCACGGCGACCTCGTGCGCACCTACGCCGACCACCGCATCGCCCAGGCCGCCGCCGTCCTCGGCCTGCGCGTCCCGGACCTCGTCGTCGAGGACGTGGAGACGACGGCGAAGACGCTCCCCGGCTTCGTCGACCTGTGGACCGGCATGCTCGACGGCACCGGACCGGGCGGAGCGGGCGGGACCGCGAGCGGGGCGGCCGCCCGGTGAGCCGCCGGGTGCCGGACGAGGACGACGTCCGGACGCGGCCGAACCCCCGCGGCTCGCGGCCGCGCACGAAGGAGCGGCCCCGCCACGCGGACGCCGTCCCCGGCCGGGTGCTCACCGTCGACCGCGGCCGCTCCACCGTCCTCGTCGGCGAGGACACCGCCCAGGAGGTCGAGGTCACCGCCGTCAAGGCGCGCGAGCTCGGACGGGCCGGCGTGGTCGTCGGGGACCGGGTGCACCTCGTCGGCGACACGAGCGGCGCGCCGGACACCCTGGCCCGGGTCGTGCGGGTCGACGAGCGCCGCACGGTCCTGCGCCGCTCGGCCGACGACGACGACCCCGTGGAGCGGGTCCTCGTCGCGGGCGCCGACCAGCTGGCGGTCGTCGTCGCCGCGGCCGACCCGGCGCCGCGGACGGGCCTGGTCGACCGCTGCCTCGTGGCCGCCCTCGACGCCGGCATGGACGCCCTCCTCGTCGTCACCAAGGGCGACCTCGCCGACCCCGCACCGCTCCTGGAGGCCTACGCCGCCCTGGACACGCCGGCGGTCGTCCTGCGCCGCGCGGCGGGCGCCGGCGGCCCGGAGGACGCCGACGGCGGCGGGCCGCCGCGCCACGACGCCGCCGGCCTGGCCGCGCTCCGCGAGCGCCTGCGGGGCCGCACGACCGTCCTCGTGGGGCACTCGGGCGTCGGGAAGTCGACCCTCGTCAACGCCCTCGTGCCCGACGCGGGCCGCGCGACGGGCCGCGTCAACGACGTCACGGGGCGGGGCCGGCACACGTCCTCCTCCGCGCTGGCGCTGCGGCTGCCCGGCCCCGCGGGCGGACCGCCCGAGGGCTGGGTCGTCGACACGCCGGGCGTCCGCTCCTTCGGGCTGGCGCACGTGCGCCCCGGCTCCCTGCTGGCGGCCTTCCCGGACCTCGAGCCGGGCAGCGACGACTGCCCCCGGGGCTGCACCCACGACGAGCCCGAGTGCGCGCTCGACGCCTACGCCGCCTCCGGCGCCGCCGGGGAGGCCGGCCCCGCCCGCCTGGCGTCGCTGCGGCGCCTCCTGCGCAGCCGCAGCGGCGAGGAGGCGGCCGCCGGGGCGGCGCGCGACGCGGCGGCCCGCGAGCGGCGGCGCGAGCCGCCGGAGCACCCCGGCGGGCCCCCGGTAGCGTCCGGCCCGTGAGCCCCACCTCGGCCGAGAGCCTGCGCCGCGCCCGCGGGGTCGACGACGACCTCCGCCTCGCGCACGTCGTCGTCGACGCCGTCGACGCCCTGACGACGTCCCGCTTCGGGGCCCTCGACCTCGCCGTCGAGGCCAAGCCCGACCTGACCCCGGTCACCGACGCCGACCGCAGCGCCGAGGAGCTCGTGCGCGCGCAGCTGGCCCGCACGCGGCCCCGCGACGCCGTGCTCGGCGAGGAGGGCGGCGCCACCGGAAGCGGCTCGCGGCAGTGGGTCGTCGACCCCATCGACGGGACGAAGAACTTCGTCCGCGGCGTGCCCGTGTGGGCGACCCTGCTGGCGCTGCTCGTCGACGGCGAGCCCGTCGTGGGCGTCGTGTCGGCGCCGGCGCTGGGCCGCCGCTGGTGGGCCGGCACCGGCACGGGCGCGTGGACGGGCCGGTCGCTGTCGTCGGCCCGGGCGCTGCACGTCTCGGCCGTCGACGACCTCGCCGACGCCTCGCTCTCCTACTCGAGCCTCGGCGGGTGGGAGGAGCGCGACCTCCTCGAGCCGGTCCTCGACCTCACCCGCACCGTCTGGCGCACCCGGGCCTACGGCGACTTCTGGTCGCACGTGCTCGTCGCCGAGGGGGCCGTCGACGTCTCCTGCGAGCCCGAGCTGGCGCTGCACGACATGGCGGCCCTCGTGCCGGTCGTCACCGAGGCCGGGGGCCGCTTCACCTCGCTCGCCGGCGAGGACGGGCCGCACGGCGGCAGCGCCGTCGCCACCAACGGGCTGCTGCACGACCGGGTCCTCGCGGCCCTGGCGCCCCGGGCCCCGGGGGCGACGACGACACCGGGCCCCGCCGCGCGCTGAGCCGCCCGGCTGCGCAGACTGGGCGGGTGAGCACACCCAGCGCAGACCCGGACCCGTCGGACACCCCCGGCCTCGAGGAGGGGAACGGCGTCCGCCCGGGCGACACGCCGCCCTCGGAGGCCGGGACGTCGGGGCTCTCGGCGCACGAGGCGAAGGAGCCCTCCGGCGCCGTCAACAAGGCCATCCCGATCGCCATCGTGGCGCTGGTCTTCCTCTTCGTCCTCTTCCTGCTCGTGCGCGCCGCCTGGCCCAGCTGAGCGAACCCGCCGCGCTGACCCGCACGCGCCGGGACGCACGACGGCCCGGCCCCCCCGAGGGGCCGGGCCGTCGTGCGTCGGGTCTCGGACGTCCGGGGGTCAGGAGCCGGCGGCGTCGTCCTCGCCGTGCTCGCCCCGCCGCTCGTCGGCGCCGACGAGCCAGCCGCGCGGGCCCGCGAGCTCGTCGGCCGCCGCGGGGCCCCACGAGCCGGGCGCGTAGGGCTGCACCTCGGGGCGGTCCTCCAGGAGCGGCCGGACGCGCGACCAGGCGCTCGCCAGCCCCTCGGAGCTCGTGAAGAGGGAGCGGTCGCCCCGCAGCACGTCGAGCAGCAGCGCCGCGTACGGGGGCAGCGGGTGCCCGCCCTCGACGTCGGTAAGCGAGAGGTGCGCCGACGTCGCGGTGAGGGCCATCTCCGGCCCCGGCTTCTTGAGCACGAGACCGACGTCGAGGGCGCCCGGCCCGGACAGGTCGAACGTCAGGACGTCGCCGCCCTCGGGCAGGTGCGTGAGCGGCGTCGGGTCGGGGCGGCGCAGCACGAGGCTGACGCGCTGGGCGTCGCCGCCCATGCGCTTGCCGGTGCGCAGGAGGAACGGGACGCCGTGCCAGCGGTCGGTGTCGACCCACACCCGCGCCGCCACGAAGGTGTCCGTGGTGGAGTCGTCGTCGACGCCCTCGATGTCCCGGTAGCCCTCGAACTGCCCGAGGACCACGTCGTCCTTCGACAGCGGGCGCACCGCCGCCAGGACCTCCTCGCGGGCCGCCTGCAGGTCCTCCGGGGAGCTCGACGCGGGCGGCTCCATGGCCACCTCCGCCGTCACCTGGAACAGGTGGGTGACGAGCATGTCGAGCACGGCGCCCGTGGCGTCGTAGAACTCGGCGCGGTCGGCGACGTCGAGCGACTCGGGCACGTCCACCTGCACCTGCTCGACGACGTCCCGGCTCCACGCGGAGCCGAACAGCGCGTTGCCGAAGCGCAGGACGTGCAGGTCCTGCGTGCCCTCCTTGCCGAGGAAGTGGTCGATGCGGAAGACCTGCTGCTCGTCGAGCACCTCGTGCACGAGGTGGTCGAGCTCGGCGAAGTCGTCCGGGGAGGTGCCGAAGGGCTTCTCGTAGACGACGGTGGCGCCGTCGGCGAGGTCGTGCTCGCCGATGGCGCGGGTGGTCTCGGGGAAGGCCTTGGGCGGGATCGCCAGGTAGTGCACGAGGTTGGCCCGCTCCCCCGTGTCCCCGCGCATGTCCGACCGGGCGTGCGCGATGACGTCGAGGAGGCTCCCCGGGTCGTCGGTCTTGAAGCCGCCGCCGGCGAACAGCAGGCGTGAGGAGAACTCGTCCCACGGGCCCTCGTCCGGGTGCGGGCCGAACTCCTCGAGGACCTCGCGGACGTGGCCGCGGAAGTCCTCGTGCGCCACGTCGCCGCGGCCGTTGCCGACGAGGCGCCAGTCCTCCGGCATGAGCCCGCGGCACGCCAGGTCGTAGAAGGCCGGCAGCACCATGCGGCGGGCGAGGTCGCCCGTGGCGCCGTAGAGGACGAAGACGGTGGGCGGGGGCGTCGTGGCGTCGGACATGCCCTCGACGCTAGAGCCGCTCGGGAGCCGCCGCGCCCCGGGACGACGGAGGCCCCGGACCTGTCGGTCCGGGGCCTCCGTCTCGTGGTAGCGGGGGCAGGATTTGAACCTGCGACCTCTGGGTTATGAGCCCAGCGAGCTACCGAGCTGCTCCACCCCGCGTCGTGGCAGCGACGGTACGTCATGACCGTCCGCAGGCCAAACCACCGGCGGCCGCGGTGGTGGCAGCGGTCGTGCCGACCCGTGCGAGCTGCACCGCGGACGACGAAGGCCCCGGACCTGTCGGTCCGGGGCCTTCGCCTCGTGGTAGCGGGGGCAGGATTTGAACCTGCGACCTCTGGGTTATGAGCCCAGCGAGCTACCGAGCTGCTCCACCCCGCGTCGTGGCAGCGACGGTACGTCATGACCGTCCGCAGGCCAAACCACCGGCGGCCGCGGTGGTGGCAGCGGTCGTGCCGACCCGTGCGAGCTGCACCGCGGACGACGAAGGCCCCGGACCTGTCGGTCCGGGGCCTTCGCCTCGTGGTAGCGGGGGCAGGATTTGAACCTGCGACCTCTGGGTTATGAGCCCAGCGAGCTACCGAGCTGCTCCACCCCGCGTCGTGGCAGCGACGGTACGTCATGACCGTCCGCAGGCCAAACCACCGGCGGCCGCGGTGGTGGCAGCGGTCGTGCCGACCCGTGCGAGCTGCACCGCGGACGACGAAGGCCCCGGACCTGTCGGTCCGGGGCCTTCGCCTCGTGGTAGCGGGGGCAGGATTTGAACCTGCGACCTCTGGGTTATGAGCCCAGCGAGCTACCGAGCTGCTCCACCCCGCGTCGCACGAGGAACACTACGCGGGGTCCCCCTCGTGGCCAAATCCGGGCGGTGGCGACCCGGCGGCGCGGTCGGCGGTCACCCCTCGGGGCGACCGCCGACCGCCCCCGTCACCCGCCCGCGGTGCCCTCGGCCGGAGCCGTCTCCGTCGGCGCGGGGGTGGAGCCGTCCTGCGCCGTCGCGTCGGCACCGGTGGCGGCGTCGACCTGCCCCTGCGCCTGCAGGGCCCGCGTGACGGCCTCGGACAGGGCGTCCTGCTGCTCGCCGTAGGTGGCGAAGTCGCCGTCGGCGAGCGCCTGCTGGCCGGCCTGCAGCGCCGCCTGCGCGTCCTGAAGGGCCTGTGCCAGCTGGTCCTGGGCGCCGGACGGGGCGGGCGTGCCGCCCCCGTCCCCCGTCGGCGGGGTGACCGGGGCGTCGCCGCCGTCGCCCGCGTCGCCGGCCGTGGCGCCCGAGTCGCCGCCGAAGACCTGGTTGAGCGCCTCGTCGAGGGTCTGCGCGAAGCCGATCTCGCTGCCGAAGGACACGAGCGCGTACTGCAGGCGCGGGATCTGCGTGCCGCCGGAGCTCTGCACGTAGACCGGCTGCACGTAGAGGAGCCCGCCGCCCACCGGGAGCGTGAGCAGGTTGCCGAACGCCACGTCGGTGTTGTTCTGGCTCAGCAGGTTCAGCTCGGTCGAGATGGTCGGGTCGGCGTCGAAGTCGTTCTGCACCTGCCCCGGCCCGTTGATGACGAGGTTGCGCGGCAGCTGCAGCAGCCGCAGCTGCCCGTAGCCCTCGGCCACCTGCCCGGCCCCGCTCCCGCCGGCGTCGCCGTCCACCGCGAGGAAGCCCGTGAGGATGTTGCTGGCGTCCGCGTCCGAGCTCGGGATGTAGGAGGACGTCAGCGAGAAGGCCGGGTCCTCCTGCCCGGGCATCTGCAGCGTCAGGTAGTACGCGGGCTGCAGCGGCGGCCGCACGCCCTCGGGCACGTCGGCCGTCGGGTCGTCCGGGATCTGCCAGCGGTCGCTGTTCTGGAAGAAGACCTCCGGGTTGGTGACGTGGTAGGCGCCGAGGACGCTGCGCTGCACCTTGAAGAGGTCGTCCGGGTAGCGCACGTGGTCGAGCAGCGCCTCGCTCATCTCCGACACGGGGGTGAGCGCGCCCGGGAAGATCGACTCCCAGGCCTGCAGCACCGGGTCCTCCTCGTCCCAGGCGTAGAGGACGACCTCGCCCGAGTAGGCGTCGACCGTGGCCTTGACGGAGTTGCGGATGTAGTTGACCTCCTCGGGCGGCAGCGCCGTCAGGGTCTGGGCCCCCTGGTTCGCACCGCCCTGCGTCGCCGCCGAGCCCGCCAGGCCGGCGACCTGGCTGTCGGCCGTGACGTCCTGCAGCGTCTGGCGCTGGGAGTACGGGTACTCGTTGCTCGCCGTGTAGCCGTCGACGATCCAGACGACGCGCTCGTCGACGACGGCCGGGTACGGGTCCCCGTCGAGCGTGAGGAAGGGCGCGACCTTGCCGACGCGCTCGCGCGGGTCGCGGTCGTAGAGGATCTGGCTCTCGCTGTTGAGGGCGTCCGACAGGAGGATGTTCTGCTCCTGGAACTTCACGGCGTACAGCAGCCGCTGCCACCACGAGCCGACCGACGGGCCGCCGTCGCCCGAGTAGGTGTTGTAGGCGACGCCGTCGCCGCCCTCGTCGTCGGTGGGGTAGTCGACCTCTCGGGGCTCGGTGCCCTCCGGCGCGCCGACGATCGAGTAGTCCGGGGAGTTCTGCCCGAAGTAGATGCGCGGCTCGAACTGCCCGAGGGCGCCCGGCGTGTTGATGCCGGACTGGAAGTACGCGGGCAGGCCGCCCGGACCGCGCTGGTTGCCGTAGGCCGCCACGACGCCGTAGCCGTGCGTGAAGATCGTCGCGGTGCTGACCCAGTTCTGCTGGCCGCCGGAGAGGCCGGAGAGGTCGAGCTCGCGGACGCCGATGACGGCGTCCTCGACCTGGCCGTCGATCTGGTAGCGGTCGACGTCCAGGGGGTCGGAGAACGTGTAGTACTGGCGCTGGCGCTGGTCCTGCTGGAAGGCGGGCTGCACGATCGCCGGGTCGAGCACGCGGATGTTCGCCGTGGTCTCGGCGTCGTCGCGCAGGGCGCCCGCCTCGGCCTGCGTGCTGGCCTGGTAGTTGGTCACCTCGGTGGTGTCCACGTCGAACGCCGCGCGCGTGGCGTCGATGTTGTGCTGCAGGTACGGCGCCTCGCGGGTCTGGGCGCTGGGGTCGACCTGGAAGCGCTGGACGAGGTACGGGTAGATGCCGCCGACGACCACCGCCGAGGCGAGCATGACCACGACGCCCAGCGCGGGCAGGCGCCAGCTGCCGCGGAAGGCCGTGACGACGAAGAGCACGGCCACGAGCAGGGCGATGACCGCGAGGATCGTGCGACCGGGGATCTCCGCGTTGGCGCCCGTGTAGGTGGCGCCGAGGAAGCGACCGCTGCCGTCGGTGAGGGTCGCGTACCGGTCGAGCCAGTAGGAGCCCGCCTGGAGGAGCACGAGGAGGCCGGCGCTCACCGACAGCTGGACGCGCGCGGTCGTCGTCGTGCGGGGCCCCTGACCCTGCAGCCGCAGGCCGCCGTAGAGGTAGTGGACGAGCGCCGCGCCGATGCCCGCCAGGAGCACCACCGCGGTGAGGAACGAGACGAGGAAGCCCAGGAAGGGCAGCGTGAAGACCCAGAGACCCACGTCGGCCCCGAAGATCGGGTCGTCGACGCCGAAGGGCTCGGCGTTGAGGAAGAGGAGCACCTGCTCCCACTGGGCCGAGGCGGCCGACCCCGCGAAGAGCCCGAGGACGACCGGCACGGCCACCGACAGCAGGCGGCGCAGCGGCTCGAGGCTCTCGCGGTAGCGGTCGAGGTTGGCCGACTCGGCGTCGACCGGCGCGTACACCGGGCGCGAGCGGTAGGCCACCCGGAGGCTGACGAGGACCGCGGCGGCCATGAGGAGGCCACCGACCAGGAAGAGGGCTCCCTGGGTGAGCAGCCTCGTCGTGTAGACCTCGGCGAAGCCGAGCTGGGAGAACCACCCGTACTCGGTGACGACCTGGCTCGCGGCCACGACCAGGCCGACGAGGACCACGACGACGACGACGGCGGGCAGGAGCGCGGGGGGGGGGGGGGGGGGGGGGGGGGGGGGGGGGGGGGGGGGGGGGGGGGGGGGGGGGGGGGGGGGGGGGGGGGGGGGGGGGG
>NZ_JBBHZG010000009.1:56506-64147 GCF_037482305.1 Pseudokineococcus sp. 5B2Z-1
GAGCTCACGTCTGGGGAACCTCTCGTGGTCGCCTCGCGACGGCCGGCTGCGGGCTGCGGACGGTGCGGGCCCAGGGTCCCACGGTCACCGCCGGCCCCCCGGGCGACCCCCGGCTCCCCTGCCGGGCGGCCGGAGGGCGCCCGGGTGCGGCACGATCGGCGCCGTGGACACCTCCCCCGGTCCCTCCCCGGACGACGAGCGGGGCGCCCCGCCGGTTCCCCCGCTCGCGGCGCTCGAGCGCGCGGCCCTCGAGGTCGAGCGCCACGTGGCGGTCGCCGGCTGGGACGCGCCGCCGCGCGTCTTCGCCCTCCTGCGCACGGCCGACGCCGTCGCGACCGACCCGTCGCTGGCGGACGTCCTGCCCGCCGAGGTCGTCGCCGAGGCCCTCGGCGACCCCGACCACCTGACGTCGGTCGAGCAGGAGGAGCTGCCCGAGGCCGAGGGCCTCGAGGAGCTCCTCGGGCGCATCGGCTGGCCGCCGGCCGTGGCGGGAGCGGCGGTCGTCGTCGAGCGCGTCGTCGTGCCGCCCTCCGTGGAGCTGCCCGAGGACCCCGCGGCCGCCCTCGAGGCGGTGCGCTCCCACCCCGAGCGCCAGGACGTCCGCATCGCCGTCGCCGTGCTGCGGGACGGGTCCACGGGCAGCGCGGTGCGCCGGCGCCTCGAGGACGACGACCTCCGCGTCGTCGTCGGCGAGGACCTCGTGCCCGGCCTGTCGGCGGCCCTGCGCGCCACGCTCACCGGCGGCTGACGCCGGGCCCGGTCCCGGAGGCCGCTCGCGGGAGGCACCAGCGCGAGCTCCCCCCGGCAGGGTGTCCGCGGGGCCCGCCGTGGCGGAGCTCGCCGCTCAGCCGGCCGCGGCCAGCGCCTCCCGGCAGCCGGGCAGCTCCTGCCCTCCCCCGTCGGCCAGCTCCTCGAGGGCCGAGCGCGCCTCTCCGAGGGAGGAGACGGCGACGACGCGCATCCCGTCCGGCACGTGCCCGACGACCTCGTCGCAGTTGACCGCCGGGGCGAGGAAGACCTCGGCCCCCGCGCGGGAGGCGCCCACGAGCTTCTGCCGGATGCCGCCGATGGGTCCGACCGCGCCCTCGGCGCTGACCGTGCCCGTCCCGGCGACGTGCAGGCCCCCGATGAGGGAGCCGGGCGTCAGGAGGTCGACGAGCCCCAGGGCGAAGACCATGCCGGCGCTCGGGCCGCCGACGTCGTCGATGCTGATGTCGACCTCGAAGGGCACCTGCACCTCGGGGTCGAGCAGGACGCCGAGGACGGTGCGGCCGTCGTCGCCCCGCGACGTGGTGACGGCCACCTCGAGCTCCGCGCTGTCGCGCTCGAGCCCGAGGCGCACCTCGGCGCCGGGCTCGACCTCCTGGAGGCGCGCGCGGAGGTCGTCCACGGTCGGGGCGGGGCGGCCGTCGACCGCGGTGATGACGTCGCCGGGCTCCAGGCCGTCCGGCAGCTCCTCGCCGGCGGCCCCGGAGACGCGCAGGCGCACGTCGACGGGCACGTCGAGCTCGCGCAGGGCGGCCGCGGTCGCCGCCTGCTGGGAGGACGACATCTGCGCCTGGCGCGCCTCGTCGACGTCCTCGCGGGTCTGGTCGGGCGCGAACACCCGCCCCACGGGCAGGGCCTCCTCCACGGGGTCGAGCCACGCGGAGACCACCTGCGCGAGGACGACGTCGCGGCCGGGGCCGCCGGAGGTGCTCACCGTCAGCAGGTCCAGGCTCCCCTCGGTGGGGTAGGTCTCCCGCCCCTCCACGCTGATGAGGGGCTCGCCGTCGCGCCCCTCGCCGAGGACGTCGAGGACGGGGCCGGGGGCCTCCACCGCGTACGGGGTGCCGGCCGCGCCGAGGAGCGACAGCAGCAGGAGCGACGCCCCGAAGCAGACGCCCAGGGCGCCGGCGGCCGAGCGCCACGGCCCGCGCCGGCGCCCGGCACCGCCCTCGCTCCCGACGGTGCCGTCGGCGCCGGACCGGTCGACCGCGCTGACGTCCTCGCCCATGCACCCTCCTCGACGGCTGCTCGCCCCGTGCCCGACCGTGCGGGGCGCTACGCCCTGCGCGGACGGCGCCCGCGCGAGGGCGATCCTCCCCCGCCGCTCGCTACCGTGGAGAGCCGGGGCGCCGCACGGGCGCCGACGCGAGGGCCGCACACCGGGCCGTCGCCCGCCGACCGCCCCGTCCGCACCGGCGCCCACCGGCGAGCACGAGCCGGCGACCCGCACGCGTCCCGCCCGCAGGAGGAGCCATGAGCCAGACCCCGCCCCCCCGGCCGCCCCGACGACGGCGAGGGCCGCAACCCCCTCGAGGACCTCCTGCGCCAGCTCATGGGCGGGATGCCGCCCGGCGGCGGACCCGCCGGCGCGAACCCCTTCGCGAACCTCGACCCGGCCGCGCTCCAGGCCGCGGGCCTGCCCGGCGACCCGGCGGCGCTCGGCCGGATGATGGCCCAGGTCCAGCAGATGATGGCGGGCGGCGGGGACGGGCCCGTCAACTGGGACCTCGCCCACCAGGTGGCCCGTCAGCGCGCCGTCGCCGACGGCGACCCGAGCGTCCCGGACGCCGCGCGCCGCTCGGCCGCGGAGGCGCTGCGGCTGGCCGACCTGTGGCTCGACGAGCGCACGGCCCTCGGGAGCGCGGGTGCGACGAGCGCCGCCTGGTCGCGCTCGGAGTGGGTGGAGGCCACCCTCCCGGTCTGGAAGCAGCTCGCCGAGCCCGTGGCCCGCTCCGTGGGCGAGGCGATGGCCACGGCGATGGCCGAGCAGGCGCCGCCGGAGATGCGGGCCATGGTCTCCGCGGCCAGCGGCGTCGTCCGCTCCGTCGGCGGTGCCGTCTTCGGCATGCAGGTGGGCCAGGCGATCGGCGAGCTGGCCGGCGAGGTCGTGTCGGGGACCGACATCGGCCTGCCCCTCGCCCCGGAGGGCACCACCGCCCTCCTGCCCGCGAACGTCGACGCCTTCGCCGAGGGCCTCGAGGTGCCGCTGGAGGAGGTGCGCCTCTACCTCGCGCTGCGCGAGTGCGCGCACGCCCGGCTCTTCACGCAGCGCCCGTGGCTGCGCGCCCACGTCCTCGGCATCGTCGAGGCCTTCGCCGCCGGCATCCGGATCGACACCGAGCGCATCGAGGAGGCCGTGCGGTCCGTCGACCCGACCGACCCCGAGGCCCTGCAGCAGGCCCTCGGCTCGGGGATGCTCGAGCCGGAGCGCACGCCCGAGCAGGAGGCGGCCCTCGGCCGGCTGGAGACGGTCCTGGCGCTCGTCGAGGGCTGGGTCGACCACGTCGTCGACTCCGCGGCCGCGCCGCTGCCGAGCGCAGCCGCCCTCCGCGAGGTCGTCCGGCGCCGCCGGGCGGCGGGCGGGCCGGCCGAGCACACGCTCTCGAGCCTCGTCGGCCTCGAGCTGCGGCCCCGCCGGCTGCGCGACGCGGCCGCGCTGTGGGCCGCCGTCGAGGCCGCCGAGGGGGTCGAGGGCCGGGACGGCGCCTGGTCGCACCCCGACCTCGTCCCGGGCGCCGAGGACCTCGACGACCCGGCCGGCTACGCCGGGCGCCGCTCGCGGGCGGACGAGCAGGCCTCCGACGTCGACGCGGCCCTCGCGCAGCTGCTCGACGGCGGCCTCGGCGAGGCCCGGCACGAGCGCTCCGCCGGCGAGCGGACGGCTCGGCAGGACGAGGGCGGGCAGGACGACGAGCCCGACGACGACCGGCCCGGCGACGAGCGGCCCGGCGACGGCGGCGGCGCCCCGCGGTGAGCGTCGCGGGCGCGGGCGTCGAGGCGCGGCGCCGAGCCGCGGCCCGTGCCGAGCTCGAGGCCTGGGCGGCGGCGTCGCCCGCGCCGAGCGCCGAGCAGGCCGCGCTGCGCCGGCGCTACCTGGAGCACCTGGGCGTCCCGGGGGCGCTCGACCGCGACGGCAGCCCCGACCACCTGACGGCGAGCGCCCTCGTCCTCGACCCCGCCGGCGAGCGGACCCTCCTCGTGCTGCACCGCCGGGGTGGCTTCTGGGTGCAGCCGGGCGGGCACGTCGAGCCGGGGGACGCCGGGCTCGTGGCCGCGGGCCTGCGCGAGCTCGTCGAGGAGACGGGCGTGCCCACTTCCGCCGTCCGCGCAGGCCCCCACCCCGTCGACCTCGACCACCACGAGCTCTCCGCCGCCTTCGGGCGGTGCCGGTCGCACCTCGACGTCGCCGTCCTCGCCGTCGTGGACCCGGCGGCGGCGACGAGCGCGAGCGTCGAGAGCGACGCCGTGGCGTGGTGGCCGCTCGACCACCTGCCGGACGGTGTCGACGGCGGCCCGGCCGTGGCCGCCGACTTGCCGGCGCGCCTGCGGCGCGCCGCGGAGGAGCTCCGTCAGGGCGCCCGCCGGGGTCTACGTAGCCCCGCGGCGACGTCGGCGTCCCCTGCCGTGCCCCCGTCCGCGTCCGGGTCGTCCTCGGCGGCCTCGTCCGCGTCGCGGCCGGCGTCGCCGCCCTCGCGCCGGGCGTCCGCGGCGGACCACCCCTCGAGGTAGCCCCGGGCGCGCTCGGTCCGCGGGTAGGCGGTCAGCAGGCGCCAGAAGTCGTCGCCGTGGCCCGGCACGAGCAGGTGCGCGAGCTCGTGGAGGAGGACGTAGTCCACGACCCACGGCGGCAGGCCCTGCAGGGACGACGACAGCCGGATCGTGCCGTCCGCGGGCGTCGTCGAGCCCCACCGCGACCGCTGGTTGCCGACCCAGCGGACGGAGGTCGGCACGGCCCGCCCGTCGAGGTAGCGCTCGGAGAGCGACCGGGCGCGCGACGCCAGCTCGCCGTCGTCGAGGTGGCGGCGGGCGTCGCGGGCCGACAGCCGCGCCACCATGCGCTCGACCCACTGGGCCTCCTCGGCGCGGGAGAAGCGCGCCGGGATGCAGACGACGACCGCACCGTCCTCGCGGAAGGCGGTGACGGTGCGGCGGCGGCGCGCGCTGCGCCGGACCTGGACGGGCGGGCGCCCGGCGGCGCCGTCGCGCGACGACCGCCGGGCCGCGCCGCCCCCTGCGTCCATGGCCGGACGGTAGCGGCTGCGCCTCGGTGGGGCCCCGAGGCGCGCGGCCTGTGGACGCGCGCCGTCGGCCGCGCCGGGCGCTGGCACCCTCGACCGGGACGCCCGCCGGGCGAGGACGGGGGGCGCGGTGCTGAGGATCTCCCCGGGGCTGCGCCGGTGCTGGCGCGGCCTCGACCGGCTGCAGCTGGGGCTGGACCCCGCCCACGCCGTCGTCCTGGAGGACCTGTCCGCCGGCGAGGAGGCGCTGCTCGAGGACCTCGTGGACGGGGTGCCGGACGGCGCTCTCACGACGAGGGCCGCCGCGCGGGGCGTCGCCCCCGCGGACGCGGCGCGGCTGGTCGGTCTCCTCGCGACGGCCGGGGTCCTCGAGCACCCCGCCGCGCCCGGCAGCCGCGCCGCGGCGCGCGCGACGGCGGCCGAGGCCACCGCGCTGGCGCTCGTCCACGGCCGGAGCGGCTGGGACGTGCTCGCCGGCCGGGCGCGGCGGGTCGTCGTCGTCGACGGCGCGGGCCGCGTCGCGGACGCCGTCGCCGCCGGGCTGCGGGAGGCCGGGACCGGCGCCGTGGCGGTGCGCAGCCCGGGGGCGGCCCCCCGGGGAGCGGGGACCGGCCCTCCCCCGCCGGGAGCCGCAGCAGCCCCGCCCGACCTCGTGGTCCTCGTGGCGGACGCCCTCGTCGCTCCTGCCCGGGCGGCGCGGCTCGTCCGTGCCGACGTCGACCACCTGCCCGTGGTCGTGCGCGAGAGGTCCGCCGTCGTGGGCCCCCTCGTCGTCCCGGGGGCGGGGCCCTGCCTCCGCTGCGTCGAGCTGCACCGCGCCGACCGCGACCCCGAGTGGCCCCTCGTCGCCGCACAGCTCGCCTCGCCCGCCACGACGGCCGTCCCCGACGTCGTCCTGCTCCGCCTCGCCTGCGCGCTGGCCGTGGCGCAGGCCCTCGCCCACCTGGACGACGCGACCGGGTCGGCGGCCGGAGGCGCGTCGTGGGAGGTGCGCCTGCCCGACGGGGTGCCGTCCGGGCGGGCGTGGGCCCCGCACCCGTCCTGCGGCTGCACCTGGCCGCCCCCGTGACCCGACCGTCGAGCACCCGAGCCGGCTCCCCGGCGCCCGGGGCGAGGGGCCGGGCCGCGCCGGTCGGGCCACCGGGTGATGATGGGCGGGTGGACGAGCTGCCGCGCCGAGCCCTGCAGCGGGGCGTGCGCCTCGCGAGCCTGCCCGCCGGCTTCGCCGGGAGGACGGCCGTCGGCCTGGGCAAGCGGCTGGGCGGCCGGCCGGCGGAGGCCGTCGCGGCCGAGATGCAGGCGCGCACCGCCGAGCAGCTCTTCACCGTGCTCGGCCAGCTCAAGGGCGGCGCGATGAAGGTCGGCCAGGCCATGAGCATCTTCGAGGCGGCGCTGCCCGAGGAGGTGGCGGCGCCCTACCGCGCCACCCTCACCCGCCTGCAGGACTCTGCGCCCCCGATGCCCGCCGCCACCGTCCACGGCGTCCTCGACCGCGAGCTGGGGCCCGACTGGCGCACGCGCTTCGCCACCTTCGACGACGAGCCGGTCGCGGCGGCCTCGATCGGCCAGGTCCACCGGGGCACGTGGGAGGACGGTCGGCCCGTGGCCGTCAAGATCCAGTACCCGGGGGCGGCGCAGGCGCTCGTCGCGGACATCACGCAGGTGTCCCGCGTCGCCCGGCTGACCGGTTCGTGGCTTCCGGGCCTCGACCTCGGCCCCGTCCTGGCGGAGCTGAAGGAGCGCCTCGTCGAGGAGCTCGACTACACCGTGGAGGCCGCCTCGCAGCGGGCCTTCGCCGACGCCTTCCGCGACGACCCCGACTTCGCGGTCCCCGAGGTCCTGGAGAGCACCGAGAAGGTCATCGTCTCCGAGTGGCTCGACGGGGAGCCCCTCTCGACGGTCATCCGCGAGGGCAGCCAGGAGGAGCGCGACCTCGCGTCGCGGCGCTACCTGGAGTTCCTCCTGCTCGGTCCGGCCGAGACGGGTCTCCTCCACGCCGACCCGCACCCGGGCAACTTCCGCCTGACCCGGGACGGGCGCTTCGGCATCCTCGACTTCGGCGCCGTCAAGCGCCTCCCGGACGGGATGCCCCCCGCGGTCGGCCGTCTGCTGGGCGTCGCCCTCTCGGACGACCCCGACGGCGTCGTCGCGGGCCTGCGCGAGGAGGGCTTCATCAAGCCGAGCATCGAGCTCGACGGGCGCGCGCTCCTCGACTACGTGTCGACGTTCCTGCGCCCTCTGGACACCGAGCTCTTCACCTTCGACCGGGCCTGGCTGCGCGAGCTCTTCGCGGAGGTGCGCGACCCGCGGACGCCGGCGTGGGCGGTCGGCCTCAAGCTCAACCTGCCCCGCGAGTACGTCCTCATCCACCGCGTGTGGCTCGGTGGCCTGGGCGTGCTGTGCCAGCTCGGCGGCACGGTGCCCTGCATCGAGGTGCTCGAGGACCACCTGCCCGGCTTCGCCGACGCCTGACCTCTCGACACCGACACCGCTCGCGCGGACCGGACGTGCTTCGGGCATGCGAAAGGGCCACCCCCCACAAGGGGGGTGGCCCTTCCACAGATGAAGTCCGGCGGCGACCTACTCTCCCACGCAGTCCCCCACGCAGTACCATCGGCGCGAACGGGCTTAGCTT
>NZ_JBBHZG010000010.1:0-16783 GCF_037482305.1 Pseudokineococcus sp. 5B2Z-1
GGTCCGGCGGGGGCCTCATCTCCCGAAAGGGTTGCCAATCGGCTTGCCCTCCAAGGATGCAAACGGTAGAGTACCTACCGTAAGCAGGACCGAGGGAGAGGGAGCAGGACATGGGACGCACGACGGCGACGAAGGCCAGCAAGAGCGAGGCCGCGGACAAGGTCGCAGCGATGCACGAGGAAGTCGCCGCGGGCGTGACGGCCCTGGTCGAGGACGGCCGCTGGATGGCCATGCTCAAGATGCAGGCGCGCTTCCGCTCCTATTCTCTCGGGAATCTCCTGCTCATCATGAAGCAGTGCCCGTCCGCGACCCAGGTCGCCGGATTCCGTGCATGGCAGGGGCTCGGCCGCCAGGTCCGCAAGGGCGAGAAGAGCATCGGCATCCTCGCGCCGATGACGTTTGCCCCCAAGGGCGACGACGAGAAGGGGGAGAAGTCGACCGGCGAGAAGGCGACCGAGAGCGGCCGCCCCGTGCGCAAGGTCCGCGGCTGGCGCCGGGTGTCCGTCTTTGACGTCGCCCAGACCGACGGCGACGCCCTCCCGCAGATGGCCTCGGGCGTCATCGAGGGCGAGGCCCCGGCGGGTCTGTGGGACGCCCTGGCCGCCCAGGTCAAGGCACACGGCTACGTGCTCGAGCGCGGCGACACCGGCCCCACCGAGGGGTGGACCGACCCCAAGACCCGCGCCGTGCGCATCGGCGGGCACGCCGTGGACGCCCAGGCCGTCGCCGTCCTCGCGCACGAGCTCGGCCACATCGAGTGCGGGCACCTCGACGAGGGCGCTCCCACCTACGCGACCTGCCGGGGCCGCTGCGAGGTCGAGGCCGAGTCCGTCGCCTACGTCGTCGCCACCGCCCACGGGATCGACTGCCGCACCGCCTCGTTCGGCTACGTCGCCGGATGGGCCGGGGGAGACGTCGCCGTGGTGGTCCGCACCGCCGCCGAGACCGTCACCAAGGCCGCCCGCCGCATCCTCGCCGCCCTCGACGGCACCGGCGACGACGAGACCCCCGCCGAGCCCGCACCCGCGGCCGCCACGTCCTGAGCGCCCCCCTGGCGCCCGGACTCGCCACCGTGCGGCACCCGGGCGCCGGGGAGGCCCCCAAGGCCGTCCCGCCGCCACCCACGAAGACCCAAGGAGAGGCCATGAGTGCATCCACGCCGGAGGTCGCAGACGCCCTGGCGCCGCTATGGACAAGTGGGGTGATGCAGGTCTGGCTCATCTTCCTCTCATTCCCGATCGCCATGGGGCTCGCGGCTGCCTTCGCGGTCTCTAGAACACCGGTCTTGTACCGAGAGGTTGCGGCGCGAGCGTGGTTTCCCTACATCCTTCTTTTCGTAGTGCTGGCCCTTCTGGTCGGCGGCATCTACACCGCACAGGCCATCGCTGCCGGCGCCCTTCCCCTCCCGGGCGATGCGCCCTAACGGGCAGCGCACACCCTCCGCCAGCCCGTCGCGCGACGGGGTGCCGCCGAGACAAGACGTGCTGCCAGCAGCGCGAAAAGGGTTGACCAGCGGTCCGCTGGGGCAATACACTTGACCATAGGTCAACGGATAGGGGAGGCTGATGCCGAGCAAGGAGATGCGAGCACTCATCAAGGAGCTGGAGGACCAAGGCTGGCGCGTGGTGCTGGCCCGGAGCGGGCACTACAAGGCGTTCCCGCCGGACAAGAGCCAGAGCATGGTGACGATGCCCTCGACACCGAGTGACCACCGCTCGATGAGAAACACGATCCGCGACCTCAAGCACAGCGGATACACGGAGAAGAAGGAGCGTTGACATGACGACCACCGACGCCGGGGCCCCCACGGGGGTCCCGGCCGCCGGGGCGCACGCGCCCGGCGGCACCGACAGTCAGCACGACTCGCGGGCCCCGCGCACCGGCTGGGCCGTCACCATCACCGCCGACACCGGTCGGGCCGAGGTCGACGAGGACGCGGGCGGGCGGGTGCTGGACGCCCTCGCGGGCCGCTCGCCCGGAGCTGTCACCATCGAGCACCGCCCCGGACCCGACGGCACCACCGAGGCCGGGACGACCGTGGTGTCGGTGACCTTCGACGTCACCGACGCGGAGGCTGCGGACGCGGCTGGCGCCGCGGCTGCTTCCATCGCCCGCGACGCGCTGGCCGCGGCCGGCCTGCCCGTCGCCGGCGACCTGCTCGAGCTGAGCGTGATGACCTGGGCCGAGCAGGAACGGCGCCTGGACGAGCTGGACTTCCCCGAGCTGCTGGGCGTGGCCGAGGTCCAGGACATGTTTGGCGTCTCCAAGCAGCGCCTCGCCACCCTGCGCAAGCGCCCCGGCTTCCCCGAGCCCATCGCCTCCCTGCGCGCCGGACCCGTCTGGACCGCGCCGTCCCTGGCGCGCTTCCTCAAGACCTGGAACCGGGAGGGTGGGCGCCCCCGGACCTCTGACACGGCGGCAGCCGCGTCATGAGTGCAGAGCGTCCGACGCCGGCGGACCTGCGCGAGCTGGCCGCGGCCGCCGACGCCCTCGCCGCACGGATTGAGGTCGTGCAGGCCGCGCTGCGCGATGAGTACCCCGGCGCCCGGTCCCGGGCCGGCTTCCGCCTCGATGACGCCGCCGGCAACGCCCGGCAGGCCTCCCGCGCCCTCGAGGACACCGCTGGCGAGCTCGCCCGGATCGCCGCGACCCCCGAGCACGCCTGCGGGATCGAGTGGGGCGTGTGCCCCCGCCACGGCTCCACGATCACCACCAGCGGCGGGCGGTCCTGGTGCACCGTCGACGGCTGCGGCAACACCTGGGGCTACGACCGGCTGTCCACGCCCTGCCCCGAGCCGGTCACCCACCGCATCACCGACACCACCGGCGCCACCCAGGACGTCTGCGACGGCCACGCCATCGGCGCCCGCGCCCGCGTCACCGGCGTCACCGTCGACCCCATCACCTGACCACCCGGCGCCCCCTTGCGGGCGCCGGCGGGGGAGTCGAACGCGCGTGCGAACCTGACGGGCGTGAGCGAGGGAGAGGGGCCGAGCCGGGCGGCGCAGCAGCGCCATGCCCTGCTCGCCCCCACCGTCCCCGAGGAGCCCGATGGCGCCCGGCCGCCGGCCGGTGGCGGGTCTTCGACGACGGGCGCGCGTGGGGGCGGGCGCCGGCACTGCTGGGTGATCCTCGACGACGTCGCGCCCATGCCCGGGGTCGTGACCATCTGGAACCGCACCGGCGCCGGGTGGCTGGCCCGGGTCGCCTACGTCGTCGACGACGCCGGCACCGTCGCCACCGGCTGGCTGCCCGCCTCGCTGCTGCGCCCCCACGACCCCGCGCCACCGCCGCTGGCCGGCGAGCCCACCGCCTGACCCCGCACCCCCGAGGGCGGGGGAGCGGGGGAGTGAGAGGGGTCAGTCCGGGCGGACGAAGCTCGGCCCGAGCGCCGGCCACGGCTGCGGGGGGCCCGGCCACGGCCGCCGTGGCGTCTCGTCCGCCACCCCGAGCTGCACTGACCGCCCGCAGACTGCGCACCCCACCAGGTACGGGCGCCCCGCCGCCCGGGCTGCCTTCCCCGCGTCCGCGACCCCCGGGTGGAACAGGTGCTCGTGCGGAGGCGGAGAGGGCGGTGCCGGCTCGGTCATGCCCGCGGACCGTAGGAGCGACCACCGACGACGTCGCCCGGGGCTCATTCCGCATCTCACGGCGATGCTTCCGCCAGGATGGGCGGCATGGCGCAGAAGACCCAGGTCATCCTCACCGACGACATCGACGGCGGAGAGGCCACCCAGACGGTGACCTTCGCCTTCCAGGGCACCAGCTACGAGATCGACCTCAACGACGAGCACGCCGCCTCGATCGAGGAGTCCTTCTCCGAGTGGATCACCAACGCCCGCAAGACCACCGGCCGCAGCAGCGCCGCCGGCGGCGGGGCGCCCGCGCGCTCGAGCAGCACCCGCGCGAGCTCGGGACCCAAGCGCACCGACCTCGACGCCGTCCGCGCCTGGGCCCGCGACAACGGCCACGCCGTCTCCGACCGCGGCCGCGTCTCCAACAAGATCCTTCAGGCATACGACACGTCGCGACAGGCTTAGTCGCCCCAGGCGGAAGCAAACATTAAGTGGTGACGTGGAGTCGGTAGCGCAATGGGTGGCCGTCGCTGTCAGCGTTAGCGTGCTCGCCAACTTTGTATCTGGTATCACGCGCGCAGCTGCCCTGCGGCGCGAAGCGACGCTTCTACGTGAACTATTGGCTGTGGAGCCTGATGAGACACGTCGCGCCGTCCTGCTCAGCCTGCAGCGAGCGGCCGTAGGCGGTCTCGTCGCGCGTTCCCTGACTCCGGCAGGACGCTTCTTGCCCCCATTGGCCTACGTCCTGACAGGTGCCTACCTTGTGGGGGCCGGAGGCAAAGCGGTCGGTTCCGCTCTGTCTAGTGGGTCAAGCAACGTTCCCTCCGTTCTGTCCGCGTTGGACTTGAGTGCCACGACGGCTGCGCTGCTAGTCATGCTGACGGTAGGCATCATGTTGAATGGCGCCCTGTCCTTTTGTAATACCCTGGTCGGGCGCGCTGACATTGTTACCTGCTACTACTACGGTTTACCCGTGTCACCGCCTAGGCCCCGGGAGGCGGGAACGCCTAAGCACTTTTCGGCCGAGGTCGCCCGCCGGGCGCTAGCGCCGCGCGCGACGACGAGATGGCGCTTTGGCGTCTTCCGTATGACCTACACGCTGTTCCTCTGCGCCCCGTTACTATTCCTCGGCGCCGTCGCGGCTGTCCTTGGGGGCACTCTGGCGTACGCAGAAATCCCGGATGCGCATAACGCTGACGCCACGCAGACGCTCTCGAACGTCCTGGGTGTGAGCGTGCTAGTCATGCTATTCGCGGCGCTTGCCTCCCTGCGATCCCTCAGGTATCTGCGTCGTATCCTGCAGTGGCACAGTCCTCCTAGCGTTCACCCTGGCTAGTTCACGGTAGAGCCGATATGCCTTACTTGTGGTTGACGAAACGACTCAGGGATCCGCGAGGGAACGACGTAGTCGTTCGATGCCATCGGCGGCACTCTGTGCCCAGACGAAGCCGATCACGTAGTGAATGAAGCTGTTGATGACGTCCATGACGCTCAGGATTGCTAGCTTTTCTGCGGGAGTAGCGGAGTCGGCGTGCTTGTACCTCTGCAGTTGGCTTCGCGCTTCTCTCAGGCTAACCGCCGCCAACTCGTTGAGGACTTGTCGTTGCTGTACGACCGCTCCTGCATAGGAGAAGCATAGAGCTTGGGCCTTTTTCGTCGGCCGCTCACGTCCATCCGGAGTGACGTATGTCATCTCCTTCCAGTCGCCGTAATTCGTTTTGGTCCAGGCGAGAACTTCGTCGTCCGTAAAGGCGGCCCGAAGTAGCCTGTCCAACAACTCAATGAGCGAGTTGGCGGCTTGCGAGACGGCGTCGGGTGAATACTCAAGTGCAGCCTTAGCCCCATCAATCTTGCGCGTGACTACGTTACCGAGGCCGCTTGCAGTTACATGAGCACGGCCGGCTACTATTTCGCGCATGGTCCGCGCCAGGGAGGCAAAGTCATCTTTTCGGAGAGCTTCGACCTCGTCCGGCCGCGCCTCGAGTAGTCCTTCTAGGAGGCTCGCGTCGACTATGCGCTCAAGTGCGGCGTCCACGTCGAGCAGCATCTCAAGAAAAACAGTCTCAACCTTGCCCAGGTTGGAAAACTCCTTGCGTTGAGCCTCTGGCAGGAAGGACCACGCCGAGTCCAGCGCTGAGATATAGGGCATTGCGGCGCGCAGTCCTCGACGAAGGCCGAGGCCAATGATGGCAAGGTCCTTCTTGAGGGCAGCGTCAAGTTCGTCGTACTGCGCGGAACCTAGTACGCGCCTAAGGAATCTCTTTCCGCCAGCGTGCTGCATCTTTCGTATCCAGGAGGGCAGGCCGTCGTTGGCCATACTTGTGAACCGTGCCAGATAGAGTTCCATCTCCCTCTCCGGCAGGCCTTCGGGAAACTGTCGATCGACGAGCTCCTCAATTTTTTGAGTGGGCGTTCTGCCGTCATCGTCGTCGACTAAAGTGGCGATGCCACTGACAATGACGTCCCAAATCACCAACGCTTCGTCACCCACGCCGAGGCGTCGTCGTGTGCTCGCTCGCACCTGATTAAGCGCCGGGGCGAAGGTCGAGTACGACCGGTTCGGCGAGAGCCCAGCGTTCGCGTCATCGCTCGAAGTCTCTTTCGCCACGTAAGAAGAGTAGGTGAGGGGGGTGACAGCGCGGCGGAAACGGCCTCGTCGGGCCGGAGGCTCGGCGTAGCGCTAACCAAGGTTTCTGGCACAGCGGCCCGACGGCGCCGCCGCGGGCGTCCGGAACCGTGTCCCACTACGTCCGCTGCCTCGGGCACCGGAGCAACGGACACCCATTAAGGGACAGTTGTCGACACCTGCGCGTGTCGCGGGCCGCCTGCCGCGGGGCTCGGCCCTCGTCTGCGCAGCGACCCGACCGGGTCGACGGCGTCCACGGCTCGCTGGCCGTCGGGGCTCTCGAGCGCCCGTGTGGCGTCCCGTTCAGCGCACCGCTACGGGACGGACCATCCGGACGGGTCTGCTGGGACGCGGATCACGAGGCGCTGCCTCGGTGCGGTCCTGGCCTGCACCGTCGCCGGTAAGGGGTTGCTTGCTGGGACAGGGCCGGTCGTGTTCGGCTGGTAATGGAGCAGCTTCAGGCCGGTGTGGTCAGGGATCTACGACGGTGGGTCGTCCGAGCCAGCGGGGTGTCCTGGCGTGGTAGTCGCGGTAGGGGGCGCCGAAGTGGTGGGTGAGGTGGCGCTCTTCGGTGGGGACCCAGGCCCGGTAGACGGCGGCGAGGGCGGCGGTCAGGGCCAGCGAGGCAGGGGAGCGGCGGGCGGCGGCAGCGCCGGTGAGCGCGGCGACGGCGCCGGTGTACTGGGGGTTGCGGCTGTAGCGGTAGACCCCGCCGGCGACGAGGGGCCCGGCGTCGGTGCCGGTGAGCTGGGCTGGTCCGGCAAAGCGCCGGAACCCGGCGAGGACGAGGGCGCTGCCGGCTCCGGTGAGGGCCAGGGCTGCCACCCGTGCCGGTGCTGGTAGCGGGGGCGAGGTCGGCCGCCGGGCGAAAGCGGTGGTGAGCAGGGCGGCGTGGGCGGCGTAGCCGGTCCACATCCACGCGGCGGTACCGGTACGTAGCCGGCCGTCGCGCTCGAGGTCGCGGCGCATCCGGCCCAGCAGCACCGGGGTGGCGGCCAGCGCCGGTGCCGTAACCACGAGCACGGCGCCGCCGGTGGGGCGGCCCGCGTGTCGGCGGGTGGGTCGAGGCTCAGGCATGGGAGGGCGCCTCGTGCCGGTGGTGGGTCAGGGGTTCGAGCTGGAAAGTGGAGTGCTCGATCGAGACGGTGAAGTGCTCGGCGACGCAGGCCTGGAGGGCGTCGAGCATGCGGGGGGCGTGGCCGTCGTGGAAGCAGGAGTCGTCCACGACGACGTGGGCGGTCAGCACGGGCAGGCCGGTGACGATCTCCGAGGCGTGCAGGTCGTGCACGGCGTGGACGTGCTCGAGCTCGAGCAGGTGGGCGCGCACGGAGTCCAGGTCCAGTCCGCGGGGGGTGGACTCCAGCAGCACCCGGGTCGCCTCGCGCAGGATGCTCAGCGTCCTGGGGATGATCAGGACCGCGATGAGGATCGAGGCCAGTGCGTCGGCGCGCTGGAACCCGGTGGTGGCGATCACCACGGCCGAGGCGAGCACGGCGACCGAGCCCAGGGCGTCGTTGAAGACCTCGAGGAAGGCGGCGCGGGTGTTGATGCTGGACCCACGGCCGCGGACCAGCACGAGCAGGCCGACGACGTTGACGGCCAGTCCGACGGCGCCGAAGACGACCACGGCGGTGGCCTGGACCGGTGGGGGGTCGATCAGGCGTCGTACGCCCTCGACGAGGACGAGGACCCCGACGGCGAGCAGGACCGAGGCCTGCACGCTGGCGCCGAGGACCTCGGCGCGTCGGTAGCCCCAGGTCCGTCGGGCGGTGGCCGGGCGCAGCGCCAGCGTCGCGGCGACCAGGGCGATGGCCAGGCCGGCGACGTCGGTCAGCATGTGCCCGGCGTCGGCCGCCAGCGCCAGGCTCCCGGAGACCAGCGCGCCGATCACCTCGACGACCATCACGGTCGAGGTCAACGCGAGCACCACCACCAGCCGGGTCCGCTGCGACCCCGCACCGCTACCGGCAGCCGGTGCGTGGGTGTGTCCGCTCACCGGGCAGCGCCCGAGGGCGGCCGGGGCGAGGTGTCGCTGCCCGCCGGCGTCGGGGTGCAGCATCCAGCGGCGCAGCAGCCACCACCTGCCGGGGAGGACTGCTCGACGCCGAGGTCGGCGTGGCCGTGCGCCGGCGCGGTTACCGCGGCGACCGGGGTGCAGCAGGCGTCTCCGCGCCACGCCTCGCGGCCCTCCTTGACGGCGACGGCAGCGATGACCAGGGCAGCCAGCGGGTCGGCCCAGGTCCACCCCAGCAGGCTGTTCAGCAGCAGCCCGACCAGCAACACCCCGGACAGGTAGGTGCACAGCAGCGTCTGCTTGGAGTCCGCGACCGCCGAGGCCGACCCGAGCTCACGACCGGTGCGGCGCTCGAACCACGACAGGAACGGCATCACGACGAGGCTGAGCGCCGCCAGCGCGATCCCGACGCTCGAGTGCTCGGCCTCGGCGGCCCCCAGCAGGGTCCGCGCGGCGTCGAGCGTGACGAAGGCCGCCAGGGCGAAGAAGGACACCGCGATCACCCGCATCGCCGCCCGTTCCCGCGCCCGCGGGTCGGGGGCGGCGAACTGCCACGCGACCGCGGCCGCCGAGGCGACCTCGACCACGGAGTCCAGACCGAAGCCGACCAGGGCGGCCGAGGAGGCCATCCGCCCGGCGGTGATCGCGACCACCGCCTCGACCACGTTCCAGGTGATCGTGGCGGCCACGACCAGACGCACCCGCCGGGTCAGCACCGCCCGGCGCGCCGCGTCGTCGGTTGCTGCGGGCACGCGGGAGGTCCACGCCATCACGCCACCACCGGACCCGCGAGGTCGACCCGTCGGTCGGGCCGGCCCTCGACCGGCGGCTCGGTCGCCACCGTGTCGGTGGCCCCGTGGACGCCGTGGACGCCGTGGACGCGCGGGACGCCGAGGACGGCGAGCAGCTCGCGCCCGAGGGCGGTCAACCGGTAGACCACGAGCTTGCCGTCGCGGCGGGAGGACGCCAACCCGCACGAGCGCAGGACGCGGGCGTGGTGGGAGACGAGGTTCGCCGCCAGGCCGGTGACCCAGGCCAGGTCGCACCCGCACATCGGCCCGCCGGTGGCGAGGGCCAGCGCGATCCGCAGCCGGGTCGGGTCGCCGAGAGCCTTGGCCCGGGCGGCGGCCCCCTCCAGGTCCGGCACGGGCGGTAGCGCGGTGCGCACCGCCTCGGCGTGCGGCAGGTCCAGGCACAACAGGTCACACGTCTCGTCCTCCACGGTCACATCCTAATCCCCGTTGATTCGTCGTGGGGCGAGTCGACGCCCGTGCCGGTGCAGGTGGAAGGCGGACGTAGCGTCCGGTGGGTGGCAGTCGACCGTAGGTGGCCAGCTCTGCACGCGCAGGTGGCCGTCAGCGCGGGCCGGTCGCCGGTCCCCGGTGCGCGTGGGGGGCCGCCGCTGCCGGTTGCCCTGGTGCTCGCCGCGGCCGGCGGTGGAATGACGTGGGCGGCGTTTCCCGGCGCGCTCGGAACGGGTGGGGTGTGGCCGGCGTCGGTGGTGGGGGTAGGTGCGCTGGTGCTGGCCACCCGTGGGCGGCGGGCCCGGGCGGGGCTGGGGGTGGGGTTGGTCTTCGGGCTGACTTTCTTGGTGCCTCACCTGGCCTGGAGCGGGACCTATGTAGGACTGCTGCCATGGGTGGCGTTGGCCACGGCTTGTGCGGGGTTCTATGCAGTGCTGGGGGCGGTGATGCCCTTCCTGCAGCGGCTGCCCGCCGGGTGGTCGATCGTGGCGGTGACCGGCGGGTGGGTCGCGATCGAGGCTGCCCGGGCGCGGGTGCCCTTCGGTGGGTTTCCGTGGGGGCGGTTGGCCTTCTCCCAGGTGGACTCCCCGGCCGCGGGGTGGGCTGCGGTGGGAGGTGCGCCGTTGGTCACCGCGGCCGTGGTGGCCGCCGGGACGGCCCTGGCCCTAGCGGTGTTGGCCGCTGCGGCGGCAGCGGGGACGGGCCGCCGGGCGCCGTCGGCGTCGCCGCGCTCGACAGCTGTGGCAAGCAGGGCTGGGGTGCTGACCTTGACCGCGGTGCTGGTGCTGGCGGCGGGGGCGATGGTGCCTCGCCCGAGCGCGCCGCAGGCCGGGACCGCGCAGGTGGCTGCCGTGCAGGGGAACGTGCCGCGCCCGGGGCTGAACTTCAACGCCGAGCGCCGGGCCGTCTTGGACAACCACGTGCAAGCGACGCTGGAGTACGCGCGCGAGGTTCAGGTCGGCGCCGCGTCACGCCCGGACCTGGTCCTGTGGCCGGAGAACGCCAGCGACATCGACCCCTACCTCGACGACAAGGCACGCCAGGACATCGAGGCGACCGCCCGGGCTGTGCAGGCGCCGCTGCTGGTCGGGGCGGTGCTGGATGGGCCGGGGGAGTACCTGTCCAACGCCGGGCTGGTGGTCACCCCAGCCCGGGGCCTGGAAGGTGCCACCACTGTGCCCGGCCGCAGCTACGTCAAGCGCCGGCCCGCGCCCTTCGGGGAGTACATCCCCTACCGCGACTTCTTCCGTCTCTTCAGCGACAAGGTCGACCTGGTCGCCCGCGACTTCCTGCCCGGCACCAAGGGCGGTGTGGTGGTGATGGGCGGTGTCCGCGTCGGCGATGTCATCTGCTTCGAGGTGGCCTTCGACGACCTGGTGCGTGACTCGGTGCGCGCGGGGGCGCAGATGCTCGTCGTCCAGACCAACAACGCCACCTTCGGGTACTCCGACGAAGCCGTCCAGCAGCTGGCGATGTCCCGGCTGCGAGCCATCGAGACCGGCCGCGCCGTCGTGCAGATCTCTACCGTGGGGGTCAGCAGCATCGTCGCTCCCGACGGCAGCGCCCCGGTGCGCACCGACCTGTTCACTCAGGAGGTCTTGCGCGGCCAGGTGCCCTTGCGGACCTCCCAGACGCTCGCCACCCGCTTGGGGCCGGTCCCGGAGGTGGTGCTGGGGGCGGGAGCGCTGCTGCCTCTGGTGTCCCGATGGTCCCGGAGACGGCGGTCTCACCGTCAACGGGTTGGATCAGGTCGGCAGCCCTGAGTCGACCCGTGAGCACCTCGCCCACACCCGGTGCCTTCAACGGGCGTGCGAGCAGAGCCGTGACACCACGAGCGCTAGGGGTGCGGGGTGAGGCGGCGACGGTGTGCCGGCCGGGGTAGCGGCGTTCCTGCTCAGCGCTGGCCGTGGCAGGTGGGGACGCCGACGCGCCGGTGCTCGGGCTGGCCGATGGGAGCGCTCCAGGCGCCCGGGCGAAGGTCTGCCTGCGGTTGCGCAGACGGGCCCCGACCGGCGCGCGACCTCGTCCACACCTCAACGTAGGTTGCTTTGTTACCGTCGGGTCACGGACGTCAGTCCGGCTTGCGCAGCAGCCCGTCACCACATCCTCGACCTGGAGGCCGACCGTGCCCAGTACCCCCGCGCCACCGCCCGCCGGGGCGGCTGCGCTCAGCCGCGCCCAGCGGCGGGTTCACAGGACGGGCCGGGTACTGGGGGGCCTGGCCGGTGGGTTCTTGGCCGCGGTGGCCGCCTTGGTGGTAGTGACGCTGGTCACTGGTGGCCGCAACGCACCGCCGCCGCCCGGCGCCCAGGTGCCGGTGGTGGCGGCGGACAGCCACTACTTGTCCGACGCCGGGCCAGATGCTCCGGTGCTGGTGGAGTTCTTGGACTTCGAGTGCGAGGCGTGCGCGGCGGCCTACCCGCTCGTCGAGCAGATCCGGGAGGAGTACGACGGCCGTCTCAGCGTGGTCGCCCGGTACTTCCCTTTGCCCGGGCACGCCAACGCCGAGAACGCCGCGGTAGCCGTGGAGGCCGCCGCCGGCCAGGGCGCCTTCGAGGCCATGTATCAGCGCATGTACGCCACCCAGGCGCAGTGGGGCGAGCAGCAGCAGTCCCAGGCCGACCTGTTCCGGACCTTCGCCGCCGACCTCGGGCTGGACCTGGCCGCCTACGACGCGGCGGTGGCCGACCCGGCGACCCTGTCACGGGTGGGGCGCGACCTCACCGACGGGCAGGCCCTGGGGGTCCAGTCCACCCCGACGTTCTTCCTCGACGGCCAGCGCATCGAGCCGACGAGCATCGAGGACTTCCGTGCCCAGGTCGACGCGGCCCTCGCGCAGCGGCGGTGAGCGCCGCCGACAGCGCACCAGCACGGCGGTCGGCGCCGTCGACAACCGCAGCTGCCAGCCCGCGGGGCCGTGCCGGTCCTACCCCTTCGAATCTTGAGGACGTACACCTGTGAAGCGCACCACCGCATCCGTCAGGACCGCTCCTACCCGCGCGGGGAGCCGCCTGAGAGTCCGTTCGAGCAGGCGGGCGCAAGCCCGCCGGTCCCTGGCGGTCGTCAGTGCTGCGGTCGTGGTGTCCCTGGCCACCGGTGCTAGCCCGGCGACGGCCGCTCCCGCTCCCGGGGCGGGGCAGGCGCCGACGGCGCAGAAGGAGGCTGTCGACGCGGCTTTGGAGGCGTTGCAGGAGGACCTCGTGGGCACCTCGAGGGAGTTGACGGCGGCCTACGCCGAGTACGCCGCCGTGCAGGAGCAGCTGCCGGGGGCCCAGCGGGCCGCGGATCTGGCCGCCGAGGTCCAGGTTCGCGCGCAGGCCGCTGCGCAGGAGCTCGCCAACCGGCTGGCCGCCTCGCGGACCGCGCAGGCCGCCGCCGCGGCCAGCGTGCAGGCCAGCCAGGAGTCGATGGACGCCTCTGCTGCCGCGATCGGGCGCCTGGCCGCGGAGTCCTACCGCAGCAGCGGTACCCCCAGGGCGCTGTCGCTGGCGCTGGGGTCCCAGGATGCGGCGGACTACGCCTCTCGGACTGCGGCGATCTCTGGGCTGTCTTCCGCCGAGGCCGACCTGCTCGCTGCCGCGGAGGCCGACCAGGCTGTGCGCTCCAGCGCGGCCACACGCCTGGACGCCGTCCGTGAGCAGGTCGCCGCCCTGGAAGCCGAGGCCCGCGAGCAGGCCGGGGTCGCCGAGCAGGCTGCCGTCGACGCCCGCGCCCGCCAGGCCGAGATCGAGGCGCTGGCCGTACGCAGGCAGGCCGCGGTCGCCACCATCGAGAGCCGCCAGGACGAGGAGCAGGCCCGCCTGGATCAGTTGCAGGCCGAGTCCGATGCCCTCGGCAGCCGGCTCCGTGAGATCGCCGAGGCCGACAAGGCCCGGGCCGCCGCCGAGGCGGCCGAGGCGGCGGCCCGCGCGAGCGCCCAGACCGCGCCGCGGGAGCAGGCCTCGCGGGCGCCCTCGGCGGCCAGCCGTTCGGCCAGCCGTGACAGCGGCAGCACGCTGCGGCGCCCCGAGGGGCGCATCACCTCCCCGTACGGCATGCGGATGCATCCCATCCGCGGGTACATGCGTATGCATTCCGGTGTCGACCTGGCCGCCGGGTGCGGCAGCCCCATCCGTGCCGCCGAGGACGGTGAGATCGTCTCGGCCGGCTACAACGGCAGCTACGGCAACATCACCGTGGTCAACCACGGCCTCATCGACGGCCAGTCCGTCGCGACCGCTTACCCCCACATGAGCGGCTTCACCAAGACCTCCGGGACGGTCACCCGCGGAGAGATCCTCGGCTACGAGGGCCAGACCGGCGCCGTGACCGGCTGTCACCTGCACTTCGAGGTCCGGGTCAACGGCAACGCCGTCGATCCCATGGGCTGGATCTGACAGCGGTGGCCGGGGTGGGCTGGCTCGCGCCTGGCGCGTGGAAGGTGGCGGTCTGGGCCGTGGCGGCTGCCGTCGGTGCCAGCGGCTGCGCCACATCGGCCTCACCAGGGGGCACCCAGCAGGTCGACCAGGGGTACGTCGCCGGGGACGGCAGCTTGGTGCAGCTGGCAGCCGAAGATCGCGCTGACCCGGTCGAGATGTCCGGGCAGACCTTGACCGGTGAGCAGGTCGACATCACCGACTGGCGCGGCGACGTAGTCGTGCTGAACACCTGGTTCGCCGCCTGCGGGCCCTGCCGCAAGGAGGCGCCGGACCTGGCGGTGATCTCGGCCGAGACCGCCCCGGACCGGGTCCGCTTCCTGGGCATCAACACCCGCGACGGGGCTGCCCAGGCCATCGCCTTCGAGGAGCAGTACGGCGTGCCCTACCCCTCGCTGCTCGACCGCGACGGGCTCTCGGTGCAGGCGCTGCACGGCGCGCTGCCCCCCTCGGCGACCCCGACCACGCTGGTGCTGGACCGTCAGGGGCGGGTCACCGCCCGCTTCCTCGGCCAGATCGACCCGTCGCTGCTGCGCGCGGTGATCGCCCAGACGCTGCAGGAGTCACAGTGAGCCCGGTGCCGTACGCCGCACCGGACACTCTCGGGGCGGTCACCTTCGCCGGGCCGATGCTGCTGGCCCTGCCGGTCGCAGCGTTGGCCGGTCTGGTCTCGTTCGCCTCCCCGTGCGTGCTGCCGCTGGTGCCCGGCTATCTGGGGTACGTCACCGGTCTGGCCGGCGCCACAGCGCCCAGCCCTGCACCACCCGGCCCCGCAGCGCTCAGCCCTGTGGAGTCGGGCCCGACCGGGGAGGCGGGGAAGGCCGGCGTCGGTGGGCTGGCGGGCCGTGGTCGCCGCACGCTGCTGGCCGGGGCCGGGCTCTTCGTCCTGGGCTTCAGTGTCGTGTTCATCGTCATCGGCTTCAGCGCGGGAGTCCTGGGCGGGCTCTTGGCCCAGTGGGCCAGTGAGATCGCCCGGGTGCTGGGGGTGCTGGTCGTCCTGCTCGGCCTGGCCTTCGCCGGCGTCCTACCCGCGCTGCCCGTGTTGGGGCGCACGGCCACCGCCAGGGTGCGACCACGCCCAGGTCTGGCTGGTGCGCCGCTGCTCGGGGTGACCTTCGGTCTCGGGTGGACACCCTGCATGGGACCGACCCTGGCGGCGATCACCTCCCTGGCGTTCGTCTCCGGCTCCGGTACCCGCAGCATCGTCCTGGCGGGTGCCTACGCCGCCGGCCTGGGCATCCCGTTCGTCCTGGTCGCCCTGGCCGCTGCCCGAGGTGCTCGAGGGTTGGAAGGCCTGCGCCGCCACCGCCTGGCTCTGGCCCGGGCCGGCGGAGCACTGCTCGTCGTGGTGGGCGTGCTGCTGGTCACCGGTGTGTGGGGGCAGTGGACCAGCGCCCTGGGCGCACGTTTCGCCAGCTGGGCTCTGCTCTAGAGGTCCACATCGGCGCGACGCCCGGGGTCTCGCGCCGACACGACACCCCACCGCAGTGAAAGGAAGGACAAAAGTGCTGGAGATCCTGGCCGCGCTGGCCCCCAGCCTGTTCGTCGGGTTGCTGTTCTGGTGGGTAATCCGGTCGATGCTGAACGGTGACCGCCGCGAACGCGAAGCCCTGGCCAGGCTCGACGCCCACGAGAGCCAGCGCTCACGCGCAGGCCAGGAGCCCGCCCACGAGCCCGCCCACGAGGCGCCGGACGCCGCTGCGTTGAGTCGCGACCGTGATTCCTCCCGAGGCGAGCACAGCCTTCGGGCTCCGGGGGCGAGCGGGGCCGGAGAGGCCCGCTGATGGACACCGGGGTGCCGGTATGGGTCCCGACAGCGCCGCCGTCGCTGGCCACGTTGTTCGCCCCAACCCTGCAACCACTGCCCGTCCTGCCGGCGCTGGCTGTGGTGATGGCGACGGCCTATATGGCCGGGGCGGTGCGGATGTGGACCACCGGACGACGCTGGTCGCCGTGGGCGACGCTGTCGTTCCTCAGCGGCTGCGCGGTCCTGGTGGTGGTGATGGGCTTCGGCATCGAGGGCTACGGTCTGCGCCTGTTCTCGGCCTTCATGTTCCAGCAGCTGACGTTGATGATGGCTGTGCCGCCGCTGCTGGTGCTGGGTCGCCCCGGCACCCTCCTGCTGCGGGCGGCCCCGCACCACGGCGCCGGACGACTGCTGCTGCGCGGCGCGCACTGGGGGCTGAGGTCTCGCCTAGGACGAGTGCTACTGCACCCAGCCTTCATGGTGCCCCTCTTCCTGGTCTGCTTCTACGGGCTCTACCTGACCGACCTGGCCAGCTCGGTGCTGTCGACCTGGGCCGGGCACACCAGCCTTGAGATCGCCTTCCTCGCAGCCGGGGTGCTGTTCACCGCCGCGGTCCTGTCCCGCGACCCGCTGCCGGTCCGTCAGAGCCACCTCGGGCGAGCCGCCGACATGTTCCTAGAAATGCCCCTGCACGCCTTCTTCGGCGTCATCGTGATGCTCTCGGTCACGCCGTTGGTTACCGTCTTCGCCGCCCCGCCACCGGGGTGGGGCGTCGACGTCATCGCCGACCAGGAGCTGGCCGGCGCCCTGGCCTGGTCCTACGGCGAGATTCCCTCCGTGCTGCTACTGCTCATCATCTTCGTGCGCTGGCACCGCGAGGAGGACCGTGGCTCCCGCGCCCGTGACCGCCACGTCGACCAGTACGGCGACGCGGATCTGGAGGCCTACAACGCCTACCTCCAGCAGCTCCAACACCGCAGCCACTGACCCACCTCGACTCCTCGGTAATCGTCAGCGGGGGCTGGCCAACCAGCGATCGGATGTGGGACGGCCCGTCGTCGTCGCTGCCGGTGTCCTTGGCCGGCCAAGGCGCATCGGTAGGCGGTCGTCAGCGGGCGCTGCCGACGAGGGGTTCGTGTGACGCGGGGGGGGGGGGGGGGGG
>NZ_JBBHZG010000010.1:16930-23375 GCF_037482305.1 Pseudokineococcus sp. 5B2Z-1
GGGGGCTGTGTCGCCGCCTGGTCGCTGGTGGTGCCGGGTCAGACGGTGGAGGGCCCGGCTTCGGGCGGGCCGGGGCGGTCCTCCCATGACCGGGCTTGAGGGGGTCGACACCTCATCGAGGGGGGCGCATCGTCCCATCTGGCGATGGACAGCGGGACGCTGTCCGGCCAGCGATCCCCAGTGACACAAGATCACGACCGCGAGCCCGGACCGCGCCTGGAGCCGCGAGGTGCTCCAGCAGGCGGTCGATGCTCCTATGGATCGTCAAGCGGCCTGGGCGAAGTCGGATGGACGCATCGTCGGTCGGAGTGCGGTGTAGATCTCGCGGGCGACGTAGCGCTTGAGGCAGCGGACGATCTCGGGCTTGGACAGGCCTTCGCTGGTGCGGCGGGCGGCGTAGGCGCGGGTCCTGGGGTCATAGCGCAGCCGTCCGAGCACGACGACGTAGAGGGCGTAGTTGGCGGCTCGGTCGCCGCCGCGGTTGAGCCGGTGGCGGTGGCTGCGTCCGCTGCTAGCGGGGACGGGCGCGACGCCGCACAAGTGGGCGAAGGCTGCTTCGGAGCGCAGCCGGTCGGGGTTGTCGCCCAGCGTGGTCAGGAGCTGTCCGGCGACCTCAGGGCCCACGCCGGGGCGTGCCAGCAGGCCGGGGGCGGCCGCGGTCACCAGCGCCCGTAGCTCGGCGTCGGCCTCGGTGATCTCCTCGCTGAGGTAGGCGTGGCGTCGGGCGAGGCGGCGCAGCGCGGTCTTGGTGGCGGTGGTGGGGTCGGCGATGTCGTCGGTGGGTCGCAATCGCGCGCAGGTCGAGATCAAGGCAGTGGTGCTCAGCGCGCGTAGTTGCTCGCGCAGCTCGCCGGGGGCGGTGACCAGCAGCGCCTTGAGCTGGTTGGTGGTCTGGGAGCGGGCCTTGACCGCGCTGGAGCGGGCCACCCGCAGCGCGCGGATCGCCTCGATGCGTCCGTCGCGGGCCTTGGGTGTGCCGGTGGCGGTGCCGGCCAGGGCTGCACGGGCGGCGGAGTAGGCGTCCAACGGGTCGGACTTGCCGTGGGCTCGTCGGGATCTGCGGTCGGGCCGGTCGACCTCGACGACGTGGATGTCGGCGGTGCGCAGCTGCCGGGTCAGCTCGGCGCCGTAGCTGCCGGTCCCCTCGATCCCGACCCGCTCGAGCGGGCCGTGGCTAGCCATCCACGCCAGCAGCGCCCGGTAGCCGGCTGGCGTCGTGGGGAACTGGTGGTCGCCGAGCTGGCGGCCGAGGTGGTCGATCACCGCCGCGTGGTGGGTCTGGCCGTGGGTGTCGACGCCGCCGGTGACACCGGGCGTGGTCGTTGTCATAGTGGTCATCGCCGTCCTCCGCTTGCACCGGATGGTCGGCGCGCGGCGGCCGGGTGGACGGACGAACCAGTGATGGGCGCCTCTTGCACAGGCTCCTATGAGGTCACGCCACCTGGCCGCTCACGCGCAGCGGCAGCACCGCCCGGGCCGACGTATCGACCGAAAGACAGCAAGATCGCGTCGGGTTGCTGGAGGGTCAGACCCGCCCGGTGCCACCAGGACCCATCCTCACTGGCTGCTGGGACGCGGGGTCGTCGAGCGATGACTTCGCCAGCTCGGGTCGGTCGGTAGGAGCAACCGCTGCGGCGGCGACCATGACAGCTGAGGCCACGCGCCAGCGCTGGCTGAACCAGGAGGTCAGAACTCCGATGTCCAACCCCGTTGTCCACGCGGAGATCACCGGGACGGAACCCGCGCGACTGAGACGCTTCTACGGTGCCCTCTTCGGCTGGGACGCCGAGCCCGGCGATCCCGTCGTTGCGGCTGTCTCAGCACAGGACGCCTACGCCTTCAACGCCCCTGGCGACTCGTCCGGAGCAGTCCCGGTCGGCATCGGGGGTGGAGTCACCTTCCTCCCGCGGGCGGTGTTCTACGTCGGTGTGGACGACGTCGAGGCACACCTGGCCAAGGCGATCGAGCTGGGCGCGTCGGTCGTCGTGGACGTGGCGACCCGGCCAGACGGAGGGGCCCGAGTCGCCCAGTTCGCCGACCCGGAGGGCAATGTCGTGGGCTTGGCCGGGCCGGTTTGAGAACTGAGAGGGCTACTTCTGAGTGGCCCCGTCATGCCCCGATCAAGGCGGGCCCGCTCAGGGATCGACAGCGGGACGCTGTCCGGCCAGCGATCACCTGCGGGACGCTTCGGGTCGGTCGCCGAGGACGTCGTCGAAGGGTCGTCGGCGTGCTCAAGGCGGTCGTCTCTCAGGAGCAGGGGAGGGCTGGCGGCCCGTCGTGACCGGTCCCTGCGTGGACCGGTGTGGCCGGGCGTGAACGCTGTGGGCCCGTGCTGCCAAGGAGAGGGTGAGAGCAGGTAGCCGGGCAGGAGGAGGGGGGACTGATGCCGGACAGCGACGAAGACGTCCTGGTGCGGTCGCTGCACCGGCCGGTGGCCTTCGAGGAGCTCGTGCGCCGGCACAGCGCACCGGTGCATGGCTACCTGCAGCGCCGCTCCAGCGCCCAGATCGCCGACGACCTGCTCGCCGAGACGTGGCTGCAGGCCTTCGCCTCCCGCGGCTCCTACGACCGCGGCCGTGGGCCCGTGCGCGCCTGGGTCTTCGGCGTCGCCCGCCACGTGCTGTTCGCCGCCCAACGCCAGCACCGGCGAGCACACCAGGAAGGCTCGCGGAGTGAGGCGGTAACCGATCCGGCACCGGACTGGGACGCCGTCGACGCCCGCCTGGACGCCGCGGCGACGGCACCCGCCCTTCGCTCGGGCCTAGCGAGCCTGACCGGACCCGACCGAGAGCTGCTGCTGCTGGTGGTCTGGGAGCAGCTGAGCCCGACCGAGGCCGCCGCCGTCCTCGACATCCCTCCGGGCACCGCCCGATCGCGTCTTCACCGCGCCCGCCGCCAGCTGCGTCACCACGTCAGCACGCCAGGACCGACCGTGGGGGACCCGGCCGCGTCTCCCCCGTCCTCGAGGAGGCCCTCGTGAACGCCGACCACCGCCCCGCCCCGCGCCGGCTCGGCGACGCGGCCGACCGCGGATGGCGCGAGGACCTCGCCCGCGCCGGCACGGTGCCCGCACCAGGACCGGGCGTGCTCGAGGACGCGATGTCGCGGCTGCGTCGGGCCGCCGCCGCTGAGGCCCTCGGGGCCCACGAGGAGCTCATGGTCGGGCGGGCCGCGGCCGCGCGGGCACGCCTACGACGTCGCCGGACCGCGCTGTTCGCCACCGCGGCCACCGCCGCGGTGCTCGCGGCGGTCCTGGTGGTCACCGCGCCGTGGGCGGTCACCACCCAGCGGCCCGACGTCGTGGCCACCGGGCAGGGCCCGGTGCCGGTCGCGCAGGACGGGGCGGCCAGCTGCGCCTTCGCCTACAGCCCCCAGGTGCTGGCCGAACAGGTCACCTTCGCCTTCGACGGCACCATCACCAGGATCGACACCGGCAGCCTGTTCCAGAGCAACCGCGTCACCTTCGAGGTCACCACCTGGTTCCGCGGCCCCGACACAGACGCGCCGGCCTCGATCACCTTGCCGATGAGCCCCGCCGAGCCCCGCACCGGCGCCGACGGCATCACCCGCGAGGACAGCCGCATGCTCGACACGCCCAGCTACACCGTCGGCACCCGCATGCTCGTCGCCGGCGCCGCACGCTTCGGCGGAGGACCACTGGAAGACCCCGTCGTCTGGGGCTGCGACTTCACCCGTTACTACGACCAGCCCACCGCCCAGCAGTGGGCCACCGCCCTCGGCTGATCACCCGCGCGTCCGCATCCCGGTTGAGGATCGGATGTGGGACGGCCGCCGGGGGAGCGGTGGCGAGGTGCTCAAGCGGTCGACGGGTCACCGGCAGGCGATCGACAGCGGGACGCTGTCCGGCCGGCGATCCGTTCACGGACAGCCCTTCGACGTCCCTGCGATGCGCTATCCGAGGGCGGCGAGCACCGCCGGCGGGAGCACCACCTGGTCGTCCTCGAAGCCCATGACGTGGGTGCCGTCGGGGCCGTAGGTGCCTTGTGCGTCGCTGAGCACGTAGGCCTCGCCGTCTTCGGGGGAGAGGGTGGCGAACACGATGTAGGAGTCCAACTCGTGCAGGCGGAAATCGGAGTTCTGCGCTTGCTCGTAGTGCAGCGTGATCTCGTCGCCGACGACAACCTCGCCCTTACTGGCCGCCGTGATCTTGACGTCGGCAATCCGAGAGGGTGAGGCCGGGCCTCCTGCGAGGTCCCGACGGTCGTCGAGGACCTCTGCGCGGATGACGATGTCGGCGGCTTCGTCCAGCTGCTCGTAGTTCTCGTACCCGGCGTAGTTGCCGGCGGCGGTGGCGCAGCCAGCCGTGGTCACGAGCAGCAGGCCGACGGTGACAAGCGCGCGGGATGCCGTCGGCGCGGTCCGCGGCAGCGCGATGGTCGTCTTGTCGTGCAACTTCCGGCCTGGCATCCCTCGATCGTGGCAGGGGACGAGAGGCGCCCGCAGCGGCACGTCGAGACCGTCACCAGCTCGTCATGTCCCCTTCCACCAGCCTGCCCAGCTCCGCAGCTCACTGGGCGGCAGGGAGCGGTCACGAGCGCCCGGTTGAGGATCGTCAGCGGGACGGGTGCCGGGTGGGGTCGGAGCGCCCGGCCTCCTCGGCGGGGCCTCGGGGCTGCTCCCCGAGGGTCGTGGTGCCCCCACGGCCGCCGTCGTTGTGGGAACCCTCCTACTCCGCTGCCTGCGGCGTAATCCGAACGTTTGAGCGACAGCCATGCTGGCAGGGCGACACGCCGAGGCAGTGGCGTCCAGAACCCGTGTCCGAAACCCCTCTGTCGCGGAACCACCGTCAGGCCGTTTCCGTACGCTCGTGCACATGGGACACGCCCTCGGCTACGCCCGGGTCTCCACCACCGCCCAGGATCCGTCGATGCAGACCGACGCCCTTGCGGCCGCAGGGTGCGCGCAGGTGTGGACCGACGTCGCCTCCGGCGGTCGTGACGACCGTCCCGAGCTCGCCCGGCTGCTCGAGCGGCTGCTGCCCGGCGACACCTTGGTGGTGTGGCGGCTGGACCGCCTCGGCCGGTCGCTGCCGCACCTGTTGGCGACGATCACCGAGCTCGAGGGCAGGGGAGTGGGCTTCCGGTCGCTGACCGAGTCCATCGACACCACCACCGCCGGCGGGCGGCTGGTCTTCTCGATCTTCGGCGCCCTGGCCGACTTCGAGCGACAGCTCATCCGCGACCGCACCCTCGCCGGCCTCGAGGCCGCCCGCGCCCGCGGCCGCGTCGGCGGGCGACCCACCGTCATGACGCCCGCGCGGATCGACGCCGCCCGGGCGCTGCTCGCCCGCCCCGGCGCCACGGTCACCTCGGTGGCCAAGGACCTCGGCGTCAGCCGGGCGACCCTCTATCGCACCGTCTTGGCTGACGACGCAACCGTCCAGCCGCCATCTCGGGCCGAAGAAGGCCACCAGCGGCCTGCGGTGGCGCAAGAGGAGTTGCCTTCGTGAGGGCGGACGTGGCAGCCGTGGCGCGGACCCTGCGTGTCGTCCCTCGTCGAGGACCATGCCGACGGCATATCCGGATGGGCGCCCGTGCGGCGACGAGTCCCGTGTGGGGCCGCCCGTGGTTCGAGCACACGCCCCGGCCGCGCCCCGGTGCACTCCCCACTGCGTGCACCCGCTCGCCTAAATGCCCTAACGCCTTGACGGTCCGGCTGCAGCACGGCCCTCTGTAACCCTGTCGGTCCGGTGGCCGCACGTACGTGCGCCCCCGTGCAGCGAAGCGCGTACGCGGTTGTCAGCCGACGACCGATGCGGCGAACCAGGTTGCGCCTCGGCTGGCACGCCTCCTCTAAACGCCAAGCCGATGCCGTACGGCCACCCGGTCACCTACGACGCCGTACGGGACGCTCGACGCCCACGGAGGCGGCACCCCTAGCCACCCCAACGCTCGGGGCGCACACGCCAAGCGTCGGTACCGGCTCGGAGTCACGAGGATCTAGAAAGACGGGCCCACTTGACATCCCAAGTGTGACCGACCTACCATCGACCACAGGCGGCAGGGTGCTGCGGGATGACGAAGGGTGGTGGAGCGTGGCGTTCAAGGTGTTCGAAAAGACGTCCGCACCGCTGGCGAAGGTTCCGACGGTGACGATCCAGAAGGCGCGGGTCTTCTCCATCAGCCGGTCGGCGCACGCACTGATCGACTCGCCTGCTCACGTCGAGCTGCTCTGGGACCCGGAGCGGTCGATCGTCGGCTTCCGGGCAACTGAGGAGACGAACCCCAACGCGTTCGCTACGCGCTCGACGTCCGACACGGCGCCCGTCATCGTCGCCGGCGCCAAGTTCATAGACGTCTACAAGATCGACGCATCGGTGTCCCGCCGTTGGGTCGCGTACGAGGAGGACGGCATCCTCTGCGTCGACATCAGCGAGCCCGGGACTCTCGTCACCAGCAACCGAAGCGGCCGCGGCGCCTCAGGC
>NZ_JBBHZG010000010.1:23474-46997 GCF_037482305.1 Pseudokineococcus sp. 5B2Z-1
CCGCGGCCGACTCGGACTAGCTTCCACGAACCCCCTTCTCGCAGCATCGTTGGCTGCTAGGGGGGCGAGTGGGGACACCCCGCGTCCGGGTATGGCGCTGGGTGGAAGTCCCTGTGGGAGGGGATCGGGAAGGGGTCGGCGCCTCGGCGTCGGCCCCTTTCTCGTGCTCGTACGTTAGCGCGTGAGACGGCGGTGTGTCCACAAAGCAACGGCGCCCGAGGTTTTGCGACAGTGCCCTGAGGGTGCTTCCTGCTGCTCTCGGCCGCGACTACTGAGCGCACGCGCGTGAGGGCAGGCCGTCGTGGCCACCCGGACGTCGGGTGATGAGCCCTTCTCCGGTGCGGACGGCCGCTGCACGGCCCCCGTTCCCGATAGATGCCTGCTCGTCGGCGTTGGCGGTGGGGTCAGGGGTGGCCCGCAGGGTCATCGCGGAGCGACGCGGATGCGCCCTTGACGCCGGCGGCGGCGCTGACACGATCCGGCGTCGGGAGAGGACGAGTCCAGGTCCCCTCCCCCATCGGGTGGGGAGGGCGCGCGTGGTCGTCGAGCAGGGACGTCGCTCGTCGTGGCCGTCGACCCCGGCGCCGGGCCCAGTCGAGGACGCCGTCGCCTTAGTGCTGTCGCAGGCGCTGCCCGGGCGACCGGAGGCGTGGGCGGTGCTGAGAACGCACCTGCTGGGTGTCGACGGCGGCCCGCCCGTGCCCGCCGCGCGGGCAGCCGAAGCGGTGGGGCGGCCGGTGGGGTGGGTGCGGGGGCTGTTGCCGCGGGTGCGGATGGTTGCTCGGCACGCGGGCCCGCCGGCGTCGCTGGTCGCGGCGGTGGGCGTGCTGGAGGGCGGGCCGGTACGGACCGCCGAGGAGGCGTCTGCGGCCCTGCTCGAGGCCGGGGTGTGCGCCGGGCCGGTGCACCCGGGCGGGGTGCTGCGCGCGGCGGAGGTCTTCGGGCCCGCCACCTTCGTGCAGCTCCTGACCGCCAGCCCCGTCGGGGCGGGCGCGCTCGGTGAGGCGCCGGCGGTGGTGGTGGCGCCGGCGGGCCGGGCCGCGTTGAAGAGGTCGGTGATGGGCGCGGTGGTCGCCGCGGACCGCCGGGGCGACGTCGTCGACCTGGCCGAGGTCGCCGCGGGCGCGGGGGTGCCGGTGGTCGCGGTGCGCGCCGTCCTCGAGCGGGAGAAGGGCTGGCAGACCCACGAGGGCGGGGATGGGTCGTGGTGGGCGTGGCGGCGCCCGTTGGTGCGCAAGCGGGGCCTGGTGACGTCGGTCGCGGTGCGGCTGCTGGCCGCCCGCGGCTACGACGTCGAGGAGCTGCACGCCGCGGTCGTCGACGTCGTCGACCGGCTTCCTCCGGCGACCCGGCGAGACGCGTGCGTTCCACCAGCTCGCGTGATGGCCGCGTGGCTCGACGCGCTGGGCCTGCTCGTCGCCCCGGCCGCCAGGAGGGCGGGGACGGGGGCGGTGTTGCGGTGCTCGTCGGACCTGGCGGTGGCCAGCGACAGCGTGCTGCTCGAGGCGGTCGCGGCGGCCGGTGGGAGCGCCGACGCTGTCGACCTCGCGGGGGCGTTGCGGGCAGCGGGGTACACGGCGTCGACGGCGACGCAGCTGGCGCGCACGTCCCCGGTGCTGGTGCGGGTGGGCCGGGGGCGCTACGCGCCCCGGTAGCGGTCCCGGTCGCGCGGCTGGTTGGTGGTGGGGCGTGCTCTCGCGGGGGTGGAGGTGAGCGTGCTGGGTGCAGGCCGTGCACGGCCGGCGCACGCGGTGGTGACGTACGCGGAGTGGTGAGGGCGCCGGTTGTGCGCGGGTGGTCAGGTGGGTCCCATCGTCCACCTGTGGGCGAACCGAGCCGCTGTTAGCTCGGGTCGTCCATAGGTGGGCGAGGGGCTAGCGGGCTTGTGTCTTGGCCACGCTGGCGGACCAGTCCGGCAGCATCGTGTGAGGAAGGCCAAGGTCGTCCTGGACGGCGTGGCGGTACTGCGTCATTGCGGCGGTGCTGCGAGTGAGGGAGCCGACGCTGCCCTCTTCGGCGACGGTACGGATGGCGGCGTGGAGGTCCTGCGCGGCGGTGGCCGCGTCTGTCGACCCGAAGAGGCTCACCTCTACGTGAAGGTGGATGAGTTGCCAGTCCCAGTCGTCAGCTAGGTCTCCGTAGTCACCGCGGCTATGAGCTGCGGCTAGCCGGTCTAGTCGTCCGGCCTCGGAGATGTAGGCCGCGTGAGCCTCGTGCTTACGGTCGCGGGCCCAGTCCTCGTGCCGCCAGGTCCGGTCGTCAGTCCGGTGTCGCTGCTCCCTGCTGTCCGCGCGGTGCTGCGTCACGACGACGCCGAGAAGAGTGATCAACGACGCGGCGATGACGGCGCCCGCGCCTATGGCGGCCGTAAGCCACGCGGGCGCAGCGCTGCCTGAGATGAGGACCAGCGGAAGGAGTGCGGTCACTGTGCCTCGGTAGGCGCGCCTGCGGGCTGGTCGCTGGTGGAGGCGGCTCGACGGCGGCGGGTCCGGCGAGGCGCTGTGGTGGTGGGCGCAGTCAGTCCAACCTTTTTGAGCTCCTCAGCGGTCCACCCGGCAGACAGGGCGGCGGCGTGCTCGCCGGCGTACTTGGCGTCGGCGGCGGCGAGGGCCTCGCGGATGCTGTCGCGCTCGGCGGCGGCGCGGGCGAGGGAGCGGCCGGCGTCCATGCGGGCGTCGACGAGGGCGCGTAGGCCCGACTCGATGGTGTCCGGGTCGGTGGTGGTCATGGGGCCACGCTAGTGGCCTGAGGGCGTCACCGTCAGGTGCCGCTCTGGAGCCGGGCGGAGCGCTTCGCGCGCAGTGCTACGTCAGGTGAGAAGCAGAGCAAGCTAAGCATTTAGGTTCCCTAAATGGGCCAACCGCTCGACAGGCTCGTCAGGTGGCGGCACACTGCGTGTGCAGGGGCCCACCGGTGGGTGGGGCGCTGCGCTGGGCCAGGTGCTCAAGCCGAAGAGCAGGGACGACACCTCGGGGAGGTGACCGGAGATGACGGATGACACGTCGGCGTCGCCGGAGTCGTCGCCGGGTTCGGGGTCGTCCTCGCCTGGCTCGGTGTCGCCGTGGCGGGCGCTGGGGCGACGTCGCCGGGCGAACGTGCCGGGGGGTCGGCTGCACCACCACAAGGTGTCGGTGACGCCGGAGGAAGAGGCCGTGCTCGTGCGCCTGGCGGAGTCCCAGGGCGTGACGGTCGTGCGGTTGCTGGTGGAGTCTGCGATGGCGCCGCAGGGGGAGACGCCGGCGCAGCGCCGGGCGGCGATGTCGGAGCTGTTGTCGGTGCACCGGCAGCTCGCGGGCATCGCCACGAACGTCAACCAGCTCGCGCGTCACGCCAACGCCGGCGAGGAGTTCCCTCCCGAGGCGCGGGCGGTGCTGGCGCGGGTGCGGACGCTGGCGCTCCGCATCGACGACGTCCTGGACGGGATCGCCAAGCCGTGATGCCCAACGTCACCCGGGGCGACCGGATGGGCGGCCTGCTGTCCTACCTCGTCGGGCCCGGGCGGGCGAATGAGCACACCGAGCCGCACCTGGTGGCGGGCGACGAGCCGGTGATGGCTTGGCACGACGACGCCGAGCTGGATCGCGTCAGCGCCCTGGAGGTCGCACGTCACCTGGACCGGCCCCGCGCTCTGTACGGCGTCGAGGTGCCCGGCGGTTCGGTGTGGCACTGCTCGCTGTCGCTGAGGGCCGAGGAAGGCCAGCTCGACGACGGCAAGTGGGCCGACATCAGCCGGGACTTCGTCGACCGCATGGGCTTCACCGAGGCGTCGGGGAAGGCGCCGTGCCGGTGGGTCGCGGTGCGCCACGGGCTGTCCACCGCGGGCAACGACCACGTGCACCTGGTGGTGTCGCTGGTCCGCCAGGACGGCACCAAAGCGAACACCTGGAAGGACTTCGCCCGCGCGCAGCAGGTCGCCGGCGAACTGGAGAAGAAGTACGGCCTGGAGGTCGTGGAGTCCCGCGACGCCGACCGCGGCACCCGGGGCGTGTCGCCCGCGGAGCAGGCCCGCGCGGAGCGCTCCGGTGCGCTCGAGCCGGAGCGGTTGACGCTGGCCCGCAGCGTCCGCGCGGTCGCCGGTGCGGCACCGGACGAGGCTGCTTTCGTGACCGGTCTGCGCGAGCAGGGCATGTGGGTCCGGGCGCGCTACGCCGCCGGGCGCGACGACGTCGTCACCGGCTACAGCGTGGCCGCCAAGCCGGCTCCCGGGCAGCGTCCGGTGTGGTTCGGCGGAGGGCACCTGGGGCGGGACCTGACCATCGCCCGGCTGCGCCAGGGGTGGCCCGACTCGCCCGAGGCGTCCCAGGCCGCGGTCGCGCAGTGGCAGGCCGCGCGGCGCGGTCAGCCCGCCGGCCGGGCCCGCGGGCCGCGGGTCACCGTGGGCGACGAGCACCTGGTGGCGTGCACCCGCGAGGTCGAGGCGATGCGCGCGCACCTGGCGTCCCTGGACCCGGCCGACAGGGCCGGGTGGGCGCACGCCGCCCGGCAGACCTCCGGCGCCCTGGCCGCGTGGTCCAACCGCGTGGAGGCCAAGCCCGGGCGGTTGGCGCGGTCCTCGGACGCACTGGCGCGGTACTCCCAGACGCGGGCGCACGTCGAGGCGCCGAGGGCGGCGCGGGCGGCTGCGCGGCCGTCGCTGCGCGGCACGACCTTGATGCTGATGACGGCGGCCGACAACGGCCGTGGGCGCGCCGCTGAGGCGGTCCTGGTGCGCCAGCTCCTCAAGACCGCGCAAGCCATCCACGACGCGCAGGTCGCCAGCGGGCAGGCCCGCTCGGCGGCGCACCTGGCGGCCACGGTCAAGCACGAGCTGCGGCCGGTGATGCGCGAGCGTCCGGTGCCGGAGTGGGTCTCCGAGCGGGGTCTGGACGGGTCTCGCCCGGTCGTCGCCTCGACGGGCACGGCACAGGAGCACGAGGACGCGCGCAGGATCGCGGACTTCGTGCGCGAGGCGAACGGGCCGATGCACCGGCCCTTGGGGTCGCCGGTGCCGGAGCGGCTGGCCGAGCCCACCAGGGCCCCGCAGGCGCCGGCGCGACCTGGCCCGGACCGCGGCGTCGAGCGGTGACGAGGACCGGGGCCGTGACCACCACTGCACCGACCGGAGTGCCGGTCGGAGCGCCATCTGGAGCACGACCTAAGGCACCACCAACGGCACGACGAGGGGGAGCGGCATGAGCGAGTCGGACGGCATCGAGGAAGCCTTCGAGGGACAGGTCAGGGTGGCCCTGCTGGTGGCCGGGCGCGTCGCGGAGGAGCTGGCCCGTCAGCGGGAGCGTGCGGCGCGTGAGGCCGAGCAGCAGTCGGTCCAGGCCGCGCGCGACCTGGCCGCCCGGGTGGCCGCCGAGCGGACCACGGCACGGGCGTCGCTGGCGCCGATCGAGCGCGACGCTTGGTGGGAGCGGGCGACCCCCCGCGACATCGAGGCCGCGTGGCAGACCGCCCAGCAGTGGCAGGACGTCGAGCCGGACGCCCGCCGCGCCACCGAGACGATCCGCGAGCAGGTCCGCACCCGCTATGGCATCGACGTCGACGCCCTCGACCCCGACCGCCAGGACGCCGTCAGCCGCGCGATGGACGACCGTGCGCGGCAGGAGCGGGAGGCCGCTGAGCGTGCCGGCCGTGACGGTGACCGTGCACGGTCAGAGGCCGATCAGGAGCGGGTGGTGGCCACCCTCCTGGCAGGCGAGGCCGCTGACGAGCGCGCCGCCGCTGACGACCTCAGTGGCGAGCAGGGCGGCGAGGTGCCGTTGCTCGAGCGCGCCGACAGCGCGGAGCAGGAGGCCGGCCAGCGCGGCCAGGACGGTGCTGCCGCCGACAGCCGCGCCGCCGGTGCCGATGCCGAGCGGTCGGCCGCTCTAGGGGCCGCAGGACGGGCGGAAAGCGCGTCAGGGACGGCCCGTGCGCAGGGCCCGGCCTACGACAGCCACGAGCGGCGGGCGCAGACCCAGAGCCGTCTGGAGGGCAAGCTGGGACCCGAGCACGCCGAGGCCATCGAGGCGCGGATGGCGGCCGACACCGCGAACGCGCGACCGGCCAGCGACATCGCTCACGAGCAGGCTCCGGCGGCGCAGGCGGCGGGTCGGCGCAGGCTGCCCTTCGGGAAGGCACGCGCGAAGAGCCAGGGCATCGAGCGCTGAGGAAGACGGGGCAGCAGCAGGGGGGGAAACCGTGGGTGTCGCCCCCTGCTGCCTGTCCGGGTCCTGGCGGGGTTGCCGGTCAGGCGTCGTCGCCGGCGTCGTAGAGGCCGGGTGGTGGCTTCTCCAGCGGGAGCCGGCGCCAGGGCGGCTCCCTGTGGCCCTTGTCGGGGCTGCACCCCTTGAGGGGGCCGTCGGCGCTCATGAGGACGTTCATGTTCGGGTCGCCGTGCTGGAGCAGCCACGTCGAGGTCCCGACGGTGGGGTCTTTGCGCAGGTGCTCCCAGGCGCGCCAGATGGCGTCGAGGCGGACGACGGCCTCGGAGTGACGCCACCACTGCGGGCACCAGGTGAGCTCGCGCAGGTCGAAGCTGCGGGCGTAGGTGGTGGCCAGGAAGCCCTCCACGAAGTCCGGCAGGGTGGCGTAGAACAGCGCGGGCGGCTGGTCCGGGGAGACCACCTCGACCGCACCAGAGCGGGCGACGTCGGCGAGGTCGGCCATCACGTCGTCGTCGAAGGCCTCGTCGACGGCGGCGGTCGCCACGTCCTCGAGCCGCTTCTGCACGGCGCGCTGGACGGCCGCGTCCATCCCGGCCCGCAGCGCGGGCAGGGTCAGCTCGTCGCGGCGCTGGTGGAGCTCGTGCACCGAGGCGACCGGCTCGTCCTCGTCATCCCAGGCACCTGGGCTGCTCACGCGGCCCCCCGCTGCTCGGCGGTCGTGGCGCCGTCCGCAGGGGCGCTGGAGGCCGCTGCGATGGTCTCGGCGGCAGCCGGGTCGTGCGCGGCGATGGAGGCGGTCACGGCTTCGGCGTGCGGGCCGGTCATCCAGGGCAGGGTCCGCACCAGGGTCGGGCGGGAGCCCGACGCCAGCACGACGGCACGGCCGCGCGAGAGCGCGGCAAGGTCCGCGACGTCCAGGACCTTCTCGCGGGTGGCCGACCGCGACGTCGAGCGGCCGTGGCGAGAGGAGGAGGTCGAGGTGGCCGTGCGCTCGTACTCCCCGATCAGGGTGGACAGCTCGGTCAGGAACTCGACCTCGGAGACGCCGCCGCCGTAGACCTTGATGTTGGCGGCCGACCAGAGCTTGCGCATGCCCTCGCGGCCCCAGACCTCGACGCCCTGGGACCAGGACTGGAGGATCGTCATGATGACGATGCCGCGGGAGCCGTAGTGGCTGTATAGGTTCGGCAGCTCGCGCCAGCGGCAGACGTTGGCGGCCTCGTCGAGGACGGCGACCATCGGCACCGCGAGTCGTCCGCCGGGCAGTGTCTTGGCGAGGTCCTCGGCGGCCTCGGTGATGGCCACGGTCAGTGCCGTCACGAGCGGGCCGGCGGAGCCCTGGCCCTCCTTGGACAGCGAGTAGAGGGTGCCGGCGGAGCGGACGAAGGCGGCGGGGTCGAACTCGGGTCGACCGGCTGCCAGCCAGGGGTTGTTGCCCTTGGCGGGCGGGGTCACCCAGGCCATCGCCTTGCGGTTGGTCATGAACGAGGCGAGCTGCTGCGCCGTGCCGTACACGCCAGCGCGCTGCTTGTCGGCGGAGTTGATGACGCCGGAGACCGCGGCCGCGTTCATTGGGTAGCCGCCCTCGCGCAGGACCTCGACGGGCGTGCTGTCGCCTTCGTCGGAGACCCACAGGTAGACGTCCGTCAGGGGCCGCCCGTCGAGCGCCGCGGCCAGCAGGAGGTTGGCCAGCAGGCCCCGTCCGGCAGGCTCGAAGAAGGCGTCGCTGCGGGCTCCCGGGTCGCGGGAGGCCGCGGCGAACAGGTCGGCCAGCTGGGTCGCCTTGACCTCGTCGGTGACGTAGGTCAGCGGGTTCCACCACCAGGTCGGCTGTTCCCCGGCGATGGCCTGGGGGTCGAAGACCCACACGGCGCTGCCGGAGCCGTTGTCCCCGTTGGCGGTCGCGGCGTGCGCGGCGCGGGGGTCGCGGGTGGCGTCGACGAGGTCGCGCTTGTTGGAGGTGGCGATGACGGCGCCCGGGGCGTCGAGGATCGCGGGGATCGCGCGGGAGGTCGTCTTGCCGGTGCGCGGTCCCCAGATGTCGACCGCGACGTCCTCCCAGCCGGTGTAGAGCAGCGCCCCACCGGCGACGGTGCGAGCCAGCGGCAGGCCGGGGGCGTCGGTGGCCACCCCGAGGCGTTGGGCGGTCGCGGTGGCGGTCTTCGCGCGCAGCCCGTCGATGTCGCGGCCGCGGCCCATGTGGGTCGCGGCGACGTCGACGCGAGCCCGCTTGGCCGCCCGCCGGGCGAGGACCACGGCGGCGACGACGCCGGCGATGAGGAGCACCAGCCCGGCGGCGACCGCCAGAACGGTCGCGGTCGTCGTCCACGCGACCTCGCCGGCGATGAGCGCGAAGACCAGGTCGAAGGGGTTGGCCGGCAGGGCGGCGGTCCCGTCGAGGGCGGCGGCCCCGTGCAGCACCGCCCAGAAGGCGCCCAGCAGCGCGAGGACGACCAGGACGCCGCCGAGCAGCAGGTAGCCGCTGGCGTCGGCGTTGCCGCCCGCGCGACGCGACGGGGCGCTCACCGGTGACCCTCCGCGGCGTGATCATTGTCAGCGGCGGCGGTGTCCGGGTCCTGCGGGTCGGGGGCCGACGGCCCGTCGACCTCGAGCGCGGCCACCGGCAGCGCCGTCGAGGTCGTCTCGTCGGCGCCGAAGAGGGAGTCCCCGGTGGGGACGTCGCCGGCAGCCAGGGACCCGTCGTCGTGGCCGGCGAGGTTGACCGGTGCGTCGGCCACGCCCTCGTCGACGACGGCGCGCACCCCCTCGGCGTCGATCAGGTCGTCGACCCGCCCGGAGCGGGAGACCTCGCGCCAGAGCTTGTTGGTGTCGTTGAGCGAGAGCTCGGCGGGGGTGAGGTCGACGTGGACGGGGATGCCCGTGCGGCCGCCGACCTTGACCAGGAAGTTGCCCTGGCCGGGAGGGGCCTTCTCCTCCTCCTCGACCGGGTCCCACACCGGCGGGTCGGTCCAGGACACGAGCTTGTTCTGCTCGGTGCGTGACAGGTGGACCACCTGGGTCAGCTTGGACATCTCCGCCTCGGGCAGCCCAGCCGCCACGAGCATCCCGGCACGCTCGACGAACCCGCGGGCCTTCATCCGGTCGTCGGCGTCGGGCAAGGCGTCCAGGTCGGACATGGTGTGGGTGATCATCGCCAGGCCCACCCCGCGCTGGCGATTGAGCCGGGTGAGGGCATCGACCCGCTCAACCAGGCCCCGGGAGGCGCGCAGGGCGCGCCAGAGCTCGTCCAGGACGACGAAGTAGTGCCGTCGGGGCTCCAGGCCGGCGTCGGCCAGGACGTTGGCGTTGTTGACCGCCCCGAAGCCGTAGGACCAGCACGCCAGCAGCGCCGCGGCGGACAGGTCCGTGTCGGACTCGTCGATCGAGGACACGTCGAAGACCACCGGCGCGTCGCGGCGCATCGGCGTGGTCGTCGGCTGGGAGAACATCTCCCCGAGCCGGCCGGTGCCGGTCAGGCCGATGAGGGTCGCCTCCAGGCCCTCGGTGATGTCGCGGTAGCGATCGATGTTGCCGCGGTCCAGAGCCACCGCGCGCACGTCCTCGGGGGCCTCCCGGATGACCTGGAGCAGGTCGCCCAGCACGGGCACCGCACCCGCCGCGGCGCGGTCGTCCAGCACCCGCAGGGCCCGGTCGAGGATCGACTCCTCCCGGTCGGTGGGCGGTGCCTTGCGGGCGATACTGATGAGCGAGGCGACCATCTGGTGCCGGCGGCCGTGGGCGTCGGCGGCGACCTTCGCGGCCGCCGAGCCGGTCAGGCGGGCGGCGGTCGCGCGGGCCTCGCCCGGGTCCAGGACGTTGAGGTAGCCGCGGCCGCGGCCGAGCTCGATGACCTGCCCGCCCAGGGCGCGGATGAGGTCGACGTAGTCGGGCTTGAGGTCCCCCAGGACCAGCGGGATGGTGCCGTAGCCGGTCAGCCCGGCGCACCAGCGCCGCACCATCGTCGACTTCCCCAGGCCCGGCTTGCCGAGCACGAACGCCGACGGGTTGGAGATGAGGTTGGCGCGCTGGAACCAGCTGATCGGGTCGGCGCACACCGGTGCGTTGGTGTCGATGTTCCGCCCGATCGGCACCCCCACCATCGGGGACCCGGTGCCGGCCGACCACGGCCACAGCCCGCAGGCCTGCACCGTCGTCGAGCGCCACATCGAGGCGGCCTGGACGTACCCGGCGCCGCCAGCGCCGCGACCCGTCCATCCGCGGGCCGGCGGCCGCGGGGCCATCGCAGCGCGGCCGGACGGCTCGTCGACGGGCTGCTGGGTGCTCGGCGTCGCTGCGTCGGCCTGAGCAGGTCGGGCGGCCGTCTGCTTGCGCGAGAGCTGGCGGGGCAGGTGCAGGGCCATCACAGGGCCTCTCGGATCGAGTCGGGCACCTTGAGGTGCGCCGGCAGGTGCAGGCCAAGCGGCAGGGCCGCGGCGAAGGCGGAGTCCTGGGAGCCGTGGACCGGGCGCAACGTCAGCCGTGCGGTCGCGGCGAGGTTGTCGACGGTGGCCATCGCGTCCTCGAGCCGGGCGGCGTCGGAGACGGTGGCGGTCACGAGCATCCCGAAGGACAGCAGCCCGGCGCCGGCGGCCTCCTCGTCGGCGGTCGCGGTCGCGGCGCGCTGCTCGACGAGGACACGCGAGGACGGTCGCTTGGTGCTGGTGGCGCGGACGTCGGCGTTGCGCTTGTCCTGCTCGACGATCCGCGCGGCGCGGGCGGAGTCGACCGGGCGGTAGAGCATCGTGACCCGCTTGCGGTCGACCCGCGGGTGCGGGGCGAGCAGGTGCTCGAGCACCGAGGACCGGACGGTGCCGCGGGGCGCCACGGTCATCGACCAGGTGCACGAGAGCGCGCTGTCGTGGCGGTAGTGGTCCCAGGTCGACTCGGTGGCGGTGGGGCCGACGTCGGTCCAGGACAGCTCCGGCGTCGCGCCGACGGCGTGCGCCTCCTCCAGGAGCCGGACGGCGTCGGGGTCGAAGGCGCCGCGCACGACTTCGCACAGACCTTGGGCGGACAGCGGTCGGGCGACGCCCCCGCCGGTGGCCTCGAGCCCGGCGCTGATGCCGGGCAGGCGGGCGGCGAGGTCGTGGCCGACCTCGTCGGCCTTGCGGCGGCGCCCGCCGGCGGGGCCGGCGGCGGCGGTGAACGTCAGCGCGACCCAGGCGCGGACGGTCGCGGCGCCGTCGGGGGCGGTGCGGGCGGTCTCGGCAAGGATCGCCTGCGCGACGACCGGGGCATCGGGGTCGGCGTGTAGGGCGATCTCGCGGCGCAGCCGCGTGCCGGTGTCCGGGGCGGTCTCGACGGTCACCGAGACGGCGGTCAGTCCAGGCTCGTCGCCCAGCTGAGCCAGCCACGCACCCCAGTTGGCGACCCAGGAGTCGACCTGCTCGGCGTCGACGCCGGCGGCGCCCTCGGGCTCGGTGGCCAGCACCACCGTGTAGTGGCCGGTGGACGGGACGTGCAGCAGCGCGAAGCGGCGCGAGTAGGAGTCGAGGTGCTCCGACAGCGAGGACGCCGCGAGCAGGCCGGGGAGCTGGTGGGTGCCCCACCGGGTGCGCCCGAGGACCCCTGAGCGGTACAGGTGCCCGCCCAGGCGCCGGGCGTTGGCCCAGGCCATCCGACCGACGACGCGCTGGCCGATGGAGCGGCCGTGGCGGTCGCGGATGACGACCACGCCGAGGGCGGCCACGGCCACCAGGGCGGTGATGACGGCGGGGATCAGCCCGCCGATGGCGTTGGCCACGATCATGGCGATGAAGCCGGCAAAGACGATGGCGGTGCCGATCAGTCCGAAGGAGCCGATCCCGGCCGACAGCGGCCGCCGCCAGTTCCCGTAGGTGCGCGCGCTGCGCTCAACGACTGCCACTGGGGCCGCCTCCCTCACCCGTCGCGGAGTCCGCGGCGTCTCGTCCTGCCTGGGCGGCCGCCTTGCGACCCTTGTCTGCGATTTCGACGCCCTTGGCCGCCGCGGCAACGCCGATGCCGACCGGGCCTGCGGCGGCCGCGGCGGCACCGCCGGCCGCACCAGCGCCACCCGCGCCACCCGCGGCACCGGCACCGGCGCCGCCGGCGCCGGCGCTGGCCGTGGCCGGTGCGCCCGCACCGGCAGGAGTCGTGGCCCCGGCTGCGGTCGGGGAGGGCGCCTGCTCGCCGCCGGTGCTCTTAGCGCCCTTGGCGCCCTTGGAGCTCGTGCTCCCGCCACCGGAAGGGCCGGCGCCGGAGGGGCCGTCGCTGCCGGAGAGGCCGGAGGGGCCGGTGCCGCCTCGGCCACCCGCCGACGAGGACTCCTTGCCACCACCGCCGCCGCCGTTGCTGGCGGCGCGGTTGGCCAACGCCCTCCCAGCCATGATGGCGCCGGTGGGCAGTGCCGCGGCGGCCAGCGCCGCCGTCCCGCCGCCGCCGGAGGCCATCGCCCCGACCATCGGCGTGACGAAGCGCATGAGAGCGGGCAGGGCGACCAGCGCCAGCAGCATCAGCGTCAGGCCGGTGATGAGATCGATCAGGCCGGTGCCGTCGTCGGAGAACACGTCGCTACCGGTCAGTCGAAAAGCGGCGGCGTAGACTATGGCGGCAGCGGGCTTGTAGAGGATGAAGGCGATGAGCCAGGCCAGGCACTTGTTGAACCACTGGCGGCCCATGGCTGTGTTCGTGAAGGCGGCGGCCGTGGGGAAGATGCCGGCAAGGATTACCAGCATTCCGCCGCGAGCCACCATGAGCACGATCTGCACGATGCTCATCAGCAGAGCCGCGCCGCCGAGGACGATCACCACCAAAGAGGTCAGCCCCGGACCCACGAGAGTCGCGCCTGTCGCTCCAAGGAGCAGCGCGGTCATGTTGTCCCCGAAGCTGCCGGTCACCGACCGGTCGATGAGAGCCTGGGCCAGCGCGTCGGAGGCCGTCACCAGCAGGGCGATGACGGCCAGCCCGGCGCCGGAGACGACCACGAACGTGACCAGGGCTGTCATGAGCCCGATCAGCGGCTCCCCGCGCCGCTCCCATGCGGTGCGGGCCGCCCCCACGAGGATGGCCAGGACGGCCAGCGACAGGGTGAGCGTGTAGAGGTTGGTCTGGAGGAAGCCGACCGCATCCGACGGGGCTCCGGTCCCCGGGTTGGTCGACAGCACAGGGGTACCGATGTTGACCCACAAGGTCCCCAGGGCCGCCACGGTCTGCCCGACAGCCTCGGTCACCGCATCGGCCATCTGCCCGAAGACGTCCTCAGCGATGTTTGCCGCGACGCTGCCGAGTCCTTCCCCGACAGAGCAGAGGAAGTCCCCGGGCGCGCAGCCTGCCGACGCACTCACGAGAGCCCAGACCAGGGCGTGAAGCCTGCGAGGTCGGTTAGCGCGCCGATGCCGGGGTTGCCCGTGGAGGGGATGACAAACTTCCAGTCCCCGTCCTCCCAGCGCATCGCTGTCGGCAACGACGCCAGCGAGCCATTCGGGGTGCGGACCGCGAGCTCGTAGACGACGCGGTCCTCTTCGGACTCGATGAAGCGGTAGCCGGCGATCTGCCCGAAGCCCTGCACGTTGTCCGTAAGGCCCTGCTCGAGGGCCGCGTCGCGCTCCGGGCTCTCGGCGGTCAGCTCCTCGTAGACCTCAACAGAGCGACCGTTGAAGCCCTGCGCCCACCAGTTGATGCCCGCGAAGAGGGCGCCGGTGGGGTCGTGGGAGAAGCAGGAGGCGAAGCCGTCGTCGGTGGTGACACCGGGGCCTGCCCCGTCCGGGTCGGTCGGGACGGCCGTGGTCCCGACGAGCTGCCACTGCGCGGTGGGAGCCTCGACGGGAATGCCCGGGGAGCCGGGAGCGAGACCGCAGACGCTCTCGCCGGCGACAGGCTCGCCGTCCCCCTCGGGCTCCGTGGAAGCCGAGGGCGACGGCTGGGGCGACGGCTGGGGTGCGGCAGTGTCCTCGTCGCTGGGCGGCAGGACGAACAGGACGACCGCCAGGAGGGCGAGGAGGGCCAGGACCACCGCGGAGACGACGAAGCCGGGACGGGGGGGGGGGGGGGGAGGGGGGGGGGGGGGGGTGTAATCGTCGCTGGGCGGCAGGACGAACAGGACGACCGCCAGGAGGGCGAGGAGGGCCAGGACCACCGCGGAGACGACGAAGCCGGGACGGCGCCACGGGCTGCGGCCCGTGGCGCCGTCGTCGTCCTCGTGTGTCCGCCGGGACAGGCGGCTGAGGGGGGTCGAGGCCATCGGCTCAGGCCAGGGCGCCGACGAGGCCACCGGCAGCGCCGACGAGCACCGTGGCCACGAGCACGAAACCGAGGCGGCCGGCGTGCTCGCCGCCTTCGCCGCGGCGGTTGGACACGGCCATCAGACCGGCGGTGACCAGGACGCCGATGACGCACAGCACCAGGACTATCCAGCCGGCCCAGGAGATGACCGTGGTCAGACCCTCCATGCCGGGCGGGGCTGCGGGCGGGGCGTCGGGAACGACGGTGAGGACGGCAGCGGTAAGGGTGTTCATCAGGAGACCTCTCGGGTGTCGGGGGCGGTCGCCCCGGCGTCGGTGGTGGTGGTCGGGGTGGACAGGCGCGAGACGGCGCGGAGCAGGGTCCGCACCGCCGCCGGGGGGGCGGTGGTGCCGTCGGCGGGTGCGAAGCGGGCCGCCTCGAGCCAGGGCAGGTGCCAGCTCCTCGGTGCGCCGCCGGCGACCAGGCGGCTCAGGTCGCGCAGCGGCTTCGGGGTTTTGCCCGGGGCGTCCGCGACGACGACCAGGCCGAGCAAGCGCACGCCGGGGACGGCGCCAGAAGCCCAGTCGGTGAGAGCACGCTGCGCGGCGTGCAGGCCGCGGGCGTGGGAGCGGCAGACGAGCACGACCGCCGAGGGCGTCGCCTCGTCCGCGCTGGTGGGCCAGCAGTGGTCGGCCGCACGGGACCCGGCCAGGTACTCCGTCAGCGTGCTCTCGCCAGCGCCACCGTGGGCTCCCAGCCACCACACCGAGGCGGCGACTTCGGGCGTCTTGCGGGCGAGCCGGTCGACGCTCTCCAGCTCGTCGACGCCGTGCTGCGGGGACGCGGGGCCGACGAGGTCCGCCTCGACCTCGTCCTCGGTGCTGTCCGGCTCCTGCGTCGCGGTCAGCCATGGGTTCCGCCCCACCGTCGCGCCTCCTCTACCCCAGAGCGGCCGGGGCGGCCACTGCACCCCTGTAGACTCATGTGCACAGCCTTCCACGTCAAGCGCCGACGCCGACGTTGTGTATCTGAACCTCACGTGTCGTGATGCTCAATCGCTGACCCGGAAGGAGGAGGCGAAGTGTTGTCGGTGACCACTCACACGACGTCGTCTCCCTAGGCTCCGCGCGATGCATCCCGACCTCTACGACACCGACGACCTGGCCGCGGCCTTGGGCGTGCACCCGCTGACGCTCCGCCGCTGGGTGGCTACGGGGCGCATCCCAGGTGCCCAGATTGGCCGCCGGTGGCGCTACTGGGGGCCTGCGGTCATCAAGGCTCTGTTTCCTGACGCGGACCTGTCGACCACGGGCGCAACGCGGTTGCCGCACCGCGCCGAGACGCCCGAGCTGTTGGCCGAGCCTGTGGTGGTCAACGCTCGGACTCTGGCGGAGCTGTTGGACCTGCGGCTGTCGACGACGACCGCGCTCATCCGGCAAGGCGACATCGCCGGCACGAAGGTTGGGCGCGAGTGGTTGGTGCACTGGCCGTCTCTGCGCGACCGCATCGCCGCCGGCGCTCACCAACAGGTCGATGCGCGAGAGGGCGCTCCACCTGCGGATGACGGAGCTGTCGCTGAAGTGCCCGTGCCACCATGGGCGCCCGCAACAGGGACACCAGCCGACAGGGACAGCGATGGCCGATGACGAGCAGCAGGCCCGTCCCAAGACGCTGGCCGAGAAGATCGACAGGTTGTTCAAGACCGTCCGGCGCAGCGGGGAGCCCGAGGCGACCTACCGCGAAGTAGCGAACACCATTGTCGCCCGAGGCGGGGCCATCTCCGCCAGCTACATCTGGCAGTTGCGTACAGGCGTCAAGGACAACCCGACGATGAAGCACCTGCAGGCATTGGCGGACTACTTCCAGGTGAGCCCTGCCTACTTCCTCGATGACGAAGAAGCAGCGCGGATCGACTCAGAGCTCGAGCTGCTCGCAGCGATGCGGGACGCGGACGTGCGGGCCATCTCCTTGAGGGCGTCCGAGTTGTCTCCGTCGAGTCTTCGCTTGGTCCATGACCTCGTCGAGCGAGAGCGACAGCGTGAGCGCGACCAGCAATCAGCAGGTAGAAGTGACCCTGACGAAGGCGACGGCAGTTGACTCCGTAAGGCGGGTCAGTTGGTTCTAGTCGACAACGACGCAGAGGGACGAATATGGCCCTGATTCCATTTCGACGCGGGCGAAGGTCGAGCGCGATGCGCACTCTCCGTCGGCGTGTCGAGGAGCGGGTGGCCGAGGTCGATGTGCCGGAGCCTTTCAGCATCGAGGCGCTCTGCGAGAACGTAGCGCGGCGTCGCGGCCGACCGATCGAGCTACGAGCGTTCTACGAGAGTGACCCGACCATGCCCTGTGGCCTGTGGCTGCAGATGCCCGAGCGGGACGTCATCTACTACGAGGGGGCAGTGAGCCTTCCGCTGCGGGAGAACATCATTGCCCACGAGCTCGGTCATATCCTGGCCGACCACCCCTGCGACCAGCAGGAGCTCGACGTCTACCGTGCCCGGCTGATGCCGACACTGGCGCTCAACCCCAGTCTCCTCACCCGTGTCCTCGGCCGTGTGTCCTACACGACGGCTCGGGAACAAGAGGCTGAGATGTTCGCGTGGCTGCTGCTCGGCTCAGTGCGTAGCCCCGATGCCGCGGAGGCCCGAGGCGACGCGAGCGCGCAGGGGCGCGCCGCCGCGCTGCTCGGTCCCTCGTCGTGACAGTCCTGTCGTTCGCCGTCCCGGTGGCCCTCTGGGCGGCTGTCCTCATGCGGGCGCCCGCAGCGCGAAGGGATGGCCGCAAGCGTCTCCTCTGGGTCGCCCTGACCGGTCTCGCCATCTATGCGACCTTGGACCTGCCCTCTGTGGCGGTCACGGTGGACGGGGTGGCCACAGAGACTACGAACCTGTCCCACCTCATCAAGTACCTCGTGGCTCTCGTGGCCGCCGTCGCGGCCTACGAGGTCGTCCGTCACGGCTACTTCCCGCCCAAAGTGGCCAGCAAGGGCTGGCGGCGCCGGGTGATGGCCACAGCCGCCTTCGCCGCGGTTCTCGTCCCCCTATTCATCCTGTCCCCGGTGCGGGAGCAGCAGACGGACAGCCTCGTTGCCACGTATTCGAGCGCCCCGACGATGGCGGCCTTCCTTAGTATTTTCTACCTGGCGATGGGCACCATCCTGGGATCAATCGTCCGGCACACCATCTGGTACTGCCAGCAGCTTCCCCACGGTTCTCTCCGTACAAGTATGGCCATCATCGCCGCCGGGGCTGGTTTCGGGCTTGTCTTCGTCGCCTTCCAACTCGCACTCGTGGCTCTCACTCCTGCCTTCCCCGCGACCGTGGCGACCGTGGCCCCGTCACCGTTGGGAGCCTTCATGCTGACCGCATGCCTGGCGCTTATCGCGCTCGGCACGGGTTGGAGACTCATCACGGGCCGCGCCGTCGACGAGTGGCTCACGGCGCTGGGCGGATACCGCGACCTCCGGCAGCTGTGGAGGGACCTGCACGACGTGGTGCCCTCCATCTCGCTCGAGGACGCACTGTCACGCGATGGGGACGGTCGGGCCACCCTCCGGCGCCGCGGCAGTCGCCTCGTAGGCCGCCACGAGCTCCGGCTCCGATACCGACGTCGCGTCGTGGAGATCCTCGACGGGGAGCTGGCGCTACGTCCTTACGTCTCCGAGGAAGCGGTGAGGGCGGCCCACGAGGCGACGCGGACCTCGGCCGTCTCCGAGGGACGTCGCTCGGCAACGGCTCAACGGGCGGTCCTCGAGGTCGCCCGCCGACGACGGGCTCGTGGCGAGCAGCCCATCGCCAGCACCTCCAGGCCCCGGTCGCCGGCGGCGACGACGTTCGAAGAGGAGGCCGAGAGGCTGCTCGCCATCGCTCGCAGCCGCAGTGACGGTCTCAAGCTCGCGGACCTGATCGACCACCCCGAGCCGTCCACCACCATTGCGCGATGAGCACTCAGCAGACGACACCGCCGCCCACGAGTGCGCTCGGTCTGGCGCGGACACTGACCGACCTGCTGTCGCCTGGAAACCTCCTAGTCGCCGTCCAGCTCCTCGTCGGAGCAGTCAGCGGGAACACGCTCATCGAAGGGTTCGCCTGGGGGGCGCTAGCTGCTCTCTTCACAGCCGGCCTGCCCTACGCCTTCGTACTGCGCGGTGTGCGGAAGGGGCGCTACGGAGACCACCACATCGGAGAGCGCCGGCAGCGGACGAAGCCCTTCCTCTTCGCCGCCGCCTCGGTGCTCGCCGGCCTGGTCCTGCTGACCGTCCTGGGGGCTCCAACCGAGCTGCTGGCTCTCACACTCGCGGCCCTCGTCGGCCTCCTGCTCATCCTCGTGACGACGCTCGTATGGAAGATCAGCGTTCACACAGGCGTGGCCGCCGGCGTCGTGTCCGTCGCGTCTATGACCTTCAGCCCCTTCGTCGTCGTCGCGCCCCTGGTCGTCCTGGCCGTCGGCTGGTCGCGCGTGGCCCTCAGGGACCACACGGTCGCGCAGGTGGTGGGCGGCGCCGTCCTCGGCGCGATCGTGGCCGCCACGCTGTTCAGCACGCTGCGCTAGGCGGCAGGCGGGGCGTCGTCTAACCTCGACGGCGTGTCCACTGGTGTGAACAAGCCGGGCCGGCTGGCGGCGGCTGTGCTGCTGGTGGTCGGGCTCGGTGGATGCAGTGCCACCCCACCAAACGATGCCCCGTCAGTGACCACCGTCGAGTCCTCGACGCCCGCCTCCGCCGCAGCCACGGCCACGCCTCTGTCGAGGGGCCAGGACTACGGCGAAAACGTCCCGGACGCCGAGCCGTCGCCCACCTGGGACGCTGACGCACGCGAGGCGGCCGTCCAGCACGCCGGCGCTACCATGACCGCCTTCGCCCGCCCGGGGCTGCCTGAGCGGCAGTGGTGGGATGAGCTCGCCCCGCTGATGACCGTCTCCGGGCAGGACGCCTACGGCGCGGTCGACCCCACCGAGGTCCCCGCCCGCCAGGTCACCGGTGAGGCCGTCCTGGTCGACGACTCCTCGGCGTGGCTTGCCCGGCTCGAGGTCCCGACCGACGTCGGCGCGTACGAGGTCCTGCTCGCACGCGAGGACGCCACCGCTCCGTGGCGGACCGAGACGATCACCCCGCCGGCCGCCCTCTCGCAGCCGGTCGGACGGTGACCCGGTGAAGGCCGGTGGGGCCGTCGCCCTCGTCGCAGTGCCCGTGATGCTGCTCGGCGGGTGCATGACCGGGACCCTGGTCATCGGTGGGGCTGTCAGTGCCTACGAGCAGTCCCAGCAGACCCGCTGCGGCGGCTCCTCCCCCGGTGGCGTCGTCGACGTCGGCAACCTCCCCGGCGGCTCGGTCGCCGGGTACTCCGGCGAGCAGCTCGCCAACGCGACGCAGATCATGAACGCCGGTGCGGCACTCGGCCTGACGGTCCGGGACCAGACCATCGGCGTGATGACCGCGATGGGCGAGTCCTCCCTGAGGGTTCTGGACTACGGCGACAGCGCCGGCCCCGACTCCCGGGGCCTGTTCCAGCAGCGCGACAACGGCGCCTGGGGCTCCTACGCCGACCGGATGGACCCCTACCGCTCAGCCACGTCGTTCTTCCGAGTCCTCGCCGGCGTCCAGGGACGCGACCAGATGCAGCCCACTCGGGTCGCCAACCGCGTGCAGCGGAACGCCGATCCCAACCACTACACCCGGTGGTGGGACCCCGCCGTCGCCGTCGTCGACGCTCTGACCCTCTCCGGCGCCCTCACCTCGGCCGGTGCCCCGGCTACCCCCCCACCGGCCGTCGTTCCCGCCGCAACGCCAGCGGTCTCGCCCAGTGCTGTCCCCGGCGCGGGGGCCGGCGCTCAGGCGCCAGCGGTCCCGACCACCCGCGCGCTATGCGGCCAGGACGGCGCCGCCGTCCCCGTTGGAGAGGGCGGCTGGGCCCAGCCCGCCGCCGGCCCGTACACCTCCGGCTACGGGATGCGTTTTCACCCGATCCGCCGCCAGATGCGCCTGCACGGCGGCATCGACCTGGCCCCCGGCTGTGACTCACCCATCAACGCCGCCACCAGCGGCGTCGTCGCCCGCTCGGGGCCGACCGGTGACTCCTACGGCACCTTGATCGTCCTGGACCACGCAGGCGGCGTGAGCACCTACTACGCCCACATGTACGCCGACGACCTGCTCGTCGACGTCGGCCAGCAGGTCACCGCGGGCCAGCAGATCGCCCGCGTCGGCAGCTCCGGCGGCTCCACCGGTTGCCACCTGCACTTCGAGGTCCGCGTCAACGGCGAACGGACCGACCCCGAGCCCTTCCTCGAGGCGCGCGGCGTGGACCTGCCGCCCCTCACCTAACCAACAGCCACCGCACACGTCCGCTGGAGGACCTGATGTCAGAGCCCACCACTACCGCTCCGGTGGTCGACGTCGTCGTCACCACCGACGGCACCGCCCAGATCACCGTCAACGGCGTCTCCCACGAGCTGACCGCCTCCGACGTCGACAACGCCCGCCGCCGCAGCGTCGCCCACATCGCCTCCACCGTTGCCACGCCCGCGGGCGGGCCCGTGCTGGCCAAGGTGGTCGACCCTGACGGCTCCTGGCACCTGCTCATCCACCCCGACGGCACCCTGGGCGAGGCCCCGACCACCTCCGCGCCCGTCTCCGTCGATGAGCCAGCGACGGCGTCCGCTTCCGGGCTCGCCCCCACGACCACCTCGACGAGGTCCACGCCCGCACCGGCCCCGGCGGCTCCTGCCCGCGCACGCCCGGCCGCGGACGACCTCTCGACTGAGGACGTCGAGGAGACGTCAGCGCGGGTGGTGCCCGTCGCCGCCGCACCGCGGCCCAATGCCCAGGACCTGCTCGGCAGTCGGTCCTCCCGAACCCTGCCCCAGCGCGCCCGCGAGGGCTGGCGCGGGTGGATGGCCCGCAGCGTGGGGCTGCCGCTGGCGCCCGGCGCCGCCGAGGCAGCCCGCTTCGAGCTGACCACCACGGTGCAGGCCCAGCTGCCGGGCCCGCGCACGGTCATGGTCGTCAACCCCAAGGGCGGGGTCGGCAAGACCACCACGACGCTGCTGCTGTCGGCCGCCCTCGGCCAGGCCCGCGGCGGCGGGGTCCTGGCGTGGGACAACAACGAGACCCGCGGGACGATGGGCCTTCGCTCGGCCGACGCCGGGCACGGCGGGACCGTGCGGACCCTGCTGGCCGCCGCGCTCGAACTCATCTCGACCGCCGGGCGCCTGGGCGACCTCGACGCCCACGTCCACCACCAGGCCGGCGTGCGCTTCGACGTGCTGCGCTCGGACGAGGACCCCACCGGCGCCGGCGTCGTCGACGCCGACGACTTCGCCGCCCTGCACACCCTCATCCAGCGCTTCTACCGACTCGTGGTCATCGACACCGGCAACAACATCCGGTCCGCGAACTGGCAGGCGGCCGCCGCGCAGACCGACCAGCTCGTCATCACCACCACCGTCCGCGAGGACTCCGCCGCCTCGGCCGCGTGGATGGTCGACGCCCTCGCCGCCGGCCCCTACGCGCACCTGCTCGAGCGCGCCGTGACCGTCCTGTCCGACCCCTCCCCGCGCACCCCCGAGGACGAGCGCAAGCGGCTGACCGACCACTTCGCCGCCGCCACCGGAGGGGACCCCGCCCGAGTTGTTCGGGTGCCCTTCGACCGGGCCCTGAGCGGCGGCGGCGTCATCAACCACGACGCGCTGTCCTCCTCCACGCGCACGGCATGGCTGTGCGCGGCCGCCGCGGTGGTCGACCAGCTCGCCAAGCCGGGGCACGCGCAGCCGTGACCACTTCCGCGACACGCCGTCGCGCGTCCCATAACTGTTTCGGCATCAGGGGTTGGGTAGGCCCCATGCGTACCTCTCAGGGTGGTCGGAAGAGCAAGGGAGACCGAGTCCTCGTCGCCTCCCGCGTTCCTCGCGCCGTCGCTGATGCGGTGCGCGAAGACGCAGAGCGCCTGGGCTACGACTCCATCAGCTCCTACGTGGCCGCCGCGCTGGCGGCTCATCAGGGAATGCCCGAACTCGCGCCGTCGCCTGTCCGAGACCAAGAGGAGCTGCCGCTGCAGCGTGTGAGCTAGGCAGGGCCTAGACACGACGAAGGCCCCCGTTGGAGCGGGGGCCGTCGTCCTAGCAAGTGACCGGTTACCAGCCGGTCGAAGTACGTCTCCTGTGACAGAGGCGGTGCTGCGCTCTGACGATAACCCCTGCCCACCGGCAGGGGCCAGACCCGATCCCCGACACGCCCACCACGCCCCCCGCACGGGGGTCCCGTCGGCGTCGTCGCGGGCACCTGGCCCTGCTCGGACGACGGGCCCTCGAACGCCACCCCGCGGCCATCGCCGCGGCGATCCCGCGCGGGTCGACCCGCTGCCCCGGCCAGCGCCGCTGGCTCGCGGCCGTCGCGGCCCACCCCGACGTGGCGACCTGGCGCGCCGACCGCGTGGCCAGCTACCTCGCGATCGCCCGCGAGGTCGCCCTGTGCGCGGACTGGACCTGGGGCACCACCCGACCCACCTGGGACCATCTCGCGGCCCGCACCGGCCGCTCGCGGCGCACCGTCGCCCGCGTCCTGGCCTGGCTACGCGCCACCGGCCTGCTCGGGCTCGTGGCCACCGGCCGCTCCGCCGGAGCCGCCGCCATGGCCGGCGACGACGGCGCCGACGCCGCCCTCTACGTCCTCGCCGTTCCCCACGCTCTGCGCCTGCTCACCGGCCCTTCCCCCGCGGCTACTAGCCGGGAGGACGACCAGGCGGCTCGCGCCTTGTCGGGTGTGCATGAAGTTGGCACCCCATCCCGCGAAGCGGTCTCCGAAGGAGACCCCCGCGCAGGCGCGCGCGCGAAACTCGGTCCCCCCACCGCGGATCGTCCGCTCACCGCGTGGCCACCATCGCGACGACCGGCCACGAAGCCGGAGATGGCCGCTGCCGCTGCCACCGCCCAAACCCTGTGCCCACCACTGCGGGCCACCACCGCGCCCTGGGTGGTCGCCCTGCTGCGCGAGTTCTGGCTCGCCGGCTGGACCCTGCGCGACACCCTGCGCGCCCTCGACGAGCGACCCGACGGCACCCCCTGGCCCCACACCACAGGCGTCCGCCACGTCCCCGGCTGGGTCCGCCACCGCCTCGCCGCCTGGCGCACCGACGCAGGCACCCCCCAGCGCTCCCCCTCCCAGACCTCGGCCGCCGCCCAAGCCCACACCCGCGCCCTGGCCCGGGCCCGG
>NZ_JBBHZG010000011.1:0-45345 GCF_037482305.1 Pseudokineococcus sp. 5B2Z-1
ATAGGCCGGGTGTGGAAGCGGGGTAACTCGTGGAGCTGACCGGTACTAATATGCCGATGGCTTGACCACTCTTCAGGTGTGTTGCTCGTGTCCACTGTGCGGTTCTTGGGTTACGAACCCCCCACTAGCCCCTTTGGGGTGTGTGGGTGGGGGTTCGTGCTCGCGAGTTGTTTCGGCGGTCATAGCGTCGGGGAAACGCCCGGTCCCATTCCGAACCCGGAAGCTAAGCCCGTTCGCGCCGATGGTACTGCGTGGGGGACTGCGTGGGAGAGTAGGTCGCCGCCGGACTTCACTTAGGAAGGGCCACCCCCCATTGGGGGGTGGCCCTTTCGCATGCCCGGACACGGATGCACAGGTGCGCCGTCGACTCCGTGGGGTCGCGCGATCCCGCTGGGACGCCGTGGTCCGCAGCGACGGGCTGTGGTCCCGAGCCCTCCGAGGGCGACGAGCGGACCGCGGCCGAGCGCCGGGCGAGACGGGCACCCGTCGGCTCGTGGAGCGACATCGCCGTCGCGCATGATGGTGCCGGTCGCCGTGCGCGCGCCGGTGCAGCCCAGGAGGACGTGCGCCGTCGCCCGGCGAGAGCAGAACAGCTGGTGGACCGAGTGCGCGTCCCGGACCGAGGAGGACCCATGGCCGAGTGGACCGGAGACGACCGTGCGGGGCGGAGAGAGCCACGCGAGGGCGACGGTGCCGGGCGTCACGGGGGCGACCGCGACCGTGCCCCGCGGGGTCGAGGTCCTCGTGCCGGTGACGACCGCGCCCGCGACGGTCGCGGACGGGACGACCGGACGGGCCGCGGGGAGCGAGACCGGACCGGAGGACCGCGGTCCCGCACGGGAGGTGCGGGCGACCGTGGCTGGGGCGACCGCGGGCCGGGGGCGCGTGGCCACGCCCCCCGCGGCCGCACGGGCCCCGGGGGTGCGCACGGTGGTCGGGAGACCCGTGCCCCCCGGCCGGTGGAGCCGCCCCTTCCCGACGACGTCACGGGCAAGGAGCTCGACGCCGACGTGCGACGCGACCTCAGCGGGCTGTCCGGGGAGAACGCCACCGCCGTCGCGCGGCACCTCGTGCAGGTGGCGCGCCTCCTCGACGACGACCCCGCCCTGGCGCTCGAGCACGCCCGCGCCGCCCAGCGCCGTGCGGGCCGGGTGGGCGCCGTCCGCGAGGCGACCGGGCTCGCGGCCTACCGGGCCGGCGAGTACGAGGAGGCGCTGCGCGAGCTGCGCACCGCCCGCCGGATCACCGGTTCCCAGGAGCACCTGCCGGTCATGGCCGACTGCGAGCGCGGGCTCGGACGGCCGGAGCGCGCCCTGGACGCCGCCGCAGGGCCGGCGGCGGACGCGCTGGACCGTGCCGGACTCATCGAGCTGGCCATCGTCGTCGCCGGGGCGCGCCGGGACCTCGGGCAGGCGGACGCCGCCGTCCTCGAGCTGCGGCTGCCCGAGCTGACGGGCTCGGTGCCGCCCGGGCTGCGCGAGTCGCAGGCCCGCCTGCAGGAGGCCTACGACGACGCCCTCGCCGCGGCGGGGCGCCCCGTCCCGCCGCGCGGGCGCGGCGGTGCCGGCGGTCCCCAGGCCGGTGGGGGCGGCGGCGCCGACGAGGACGACGACGTCCTGCTGTGGGAGGAGGACGCGTGAGCGGTCCGGGTCCCGGCCCCGCCTCCGGCTCGCCCGAGCGGGGGGACGGCCTCGGCACCTACGAGTGGCTGCAGCGGGGGCTCGGCCTCCTCGAGGGCGGTCACGCCGCCGCGGCCGCCACGGTGCTCGAGCGGGTCGCCGAGGACGAGCCGCGCTCGGCGAGCGTCCTCGAGGCCCTGGCGCGCGCGCAGTTCATCGCCGGTCGGCCGGGGGCCGCGGTCCGCACCTTCGAGCGCCTCGCCGAGGTGGCCCCGGACTCGGACTACGCGCGCTTCGGCTACGGCCTGTCCCTGCGACGCCTCGGCCGCCTGCCGCAGGCCGCCGAGCAGCTCGCGCTGGCCGTCGCCATGCGCCCGCAACGCGCCGAGTACGTGGAGGCGCTGAGCAGCGTCCGCGCCCTCCTGCGGCCGCGTCCCGGCGCGAGCGGTGCGGGCGAGGCGACGGGCGAGGGCCCCGACAGTGCCGCGCCCGGCCTGCTCGACGTCGGGGGGACCACGCCCGACGACGAGGGCACGGGCACGGACGGCGACGGCCGTGGCTGACGCCCTCGTCGCGTCGGCGGAGGTGCTCCTGCTCGACCTCGACGGCACCGTCTACGCCGGGGACCGACCGGTCCGGGGCGCCGCCGAGGCCGTCGCGGCCTGCCGCGCGCGAGGGGTGGCCGTGCGCTTCGTCACGAACAACGCCTCCCTGCCCCCCGAGGAGGTGGCCGCGCACCTCGGTCGCACGGGCGTGCGCGCCTCCGCCGAGGAGGTCCGCACGTCCTCGCAGGCGGGCGCGAGCCTCGTCCTCGACCGCTGCGGCGCCGGCGCGCGCGTGCTCGTCGTCGGCGGGCCGGGCGTCGCCCTCGCGTGCCGCGCCGCCGGCCTGGTGCCGGTGACGTCCGCGGACGACGAGCCGGTGGCCGTCCTCCAGGGCTTCGGCCCCGACGTGGGCTGGGCCGCGCTCACCGAGGCCGCGTACGCCATCAGGGCGGGCGCCCTGTGGGTGGCGACCAACGTCGACACCGTCCTCGCGCGCGAGCGCGGCCCCGCCCTCGGCAACGGCAGCCTCGTCGCGGCGGTCCGGACGGCCACCGGAGCTGAGCCCCTCGTCGCCGGGAAGCCCGAGCGGCCGCTCCTCGACGCGGCGGCCGACGGGCGGCGGGCCCTCGTCGTCGGCGACCGGCTCGACACCGACGTCGCCGGCGCGCGGGCCGCGGGCCTGAGCAGCCTCTGGGTGGCCACGGGCGTGGACGCCACCGCGGTCGTCCTCGACGCCCCGCCCCACCAGCGCCCCGACCACCTCGGCGCCGACCTCGGCGCCCTGCTCGCGCCGGCGGCGACCGTCGTCCGGGAGGGCGAGGGCGCGCAGCGGAGCTGGCGCTGCGGGGACGCGCGGGTCCGGCGGGGTCCGGACGGACTCGTGGCGGAGGACGGCGGCGGACCCCTGGACGTGCTGAGGGCGGCCTGCGCCGCGCGCTGGGAGCTGGAGGACGTCGCCGTGACCGACGACCTGCGGCGCCGGGTGTCGCCGCTGGACGCCCGGTAGCGTGCCCGGGTGACCTCCGGCGACGCCCCGGCCCCCCGACCGGGCCCCGCGCCCGGCCCGAGGCCCGCCCCGGGGGGCGCCCCCGGGCTCGCTCCGGGGCCCCGCCCGGGCCCGCCGGCGCCCCGGCCCCCGGCGGGCGTCCCGCTCGGCTCCGGCCGGGGAGGCGACGGCCCCGACGCCGCCGACCCGGCGGGTGACCCCGAGGTCGCGCAGGTGCTGGCCGACCTCGCGGCGACGCCGGACGAGGCGGGGCCGCTGGAGCAGGCCGCCGCCCTCGAGCGGGCGCAGGAGCGCCTCGCCCGACGGCTCTCGGGCACGGCCCGGTGAGCGCGCCCCGTCGCGCGCGCCTGGACGCCGAGCTGGTCCGCCGGGGCCTCGCGCGCTCGCGGCAGGAGGCCGGCGAGCTCGTGGGAGCCGGGTCGGTGCTCGTGCGGGGCCAGCGCGCCACCAAGCCGGCCACGCAGGTCGAGCGCGCCGACCCGATCGTCGTGGACGAGGTCGGCGAGGGCGAGGGGCCGTCAGGGTCCGGGCGCCGCTGGGCGAGCCGCGGGGCGCACAAGCTCCTCGGCGCGCTGGGAGCCTTCCCCGACGTCGACGTCGCCGGGCGCCTCGCGATGGACGCCGGGGCGTCGACGGGAGGGTTCACCGACGTCCTGCTCGACCGGGGCGCGGAGCGCGTCCTCGCCGTCGACGTCGGCTACGGCCAGCTCGCCTGGCCGCTGCGCAGCGACGACCGCGTCGTCGTGCTCGACCGCACCAACGTCCGCCTCCTCGCGCCCGACGCCGTCCTCGCGCAGCTCGGCGCCCTGCCGGCCCTCGTGGTCGCCGACCTGTCCTTCATCTCCCTGCGGCTCGTGCTGCCCGCCCTGGCGGCCTGCAGCGCCCCCGGCGCCGACCTGCTGCTCATGGTCAAGCCCCAGTTCGAGGTGGGGCGCGAGCGGCTGGGGGCGGGCGGCGTGGTGCGCGACCCGCGCGCCCGGGCGGACGCCGTCGTCGACGTGGCCGCCGCCGCCGTCGACGCCGGCCTCCTCGTCGTCGGCTGCGCCGCGAGCCCGCTGCCCGGCCCGAGCGGCAACGTCGAGTACTTCCTGCGCCTGCGCGCCGGAGGGGCCGGCCCCGCCGGGGTGGACCCCGAGGACCTGGAGGAGGTCGCGCTCGCGGCCGTGCGCAGCGGCCCCGGCGGCAGCGCCAGCGAGGACGACGCGAGCGACGAGGGGGGCGCGCAGTGACCCAGGACAGCCCGGAGACGCAGGAGACCCGGGCGGGGACGGGCGCGGACCCGCAGGCTCCCGCGGGCGAGCGGACCGTCCTCGTCCTCACCCACACGGGGCGGGCGACCGCCGTCGCCGCGGCCCGCGAGCTCGTGGACCTGCTGCGGGAGCGCGGGCTGCGCCCGGTCATGCTCGCCGAGGAGGTCGGGGACATCCCGGGCGTCGGGGACGTGCCGCTGCTCGACCCGGACGAGCTCGAGGACTCGGTCGTGAGCGGGGCCGAGATGGTCGTCGTCCTCGGCGGCGACGGCACGATCCTGCGGGCGGCCGAGCTCGTGCGGCACCGCCCGGTGCCCCTGCTCGGCGTGAACCTCGGCCACGTCGGCTTCCTCGCCGAGAGCGAGCGGGACGACCTGGCGCGCACGGTCGACCGCATCGCCGCCCGCGACTACGTCGTCGAGGAGCGGCTCACGCTCGACGTGCGGGTGCTCCGCGACGGCGAGGTCGTGACGACGTCGTGGGCGGTCAACGAGGCCAGCGTCGAGAAGGCCGAGCGCGAGCGGATGCTCGAGGTCGTCACCGAGGTCGACGGCCGACCCGTGTCGGTCATCGGCTGCGACGGCGTCGTCATGGCGACGCCGACCGGATCGACCGCCTACGCCTTCTCCGCCGGTGGGCCCGTGGTGTGGCCGGAGGTCCAGGCGCTGCTCATGGTGCCCATCTCCGCGCACGCCCTGTTCGCCAAGCCGCTCGTGGCCTCGCCGGGCTCGGTCCTCGCGGTCGAGGTGCTCTCGCGGACCGCCGGCGGGGGCGTCCTGTGGTGCGACGGGCGACGCACGGCGCAGCTGCCGCCCGGCTCGCGCATCGAGGTCACCCGGGGGGTGCACCCGCTGCTGCTGGCCCGCATCTCCGACGGGCCCTTCACCGACCGGCTCGTCGCGAAGTTCCGGCTGCCCGTCGAGGGCTGGCGCGGACCGGTCGACGCAGCCGACGAGGCAGCCGACGACGGGGCCGACGGCGCGGCGGACGACCGGGGCGGGCCGCCCGGGGGACGCTGAGGCGTGCTCGAGGAGATCCGGATCCGCGACCTCGGGGCCATCGACGCCTCGGCGCTCGAGATCGGCCCCGGCCTCACCGTCCTCACGGGGGAGACGGGCGCCGGCAAGACGATGGTCGTCACGAGCCTCGGCCTCCTGCTGGGGGCCCGGGCCGACCCCACGGCCGTCCGCTCGGGCGCGCGGAGCGCCCTCGTCGAGGGGCGCTTCACGCTGCCCGCCACAGGACCCGCCGCCGAGCGCGCCCGGGGGTCCGGCGCCGAGCTGGAGGACGTCGGGGCCGGGCGCAGCGAGCTGCTCGTGGCCCGCAGCGTCGCCGCCGGGGGCCGCAGCCGCGCCCACGTCGGCGGTCGCGCCGTCCCCAACGGCCTGCTCGGCGAGCTCGCCGACGACCTCGTCGCCGTCCACGGCCAGAGCGAGCAGGTGCTGCTGCGCTCGCCCGCGCGCCAGCGCGAGGTCGTCGACGCGTCGGCGGGCCAGGACGTCGCGGAGCCGATGGCGCGCTACCGCACCGCCTTCGAGCGGCACCGCGCCGTGCGCGCCGAGCTGGACGAGATCCGCACGCGGGGCCGCGAGCGGGCCCAGGAGGCCGACCTCCTGCGGCACGGGCTCGAGCGCGTCGAGCGCGTCGACCCGCAGCCGGGGGAGGACCTGGCCCTGGCGCAGGAGGCCGAGCGCCTCACGCACGCCGAGGACCTCCGCCTCGCCGCGGCCACGGCCCGCGCCGCTCTCACGGGTGACGACGACGCCGGCGGGGGCGAGGCCCCGGGGAACGCGGTCGGCGCCGTCGAGGTCGCCCGTCGGGCGCTGGAGGCGGTGCGGGCCCACGACCCGGCGCTCGCGGCGCTGGCCGACCGCCTCGCCGAGGTGTCCGTCCTCGTCGTCGAGGCCGGCGCCGACGCCGCCGCGCACCTCGCCGAGCTGGAGGCCGACCCCGCGCGGCTCGCCGTCGTGCAGGAGCGGCGCGCCGAGCTCGCGGCGCTGGTGCGCGCCTACGGCGAGGACGCGTCCGCCGTCCTCGCCTGGGCCCGGGAGGCCTCGCAGCGCCTCCTCGAGCTCGAGGGCGACGACGACCGGGTGGGCGCCCTCGAGGAGGAGGACCGCGCCCTCGCCGAGGAGCTGGAGGCCCTCGCCGGCCGGCTGCACGACGCGCGGGCGGCCGCGGGCGAGCGGCTGGCCGCGGCGGCGAGCGCGGAGCTCGAGGCCCTCGCGATGGCCGGGGCCCGGCTCGAGGTGAGGGTCGAGCGCACCGAGCGGCTGTCGGCCACGGGAGGTGACGACGTCGCGCTGCTGCTCGCGGCCCACGCCGGCGCCGAGCCCCGGCCGCTCGCCCGGGGCGCCTCCGGGGGCGAGCTGTCGCGCGTGATGCTCGCGCTCGAGGTCGTGCTCGCCGAGGCCGACCCGGTGGAGACCTTCGTCTTCGACGAGGTCGACTCGGGCGTGGGGGGTCGCGCCGCAGTCGAGATCGGCCGCCGCCTGGCCGCGCTCGCGGAGCGCTCCCAGGTCCTCGTCGTCACCCACCTGCCGCAGGTGGCGGCCTTCGCCGACCACCACCTCCTCGTCGAGAAGGGCGGCGACGGCAGCGTCGTCGCGAGCGGCGTGCGCGCGCTCGAGGGCGAGGACCGGGTGGCGGAGCTGGCGCGGATGCTCGCCGGGCGCGGCGGCTCCACGAGCGCGCGCGCCCACGCGGCCGAGCTCCTCGAGGGCGCCCGCCACCGGTGACGCCCGACGGCGCGGCGCGCGCGGGTCGTGGTGCCGGGGACGGGGCGTCGACGTGGGACCATCGGCCACGATGAGACGCGTCCTGCGCCGGCGGCCCGCCGCGCCCACCACCGCCGGCGGCGTCGTGCGCGTCGACCGCCGCACGAAGGACCTCACCAAGAGGCTCCAGCCGGGGGACGTCGCCCTCATCGACCACGAGGACGTCGATCGCGTCGCCGCCGAGGCCCTCGTCGCCGCGCAGCCGGCCGCCGTCGTCAACGCCGCGGCGAGCACCTCCGGGCGCTACCCGAACCTCGGGCCGCAGATCCTCCTCGACGCCGGCGTCGTCCTCCTCGACCGGGTGGGCCCGGACGTCATGGGCGCCCTGCACGAGGGGCAGGCGGTGCGCGTCGACGGCGACCGGCTCCTCCTCCTCGAGGACGGCGAGGAGCGCGTCATCGCCACCGGCGTCCGGCAGACGCCGGAGACCGTCGCGGCGGCCATGGAGGAGGCGCGCGAGGGCCTCGGGTCCCAGCTCGAGCTCTTCGCCGCCAACACGCTGGAGTACATGCTCCGCGAGAAGGACCTCCTCTTCGACGGGGTCGGCGTGCCCGACGTGCGCACGTCCTTCGCCGGGCGCCAGGCCCTCGTCGTCGTCCGCGGCTACCACTACCGGGAGGACCTGGCCACGCTGCGGCCCTACATCCGCGAGTACCGGCCGGTGCTCATCGGCGTCGACGGCGGCGCGGACGCGGTGCTGGAGGCGGGCCACGCCCTCGACATGGTCGTCGGCGACATGGACTCCGTCTCGGACGCGGCGCTGACGAGCGGCGCGGAGGTCGTCGTGCACGCCTACCGCGACGGCCGCGCCCCCGGGCTCGACCGGGTGCGCGCCCTGGGCGTCGACCCCGTCGTCTTCCCCGCCACGGGCACGAGCGAGGACGTCGCCATGCTCCTGGCCGACGACCGCGGCGCCGAGCTCATCGTCGCCGTCGGCACCCACGCGACCCTCGTGGAGTTCCTCGACAAGGGGCGCGCCGGCATGGCCAGCACCTTCCTCACGCGCCTGCGCGTGGGCGGCAAGCTCGTCGACGCCAAGGGCGTCTCGAGGCTGTACCGCCAGCGGATCTCCACGGCGCAAGTGGCCGCCCTCCTGCTCGCGGGCCTGCTCGCGCTCCTCGTCGCGCTGCTGTCGACGTCGGCGGGCCAGACGCTCGTGTCGCTCCTCGGGGCCCAGCTCGACGGCCTGCTCGCCCCGCTGCTCTCGTGGACCGGCTGAGCCGCGGGCAGGCCGCGGGCCGGACCGCCCCGCCCCGGCGGCCCGCCGCACCGACCCGCACCCCGCGCGCCGCACGGCGGGCACGACCGCTCCTGGGAGACCACCGGTGATCGACTTCCGCTACCACCTCGTCTCGCTCGTCGGGGTCTTCCTCGCCCTGGCGATCGGCGTGGTGCTCGGCGCCGGGCCGCTGCGCGACTCCATCGGGGACACCCTCTCCAGCCAGGTCGACCTGCTGCGGGAGGACCGCGCGCAGCTCCAGGGGCAGGTCGACGACCTGTCCGGCCAGCTGGCCGCCCGCGACGCCGCCCTGGCCGCGGTCGCGCCCGCCGTCGCGGAGGGGGTCCTCGACGGCACGACGACCGTCGTGGTGGCCCTGCCCGGCGCCGACGGCGAGCTCGTGGAGGACCTGTCCGACGGCGTCGCCGACGCGGGCGGCGCGGTCAGCGGCGTCGTCGACCTCCGGGACGCCTGGAGCGACCCCGAGGCCTCGGAGGCCCGCGACGAGGTGGCCGCGGCCCTCCCGGAGCGCGCTCTCGGGGAGGTGACGACCGAGGACGCCGGGACGCCGGCGCTGCTGTCGGCCGCGCTGGCCGGTGCGGTCGTGGCCCCCGACCCCGTCCTCGCGGGGACGGCGTCGGTCGCCGGTCGCGAGGTCCTCGACGCCCTCGCGGCCGCCGACCTCGTGCAGCTGGAGGGCGACCCCGTGCTCCGCGCCGCGACGGCGCTGGTCGTGGCCCCGGCCCCCGCGCAGCAGCCGGCCGACGGTGACGCGGCGCCCGGCGCGAGCGCCGAGCTGGCGCTGCTGCAGGCGCTCGAGGCCACCGGCGCCGGGGTCGTCCTGGCGGGCCCGGCGGAGGCGGCCGCCGAGGGCGGCGCCGTCGCCGTCCTGCGGGGGGACGACCTCGCGGGCCTCGTCACGGGCGTCGACGGCGCGGGCTCCGCCGCCGGGGAGCTCGCCGTGGTGCTCGCCCTGCGCGAGCAGCTCGACGGCGGCGCCGGGCAGTACGGGGCGGGCGACGGCGCGGGCGCGGCGCTGCCTCCGCTGGCCGCGGCGCGCGCCGCGGCCGCCGAGCAGCCCGGCGGTGAGGGGTGAGCGCCCGGGCCCTGCCGGCCGCCGCCGCGGCGGCGACGACGGGGCTCGCCTGGGCCGCGGCGCGGCGCCTGGCCGCCCGGCCGGCGGGGGAGCGCTGGGCGCGCACGAACCACCGCGGGCGGCCGCTCACCCTCCTCGAGGGTCCCGCGCTCGCCGTCGGCGCCCTGGCCGGCGTCGCCGTCGCGTCCCTGCCCGCGCGGGCGCGGGTCGGGGCGGCGCTCGCCACCGCGGTCGCGGGCGCGCTCGGCGCGGTCGACGACCTCGCCGGCTCCGCCGACGCCCGCGGCCTGCGGGGCCACCTCGGCGCGCTCGCGCGCGGCCGGGTCACCACCGGCGGGCTCAAGGTCGTCGGCATCGGCCTCGGCGGGCTCGTCGGCGCGGCCGTCCTCGACGGCCGCGGCACGGACCCCGACGCGCCGTCGGTCCTCGACCGGCTCGTCGCGGGCGCCGTCGTCGCGGGCAGCGCCAACCTCGTCAACCTCCTCGACCTGCGCCCGGGCCGGGCCCTCAAGGCCGTCCTGCTTCTCGGGCACCTCGTCGGCGGCGCCGGCGTCCCGGGCTCGCGGCCGGGCGCGCCGCTGGCGTCGGCCGGGGCCGGCGCGGCCGCGGCGCTGCTGCTGCCCGACCTGCGCGAGCGCGGCATGCTCGGCGACTGCGGCGCCAACGCGGCGGGCGCCCTCCTGGGCTGCGCGGTGCTCACGCGGACGCGCTCGCGCGCCGCCCGCGCCGCCGTCCTCACCGCCCTGCTCGCGCTCACGGGGGCCTCGGAGCGGGTGAGCTTCACGCGCGTCATCGAGGCCACGCCCGGGCTGCGCGAGCTCGACCGCCTCGGCCGCGCCGCGCCGCCCGCCGGCTCGCCCACCGCCCCGGCGGCGCCGGCCACGACACCCGGCCCGTGAGGGCGCTCGGCCGCGGCCTGCTGGGCGCGGCCGCCCTCATCGCCGTCCTCACCGCGCTCGCCCGCGTCGCGGGCTTCCTGCGCGGGCTCGTCTTCACCGCCGGCGTCGGCAACGCGACCGTGGTCGGCGAGGCCTACAACGCCGCGAACACGGTGCCCAACGTCCTCTTCGAGGTCGTGGCGGGCGGCGCGCTGGCGGGCGCCGTCGTCCCGCTCCTCGCCGGGCCGCTGGCGGCGGGGGACCGGCGGGGCGCCGAGCGGGTCGTGGGCGCGCTGCTGGGGTGGACCCTCGTCCTGCTCGTGCCCGCCGCCGTGGCGGTGGCGGCCCTCGCGGGACCCCTGTCGCACCTGCTGCGGCCCGGGGCCGCGCTCGCCGACCAGCGGGCCCTCGTCGCCGCGATGCTCGTCGTCTTCGCCCCCCAGGTCGTCCTCTACGGGCTCGGCGTCGTCCTCACCGGGGCGCTCCAGGCGCAGCGGCGCTTCACCTGGCCCGCGCTCGCCCCCCTGCTGTCGAGCCTCACGGTCATCGGCGCCTACGCCCTCTACGCGCGTCTTTCGGGGTCCGGGGCGGGCGACGGCGCCGCGGCCGGTCCGGCGCTCGCCGTCCTCGCGGGGGGCACGACGCTCGGCGTGGCCGTCCTCACGCTGCCGCTGCTCGGACCCGTCCTCGCCGGCGGGCTGCGCCCCCGGCCCACGCTCCGCTTCCCCCCCGGGGTGCTGCGCCGCGCCCGGGGGCTCGCCGCGGCGGGGCTGCTCGCCCTGCTCGCCCAGCAGGCCGCCGTCCTGACGGCCCTGCTGCTGGGGGGCCGGCTCGGCGACCCGGCGCCCGGCTCCTTCAGCGTCTTCGTCCAGGTCGTGCAGCCCGTGTCGCTGCTGCCCTACGCCGTGCTCGCCGTCCCCCTGGCGACGAGCGCCTTCCCGCGGCTCGCGGAGATGGCCGCGCGGGGGGACGCGGACGGGTTCGCCCGGACGGCGGCCACGAGCACCCGCGCCGTCGTCCTCGTGGCGCTCCTGGGCAGCGCCCTCCTCGTGGCGGTCGCCCCCGCCGTCCAGGCCCTCTACGCGGCCCTCGACGCGGGCGGGGCGGGGGCGGGGAGCGGCCGCACGACCGCCTACGCCGCCGTGGCGGACGCCGTCACCGCCGTCGCCCCGGCGCTGCTGGGGCTCGCCCTCGTGGCCCACGTGGGGCGCGCGCTCTACGCCCTCGAGCGCGGCCGGGCGGCGGCCACGGCCACCGTCACCGGCTGGCTCGCCGTCGTCGGGGCCGAGGTGGCGCTGGCCGCGGTGCTCCCCGGGGAGGCCCGGGTGGTGGCGCTGGCGGCCGGCACGAGCGCCGGCATGGTGGTGGCCGCGGTGCTGCTCCTGCGGGCCCTGGGCGCCGCGGCGGGGCTCCGCGCCCTGGCCGGCGTGGGGCGCACCCTCGCCGCGTCGCTCGGCGCCGGCGCCGCGGGCGCCGTCGTCGGCCGGCTGGTCGTCGACGCCCTCCTCGGCGCGCTGGACGGGCGCGGCGCCGGCACGGAGCTCGCGGCCGTGGCCGCGGGCGCCGCGGGCGCGGCCGCCGCCGTCCTCGTCACCGCCGCCGGTGCGGCCCTGCTGGACCGCCGGACGGCGGCCGCGGCCCTGGCCCGCCTGCGCGGCCGGCGCGGGGTGCGCCAGGGTGGGGCGGTGCCCGGCGCGACTCCCGGAACGACCCCGGGCGCATCTCCGGGCGCGACGCCGGGCGACGGGACGGGCCGCGACGGGGGCCCCGGGGGCGCGCCGGGCAGCACGCCGCCGCGCGCCGCGCGGGACGACGAGGGGCCGGCGGACGGCCGCGGGAGGGAGCGGACGTGAGGGTGGTGCTCGTCGCCGGCCGCGCCACGGGCGGGATCGCCGGCCACGTCGCCGCGCTCGCCACGGGGCTCGCGGACGCCGGCGTCGACGTCGCGGTCGCGACGGGCGACGCGACGGCCGACCGGTGGGAGGAGCTCGGCGCGGGCGCGGGCCCGGGAGACGTGCACTCGCCCGTCCCCCCCGGCGTCCCGGTCCTGCGGCTGTGGCCGAGCTCCCGCCGGCCGCTCACGGCCCTGCGCCGCGCCCGGGCGCTGCGGCGCCTGCTCGCCGGCGCCGACGTCGTGCACGCCCACGGCCACCAGGCCGGGCTCCTCGCGCTGCTCGCCGCGCGAGGGCTCCGCGGGCCCCGCCGGGCCCGCGGGCGCGCGCGGGCGGCAGGTCCGGCCGTCGTCGTCACCTGGCACAACGCCGTCCTCGCCGCGCCCGGCGGCGCGGCGCAGCGCGCCCTCGAGGTCGCCGAGCGCCTGCAGGCCCGCCGGGCCGACCTGCTCACCGGGGCCTCCGGGGACCTCGTCGCCCGCGCTCGCGCGCTCGGCGCCGGGCGGGTCGAGGTGACGCCCGTCGGGGTCCCCGACCGGGCGGCCGACGGCGGGCGCGGACGCGGCGGCCCGGTGCCGGCCCCGCCGCCCGCCGGCCTGGAGGACCTGCCGCCGGACGCCCTGGTGGTCCTCACCGTGAGCCGCCTGGCCCCCCAGAAGGACCTGCCGACGCTCGTGCGCGCCGCGGCCCGCCTCGGCACCGGGCGCGGGGCGCGGGGGCGGGGCGCCCCCGTCACGTGGTGCGTCGTCGGCGACGGCGACCCGGCCGTCGAGGCGCGCGTGCGCCGCCTCGTCGCGGAGCTCGACGCCCCGGTGCGCCTGCTCGGGGCCCGCCCCGACGTCCCGGAGCTGCTCGCGCGCGCCGACGTCTTCGCGCTCTCGAGCACGTGGGAGGCCAGGTCGCTGGCCGTGCAGGAGGCCATGGCCGCCGGGCTGCCCGTCGTCGCCACCCGCACCGGCGGCCTGCCGGACCTGCTCGAGGGCGTCGGCGCGCTCGTGCCGGTCGGCGACGACCGCGCTCTCGCCGACGCCGTCGCGGCCCTGCTCGCCGACCCCCTGGCGCGCGAGCGCGCGGGTCGCGCGGCCCGCGAGGCCTTCACCGCCCTGCCGGGCCCGCAGGACGTGCTCCGCGGCTGGATCGACCGCTACGCCCGCCTCGCCGCCGACCGCTGAGGCCGCCGACGACCGGGCCCGCCGACGACTCAGCCCGCCGACCGCTGGGCCCGCCCGTCGCTGCTACCGTCGAGGTCCGTGGTGGAACGCGGTCTCTCCCGGTCAGGCGGCGCGCTCAGCGGCAGCGGCACGCGGCACATCTTCGTCACCGGGGGGGTGGCGTCGTCCCTCGGCAAGGGGCTGACGGCCTCCAGCCTCGGTCACCTCCTGCGGGCCCGCGGGCTGCGGGTGTCCATGCAGAAGCTGGACCCGTACCTCAACGTCGACCCCGGGACCATGAACCCGTTCCAGCACGGCGAGGTCTTCGTCACCGACGACGGCGCCGAGACCGACCTCGACATCGGCCACTACGAGCGGTTCCTCGACGTGGCGCTCGACGCGGCGGCCAACATCACGACGGGGCAGGTGTACTCCGAGGTCATCGCCAAGGAGCGGCGCGGGGAGTACCTCGGCGACACCGTCCAGGTGATCCCGCACATCACCGACGAGATCAAGGCGCGCATGCGCGCCAAGGCCGTGCCCGGCCCGGACGGCGAGCCGGCGCCCGACGTCATCATCACCGAGGTCGGCGGCACCGTCGGCGACATCGAGTCGCTGCCCTTCCTCGAGGCCGCCCGCCAGGTGCGCCGCGACGTCGGCCGCGACGACGTCTTCTTCGTGCACGTCTCCCTCGTGCCCTACATCGGCCCGAGCGGGGAGCTGAAGACCAAGCCCACGCAGCACTCGGTGGCGGCGCTGCGCAACATCGGCATCCAGCCCGACGCGCTCGTGTGCCGCTCCGACCGGCCGATCCCCGAGGGCGTCAAGCGGAAGATCGCCGCGAGCTGCGACGTCGACGAGGCGGCGGTGGCCAACGCCGTCGACGCGCCGTCCATCTACGACATCCCCAAGGTGCTGCACGCCGAGGGCCTCGACGCCTACATCGTCCAGCGGCTCGGGCTGCCCTTCCGCGACGTCGACTGGAGCGAGTGGGACCAGCTGCTGCAGCGCGTCCACGCGCCCCGGCACACCGTGCGCGTGGCCCTCGTCGGCAAGTACGTCGACCTGCCCGACGCCTACCTGTCGGTCACCGAGGCCCTGCGCGCCGGTGGCTTCGCGGCCGACGCCCGCGTCGTCCTGCAGTGGGTCGCCTCGGACGAGTGCGCGAGCCCCGAGGGCGCCCGCCGCGCGCTGGCGGGCGTCGACGCCGTCTGCGTCCCCGGCGGCTTCGGCGTCCGGGGCATCGAGGGCAAGCTCGGCGCGCTGACGTGGGCCCGGACCAACAAGGTGCCGACCCTCGGCCTGTGCCTGGGGCTGCAGTGCATGGTCATCGAGCACGCCCGCTCCGTCGCCGGGCTCGAGGGCGCCTCGAGCTCGGAGTTCGACCCCTCGACGCCGTACCCGGTCGTCGCGACGATGGAGGAGCAGAAGGCCTTCGTCGAGGGGGCGGGCGACCTCGGCGGCACCATGCGTCTCGGGCTCTACCCGGCCGCGCTCACGCCCGGCTCGGTCGTGGCCGAGGCCTACGGCGCGGAGCTGGTCCACGAGCGCCACCGCCACCGCTACGAGGTGAGCAACGACCACCGCGAGCAGCTCGAGGCCGCCGGCCTCGTCGTCTCCGGCCAGTCACCGGACCGTGCGCTCGTCGAGTTCGTCGAGCTGCCCCGCGAGGTGCACCCCTTCTACGTGGGCACGCAGGCGCACCCGGAGTTCCGCTCCCGCCCCACGCGCGCCCACCCCCTCTTCGCCGCGCTCGTCGAGGCGGCCGTCGCGCGCCAGCGCGAGGAGCGGCTCGTCGAGGTCGACGAGGTGCTCGCGTGAGCGGCGCCGAGGGGGGCGAGCTCGCCGACGTCCTGGCCCCGCGGCCCGTCGTCGGCCGCGAGACCGTGTACTCCGGCGCGGTCTGGGACGTCGCGAGCGAGCGCGTCGACCTCGGCGGCGACGAGCCCGTGCAGCGGGACAAGGTCGTGCACCCCGGCGCCGTGGGGATCCTCGCCCTCGACGACGCCGACCGGGTGCTGCTCGTGCGGCAGTACCGCCACCCCGTGCGCCACGAGCTGTGGGAGGTGCCGGCCGGCCTGCTCGACGAGGCCGGGGAGGCCCCGCAGGACGCCGCGGCCCGCGAGCTGGCCGAGGAGGCCGACCTCGTCGCGGGGCGCTACGACGTCCTCGCCGAGTGGTACAGCTCCCCGGGCGGGTCGGACGAGGCGCTGCGCGTGTACCTGGCCCGCGACCTGCGGCCCGTCCCCGAGGGCGAGCGCTTCGCGCGCGAGCACGAGGAGGCCGACATGGTCACGCGCTGGGTGGCGCTGGACGAGGCGCGCGACGCGGTGCTCGCCGGCCGCCTGCACAACCCGACGCTCGTCGTGGCGGTGCTGGCCGCCGTCGCGGCGCGCGAGCAGGGCTGGGCCACCCTGCGCCCGGCCGACGCGCCCTGGCCGGCTTTCGCGGACCGCCGGGACTGACGCCGGCCTCAGCCCTTGGCCTGCGACCACCGCTCGACGACGGCGACGTCCGCCGTGAAGCGCACGGGCGGCCGCGCGACCGCACGGCACCAGCGCGCGGAGGCCGCCTCGAGGTCCCGGACGAGCTCGGCGGCGACGTCGGGGGCCGCGTCCTCGCGCACGTGCAGCAGCAGCTCGTCGTGCAGGCAGAGCACGACCTCGCCGTCGCCGGAGGCGAGCAGCCGGGCCCGCACCGTGGCGGCCCACGCCTTGAAGAGCTCGGCCGCCGAGCCCTGGACGACGGCGTTGCGGGCGTAGCGGCCGCGCGCCGCCCGCGCGGCGCGCTCGCGGTCCACGGCCGCCGCTCCCGCCTCGACGGGCACCTCCTCGACGGCGGGCACGCGGACCCGGCGCCCTCCGGCCGTCCGCACGTCCTCACCGGCGGCGCCGCGGCGCGCGGCGTCGACGAGGAAGCCCGTCGCCACGGGGTAGGCCCGCTCCATGGCGGCCAGCGTGGCGCCGGCGGCGCCGCTCGTCTGCCCGTACATGGCCGCGAGCACCGCTACCTTGGCGACCTCGCGGGCCACGCCCAGGCGCGCGGCGACGGGGGAGTAGAGGTCGTCGGCGTCGGCCGCCCGGGCGAGCGCCCGGTCGCCCGAGACGACGGCGAGGACGCGCGGCTCCACCTGGCCGAGGTCGGCGCGCACGAGGAGCCGCCCCGGCTCGGCCCGCACGGCCACGCGCAGCTCGCGCGGCAGGTTGTGCAGCCCGGCCGACGCCGTCATGCGCCCGGCGCCGCCGTCGCTGGCCGACCAGGCCGCGCGCAGGCGCCCGCCCCTCACCGCCTCGTCGAGCCAGCGGTAGCCGTGGGCGACGGCGAAGCGCTCGGCCCGCCGCCACGCCACGAGCGCGCCGAGGGCGGGGTGGGCGCCGTCCTCGGCGGCCAGCCCCTCCAGGCGCCAGGAGCGGGTGTCCGGCAGGTCGAGACCGACGTCGTGCAGGGCCCGGCGCACCTGGGCGGGGCTGCGCAGGTCGACGGGCGACCCCGGTGCGCCGGCGCCCCCGTCGTGGCGGCCCGTCGCGCCGTCGGGGACGCCGAGGGCCGCCAGCACGGGGGCGTCGCGCGCCGCTCGCTGCCTGGCCGCCTCCGCCTCGTCGCGCGGGCGCGGCCCGACCACGCCCTCGACGACGCGAGCCGCCTCCGCGGCGTCCAGGGGGAGGCCGCCGTGCGCGAGCTCGACGGCGAGGACGGCCGCCGCCGACTCCGACCACGCCGTCTGGACGGGGTCGCCGCCCGCGCCGCCCGCGCCGCCCGCGTCGCCCTCGACGTCCCGGCCGCCGGTGCCGCCGGCCGCGCCGGCCGGGGAGGACTCCCGGACGACCGCGCGGAGGCGCTGCTCCTGCAGGCGGGCGGTCTCCAGGGCGACCGCCGCCCAGCGGGCGGCCCTAGCGGGGGAGTCCGCCCACGCCCCGTCCACCCAGTCGGGGCTGAGGTGCCCGTCGGGGCGCACCGGCCCGTCAGCGTCCCCGGCGGCGGGACCGCCGGCGGCGACCTCCAGGCCGCCGGGCGTCCCCCCGAGGTCCAGCTGCCCCGGCACGGGGGCGCCGGCCGGGTCCAGGCCCGCCGCCGCCGCCCGCACCGCCGCCGGGCCGTCGTCGTGCCCGCCCTCGAGGAGGCGGTGGACCGCCGCCAGGTCCCAGGCGCGGGCCGGGCGGGGCGGGCTCGCCGCCGCCTGGAGCGCCCCGAGGACCTCCGACGCCGACCACCACACCCATCGCGGTGACCGCTCGCGCTCCAACCGGTCGAGGGCGGCGGCCGCGGCGTCGACGCCGGACGCCGCCACGGCCCACGACCGCTCCCCGTCCGCCAGGCCCAGCCCGCCCGGCGCCCGGACGACGGCGAGCAGCGCCCCCGGGGTCACGGCGCGGACCCGTCCTCGGTGGCCTCGTGGCCGGCGTCGCGCCCGCCCCGGCCGTCCTCGGTCTCCTCCTCCTCGACGTCCTGGGTCGTGGCCCCGGCCGCACCCCCCGCGGCGGCGTGCAGCCGCTCGACCGCCTCGACGACGTCCGCCTCCGACGCCGGCTTGTCGGGCCGGTGGGCGAGGACCCGCGCGAAGCGCAGGGCGAGACCCGCGGGGTAGCGGGGGGAGCGCTGGACGCCGTCCAGGGCGATCTCGACGACGAGCTCGGGGCGCACGCGCACGACCCAGCCGTCCTCGTCGACCGCGAGGTCCCGCAGCCGCTCCGTCTGCCACGCGAGCATCGCGTCGGTGAGGCCCTTGAAGGTCTTGCCGAGCATGACGACGCCGCCCGGCGGACCGAAGCGGCCCTCGGGGTCGCGGGCGCCCAGCCAGAGGTTGGAGAGGGTGCCGCGGCGGCGGCCGGAGCCGTGCTCGGCGGCCAGCACGACGAGGTCGAGGGTCAGGCGCGGCTTGACCTTCACCCAGGCGGCGCCGCGCCGGCCGGCGGCGTAGGGCGCGTCCGCCGCCTTGACGACGACGCCCTCGTGGCCGCGCGCGAGCGCGTCGCGGGACGCCGCCTCGGCCGCGCCCGGCTCCGCGGGGGAGGCCTCGACGCCGGGCACGGCGAGGGAGGGGGCCAGGCGCAGGAGCTCGGCGCGCCGCCGGCGGAGCGGCTCGTCGAGGAGGTCCTCGCCGTCGCGGTGCAGCAGGTCGAAGAGGACGAGCCGGAGGTCGGGCTCCTCGGCCCCGTCGCCCTCCGCCCCCCGCGCCGGCCCCGGCCCGGCCGCGCCGGCGGACCCCGCCGCTCCGGCCGCGGGGCGCCGCCGCGTCGCCACCCGGGAGGCGGTCTCCTGGAAGGGCAGGGGCCTGCGGTCGCGCCAGTCCGCCGCGCCGCCGGGGAGGAGGCCGAGGACCTCGCCGTCGAGGACGAGCGCCCGGGCGGGCAGCGCGCGCACGGCGTCGGCCACGCCCGCCAGCCGGTCGGTGACCTCCTCGGCCGTGCGCGTCCAGAGCCGGACCTCGTCGCCCTCGCGGTGGACCTGCACGCGGACGCCGTCGAGCTTCCACTCGACGACCGCCGGCCCCGTGCGCGCCAGGGCGTCGGCCACGGAGGGGGCCGAGGCGGCCAGCATGGGCGCGAGGGGGCGGCCGACCCGGAGGCCCACGGCCGCGAGGGCCTCCTGCGCCGCGGCGGGCCCGGGAGCCCCCAGCGCCCGACCGGCCACCTCGACGACGTCGCCCGAGAGCGTGAGGGCGCGGCGGACGGCGGCGGCCGGGACCCCCGCGGCGGCCGCCACGGCCTCGACGAGCACGCCCCGCTGGGCGCCCTGGCGCAGCTCGCCGGAGACCAGCCCGGCGACCAGCCGCTGCTCGGGCCCGGTCGCGGCGGCCAGGACCGCCGCGAGCAGCTCGCGCCGCCGGCCGGCCGACCCCGGACCGGCCTCGGCCGCGGCGGCCTCCATGGCCGCGTCGAGGTCGAGGACGTCGAGCGACGCCTCGGCCGCCGGCGGCGGGCGGTCGGCCAGCGAGCGCCACCCGAGGCCCGTGCGCCGCTGCCGCAGCTCGCCCTCGAGGTAGCGGACGACGACGTCGCGCTCGTCCTCCGCCGCCTCGCGCAGCACCGCGGCGACGAGGTCGCGCTTGCGGGTGCGCGACGACGTGGCGGCGACCTCGTCGAGGCGGGCGGCGAGCACGGCGAGCAGCACGCCCCCATCATGGGCGGGCGCACCGACAGCCGGCCCGGCCGGCGCCGCGCCCGCCGCACCCGCGCGGGGGAGGACCGTCGGCCCGCCGCCCCACCACCCGACGGAGGACACCGTGCCCGACGCTCCCCGCAGCCACCCCGACGACGCCGGCGTGGTGCAGCGCCTCGTCGACCTCGGCGTCCGGGGGGCCGGGCCCCTCGACAGCGCGGCCGAGGTGGCCGCGGCGGCCCTGCGCTCCACCGGAGACCCCGAGCGGGCGATCGACCGCCTCGTGGCCCAGCACGTGCGCCTCGCGGGGGCCGAGGGCTTCGCGACCGGGCTCGGCGGCCTCGTCACGCTGCCCGTCGCCCTCCCCGCGAACGTCGTCGCCTTCTACGCGCTGGGCACGCGCCTCGCGGCCGCCGTCGCCCACGTCCGCGGCTACGACCTCGAGGACGGCCGCGTGCGCGCCGCCGTCCTCGACAGCCTGGTCGGCGCGGGCAACGCCCTGCCGGGGGCGGCCGGCGGGGGGCTGCTCTCGCGGACGCTGCTGCGCGGCCTGCCCACGCCGATGCGGATGGCGGTCAACAAGGGCGTCGGCTTCCGGCTCCTCGGGCAGACGGGCGCGCGCGCCGCCGGGCGCCTCGGCCGCTTCGTGCCCGTGGCCGGCGGCGTCGTCGGCGCCGCCGCCGACGCCTGGCTCATGCGCGGCATCGGTCGCCGCGCCCGCGAGGACTTCCCGGCCGAGGGCACCGCGGGGCTCGCCCGCCGCGCCTGACGGGCACCTCCGGCGGGCGAGCGCGGTGCCCGCACGGCGGGCGGAGCACCGGTGCGGGCTGCCGCCTCCGGGGGCGCCCGCCCCGGGAGGCGGGCCTCGGGTCGTCGGGGAGCCGGGGCCGTCGAGGCGTCGGGGGCAGGTCTCCGCGGGGCCGGCCCGCGACAGCGCTCGTACCCTGGGTGCGTCGGTCCACCGCCCAGCCCCCGGAGGTCCCCCGTGGCCGCTCGTCGTTCCCGCGCCGGCGCCTGGCGCGCCCTCGCCGCCGCCCTCGCCCGCTCCCGCCGCCCCGGCGACCCGGGTCTGCTCGACCAGCTGTCCGCGCTCCCGCGCCTCGTCGTCGCGACGGCGCGCGGCCGCTACACCGGCACCTCGACGCAGCGGCTGGCCCTCATGGCGCTGGCCGCGGCGTACGTCGTCTCGCCCGTGGACCTCGTGCCCGAGGCCGTCTTCCTGCTCGCCGGCCTCGCCGACGACGCCCTCGTCCTCGCCTGGCTCGCGGGCGCCGTCCTGGACGAGACGAGCGCGTTCCTGCGCTGGGAGCGCACCGACGGCGCCGCCCGGGGCAGCCGCGACAGCCGCGGCTCCTCGCGCGGAGAGACGGTCGAGGGGCACGTCGTCGTCTGAGCCCCCGCGGCTCGCGCCGACCGGTCCTCGGAGACCTCCGGCCGCCGCCCGCGGCCTGTGGACGAGCGCTGCGGGCGGTCCCCGCCCGCCGCCACGCTCGCCCGCATGCCGAACCCCTCGCAGCCCCCCGCCCCCTCCCCGTCGTCGCCGCACGGCCGCTCCGCCGGCGGTGGGCCGCCGGCCGTCCTGCGGGTGTCCGACCCGCGCGAGCTGCTCGCCCTGGTGCCGCACCAGCTCGGCTTCACCCCGCGGCGCAGCGTCGTGCTCGTCTGCCTGCGCGGCGAGCGCCGGCGCGTCGGCCTCGTCGTCCGGGCGGACCTGCCGGTGGTCGACGATCGCGAGCGGCGCCTGCTCGCCGCGCGCCGCGTCGAGGCCGACGTCGTGGACCGCCTGGGCGCCGTGGTCGACCGGCTCGTGGCGCTCGCGGTCCGCGACGGCGCCGCGGCCGTGGTGGCCGTCGTCTACGACGACCCGGCCGCCCCCGACCCGGGGGCGACGGCCCCGGGGGCGACGGACCCGGGGGCGACGGACCCGGGTGCGACCGACTGGCTCCTGCCCGGGGCGGCGGCGTCCGGGGAGGACCCGCGCGACACGTCGGTGGCCGGGCTCGTCGAGGTCCTGCTCGGCGGCGCCTGCGCCACCGCGGGCGTCGCGCTCGCCGACGTCTGGTGGGTCGACGGGCACCGCTTCCGCTCCCTCGGCTGCCGCGAGGAGCGCTGCTGCCCGGCGGCCGGCGAGCCGCTGGAGGCGCTGGACGGCACGCTCGTCGCCGCGGAGATGGTCTCCCGCGGCTCCTCGCCCGCCGGCGCGCGCGAGCGCCTGCTCGACGACCTGCGGCCCGCGGGGGCCGAGGCGCGGCGCGACGCCGCCCGCAGCGCGGCCTCGGCCCGGCGCCGGGCGCGACGGGCCGCGGGGGAGCCCTCCCGCGCCGCCCGCGTGCGCGCCGAGGCCCTCGCCGGCCTGCGCGCCGCCGCCGAGGTCGAGCGGCTGGCCCACCTCGCCCGCGAGGAGGGCGGCCGCGGCGGGGGCGCCGACGAGCTCCACGACCCCGCGCTGCTCGGGCGCCTGGCCGCCGCCCTGCGCGACCCCTGGCTGCGGGACGCCCTCCTGGTGAGCCTCGTCCCCGGCGCGGGCGACCTGCCCGAGCAGCTCGTGCTCACCGGCCCGGACGAGCGCGCCGAGGCGCTGCTGGAGACCGTCGTCGGCGACCCGGGGGGCGCCCGCGAGCCGGACCCGGCGCTGCTCGAGCCCACCTGCGCCGTCCTGGCGGCCGTGGTGCGCCACCTGCCGGGCGCGGCGGGTGCCGACGCGCTGGCGGCCCTGGCGTGGGCCGCCTGGTGGAGCGGTGACGGCGCCCGCGCCGTCTCGTGCGCCGAGCGCGCGCTGGAGGCGAGGGCGGGGACGCCGATGGCCGAGCTCGTCCTCGACCTCGTGGACGCCGGGGCGGCGCCCGCCTGGGTGCGGGCGCGACGCGACGCGGAGGTGGCCGGCGGGGCGGACGGGTGAGCTGCGGCCCGACCGCCCGCGCCGCCGGCGGTCCGCACGGTGGGACGCCGCGGCGGACGGTTGAGCGGCCTGACGCGCCGCGGGTACCGTCGAGCCAGGTCATGAGTCCCAGCGCCAAGCCCCGGCTCGCTGGGCGGCAACCCTCCTCCGCGGTGGGGTGCCCCGGGTGATGACCTGGCCCGTCGGAGCCCGGCGGGCAAGCGCGGGCCGGCGAGCACGGCCCCGGGTCCCGAGGAGACGACCGTGGGCAGCACGTCGACCACCACCCGCAGCGGCACGACGGCGGACGCCGGCACCGAGCCCGCCCCGGTCCGGGCGGCGTCCCGGCCCGTGCCGGCGGCCCGCTCGTCCCGCCCCGCGGCCCCCGGCGCCACCGCGGACCCGGGCTCCCGCGCCGAGCTGGTCCCCACCGACCTGGTCCGGGGCGATCGGGCCCCCGCCGACCTGTCCCGGGCGACGGGCGGGCCGGAGGGGGAGCCCGCGGTGCCCGCTCCGGGAGAGGTGGGGCCGCCGCCGGCCTCGGGGGCCTGGCGCCCGGGCGACCCCGTCGGCGGGCGCCGGTTCTGCGCCGTCGGCGACCTGCGCCTGGAGTCCGGCGAGGTCCTGCCCGACGTCGTCCTGGCCTACGAGACGTGGGGCGAGCCCGACGCCGACCGCGGCAACGTCGTCCTCGTCTGCCACGCCCTCACGGGGGACAGCCACGTCAGCGGCCCGGCGGGGGAGGGGCACCCCTCCCCGGGCTGGTGGGACGCGCTGGTCGGCCCGGGCCGGGCCCTGGACACGAGGCGCTGGTGCGTCGTCGCCGTCAACGTGCTGGGCGGCTGCCAGGGCAGCACCGGGCCGTCGTCGACCGCGCCCGACGGCCGGCCCTGGGGCAGCCGCTTCCCGGCCACGACCGTGCGCGACCAGGTGGCCGCCGAGGCGGCGCTGGCCGACGCCCTGGGCGTCAGCGCCTGGGCGCTCGTCCTGGGCGGCTCGATGGGCGGCATGCGGGCGCTCGAGTGGGCCGTCGACCGCCCCGAGCGGGTCCGTCGCCTCCTCGTGCTCGCCTCCTGCGCCGCGTCGAGCGCCGACCAGATCGCCTGGTCGGCGGCCCAGCTGGCCGCGGTCGAGGGCGATGCCGGCTGGGCGGGCGGCGACTACCACGGCGCCGCGGACGGCGAGGGCCCGCACCGCGGCCTCGGGGTCGCGCGGCGCATCGCCCACACGACCTACCGCAGCGCGGAGGAGCTCGGCGAGAGGTTCGGGCGGGCGGGGCAGCCGGGGGAGGACCCGTCCCGCGGCGGGCGCTACGCCGTCGAGTCCTACCTCGACCACCACGCCGACAAGCTGGTCCGGCGCTTCGACGCGGGCTCCTACGTCGTCCTCGTGCGGGCGATGAACGGCCACGACGTCGGGCGCGGCCGCGGCGGCGTCGCCGCGGCCCTGGGGCGCGTGACGGCGACGGCCACGGTCGCCGCGGTGAGCAGCGACCGCCTGTACCCGGTGCGCGACAGCGAGGTCCTCGCCGCCGCGCTGCCCGGGTCACCACCGGTCCGCGTCCTGGAGTCCCCGGCCGGCCACGACGGCTTCCTCGTCGAGGTCGAGGCCGTGGGCGCGCTCGTGCGCGAGCTGCTGGCCGCCCCGGGAGGGCCGACGGGCCTGGCGCCCCGGCCGGCGGGCTAGGCGCCCGGGCGCCCGTCGGCGGCCCAGGACCGCAGGCCGTCCCACGTCGTGGCGAGTCCCGGGTGCAGCGGCAGCGCGCCCACGTCCGCGAGGGCGACCCAGCGCACCTCGTCGGACTCGGCCGTCGCCGCGTGCGGGCGCACGTCCTCGGCGCCGCGCAGGCGCCCGAGCACGACGGTGTAGGTCCACCCCCCGAGGTCGGCGGTGACGCGGCGGTCGAGGACGTCGACGGCGCCCGCCGGGACGCCGGTCTCCTCCCAGGCCTCGCGCAGGGCGCCGGCGACGGCGTCCTCGTGGCTGTCGACGGCCCCGCCGGGCAGCCCCCACGTGCCCCCCAGGTGCGTCCACCCGGCCCGCAGCTGCAGCAGGGCGTGGGTGCGCCCCGCCGGGGCGCCGCCGGCGCCGTCGGCCAGCAGCAGCAGGCCCGCGGCGCCGTGGAGGCCCCAGCGGCGGGCGCCCGAGGCCGTCCGCACCCACCCGTCCCCGTCGCCCACGCGGCCACGCTACGGCGCCGCCGACCGGGCGGCGGGCCGGGTCGCGTCCGGTAGCGTCCTCCGGGCGCCCTCGCGCGGGCCCGGACCGGCGGGCACCGCGCCCGCGGGGGCGGTGCCCGGAGGAGCCCGAGGGAGGCCGCATGAGCGTCGTCGTGGGTTTCGCGCCGACCCGGGAGGGCCGCGCCGCCCTCGCCGCGGGCCTGGCCGAGGCGGTCCGCCGCGGGTCGCGCGTCGTCGTCGTCGACAACCGGCGCGCCGACCCCGACGACCCGGACCCGCGCGCGACGAGCACGGCGGCCCTCGAGGCGCTGCGCCCCGAGGTGGAGGAGGCGCTCGGCGCGGACGCCGGCGCGCCCGCGTACGAGCTGCGCCCCCTGACGCCCGGCGCCGAGCCGTCCGCCGACCTGCTGGCCGTCGCGACCGACGCGGGCGCCGACGTCGTCGTCATCGGCCTGCGCCGGCGGACCCCGGTGGGCAAGCTCATCCTCGGCTCGGGCGCCCAGCGCATCCTCTTCGACGCCCCCTGCCCCGTCCTGGCGGTCAAGCCCTCCTGAGGGCGCCTCGCGCCCGGGCGGACGGCGACCACCCTCCGCGACGCGCGCGCCCGGGCGGCTCCGTCGTCCCGCCCCCGGGCGCCCTCCCGGGCCACCGCCCGTGACCGCGGGTCCCGGCGCCCCCCGGCCGGCCCCGAGCACCGCGCGCGCTGTGCGACGATGGGGACTTGCGAACGACCTGTCTCGCCATGCCCGAAAACGACGCGCCCGCCGGGGCATGGATCGGGGCGGGTGCTCGTTGACCACCTCGTCATCCCGTCCCCGCCTTCTCCCGGGCGTCGCCGCCGTCCCACCCGCCGGCGGTCCCGCCGCCCCGCTCGTCCACCTCGACGAAAGGCAGTCCGTGTCGTCGGTCCCCAGCCCCAGCACCGCCCAGCAGCTCCCCGCCGAGTTCTCCCACCCGCAGCTCCAGGAGCTCCTCAGCTCCGGGCGCGCCTCCGGCAGCGTGACGGCCAGCAGCCTCCGCTCCGCCTGCGAGAGCGCCGAGGTGCCCATGTCCCGCATGAAGTCGGTGCTGCGCGCCCTGGACGAGGCGTCCGTGTCCGTCGTCGTGGACGACCCCCAGCCCGTCGCGAAGCGCGCCAAGCGCACCGCCGCGGCGACGAGGACCCGGGCGGCGACGACCGTGGCGGCGCAGCCGGCCGAGGCGCCCGAGGCGGACGGGGAGCCCGCGGCCCCGGCGCGCAAGGCCCCTGCGCGCAAGAAGGCCGCGCCGGCCGGCGGGGCGGCGGGCGCGAAGACCACGACGTCGAAGAGCGCCACGACGAAGAGCGCCGGCGCGAAGACGGCCGCGAGCGGGTCGAAGACCGCGGCGAAGGGCTCGCGCGGCGGGAGCGCGGACGAGGGCCCGACCGACGTCGCGACGCCGGACGTCGCCGACACCCTCGCCGACGAGGACGCGCAGGCGCGCCCGACGGTCGCCGAGACCGACGCGGCGGACGCCCCCGCCACCGAGGGCAAGGGCGACTCCTTCGTCCTGCGCGACGACGACGACGAGGACGCCCCCGCGGTCCAGGTCGTCACCGCGGGCGCCACGGCCGACCCGGTCAAGGACTACCTCAAGCAGATCGGCAAGGTCGCCCTCCTCAACGCCGAGCAGGAGGTCGAGCTGGCCAAGCGCATCGAGGCCGGCCTCTTCGCCGAGGAGCGCATGACCTCGGGCGAGGTCACCGACGCGCGCTACCACCGCGAGCTGCAGTGGATCGCCCACGACGGCCGCCGCGCGAAGAACCACCTGCTCGAGGCGAACCTGCGCCTCGTCGTCTCCCTCGCCAAGCGCTACACGGGCCGCGGCATGCTCTTCCTGGACCTCATCCAGGAGGGCAACCTCGGCCTCATCCGCGCGGTCGAGAAGTTCGACTACACCAAGGGCTACAAGTTCTCGACCTACGCGACGTGGTGGATCCGCCAGGCCATCACCCGCGCCATGGCCGACCAGGCGCGGACCATCCGCATCCCGGTCCACATGGTCGAGGTCATCAACAAGCTGGCCCGCGTCCAGCGGCAGATGCTCCAGGACCTGGGCCGCGAGCCCACGCCCGAGGAGCTCGCCAAGGAGCTGGACATGACGCCCGAGAAGGTCGTCGAGGTCCAGAAGTACGGCCGCGAGCCCATCTCGCTGTCGACCCCCCTGGGTGAGGACGGCGACAGCGAGTTCGGCGACCTCATCGAGGACTCCGAGGCCGTCGTCCCGGCGGACGCCGTGTCCTTCACGCTGCTGCAGGAGCAGCTGCACTCGGTCCTCGACACGCTGTCCGAGCGCGAGGCCGGCGTCGTCTCCATGCGCTTCGGCCTGACCGACGGCCAGCCGAAGACGCTGGACGAGATCGGCAAGGTGTACGGCGTCACGCGCGAGCGCATCCGCCAGATCGAGTCCAAGACGATGTCCAAGCTGCGCCACCCCTCGCGCAGCCAGGTCCTGCGCGACTACCTGGACTGACCGCCCGCCGGCAGCACCACGACGGCCCCGCCGCTCCGCGAGGAGCGGCGGGGCCGTCGTCGTCCGGGGCCCCGGGGCGGCGAGGGGCCGCTCCGCTAGGGCCCGGCCGCCGGGAGCGCGCCCAGCGGCGCGGTGGCGGTGCCGCTCTCCTCGCAGACCCAGTGCGGGTCGGGTCCGAGGTCGGGCAGCACGTGGAGGACGTGCGGCTGCACGTCGTCGCGCGCGTGGGGCAGGGGGCACGGCGGCCACGCCAGGCCCGAGCCGTCGCGGAGCGCCTCCTGCACGTCCTGGGCCACCTGGCCGGCGACGTGCTCGGCGCCGCCCGGCCACGCGTCGAGCCACCAGCGGCGCTCGCGGACGCAGGCGTCGACGACGTCGACGTGCGCGGCCGAGCCGAGGCCGGCGGCGGACAGGTCGTGGACGACGCGGGCGCGCGCCTCGAGGAGGGCCGGGTGCGTCGGGGTGCCGGGGGAGGGGGCGTCGTCGTCGCTCACGGGAGCCACCACAGCACGGCCGTGAACCACAGGACGGCCGACACGAGGACAGCCGCCAGCTCGATGAGCAGCGCGACGCCGGCGGCCCGCAGCCCCGTCCTCGTGCTGCGCCACGCCGTCGCGGCGTCGGGCTGGCGGTGCCGCTCGGCGAGGTAGAGGCCGCCGAGGAAGCCGAGGACCAGCCCCAGCACGGGGACGACGAAGAAGCCGACGACGCCCGCCAGCCCCCCGATCACCAGGGAGCGGTTGGGCACGCCCGCCCGCTTGAGCGAGACGCCCGCGGTGAGGTACTCGAGCAGCTGGCCCGCCGCCAGCACGACGACGACGCCGACGAGGACCCACCACGCGGCGCCGCCCGTGACGATCGCCCAGACGAGCACCGACGCCGCGACGAGCAGGCCGCCGGGGAGCACGGGCACGACCGTCCCGAGGACGCCGAGCACGACGCCGACGCCGGCGAGGACGGTCACCGTGCTCGCGAAGCCGTCGAGCACCTCACCCACGGCGCCGCCCGGGAGCGCCGCCACGACCCGTCACCGGGCGCAGACGCACGACGGCCGCCGTCCCGGAGAGGGACGACGGCCGTCGGAGCGCCACGAGGTCAGGGTCGCGCGGGGGTCGTGGTGGGTCGGGGGCTCAGGAGCCCGCGAGGCGCGAGGACTCGTCGACGATGTCGGCCCCCGACTCGCGGAGGCGCCCTTCGTGCTCGCGCCCGTGGTGGTTGCAGAAGTACAGCTCGCCGCCGGAGGGCATCCGGACGAGCAGGTAGGCCTGGGCTCCGCACCGGTCGCAGCGGTCGGCCGCGGTGAGGTGCTCTGTCGCGAGGGTGGCGGTCACGTCGTCCTTCCCAGGGGCTCTCGGTCGTTCCGTGGTTCACCGACTCCAACATCGAACCACGGCCTGCCGTTCCCCCATCGGTCGGACGGGCCCGTTCGCTGACGGAGGAACACCGCGTCGCCCCCCGGGCGCCAGCCCCCTCACCCGTCCGGACCAGCCGGCGACCGGCTCGGCTCCACCGCGCCGTCGGGGGCGCCGTCTAGCCTGGCGGCGTGGCACAGCAGACGTCCGCGCCCGCCCGACCGGCCGCGCCCCGCCGGCCGACCGAGCGCGTCGTGCGCGCGGGGGACCGAGACGACGCGTACACCGCACGGCACCTGTCGGTCCTCGAGGGCCTCGAGGCCGTGCGCAAGCGGCCGGGCATGTACATCGGCTCCACCGACGCGCGCGGCCTCATGCACTGCCTGTGGGAGGTCATCGACAACGCCGTCGACGAGGCCCTGGGCGGCCACGCCACGCGCATCGACGTCGTCCTGCACGCCGACGGCTCGGTCGAGGTCCGGGACGACGGCCGCGGCATCCCGGTCGACGCCGAGCCGAAGACGGGCCTGTCGGGCGTCGAGGTCGTCTTCACGAAGCTGCACGCGGGCGGGAAGTTCGGCGGGGGCTCGTACGCGGCCTCCGGCGGCCTCCACGGGGTCGGCGCGTCGGTCGTCAACGCGCTGTCCGCCCGCCTCGACGTCGAGGTGGACCGCGGCGGCCGCACGCACGCGATGAGCTTCCGGCGCGGTGAGCCCGGCGTCTTCGACGACGCAGGCGGCGCCCCGAGCGCCTCCTCGCCGTTCGCGCCCTTCACCGACTCCTCCGAGCTCGCGGTGCGGGGGCGCACCCGCAAGGGCGCCAGCGGCACGCGCATCCGCTACTGGGCCGACCCGCAGGTCTTCCTGCCCGACGCCGCCTTCGCCTACGACGAGCTCGTGGCCCGCGCCCGGCAGACGGCGTTCCTCGTGCCGGGCCTGCACCTCGTCCTCGTCGACGAGCGGGAGGGCCGCCGCGGCGAGGACGGGGAGCCGAGGGTCGAGGAGTTCCGCTTCGACGGCGGCATCACCGAGTTCGCCGACCACCTCGCCACCGACCCGCCGGTCAGCGACGTGTGGCGGCTGCAGGGCAGCGGCCGCTTCACCGAGACGGTGCCCGTCCTCGACGCCATGGGGCACCTGGAGCCCACCGAGGTCGAGCGCGAGTGCGTCGTCGACGTCGCGCTCCGGTGGGGCACCGGCTACGACACGACGGTCCGCAGCTTCGTCAACATCATCGCCACGCCCAAGGGCGGCACCCACCTCGCGGGCTTCGAGGCGGCGCTGCAGAAGGTGCTGCGCAAGGCCATCGAGGAGAACGCCCGCAAGCTCAAGGTGAGCTTCTCCGGCAAGCCGGGCGGCGACAAGCTCGAGCGCGACGACGTCATGGCCGGCCTCACGGCGGTGCTCACCGTCCGCCTCGCCGAGCCGCAGTTCGAGGGGCAGACGAAGGAGGTGCTCGGCACCTCGGCGGTCCGCGGCATCGTGGCCCGCACGGTGGAGAAGGAGCTCTCCGCCCGGCTGGCCTCGACGCGCCGTGAGGAGAAGGCGCAGTCGGCGGCCGTGCTCGAGAAGGTCGTCTCGGAGATGAAGTCGCGCATCAGCGCGCGGATGCACCGGGAGACCCAGCGGCGCAAGAGCGCCCTCGAGAGCTCGTCGCTGCCGCCCAAGCTCAAGGACTGCCGCAGCAGCGACGCCGACCGCACCGAGCTCTTCATCGTCGAGGGCGACAGCGCCCTCGGCACGGGCATGCGCGCCCGCCAGAGCGAGTACCAGGCGCTGCTGCCCATCCGCGGCAAGATCCTCAACGTCCAGAAGGCGTCGCTGGCCGACATGCTCGGCAACGCCGAGTGCGCGGCCATCCTGCAGGTCATCGGGGCCGGGTCGGGGCGCTCCTTCGACCTCGAGGCGGCGCGCTACGGGCGGGTCATCGTCATGACCGACGCCGACGTCGACGGCGCCCACATCCGCACGCTGCTGCTCACGCTGTTCTTCCGCTACATGCGCCCCCTCGTGGAGGCGGGCCGCGTCTTCGCCGCCGTCCCGCCGCTGCACCGGGTGGAGGTCCTCGGCGCCGGCCGCCGCCCCGCGGAGGTCGTCTACACCTACTCCGAGGCCGAGCTGGCGAGCCTGCTGCGCGACCTCGAGAAGAAGGGCCGCCGCTGGAAGCCGGGCATCCAGCGCTACAAGGGCCTCGGCGAGATGGACGCCGACCAGCTGGCGGAGACGACGATGGACCCGACCCGGCGCACCCTGCGCCGGGTGCGCATCGAGGACGCCGCCGCGGCCGAGCGGGTCTTCGAGCTGCTCATGGGCGGGGAGGTCGCGCCGCGGCGCGACTTCATCGTCGAGGGCGCCGCCGACCTCGACCGCGAGCGCATCGACGCCTGAGCCGGGGACGCCGCCCCGCGGCGCCGGTCCGGCCCCCGGGTCTCGGGACGCCGGGGGAGCGGCGGGGCGGGCGGCCGGTGCGGGCCGGGTCAGCCGACGCGGCCGGCGACGCTGACGACGGCCTGGGGCAGCGGGGTCCCGGAGCCGTCGCGGCGCCCCTGCTCCGCCGGCAGCGGCACCGCCGCCCCCGTCGCGGCGCCGGCGGCCACCGGGCCGGCGCCGACGAAGGCGACGAGCAGCGCGTCCTCGCCCCGCAGGAAGCGGTGGCAGCGGACGCCGCCGGTCGCACGGCCCTTGGCGGGGTACTCCGCGAACGGCGTCACCTTCGCCGTGCCCGCCTGCGTGCCGGGCAGGGCGCCCGCCGAGCCGGCCACCGTCACCACGGCCGCGGCGTCCTCGGCGCCCTGCGCCACGGCCCCGAGGTGCAGCACGCGGGCGCCGGGCGCGAGGCGCACGCCCGCGACGCCACCGGCGGCGCGGCCCTGCGGCCGGACGGACGCGGCCGGGAAGCGGAGCAGCTGGGCGTCGGTGGTGACGAGCACGAGGTCGCGGTCGTCGTCGGGCAGGTCGAGCGCGCCGACGACCTCGTCGCCGTCCTTGAGGGCGACGACGGGGAAGTCCTCGCGGGCCGGGGCCTCGCCGGGGGCGACGCGCTTGACGACGCCGCCGGCCGTGGCGAGCGCCAGCCCGCCGGCGCCCTCGGGCACGTCGAGCCGGGCGAGGCCGACGACGCGCTCACCGCGCTCGAGGGCGGTGGCGAAGTCGACGAGGGGCGCGCCGCCGGCGAGCGACGGCGGGCCGGCGGTCGGCGGGAGGGCGGGCACGTCGACGACGGGCAGGCGCAGCACGCGGCCGCGGCTCGTGACCGCGCCGACCTCGCCGCGGGCGGTGGTCGCCACGGCGGCGACGACGACGTCGTGGGCCGAGCGGTCGGCCCCCGGCAGGCCGGCGGGCTCGGGCGGCGGCGCCCCTCCGGCGCCGACCCCGTCGCCGGCGCCGGAGGTCCGGGCGAGCAGGCCCGTGGCCGACAGCAGCAGCCAGCACGGGTCGTCGGGGACCTCGAGCGGCGTGGCGGGGCCCTTGCCCCGGGCTCCGCGGGCGGCGGGAGCAGCGGCGCCGGACGCCTCGAGAAGGACGGTGCGCCGCGGCGTCCCGTGCTCGCGGGCCACCTCCGCCAGCTCGTCGGAGACGACGCCGCGCAGCCGCGCCTCGTCGCCGAGGATCGCCTCGAGCTCGTCGATCGCCGCGCGCAGCTCGTCGCGGCGCGTCTGCAGCTCGAGCGTGGAGAAGCGCGTGAGGCGGCGCAGCTGCAGCTCGAGGATGTGGTCGGCCTGGGCCTGGCTGAGCTCGAAGACGGCCATGAGGCGCGAGCGGGCGGCCGCGGCGTCGTCGCTGGAGCGGATGACGGCGATGACCTCGTCGATGTCGGCGACGGCGACGAGCAGGCCCTCGACGAGGTGCAGGCGCTCGGTCGCCCGCTGCAGCCGGTACCGGCTGCGCCGGCGCACGACGTCGAGCCGGTGGTCGACGTAGACGGACAGCAGGTCCCGCAGCCCGAGGGTGCGGGGCTGGCCCTCGACGAGGCAGACGTTGTTGACGCCGAAGGAGTCCTCCATCGGCGTCAGGCGGTAGAGCTGCTCGAGGACGGCGTCGGGGTCGAAGCCGGACTTCACCTCGACGACGAGGCGCAGCCCGCTCTCGCGGTCCGTGAGGTCCTGGACGTCCGAGACCCCTTGCAGCTTGCGGGACTTCACGGCGTCGGCGATCTTCTCGACGACGCGCTCCGGGCCGACGCCGTAGGGCAGCTCGGTGACGACGATCCCCCGGCGGCGCGGGGTGATCTGCTCGACGCGCGTGGTGGCCCGGGTCCGGAAGGTGCCCCGGCCCGTCGCGTAGGCCTCGCGCACGCCCTCCAGGCCGATGATCCGCCCGCCCGAGGGCAGGTCCGGCCCGGGCACGAAGCGGAGCAGGTCCTCGAGCGTCGCGCCCGGGTGCTCGATGAGGTGGCGGGCCGCGGCGACGACCTCGACGAGGTTGTGGGGCGGCATGTTCGTCGCCATGCCGACGGCGATGCCGCTGGCGCCGTTGACGAGCAGGTTGGGCAGCGCCGACGGCAGGACGCCGGGCTGCTGCAGCGAGCCGTCGTAGTTGGGGACGAGGTCGACGACCTCCTCGTCGAGGTCGGCCACCATGAGCGAGGCGGCGGCCGCCATGCGGGCCTCGGTGTACCGCGCCGCCGCCGGGCCGTCGTCGAGGGAGCCGAAGTTGCCGTGCCCGTCGACGAGGGGCAGCCGCAGGCTGAAGGGCTGGGCCATGCGGACGAGCGCGTCGTAGATGGCGGTGTCGCCGTGGGGGTGCAGCTTGCCCATGACCTCGCCGACGACGCGGCTGCACTTGACGTGCGCCCGCTCGGGCCGCAGGCCCATGTCGGACATCGCGTAGAGGATCCGGCGCTGGACCGGCTTGAGGCCGTCGCGCGCGTCCGGCAGCGCGCGGGCGTAGATGACGGAGTAGGCGTACTCGAGGAACGACCCCTCCATCTCGGCCGCGACGTCGATGTCGACGACGCGGCCCTCGCCCGGGGGCGGGCCGGCGGGGGCGGAGGTGCGGCGGGCCATGGCCCCATCCTCGCGGACGCCGGACGCGCTCCGGCGGAGGACGGGCCGCGGGGCCCGGCGCTCGCCCCGCCCGGCGCGACCGGTGGGCCCCCGCGCGCGGGCGGCCCTGGCTAGCCTCCCCGCCATGGGGGCCTCGGGGGGCGTCGCGGCGCCGGCGGCGCCCGGCGTCCGGCTCCGGCTGCTCGGTCCGCTGGCCGTCGAGGTCGACGGGCGCGGGGTCGAGCTCGGGGGGCCGCGCCGCCGCGCTCTGCTCGCGCGCCTCGCCCTCGCCCGCGGCGCCGTCGTCTCGGCCGACCGGCTCGTGCACGACGTCTGGTCGGGCGAGCCGCCGCCGACCGCCCTCGCCGCCCTCCAGGTCCAGGTGTCCCACCTGCGGCGGGCGCTGGAGCCGGGGCGCGCCCGCCGCGCCCCGGCGCGGGTGCTCGTCAGCGCCCCTCCCGGGTACCTGCTGGCGCTGCCGCGCGCGGCGGTGGACGCGTGGCGCTTCGAGGACCTCCTCGCCGACGCCGCGGACCAGCCGCCCGCCGAGGCGCGGCACCGCCTCGACGAGGCGCTCGGCTGCTGGTCGGGCGACGCCCTCGCCGAGGTCCGCGACGCGGGGTGGGCCCGCCCGGAGGCCGACCGGCTCGAGGAGCTGCGGGCGACGGCGCTCGAGCGCCGAGCGGCGGCGAGCCTGGCGCTCGGCGCGCCCGCCGACGCCGTCGCGGCGATGGCGTGGCTGGTCCACGACCAGCCGGCCCGCGAGGGGGCGGTGGGGCTGCTCGCCCTGGGGCACTACCGCGCCGGCCGCCAGGGGGAGGCGCTCGCCGTCCTGCGGGCGGCCCGCGCCCACCTGGCCGACGAGCTCGGCGTCGACCCCGGCCCGGCGCTGCGCGCCCTGGAGGCGGCCGTCCTGGCGCAGGACGCGGCGCTCGACGGCCCCGTCGGCGCGGTCGTCGTGCCGGGGCCGCCGACCCGCTCCCCCTCCGGCCCGGCGCAGGGGGACGGAGGAGGGCACGGGCGGGAGGTCGCCGGTGGGCACGGGCGGGAGGGCGGAGCCGGGGAGCGGCCGGCGGAGGGCCGGGCCGGGCTCCTCGTGGGGCGTGCGGCGGAGGAGGCGGCGCTCGTCGCGGCGGCCGAGCGCGTGCGGGTCGGCGGGGCCGCCGCCGCCTGGCTCGAGGGCGAGGCCGGGGAGGGCAAGACGACGCTCGCGGAGGCCGTCGGCGCGGCGCTCGCGGCGCGGGGGTGGGCGCTGGCGCGGGGCCGCTGCCCGGAGGCGCAGGGCGCCCCGCCGGGCTGGGCGTGGTCGCAGGTGCTCGAGCAGCTCGACGTCCCCGGTGCGCCGTCCCGGCACGGGGGTGCTCCGACGGGTGGGGCCCCGACGGACGGGGCCGCGGCGGAGGGGACCGCGGCGGAGGGGACCGCGGCGGGGCTGGGCGCCGGGACGCCCTTCGCCCTGTCCCGGGCGCTCGCGACGGCGCTCGCGGCGGCCGCGGCCCGCGCGCCCGTCGTCGTGCTCCTCGAGGACGCGCACCGGGCCGACGACCTCACCCTCGCCCTGCTCCGGCACGGCCTCGCGGAGCTCGGGGACGCCCCCGTCCTCGTCGTCGTCACGCTGCGCCTCTCCGAGGCGCCCGCCGACCTCGTCGCGGTGCGCGCCGCCCTGGCGGGGCGGACGGCGGGGCACGTCGACCTCGCCGGGCTGCCGCGGGCGGCCGTCGCGCAGCTGGCCGGCGCGGAAGGGGTGGAGGAGCTCGACGGCGCGTCCCTGGACCTGCTCGTCGAGCGGACCGGGGGTAACCCCCTCTTCGTGCGGGAGCTCGCCCGGCTGGTGGCCGCCGGTGACCCGGCGGCGCTGGGCCGGGTCCCGCGCGGGGTCGCCGACGTCCTGCGCTGGCGCCTCGCCCGGCTCCCGGCGCCGGCGCTCGCCGTGCTCCGCCAGGCCTCCGTCCTCGGGCGCGAGGTCGACCTGGCGGTGCTCGCCGCGACGACGGGCCGCGACGAGGACGAGCTCGCCGACGCCCTCGAGCCGGCCGTCCTCGCGGGCGTCGTGGACGAGCCGGCGCCCGGCCGTCTGCGCTTCTCGCACGTGCTGCTGCGCGACGTCCTCCACGAGGACCTGCCGCGCCTGCGACGGACCCGGCTGCACGCGGCCGCCGTCGAGGTCCTCGAGCGCTCGGCGCCCCACGAGCTCGAGGCGCTCGCCCACCACGCGAGCGCGGGCCTCACCGCGGCGACCGCCGAGCGCGCCCTGCGCCACGCGACCGCCGCGGCGCGGGCCGCGGAGGCCGTGGGCGCCGCGGCGGTGGCGGGGCGCCGGTACGCCGAGGCCGTCACGGCGCTCGACCTGAGCGGCCGCGCGGAGTCGGGGGAGGCGGTCCGGGCGCGGGCGCGCGCGGTGCGCCACCTCGCCCGCGCCGGCGACGCCGTCCGGGCGCGCGCCCTGCAGCGGGAGGCCGTCGTGCTGGCGGGCGGGGACGACGAGCTGCTCGCCGAGGCGGTCCTGGCGTGGGACGCCCCCCTCGTGTGGTCGGTCCGCGAGGCGCGGCAGCCCGACGCCGTCCTCGTCGGAGCGGTGGAGCGCCTGCTGCGCCGGCCGCTGCCGGACCTGGTGCGCGGCCAGGTGCTGTGCGCGCTCGTCCGCGAGGTCGAGGGCGAGGACGTCCCCGCCGCGGCCGCGGCGGCCGACGAGGCGCTCGCCCTGGCGCGGCGGTGCTGCGGGGCCGGCGCGGACGTCGCGGCCGCGCCCCCCAGGGCGGGCCCGGCGTCCTCCCGGGCAGGGGAGGAGGCCGCGCGGCTGCTGTGCTCGGCGCTGGGGGCCCGCGCGTACGTGGCGCTCGGGCCGGACCTCGCCGGCGAGCGGGACGCCCGCGCCCGGGAGCTCCTCGCCGCGGCGCGCGCGCACCGGCAGGCCGACCACGAGGCCGTCGGCCACTGGTTCGCCTTCCTCGCGGCCGCGGCGCGGGCGGACCTCGCGGGCGCCGGGGCCGCGCTCGAGGAGGCGGTGCGGCGCAGCGCCGCAGGGCAGCTCGGCCCCGTGCTGCGCACCGTGGACTTCTGGCGGGCGAGCCTCGACGTCGTCGCCGGCCGGCTGCCCGCCGCCGCGCGCCGCTACGCGCGGGGCGCGGCGCGCATGGCCGCCGACGGCGCCCCCAACGCCGCGATCATGGACCTGCTGGGGCGGGTGGCCGTCGGCCTCGCGGGCGACGGCCTCGCGGCGGAGGTCGAGGAGCTCCTCGCCGCGGACCGGGCCTCGGGCGGCGCCCTCGCCCGCGTCGTCGCGCTCGCCCTCGCCGACGCCGGGCGGGTCGACGAGGCGCGCGAGCGGCTGGCCGCGGCGCGGCCGGTCGCCCGCGACTACTACTGGCTCGCCCTGACGGCCCTGCGGGCGCGGGCGGCGGCGCGGCTCGAGGACCGCGCCGCCGCCCGCGCCTGCTACGACGAGCTGCTGCCGTGGGCCGGCCGGGTGGCCGGCCTGGACTCCGGCTCCCTGCCCGTGGGGCCCGTCGACGCCGCGCTCGCCGGCTGCGCGGACGTGCTGGGCGACGGCGCGGCGGCCGACGCGCACCGCGCCGCGGCGGCGCAGCTCCTCCGGCACCTCGGCCGCGGCGGCGCCTGAGCGGGCGCCAGGGGCAGCGACGTCCGCGAGGGCCACGGTCCCGCCCACGCGGGGCGGCTCACGCCGCCCGGCCGAAGACGAGGCGCTCGAAGCGCCGGTGCCGTGGCCGCACGAGCGCCAGCAGCACGCGCATGACCGGGCCGGCCTCGGCCAGCAGGACGGCCATGACCTCGGGCTCCACCGTGTCGGCGATCCGGGGCAGGACGAAGCCGAGGTCGCTGTCGCGCCGCGCGACGCCGGCCATGACGCGCTGCCAGTCGGCCACGGAGACGTGCTCCTCCATGACGGGGAAGATCGTCCGCTCCTCGTCGGCCATGTGCTCGACGAGCAGGTCCCGCAGGTCGGCCAGCCGGACCGCGAGCGCCGTCGCCGCGTCCTCCGAGCGCGGGGACGCCGCGAGCGCGCGGGCGGCCGCCCGGACGCGGTCCATGCGGGGGTCGAGGACGGAGTGGTCGTCGCTCAGCTCGTCGAGGTCGACCGCGTCGCCGGCCGAGCCGACGATGACGGGCCACAGGAGGTCGTCCTCCGCGGCGTGGTGGTGGTGGATCGACGTCATCGACTTGTCGACGTACCGCGCCAGCGCCGTCGCGCGCCGGCGGTCGAGCACCTCGGTGCCGGCGGCGACGTCGTCCGCGAGGGCGGTGAGGCGGTGGGCGTCGCGCAGGAGGACCTGGTGGATGACGCGCAGGTGCAGGAGGTCGACGACGGGCTCGCCGGGACGGCGGGGGGTGACGGCGACGGGGGGCGTGGTGGTGCTCATGGCGGCTCCTCGGAGGGGGTCCGGCGGTCGGTCCCGACCGCCGGGGACGACGCTGCCGCCCGCCCCTTGCCGCTCACCTACCGCTCGCTTACGCCCCGGGCCCGCCCACGGCCGCGGGCGGAGCCTCGTCCCGTCCGCCCAGCGGCGTCCCGAAGCGCCCGTCGTGGGCGACGTCCTCGAGCGGCCGTCGCCGCGAGGGCCGCGGCCCGCCGGGGGGTGGGCCGTCGGGGTGCGGGGCCGGCGTCCCCAGCGCCACCGCCATGACGGGCGTGCGGTCGGGCGGGACGCCGAAGGCCGCACGGACGGCGTCGACGCGCGCGGTCGGCACGCCGAAGGGGCAGGCGCCCAGGCCGGCGTCCTCGGCGCCGAGCAGGAGCAGCGCCACGGCCATGCCCGTGTCCACGTGCCAGTACGGCACGGGCCAGCGGGCGGCGAGGTCGACGGGGGCGTGGTCGCCGGAGGCCTTGTCCGCCAGGGCGTACCGCTCGCGGTAGGCCTCCTCGCGGCTCCAGGCGACGACGAGGGCCGGGGCGGTGCGCAGCCCCCGCAGCCAGCGGTCGGGCGCCCGCCCCTCCTCGGTCGTCACCTCCCAGTACCGGGCGACGTCGCGGGACCGGCTGAGCACGAGGAAGTCCCAGCCCTGGGAGGCGCCGGCGCTCGGCGCGCGTGAGGCGAGGTCCACGAGGTCGTGCAGGAGGACCCGCGGCACGGGCGCCGCGGGGTCGAAGGACCGCTGGGCCCGGCGGGCGCGGACGGCGTCGGGCACGTGCACCCGCGGAGTCTCCTCGCTGCGCCCCGCCGGTGTCCTCCCCGGTCCTCGCCGTCCCCGGTCGTCGTCGTCCCCCGTCGGTACGCTCGGTCGTCGTGGACGAGGCCGTGGAGGAGGCGCCGGGCTACCCGCGCCACTGGGAGGCCGACGTCCTCCTGCGCGACGGGGGCACCGCCCACCTGCGGCCCATCACCCCGGCGGACGCGGAGGCGCTGCAGCGCTTCCACGTGGCGCAGTCGCCCGAGTCGGTCTACCTGCGCTTCTTCTCCGCGATGCCGCGCCTGTCGGAGCGGGACCTGCGGCGCTTCACCCGGGTCGACCACGTGGACCGCGTGGCCCTCGTCGCCACCATCGGCGACGACATCGTCGGCATCGGGCGCTTCGACCGCCTGGACGAGGGCGACGGCGGGCGGGCCACCGCGGAGGTGGCGTTCAACATCTCCGACGCCCACCAGGGGCGGGGCCTCGGCTCCGTGCTCCTCGAGCACCTCGCCGCGGCGGCGCGCGAGCGGGGCGTCCACCGGTTCGTCGCCGAGGTCCTCCCGCAGAACCGGCGCATGACGAGCGTCTTCCGGGACGCCGGCTACGAGGTCACGCACGCCTACGACGACGGCGTCGTGACCCTCGGCTTCGACATCGACCCGACCGAGCGGTCGCTCGCCGTGACGTCGGCGCGCGAGCACCGCGCCGAGGCGAGCAGCCTCGAGGCGCTCCTGACGCCGCGGTCGGTCGCCGTCGTGGGCGCCAGCCCGCGCCCCGGCTCCGTCGGGGGCGTCCTGCTGCAGGACCTCGTCCGCGGCGGCTACACCGGGCGCCTGCACGCCGTGCACCCGGAGGCCGTCGAGGTGGACGGCGTCCGCGCCTCGGCGAGCCTGCAGGACCTGCCCGAGCCCGTGGACCTCGTCGTCGTGGCCGTGCCGGCGGAGTCCGTGCTCGAGGTCGTCCGCGACGCGGCCCGGGTCAGCGCCCGCGGCGTCGTCGTCGTCTCCAGCGGGTTCGCGGAGACCGGGCCGGCGGGCCTGGAGCGCCAGCGCGCGCTCGTGCGGCTCGCCCGCGCCAACGGCATGCGCGTCGTCGGCCCGAACTCGTTCGGGCTCATCAGCACCGCACCGGACCTGCGGCTCAACGCCTCCCTGGCGCCCGACCTCCCGCCGGAGGGCGCGCTCGGCCTCTTCAGCCAGTCCGGCGCCCTCGGCGTCGCCGTCCTGTCCTCCGCGGCGCGGCGGGGCCTCGGCGTCTCCAGCTTCGTGTCGGCGGGCAACCGGGCCGACGTCTCGGGCAACGACCTCATGCAGTTCTGGGAGGAGGACCCGCGCACGCGCGTCGTGGGCCTCTACCTCGAGAGCGTGGGCAACCCGCGCAAGTTCTCGCGCGTCGCCCGGCGGCTCGCGCGCTCCAAGCCCGTCGTCGTCGTGAAGTCCGGCACGACGGGCGGCGCGCCCCCCGGCCACGCCGTGCGCACCAGCCGCGCCCCCGCCGCGGCCCTCGACGCGATGCTCCGCCAGGCCGGCGTCATCCGGGTGGAGACCATCCACCAGCTCTTCGACACGGCCCAGCTGCTCGTCGCGCAGCCGCTGCCCGAGGGGCAGCGGGTGGCGGTGGTGGGCAACTCGGCGGCGCTGGGGGCGCTCGCGGCCGGAGCGCTGGAGAGCTGGGGCCTCGAGGTCCCGGAGCCGCCCCTGTCCGTCCACCCCGAGGCCGACGCCGACGAGTGCGCCCGGGCCGTCGAGGAGGTCTTCGCCCGCCCGGGCGTCGACGCCGTCGTCGCCTGCTTCGCCCCGCCGCTCGGGGTCGTCGACACCGGCGTGGCCCGGACGCTCGCCCGCACCGCCGCGGCCTCCGACCGCACGACGGTCGCCTGCTTCCTCGGCATGCACGGGGTGGAGGAGGCGCTGTCGGCGCCGGGCGCCGACGGGCGGCCGCGGGTCGTGCCCGCCTACCCGAGCCCCGAGGACGCGGTGCGCGCGCTCGTCTCGGCCGTGCGCTACGCCCAGTGGCGGCAGCGCGACCCGGGACCCCGTGTCGCCCCCGAGGGCGTGGAGCCCGACGCCGCCCGCGCGGTGGTGGAGGAGGCCCTCGCGGGCCTGCCCGCCGACGAGGACGGGCGCGTGGCCCTCGAGCTGGGCCCCGCGGCGGCCGGGCGGCTGCTCGCCTGCTACGGCGTCGCGCTGCAGCCGTCGCGGGTCGTCGTCGACGTCGAGGAGGCGCTCGCGGCGGCCGACGACGTCGGGTACCCGCTGGCGCTGCGCTTCGCCGACCGCGAGCTGCGCCGCCGCCGCGACCTCGGCGGCATGCGCACCGACATCGCGAGCCCCGCCGAGCTGCGGGCCGACTGGGCGGCCCTGACGTCCCAGCCGGGCGTCGAGGGACGGCCGGTCCTCGTGCAGGCGATGGCGCCGCCCGGCTCCGCCGTGACGGTGAGCACGATGGAGGACGAGCTCTTCGGCCCCGTCGTGTCCTTCGGGCTGGCGGGGGACGCCTCCGAGCTGCTCGGCGACGTGGCCCACCGCATCCCGCCGCTGACGACGGGCGACGTCGCCGACCTCGTCCGCGGGGTCCGCGCGGCGCCCCGCCTCTTCGGCTACCGGGGCAGCCCGCGGCTCGACGTCGCGGCGCTCGAGGACCTGCTGGCGCGCGTCAGCGTCATGGCCGACGACCTCCCCGAGCTCGCCGAGGTCGTGCTCAGCCCGGTGGTGGTGTCCCCGCAGGGCCTCAGCGTGCTGCTCGCCCGCGTGCGCCTCGAGCGCGCCGCGCGGCGGCGCACGGACACGGGCTCCCGGCGCGTCCTGCGCTGACGCGCTCACCCCGGGGTGGGCCGCGGGGAGGCGGCCCGCGGCGATCAGGTGCCGAGGGCGCGGACCGGCACGCCGAGGCGCCGGAGCTCCTCGGGCGTCCTCGTCGTCAGCAGCCAGTCCCGGTGCACGGGGTCGGCGTGGGGCCGGTCGTGCTCGACGAGCGCGTCGTCGGTGACGAGCAGGGCCCGGTGGCCCAGCTCGGCGAGCGCGGCCTCGACCGCCGGGACGTCGGCGGCGGGCAGCAGCTCGAGCAGCAGGTCGGGGCGCGAGGCCTCCAGCAGGCGGCGGCCCGAGCGCAGGACCTCTCCCTCGGCGCCCTCGACGTCGATCTTGGCCACGGTGGGTCCCGTCCCGCCGGGCGTCCGGTCGAGCAGGGCGTCGAGCGACGTCGTCGGCACGAGGACGCCGTCCGCGACCTCCTCGCCGGTCGAGAGGAAGTCCGGCAGCGCGGAGCCGCCGCGGCCGGAGGGGACGCGCAGGGTGCCCCCGTCCCGGCCGACGCCGGCGAGGTGGACCTCGACGCGCGGCAGGAGGTCGTTGGCCAGCAGGTTGTCGAGCAGGGCCACGGCGTTCGCGGGCACGAGCTCGAAGGCGTGCACGCGCGCCGCGGGCTCGGCGAGGGCGGCCACGAGGGAGAAGACCCCGGTGTAGGCGCCGACGTCGAGGACCGTGCGCGCACCGGGGACGAGGCGGGCGAAGACCTCGAGCGCGAGCTGGTCGGCCGCGCCCGGGCGCCGGCCCCCGCCCCAGTGGAGCTCCTTGGCGACGACGCACCGGGCGGGGGAGAGCATCGTGAACTCGTGGCCGGCGACGCGGCCCTGCACGCGCCGCACCGTCGCCGGCGCGGGCAGCCGGCTCGCCGCGGCCGTGCCGCTGCGACGCTCGACGACGGCGTGCAGCACCGGGGCGACCAGCGGCGCCGAGGCGGCGCGCTTCACGTGCTTCTTGGTGCCGTACCAGGAGCGGCGCCGGGCGCTGCGCGCCGCCGGTCCCGCCGTCGCGACCGCGTCGTCGTCCACGCGCGCGACGGTAGCCGTGGCCGCCCCGGCGCGGGGCGCGGGAGCGTCGGTGGCGGGTGGCACGATGCGGGCCGTGCCCTCGTCGCGCCCGCCCCGCTCCTCCGGCCCCTCCGGCCGCACCCCCGCCGGCCGCCGGTCCTCGCCGGCGCCCGGCGACGCGCTGGCGCCCGACCTGCGGCGTGCGGTGGAGCACGCGGGCTACTACCCCGCGCTCGTCGCCGACGTCGTGGCGGTCGCCCTCGGCGGCGAGGAGGCGCGCGCCCACCTCGTGCACCAGGAGACGACCTTCGACGGCGAGGAGGTCCGCCGCCACGTCACGGTGGTCGTGCTGACCCCGACCCGCCTCGTCGTCGCCCACGCCGACGACGGCACCGACCTCGTCGCCGAGGGCTCCGGCTCCCCGCGCGCGCACGCCGCCGCGGCGTCGACGGAGGCCGTGCCTTTGCAGCAGGTGCGCTCGGTGCTCCTGTCCCACGTGGTCCAGCGGCCCGACCTCTACCGGGCGGGGGACCCCGCCGCGGAGCTCACGGTGACGATCGGGTGGGGATCGGTGCAGCGCCTGGACCTCGAGCCCGCCTCGTGCGCCGACCCGCAGTGCGACGCCGACCACGGCTACAGCGGCTCGCTGTCGAGCGACGACGTCGTCCTGCGCGTCAGCGCCGCCGCCGACGGCGCCGACGCCGTCGCCCGGGCGCTGCGCTTCGCCGCCGCCCTCTCGGCCGCCACGTCCACGGGACCCGGGCCGGGACCGACGTGAGCGGGGGCCGGGGGAGCGGCCGGCCCGAGCCGTCGGGAGCGGGCGGCGCCGCCCGGCCGGCCACGGCCGGCGCCCTCGCGGACGTGCTGCCCGCCGCGGCCGCGGCGGGCAGCACGTCCGCAAGGGCGCCGGCCGTGGCCGGCCGGGCGGCGCCGCCCGGCCGGCCACGGCCGGCGCCCTCGCGGACGTGCTGCCCGCCGCGGCCGCGGCGCTGGGCGCTCCCCTGCGTCCCGTGCCGGTCGAGCTGCCCGAGGCCCCGCGGGTGTGCGTCCTGCTCGTGGACGGCCTCGGCGACCGGATCCTGCAGGCCGCCGGCCGCTCCGCCGGGTGGCTCGGGGAGCTGCGGTCCGGCGCGGCGCACGTCCTGCGCGCCGGGCACCCGTCCACGACGGCGACGTCGATGGGCTCCTTCGGGACGGGACTGCTGCCGGGGGCCCACGGCCTCGTCGGGTACGAGGTCCTCGACCCGGGCCGCGGGGTCCTGCTCAACGAGCTCGCCTGGGACCCTGCCGTGGACCCGCGGGAGTGGCAGCCGGCGCCGACGGTCTTCGAGCACCTCGGCGGGGCCGGCGTCGCGTGCGTGCAGGTGGGCCCGCCGCACTTCGCCGGCAGCGGTCTCACCGAGGCGGCGCTGAGGGGGCCGCAGTACATCGCTGCCCGCTCGCTGCAGGACCGCGTGGATGCCGCCGCCTCCGCCATCCGCAGCGCCCCGCGCACGCTCGTCTACGTCTACTGGGGCGACCTCGACAAGACCGGCCACGAGTCGGGGTGGCGCAGCGAGGCGTGGGAGCGCGAGCTGGCGGAGGTCGACCTCGCGGTGCGCCAGCTCGCGCGCCGCCTCCCCGCCGACGCGCTGCTCCTCGTCACGGCCGACCACGGGATGGTCGACGTCCCCCTCGGCGCCCGCCTCGACCTCGCCGAGGACGCCGACCTCGCTCTCGGGGTGCCCCTGTCCGGCGGGGAGCCCCGGGCACCGATGCTCTACTGCGCGCCCGGCGAGGCGGACGCCGTCCTCGCCCGCTGGCGCGAGCGGCTCGGCCCGGACGCGCAGGTGCTCGCCCGTGACGAGGCCGTCGCCGCGGGCTGGTTCGGCCCCGTCGCCCCGCACGTCCTCCCGCGCATCGGCGACGTCGTCGTCTCCTGCGCGCCGGGCACCTCAGTGCACGACTCGCGGACGCAGCGCCCCCAGCTCAAGGGCCTGGTCGGGATGCACGGTGGGCGTACCGACGACGAGACGCACGTGCCGCTGCTCGTCGCCGACCCGCGCGCCGGCTGAGGAGCGCGCCGCCGCCGAGCCGGGACACGCACCAGCACCGACGACGACGCCGCCGGCGCGCTCTGCGTGCGGCGCACCGGTGCGACGGCCGCTCGTGGCACCTGTGCCGTCATCAGCTCCGGCGGGACCTCCACCCGAGATCCCCCGCTGCTGAGGTCCGCCGCCGTCAGCCGCTCTCCGGTGGCGGTCGTGCCACCACGAGCGGTTTAGAAGGGCGGAGGGCCCGCGCCCCAGCCGCCGTGGTCGGCGCCGTGGGCGAGGGCGGCGGTCGCGGGTGCCGGGTGGTCGGTGAGGGGCTCGTGCTGGCGGTGGTGCTCGTCGCGGGTCCAGCCGGTGTCGCGGTGGGCGAGGTCGTCGGTCGGGTAGGGGTGGCCGACGAGCAGGCGGGGGTGGAGCTCGACGTGGCCGTCGAGGTCGTGGACGTCGTCGCGGNCGGTGTCGCGGTGGGCGAGGTCGTCGGTCGGGTAGGGGTGGCCGACGAGCAGGCGGGGGTGGAGCTCGACGTGGCCGTCGAGGTCGTGGACGTCGTCGCGGCGGCCACAGGTGTCGAGGGTTCCCTGGTCGTACGCGGTGGCGTCGAGGGGATCCGCGTGGTGCTGGTGGTGTCGTGCGCCCGTGGTGGTGCGCGTGGCCGGGACGAGGCGGTAGCCGGCGGCAGCGATGCGCCAGGTCGCGGCGGGTCGGCGGGTCGTCGACGTCGCGCTGGCGCCGCTCCTGGTGAGGGCGTGGTCGTCGCTTCGCGCGGGTTCGGGCGTCGCGTCGGTGCCGTCGTGTCGGGGCGTGCCGTCCGTGTTGGTGGCCGGGACCGGTGCGACGGGGGCGGGGTGGTCGGCTCCTGGCGGGGTGGGTGCGGGGGGGCGGGGGAGCAGGGGTGGGCCGGGGACGGTGGTGGTCTGTCCCAGGGGTGAGGTCCAGGTGACGCTGCTGTCGG
>NZ_JBBHZG010000012.1:0-4819 GCF_037482305.1 Pseudokineococcus sp. 5B2Z-1
CCGACGGCCCGACGCGCGACCTGCTCGCCGACGCCGCGCTGCTGCGCGCCCACCGCCTCGAGCTGCCCTTCGGCCTCGACCCGCGCGCGCTGCCGCCGCCGTCGGCCAATTGACACGCCGCCTCGCCATGCTTCGTGTCACCCGCCTCTCTCGCCCGTAGGGCGCCAGTGACGTCAGTTTCAGCGGGGCATCAGGCGGCTCCGACGGCTACCAAGTTGAAGCCGACGATAAGCACGGCGTACGGCAGGACGATCTCAGTCAGCGGCGTCAACCGCTTGGGGCGTACAACTCCTAAGTGCCACTCGGTAGATTTCCGCCGGCTACCCCTGCATTCACCGCTGTTGCATCCAGCCATCATGGGCCCACGCGCCGCTTTCGATGGGCACGCCTTAGTCATCCCCCGGCGCGTCGGTGATCGACGCCCTGAGTGAAAGCGTCTATGCTTGCTTCGACAATCTCCTTATCATCCTTGTCGAGGGCAGAAAAGTAGGCGCTGATCCACTGGGCGGCGGCGGCTTCGCCCTCACTCAGCATGGTGGCGCGCAAGTGGAGAGCTGAAACGTACAAGGGATCTGCAACGCATTGCGGGTCGACCGCGGCGTCGGAGAGCCCAGCGCGCATGGCTGCTAAGAGATCTGGCACCGCCGACGATGGTGTCTTAGCCTGACGCAGGATTATGGCGAACGCCGTCCCCGCTGCCTTGGCAGCTGTTAAGACGTCGGGGTAGGCGTAAGACAGTCCTCGAGCGCATCGGAACGCCCAGCCTCCAAGGCTGTCCGGGCTCTTCGCCGCTACCTGAGAAGCCACGGAATTCAAAAGTGTGTACGCGTGCTGTAGGTTCGCCCATAAGGTGGCATCGCCGAGGAGCGCCGCGGCGCCTAAGGGTTGCCATAAATCGTGGTCGGCGACGACATGCAAGAGGCTCTCAGTCAAGGGCACCGCCACAGACGCCCGCGCCAAGCGCGTGTGCATCTCAACACTCCATTCGGCGCCTTCAGGTCTGCGCGACCCCGCCGCCGTAATAAGAGCGGCAGATCCAAATGCTCCGATGCCCATGGACCGCGCGAGGGAACGCAGCGACGCGTCGTCGCTCCAAAGGGGTCTTCCGAGAGAACCGGCGGTCTGCAGTGTAGGGAGCCAGGGGCTGAAGCTGCCGCCGCCGGCGTCCGCGGCGGCCTTCGCGTTGCCACTCTGAGGCAACAGTGAACGTCGTCGCGGCATGGCTAAGGCGAGGTCTAGCAGGTCCACTGCCGATTCGGCGAACCGTTCTGCCTGCTCCTCTGGCAACTCATGTATGACGCTGCGCTGCTCTACTTCGTCATAGCCTATGCTTACGGTGCTTTTGGTGGACAAGGAGTCTCGCCCATTCCGCACATCCATCAAAGTCTCGTCGATGATCTCGCAAGCGGTGAAGGCCCGCATAAGATGCTCGCGATCTTCCTGAGGTAACTGTAGTACGGCGACTAGGGCTGAGGCATCCACGATGCAAGGGCCGCCGAGTGCAGCATAGGCCTCCGTCACAGAGAGAGCATGCTCGCTACTATGAGGCGCTGAGGCGGGTAGGACTCCCAGGCCCCGCGTAAGCAGTATCTCGGAGTAGGCTTTGCTGGACGTGGCGCTCAGTAAACCCAAGGGCATCTCGCCGCGCGCTACTCGACCTTCTGTTATTCGACGGAACGCCCTCGCGCGAGAGTCGCCCTGCGTCGCTTCGTGTAGTCGTGTGAGCATGGCTGCAGGATCGTCTGGGTCGACTGCAATGCTTTGTATGGCACCTTCTGGCCACCGCCGCAAGTACTCGGCGATCATGCCTTGCACCTCTGCCAGCAGGTCGTCACTCAGGGGTGCGTCAGTCTTTGGGCCTGGCAGGAGGACGCTAGCGACGGCCTTCGCGGCCAAGTGCTCATCGTCCGGGAATCTGTGCGTCAACTCCACCGCGCCCCTTGCCAACTGCTCGGCGTTCCCCTCCTCTCGAAAGAGCGTTAGCCAAGCGATGGCTTGGCGGAGGTCTTGGGGCGTAAGTAGGGTCGGGTGCTCCTGAAAAGTGCGCCAGGCGGAAGTCGTGTCGGCTCGCGCCAGATGCAACCGGATCAGGTCCCAGCGTCTGTAGGTGTGGGCAGGGTCGATATCTAGGCATGACGTGAGGAAGCCCGTGGCGGCGGGCAAGTCGTCGGCTTCCGCTGCCATTTGAGCTGCGAAGTGCAGCGCTCTCGCGCGGCCTGGCCAGGCTGCAGACTCCGATGCAAGTATCTGGAGTGCTAAGTCCTTAGCCTCAGGGGCGCGGTCGGCCTTATGCATCAATATGGCCGCGTTGAACAGTAGATCTGGGTCGGCGAAGCGTCGCCCCGCCTGCTGGTATACGTCGATCGCCGCAGCCGTGTCGCCCGCTGAGTCATATGCTTGCGCTAGAAGAGTGGCAGATTGCAGGTCATCGCCGGCGCGGCCGCGGAAGCGTTCAACTACCTGGTCATGTTCGCCGCGCGCCAGTTCCCCTATAGCGAGGATCTGTGCGGCTGTCGCTGGATGATGCTGGATCAAGTAGTCCATATTCGGCAAGACTCTTGCGCCTGTGCCAGCAAGACCCGCTAGCGCTACTGCCCGCTTCGACTCATCATCCCCAGAGGCGGCTACCGCGGCGCTCCAATGGTGCTCCGGGTCACCGCCATGTTGGGATGCCGAATGCGCAAGGGCTCGTTCTCGGTCGAAGGCGTCAAGGTGGCTGAGGTCGAGCGCGTCGATGCTTTCCCCGCGGAGGGCCATCGCGACGGCGACTTTAGCCAGAACGAGAGGTGATGCGGCTTCGCGTGGCGTGGCCTCGCCATGGACGGTCCCAAGCTCAAGCACGGCGTCCACGTCGCCAGCAAAGAAAGCGGCTTCGCATGCGGCGGCTACCGCCGTGGCCGTCTCGCCGCGCCAGATGCGCCGGGAATCGCGTGCCATGAGGGCCAGCCGGCGAGCCTCTTGTAAGTGGAACATGGGACGCCTGGACTGTCCCAGGCCAACCAGCGTTACAAGCCGGGTGGCCTGCGCAATCGCGATATCGGCTCGCCAAGCTCGCTCAAGGAAGGATCTTGTTGGCTCGATGGAGAGGGCTAAGAGTGGGCCGATCGGTGCGTCGCTATTTGCGGCCAGGAGGAGAGCGGTATCGGCGATCAGCCAGCGTCGGAAGAGGTCAGTCGCGTTCCTGGGCGACCAAGTGTCGAGTATCGAGTGGACGCCATCCCAGTCTTCTTCGACTAGTCGGTCGACAGCTCGGACAAACGGCGAGGGGCTCTCTGTGGGAGTTCCGGCTAAGGCTAGGGTGCGCCTAGCTCCGACGCGGTCACGCGTCAGATCAGTGAACGCGGCTCTAGCGATGAGAGTTTGGCGCTCGATGGTGCCGCGTTGAGCCGCCAGCAAGAGGAGCTCACGCCCCAGAGCCTGTCCCTCGTAAGCGAGCGCTAACTCCGCCGCGGCGAGCGTGGCGTGTGGGCCGGCATCCTCCAGCCAGGAAGGGCGGAGCCTAGTCCATTCCGCTATGACATCGAGTGGGTCGACTGATGTCTCGGTTAGAGATTCGATTAGCCACCAAGTGTGTTGCTGGTCCTCGGTCCATGCTCGTCGAACCACCTCATGCAGCGCCGCCGGTAGTCGGGGGAGGCGGGCCTCGAGGGAGTGCTCATTGCCCTGGTCGAACGCTTTGTCGTGGCTCGCTTGTAGGCGGCGCAGGCCACCTTGCAGGTCAGCGAGCGCCGCGCTTTGGGCCTCAAGTTTTCCGGAGACGCGTACTGCTGCAATCCTAGTGGACCATGTCGCGCTGTGCTCGGACAGGATCGCATCGTAGAGTCTGGTGGCGACCCGAGTGGCGCGCTCCCTCTGCGTGGCATGCGGGAGGCGGGACCAGCGGCCGTCTCTCCGCAGAGCAGACTCAAGTGCGGCGACGGCTGTTGGGCCTGGCGCCTGCGGCGCGAGTAGAACCTTAGACAGAGTGTCTGGTTGTCTGAGCCACCGAACCAGCTGGCGGCGTGGGCGAGGCCGCGGCAGGCCACTAAAGGCCGCTTTTGCAGTGCGTTGAGGCCAATGCCTCTCCCGCAATAGTTGGCTGGCCAACGTTCCTGCCGTCTTCGCGCCCATTTGCGCCACGTACAAGCCGGCGGCCTCGAGGGAAACCATACTTGCACCGTCCTCTCAGGAGCTTGACGCTGCCCATCGTGACAACTTGCGAAGTAACCTAGTGTCACTGGGCAACGCTGTCCCCTACGCGTTGGTGAGGTTGAAGGCGATGTCGTCCCCGACGGTCGGCGGAGGAGCTGGTCGTCCGGGTCCTGCAGCAAGACGCCGACGCGCCGGCGCACCTCCGGCAGCGTGCGTCGGCCGAGCTCGAGGCCGCCGACGACGACCCGCCCGGCGCCCGTCCCACCCGCCACCGCCCCGAGGACGCCGACGAGGTGCAGCACGAGCGTCGTCTTCCCGGCGCCGTTGGGGCCCAGCAGCGCGACCCGCTCGCCGGCGGTGACCGCGAGGTCGACGCCGAAGAGCACCTGGCGCCCGTCGGGGTGGGCGAAGGCCAGACCCTCGACGAGCAGCGAGGGCGGGCCCTCGACACCGGCGTTCACCCCACGACCCGCGCGCTCACCGCGACCGCCGCCGCGGTTGCTGGTACTGCGCGGGCCATCTCGCCCACTGGGCCGCGGTCGTGGGCCCGCTCGGGGACACGGGAGACTCACACAGCCAAAATCTGCGCGCCCGCGTCGACCGCGCGCTCGCCGACGTGGCGCTCGGCGACGTCGCCGACCGCGCGCCGCACCACCTGTCCCAGGGCCAGCGGCGCCGGGCGGCGCTC
>NZ_JBBHZG010000013.1:0-330 GCF_037482305.1 Pseudokineococcus sp. 5B2Z-1
CGGTGTGGCCTCCTCCGGTCGACTGAGCGACGCAGACGCCCCACCCAGACGTGGCCCCGCACCCACCACCACCGACCAGCGGCGACCTCGAGCGCGTGACTGGCTCGACGCCGGCGTGCGGGCGCAGCCCCCGCGGCGGGGGTAGTGGGGGAAGCACTGCCCCGCCGAAGGCGGGTCCGCTGGGCACCTCGGGCCGCGCGAGCTCGGGGCGCGCGGGCCGACCCGGTGGTGCGGGCGTCGCGGGCAGGGCTGTCCCGCCGTAGGCGGGTCCGCTCGGGTTGTTCGCCCGCCCGGCATGCCGCCGGGGGGAGGGGCGCCCCCGCGCGGGGC
>NZ_JBBHZG010000013.1:467-4631 GCF_037482305.1 Pseudokineococcus sp. 5B2Z-1
CGCGGGGCGCCCCTCCGGGGTGGTCACTCGTCGGGCTGGTCGTCCTCGTCGTCGGGCTCGTCGTCGGCGTCCAGGTGGACGGGCTCGGCGGTCGTTGCGGGCTCGACGGGCAGGGGGTCCTCCCCGCAGGCGCGGCGCTCGACGTCGGACAGGGTGTAGCCCTGGGCCTCGATCCACCGGAGGTAGCGGGTGGTGTCGGCGGAGACGTTGCGCCAGGAGTGCTTGCCGGTGGCCTCCTCGGCGGCAGCCAGCAGCAGGACCAGGGTGATGACCTGGGCGCGGGGGCCGCTGACCTTCTCGTCCACCAGGACCGGGCGCCGCCCGTAGCCGCCGCTGCTCTGGACGCCGAGCAGGTCGCACGCGAGGCGGTGGCCGCCCTCGTTGGCCTTGGACAGCGCCCACCCGTCGCCCAGGGTGGCGGCGATGAACTGCGGGGCGTCCTTGGGGGCGCTCTTGCGGGTGGCGAACTGGCGCAGCCAGTCGCGGCGGACGGTTTCGGCGGAGGTCCACGCGCGGTTGGACTCGATGACGTCGCGCCGCTCGGCCTTGGCCTGCTCGCGCTCGGTTTCGCTCATGTCGGCGGCGAGGGTCCGCGTGCTGGCGCCGGTGCCCGCGCCCCAGCGGGAGACGTGGCCGTGGGCCTTGGGGTCGGTGCAGACGTAGGTGGCGACCATCGTCTCGACCCGCTGACGCCCGGCGCCGGTGGCGGTGGGGGTGTCCCACACGGCCTCGTCGTCGTCGTACCAGACCTCCTCGTCGTCCTCGGCGGGGTCGGCCAGGCTCTCGGCCTCGGCCGGGTCCTCGGCGGCGGGCTCGCCCTCGCCCGGTTCGGCGGGCTCGACGTCGACCCACTGCATGAGCGGGCGGATGTAGGCGGCGTGGCCCGGGCACTGCGCGTGCTTCTCGGCGGTCAGGGGCTCGTCGTCGTGCTTCAGCTCCGACAGGGGCGACGCCGCGTCGTCGTAGTTGGGGCGCTCGACCACGGGCACGCCGCGCTCGGCCAGGTCAGCGGCGACCTCCTCGCCCTGGCGGCGCAGGGCGCGGAGGTCGCGGGCGCGCTGGGCGACGTGCTCGAACTGCCCGTCACGGGCGGCGACGACCAGGGCCTTGATCGTCTCGGGCTCGTCCTCGAAGTCGGCCAGGGTGGCGGACTGGTCGAGGGTGAGGAAGTCGTAGCGGTCGGCGGCGCCGCTGGCGATGCCGCTGCCCGCGACGGTCAGGGCGGCGTCGACGTCGGCGCGCTTGGTCGCGGTGCGCTTGGCGATCTGGGCGGCGGAGACGCCCAGCGCGCTCAACTGCGCGAAGGCGGCGACCCGCTCACCGGTCCGCAGGGCCGCGCGATGGTCGTTCTCGCCCATCTGGTCGACCAGCCGGTCGGCCTCGGCCAGGTCGGCCACGACCAGGACCGGGACGGTGGGCCGTGCGGTCTCGACGGCGGCGAGGGTGCGGCGCTGGCCCATCAGGACGGCCAGGGCGCCGTTGTCGGTGCGGTGGGCCACGACCGGGACCAGGACGCCGCGCTCACGGATGCTGGCCAGGAACGGCTTGTCCAGGCGGGCGTCGACGCGGACGTTGGTCGCCAGGACCAGGGTCGCGGGGTCGACGTGGACCAGGGTCGGCGCGTCGGTCGTCTCGACGGCGGCGGCGACCTCGAGGGCCGGGGTGGTGGTGCTCTCGCTCATGGCGTGCTCCTCGCTCGGGTGGTGCTCGGGTGGGGTGGTGTCCAGCCGGGCGGCTGAGGGGCGCCGCGTGCCCTCGGGGTTCGCGGCGCCGACCGTCGCCCGGACGGTCAGGCGCTCGGGCCGATCCGGGCGCCGCACCGGCTGTCCTCGCAGGACAGGACCGAGGTGTCGCCGTCGAGGTACAGCGCGACCTCGCGGGCGGTGTAGCCCTCCCAGGCGTCGAGCGGCGTGGTGTGGTGGCGGCGGCGGGGCGCCTGCTCGACGGCCACCGCGAGGTACATGCCGCCGTGGGCGTCGCACGCGACGCGCCCGCTGTTGGAGACCCACAGGCGGGCCACGCGGGGGGCCTGCTCGTCCTGCTCGGGGGTGCTGCGCTCGTCGTCGCCGTTGGTACTCATGGCTTCTTTCCCTTCTATGTCTACCGTTAGGTCAGTGGTCGATCTGGCCGCAGCCGGGGCAAGGCGCCCCGTCCTCGGGGTCGGGGTGCATGCAGGGCGGCTCCTCCACGACCGGCGTCCAGGAGGTCGGGCCGACGTGGCTCAGGAGGTCGCCTGCGAGGGTGACGAGCGCGTGGCGGCGGACGGCCCAGCCCGCGCCGTAGCACTCGGCGCAGACGCAGTCCCCGATGTGCCACGCCTCGCCGTGGAGGTCGACGAGGGAGCCGTGGTAGGTGACGAGGAAGGGCAGGACCGTGGTGTCAGCGCCGCCGTCCACCATCTGCGCGGCCTGACGGGCGGTGATCCGCACCGGACGCTCCTCGTTGTTGCTCATCTTCGGCTTCCTCTCACTCGCTCCTGCTTACGGTAGATACTCTACCGTTTGTAGCCTTGAGTAGCAATCCGATCGGCAACCCTTTTTGACCGGGTGCCGTCCGTGCGCGGGGTGCGCGCGGCGGGGTCGGAGGGGGCACCTTCGGCAGCGAGGGCCGGGGGTGTGGGGGCAGCGCCCCCGCGTCTCCGGTGCCGCTTGCGGCGCCGGCTACGGACTTCGGGCGCGGGGCAGACCTCTGGTGAGCTGGCGGGGTTCCTCCGTTGCTCAGGCGAGGCGCAGCCATGCCGCGCCCGGTGGTCGGCGGAGGAGGGCGGGGTCCCCGTGATGCTTCGTCGACACGCTCTTCGTCGACGAGGGATCACGGGGTGCCCTCCGCAGAGCGCAGCGGCCGGCCGCCGGGTGTGGCCTCCTCTGGTCGTCTGAGGGACGGAGGGACCCCGATGGGTCGTGGCCACACGCCCACCACCACTGACCGACCGGCACAGTTCTACGGGTGGGGACGTCGCGTCGCCCAGATGGGCGCTGTGCGGCCGTAGGCCGCTCCGAGAAGGGCCGCAGGCCCCGGCAGGTCGAGCAGATGACGACCGGAGGTTGGGGTCCCCTCCCGACGCCGGAGGGTGTCAGCGCCGCCGGCGGCGTCAAGGGCGCGTGCCGCGTCGCTGCGCGATGGCCTGCGGGCCACCCTGGACCCCGCCGTCGACGCCGACGGACGGCATGTATCGGGAGGGGACGGGGGCAGAGCAGCGGCCCGTGCTGCTGCGCGCTCGAGGGCCTGGCCGTGGCGGGAGGGGGGCCGTGCCCGGTCGGCGTCAGCCGGCGGGGGTGCGGGCCTGGTGAGGGGTGGGTCCCGTCGTCCCCGGTGTGGGCGGGTGGAGCCGCGTGCGAGCTCGGGCCGTCCACGTGGGGGCGAGGGGCGCCCTAAGTGAACAGCGGGGGAGCGGGGGGTCGTTCAGGCGTCGACGTCGCGCCCGGTGGCCTGGCGCCACCAGCTCGGCCCGGCGTAGCCGGTGGCCACGACCACGAGGCTGACGACGCCGCGGACGAGCAGGGCCACGCCGGCGAGCAGCACGAACAGGCCGACCCACCACGCCGGCGTGGAGGCCATCAGCCACACGCCCAGGCCGACGAAGGCCAGCGGCCCCAGGACGGTGCTGACCGGGGTCGCGCAGACCTCGCGGGCGACGACGGCCCAGGGGCGCCGGTCTGCGGGGGGCATGGCCGCCACGGTAGGCGCGGCCACCGACAACGGGCCTGCCCCGGTGACGTGGGCCGGACCGGGCGCCCGGGGGCGCGGTGCGGGGCGTCGTCTCAGGTGGCGCGGAGGGTGACCTCGCAGACGGGACCGGTGGGGCCGGGGGCCCAGTCGGTGAGGCGTTGGTAGCCCTGGCGGGCCAGGGCCTCCTCGAGGGCCGCGGTCGAGGCCAGGTGCGGGCCGGCGGGCTCGGCTGGTGCCGGGTGGGCGAGGTGCTCGAGCTCGACGAAGGGGTCGCTGGGGGTGATGGGCCAGCGGGAGTGCTCGACGCCGTCGCGGCGGTAGGCCACGAGGTCGGGGCCGGTGGCGTGGACGCTCAGGCGCAGCTGCACCGGGCCACTGTGGCCGCCGCCGCGGGCGGCCGGTGGGGGCTGTCCACAGCGCCCTGGTGCCGAGCTGGCCGCGGGGGGAGGGCCTCACCTGGTCGGGGCGCCGGTCCGGTGACGGGGGAGACACCGG
>NZ_JBBHZG010000014.1:0-2663 GCF_037482305.1 Pseudokineococcus sp. 5B2Z-1
CGGTGTGGCCTCCTCCGGTCGACTGAGCGACGCAGACGCCCCACCCAGACGTGGCCCCGCACCCACCACCACCCACCCACGGCGGGCGTCGACCCCCAGCTCGAGTACCCCGCTCCCCCTGCTCTGCGCGGCAGTGACCACCTACGACAGGCGAGGCGAGCAGGCAGGAGGCGAAGCCGACTTCCTGCGAGAGACACGACAGGCGGCAGCCGCGCCAGCGTGGATCGTCATGGAACTACTAGGTTGATCGCTGAGACGGTCGCGCTTCGGCAGCGCAGAAGCAGTCCGCGCCGCAGGTCGCTGGGCGGACGTCGAAGAACGTGCCAGTCAGCTCGTCGAAGACGGTGACCCAAGGCCCGTCGTCGTCGCCTCGGGGGAGTCGACGGAAGGCGTCTTCGTCTTCCTGGTTCAGGCGGAGTTGCACCTCATGCGGGTCGACCCCCTCCTCCGCGTAGGCGAACAGGGTGGCTTCGCCGGGACTATGCGACTGAGTCACTTTTCCTCCGAAAGATTACTCGAGGGGGCGGCCGGTGGGGATTTCGCCGGCGTGCATTCCGGCCCATGCCTTGCCGCCGTTGTATTCCTTTTCCAGGCGCTCGACCTCGGCCATGACGGCGTTGGCGATGAAGTCGGAGAATGAGCGGGTGCCGGTGTTGGCGCGGGTCCAGTTGTAGGCGGCGCGGGCGCGGGCGGTGTCGTCGGCGTCCTGGACGTAGCCGACCTTGCGCTTGCCGGCGCTCTCGCGGACGACGTCGGCGGCGGAGCGGTTGGACTCCCTGGCTGCGGGTGCGTCCTGTGGGGCGCCGATGACGGGGTCCTGGGGGGCGGCCTTGGCGAGCTTGCCCGGGGGTGTGGGCGCGGGCGTCTGGTCGACGCGCCCGAGGTCGTCGGCGGTGGGGCGGACTCCGCGGCGGCGGGCGGGGGTGGTCATGCGGTCGCTCCTGCGGTTCCGGTGGTGGTGGTGATTTGGTCTGCGATGGCGGTGAGGGCGTCGAGGACGTCGCGGCCGCGGGGTCCGTAGGCGGACAGGGGTGCGGCGGCGCTGGTGGCGACGGCGATGACTTCGCGCTCGGGCAGGTAGGGCTCGAGGAGGCGGGTGCCGTAGTCCTCGCGGAGCTGGTCGACCCATTCGACGCGGTCGCGGCGGTCGGTGCGGTGGCGGTTGACGACGACGCCGGCCAGGCGCAGGGCGGGGTTGTAGTGCTGGCGGACGGTGCCGACGGTGCGGGTCATCTGGGTCAGGCCGTCGACGCTGGGGGCGCGGGGCTCGGTGACCAGGAGGGCGGCGTCGGCGGCGGTGAGGGCGTTGATGGTGAGCTGGCCGAGGTTGGGCGGGCAGTCGATGAGGACGACGTCGTAGGCGTCGAGGGCGCCGTCCATCGCGGTCCGCAGGCGGGCCTCGCGGCCGGGGTCTTGGTCCTGTTCGCGGTTGGACAGGGCGAGCTCGGCGGCGACGACGTCGACGCCGGTCCACCCCTCCCCCGCCGGCACGATCGCTTCTGCGATGACGCCGGGGGCGACGGTGCGGGTGGTGGGGTCGACGGCGAGGACGTCGTTGAGGGTGAACTGCGGGGCCTGGTCGATGCCGAGGTTGGCGGTGGCGTTGGCCTGGGGGTCGGCGTCGATGACGAGTACGCGGCGGCCTTGGCGGGCGAGGGCGTCTGCGAGGCCGACGGTGATGGAGGTCTTGCCGACGCCGCCCTTCTGGTTGGCCAGGGCGAGGACGTGTGTGGTCACGTTTGCTCCAAGGGTCCGAAGGTTAGGAACGGTAGCGTTTGGGTGGTTGGACGACAAGCGACACGCGGGGGGCGGGCGTGCGGGCGCAGCCCCCGCGCCGGGGCGGGGGGGCTGTCCCGCCGTAGGCGGGTCCGGTGGGTCGGGCGCCGGCGCCCGGCAGCTCGGCCGGGCGCCGGGTGTGGGCGCGGGCGGTCGGGTCAGGGGAGGAAGCGGGCGACGGGCTCGCGTCCGGTGGACTCGCGGAAGCGGCGGGCCCAGACCGCCCCGCCGGGGCCGGTGGTGCCGGCGGGGCGGTCGGTGCTCTCGACGATGTGGGCGACGGTCTCGACGATGGTTGCGGGGTCGGTCCAGGTGGCGGGGGAGCCGAGGACGGTGGCGATGGCGTCCAGCGCGCGCTGGTCGCTGCGGCCGGTGGTGATCGGCGGGCCGGGCGTGCTCGTGGGCGCGGTGGTCGTGGTGGCCTGGTCGCGCTGCCATTGATCGGCGGCGGGCAGGCGGGCGGCGACCTCGGCGGCGGCGGTCTCGGCGGTGGGGCGCTCGGCCCGGAAGTGGAGGCCGTCGGGGGCGGCGGGGGCGGCGAGGCGGCCGGTGATGACCCAGACGGGGACCTCGTCGTCGTCGGGCTCGACGTAGACCTCGAGCGGGCCGACCTGGTGGAAGCCGTCTCCGATGACGGCGGGGACGAAGCGGTCCGCGAGGCCGTGGGCGGCGAGGGCGGCGCGCATCGTGGGGGAGTCGTCGGCGCCGTCGGCCTCGGTGGGGCGGGTGGCGGTGGTCATGGCTGTCTCCTCGTGGCGGTGGTCGGTGGGCCCGGGGGCCCAGGGGGCTGGGGGGGGGGGGGGGGGGGGGGGGGGGGGGGGGGGGGGGGGGGGGGGGGGGGGGGGGGGGGGGGGGGGGGGGGGGGGGGGGGGGGGGGGGGGGGGGGG
>NZ_JBBHZG010000014.1:2699-3240 GCF_037482305.1 Pseudokineococcus sp. 5B2Z-1
GTGGGCCCTCGGGCCCACGCCGCCGGGGCTCAGGGGTGCGGGCGGACGGTGCAGCGCTGGTGGGCCTCGCCCAGGCACGTCCCGCAGAGCCGCTGGCCGTTGGGGCCGTCGCAACGGTGGAAACGGAAGCCGCCGAGGATGACAGCGGTGGCGTCGCTGTGGCCGGGCTCGGCGCGGGTCCAGCCGCCGGGGGCGGTGGCGCCGCTGGTGAGGCGGACGGCGACGACGACGCGCTCGATCCGCCGGCCGCCGCCCTCGTAGTGGGTCGGCAGGCTCGCGTGGTGCTCCTGGGCCTTGGCGCGGGTGGTGAACACGACGCCGCCGTAGCCGAGGGGCTCGTCGACGGTGACGCCCCAGCGGGAGCCGGCGAGGCAGACGAAGCGGGGGCCGATGACGCCGGGCTCGTTGGTGGCCACGGCGTAGTAGGTGGTGCCGCGGACCGGCGACGCCGGGCGCGTGCGGGTGGTCGTGGTCATGGTGCCTCCGGGAGCTCGTGGGTCGGGCGGGGGTGGGGGCCGCCGCCGCGGGTGCGGCGGCGGCC
>NZ_JBBHZG010000014.1:3373-4010 GCF_037482305.1 Pseudokineococcus sp. 5B2Z-1
CCCGGCGCTCACAGGTCGCCGTCTCCCGTCGGGGCGTTCGGGGAGTAGTTCTCGTGGCGGTCGTGATCGGCCTGCCAGCCCGCGGCGAAGGTCGGGCGGTCGTACTCGACCGTGGCGGGGGGCTGGTCCTCGGCCGCGAGGTCGGCGGCGTTGTCGGCCGCGCGCCAGGCGGCGCGCAGGCACCGGGGCGGGGTGACCATCTCGTCGTCGAGCGGGTCGCTGGCCCGCTCGCCCCACTCGTCGGCCATGCGCGCCGCGTAGGCGACGGAGTGGGCGCGGATGGGGCCGTGGTTGGCGACGGCCACGCGGACCTGGAGCGCGGCGCCCTGGCGGGCGGCGGCGGCCTCCAGCGTGATCGCGGCGCTACGCCGGGTCGTGCGCGGCGCCAGCCCGGGCAGCAGGTGGCAGGCGCACTGCGGGACCAAGTAGTCGCCCTCCAGGCCGACGGTGTGGGCGCGGCAGGCGCCGGCTCGGCGCGGGGGCGCCGCCACGGCCTCGTCGGCCATGTTCTCGACGGTTTCGCTCATGTCCTGCTCCCTCTCCCTCGGTCCTGCTTACGGTAGATACTCTACCGTTTGCATCCTTGGAGGGCAAGCCGATTGGCAACCCTTTCGGGAGATGAGGCCCCCGCCGGACC
>NZ_JBBHZG010000015.1:0-3592 GCF_037482305.1 Pseudokineococcus sp. 5B2Z-1
AAGAGTGGTCAAGCCATCGGCATATTAGTACCGGTCAGCTCCACGAGTTACCCCGCTTCCACACCCGGCCTATCAACCCAGTCGTCTACCTGGGAGCCTCACACCACCCAAGGTGGCAAGGAGACCTCATCTCGAAGCAGGCTTCCCGCTTAGATGCCTTCAGCGGTTATCCCTCCCGAACGTAGCCAACCAGCCATGCCCTTGGCAGGACAACTGGCACACCAGAGGTTCGTCCGTCCCGGTCCTCTCGTACTAGGGACAGCCCTTCTCAAGTCTCCGACGCGCGCAGCGGATAGGGACCGAACTGTCTCACGACGTTCTAAACCCAGCTCGCGTACCGCTTTAATGGGCGAACAGCCCAACCCTTGGGACCTACTCCAGCCCCAGGATGCGACGAGCCGACATCGAGGTGCCAAACCATGCCGTCGATATGGACTCTTGGGCAAGATCAGCCTGTTATCCCCGGGGTACCTTTTATCCGTTGAGCGACCGCGTTTCCACACACCACGGCCGGGTCACTAGTTCCGACTTTCGTCCCTGCTCGACCCGTCAGTCTCGCAGTCAAGCTCCCTTGTGCACTTGCACTCACCACCTGATGACCGACCAGGCTGAGGGAACCTTTGAGCGCCTCCGTTACACTTTAGGAGGCAACCGCCCCAGTTAAACTACCCATCAGGCACTGTCCCTGATCCGGATCACGGACCGAAGTTAGACGCCCAGTATGACCAGAGTGGTATTTCAACGACGACTCCACCAGCACTGGCGTGCCCGCTTCACAGTCTCCCACCTATCCTACACAAGCCACACCAGACACCAATACCAAACTATAGTGAAGGTCCCGGGGTCTTTCCGTCCTGCTGCGCGTAACGAGCATCTTTACTCGTAGTGCAATTTCGCCGAGTTCGCGGTTGAGACAGCGGAGAAGTCGTTACGCCATTCGTGCAGGTCGGAACTTACCCGACAAGGAATTTCGCTACCTTAGGATGGTTATAGTTACCACCGCCGTTTACTGGCGCTTAAGTTCTCAGCTTCGCCCTCACGGGCTAACCGGTCCCCTTAACGTTCCAGCACCGGGCAGGCGTCAGTCCGTATACATCGTCTTGCGACTTCGCACGGACCTGTGTTTTTAGTAAACAGTCGCTTCTCCCTGGTCTCTGCGGCCTCACACGCTCCCACCCGCAAGGGGCGTTCACGCGATCGGCCCCCCTTCTCCCGAAGTTACGGGGGCATTTTGCCGAGTTCCTTAACCACGATTCACTCGATCGCCTCGGTATTCTCTACCTGATCACCTGAGTCGGTTTAGGGTACGGGCGGCTAGAACCTCGCGCCGAGGCTTTTCTCGGCAGCATGGGATCACTCACTTCGCACTACGTGCTCACCATCAGGTCTCAAGCTTATGTGAGCCGCGGATTTACCAACGACTCGCCCTACACCCTTGGACGTGGACAACCATCGCCACGCGGAAGCTACCCTCCTGCGTCACCCCTGTTAATGCGCTTGCCTACTACCAGTCTGGGTCGTGCGTTCCACCCACACCNNNAGCTTATGTGAGCCGCGGATTTACCAACGACTCGCCCTACACCCTTGGACGTGGACAACCATCGCCACGCGGAAGCTACCCTCCTGCGTCACCCCTGTTAATGCGCTTGCCTACTACCAGTCTGGGTCGTGCGTTCCACCCACACCAGACTCGAAAGTCCGGTGAGGCTTCAGGCACTCAGCATCGCTGGCCCCGGCATGGGCGGTCCTTCGCCGGTACGGGAATATCAACCCGTTGTCCATCGACTACGCCTGTCGGCCTCGCCTTAGGTCCCGACTTACCCAGGGCGGATTAGCCTGGCCCTGGAACCCTTGATCATCCGGCGGACGGGTTTCTCACCCGTCATTCGCTACTCATGCCTGCATTCTCACTCGTGTGGCGTCCACGACTAGGTCACCCTGCCGCTTCACCCCCCACACGACGCTCCCCTACCCACCCCCACACCTGGACCCACCCCCAAAGAGGAGGGCCTGGCTAACATGGGAGTGCCACGGCTTCGGCGGTGTGCTTGAGCCCCGCTACATTGTCGGCGCGGAATCACTTGACCAGTGAGCTATTACGCACTNACCTGGACCCACCCAAAGGTGAGCCTGGTTCATCATGGGAGTGCCACGGCTTCGGCGGTGTGCTTGAGCCCCGCTACATTGTCGGCGCGGAATCACTTGACCAGTGAGCTATTACGCACTCTTTCAAGGATGGCTGCTTCTAAGCCAACCTCCTGGTTGTCTGCGCAACTCCACATCCTTTTCCACTTAGCACACGCTTAGGGGCCTTAGCCGGTGATCTGGGCTGTTTCCCTCTCGACTACGANAGCTATTACGCACTCTTTCAAGGATGGCTGCTTCTAAGCCAACCTCCTGGTTGTCTGCGCAACTCCACATCCTTTTCCACTTAGCACACGCTTAGGGGCCTTAGCCGGTGATCTGGGCTGTTTCCCTCTCGACTACGAAGCTTATCCCCCGCAGTCTCACTGCCACGCTGCGCTTACCGGCATTCGGAGTTTGGCTGACGTCAGTAACCTTGTCGGGCCCATCGGCCATCCAGTAGCTCTACCTCCGGCAAGAAACACGCGACGCTGCACCTAAATGCATTTCGGGGAGAACCAGCTATCACGAAGTTTGATTGGCCTTTCACCCCTACCCACAGGTCATCCCCCAGGTTTTCAACCCTGGTGGGTTCGGTCCTCCACGCGGTCTTACCCGCGCTTCAACCTGCCCATGGGTAGATCACTTCGCTTCGGGTCTAGGACACGCGACTCAAGACGCCCTGTTCGGACTCGCTTTCGCTACGGCTTCCCCACACGGGTTAACCTCGCCACATGCCACTAACTCGCAGGCTCATTCTTCAAAAGGCACGCCGTCACAAGACGAATCCTGCTCCGACGGCTTGTAGGCGCACGGTTTCAGGTACTATTTCACTCCCCTCCCGGGGTACTTTTCACCTTTCCCTCACGGTACTCGTCCGCTATCGGTCACCAGGGAGTGTTCAGGCTTAGGGGGTGGTCCCCCCAGATTCACACGGGATTTCTCGGGCCCCGTGCTACTCGGGAACACCGTCCAAGGAGGCCACATCGTTTCGTCTACGGGGGTCGCACCCTCTACGCCGGGCCATCCAAGACCCTTCGACTACAACGCGGCTTTATCACTCCCCGCCTCAGCGGCAGCTGAAGGCCAACGGGTCCCACAACCCCGCGCACGCAACCCCTGCCGGGTATCACACGCACACGGTTTAGCCTCATCCGCTTTCGCTCGCCACTACTCACGGAATCGCTGTTGCTTTCTCTTCCTGTGGGTACTGAGATGTTTCACTTCCCCACGTTCCCTCCACACACCCTATATATTCAGGTGCAGGTGACTGGAGATGAATCCAGCCGGGTTCCCCCATTCGGACATCCTCGGATCACAGTTCGGTTGCCAACTCCCCGAGGCTTATCGCAGGCTCCTACGTCCTTCATCGGCTCCTGGTGCCTAGGCATCCACCGTACGCCCTTAAAAACTTGGCCACAAAGATAAAGATGCTCGCGTCCACTGTGCAGTTCTCAAGCTACGAACA
>NZ_JBBHZG010000016.1:0-816 GCF_037482305.1 Pseudokineococcus sp. 5B2Z-1
CCGGTGGCGGCGCGGTCGGTGCTGCTGGTGCCGCCGGGGTCGACGGGGTCGACGGGGCCTCCAGCTTGGTCACAGCTGCCGGGGCCTGCGGGGTCACCGGGGTGGTCACCGCTGCCGGGGCCTGCGGGGTCACCGGGGTGGTCACCGCTGCCGGGGCCTGCGGGGGCACCGGGGTGGTCACCGCTGCCGGGGCTGCCGGGGCTGCCGGGGCTGCCGTCGTCACCGTTGGGGCGGTCACCGCCGGGACGGCCGTCTCTGCCGCTGGGGTCGTCGTCCCCGCCGGGGTCGTCGGGGGGTGGGTCGGTGGTCATGAGGTGGCCGTCGAGGGCGATGAGCTGGCCGGTGAGGGGGTGGGTCAGGGCGCGGCGGAAGGGGGCGCCGGTGGCCAGGAGCTCGCGGACGTGCTCGACGGGCACCGGGCCGGTGCCGGGGGTGTGGGCGGGTTCGTCGTCGAGGCCGAGGAGGCTGGTGAGGGCGACGACGACCTGGACGCCGCGGCCGGGCCGGGCGGGGGTGCTGGGGTGTCGTGCGGTCGTGGTGCTGACGNCGGTCGCCGTCTTCGTCGCGGTCTGCGGCGTCGCGGTCGGTGTCAGGAGCGTGGTGAGTGCTGGTGCTGGTGAGGGCGAGGTCGACGAGGGCGTCGAAGCGGCGGGCGTCCAGGCCGCGGCGGTCGGGCAGCCCGGTGCCCGCGGGGGTGTCGCGGGCGGTGGTGAGGAGGTGGGGGCCGGCGAGGCCGGCGGTGGTGGCGGCGTGGGGGTCGCTGCGCCCGTGGGGGCCGGTGCGGGTGGTCGCGGCGGTGGTGAGGTGGTCGTGGAC